>NZ_NGLG01000001.1:1205109-1257092 GCF_002140655.1 Enterococcus sp. 3H8_DIV0648 | reverse complement strand
ATGACAGAGAGTTTACATTTAGTTGTCATTACTGGTATGAGTGGCGCGGGGAAAACTGTTGCGATTCAAAGTTTTGAAGATATGGGGTATTTTTGTGTAGATAATATGCCCCCAGGTTTAATTCCAAAATTTTGGGAATTAATTCGTGAGTCTGGAAAGGTAACAAAAATTGCCTTAGTTGTTGATCTACGGTCCCGTTCATTTTTCGAAGACATTCAAAAAATGTTGATAGAGATCGAAAATACCGGATTTATCGATACAAGTATCCTGTTTTTAGATTGTTCTGATGAGGAGCTGGTTTCTCGTTATAAAGAGACGCGTCGTTCTCATCCGCTTGCAATGGACGGTATGATTACAGAGGGGATACGAAAAGAACGTGCGATTTTGGAAGATCTAAAAAATCGCGCAACGTTAATGATTGATACAACCGATTTGACACCGCGTCAGCTGCGGGAAAAAATCAATCAATCATTTAAGCAAAAAGATGATGTAGGTTTCCACGTGGAAGTTGTTTCCTTTGGATTTAAATATGGGCTGCCGATTGATGCTGATATCGTCATGGATGTACGCTTCTTACCAAACCCGCATTATATTCCAGAGCTGCGTCCGCAAACAGGGCTAGATAAGCCTGTTTATGATTATGTGATGTCGTTTCCTGAAACGGAAAGTTTTTATACAAATTTTGTACGGCTAATAATGGATATCTTGCCAGGTTATATCAAAGAAGGGAAAAGTTCATTAACCATCGCTATTGGTTGTACAGGTGGTCAGCACCGCTCAGTTGCCCTGACTGAGCGTGTGGGTAAAGCTATTAAAGAAGCTGATTATAAAGTGAACATCACCCATCGTGATAAAGATAAGCGGAAAGAGACGGTGAATCGTTCATGAAAATGAAAACATACCGTATCCGCAAACCTAAAATCGTGGTGATTGGCGGGGGAACTGGTCTGCCGGTTATTTTGAAAAGCCTGAGGAACCAAAGCGCAGATATTACAGCAGTCGTGACTGTCGCAGATGATGGCGGCAGCAGCGGTGAATTGCGTGATTCGATCGATATGGCACCACCAGGCGACTTGAGAAATGTATTGGCTGCTTTATCAGACATGCCAAAACTATATGAAGATTTATTTCAATATCGTTTTCATGAGGATGACAAATTTTTAGCGAATCATACGATTGGAAATCTCCTGATTGCGGCTTTATCAGAAATGCGCAATAGCACCTATGAAGCTATTCAATTGCTTTCGATGATGATGCATGTCGATGGACACATCTATCCTTCTTCGGAAACACCGTTAGTTTTGCATGCAGATTTCGATGATGGAACGAGTGCGGTAGGCGAGTCAAAAATTGCTATTGATCGCAAAACGATTGAAAAAGTTTATGTTACAGAGAAAAATGGTGAGCAAGCTGTTCATGCAGCACGTAAAGTTGTTAATGCTATTCATGAAGCAGATATGGTCGTACTAGGTCCGGGGTCATTGTTTACTAGTATCCTCCCTAATTTAGTGATTGAGGAATTAGGCGATGCAGTCCGTACGACTAAGGCAGAAGTGGTCTACATTTGCAATATCATGACTCAAAAAGGTGAGACAGAGCATTTTAGCGATGCAGATCATATTCGAGTTCTGCACAAGCACCTTGAAAGCAAATTTATCGACACCGTTTTGGTCAATACAGAAAAAGTTCCTGAAGGTTATATGGATCCTGAAATCTATGACGAGTACTTGGTACAGGTTACCCATGATTTTAATGGTCTGAGAGATGAGGGCTGTCGTGTCGTTTCAACTGATTTTTTGAAATTGCGTGATGGCGGTGTTTTTCATGATGGCGATAAGGTTGTAGATGAGTTGTTCCGAATCGTATTCGGCGCAAAAATTTAAAAAATCTTCAGTTCATCTGATTGACGGAAGAAAAATATAGTTATGTAGTCTTAATTAGAACTAATTTTTGTCAAAGAAAATTAGTTCTTTATTATGAAAAAGGATGACAGTTCCACTTTTTTATTCAAACAACGAATAATATTTTCACGCAGAACTGATAGATAGTCATGCGAGATAACTAGTGGAATGGTATACGACTTGAAAATAGACCTAATTTTTCTCTAGAAAAATTAAGTCTTTATTATGAAAAAGGATGACAGTTCCACCTGTCTCTTATACACATCTAGATGTGTATAAGAGACAGCTGATAGATAGTCATGCGAGATAACTAGTGGAATGGTATACGACTTGAAAATAGACCTAATTTTTCTCTAGAAAAATTAAGTCTTTATTATGAAAAAGGAGGGCTCGTCATGTCTTTTGCAGCAGAAGTAAAAAAAGAGCTAACGGGTCTGGCAGTTCAAAAGAATCTCGCACAAGCTGAGCTGGCCGCTTTGATACGTATGAATGGTTCGCTAAGCTTGAGTAATCATCAATTTATTTTAAATGTCCAAACTGAAAATGCGGCGATTGCTCGTCGGATTTTTACTTTGTTGAAGGAACATTATGGAGTGCGCAGCGAGTTATTGGTACGCCGAAAAATGAAATTAAAGAAAAATAATGTTTACATTGTTCGATTGAAGCAAGAAACACAGAAGATATTATTAGATTTGGATATTATGGATGGAATGATGTTTCAATCCCACATATCGAATGAAGTAAAACAATCTGATGAAAAAACACGGGCATATTTGCGAGGAGCTTTTTTAGCTTCGGGCTCGGTTAATAATCCTGAAACAAGTCGTTATCACTTAGAGATTTCTTCGATCTACGAGGAACATAATCAAGATATTTGCGATTTGCTGAATCTGTTCGATCTCAATGCGCGAACGCTGGAACGACGCAACGGGTACATCACCTATTTAAAAGGTGCGGAAAAAATTGCTGACTTTTTAACGTTGATCGGCGCAACGAATTCAATGTTGAAGTTTGAAGACGTTCGAATTGTCCGAGACATGCGTAATTCGGTTAATCGACTAGTCAATTGCGAGACAGCTAATATGAATAAAACGATTGATGCAGCTTCTAAACAGATTGAGAATATTCATTTTATTGAAGCAACTGTCGGATTACAATCATTGCCTGAGAAGTTGCAAGAAATTGCAGAATTGCGGATTCAAAATCCAGAAATCAGCTTAAAGGAATTGGGAGAGATGATCCCGTCTGGAGCGATTTCTAAATCGGGGATCAACCATCGGATACGAAAAATCAATGATTTTGCAGATAAATTGCGCAAAAAAACCGTTTGAGTCTCAAACGGTTTTTCTATTTATTCTGAGATATAAGTTTTTAATGTAGCTTCATCAATTGACTCATCAAAAATATGGTCGCCTAATATAACGGTTGGAACGAACTTGATATTTGCCTGTTCAGCTTCGTTGCGAATTTCTCCCTGTAGGGTTTGATTTGCTTGTTGGGAGAAATACAATGTTTTTTCTGCGTAGTTAGCAACCGCCTCTAGTTCAAAATCTTGCCAAATTTCTTGTGTTTCGAAAGCCTGCTGAATCTGAATCAGGGCTTTTTTAGGATCAGCATCAATGTACTCGTGCATGACGTTACCGCGTTGCAAACTAATCTTATCTTTATCTAATAATTTGATAATGCGCTGGATTTTTCCTTCGGCGACTGCCTGATCTAAAGTGTCATAAGATTCTTCAAACCATTGCTTGCAGTAAGGACACCGAAGATTGATAAACTCAATCAGCCGCTTTGGTGCTGTATCTGAACCGATTTTGATGCCATTAAAGTCATTGACCAAACTTGCTTTTATAACAGAAATATCCATGAGAAAACACGTCCTTTCTCTTACCAGTGTACAAAAAATTTTTAAGAAAACAAACTCTTTTCATTTAAATAAGTTAAAAATACTGAAACTCGTGTTTGAAATTAAGGGAGGTTCGTTTATAATAAGTCCGTTGTTATAAATATCTTAAGTTTTTTATTCTGAAAAGGATCACATAAAAATAAATGGTATTACACGTTAGAATAGTAATTTTTTCTATAGGAAAAAGCTACTAAATATTAAGGAGGAAAAACATGCGTAAGACAAAAACGATGGATGGAAATACAGCAGCAGCCTATATTTCATATGGATTCACAGAGTTAGCTGCAATTTACCCAATCACTCCTAGCTCAACTATGGCTGAACTTGTGGATCAATGGGCTTCGCAAGGGAAGAAAAATATATTTGGACAACCTGTCTCAATCACAGAAATGCAATCGGAGGCTGGAGCTGCTGGTGTGGTTCATGGCGCATTGAAAACGGGCGCGTTAACGACCACCTATACCGCTTCGCAAGGCTTATTATTGATGATTCCGAACATGTATAAAATCGCAGGAGAGTTGTTGCCGGGCGTATTTCATGTTGCCAGTCGAGCGGTTACAACAAATGCCTTAAATATCTTTGGTGATCATGGTGACGTAATGGCTGCTCGTCAAACAGGATTTGCGATGCTGCAAGAAAGCAGTGTTCAGGAAGTAATGGATCTATCAGCGGTAGCGCATTTAGCGGCTATCGAGGGCAGTCTTCCTTTCATGAACTTTTTCGATGGTTTCCGTACGAGTCATGAAATTCAAAAAGTGGAAGTATTAGATTACGAAGAATTAGCTCCATTGATTGATCAAGAAAAGTTAAGAGAGTTTCGCAAACGCAGTATGAATCCAAATCATCCAACAATCAGCGGAACGAATCAAAATCCGGATGTCCATTTCCAACAACGAGAAACAGTGAATCGCTATTACGATGAACTGCCAGCAATCGTGCAAAAATATATGTTCGAGATCAACAAACTACGTGGAACTAATTACGATTTAGTTACTTATTATGGTGCGGATGATGCTGAAGAGGTCATTGTAGCAATGGGGTCTGTTGCGCAAACGATCGAACAAACAGTCGATTATTTAAATGCAAATGGTCGCAAAGTCGGCTTTTTAAACATCCATTTATATCGTCCATTTCCAACTGAAAACTTTTTAGAAAAATTGCCTAATACAGTCAAGTCGATCGCTGTCTTAGATCGATCAAAGGAACCGGGGGCCGATGGCGAGCCGCTTTTACTAGATATCCAAGGCGTGATGTACGAAGCAGATGTTCGACCTAAAATTATCGGTGGCCGTTTTGGTTTGGGCTCAAAAGATGTAACTCCTGATCAAATTATTGCTGTATACGATGAACTTATAAAAGATAAAAAGCTAACTAAGAAGCGCTTCACAATCGGGATTACTGACGATGTAACCAATCTGTCGTTGGAAACTAAGGGGACACTTGACCTGACCAACCCAAACACCTTTCAAGCAAAATTCTGGGGTTTTGGTTCTGACGGAACAGTCGGTGCAAATAAATCAGCAATCAAGATCATTGGTGATCATACCGATAAATTTGCTCAAGGCTATTTTAGCTACGACTCTAAAAAATCTGGCGGATTAACGGTTTCTCACCTGCGTTTTGGTGATACGCCGATTCGTTCGACTTATCTTGTTGAAAGTGCCGACTTTATCGCCTGCCACACGCCGGCCTATATTCATACCTATGATTTATTGAAGGGTTTGAAACCAGGCGGAATCTTTTTAATGAACACGATGTGGAATGATGCGCAGATCGATAAATTATTACCTGCCAAAATGAAGCGTTACATTGCTGAAAACGATATAAAATTTTATACAATTAATGCTGTAAAATTAGCGATGGAAGTGGGACTTGGTTCGCGGATCAATACAGTTATGCAAACGGCGTTCTTTAGCCTGACAGGTATTATTCCGTTTGATGAAATATTAGAGATATTGAAGGAAGAAGCCGATAAAAGCTATCGGCGTAAATCCTTGGAAATTGTTGAGAAAAATATCGCTGCGATCGATCAGACGGTTGAATTATTACATCAAGTTCAGGTTCCGGAAGCTTGGCGAACCGTCGAAGTTCCATCACAAGTTCGTAAGTCCCCAGTTTCTCAATACGTGGAGCAGATTGTTGAACCAATCAATTCGCAACGTGGGAATGATTTAACTGTTAACGATCTTGTGGCAAATGGAATGACTGATGGGACGATTCCGACAGGCACTGCGAAGTTTGAAAAACGCGGTATCGCTCTAGAGGTTCCTCATTGGATCAGCGATCGTTGTACGATGTGTAATGAATGCTCATTCGTTTGTCCTCATGCGGCGATTCGTCCGTTCTTAGCAGATGAAGAGGAGTTAGAAGAAGCTCCAGAAGGGTACATCGTTCGCGAAATGCGCGGAGCTGATGGCTTGAAATATCGTATTCAAGTTTCAGTTGAAGATTGTACTGGCTGTGGTTTGTGCGTTGAGGCTTGTCCTGCTAAAGGTAAGGCTTTAGTTATGAAGCCTTATGAAGAAGAAAAAGAACAGGCGATTAATTGGGCTTTCTCAATGACCTTGAAGCAAAAAGCAAATCCAGCAAAAACGAATTCGGTTTTAGGCTCGCAATTCAATCAACCTTTATTAGAATTTTCGGGAGCCTGTGCTGGCTGTGGCGAGACACCATATGTGAAATTAATGACTCAAATGTTTGGTGACCGTATGATGATTGCAAATGCGACTGGCTGTTCTTCCATATGGGGAGCAGCAGCACCGGTTAGTCCTTATACGACGAATGATAAAGGGCAGGGTCCTGCTTGGTCGAATTCGTTATTTGAAGACAATGCAGAATACGGTTATGGGATGTTCTTAGCCAATCAAACACGGCGAAAAGAGTTAGCCGATAAAATCAATGATGTTTTAGGAACTGTTTCTGATGACTTGCGGGAGCTGATGGAAGATTGGATGGACCATATGTTTGAATCAGATGGCACACAGCAACGGGCGACTAAATTAACAGCGGCTCTTGAAGCAGAAGGATTATCAGATCCAGACCTGGCAGAAATTTATGACAATCGTGATCTCTTTGTTAAAACAAGTCAATGGATGTTCGGCGGTGACGGCTGGGCTTACGATATCGGCTTCGGTGGAATTGATCATATTTTAGCCAGCGGTGCAGATGTAAATATCTTAGTTATGGACAACGAAGTATACTCAAATACTGGTGGTCAAACGTCCAAAGCTACTCCTGCTTCAGCTATTGCAAAATTCTCCGCAGGCGGTAAGTATCAATCTAAGAAAGACCTGGGAATGATGGCGATGACCTACGGCAATGTTTATGTGGCACAAATTGCTTCAGGTGCCAACCAGATGCAAACAATCAAAGCGCTAGACGAAGCTGAAAAATTCCCTGGTCCATCACTAGTTATCGCATATACACCATGCATTAACCATGGTTTACGCGGCGGTATGAGTAAAACGCTCCAAGAAGCAAAGGATGCTGTAAACTCAGGATACTGGTCACTGTATCGCTACAATCCGCTTCAACGTGAAAAGGGTAAAAATCCAATGACATTAGATTACAAAAAGCCGAACTTTGACGATATGATTGGATTTATGAAACAACAAACACGTTTTTCGGCACTTGAAAGAATCCAGCCAGATGATGCGCAGCGACTATACCAAAAAACAGTGAATGATGCGCAGACACGTTTTTATAACTATGCTCGCTTAGCAGGTCAAGAAGAAAAAATTCGGGCCAAACTTGAAGGGACTAAAGTAGAATCAGACGAAGCAACTGCTGGAGCAAAACCAAAAAGGGAACGCAAAGCTGACCCGGAAGCGGAAGCAAGACGTGCCGCCCGCAGAGCTGCTCGTGCTGAAAAACGCAACAAATAACTTTAAACAGGTCGCACCTGTTACAAACACGTTTTAGTAAGAACAGGAAATGCTAGAAAGCTAAAATATTATGTTTATTATCTCGAGAAATTGAAATTAGTATTAAGAGTTAGGAGTCTTAGTTTATTAAGGCTCCTTTCCTTCTTAAATTTTATGCTAGACCTGTACCACTGTGGTATAATTGTAGAGAATTTTGGATAGAAAGAGAGGTTATCTATGCCTAATCGTCTAATTGAATTATTCAAACCGGAATACTGGCTTAGCTTTTTTTCTGAGAACCTTTCAACTTGGGATATCATCGTCAACCTTTTAGATATATTTGTTGTCTGGTTTTTGATTTATCGTTTGTTTGAACTTGTTCGCGGAACAAAAGCCGTTCAATTGATCAAAGGTGTGGCGGTTTTTATTGGGATTCGAATTGTGGCTGAGCTGATCGGTCTGCACACGTTATCGTGGTTAATGAACCAAATTATCACTTACGGTGTGATTGCAGCGATCGTTATTTTTCAACCAGAAGTTCGACGCGGTCTGGAGCATTTAGGTCGCAGTTCTTTCTTTAAAACATCGAAGAAAGAAGAGCGTGATGATGAGCGGATGATCCTAGCTTTTGACAAAGCGATTCAGTATATGTCAAAAAGAAAAATCGGTGCACTAGTAACGATACAACGTTTTACAGGATTAGAGGAGTATATCGAAACTGGGATTGATTTGGATGCGGATATTACCGGAGAGTTGTTAATCAACATTTTTATACCTAATACACCGTTACATGATGGTGCTGTTATTGTCAAAAATGGAAAACTCGCAGTTGCTTCAGCTTACTTGCCGCTTTCTGATAGTATGCTGATACCAAAGGAATTTGGTACGCGGCATCGTGCAGCAGTGGGGATTAGTGAAGTCAGCGATGCTCTAACGTTCATTGTTTCTGAGGAAACAGGCGGAGTCAGTATTACCTTGAACAATGATTTTCTGCATGACCTGTCACAAGAAGAATATTTGGCTGTGATGCGCAGAGAATTACTGCCGGATGAAAAAAATGCTGGCAAAAAGAGTCTTCTGCAAACCTTTTTGGAAGGTTTGACCAAAGGAGGACAAAAATGAGAATCAAATTCAAAAAAAGCAATGCACCTTATATGCTGATTTTTTTAATGTTAATAGTCAAAATTTTAGCCGTTTGATTTCTTCCGAAACCAGTTATGAGGAATCCATTCAAAACGTACCAATCAATGTTCTTTATGATTCGGATCAATATTTTGTTCATGGTTTTTCATCAAATGTTTCGGTCAAGTTAAGCGGAGCAAATCGGATTCAATTGAATAAGGAGATTGATCCGGATACTCGGGATTTTAGTGTTGTTGCAGATTTGACGAATTTATCCTCTGGGACACACGAAGTTCGTTTGAAAACCAAGAACTTATCAAGTTCGCTTTTTGCAACGATTGAACCTGAGCGGATTTCCGTGACAATCGAAAAGAAAGTTAAAAAGAAATTTGATGTATCACCGATTTTAAGCAGTACAACTAGCAGTAATGGATTGAAAATCGGCGAGATGTCTACTCAGCCAGAAAAAGTCGAAATCACTACTGGCGAAAATACGATGAAAGAGATTGATCGCGTCGTTGCTTCAGTGGACAGCAGTAAATTGACAACGGATCAAGAGAGTATTCAAGCACCTGTTCAAGCATTGAATGCTAGCGGAGAAGCGTTGCCGATTCAATCTGACCCACAAAATGTGACGGTAAACTTTGAGATTCAGACACCCAGTAAGGAAGTTTCACTTTACCCGATTCAAGAAGGTGACCTGCCTTCAACAGTGGAAAGTGTCAAAATTGATTTGAATCGAACAAAGGCAACAATTACCGGCGTGCAGTCAGTAATTGATCAAATAGACAGTATCGGCATTCCAGTCGATGTAAGTCAAATTCAAGGGACGGTTAAAAAATTCATTGACGTACCAGTGTCAGGAGATTATCAAGTGAATCCTAAAACGGTGAGCGCACAAGTGACACCGGTATTTAAGAAGTCCCAGGAATCAGAAACTAGCAGTACAAATCATTCTAGTTCGTCGACAACTGAAGCTGCAGGAAGTTCGGGCGGAGCCTCGAAAACTTCTGAAACAAGCTCTACTAAAGTAGCCAACAGTGAAGAAGAGCCGACAAATCAATCTACTAACTAGATGAAGAAGGGAAATATAATTTAATGGGGAAATATTTTGGAACAGACGGAGTACGCGGAATCGCGAATAAGGAGTTAACACCTGAACTAGCGTTTAAATTAGGTCGTTGCGGCGGTTATGTTTTAAGCCAGCATCATGAAAGTGAAGATCGTCCACGAGTGTTAGTTGGACGCGATACTCGAATATCAGGAGAATTATTAGAAACAGCTTTGATCTCTGGATTGTTATCTGTAGGAATCGAAGTTTTTCAGCTTGGCGTAATCTCAACACCTGGAGTAGCTTATTTAACAAGATTACAAAAAGCATCTGCTGGTGTAATGATCTCTGCATCTCATAACCCTGCAGAAGATAATGGAATCAAATTTTTCGGTGGAGACGGTTTTAAATTAGTGGATGAGCAAGAAGCTGAGATCGAAGCATTGATTGATGCAGAAGAAGACACGCTGCCTCGTCCGTCAGCGGAAGGGTTAGGAACTCTAGATGAATTCCATGAAGGCCTTTTGAAATATTCACAATTTCTTGTACAAACAATTTCAGGAGATCTATCAGGTCTAACTGTTTGTGTTGATGCAGCTAATGGAGCAACATCTACTAGCGTCAACCGTTTATTTGCAGATTTAGAAACAGACTTTTACACGATGGGAACTTCACCAAACGGTTTGAACATCAATGCTGGGGTTGGTTCGACGCATCCGGAAGAATTAGCTAAAATGGTCGTTGAAAAAGGTGCGGATGCTGGTTTAGCTTTTGATGGCGATGGCGATCGAGTGATTGCAGTCGATGAGCTGGGAAATATTATCGATGGTGATCGTATCATGTTTATCTGTGCAAAATATTTAGCAGAACGCAAACGCTTGAAAAAAAATACTGTAGTGACTACAGTAATGAGCAATTTAGGTTTCCATAAAGCGATTGAAGAAATCGGTTTGGAAGATGTGATTACCCAAGTTGGAGACCGTTATGTGGTTGAAGAAATGCGTAAAAATGACTATAACCTTGGTGGTGAACAGTCTGGCCATGTATTGTTCTTGGATTACAATACAACCGGTGACGGAATGTTAACCGGAGTACAGTTATTAAACATCATGAAACAAACAGGCAAAAAACTTTCTGAGCTAGCTGGTGAAGTGACAATCTATCCGCAAAAATTAGTGAACATTCGTGTTAGCGATAAATATGGTGCGATGGATGTACCGGCAATCAAACAGGCCATTGAAGAAGCAGAAACAGAGATGAATGGCGATGGCCGCATCTTGGTTCGTCCTTCAGGAACAGAGCCGTTATTGCGTGTCATGGCTGAAGCACCAACAGATGAAAAAGTTGATTACTATGTAGACAAAATCGCAGCAGTTGTTCGTGAGGAAATTGGCTTAGATTAATAAGAGACGCCCGATCTTGAATGGTCGGGCGTTTTTCTGCGTAAAAAAAAGGTTGAGAATTTCTCAACCTTTTTTGATTATTCAACTGTAACTGATTTTGCTAAGTTACGAGGTTTGTCAACGTCGTAACCACGTAACAATGTAGCATAGTATGCGATCAGCTGCCCTGGAATTACAGAGACAAGCGGACGCAAGAATTGATGAACGATTGGCAAGATGATTTGATCTCCATCTTTACTTAACTCCTCAGAGACGATCACTAATGTGTGAGCCCCACGGCTTTCTACTTCCCGCAGGTTGCCGCGAGTATGAGGAGCAGTTACGGCTTCAGTAATGATGCCGATAACTGGCGTACCTTCTTCAACTAAAGCGATCGTTCCATGTTTTAATTCGCCGGCAGCAAAGCCTTCAGCTTGGATATAAGAAATTTCTTTTAGTTTTAAAGCAACTTCCATAGAAACATAATAATCTTCGGAACGACCGATATAAAAAGCATTGCGAGTCGTTGCTAGAGACTCTTCAGCAATTTCTTCAATCATGGCTTTTTCTGCGATCATTACATCCATTGCATTAGCAGCGATCCCTAATTCTTTTGTTAAATCGAATTCTTTCGCCGCGACTACACCTTTCGCTTCACCGACAGCTTTAGCTAAAACAGTTAAAGCCGCGATTTGAGCTGTGTAGGCCTTGGTAGAAGCTACAGCGATCTCTGGACCAGCATGCAAGAGCATAGTATAGCTTGCCTCACGAGATAAAGTCGAACCAGCAACATTTGTTACAGTAAGAGACGGGTGCCCTAATTTATTGGTCTTAACTAACACCTGACGACTATCTGCAGTTTCTCCGCTTTGAGTCAAATAAATAAAGAATGGCTTTTCTGAAAGCAATGGCATATTATAACCAAACTCACTAGATAAATGAATCTCAACTGGAATATTCGCTAGACCTTCAATAATTTGTTTGCTTGCCCAACCAGCATTATTACTTGTACCGCAGGCAACGATATAAATCCGGTCGCTGTCTAATAAACTTTGCAACAATTCGTCTTCGATTACGACGGTTCCTGTTTCATCGGTATATTCACTGATGATCCGACGCATCGTAGCAGGCTGTTCATCGATTTCTTTCAGCATGTAGTAAGGATAAGTTCCTTTTTCCATATCAGAAAGATCGATTTTAGCTTCGTATGGGGCACGTTGAATTTCATTGCCGGCTTCGTCTTCGATTTCAATCCGTTCTTTTGTCACGATAACCATTTCGCCGTCATTGATTTCGACAAATTGATTGGTTTGTTCCAACATTGCCATGGCATCGCTGCAGACGACATTAAATCCGTCGCCCAATCCGATTAATAATGGACTCTTATTTTTTCCAACATAGATTGTTTCACGATCGTTCTTGTCGATTAAACCAAAAGCATAAGAACCGCGAATCTCTTTTAACGCTTTACGAAAGGCGTCTTTTGTTGAAAGGCCTTGTTCTGCAAAGTATTCAACTAAATGAACAGCAATTTCAGTATCTGTCTCGCCGTAAAACCTATCATCTGCTAAATACTTTTCCTTCAATTCATCGTAATTTTCGATCACACCGTTATGGACCAAAACAAATCGTTTGCTTTGTGAAGTATGGGGATGAGCATTTTCTTCACTTGGTTCGCCGTGAGTTGCCCAACGCGTATGACCAATTCCGATTGAACCATGAACATCAGAACCAATTTTTTCTGCTAATTCTTTGATGCGTCCTTGAGATTTGATCAAAAAGTCCTCATTTTGATCTGCTACGAAAATACCAGCAGAGTCATAACCACGATACTCCAATTTTTCTAATCCATTCACCAAAATACTTGTCGCTTGCTCATTTCCTACAATTCCTACGATTCCACACATAATGTCTTCCTACTTTCCTGTCATTATATGTTTCCGAGCTGTCTGACTACTTTTTTGTTCTTTTATAAAGTTTTTGTAATAGTCTGTAGAGCACAGCAACCCTGAAGCCACCCGCCGAAAATTTCGATTAGCTTCTTCCTCGTCACCTTAAAAAAGGTCTGGCGCTATCTTATTGGTACATCTAAGATTTTTTTTGTTTTAACATCGGAAACAATGACTAATATAATACATACTTTCCGAATAGTCAAACTTTTTTTTATTTTTAGATAATTGGTATATATGAAATTTGTGAAAATGAGGATCTGAAAAACAAAGTTGCTTCTTCATTTCATCTGTTAGAAGAATAAGGTAAAATAGAGAAGTATCATTTAAGGAGCGGTTTCCAAGAGTGCATTTTGTAGTTTAGAAAACTTGCTTACTTACGATAGACGATTTTTTTGTGAAAATCATTTTTCACAAAAATCAAACGAGAGGGGAAAACAATATGAATCGACCAGAAAATTTAACAATTGGTGAATTACGCAAATTTTTAGAGCAGCTTGCTGACAATCCTGAAATCAGTGATGAAACAAAAATTTTCCTAGATACTGGCTGGGATAGTATTCAAGAAATCATCCCTGATGCTTTGAGTATTGAGGACGCGCAAACTTTTGAAATTGAGGATCCTTTGACTCATGAATTTTTCGGCGGCTACTCTTTAACGGAAAAAGCGAAAAAAATGAAGGCTGAGGGACCAGTAGAAAAAGTCTTGATTATACGTAACTTATATTAGGAGGAAAAAAATGAATAAAAGACGTTGGGTGGCAGTAGGTATTGCAGTAGTGCTGTTAATCTTTTCAGTGATCTCATCAACGATCAGTCGTAGCAACGATAGTAAAAAGGAACTTAGCCAAGTCAATGAAATACTATATGGAAATGATGAACCTAAAGAACAAGTAGAAGAAGATGGATCGAGTACAGAAAAAATTGCTAAGTTAGTAGTAGAGGGGACGATCATCAATGATGGTACCAGCGGTTTGTTTTCTACCGACGGGTATAATCATAGCTCGTTTATGAAACAGTTAGATAAAATCAAACAAGATTCAACTGTTAAAGGTGTTTTGTTGGAAATCAACTCGCCTGGCGGTTCGGTATATGAGACGGCAGAAATTACGAGAGCTTTAAAGGAGATTCAAAAAGACAAGAACATTCCAATCTACGCTTCGATGGAAAGCCAAGCGGCTAGCGGCGGGTACTATATTGCTGCGAACTCGGACCGGATTTTTGCTACAGAGGATACTATGACGGGATCTATTGGCGTAATAATGTCTAGTATGAATTATTCTGGCTTGATGGAGAAACTAGGTATTACTGATGCGACAATTAAAAGCGGGGCTTTAAAGGATATCGGTTCATCCTCTCGACCTCAAACGAAAGAAGACAAAGAAGTCCTGCAAGCTTTTGTAGATAGCATGTACGGACGCTTCGTTAAGACTGTAGCTGAAGGACGGGATATGGATGAAGCACAAGTGCGTAAATTAGCTGATGGGAGAATTTACGATGGAGCGCAGGCTCTTGACAACGGCTTAATAGATGATATCGGCTATCCTGACCAAGCGTTGCAGGCTTTGAAAAAAGATCAGAATTTGAGCGGAGCAAAAGTTGTATCTTATACAAACGGTTCTACTAATTTTATGAATACATGGTTGGGGAACAGTTTGGCTGAACTTCAAGGGATCAAGCCATCCCAAGAAGAATTGATTAGAAATATCGTTGAGAGTGTCGGTACTCCTCAAGCTCCTAAAGCAATGTATCTCTACGGAGGTGAGTAGCCATGTCAGTTGAAAGTAGTCAAAGACCTGCAGTAGGACCTGTAACTCAATTACTAGAGAAGAAACAACGGCAGCGTCAATTTCATCATTATCCAGATTATTTCTATGCAGGCTTCTGGATTCGTCTTTTTGCTTACCTGTTAGATTTGTTCTGTATCTCGGCAATTACGAGAATCGTTCTAGGATTACCTGCAAATTTACTCAATGTAGAAAAGAGTTCAGAATTATTCAGCCTTTATGGATTTTTAACACTTTTGATTTATTTAGCATATTTTATTTTGCTGACAAAAATGAACCACGGCCAAACAATTGGCAAGATGGTTTTTGGAATCAGGGTCGTTTGTTTTACTGAAGAGGAATTAAGCTGGCAAACAGTTTTGGTTCGTGAAGGTGCTTGTCGTTTTATTCTACGAGGATCGTTTTTTATGTTAGGCTATCTTGTAACTATTTTTACGCCAAATAAACAACACATCGGAGATTATTTTTCAGAAACAAGTGTTGTGACGTTAAACTTATTAGCAGCTAGAGAGGGTTTTATGCAAGAATGAATCCAATTGAATTTCCAAACAATGATCACTATTATTTAACACTTGCGGAAGACGCTTTTTCTGCAGGAAATTATTCGCAGGCATTAGAGAATTATAAACAAGCTTATCAGGAAAATCCTTCGCCTAAACTAAACCGTTTAATTACCAGTTTAGCTCTAGAGCAAGGGGAGTTTTCTGCTGCTTTAGAATACGCAGAAGAAGAATCAGAGAGCTACCTTGAAACACCGGAAACGATCGATTTATTTATACAGATTCAACTGTATTCTCAAAAGTTTTTCGCTGCTCGTGAATTTCTGTGGCGGGCACAAAAGGCTAAATTCTTAACAGAAGAGCAAAAAAATTTTTGGTCAATGCGTATTGACGATCAAGAGGCCTTTTATCAACGGCAACAGCAAGCGGTAATCAAACAGATTGAAGCCGAATTAAAGCAGCTGCCCTCAATGAAAGCGATGGAGCAGCTAGTGATGGTTCGAAAAATTAAGCAGTTGCCTGAAGAACAGTTACAATCGTTAGCTGAAAAATTTATGCTGGATCCTCAGATAGCGCCATTAGTTCGCAGCTATTTATTTGAAAGCTTGGCGCGTGTTGGAGTTACCGAAAAGGTTCGCTATTTAACTATTCAAGATGAAATCGCAGAGCTGTCTCCAGCGAATTCCGGATTTGATGATTCCTTACAAAATAGTATCGAAGCTCGATTAGATGAATATTTGGGCGATGATAATCCAGTTTTATTATCAAGTTTACTGGAACAGATGAAGGTAGAAATGGCATTTTTATATCCGCTGCAGAGTTCTTTCATGAACCCTGAGGCTTGGGTTGCTAGTTATTTGTCCGAGTATTCCGAGTGGAGAGAACCGCTTGATGGAGGGATTGAAGCAATCCGTGGGAAAATAAAACAACTGCTGTTCGATTATCATTAAAAAATGCCGAGAGTAAAAGCTTTATATTTACAATTCACAATCAGTAGTGTAATATTTAATGGTATGCAAAATGCAAGTATATTAGTATTCGGAGGGAACAAACGTGACTGCAAATTTTGAAAAAACAGGCACCAATGATGGTGTGTTAACATTCTCAATTGAACAAACTGAGATCCAAAAAGGATTAACAAATGCATTCAACAAAGTGAAAAAAAATCTTAATGTACCTGGCTTCCGTAAGGGAAAAGTATCTCGCCAAGTATTTAACCGGATGTACGGTGAAGAAGCTTTGTACGAAGATGCTTTGAATGATGTATTACCAACAGCTTATGAAGCTGCTGTAAAAGAAGCAGGCATTGATCCAGTCTCTCAACCAAAAATTGACGTAGACAGCATGGAAAAAGGCGAAGCTTGGGTCATCAAAGCCGAAGTTACTGTGAAACCTGAAGTTAAATTAGGGGATTACAAAGAATTAGAAGTTCCAAAACAAGATGTTGAAGTTTCAGACGAAGATGTAAATGCACGTTTGAAATCAGAACAAGAATCTCAAGCAGAATTAGTAATCAAAGAAGATGAAGCTGCTGAAAATGGAGATACTACAGTAATCGATTTTGAAGGTTTCGTTGGAGATGAAGCATTTGAAGGCGGAAAAGGCGAAAACTATTCTCTTGAATTAGGTTCTGGTTCATTCATTCCTGGCTTTGAAGAACAATTAGTTGGTCACAAAGCAGGAGAAAACTTAGATGTAACGGTTACTTTCCCAGAAGATTATCAAGCTGAAGATTTAGCTGGTAAAGAAGCTATCTTTAAAGTAACGATTCATGAAGTGAAAGCGAAAGAATTGCCTGAATTAGATGATGATTTTGCTAAAGATGTTGATGAAGAAGTGGAATCTTTAGATGAATTAAAAGCAAAATATCGTGATGAACTAACTAAACAAAAAGAAGAAGCTGCGAAAGAAGCAAAAGACGAAGCTGCAATCAAGCAAGCTGTTGAAAATGCTGAAATCGTTGAACTTCCACACGTAATGGTACACGATGAAGTTCATCGTTCAATGGATGAGTTCTTAAACAACATGCAACGTCAAGGAATCTCTCCAGAAATGTACTATCAATTAACTGGCTCTACTGAAGAAGATCTTCATACACAATTTGAAGGTGAAGCAGAAGGCCGAGTTAAAACAAACTTAGTGATGGAAGCTATTGTTGAAGCAGAAAAAATCGAAGCTTCTGAAGAAGATATCGCTAAAGAAATCAAAGATTTGGCTGAAATGTACCAAATGCCAGAAGACCAAATCCGTCGCGTATTAACAGAAGATATGTTAGAACATGACATCAAAATGAAAAAAGCAGTTGAACTAGTAACTGGAACAGCTGTAGAAAAATAATTCTATTACTAAAAATTAAATGAGCAAATTGCTTTATTTAGGGATGTGGCGTAATTTTACGCCACATTTTTTTACTTTTAACCTTTGAATGATTTAGAAATGACCACGATTAAAAAAGTTTAAAAAATTAGTTTTCACTTTTTTTATAGATGTTTATAACGAATACCTTCAAAATAGCTCTTAAATTTGGTAATATTGAATTATTAATGAAATGAGGTTATTTCTCGTTTTAAATTATAAAAAGTAATTTGTGCTTAAATTCACTAAGGAGGAGAAAATGAAGAAAAAAATTTTAGGTTTATGTTTTTTATCAGTTTTATGCTTGAGCTTTGTATCACCAGCTTTTGCTGAAGTGAGTCAAGTAGTACCTAATGAACAAACGGTTGAAAGTTCTTCGACAGTTGATTCAACTGAAGCCGCTTCACAACCAACAATAGAATCAACTGAAAGTAGCGCAGCGGAACAAACAACAGAGAGTACGGATGCAGACGAAGCAATTGTACCAGAGACACAGATCGAAACGGCTGAAGGTACGATGTCTTTACCTAGAGGACGTTCAGATCTGTATCCAACGATTCAATTGTTCGCATCATTACCTTCTGTATCTGCGACGAATGCTAATACACCAAGCAAGAGTTTTATTGATATTTCCTCTCATAACGGAAATATCTCTGTTGCGAACTTCCAAAAAATGAAAAGTTACGGCGTTACAGGGGTAGTTGTCAAGTTAACAGAAGCAACGAGTTATATAAATCCTTATGCTCAATCACAGATCAACAATGCCATGGCAGCAGGGATGAAGGTTTCTGCATACCACTATAGCTGGTTTACAAGTGATGCTCAGGCTGTTGCAGAAGCAAATTATTTTGCTGCGGCTGCTAAGAAATTCGGTTTGAGCAGCGGTGCAGTTATGGTAAACGATATCGAGGAACCTCAAATTCTTGGTAAAGGGAACCATACGAATAACTCCAGAGCTTTTGAAAATCGCTTGAAGGCCTTGGGTTACGGAAATGTACGCCATTATATTGGATTGAACTGGCTGACTACTGGTCGGATAAATGCTGCAACTATCGGTAATAAAAATATCTGGGTGGCTGCATATCCATATAATCTTTCAACGACGAATTTCTATACTCAATATGGTGCTTGGCAATGGTCTTCGCAATTTTCATTCCCTGGAATTAGCGGAAACTTTGATATCAATGCGGATTATACGTCTACTTTTAGTAATCCAGCAACAACACCTCCAGCAAATAGTATACAAATGTATCGACTGTACAATCCAAATAGCGGCGAACATTTCTATACACAAAATGTTGCTGAAAAAAATAATTTAGTTTCTAAGGGTTGGAGATATGAAGGAATCGGCTGGAATGGACCAACATCAGGTAATCCAGTTTATCGGCTGTATAATCCAAATGCCGGAGATCATCATTACACGCTGCACGCTTATGAGAAGGATAATCTGATTAAAAAGGGCTGGCGTTATGAAGGGATTTCTTGGTATTCTGGCGGTTCAAATGCTTTGCATCGATTATATAATCCGAATGCAAAAGCAGGTTCCCATCACTATACATTAAATACCAATGAAAAAAATAATTTAGTGAAGCATGGCTGGAAATACGAAGGCTTGGCTTGGTATGCAAAATAGACAAAAAGTTCTCGATTTTTCGAGAACTTTTTTCTTTAGATTTCCTTTTTATTTGGCTTCGGTTTCTTTGTCTTTTTTATGCTTTATGTTATTATAGATAAAGACTGCAATCGTGGAAACACTTGTAGAGAAAGAAGCAAGAGGTGACAGCCATGTATGAAAGCACAGGCGCAGGTGAAACAGTCCGCTGTTCATTTTGCGGAAAGACCCAAGAAGAAGTAAAAAAAGTTGTTGCGGGTCCAGGAGTTTACATTTGTAATGAGTGTATCGACCTTTGTAAAGAGATTATAGATGAAGAATTCCATGAAGAAGCTATTCGTGAATTTATTGATGTGCCAAAACCCAAAGAACTATTGGATGTTTTAGATCAATATGTTATTGGACAAGATCGGGCGAAAAGAGCGTTATCGGTTGCAGTGTATAATCACTATAAACGAGTGAATACTGAAAATGATGGGCTTGACGATGTTGAGTTGCAAAAAAGCAATATTTGTTTGATTGGACCAACAGGTTCTGGTAAAACATTCTTAGCTCAAACATTGGCAAGAACACTGAATGTACCGTTTGCCATCGCTGATGCGACGAGTCTAACTGAGGCCGGTTATGTCGGTGAAGATGTTGAAAATATTCTATTGAAGCTTTTACAGTCTGCCGATTACAATGTTGAACGCGCAGAAAAAGGAATTATCTATATCGACGAAATAGACAAAATCACCCGTAAGAGTGAGAATGTTTCGATCACTCGTGATGTTTCAGGTGAAGGTGTCCAGCAAGCATTGCTTAAAATTCTTGAAGGAACTGTTGCTAGTGTTCCACCTCAAGGAGGACGCAAGCATCCGCATCAAGAATTCATCCAGATCGACACAACGAATATTCTATTTATTGTCGGTGGAGCATTCGATGGAATTGAAACAATCGTTAAAAATCGTTTAGGCGAAAAAACGATTGGTTTTGGTAAAAACAATAAAAAAATCGATGAAGATGCAAGTATTATGCAGCAGATCATCCCAGAGGATTTATTGAAATTTGGTTTGATTCCTGAATTTATTGGGCGTTTACCAGTAACGACTGCATTAGAGAAGTTGACTACGGAAGATTTGGTACGGATTTTGACTGAACCAAAAAATGCGTTAGTTAAGCAATATCAAAAATTACTTTCTTATGATGATACTGATTTAGCATTTGATGCCGACGCCTTGAATGCGATTGCCGACAAAGCGATTGCTCGCAATACAGGGGCTCGCGGATTACGTTCAATTATTGAAGATGTTATGATGGATGTCATGTTCGACATTCCTTCTGACGAATCAATCGAAAAGGTAATCGTGACAAAAGATTCTGTTGAAGGATCTGGAAAACCGATCATCGAGTACCATAACAATAAGAAAAAAGCAGGTTAGCAAGTGAGGGTTCACAAAGTAATTTGTGAACCCTTTTTGAAAGGCGTGAAAGAATGAAAGTGCATAATGCAGAGATCGTGATTAGTGCGGTCTCACCGAAACAATATCCTGAAACGGATTTGCCTGAGATTGCTTTGGCTGGACGTTCGAATGTTGGTAAATCTTCTTTTATCAATACATTGATTGACCGGAAAAATTTAGCTCGAACTTCAGGGAAACCCGGCAAGACACAAACCTTGAATTTCTATTTGATCGAAAATGCCTTGCATTTTGTTGATGTACCAGGCTATGGATATGCGAAGGTTTCTAAAACAGAACGGGCGAAATGGGGAGAGATGATCGAAACCTACATTACGTCTCGCAAACAATTGCGTGCGGTCGTATCGTTAGTCGATGCACGTCATGATCCAAGTAAAGAAGATATTCAAATGTATGAATTTTTAAAGTATTATGGTATTCCTGTGATTGTTGTTGCCACTAAGGCAGATAAGATTCCTCGCGGAAAATGGAATAAGCATACGAGTGCTATCAAAAAGAAATTGGATTTCGATCCGAATGACACCTTCATTCTTTTCTCTTCTCAGACAAAAAAAGGAAAAGAAGAAGCATGGCAGGCAATTGAAGCGGCAATCGAAAAGGATCAGGCTTAAGCCTGATCCTTTTTTTTATCATTTTGTTCAGTTTTTGGTTTTAAGAACTTCTGGATGTCTTCGTCTTTTTGTACCTTTTTGTCTGGATCTACGACAAACGATTCGAATAATTTATCTAAATCATCGGTTTTTTCAAATTTCAAGCCCATTTGAACACCTCCATTTTTAGTTTTAACACAATTTATTATAGTATACAATTTTTTCAAACTTCGTAGTCAATTTCATAGGGTTTTTTAAATCTTTAAGATATAATTATAATAGAGCAATGAGAAAGGGGAAGGCAATGGGAAATAATCAGAAGATTTACAGTGTCAGCCAGCTTTACGATTTAAAGCAAGCCGATATCCAAATGAAGACCAGAGATTGGTTAGTCATGAGTCGTCTATTGCTGGAACCAGAGAAAATGTTGATTAATGGGAAAGAGCAGTCTTTTGATCCTGGTCACTTACAACAGGTGATTGATGAGTTTGGTACGAAGGAAGATTGTTGGCTTCAGTTGAAGAATCAAGAAGAGGAAATGACGATTCATATATTAGGAGAAACGCTGTTCGAAAAAGCTATTCTAAAAGAGAAAAATTTCTATTATTGGGAAAACGTCTATTTGGATTATTTGAAGGCTCGGTTGATTGAACATGGTTTTTTTGCGTACATTCGTTCTTACGAGGAATATTTGTATCATAATACCAGCGAATTAGCTAAGCGAAGAACCTTCGAAACAGCAGAGGAGACCAATGCTTTACCGAAAATGAAAGGGCTTAATGGTGATGTCGTTGTCGATTGCAATGCTTTTCCTGGCTATGATGTTTTTTATAAGGGAGTTTGTTTGACTGCTTGCTGGTGGTTATTCTTGGGAGCTCCTTACAAAAAGCTTTTTGCTAAGCAGTTGTTGCTAGAGGTTCAACAAGTAGAAGAGGTTGCTGAGCTGGGTGCGGGTGTGTTTTTTGAGTTATATAAGGATCCTTTTCAATGGAAAGAAGAGGCGAATCTGCGGTTTCAACAGCTATTTCGTGATCAATTAGGAATATCTCAGTTATCTTATACGAATGGTGTGGGATTGCTGAAGCAGCCGTATATTGAATTTGCTTTTGAGGATACAGTGATTCAAACAGTTCAATATCAAAATGATCAATTTCAACCAACGGAAAAAAGTGAAGCCTCTTACTTTGTGACTCGTACCTATAATTTTTTAACGAATCAATATCGAGTCAATCGGATGAAGGGCGGATTGAATGCGTTAGCTTATTTTCCTTGGATCGATGATGAGAGTGAACGGATGATGAATTACCATATTTTGTATCCAGAGCTGACTTTGGATAAGGGCTTGGCCGCTTTTGAATATTATATTCGGGATTCGATCGAGTTTGAGATTCAGGATATGCGCTACAAGGATTATACGGCTGTTTTACAACTGTTTATTCCTAAAAAGGCCTTCTTGGATTTTCCTTTGGAAGAATTGAAGTCGGCATTAAAGGATATGACGATTCATCAGGTGAGTCGTAAAAATGATTCGCTTACGTTTTCCTTGGAGAAAGAAGCCAAGCACTTGATCGTTTCGTTTATAGATCAAAAGAAGGTGTCGGCTAAAAATCAATTGGATATACTTGAAATTTAAGAGGGGCTGAATTTTACAGGTGCTGTAGTTGAGCAATATCAGAGCTTTAGAAACTCGGGTAGTGTATACTCTGTCTCTTATACACATCTAGATGTGGAATTTTACAGGTGCTGTAGTTGAGCAATATCAGAGCTTTAGAAACTCGGGTAGTGTATACTATGTGAAAATTAGTTCTTTAATTTAAAAAAGGAGAGGTTTGCTATGGATCAAAGATATATCAAGATTATGGGTAGTTGTTTACTGATCGTTGGAATAATTTTTGCGTTGCCGCTTGCATCATTAGAAATTCCTTTGTCAATTGCAGTTTTCTTTATTGGTATGATCCTATTTGCGGTCAAACCTAAACCTCAACCAGTCCGCGTTCATAGAAAAGATCGCTGGATGTAATAAAAAATCCACTCTCGCAAATTAGAGAGTGGATTTTTTATTTTGTTATTGTGCTACCGGCTTTTTAACTAAACCGTAGATAACGCCTGAAACGATCGCACCGATGGCGATGAATAAAAGGTAAAGCAATGGATGGCTCAACAGCAGAACAACAAAGATTCCGCCGTGAGGAGCAAGCAATTTGATCCCTACAGCACCAACTAAACCGCCAGCTAAAGCTGAACCAACGACGAAACTTGGGATCACACGGATAGGGTCGGCTGCGGCAAAAGGAATTGCGCCCTCTGTTACAAAGGAAAGCCCCATGACGATGTTCGTCAAACCAGCGTCAACTTGGCTCTTTTCAAATTTGTTTTTGAACAAACGAGTAGCAACGAAAATAGCTAATGGAGGAACCATTCCGCCGGCCATAACAGCTGCCATCACGATTGAGCCGCCTTGAGCAACAGTTGAAGCTAAAGTGGCAGTTCCGAATACATATGCAGCTTTGTTAATAGGACCGCCTAAGTCGATCGCCATCATTCCGCCAAGTAAAGCACCCAATAAGATAGCGTTTGAGCCGCTTAGTCCAGTTAAGAAACCATTTAAGCCGTCATTGATTGCTTTCATGGGAACATTGACTAATAGCATCAAGAAGCCGGTAATCATTAAGCCGAAGAATGGGTAGAAAAGAATTGCCTTGATTCCTTCAAGTGATTTAGGCAAGTTTTTAAACAATTTCTTCAAGAAGATGATGACATAACCAGCTAGGAAACCGCCAATTAATGCACCTAGGAATCCAGCACCACCGGCGTTAGCTAAAGCACCAGCAGCAAAACCTGCGATCAAACCAGGACGGTCAGCGATACTTGATGCGATAAATCCAGCAAGGACAGGAAGCATGAAGCCAAATGCAGCACCGCCGATTTGGTTGAACCAGCTGGCAGCTTGATTGTAATTACCTAGATTCGCAAGTTCTGATTGAGGCACACCCATAAATTGGTCGATCATGAAGGATAATGCAATCATGATCCCGCCGCCGATAACGAATGGCAGCATATGAGAAACGCCGTTCATTAAATCTTTATAGATCTGTTGACCTACAGTTCCGTTATCACTTTTTTCTTCATCAGCAGAAGTATCTTCTCCGCTTCCGTGATACACAGGGGCTTTGCCGCTCAACGCTAAGTTGATTAATTCTTCTGGTTTGCGAATCCCATCGCTGACAGGTCGGTTAACTAATTCTCTTCCATTGAAACGATTCATTTCAACTTTTTTATCTGCGGCTATGATAACTCCGTCGGCACGAGCAATCTCTTCATCTGTCAGACGATGTTTGATTCCTTCAGAGCCGTTTGTTTCAACTTTGATATCCACGCCCATTTCCTTCGCCTTTTTCTTCAAAGCGTCTTCGGCCATGTATGTATGGGCGATACCAGTAGGGCAGGCTGTTACGGCAACAACGTAGCGGCGATTCGTGTCTTTGATTTTTTCTTCTGCATCTGCTTGGGCTTCAGCTTTTTCTTCTGCAGCTTTTGCTTTTTCAGCAGCATCAAAGGTTGCCTGAACTTGATCCGGAGTTTCCGCAGCCTTTAGTTTTGCTACAAAATCAGGGTTAATCAAAAGTCTGGATAGTGCAGCCAAGGCTTGAAGGTGAGTATCATTGGCACCTTCTGGAGCAGCGATCATAAAGAATAGGTAAGTAGGCTGACCATCTAGTGATTCATAATCTACACCATTTTTACTTTTAGCGAATAAAACGGTTGCTTCTTTTACGGCGCTGTTTTTCGCATGAGGCATAGCGATGCCGTCGCCTAGACCAGTAGACGTTTGCGCTTCACGGTTTAAAATGCCTTCTTTATATACAGCGATATCTGAAATCCGGTCGGCATCATACATTTTTTGAACCATTTCATCGATTGCTGCTTTTTTAGTTGTCGCTTGCAAATCCATGATCATGGCATCTTTGATCAATAAGTCGTTAATATCCATCATAATTCCTCCAAATTTTAATTTGATACATATTTTTACAGAAGGGAAGATCCAAATTAGTTTACTTTTGTGATCTGTACTTCTGGTAATAATTCTTGAATAAACTCTGCGGTAGCTAAATCATCGGAAAAAGTAGTGGCACTGCCGCAAGCGACGCCCCATTTGAATGCTTCAACAGGGTCTTGTGTTTTAGTGAAGTTGCCGACAAAACCAGCAATCATTGAGTCGCCTGCGCCGACAGAATTCTTAACAGGGCGTTTTAGAACATTTGAACGGTAAATCCCATCTTTGGTAAAAAGTAATGCACCGTCGCCAGCCATAGAAACCAGAGCATGTTGAGCACCTTCATCTAATAAACGTTGACCAAAAGGATAAATATCTTCTACTGAGTGGAATGTTGTTTGATATAGATCTGCTAATTCATGATTATTTGGTTTCACTAATAAAGGACTCTTTTCTAAAGCATCCATCAAATCAGCACCAGTGGTATCAATGACAAAAGCAGCACCTTGAGCTTTAATGATTTCAATTAATTCTTGATAAAAGCCGGTTGGTATGCTGGCTGGTTTGCTGCCTGATAACACCACGATGTCGTCAGCAGTTAAATGAGCCAACACTTTTTTTAATTCATTCATTTTATCCGCTGAAACGACCGGGCCCTGTCCATTGATCTCAGTTTCTTCATTGGCCTTTAACTTGATATTGATTCGTGTATCGTCAGCTACTGGTGTAAAGTTTGTCTTTATAGTCTCACGTTCCAGCCATTCTTTAATAAAGTTTCCGGTAAAACCACCAAGGAAACCTAAGGCTGTGGATTCATTATTGATTCGTTTTAAGATTCGTGAAACGTTAATGCCTTTTCCGCCGGGTAATTTCAAATCGCTTTTCATTCGATTGACATCGCCAATCGCAAGTTGATCGACGTGAACAATATAGTCGATCGATGGGTTTAGTGTCACTGTATAAATCATACAGAAACCTCCTTCAAGGTAGTTTGCTCTGTGATTTGATCGTGAATAACCAAAGGACAGGTATCTGTGAGGATTGAAGCTGCTGATAGCGGCGCGACACTGACAAAGCTGGTTTGGTTAAACTTACTGTGATCAACAAGAACAAAAGCTTCTTCTGCTTGCTGGATCGCTGCTCTTTTCAAAATCGCTTCTTCAGGGTCGGGAGTAGAGTAGCCGCTGTCGAGATGCACACCATTCATACCCATAAAGGCTTTATTGAAACGATATTGCTTTAATTGTTCTAACGCCTGTGAGCCGACAACTGCGTCAGTAGTAAGTTTTATGCGGCCGCCCAAGACGATCGTAGCGATCTGCGCTTCAACTAAGTGAGCGGCAAGACCAACGGAATTCGTTACAACCGTAACTGCACGATCTTTCAGAAAGGGAATCATTTCAGAAGTCGTTGTACCGGCGTCCAGATAGATTACGTCACCCTCAGTGATGCAGTCTGCTGCGTACTTGGCAACTAATTTCTTCTGTTGAACGTTTTTGGCTGATTTTTCAATCATGCCCAGTTCTTGCTCTAAATGTTGCGGACGTTTCGCACCGCCATGGATGCGTTCTAACATTCCCATATCTTCCAATTCCTGTAAATCTCTGCGAACTGTCGACTCTGAGGAATGTAACCATTGGATTAAATCCTGTGATTTTACTAATCCATCACGTTCTAGCCAGTCAATTATTTTTCTATGTCGTTCTTCTGTAAGCATTTTCAATCCTCCTTCAATTGAAATACTACCACAATTGTTTTTCCAATTCAACCACAAACAGTCATAAACGTTCAAAAACATTTAAAAATTATTTTTCGGGTCGTCTTATTATGAAAGAACTCTCATTTTAGGTATGATGGATATAGAGGTGAAGGTTATGAGAAAACAAACAATTTTACAGGGATTTGAATGGTATCTTTCTGCAGACGGCAACCACTGGAAAACGTTAGCCGAAAAAGCGGAAGAGCTGCATCATTTGGGATTGAACGCAATTTGGATGCCGCCAGCATATAAAGGGTCAGAGGGAGCCAATGATGTTGGTTACGGAACTTACGATCTTTATGATCTGGGTGAGTTCGATCAAAAAGGCAGCATTGCTACGAAGTACGGAACAAAGGAAGAATATTTAAGCAGTATCGCTGCATTGAAGAAGGCAGGATTAAAGATTTATGCGGATATCGTTTTCGATCATTTTATGGGAGCGGATGAAACAGAAGTGGTTTCTGCAGTTTCTTATCACTTTGATGATCGAACCAAGCCAAGTTCAGGTGAAGAGGAAATCGAAGCGTGGACAAAATTTACTTTTCCCGGCCGAAAAGGAAAATATAATGACTATCAATGGACCTGGAAGAATTTTTCTGGCGTTGATTATGATGCACGTGAAAAAGATCATGCGATTTTTAATTTTGCCGATAAAGGCTGGGAGCCGAAAGTCGATGATGAGAATGGGAACTTTGACTACTTGATGGGCTGCAACCTGGATATGGAAAATCCTGAAACGGTTGAACAATTAGACAAATGGGGTAAATGGTATCAAGAGTTGACCGGTGTTGACGGCTATCGGTTGGATGCTGTAAAGCATATTCGATTTGATTTGTTCGTTGATTGGATTTTACATCGACGCGAAGAAAAAGCTGAAGAGCTTTTTGTCGTCGGCGAGTATTGGTCTGACGAATTAGAGAAGCTGCAAGAATATTTAGATTCGTCTGGCAACTTGATTTCACTTTTCGATGTACCGCTGCACTTTAATCTATTTCAAGCAGCTTCGACTATGGGAGCATTCGACATGCGGCAAATCTTTGCCGGTACGTTGATTGAAACACGACCTGACTGGGCCGTAACATTTGTCGACAACCACGATACCCAGCATGGGCAAAGCTTAGAATCGTGGGTTGAAGGCTGGTTCAAATTACACGCCTATAGCCTGATCTTGTTGAGAAACGAAGGAACCCCGGTTGTTTTCTGGGGTGATCTTTATGGAACTGAAAATGCCGAGGCAGTTGGAGAAGGACTGAATGCCTTGATTAAATTACGTGAAACCCTAAACTTCGGTAATCAAGCAGATTATTTTGATGATCCAGATGTGATTGGTTGGACATTGACAGGCGATTTTGACGATGCTGAATCTGGTGCGGCGATTATCATGACTAACGCAAAAGGCGGGCAAAAGGAAATGACCGTCAGTGCGATTCACGAAGGAGCAACGTTTGTCGACTTGTTAGGAAATAATGAGGCAAAAGTTGTTTTAGATGAAAACGGTCAAGGAATATTTCCGGTCAACGATGGACAGGTATCTGTTTATGTAAATGAAAAATTAGCAGAAAAAATACGAGGTTGAGCATAGCTCAGCCTCGTATTGCTTTGTCTTGTATTTTGGCGATCGCTGCGTCGGAACGCTCGCGAATCTGTTTGGTGATTTTTTGCGTGTAGCCTTCATCTGTCAGAATCATTAACAGATCTCCAACCTTCATGACGGTATCGCCATGGGTCAATATTTCTGCCGAGCCTCGTCGAATCGAAATCAATAGCATTTCCTTCGGCCAGTTAAAGTCTCTTACCATCGTGCCATCCAATGTACTTTCGGCAGTAACAGGGAATTCAATGATCGTCTTATTTCCAGTAATACTGGGCAGATGTCCATTAAGCAGACGTTCAAGTAATGACTCATAAATTGGATTTCCGCCTAATAGATCATTGATGATATAAGCTGTTAAGGAACAAACAGCCAGCGGCATTAAATGAGTGATGTTGCCGACCATTTCAGTTACTAAAATAATCGCAGTCAACGGGGCTTTACCGATAGCGGTAAAGTAGCCAGCCATCGCAAAGATTGCAAAGTCACGGATCAACATCGAATCTAAACCAAACCATTGGTGCAAAATAGTTCCATAAATCCCGCCGATCAAAGCCCCCAAAGTTAGAATCGGCAAAAAAATCCCTCCCGGAAGATTTGCCCCATAAGAAACCATTGAAAAAATGAAGCGTAGGAAAAATAAAAAAATCAGCACGGTTAAGGGAAACACATTTTCACCAATGGCTAAAACGATTTGATTTCCTCCGCCCAAGTAAAGCGGGAAAAAGAAAGCGATAGGAATAATTAATAGAAATGGAATAATCCCATAAAGATAGTCTGGTAAATGGGTCTTTTTATAGATTTGCGGCAGCGCTAAAAGGACCACTTGATAAACATACCCGAGAACCCCTAAAATAACTCCCAGCAGAATCAATAAACCATAATATTTCAATGGCAGCGAAGGAACATTCGCAATGAATAAAACTGGCTTTAAACCGAAAAAGTTCAATGACACTAAATTTGCGGTTAAGGCTGCCGTCAGTGAAGTAAGCCAAATTAAAGGCGAAAAATGATGATGCACTTCCTCTATCACAAAAAGCAAACCAGCGATTGGGGCATTAAAAGCCGCGCCTAATCCAGCTGCCGCACCGCTGGAAATAAAAATTTTTTTTTCCGAAGTAGAGGCATGTGTGTACTCACCGAAGCCTTGTCCCACCATTGCGCCTAACTGGATGGAAGGACCTTCTCGGCCGAGAAATAGACCAGAGCCGACTGATAATACTCCGCCGACAAATTTTTTCCAAAGAATGGAAAACCAATTGAGCTTGATCTCGCCTTGCAAGGTTCCTTCAACCTGCGGGATTCCGCTGCCCTTGATATTTGGCTCTGATTTCATCAAGGCTCCAACGATATTGGCAAATGCCAGCATCACTAAAGCCCAAGGGATTAACCATAAAGGATTGTCGTGGAACCATTGGTAAAGAGTAACGATGTGTTCCATCATTTTTTCGATCAGCAGTCGAAAAAGGCTGACGATAACGCCGGCGATCGCTCCGATCAGGACACCCTTTAAAATAAAAATGACTTTGGTACTATCTAAACGTTTAATTTCATGTTCGTTCTTCATGTTTTCCCTCCATACCCTTATTAAACTTAGCGCGAATTTATAAGAAAAACAAGTATCATTCAATGAATTCGTTTTTTTGAAATGTTGCTAGTGTCGCGAAACTTTCTGAGATGCTATAATAAAAAAGATTGAATAGAGAAAGGACGTTTTGCATGCCAAACAAACAGGAGTTGTTAGCAGGACTAAACCCTAAACAAAAAGAGGCGGTGCTTCATACCGAAGGACCGTTATTGATTATGGCGGGGGCAGGAAGTGGAAAGACGCGAGTTCTGACCCATCGTATTGCTTATTTAATAGAAGAAAAAAATGTGAATCCTTGGAATATCCTAGCGATCACCTTTACCAATAAAGCAGCAAGGGAAATGAAGGAACGGGTTAACAGCATTCTAGGTCAGGGCGGCGAGGATGTATGGGTTTCGACTTTTCACTCGATGTGTGTAAGAATCTTACGGCGCGATGTAGATGCGATTGGTTATGACCGGAATTTTACGATCTTGGATGGTTCAGATCAATTAACCTTAATGAAGCGAATTCTAAAAGAATTAAACATTGATCCCAAAAAATATGATCCGCGCTCGATTTTAGGAGCAATCAGCAATGCCAAAAATGAGCTTCTGACACCAGAAACCTACGCTGAACGGCAAGGTTCTTTCTTTGAGGAAATTGTGGCACGCTGCTACGATGCGTATCAAAAAGCTCTGAGAAATAATCAAAGTATGGATTTTGACGATTTAATTATGAACACGATTCGCTTGTTCGAAGAAAATGAAAAAGTTTTGACCTATTATCAAAATAAATTTCATTACCTGCATGTCGACGAATATCAAGATACCAATCATGCTCAATATACCTTAGTAAATATGCTAGCGGCACGCTTTCGCAACTTATGTGTCGTAGGAGATGCCGATCAAAGTATCTACGGCTGGCGCGGTGCGGATATGCAGAATATTTTGGATTTTGAAAAAGATTACAACGATGCAACTGTTATTTTATTAGAACAAAATTACCGCTCAACAAAAAGTATCCTAGATGCGGCCAACCAAGTTATTAAAAATAACAGTAATCGGCGTGACAAGAGCCTTTGGACGGACAATCAGGCTGGCGAACAAATCACGTATTATCGTGCCGATAGTGAACGAGATGAAGCGCAGTTTATCGTCAGCAAGATCAAAGAAGAAATTCAAAGCAATAATCGAAGCTACAATGATTTTGCAGTATTGTATCGAACCAATGCCCAATCACGGGTGATTGAAGATACGTTAGTAAAATCAAACGTTCCCTACACGATGGTTGGCGGACATAAATTCTATGATCGTAAAGAAATCAAAGATATTATCGCCTATTTGAATATCATCAATAATCCTCGAGACGGCGTCAGCTTTGAACGCGTGATTAATACTCCTAAACGCGGGATCGGCGCTGCTTCTGTTGAAAAGCTAAGAAGCTTTGCAGCGATGCATGATTGGTCGATGGTAGAAGCTGCACAGAATATTGATTTGGCTAATATTTCAGGTAAAGCGGGTCGTATGATCGGTGAATTCGGCACGATGATCACACAGTTCCAAGAAATGGTTACTTATTTGCCAGTGACTGATTTAGTTGACCAAGTATTGGAGCGGACTGGTTATTTAGATGAATTAAAAAATCAACGTACCTTAGAAGCTGAGTCGCGTTTAGAAAACTTAGAGGAGTTTCGAACTGTCACGCAAGAATTTGATAAACGTAATGAGACACAAGATGAAGAAGAAGCACCCGAAGAAAAATTAGCGGTATTCTTAAATGATCTAGCCTTAGTATCAGATTTAGATGATTATCAAGAAGAAAGTGCGCAAGTCACTTTGATGACGCTGCATGCAGCGAAAGGACTAGAATTTCCTATTGTCTTTTTAATCGGTATGGAGGAAAAAATTTTCCCGCTTTCCCGTTCTTTAATGGAAGAAGCCGAACTAGAAGAGGAACGTCGTCTTGCCTATGTCGGAATTACTCGTGCCGAAGAAAGTTTGTATTTGACCAATGCGTTTTCCCGGACCCTTTATGGAAAAACTCAATACAACCAGCCTTCCCGTTTTGTCGCTGAGATTGACGACAGTTTATTAAACGCTGTCGGTATGCAGCCTCAACCTAAAGTGAGCTACAGTAATCCGTTCCAAAGTAAAGTCATGCAGCCAAAATATCAGCATGCTACACGTGAACCTGTTACTAGCAAGACAGCATCTGGGGGAGAAAATGAAAGTTGGAACCCTGGTGATAAAGTTCAGCATAAGAAATGGGGCGTAGGGACTGTAGTAAAAGTCAGTGGTAATGCTAAAGACGTTGAATTAGATATCGCATTTCCACAGCAAGGTGTCAAAAGGCTGTTAGCTGCTTTTGCACCAATTGAAAAAATCTAAAACTTTCCATATAAAATAAATTAGGAGGGACCTTCTTGGAATCAATGACCTTTCAAGCGGCGGAAAAACGCTCGGCAGAACTCCGCGACGAACTGAATCAATATGCCCATGAATATTACGTGCAAGATCAACCCTCGGTGGAAGATTTTGTTTACGATAAAAAGTATCAAGAATTAGTTGAGATCGAAACAGAGTACCCTGATTTGATCACACCCGAATCACCTACCCAACGAGTTGGAGGAAAAGTGTTAGAAGGCTTTGAAAAAGTTGTGCACGATATTCCTTTATATAGCTTAAATGATGTTTTTAGCAAAGAAGAGTTGATTGCCTTTGATGAACGTGTAAAGAAAGCTTTAGGCCATCCGGTTTCTTATTGCTGCGAGTTAAAAATCGACGGCTTATCTATTTCCTTAAAATATGAAAATGGGGTCTTTGTTCAAGGAGCGACCCGAGGCGATGGAACAGTTGGTGAAAATATTACAGAGAATTTAAAAACAGTGAAATCAATTCCGTTACGATTGAAGGAACCTTTATCCATCGAAGTTCGCGGTGAGTGCTATATGCCTAAGTCTTCATTTGTGAAACTGAATCAACAGCGGGAAGAAGAAGGCAAAGAAGTTTTTGCGAATCCTCGCAATGCTGCTGCTGGAAGTTTACGACAATTAGATACACGGATTGCAGCTAAGCGGAATTTGAGTACGTTTTTATATACACTTGCTGATTTCGGCCCGCTGGAATCTACGACACAAGATCATGCACTGAATGAAATGTCTCGTCTGGGCTTCCGAACAAATCCTGAACATCGGGTTTGTGATACGATCGATGAAGTTTGGGACTATATTGAAACCTTTCATGAGACAAGAGATCAATTGCCTTACGAAATCGACGGTATTGTAATCAAGGTAAATGAATTTGATTTGCAGGATGAATTAGGTTTCACTGTAAAAGCCCCGCGTTGGGCCACAGCCTACAAGTTTCCCCCTGAAGAGGCTCAGACGACTTTACTAGACATTGATTGGACGATTGGCCGCACCGGTGTTTTGACACCTACAGCAATCATGGAGCCAGTGCGATTAGCAGGAACGACAGTTGGTCGCGCAAGTCTTCATAATAGTGATTATATCGAGAAAAAGGATATTCGTTTGCAGGATACCATTCTAGTTTACAAAGCTGGTGATATTATTCCTGAAGTAGCACAAGTCATTCTGGAAAAACGACCAGCAGACAGCGAACCTTATCCAGTACCTACCCATTGCCCAATCTGTGACAGTGAATTAGTTCATTTGGATGAAGAAGTAGCGCTTCGTTGCATCAATCCGAAGTGTCCTGCACAAATCAAAGAAGGATTAAGCCATTTTGTTTCCCGCAATGCGATGAATATCGAAGGTTTAGGGCCTCGCGTGTTAGCGCAAATGTTTGATAAGGGATTAGTTTCTGATGTAGCTGATCTCTATGCATTAGATAAGGAACAGTTACTGACTTTGGATAAGATCAAAGATAAGTCGGCCAAAAATATTTTACAAGCGATTGATGCTAGTCGTGAAAACTCAGTAGAACGTTTGATTTTTGGATTAGGTATCCGCCATGTAGGTGCGAAAGCCGCGGGAATATTGGCCGAGCATTTCGGCAGTCTTGAAGCGATGAGCAAAGGAACTAAAGAAGAAATCGTTGATCTAAACACGATTGGGGAAACGATCGCGGACAGTGTTGTGACCTACTTTGAAAATGAAGAAGTCCATGAGCTGATGCAAGAACTAGCTGAACGAGGTGTAAATCTCAAATATAATGGAATCCGGAGAAGTCAATTAGCAGAAATCGAGTCACCATTTAAAGACAAAACGGTTGTACTGACGGGCAAGCTGATCGATTATACTCGTGAGGAAGCAAAAGAAAAAATTCAAAATCTTGGCGGAAAAGTAACCGGCAGTGTCTCTAAAAAGACTGATATTGTGGTCGCCGGCGAAGAAGCTGGGAGTAAGCTGACAAAGGCACAAAGTTTGGGTATTGAAGTCTGGGACGAAAAACAAATGATCCAAGCTATTGAAGAAAGTCAGACGGACTAAACAGTTTTGTCTAGAAGGCTGTTGACGATTCTATTATCGAACGAGTATTATAAAAAGCGTTGACTCTATTAGAATACGATTATTTTAAACTTGTTTGATATGATAAAATGATTGAAAATTGACAAAAGAAAGAGGGATATTATGGCAATTAATGAAGAACAAGTGAAACATGTCGCAAAACTTGCGAAGCTTTCTTTTTCAGATGATGAATTGACCGGTTTTACGGATCAATTAGGAAAAATAATCGACATGGTCGAACAACTTGGGGAAGTTGATACAGAAGGTGTGCCATTTACTTCCAATGTATTAGAAACAATTAATGTCATGCGTGAAGACGTTGCCGATGAAGGCTGGTCGCGTGATGAGTTAATGAAAAATGTTCCGGAAAGTGAAGATGGCTTCATTAAGGTTCCGGCAATCATTGACAATGGAGAGGCTGGTGCATAATGGAAAAATTATATGACAAATCGATTGAAGAATTACACAGTCTGCTAGTATCAAAAGAAATCACAGCGACTGATTTAACAACTGAAACCTTTGATCGCATCAAGGAAACAGAAAAAGATATTGATGCTTTCATTACTTTGAATGAAGAAAAAGCATTAGAAATGGCAAAAGCTGTTGATGCAAAAGGAATCACAGAAGATAACGTATTGGCTGGTATTCCGATCGGGATTAAGGACAATATAGTAACAAAAGGTCTATTAACGACTGCAGCATCTAAAATTTTATCGAACTTCGACCCAATTTATGATGCGACAGTCATGGAAAAAGTATATAGTTCAGATTTAATTCCAGTTGGTAAGCTGAACATGGATGAATTTGCGATGGGAAGTTCAAGCGAGACCTCTTATTTTAAGAAGACAAAAAATGCTTGGGATCAAACAAAGGTTCCCGGCGGTTCTTCTGGTGGTTCGGCCGCAGCAGTAGCGGCAGGTGAAGTACCAGTTTCTTTAGGGAGCGACACTGGCGGTAGTATTCGACAACCTGCAGCTTTCAATGGTGTTGTAGGATTGAAACCAACTTATGGACGTGTGTCTCGTTTTGGCTTGATTGCTTTTGCGTCATCGTTAGACCAAATCGGACCATTTACTCGTACAGTTAAAGACAATGCTTTAGCACTGAATGCTATCAGCGGCTATGATCCAAAAGACGGCACTTCAGCAGGTGTTTCTGTACCTGATTTTGCTGCTGGTTTAACTGGTGATATCAAAGGAATGAAGATTGCTTTGCCAAAAGAATTCATGGCAGAAGGAATCGAACCTGGTGTTAAGGCGGCAATCACTAAAGCGGTTGATACTTTTAAAGCTTTAGGTGCGACTGTTGAAGAAGTCAGCTTGCCACATTCAAAATATGGGGTAGAAGTGTATTACATCATCGCTTCATCTGAAGCTAGCTCGAACTTGCAGCGTTTCGATGGTATCCGTTATGGTTTCCGTTCGGAAGATGTGCAAAACTTGGAAGATGTTTATGTAAATACACGTACTGAAGGTTTTGGCGATGAAGTAAAACGTCGGATCATGCTGGGAACATTCTCACTTTCAGCTGGATACTACGATGCGTATTTCAAAAAAGCGGGACAAGTGCGTACATTGATTAAACAGGACTTCGATAAAGTTTTTGCTGATTATGATTTGATCATTGGTCCAACATCTCCAACTGTTGCTTTTGGCATCGGTGAAAATATTGATGATCCAATTACGATGTATCTAAATGATATCTTAACGATCCCTGTAAACTTAGCAGGATTACCAGGTATGTCAGTTCCAGCCGGCTTCTCAGAAGGATTGCCTGTTGGTCTGCAAATCATCGGAAAACATTTTGATGAATCAACTATGTATAAAGCTGCTTATGCTTTTGAACAAGCAACTGATTTCCATAAGCAAAAACCAGTGATTTTAGGGGGGGACAAATAATGAACTTAGAGACTGTCATTGGACTTGAAGTCCATGTGGAATTAAAAACAAACTCTAAAATCTTTTCACCTGCGCCCGCTCACTTTGGTGCAGAAGCAAATACCAATACAAATATTATCGATTGGGGCTATCCAGGTGTCTTGCCGGTCATGAATAAAGCTGCGATTGAATTTGGAATGAAAGCCGCTCTTGCCTTAAACTGCGAAGTTTCAAAAAATATGCACTTTGACCGTAAGAACTATTTCTATCCAGATAACCCAAAAGCATATCAAATCTCACAATTTGACGAACCGATTGGTCATGATGGTTGGATCGAAATTGATGTTAACGGTAAGAAGAAAAAAATCCGCATCGAACGTGTCCACTTAGAAGAAGATGCTGGTAAAAACATGCATGGTATCGGCGGCTATTCCTATGTCGATTTAAACCGTCAAGGGACACCACTGATCGAGATTGTGTCTGAGGCAGATATGCGTTCGCCTGAAGAAGCAAATGCTTACTTAGAAGCGTTGCGCTCAATCATCCAATTTACTGGTGTCAGTGATGTGAAGATGGAAGAAGGATCAATGCGCTGTGATGCCAACATTTCCTTGCGTCCTTATGGTCAAGAAGAATTTGGTACAAAAACAGAATTGAAAAATCTAAACTCAATCAGTTTCGTTAAAAAAGGCTTGACCTTTGAAGTTCAACGTCAAACCAAAGTTCTGCTTTCTGGTGGAACAATCCAACAAGAAACACGCCGTTACGACGAAGGGACCAATAAAACAATTTTGATGCGTGTTAAGGAAGGTTCAAGTGACTATCGTTACTTCCCAGAACCAGATATTCCGCGCTTTGAAATCGACGATGCATGGATTGAAGAAGTTCGTGAAACGTTACCTGAAATGCCAGCGGCACGTCGCGAACGTTATGTGAATGATTTAGGATTACCAGAATATGACTCAATGGTTCTAACCTTGAGCCGTGAAATGTCTGACTTCTTTGAAGATACACTGAAGGAAGGCGCAGATGCTAAGCAAGCATCTAACTGGTTGATGGGTGAAGTGTCTGCTTATTTGAATAGTGAAAAACTGGAGTTAGCCGATACTAAATTAACACCAAGTAATTTAGCAGGCATGATTACGCTGATCGCAGACGGCACTATCAGTTCTAAGATTGCGAAGAAAGTCTTCCGTGAGCTGATCCAAAATGGCGGAAATGCAAAAGAAGTTGTGGAAGTTAAAGGTCTCGTTCAGTTATCTGATCCAGCTCAATTGTTGCCAATGATTAATGAAGTACTTGATAATAATGATCAATCCGTTGAAGACTTTAAGAACGGAAAAGATCGAGCTGTTGGTTTCTTAGTTGGACAAATCATGAAAGCAACTAAAGGAAAAGCTAATCCAGGCGTAGTAAATAAATTGCTTCAAGAGGAATTAGCGAAAAGGTAAAAAATGTCAATATCAGTTTCACCGATGAATTTAAATTCACTTGGTGGAACTGTATTCGACGTGAACTTTTTTTAGAATAATTATTTTAAATGAACAAGGAGCTCGACCATGAGAAAAGCACGACTGATTTATAATCCAGTATCTGGAAAAGAGATCATGCGCAATAATTTGGCAGATATTTTAGATGCCATCGAAAAAGCAGGTTATGAAGCAAGTGCCTTTGCTACGACTCCTGAACCTGATTCAGCGAAAAATGAAGCTACTCGTGCTGCAAAAGCTGGTTTTGAACTAGTCGTTGCGGCAGGGGGCGATGGAACCATTAACGAAGTCGTCAATGGAATTGCCGGCTTAGAAGAACGCCCCAAGATGGCGATCATTCCAGCCGGCACAACCAATGACTATGCTCGCGCTTTGAAAGTCCCGCGTAATAGTGTGAAGGCCGCGGCTGAAGTTATCCAAAAACAACAAACAGTTAAAATGGATATTGGTAAGGCTGCTGGTACTTATTTTATTAATATTGCTGCCGGCGGCTCATTAACTGAATTAACATATGAGGTGCCATCTGAATTGAAAAGTATTTTTGGCTATTTAGCTTATTTAGCTAAAGGGGCCGAAATGCTTCCACGAATCAAACCGACTAAAATGCGTTTGGTTTATGAGGGTGGCGAATACGAAGGCAATGCTTCGATGTTTTTCCTAGGATTAACAAATTCTATCGGTGGTTTTGAAACGATTGCTCCGGATGCTAAATTAGATGACGGCAAGTTTTCACTGATCGTAGTGAAAACAGCAAATCTTTTTGAAATCGTTCGTTTGATTACCTTAGTCTTAAATGGCGGAAAGCACGTTAATGATTCAAAAGTTTTGTATGTTAAGACTAGTTTTCTGGATGCCAGCTTAATTGATACGGATAAGAAAATGATGATCAATTTAGATGGCGAATACGGCGGCGATGCACCGATGCGATTTGAGAATTTGCATCAGCATATTGAATTTTATGCCAATACGGATGAAATTAACGATGACGCAATTTTAGGCCCAGATGATCAAAAGCGTGAAGCCGGAATTGAACTAGTTAAAGAATATGAAAAAATCCAAGATGAAGATTCAGACGAGTAATATCTAAACGTTTCTGTCGTAAGACGGGAACGTTTTTTGTGTTCTCATTTATTAATGAACTGGCTAGGATTCATTCTTATGGAACTCTTAAGAGTATAGACTTGATGTTACCTTGCTTTTTCTATTAGAATTCATTAGAATAGACAAATCAGCCTTGAAGGAGAATGAAATGACCACAGTAGAAAAAAATCAAACATACACCGTCACGATCGATGATTTATCACATGAAGGTTTAGGTGTCGCGCATATCGATGGTTATCCGCTATTTATTGAAAATGCTTTGCCGGAAGAGGAAATAAAAGTTAAAGCAGTTAAAGTCGGAAAGAAATTCGGATATGGAAAAGTAATGGAGCGTTTCAACGCAAACCCTGAACGTCAAGAAGTGAAAGATCTAGATCTTTTAAGAAGTGGGATCGCACCTTTAAGCCATATGACTTATGATTATCAATTACGCTTTAAACAACAGCAAGTTGTAAAGGTTCTGAAAACAATTGCGAAGTTGCCTGAGTTGCCAGTAGCTTCAACTTTAGGCATGGAGAACCCTTTTGAATATCGCAACAAGGCACAGATTCCTGTTCAAAAAGTTGACGATCAATTGATGACCGGTTTTTACCGCAAAAATTCGCATATTTTATTACCAATTGAAAATTATCTGATTCAAGATCCAAAAATTGATCAAGCAATCATCGCAGTTCGGAATATTTTGCGGCGGTTTAACGTCAAAGCCTACAATGAACGTGAAAATACAGGCTTTATTCGTCACATCATCATTCGTCGCGGTCATTACAGTCATGAGATGATGGTGATTCTGGTTACTAGAACAGAACGTTTCTTTAAAGGAACTGAAATTGCTGAAATAATCAAAGCCGAACTACCTGAAGTGGTTTCTGTGATTCAAAACATCAATCCAGAAAAGACGAATGTCATCATGGGTCGAGAAGAAAAAGTGTTGTACGGCAAATCAGCGATTAATGACACATTATTAGGCAAAACTTACCAAATTTCACCGCAGTCGTTCTATCAAGTAAATACGGAACAGACAGAAGTGCTTTATCAAACAGCTATTGAATTTGCTAAGTTAAATTCTGAAGATATCGTTGTTGATGCTTATTGCGGAATTGGAACAATTGGTTTGTCATTAGCAGATAAAGTCAAACATGTTTATGGTGTTGAAATAGTTCCTCAGGCCATCGAGGATGCGAAAGCAAATGCAAAAGCTAATGGGATTGAAAATGCCAATTATGAGATTGGGAAGGCAGAAAAACTTATGCCCCGCTGGGCTCGTGAAGGCATCGAACCTTCTGTGATTTTTGTTGATCCGCCAAGAAAAGGCTTGGATGAAAAATTCATTGAAGCATCAGTAGCAGTAAATCCTCAAAAAATCGTTTATATTTCATGTAATCCTGCTACCTTAGCTAGAGATTTGCGAAGATATGAAGATCTTGGATACCATGCAGTTAAGGTTCAGCCAGTAGATTTATTTCCGCAAACATATCATGTAGAATCAGTAACTTTACTGATAAAGGCGGTGTAAATATGAATCAAAAAGAGAAAATGTTAGAGCTGATCAAAAAGAAACAAGGCGGCGGACGTTCAAAAAAAATGGAAACGCCGAAAAATGATCGCAAGAACATGCGTAAAGGACCAAAGATTTATAACAAGTAGCATTACAGAAAGGGGCAATTTCATTGGGAAGTATTTGGATGCAGCGACTAACGAAATTTTATCAAAAATATGCGTATTTAATGCGCGGACGTTATGGCAGATTGGATCAAATCAATAAGGCATTATTGATTGTTTGGGCAGTGATGATGATTTTTGACCGTTGGATTCCGTTTTACATCGGGAACATTTTAGCGTTAGCAGCTTTTGCGTTAGTGATTTATCGGTTTTGTTCGAAGAAAATCTATCCACGAAGCAATGAAAACCAAAAATTCATCCAATGGATTGCTCAGATGAAGGATTTCTTCAAAGGAAAGAATGGTACGTATCGGTACTTTAAATGTCCCGAATGCAAACAAAAATTGCGTGCACCAAAGGGACGAGGAAAAATCAAAGTAACTTGTAAAAATTGTCATACGCAATTCGTAAAGAAGGTCTAGTTTTTAAAACTAGGCTTTTTCTGATATTCTTACAACGAGAAGGTGAGAATATGAAACTAATTTTAGTCCGGCATGGCGAAAGTGAAGCCAATTTCCAAAATTATTGGACTGGCTGGATGGATGTAGATTTAACAGAAAAGGGGATCGAACAGGCTAAAGAGGCTGGCAAAAGAATAAAAAATGCGGGCTTATTAATAGATGTGGCGTTTGAATCTGTTCTTAAACGCTCGATCAAAACCGCAAAAATGATCTTGCAGGAAGCAGATGCAAGCTTTGTTCCAGAATATAAAACGTGGCGTTTAAATGAGCGACATTACGGTGCATTAGTTGGGAAGAATAAGGATATTATTGCCCAGCATTTTGGAGCTGACCAAGTAAAGAAGTGGCGAAGGGGCTTTGATGAAGTTCCGCCTTTAACAAAAGATAATCATTTTGATCGACGATATAATCAGCTTGATCCTCGATTGATCCCAACCGGAGAGAGTTTGCATATGACTTCGCAACGTGTCGTACCGTTGTGGCAGGATCAGTTAGCACCGAATTTGATGGCTGGAAAAACAGTGTTAGTTTGTGGTCATGGAAATAGTTTGCGTGCGTTGGTTCAATTTCTTGAAGCTGTTCCAACCGATCAAGTCGATCAAATCGATATTCCTAATGCGACTCCGATAGTCTACACATTTAATTCGCGCTTAGAAATTATTCAAAAAGAGATTCTATAAAATTATTATGTTTACTTAGAAAGGGTTCGTATGAATTATATTTGGGATTTTGATGGCACATTGTATGATACTTATCCAATTATGTTGAAGGCATTAATGCGGACATTTAAAGAGTTTGATATAAACAAGGATGAAGAAACAGTCTACAAAAAGATAAAAATGGAATCGATTCGACAAATGATCGTCGATTGGCAATTGCCTGCGCCTGATTTTGATCAAAAGTACCATGCCTACGAGGCACAGCAAAACAAAGCCTCTTATCCCTTTGCGGAAACCAAAGAAACGTTAGAAAAACTGCAGGATAAGGGCGGGCAGCATTTCATTTTAACCCATCGAACGGTCGAGTCGACCTGGAATCTGTTAAAAAGAGATGGATTGGATGCATTGATTGTCGATATTATCGGCAGTGATTCAAATTATCCTAGAAAACCAGATCCATCCGCGATTAATTATTTTATTGATAACTATCAATTAGACCGGAATAAAACAGTAATGATCGGAGATCGCAAGTTAGACATTGAGGCAGGAAATAATGCAGGTGTTCAGACGGTCTTCTTTGATATAGATTATTTTAAACAGGATATTAAGTCAGCTTATTTTATAAATAATTTAAAAGAAATGGTACAAATTTTCTGAGCAGAAAGCTATAATTAGAGTAAGGAAACAGTTGGTAAAATAGCTATTAGTAAAAATAATAAGCTACAATTTTTACTATTTGATTAATTTGAACAAGGAGGTGCGAAATGGAATTACAACGCGATCAGGAAGTCGTAGAGTCATTTAATTATGGACTTCCTCCGAAAGACCAAGTAGTAAAACAGAAATTGCTGATTAATTTTAGTCCATTGGAAGCAATGGACCCAGGATATCCAGCTGAAAATAGTATTATGGGTGTTCGGATTGAGTTCGTACTCCCTTTCGAAGAGTTTATTATTGGCGGTGTATTTTCTCAAGTCATCCATGTGATCGGGCGCCAAGTTAAACAACAAAATGATTTGACTGAGGCTGAGGCCAATGAGATGATTCGTCCAATTTTAAGATTGATTGAGCGAATGGTCTATGAAATCACCGAAATTGCTTTGGATAAACCAGGTGTAAAAATCAATTTTTCTTCAAATACTATTTAAAACGATAATTTCACCTCCACTTTGAGGGACTTCTAGTTCATGTAATTAGAGTCTAGTCAAAGTGGATTTTTTTATGAATATCATTATGAAAATTTCCATGCAACAGTGCAAAATGTAAGACAGATTATTTTATCTGGGTTATAATTCTTAAGTCACTAAAATTTAGGAATCGCGCAGCTATATTTTAGGGTATTTCACACATCTAGATGTGTATAAGAGACAGTTTTAAGATTGATTGAGCGAATGGTCTATGAAATCACCGAAATTGCTTTGGATAAACCAGGTGTAAAAATCAATTTTTCTTCAAATACTATTTAAAACGATAATTTCACCTCCACTTTGAGGGACTTCTAGTTCATGTAATTAGAGTCTAGTCAAAGTGGATTTTTTTATGAATATCATTATGAAAATTTCCATGCAACAGTGCAAAATGTAAGACAGATTATTTTATCTGGGTTATAATTCTTAAGTCACTAAAATTTAGGAATCGCGCAGCTATATTTTAGGGTATTTCACTGAAGAGTGAATACCGGGAACCTTTACTTCCTTTGACAGACTTGTCATTATAGAAAGTTATTTTAAGGAGGAATACAATGACAACTCTGTTCACTGTATTAGTGATCTTAGTGTTCGTTGCATTGCTTGTGGCATTCTATCAAATGCAAAAAAGGCATGTGAAATTTTCTAATCGTGTATTTGCGGGATTAGGCGCCGGAATTATTTTTGGCGGAATTTTACAATTACTTTTAGGTAATGGTAGTAAGGTCATTTCTCAAGCGATGGAATGGATCGGGATCGTTGGTAATGGTTATATTTCTTTATTACAAATGTTGGTTATGCCCCTAGTATTTATTTCAATCGTCGGTGCTTTTACCAAAATGAAATCCAGCAAGAAGCTCGGTAAGATCAGTGCGAATGTGTTAGTTACTCTATTAGCTACAACTGCAATCGCTGCTTTAATCGGAATTTTGGCTGTTATGGTCTTTGGACTAGATGGCGCGACATTTACTAAGGGAGCTGCAGAAACTGCTCGAATCAAAGAATTGGCGGATCGCCAAACAATGGTTCAAAACTTCTCAATCCCGCAACAAATTCTATCCTTCATACCAACCAATGTTTTTGCTGATTTTGCAGGGACTCGTCCAACCAGTACGATTGGTGTGGTAATTTTTGCGGCTTTTGTCGGCATCGCCTTTTTAGGAGTACGTCGTAAAGCACCAAAAGAAGCAGAATTTTTTGCGAATTTGATTGATAGTCTATATAAAATCGTTATGCGTATCGTAACATTAGTGTTGCGCTTAACTCCATATGGTGTTTTCGCGTTAATGACGAATGTTTTAGCAACGAGTGATTTTGAAGCAATCGTTAACTTAGGTAAATTTATTTTGGCTTCTTATAGTGCATTGATTGTTGTGCTTTTAGTACATTCTGTGATTCTCTTAGGTGTCAAAGTAAATCCGATCAATTTCTTTAAGAAAGCTTTTCCAGCGTTAAGCTTTGCGTTTACTTCCCGTTCAAGTGCCGGAACTTTGCCGATGAACATTGAAACGCAAACGAAAGCATTAGGTGTTGACGAAGCGACAGCAAACTTTGCTGGCAGCTTTGGTATCTCGATTGGTCAAAACGGCTGTGCCGGTGTTTATCCCGCTATGCTTGCGACGATCGTAGCACCAACTGTTGGTGTGAATGTTTTTGATTTGAAATTTATCGTGATGTTGATCGCTATCGTAACTATCAGCTCATTTGGTGTAGCTGGTGTCGGTGGTGGAGCGACTTTCGCTTCATTGATCGTACTGGGAGCTATGAACTTGCCTGTAGCTATCGTTGGATTAGTAATCTCTGTTGAACCAATGATTGATATGGCTCGTACAGCTGTGAATGTTAGCGGTAGTATGGTAGCAGGTGTCGTAACTAGTGAGCGAATCCATGAGTTGAACCGCGATATCCTACATGACGAAAATGCTTCAATTGAAGTGAATTCATAATTATTTGAAAGGCTTGGCTAGCGCGACCAAGCCTTTTTTGGTACACTTTTTTTGATATTATAAGTTCAAAATAGCGGAATGATTGAATAAGGAGCGAAATGATTTGTTTAATGAAGAGGTCAAAGTAATTTTATATGCTAATGATGTAAAGAAAGCTAGTTCTTTTTGGCAAAGTTTAGGTTTTGTAGAAATTAGCTTTGAGGAACTGGACGGGTCACAGGTTGCCGAAGTGGCTATGAGCAAAAACAGCACTACCCATTTAGTAATCTATGATCGTGCCTTTATTGAAAAGAACGATGACGAAGCGACTGAACCATCACCAGCTTTGATTTTTGGTAGTGATGATGTGGTTGCTCTGTACAAAAAGTTAGAAACTATCGACGTGCAGTTAGGAGATTTAGCGCAAATCGGTGAGGAGTATGTATTCAATTTTGTTGATGCAGATGGGAATTACTTTGTCGTTTCAGGAAGATAACGGAGGCCTTGGTTGGAAGGGGCGGAGATAAATGAAACAAGTTTTTGTGATTGGTGACATTCATGGTGAATACGAGCTGTTTCAGGAGATTTTAAAAAAGTTTCAACCAGATAAACAGCAGTTGATTTTGATTGGCGATTTGAATGATCGAGGCCGTAAAAGCAAGGATTGTTGGTTATTAGGTATGGAACTGGTAGAAAAATATCAAGCGGTGTATTTACGGGGCAATCACGAACAATATTTTCTGGAATTTATGGAGAGTCCTGAAGATTGGTTTCCAAGCTATTTGTATAATGGCGGTAAGGAAACGATCGAAAGTTTGCTGCATAAAGGTGCGACTGAGGAGTATTCACCAACGGAGATTGCCATGATGATTCGCAGCCGCTACAAGAAATTGCTGGAATTTTTGAATGAGCGTCCGTTATATTGCGAGTGGGGATATTATCTTTTTGTTCATGCTGGTGTAAACTTAACAAAAGATTGGCATGAAACGTCTGTACAAGATTTTTTATGGATTCGCGAGCCGTTCCATGAGGGCAAAAATAATACTGGGAAAACAATCGTTTTTGGTCATACGATAACGCCTATGTTGTATGGCGATATGCAGACCACAGCTCTTTGGCAATCTGATGGAAAAATCGGCATTGACGGAGGTGCGGTCTTTGGCGGAAGTCTCCATGGCGTAGTTTTTGATAATTCCGGTATCGTTCACGATTATGAGATTCCAAATACGAAGGGACCTTGGCAGCCTGATTTTTGATACCAAGCGGGATTCGAGGGAATCTCGCTTTTTTTCTGCAGCCTATTGCTTAATTTCTCGCATAATGACATAGTATTTTTTATATACTTCAAAAAGGAATCAATATCTTACAAGAGAATCTTTTTGAGATGAGTTAGGATAAGCTGAGAAGGGGGACGATTATGTCAGAAACAGTGAAGGGACATTTATCTGCCAGTTTGACTATTTTTATTTGGGCATTGACTTTTATTTCTACCAAAGTTCTGCTACAGGCTTTTTTACCGATTGAAATTCTATTTATTCGCTTTTTAATCGGCTTTATCGTCTTGACGGTGATTTCCAGAAAAGTTTTGAAATTTAAGGGTTGGCAGGAAGAATTTTATTTTATGATCGCTGGTTTGTTTGGAGTATTTCTTTATTATTATTTAGAAAACGTTGCTTTAACCTATACGCTGGCAATGAATGTTGGAATTATCGGGTCAGTGAGTCCGTTCATGACTGCATTGATCAGCCGTTTTATATTAAAGCAGGGACAGATTCCTAGGTTGTTTGTTTTAGGCTTTGTTTGTTCAATGATCGGTATCTCATTGATTAGCTTCTCGGGAACCTTGAATGTTCATCCGATTGGTGACGGATTGGCTTTGATTGCGACTGTTTGCTGGGCATCGTATTCTTTGATTATTAAAAAAATCAGCGAATTTGGCTACAGTACGATCGCAACAACACAGCGCATTTTCTTTTATGGTCTGCTGTTTATGCTGCCAGTTTTATTTTTTAGTGTGGATTCATTTGATGTTGCTCGCTTTAGCGAGACAGTAAATTTGGGGAATCTATTGTTCTTAGGCGTAGGTGCATCGGCCTTATGCTTTGTTACGTGGAATTTTTCAGTGAAAAATCTCGGTGCTGTTAGGGCAACGGTTTATATTTATTCGATTCCCATGCTGACAACATTAGCGTCAGTGTTAATACTGGGAGAAACCTTGACCATCAAGTCTGCATTTGGGATTTTATTGACATTAACAGGTTTGGTTCTATCCGAACTGCCCAACCTTTTGCGTCAAAGAAAAAGAATAAGGTAACGCTTTTCGCTCACTTCCTCAGGTTGTGAGTTTTTTCGTTTTAGCGAGTGAAGCAATCTCAGCGGATATATGATAAAATAAATAGGATTTTGGATGAAATGAGGAATGGAAATGGCAGAAGGTTTAAACCAAGAAATCATTCAACTATTGAATAAAGAATTGACGGATTATCGTCCGCAGCAAATCAAAGTTGTATTAAATTTATTAAATGAAGGTAATACGGTTCCGTTTATTGCTCGTTATCGAAAAGAAATGACGGGAACGCTTGATGAAGTACAGATCCGTGAGATTGAAGAGCGTTACAATTACTTGGAAAATTTGGAGAAGCGTAAACAAGAAGTCTTGCGCTTAATTGATGAACAAGGAAAATTGACTGAAGAATTGGCACAAAAAATCCAGCAAGCAGTCAAAGTCCAAAAAGTTGAAGACCTATATCGTCCTTATAAGCAAAAACGCCGGACCAAAGCGACGATTGCTAAGGAAAACGGCTTAGAGCCCTTAGCAGAATACCTACTGAGTTTTCCAGAATCTGGCGATGTTTATGCTAAAGCTGGGGAATTCATCGGAGAAAATGTGGCAAGTGCCGAAGAGGCTTTACAAGGAGCACACGAGATCGTTGCTGAGCAAATCAGCGACAATCCAGATTTTCGGACATGGGTTCGTACCTTTACGAAGAACAAAGGGGTCTATCAAAGCAAAGTTAAGGATGCTGATAAAGATGAAAAAGGCGTCTATGAAATGTATTATGATTTTGCCGAGCCGATCAATAAAATGGTTTCGCACCGAGTATTAGCTTCTAATCGCGGCGAAAAGGAAGAAATTTTAAAGGTTTCCATTCTGGTGGAAGAAGAAAAAATCTTTGATTATTTGGAACGTCATTTGGTGGTAAACAATCGGTCAATCACAGTTGAATTTGTACGTGAAGCTTATAAGGATAGCTATAAACGTTTTATCGGACCAGCGATTGAACGGGAAATTCGTAATGAATTAACAGAAGATGCCGATGAACAAGCAATCAATATTTTTGGTGAAAACTTGCGTAATCTATTATTGCAGCCACCATTGAAAGGAAAGGCTGTATTAGGCTTTGACCCGGCTTATCGTACTGGATGTAAAATAGCCGTTGTCGATGAAACTGGAAAGGTTTTAGCTATTGAGGTGATCTATCCTCATAAACCGGCTCCGCAAGCAAAACGTCAGGCTGCAGGCCCTGCGTTTCAAACACTGATTAAAAAATATGGTGTAGAGATGGTAGCAATCGGAAATGGTACAGCTAGTCGTGAATCTGAATTATTTGTAGCAGAACAATTGAAACAAATTCAACAAGAGGTATTCTATGTAATCGTCAATGAAGCTGGCGCATCAGTTTATTCTGCCAGCGATATTGCGCGGACGGAATTTCCTGATCTGCAAGTTGAAGAACGGAGTGCGGTCAGCATCGCGCGACGTCTACAAGATCCATTATCAGAATTGGTTAAAATTGATCCGAAAGCGGTCGGCGTTGGTCAATATCAGCATGATGTTTCCCAAAAACGTTTATCTGAAAGATTAGATTTTGTAGTGGAAACGGCCGTGAACCAAGTCGGTGTAAACGTTAATACAGCCAGTCCGCAGCTTTTACAATATGCGTCAGGTCTGAACAAGACAACTGCGCAAAATATCGTAAACTACCGTGAAGAAAACGGCGCTTTTACTTCACGCCCACAGTTGAAGAAAGTTCCGCGCTTAGGACCAAAAGCCTATGAACAAGCGATTGGGTTCTTGCGGATTCCAGGCGCAAAAAATATCTTGGATACGACTGCGATTCACCCGGAAAGCTACGCAAGTGCAAAAGAAATCTTGGCATTGGCTGAGGTTGATTTGAAATCATTAGGTTCAGCAGAAGCAACAGAAAAAATCAAGGCGCTGCAATTGAATCAATTACAACAAGAGCTTGAGGTCGGCAAAGAAACGATCAAGGATATTTTACAGGCGCTGCTTCAGCCTGGACGCGATATGCGCGATGAAATGCCGGCACCGTTATTAAGACAAGATGTATTATCAATGGAAGATTTAAAACCAGGAATGGAATTACAAGGTACAGTACGAAATGTGATCGATTTTGGCGCTTTTGTCGATATTGGTGTAAAACAAGATGGTTTAGTTCATATTTCAAAATTGAGCAAAAAATATGTCAAACATCCGACAGATGTCGTATCCGTTGGTGATGTGGTAACCGTTTGGGTCGAAGGCGTCGATGTGAAAAAAGGACGCATCAGTTTGACAATGATTCAAAGTGATAAAAATGACTAATCAAGAATTACAGGCTCTAGTCGAAAAGATCTCGCAAGAATCTTTTCGACAGCCGTTTTGTCATAAAGCCAGCTTTAATCAACGATTGAAAACCACAGGTGGACGCTATCATCTGAAAAGTCATGACTTAGACTTCAATCATCTAGTATTTGAAAAATATGGTGTAGACGAATTGGTCAAAGTCATCAAGCATGAACTTTGTCATTATCATTTGCACATGGCGGGTCGCGGCTATCAGCATAAAGATCGGGAATTTAAGCAGTTATTGAAAAAAACTGGCGGCTCCCGTTTTACACCGCCGCTGGTAACGATGACTTACCAAGTTTATCTATGTGAGAAATGTGGTCAAGAGGTCAAGCGCCGTCGGAAACTCGATACAAAAAGATACGTATGCGGAGATTGTCTGGGAAAACTAAAATTTTTGAAGACAATTGAAGCTTAACTGCATCAAAGCTGCAGGGAGAATAAAAGATTGCTATTTTTGCTGATTTATATGATAATGTGAACCGCAAACAATTTTGTACATATAAGGAAGAGGATTAAATGAATAATAAAGATACGCTTTATCATTTTGTTGGAATCAAGGGTTCAGGTATGAGCTCGCTAGCTTTGGTTTTACATGAAAAAGGCTACGATGTACAAGGTTCTGACGTCGAAAAATATTTTTTTACACAACGTGATTTAGAAAAAGCTGGCATTACTATTTTGCCATTTGACAAAGACAATATTAAAGAAGGCATGACGATCATTCAGGGAAATGCCTTTCCAGATACCCACGAAGAAATTGCTCGGGCAAAAGAATTAGGTCTAGAGATCGTACGTTACCATGATTTCATTGGACAATTTATTCAGCCTTATACAAGCATTGCCGTGACCGGTTCACATGGGAAGACTAGCACGACGGGCTTATTGGCTCACGTATTAAATGGTTTGGCACCGACGAGTTATCTGATTGGGGATGGAACAGGGCATGGTGTTCCCGATGCGAAATTCTTCGCGTTTGAGGCATGTGAATATCAACGTCATTTTCTAGCCTATGCTCCTGATTATTCAATCATGACGAACATCGATTTCGACCATCCGGATTACTTCAAGAGTATCGACGATGTATTCGAAGCGTTTCAGACATTGGCTTCACAAGTTAAAAAAGGCATTTTCGCTTATGGCGATGATGAATATTTACGTAAACTAAAAGCGGATGTTCCGATTTATTATTACGGATTATCCGAAAATGATGACGTTCAAGCACGCAATATCGTTCGCACTACGAATGGTTCAGCTTTCGATGTCTATCATAAAGAAAAATTCATCGGACGCTTCGCCGTTCCGTCATTTGGCAAACACAATATTTTAAATGCTTTATCTGTAATCGCAGTGGCTTACTTTGAAGGGTTAGATATGGATAAGGTCAAAGAAGAAATGTTGACTTTCTCTGGCGTAAAACGCCGCTTCACTGAAAAGAAAGTTGCCGACATGATTATCGTTGATGATTATGCGCATCATCCAGCTGAAATTAAAGCAACGATCGATGCTGCTCGTCAAAAATATCCTGAAAAAGAATTGATCGCGGTATTCCAACCGCATACCTTTACTCGGACGATCGCTTTGATGGATGAGTTTGCTGAGGCTTTAGATCGAGCAGACAAGGTGTATCTATGCGATATTTTCTCATCAGCTCGGGAAACAGCCGGCGATGTAAAAATTGAAGACTTAGGAGAAAAGATTCAAAAAGGCGGACAAGTAATCAAAGAAGAAAACATGTCTCCATTATTAGATCATGAGAATGCAGTAGTGATCTTTATGGGTGCCGGCGATGTTCAAAAATTTGAACGTGCCTATGAAAATCTTTTAAGCAACACAACACGCAATGTATTATAAATAAAAGAAGAAGGGTCCGGACATTTTTTGTCAGGACCCTTCTTTCTAACCTAAGAAGCGCTTTTTAACTTTAGAATTCTTTATACTAGATATGTACAAACTTGTGTTTTACTTACGTTCTGATAAAATAATGGATAGAACATATTACGGAGGGAATGAATTTGTATAATATGAAGGCTCGGAAAATAGGCAAAACGATTGACGAGATTGAGGAAGGTGACTCGTTGTCGTTAACGGAATCGATCGAAGATAATCAGATTCTTTTATACTTAGGTTTGAC
>NZ_NGLG01000001.1:1198984-1205009 GCF_002140655.1 Enterococcus sp. 3H8_DIV0648 | reverse complement strand
TTTCGTTCGATACTTTGTTAAAATGAAGCGTGAAGGTTTAGTGATTTTTCTTATTTTGCTATTTTATTTAACTGAGGGTATACGTGAAAAAATATATTAATTGGAATTAGGAGTCGAAGCTATGAGTGAAAAAAAATTATTATTAGTAGACGGAAACAGTGTTGCGTTCCGTGCTTTTTTTGCCCTGCATAATTCTTTGGAGCGTTTTAAAAATAAAAGTGGTTTGCACACCAATGCGATTTATGCGTTTAACAATATGTTTGAAAATGTAATGGATCGGGAAAAACCGACTCACGTATTAGTCGCTTTTGATGCGGGAAATACGACTTTTCGGACAGCGATGTATTCCGAATACAAAGGCGGTCGTTCAAAAACGCCGGGAGAATTCCGTGAACAGATGCCTTATTTACGCGAATTATTAATCGGTTTAGGCGTAAAGCACTATGAATTAGATAATTATGAAGCCGATGATATTATCGGAACATTGGCCCATCGTGGAGCAGAAGAAGGGTTCGATGTAGTCGTTCTATCTGGTGACCGTGACTTGACGCAGTTAGCGACAGATAAAATCAAGGTCGATATCACAGTAAAAGGTGTTAGTGAAATCGAATCTTATACGCCTGAACATGTGGCGGAAAAATATGATGGCTTGACCCCTAATCAAATTATCGATATGAAGGGCTTGGCTGGGGATACATCAGATAATTATCCGGGTGTAACAAAGGTCGGAGAAAAAACTGCGATCAAATTATTGAAGCAATTCGGCAGCGTCGAAGGTGTTTACGAAAATATCGATGAACTGAAGAAAAGCAAAATGAAGGAGAACTTGATCAATGATAAAGATCAGGCTTTTCTTTCAAAAGAATTGGCAACTATTAAATTGGATGCACCTGTCGATATTTCCATTGATGAACTAGTTTATAACGGAAAAGATTTAGACAAGCTGGTTCCTTTCTTTAAAGAGATGGATTTCAAAGGCTTCTTAAGTAAACTGAATGTTGAAGAAGAGGAAGTTGAACTAGAAGATATTACGTTTGACGTAGTTGATGAGTTTACTGAGGACATGTTCAGTGCGGATTCTGCCTTATATGTTGAGATGTTGGAAGATAATTACCATCTATCAGATATCGTTGGTGTAGCATGGGGGACGAAAGAAAAAATCTATGTGACCAATGAATTAGCGCTATTTGAGAGTGCTGTCTTTAAAAAGTGGTTAGAAACTGCCAACGGTAAAAAAGTTTATGATGCAAAACGCACCTATGTGGCGTTAAATCGCTATATTACTAAAACAGAGGGAATCAACTTTGATGTTTTGTTGGCTGCTTATCTGTTAGATACGAATGACAACAGCAACGATATTGCTGGGGTAGCACAGTATTATGGCTACACAGAAATCCAAACGGACGAACAAATCTACGGCAAAGGCGCAAAAAAAGGCTTGCCGGAAGATGATGAAGTATTCTTTGGTCATCTGGCCCGTAAGATTAAAGCAATCCATTTCTTAAATGATAAACTAGAAGGCGAATTAGAAGAAAAGAAACAGGATAACTTATTCTATCAAATGGAACTACCGCTTTCTCGGATTCTAGCAGAAATGGAGATTGCCGGGATTACTGTCGATGCGCAACGCTTACAAGCAATGCGAGGAGAATTCTCAAAACGATTACAGGAAATCGAGCAAAAGATTTATCAAGAAGCCGGCGAAGAGTTTAACATCAATTCGCCTAAACAACTGGGTGTCATCCTATTTGAGAAAATGCAGCTGCCAGTAATTAAAAAAACAAAAACCGGTTATTCGACTGCTGTAGATGTTTTAGAACAGTTGCGAGAGCAAGCACCGATCGTGGAGCATATTTTAGACTATCGACAACTTGCTAAGATTCAATCAACGTATGTCGAAGGATTGCTGAAAGTGATTCAAGGCGATAATAAAATTCATACGCGTTATATCCAAACACTGACTCAAACAGGCCGCTTAAGTTCTGTTGATCCAAACTTGCAAAATATTCCGATTCGGTTGGAGGAAGGGCGAAAAATTCGTCAGGCGTTTGTTCCGCGAGATGAGAACTGGCTGATTTATTCTTCCGATTACTCGCAAATCGAATTACGCGTTTTAGCTCATATTTCTGGTGACGAACATTTGAAGCAAGCATTCCGTGATGGGATGGACATCCATACTAGTACAGCAATGCGTGTCTTCAATGTTTCTGAAGAAGAAGTAACGCCGAATATGCGTCGAAACGCGAAAGCCGTTAACTTTGGGATCGTGTATGGTATTTCTGATTATGGTTTGTCACAAAACTTGGGAATCACTCGTAAAGCAGCTCAAGAGTATATCGACACCTATTTTGAGAATTATCCAGATGTGAAACGTTATATGGAAGAAAGTGTGCGCGAAGCAAAAGACAAAGGCTATTCAGCAACCTTATACAATCGCCGACGCTATTTGCCGGACATCAATGCTCGTAATTTCAATCTGCGTTCATTTGCAGAACGAACGGCTATCAACACGCCGATCCAAGGAAGTGCGGCAGATATTTTGAAATTAGCGATGATTGAAATGGCTAAGCGTCTGAAAGAAGAAAAGCTGCAGGCGACAATGTTATTGCAAGTACACGATGAACTTGTTTTTGAGGTACCAGAGAGCGAGTTAGAGCAACTAGATAAGCTGGTCAAAGAAGTAATGGAAAACACTGTTCATTTAGATGTGCCATTATTGACAGATAGCAATTGGGGAAAAACTTGGTACGAAGCGAAATAAAGTAAAGCTGGAAGAAATTCCAGCTTTTTTGCCAGTTAATTACTTTAAAGAATGAAAATGATGCTAGTGAAACTAGTCCACTTGCGTGCTACAAAAACAAATCATTTCTTGCTTTTTCCGAAAAATGATAACGTAAATATGAACGCGCTGTTCGCTATTTAAGTATGTAGCAAGTTCAAAAGAATCAATAAATTAATGAGAGTTAGGATGATAGATATGCCGGAATTGCCAGAGGTTGAGACAGTCAGAAAGGGCTTGATCTCTTTAGTTAAGGGGAAGACCATTGCAAAAATAGATGTTTATTGGCCGCGAATTATTGAATTTCCCGAGGTTGAAATCTTTCAGCAGCAATTGGTTGGCGAGACCATTGAAACGGTGGAACGACGCGGAAAATATTTGATTTTTCAATTTACTCATTACGAAATGGTCTCCCATTTACGGATGGAAGGAAAATATGAATATTTTAATGAACCCACACCGTTAGATAAGCATAGCCATGTACGATTTATTTTTACAGACGGGACTGAGCTGGTTTATCACGATGTGCGAAAATTTGGACGCATGGCCTTATTAAAAAAAGGAACTGCAAACGAGTATAAGGGATTAATGCAGCTAGGACCGGAACCAACGGACGCAGATTTTAACTTAGCCGATTTCAAAGAGCATCTAAAAAAATCTTCGACGATGATCAAGCCTCTATTATTGAATCAAAAAGTTGTAGCAGGATTAGGAAATATTTATGTTGATGAAGTTTTATGGTTGGCAAAAATCCATCCAGAACAGCCTGCGAATACGCTGAGTGCTCAAACTGTGCGACGCTTGCGAGAAGCAATCATCGAGGTGATCACAAAAGCTAAAGAAGCTGGCGGAACGACGATTCGAACCTATTTAAATGCACTAGGAGAAGCTGGTCATTTCCAACAAGAGCTGCATGTATATGGTCAGACGGGGACTCCTTGTTCGCGTTGTGGAACACCAATCATTAAAATAAAAGTTGCTCAAAGAGGAACGCATCTTTGTCCCCATTGTCAGAAATTAAAGAAGGTGTAACGATGAGTTTTGTACTAGGTATCACTGGCGGAATCGCCAGCGGAAAATCGACAGTTGTAGATTTTTTCAGAGCAAAGGGTTTTCCAATCGTAGATGGTGATATTGTGGCACGAGAAATAGTCGAACCAGGAACAGAAGGCTTGAAGGCATTGGAAAAAGCTTTCGGTTCAGAGATTATAGAAAAAACAGGTGGTTTAGATCGCAAAAATTTAGGTGCGCTCATTTTCCATGATGAGGAAAAAAGAAACCTGTTAAATAAAACGCTCGATCCTTTTATTCGCGGAGAAATCAAACGACAAACAGAAGAGGCGAAAAGGTCAAATGACTTGGTAATCGTCGATGTCCCATTGTTGTATGAAGGAAAGTACGAAGCGATGATGGATAAAGTGGCCGTAGTCTATGTCACACCGGATATCCAATTAAATCGCTTGATGGCAAGAAATAAGTTGACAAAAAAAGAAGCCTTAGGACGAATCAACAGTCAGCTTTCATTGGATGAAAAAAGAGAACGAGCCGATATTCTTATCGATAATTGCGGCTCACAAGAAACAACGCGTCAGCAAGTGCTTGATTGGCTAAAAGAAAATAAATATGTTTCTTAAAGAATTCAGCGTCGTAGCCTTACGACGCTTTTTTTAGCGCGCTGGTTATGGTAAACTCATGTTATATAAACAGATAATTTTTTTCTTTCTACAAACTTTTGTTTTTAAAAAATTGTTCCTGTCTCTTATACACATCTAGATGTGTATAAGAGACAGGTACAAACTTGTGTTTTACTTACGTTCTGATAAAATAATGGATAGAACATATTACGGAGGGAATGAATTTGTATAATATGAAGGCTCGGAAAATAGGCAAAACGATTGACGAGATTGAGGAAGGTGACTCGTTGTCGTTAACGGAATCGATCGAAGATAATCAGATTCTTTTATACTTAGGTTTGACAAATGATGCGAATCCTTTGTACATCCAACACGACTACGCGAAAGAAACTGAGTATGAGCAACCGCTTGTGCCATCGATCATGCTGATGGGAATCATAACAAGTGCGATTTCTAAACATTTACCAGGACCGGGTTCTCACGTTGTGAACTTCTCGATCAATTTTATTGATCCAGTTTTTCACTATGAAACATTGACCTTTGAGTTTGAAGTAATCAAAGTAGATAAAATGAAAGATGTCGTTACTATTTCTGTGGAAGCAGTGGAAGCTACTGACAATGAAGAGAAACGTATCTTGGATGCTGTGGTAATGGTAAAACCGCCGCAAGCACACATAGGAGATGAGATAAATGAATAATCAAGAAACTCAAGTTTACGGATTGAATCGTTTTTACGGAAAAATCTACGCGTTCCTCGCTTTAGGTATTGGAATCAGCGCAGTAATTTCATACATGGCTTTAGGACCATGGGCTTATCAAGTTGCAAGCTTCATCAATAATTTTCCGTTAGGCTTCTGGGGAATCTGGATCGCAGAGATTGCGCTGGTTATTTTTCTTGGCGCAAAAGCTCAAAAGAATCCAACATTAGCACTTAGCGGTTTTATCGTATATTCAGCTTTGAATGGCGTGACTTTGGCTGTCACACTAGCAATGTATGATTTGGGTACGGTAACACAAGCATTTGTAACCGCATCGGCAACATTTTTAGTCATGTCGCTTGTCGGTTCATTTACGAAACGCGACTTATCCGGAATGGGACGCGCGGCTCTGAGCTGTTTGTTGGGAATTATCATTGCAATGCTGTTAAATGTCTTTGTATTGCACAGCAGTGCAGTTGATTTCTTTATTTCTATTTTAATGGTAGTGATCATGTCAGGTATCACAGCTTATGACAATCAAATGATCCGTAAAATCTATCATGGAACGAATGGTGAAGCCGGAAATGGCGTGGCTGTCTTTATGGCCTTGCAGCTTTACTTGGACTTCATCAACCTGTTCATTTCATTCTTACGAATTTTTGGAAACAGCAAATAGAGGCGAGTATTCGTCTCTATTTTTTTTGGATACGTCTTTATGATAAGAATCCTGAAAAAATCGGCTGCATTCTTTTCATTTCGTTCGATACTTTGTTAAAATGAAGCGTGAAGGTTTAGTGATTTTTCTTATTTTGCTATTTTATTTAACTGAGGGTATACGTGAAAAAATATATTAATTGGAATTAGGAGTCGAAGCTATGAGTGAAAAAAAATTATTATTAGTAGACGGAAACAGT
>NZ_NGLG01000001.1:1192832-1198884 GCF_002140655.1 Enterococcus sp. 3H8_DIV0648 | reverse complement strand
ATATTAGGAAAGTGTGGGTGAAATTATGCGTTGTCCAAGATGTAATCATAATAATTCTCGAGTAATTGATAGTAGACAAACTGATGACGGGCGAGCGATTCGCCGTCGCAGAGAGTGTGAAAGCTGCGGATTCCGATTTACAACCTTTGAACGGATCGAGGCAGCACCTTTATTAGTCGTTAAACGTAATGGGGACCGTGAAGAGTTCAACCGTGACAAGATTTTACGCGGATTGATTCGTTCTGCGGAAAAACGTCCAGTAGCAATGGAACAGATGGAGCAAATCGTGGATCGCGTAGAAAATCGTGTCCGCAGCATGGGGGAAAACGAGATCCCGACAAGTCAAATCGGTGAGTTTGTCATGGAAGATTTGATGGAAGTCGATGAAATCGCCTATATCCGTTTTGCGAGTGTTTATCGCCAGTTTAAAGATATGTCTGTGTTCTTGAAGGAATTACAGGAGATCGTTGATAAAGCGAAATCAACGGATGAAGAGTAGGAGGCATTTTAAGTGGCAGAAGAACTAAAACCCAGCACCTTTTACACGGTCTATGGTGAGCCACAGCTTGATCAAAGTAAACAAGATGCTTTACTGTATTTATATCAACCGATCATAGGAAATGCTGCATTGAGTCTGTATTTGACTTTGATGAGTGATATTACGTTAGAAGGTAAAAGTCCCAGTTTGATGCACACCGATTTATTGGCGGCCGTTGATACTGGCTTAATGAATCTAGTGAAGGCGCGAGAACAGCTCGAAGGCATTGGTTTATTAGAAGCCTACGAAAAGACCGATAGTGAGATCGGTTTGAGCTTGATTTATCAATTGCGTCTGCCGCTTGGACCCAAAAAATTCTTTCAAGACCCTTTGATGGCCTATTTGCTGATGGATAAAGTTGGAAAGCGCCGTTATGAACGACTAGTTGAACGTTTTAAACCTAAAAGTTTTGAAAAAGGCACAGCTAAAAGTATCACCAAACGTTTTCGTGATGTTTATCGCTTTGACGAAACAGCTTTTGCCAGTCATAGCGAGGCTTTAGAACAAACACAAGAAGAATTTGCTGACAAATCAGATTTTGATTGGTCATTATTCACACAGCAATTGAAACGCTTCAGCTTGATTTTGACTTTGGAAGAGCGGGAGAAACTGCAGACATTTCAAACTTTGTATGGATTAAATGAACTAGATTTAGCAGAATATGTCGCCAAAGCTAGTGCCGGTGAAAAAACAGGACTGAACTTCAATTACTTGCGTCAACTGATCAATAAAGAAAAACGTCCGAATGTTGCTGCTGCTCCTAAAGAAACACCAGCAGAGAGTTCGACAAATGGCAGTAATTTTTCGCCGCAGGAACTAGAAATTATCGCCCAAAGTAAAAAAATTGCACCAGTTACTTTTTTACGTGCGATTAAACGAGAAAAGGGCGGATTCGAGACTAATACGGAAGTCCGTTTATTGGAAGAGCTGATTGGTCGTAATTTATTACCCAAAAGTGTGATTAATATTATTATCAACTATATTTTGGTAATCCAAAACCAGGCGGTAATCAATGCAAACTATTTAAATGCGATCGCCAATGACTGGGCACAGAAGAAAATCGCGACTCCAGAAGCGGCGATCACCCATGTGCGGGAAAATAGTCAAAAATTGGTTCGCAAACCGCAAGCAAGCCGACCAGCTTATCAAAAACGCGGAGCTGGACGAAAAGAGGCTCTGCCAGAGCATATCAAGCAGCCGCCGCAAGAAAAGAAATTAACACCCGAAAAAGAAGCAGAACTAAACCGTAAGTTAGCGGAATATTTGAGTAAAGAAGGTGACGATTGATGGAAGATGTAGGAAAAGAATTGAATCGCATCATTAGAAGCCGTGGGGTCGATGGTCGTTACCGCCAAATGATGGAGGAGATTTTGGCCGACCAAGATGTTCGTCAATTTATTGAAGAGCACAAAGAAAAACTAACTCAGGAAGATATCGAAAAATCCTTTGCCAAGCTCTATGAGTTTGTCCAAGAGAAGAAGAAATATTTGGCAGGCGATTCCTCGATGATTGCACCCGGTTATGAACCGCAATTAAGTCTTAATTTTCATTTTATTGATGTGACTTATGTTCCGACAGATGAGTTGCTTAGAGTAAAACGCGAAGAGGAGATTCGTAACCGTGTAAACTCATTAGATATGCCAAAGGATATTCGCAAAGCTTCTATTCGGACATTCGAAGTTACTTCCGGTCGCAGCGAAGCTTTGGAAGCGTCACTGGATTTTATTAATCAATACGAAGCAAGTCCCAAAATGTTTCATAAGGCATTGTTTTTAGTTGGTGATTTTGGTGTCGGCAAAACGTATCTATTAGGAGCTGTTGCCCATGAACTGGCTGTCAAAGGCTTTGAAACAACGCTCTTGCATTTTCCAACCTTTGCTGGCGAAATGAAGCAGGCAATATCGAATGATAAAGTCGGCCCTAAGCTGGATGAGGTGAAGCGTGCGCCGATTTTGATGATCGACGACATTGGCGCGGACTCAATGAGTGCCTGGATTCGTGATGAAGTTTTAGGTGTGATCTTGCAGCATCGGATGCAGGAGCAATTGCCGACGTTCTTTTCTTCCAATTTTAATATGAATCAGTTGGAGCAGCACTTGTCTGTTACGCAACGAGGAGATGAAGAACCATTAAAGGCTAAACGCATCATGGAACGTATCCGCTATTTAAGTAAAGAAATTTGGGTGATTGGTGAAAATCGCCGAAATGGATAAAAAAGAAAATTCTCTTAGAAAAAGGAAAACGCCCTATTAAAAAGCGCTGTCATTTAGCTCTTTTTAGGGGGCGCTTTTTTTAAGGAGTGTTATAATCAATTTTAGGATGTGAAAAAATGAACGCCAAAGATTTATCGCTTCGTTTACAAAAAGCAGCAGAATTTGTACCGCAGGATGCGCGTCTAGCCGACATCGGCTCGGACCATGCCTATTTACCGGTTGCTTTGATGCTGCAAGAAAAAATCTCGTATGGTATCGCCGGTGAAGTTGTTGTCGGTCCGTATGAATCTGCCAAAAGGCAAGTTGCCAAAAATGGATTAGAAAAATCAATTGATGTTCGCTTAGCCGATGGACTTGAAGCCGTAGAGTTGAGTGATCAAGTTTCCGCTATTACCATTTGCGGAATGGGCGGTGTATTGATCCGCGATATTTTACAGCGTGGGAAAGATAAAAATCGTTTATCAGGAAAAGAACGGCTGATTTTGCAGCCGAATGTTGGTGAGCGTCAATTACGACAATGGCTGGTAAATGAACATTATACGATTACCCATGAAGCCATTATTGAAGAAAATAATAAAGTGTACGAAGTAATCGTAGCTGACAAACTTTCAGAGGCTCCTGAGTATTCAGCTAAAGAGCTCTTTTTTGGACCAGTGCTATTAAATGATAAAAATGCTGTTTTCGTTGCAAAGTGGCAGCACAAATTAGAGAAAAGCGAAAAGATCCTAGCCAGCTTGCACCAAAGTGATCAGGATGTCGCTGAGAAAATTCAAGAAGTTGTACAAGAAATTGAATGGATCAAGGAGGTACTTGCAGATGCAGGGAAGTGAATTTATCCAACGATTTAAGCAGTATTGTCCTGAGTGGTTAGCTGAAGAAGGCGATCCAGTCGGGCTGCATATCGGCACTTTGAATAAAACGGTCGACCGGATCATGATGAGTTTAGATGTTCGCCCGGCAGTTGTTGAAGAAGCGATCGCTAAGAAAATCGATTTGCTGATTGTGAAGCATCCGCCGATTTTTCGTCCCGTTTCACGTTTAACAACGGATGACGTTCAAACGAAAATGTACGCTGATTTAATCAAACACGACATTGCTGTTTATGCGGCGCATACAAATATGGATATCATCCATAATGGATTGAATGATTGGTTCTGCGAGGCTTTAGACGTTTTTGATACGGATTATCTAATTCATACTCATACTGTAAAAATGAAAAAGCTTGCGGTCTATGTGCCTCAAACTGATGCGAAAGCAATGCGTGAAGCATTAGCAAAAGCGGGTGCAGGCGAACAAGGGAATTATCAAGCGACCTCATTCACGGTAAATGGAACTGGACGTTTCACCCCGACGAGTGCAGCGACACCTGCGATTGGTTCGGCTAATGTGCCGGAACAGGTTCAGGAAAGTAAAATCGAAGTGATCTTTCCAGAAACAAAACAAGCCGAAGTTGAATCAGCGATGTTAGCAGCGCATCCTTATGAGGAGCCGGCTTATGATATTTATCAGCTTGATAATCTCGCTGAAAACTACGGGATTGGACGTGTCGGAGAGTTAAAAGAAGCGATGCCGACTGAAGATTTTATCACAAAAGTCAAAAAAACGTTCGATTTGGAAGGTTTACGTGTGATTTATCCTCATAATGAAAAGAAAATGATCAAACGAGTCGCGATTTGCGGCGGCAGCGGAGAGAAATTTTATCGCGATGCCATAGCCACAAACGCTGACGTTTATATTACTGGAGATGTTTATTATCATACCGCCCATGATATGCAGGAGACCGGTATGCTGGTAATTGATCCGGGGCATTACATTGAGTCGCTTTGTAAAGAAAAAATGGTGGCTCTATTTAACCAATGGAAAAATGAAGAGGACTGGAAGGTTGATTTCTTCGTGTCTGAGACTTCCACCAATCCTTTTTCATTTAAATAATTAGCATTAAAGGAGAGAGTAAGATGTACGAAAATTTATTACCGCGTTTTTTAAACTATGTTAAGACAGAAACTCGTTCTGATGCGACAAGCACCACAACACCAACAACTCAAACACAGGTAGCCTTTGCTCATGAGCTGATGAAAGAATTAGAAAAAATCGGCATGAAAGATATTACTTATAATGAGACTAATGGCTATGTGATTGCGACTTTGCCAAGCAACCTTGACAAAGAAGCGCGGACTATCGGATTCATCTCTCACATGGATACAGCAGATTTCAATGCTGAAGGTGTCAACCCGCAAATCGTTGAAAATTATGATGGCGAATCAACCATCAAATTAGATGCTGATGGAAAATATACATTAAATGTCAAAGATTTCCCTAACTTGAAAAATTATGCCGGTCAAACATTGATCACAACAGACGGTTCAACATTACTTGGTTCCGATGACAAGTCTGGAATCGCTGAAATCATGACCGCGATGGAACACTTGATTAATCATCCTGAAATCAAACACGGCGAAGTACGTGTCGGCTTTGGTCCCGATGAAGAAATCGGTATCGGTGCTGATAAGTTTGATGTTGACCAATTCAAAGCAGATTTTGCCTATACAATGGATGGCGGACCAATCGGTGAATTGCAATTCGAAACATTCAGCGCAGCACAAGCTGAAATTACGATGCATGGTAAAAACGTTCACCCAGGTACAGCTAAAAACACAATGATCAATGCGCTGCAAATGGCGATTGATTTCCATAATCAATTACCTGAAGACGAACGTCCAGAAAACACAGATGGTCGTCAAGGCTTCTATCATTTACTTGCTTTAGACGGAAATGTGGAAGAAGCGAAAATGACTTATATCATCCGTGACCATGATCGCGAAAAATTTGAAGCACGGAAACAAATGATTACGGATATCCAAGCAAAAATAAACAGCCAATTTGATGAAGAACGTGTGGAAATCAACATGTATGATCAATACTACAACATGGGCGAAATCATCGAGAAGGATATGAGCGTCATCGACCTAGCGAAAGGTGCGATGGAAGAAGTCGGTGTTACACCAACTATTGAACCAATTCGCGGCGGTACTGACGGTTCTAAGATTTCATTCATGGGTCTTCCTACACCAAACATTTTTGCTGGTGCTGAAAACATGCATGGACGCTTTGAATTTGTTTCATTACAAACGATGGAAAAGGCCGTTGACGTGATTGTGAAGATCATTGAAAACAATGCTAAATAGTTTTATTTCGAAAAAGCTTTGAGGAAACTTGAAGCTTTTTCTTTTTTTGCTCATTCGCATGTGGTAGGCTATAGCAATAAAGAGAAATGATATAGATTTATCTCTTATACACATCT
>NZ_NGLG01000001.1:1186255-1192705 GCF_002140655.1 Enterococcus sp. 3H8_DIV0648 | reverse complement strand
TAAGAAATAAAGTCATTTATCGGAATTAGGAGTTTTTTTAAAATGAACCTATCAATCAATCGTAAACTGATTCTAAATATCTTGTTGTTTGTTGTAATGATCGGTGTAATTATTTTTGTGATCCGTGATTCATTAAGCGATATTTTTACTGAGCTTGGCAGAACTTCTTTACCGGTGCTTTTAGGTGTGACCGGATTGGGATTACTTAGTCAGGTAATCGAAGGATATACTATCAAAAATATTGCTGGAGAGTTTAATCCAGACTTTACTGTTCGCGATGGTTTTTTTGCATCGGCCTACGCGACCTTTTATCGGGTCGTTACTTTCGGAACGGGTTCAATCGTATCTGAGGTGATCTATTATCATAAGAAGGATCTGAGGTACTCTGAAGGGACAGGGACGAGTGCTTTGCGGATGGTCACCTACAAAATTGCCCTGATGATTTGGGCTTTGTTCTTCTTAGTCGTGAAAAGCAATGCAATCCAAGCGCACATTGCCAATGGGATCTTTTTGGTGCTCGCCGGGATTCTGGTGACTTTGCTGATTATTTCAGCTTTATTAGTTTTGAGTTTGAATATAAATGCTCAAGTATTGTTGGTGATTATTTGTAATCGGCTGTTCAAAAGTCAAAAGCTGCGGAATATTGTGGATCAGGTGAACAATCAAGTCTATTCTTTACGAGGAGCAATCAAAACCTTCATTCAGGATCGAAATGCGGTTCTTCGTGTCTTTTGTTCAAATATGGCAAAATTGGTTGTATGGTATTCGCTGCCGTTCTTTATTTTAGTAAAAGATTATCCTGATATCGATCTGTGGTTGACGGTAGCATTGATCAGCTTCACGGTGATTATCGGAGGAATTTTACCAGCGCCGGGAGGAATCGGCGGCTTTGAATTTGTTTATGTACTATTATTCCGACATGTAGTTGGGAAAGTCGATGCGGTGTCTTCTTTGCTGCTATATCGCTATGCTACGTATTTATTGCCATTTCTGATCGGTATGATTTACGTACTCTTCAATAAGCAGCGTCAAATCAATCATGAAATTAAAGAAGCAAAAAAAGAAGTGAACGACTGATTTCGTTGACTTCTTTTTTTTGTCAAAATTTCTATATTCGTTATCTAGTAATGTACAACCAGTTTGCCGATCATAGTATCTTCTTCGACAAATCGGTGGGCTTTATAGAAGACTCTCGGTGAAAACCCAGGAATAATCTTGGTCAAAGTACTCTTGATTTTTTTCTCCTGCATCAGTTGAACGAGGAGTTCTAAAATCGCTCCTTGTGAGGCGATATTATGATCATAGTCGGTCTTAGCAAACATGTATTCCCAATCAAAGCTGCCGGATTTATTTTTCAATTTCGCCAAATTTAAGTCTTTATTTGTTCCAACGATCGAGCCAAGATGACCAAAAGGCTCAAGCAGGTCGCTCATTTCATCAAAGTAGCGATCGGTTGAATGTAGGATCAAAATATAAGGCAATGATTGGTAACCGATTTTTTTTAATTGTTTAGTCAGATCCTTATGATGATCGATAATATGGTCAGCGCCCATTTTTTCTGACCACTCCTTGCTTTCTTTGCGAGAGGCAGTAGTGATCACAGTTAGCCCGGCCCATTTTGCTAACTGGGTAGCTACTGATCCGACACCGCCAGCACCATTGATGATCATGATCGATCCTTCATTCTGTCCTTCTTGAGGTGTTAAGCCCATTTTTTCAAACAACATTTCATAAGCAGTTATAAAGGTTAATGGCATCGCTGCTGCTTCGTCAGTTGAGATTCCGCCGGGCACCTTTGCGACAATTCGAGAATCGACCACTTGTCTATCGCTATAACTACCGAATCGTGTCGTGGTACCGGCAAATAATACCCGATCACCAATCTCGATATTTTTTACGTCACTGCCTAAATGAGACACAATACCCACGCTGTCAAACCCTAAGATATGGGGTTTTGGTATACTTTTGCTGTCTTGTCTCAGTTTTGTATCTACTGGATTGATCGAAACAGCCAGATTCCTTACAACAAGATCAAATTTATTTAATTTAGGCAGCATGACTTCATATTTTTCAAAATGGTTTCCATCCTTAAGTTGAAAGCCTCTTTCAAATCCGATTACGCGAGAAATCATCGAATCACTCTCCTTATTTATCCTAAAGCCCTCATCCTTTTTTAGTGAAAGATGAGCTTGATTTTCACGTTTTTATAATAATACAGTTAGCATTTTACAGCTCATTTTATAAAAAATTGATGTGCTGGAACGTAAATATACTAACTATCGTCTTATTAGTAATGAAAGAATTGTAGCATTATTTTGTTTTTCTTCATAATAATAAACTTGGAAAACGATGAGCTTTATTGTTTGACCTTTACTGACCAAAGTTATATACTAATATATGTAAAAAATTAATTATGTCGGAGGTATGTTTATGAATATCGAAAAAATGACGACAACTTTACAAGAGACGATCGCAGAAGCACAGCAGATCGCGGTAACAAGACATCATCAAGAAATCGATATCGCTCATGTGTGGAAGATTTTTTTACAGCCAAATCATTTTGGCCGAAACTTTTATACGGATGCAGGGATTGATGTTGACCAATTTGAACGGGAAGTAGATAAGGCCTTGGATGAATATCCTACCATCAGCGGCGGCAACGTTCAGTATGGGCAAAACCTTAGCCAAAATCTCTTTAACCTTTTAAACGAAGCAGATAAATTACGTGAAAAATTTCAAGATGATTTCTTATCAACGGAAATCGTCATCTTAGCGTTGATGAAATTAAAAAATTATTCCTTGACGAAATATTTGAACCAGCAAGGCTTGAATGAAAAGGAAGTACAAAAAAATATTGAAGAAATGCGAGGAGGGGATCGGGTGACCTCACAAAATCAAGAAGAAACTTATAAAGCATTAGAAAAATATGGCGTTGATTTAGTTCAGCAAGTCAAAAACGGCAAGCAAGATCCAATTATCGGCCGTGATGAAGAAATTCGCGACGTGATCCGGATACTTTCACGTAAGACGAAAAATAATCCAGTGTTAATCGGTGAACCCGGTGTTGGTAAGACGGCCATCGTAGAAGGACTGGCCCAACGGATCGTGCGTAAAGATGTACCTGAAAACCTTAAGGATAAAACCGTGTTCTCATTGGATATGGGTTCGTTGATTGCCGGTGCGAAATTCCGCGGCGAGTTTGAGGAACGCTTAAAAGCAGTATTGAAAGAAGTCAAAAAATCGGACGGTAGAATTTTGCTGTTTATCGATGAGATTCATAATATTGTTGGAGCAGGAAAAACAGAAGGCAGCATGGATGCCGGAAATATTCTAAAACCTATGCTGGCTCGCGGTGAATTGCACTTGATCGGCGCAACGACGCTCGACGAATATCGCCAATACATGGAAAAGGATAAGGCCTTAGAACGCCGTTTCCAAAAAGTATTAGTTAAGGAACCAACAGTTGAGGATACGATCAGTATTTTACGTGGATTGAAGGAACGTTTTGAAATCCATCACGGTGTCAATATTCACGACAACGCTTTGGTGGCCGCTGCAACACTATCTGATCGTTATATCACCGATCGTTTCTTACCGGATAAAGCGATCGACCTAGTCGATGAAGCCAGTGCCAGCATCCGAGTGGAAATGAACTCGATGCCGACCGAACTTGACCAAGTAACTCGCCGTTTGATGCAGCTGGAAATCGAAGAAGCGGCATTGAAAAAAGAAAGCGACGACGCAAGTAAAAAACGCCTAGAAAATCTACAAGAAGAATTAGCGGATCTGCGGGAAGAAACCAATGCGATGAAATTGCAATGGGAAACCGAAAAAGAAGAAGTTAATGTGGTTTCTAATAAGCGGGCCGAAATCGATCAGGCCAAGCACGAATTAGAAGATGCGGAAAACAATTACGATTTAGAGCGGGCTGCGGTTCTTCGTCACGGAACGATTCCAAATTTAGAAAAAGAACTAGCTGAATTGGAAGAAAAGAATCAAAAGAATGACATCAAGATGGTTCAAGAATCGGTGACTGAAAATGAAATTGCTCAAGTTGTTGGTCGTCTGACTGGCATTCCTGTAACCAAATTAGTCGAGGGTGAACGAGAAAAACTCTTGAGTCTAAACAGCACGTTGCATAAACGCGTAATCGGTCAAGATGAAGCAGTAGACGCTGTTAGTGATGCGGTATTACGTTCGCGTGCGGGTCTGCAAGATCCGAACCGTCCGCTAGGTTCTTTCCTATTCTTAGGTCCGACTGGTGTAGGTAAAACTGAACTTGCCAAAGCACTAGCAGAAAATCTATTTGATTCGGAAGACCACATGGTACGGATCGATATGAGTGAGTACATGGAAAAACATTCAGTGTCACGACTTGTTGGAGCGCCTCCAGGTTATGTCGGTTATGAAGAGGGCGGACAATTAACCGAAGCTGTTCGCCGCAATCCTTATACGATCATTTTGCTGGATGAAATTGAAAAGGCTCATCCTGATGTGTTCAATATTTTACTGCAAGTATTAGATGATGGACGTTTAACAGATTCTAAGGGACGTTTAGTTGATTTCAAAAACACTGTGTTGATCATGACCAGCAATATCGGGTCACAGGTGCTGTTGGATGGAGTGACGGCTGACGGAAAAATCCCCGAAGCCACGAAGGAGCAAGTCTTAAGTATGCTTCGGGGCCACTTCAAACCAGAATTTTTAAACCGAATCGATGATACGATTCTCTTCACACCGTTAAGCTTAGATGATGTGAAAGGGATCGTTGAGAAAATCGTGCAGCATTTGTCACATCGTTTGGAAGAACAAGAAATTCAATTAGCTATTACGGAAGATGCCAAGAGCTGGATCGCCGAAAAAGCTTATGAGCCGCAATATGGTGCACGACCTCTAAAACGTTTCATCACACGTGAAGTAGAGACGCCGCTAGCGAAAGAAATAATTGCTGGACGTGTCATGCCGAAAACAAAAGTTTCCATCGAATTGTTCGATGATCAATTAGTTTTTCAGAACCAGCAATTAGACGCATAAAATAATTATGTAAACAAAATATAATTAGAAATTAAAGAGTGAAACAGCAGAAGTATTTTTCCTGCTGTTTCACTTTTTTGCAAAATTATAGCAGTTAATAAGCTAGATACAAAAAAATCAAGTAGTTTAAAAGCGAAACATAACAACTTTTTCATTACGCATGTTACGAAGTAATGACAAATTAGTGAATTTGTGGGATTTAAATTGTTTGTTAATTGTTCTTGGATTATACTTTTAAAGTAATCAAAAATGGAGAGCTCTGTAAAGGTTTCTTGGAGGTATAGAATGAACCAATTTAAAACCCGCATTGAAAAGTACAATTATATAAAAACACAGCAAAAAGAAAAACGGCTGAAAACAGCAAAAAGAACAGTTCCTTTGTTAGGAACTGCGATGATCCTTTCACCCGCTGTTTTAAACATGAATACTGTAAAAGCCAACGCAGCTGAAACTGGTCAAGTTCAAAATCAATCCGCCTTCATCGAGCAATTAGGTGCTTCGGCGATGCAGGTCTCAGCGTCAAGCGATCTTTACGCATCAATCATGGTGGCCCAAGCTTTGGTTGAAACCGGCTTTGGTACTTCTACATTATCTGCTGCACCTTATTACAATTTGTTTGGGGTAAAAGAATATAGCGGCGGACCATCAGTGACTATGAGTACACAAGAATATTTAAATGGGCAATGGGTAACAATGAATGAACCATTCGCTGTTTACAGCAGTTATGCTGAATCATTCCAAGCTCATGCCAGCTTATTAGCCAGCTCTTATTATGCAGGCGCGTGGAAAAGCCACACAAATAGTTACCAAGATGCGGCAGTTTATTTAACTGGTCGTTATGCAACAGACCCTAGCTATGCCAGCAAATTGATCTCATTGATCCAAAGCTACAATCTGACTCGCTTTGACACACCGGGAGCAGGCACAGCAGTTCAAACGACGGATCAAACCCAGACTGCAGCTGATCAAGGGGTACAGCAAACTACTCAAACGACATCTTCAGCACAAGCGAGCGGTCAATCTTATACCGTTCAATCTGGTGACTCAATCTGGGGGATTGCTGAAAAATTCGGTATCAGTGTCGATCAATTATTGGCGGACAATGGTTGGACTACTGATTCAACAATCATGCCAGGTGACACGATTGTCATTTAACTTCTAAAAATGGAGCAATCTGCTCCATTTTTTTGTCGATTTAATTTCTTGTAAATGCCAGGGACACTTTTAGATTGATCTAAGAATTGGTATAATAAGTATAGAGGTTCGTACTTAAGAGAAACGAATGAACCTTAAGAAAATGTCTATATAGAGCTTTTAAAGTCGAAATTCTCGCATCTTTTCTTATTATTCGTTAAGATAACTTACATAAGGTAAGAAATGGAGCGAGGAAAAATGACAAAAATTTATAATTCGATT
>NZ_NGLG01000001.1:1179366-1182931 GCF_002140655.1 Enterococcus sp. 3H8_DIV0648 | reverse complement strand
AGGAATAATTCCTCGGCTTTTTTTGTTATCATTTAAGATAACAGAAAATCCATTTCAACTAATGAGAGTAATCACATAATTTTATGGCAGCGTTTGCTGTATTTTTTATTAAAAGAACTTTTTTAAGAGAAGATGTAAAACTAAAATGAAAGTATTCTTATCTAATAATGCTGGTATAACAGCGTTATTGGGTATTTTTTTTTATTTAAATGAAGATGGCTTTAAAATAAATGAGATATCAATAACACTTGAGGCATGATCGTTGCTTATAAAAGGCATTGTGATATATTAAACTTGTTCCGAAGTTAAAGAACTTCAATAATAAATCTATAGGAGTGATTTACAGTGAAAATTGGCGTAATTAAAGATCCAAAACAAGGTGAGGCACGTGTAGGCATGACACCTGAAAACGTAAAGATTTTAGTAGAAGCAGGAAATGAAGTATTAGTGGACGATAATGCTGGTGCAGGTTCAGGCTTTACTAATGAACAATATATTGAAGCAGGCGGTAAAATTGTCGATACAGATACTGCATGGACTGCAGAACTGATCGTGAAAGTTAAAGAACCAATGGAAAGCGAATATCATTATTTCAAAAAAGGACAAATCATTTGGGGCTTCTTGCATTTAGCTGCCAATAAAGCCTGCGTAGAAAAAATGATGGAAGTTGGCGTAACGGCTTTATCAGGCGAAAATATTTCAATCAACGGTGTTTTAGAATTATTGAAACCAATGAGTGCGATCGCTGGACGCCGTGCAGTAAACTTAGGACAATATTATTTAGAAAAACAACACGGCGGTGAAGGAATCTTACTTCCAGGTATCGATGGTGTTGAAGCTGGAACGGTTGTCATTTTAGGCGGCGGTAATGCGGCTGAAAACGCAGCAGATATGGCTGTTGGTATTGGCTGCCACGTAATTATTCTTGAAGTGAACGAAAACCGTATCAAACAATTGCAAGATCGCTACAAAGATCATAACGTGGATGTACTTGTTTCAAATACAGAAAACTTAGCAGAAAAAATCAAAGAAGCTGATGTATTTATTTCAACTGTCTTGATTCCAGGAGCTAAACCACCAAAATTAGTTAAAGAATATATGGTTGAATCAATGAAACCGGGTTCTGTAATCGTTGATATCGCGATCGACCAAGGTGGTACGGTTGAAACAATCGACAAACCAACGAACCATGCAGATCCTGTATTTACTAAACATGGAGTGATTCATTATGCGGTTCCAAATATGCCAGGCGCAACACCAAGAACAGCAACGATCGCATTAGCTAAAGGAAATATCTCATTCCTTAAAGATGTTAGTGTGAAAGGTTTGGAAGATGCCTTGAAATCTGATGAATCATTATTATCAGGTTTGAGTGTTTACAACGGAAAAGTCGTTTCTAAAGCTTTAGCAGATTCAATCGATGTTACTTATACCGAGGTAGGAGATGTTCTGTAATGACTGATACAATGACAAAGTTGCCTGTATCTATTGAAGATATTCATGAAGCCAAAAATGTTGTAAAACAATATGGCCGTGTAACACCATTGATCCAATCAATGTTTCTAACTGCCAAAACTGGCGGTCAAGTATTCATGAAGTTGGAAAATATGCAATTGACTGGTTCATTTAAATTCCGAGGTGCTTTTAACAAAATCGCTCACTTAACTAAAGCGGAAAAAGATAAAGGGGTTATCGCTGTTTCTGCTGGTAACCACGCACAAGGAGTTGCTTTGACTTCTAAACTATTAGGAATCCAAAGCACGATCGTCATGCCGGAAACTGCACCTAAAGCAAAGGTTGAAGCAACGGAAGGCTATGGTTCAAAAGTAATCTTGCACGGCGCTGGTTTTGACGATGCAAAAGCTTATTGCGAAAAGATCGTTGAAGAAACTGGTGTGACCTACATTCCACCTTACGATGATGAATTCGTAATGGCAGGACAAGGAACGATCGGTCTTGAAATTCTAGATTCAATCTGGGATGTTGATACTGTGATCGTGCCAGTCGGCGGTGGTGGATTGATCGCTGGTATTGCAGTCGCAATGAAAACATTTAATCCAAATATCAACATTATCGGTGCTCAAGCAGACAATATTCATGGAATGACCGCTTCTTTCCGTGCTGGTCATAAAGTGGGCTATAAAAAAGCTGCGACAATCGCTGATGGCTGTGCGGTAGAGTTTCCAGGAGATCTTACCTTTGAAGTTGTCGAAGAATTAGTAGATGATATGGTAACTGTCTCTGAACAAGAGATCGAACTTGCGATGAAGGATTTGATTCAACGGACAAAAATCGTCGTTGAAGGGGCTGGCGCTTTGGCTACAGCAGCGATTCTCTCAGGTAAAGTGGATAAATATGTGAACGGTAAAAAAGTCGTTGCTGTCGTATCCGGCGGAAACGTTGACTTGAACCGCATCACTGATGTTATCGGTCACTTCTCAGTAGCAAATGAATTAAAATAGATCAGCAAAAAGAAGTAACGGCAGCTGTCGTTACTTCTTTTTTATGGATTGAATTCGAAAAATCATTTTATGCGTCGTAATCTTTTTTAAATAGATAGATCCCGCTTACGATGGAGACAAGCAACGCCAATAGAACGACCATGATCGAGCCAATCTCCGAATCGCGCCATAGCAGCCCACCTGTGTTAATCCCCCATAGACTGAAAATCAAAGTCGGCAACGCAAGTAAAAGAGAGGCAGTATTAAGAAATTTCATCAATTGATTCAACCGATTGTCCATCATACTGTCAATCAAGCCGCTGATGGAGCTTAACATCTCACGATAAATCTGGACCGAAGTTGTCGCTTGCTTTGTTTGCAGTTCAATCTCGATCGCTAAATCTCGATCCGAAGCAACTAAGCTAGAATCTAAAAGATGGGTGATCGTCTTACGCTGTTCCTTTAAGAGATTATCGATGTAGACTAAATTTTTTTCAGTGTGGGTGGTTTTTTCTAAAATATTTTTATTGGAGCCGTTCGATGTACCTTGGCTGATCTCTTCAATTGTTTCTCGCTGTTTTTTCAAAAAAATCAGATAATGTTCATTGATAATTTGCAAAGTATGCAGGATCAAGCCTGCTTTAGTAAAAATTTCTGATTTGTAATTATCTAAAACCTCATCAATCAACGGGCTCTCGCTCACGGTAATCAAAACATCCTGTGTTAGGAAAACTGTAACGGCCGAGGAGTGTGACTCTGGTTCATCAATGGAGTCAATGTTGATAAAGAGCATTAGACAATGCGGTTTTTCATCTTCGGTTTGATATTTCTTGAAAAAGGAGACATGGGAATATTTTTCTCCGAGGGAAAAGAAATTTTTGGGTAATTCGTAAGCTTCATGTAATTGTTCTTTCTCACGGTCGGTTGGATTGCAGACCGATAACCAATTACCTTCGCGAATACTTTTTTGTACTCCTTCATTTGAAATAGAAAAGTAATCAATCAACGAAGAAACCTCCTTATCATGTAGTCATGTTTCTCTAATCATCTCAAATTGGCCGATGATTGCCAAATTTTTTGAATCGTTAAATTTGTTAACGAGGGATTTCTTCCTATATAATAGG
>NZ_NGLG01000001.1:1173334-1179266 GCF_002140655.1 Enterococcus sp. 3H8_DIV0648 | reverse complement strand
CTTATATATCGTCATAATATGGATGACAGTTTCTACCTTGTGCCGTAAACGCAAGACTATAAGTAAAAATCGTACGGTTACGTACCTTTTTTGCTTTGCAGATAAGGTGCGTTTTTTGTATTAATCAAAAAACGACAAAAAAGGAGAAGAGTATAATGAAAGAATTGACAGATCGTATCAAGAACAACGGCCGTGTTTTAGGTGAAGGGGTACTAAAAGTTGATGAATTCATCACCCACCAAGTAGATCCTGAATTGATGGATGCAATGGGAAAGCGTCTAGCTGAAGTGTTTGCCGACAAAAAGATCACTAAAGTAGTGACTATCGAAGCTTCGGGAATCGCCCCGGCAGTCTACGCAGCCCAAGCATTAAAAGTGCCTATGATCTTTGCCCGCAAATCCAAAAGCCTGACAATGGACGAAGAATTATTGACGGCCTCTGTATACTCTTTTACCAAACAGGTGACAAGCACTATTTCTATTTCTCGTAAATTCCTTTCTGCAGAGGATAATGTCTTATTAGTCGATGACTTTTTAGCGAACGGTCAAGCCGCAAAGGGATTGATTGAATTGTGTCAGCAAGCTGGTGCTAGTGTTGCCGGAATCGGGATTTTGATTGAGAAATCATTCCAAGATGGCCGCCAGTTGATTGAAGACATGGATATTCCAGTTGTTTCCCTAGCAAGAATCTCTTCCTTACATGACGGTAAAGTAACATTTATCGAGGAGGACGCATAGAGTGACAAGCGAGACAGGAAATGGAAAATCAGCAGTATTAGGTCTGCAGCATTTATTAGCGATGTATGCAGGAGCAGTAGCGGTACCACTTTTGATCGGAACAGGTTTGGGATTCAATGAAGCGCAAATGACGTATTTGATTTCTATCGATATTTTTATGTGCGGTATTGCCACTTTGCTGCAATTGACGGTGAATAAATTTTTCGGTATCGGTTTGCCGGTTGTTTTAGGCTGTGCCATCCAAGCTGTAGCACCATTGATTTTGATTGGGCAGACACATGGTGTTGGAACCGTCTATGGGTCAATTATTGCTGCTGGGATTTTTGTTGTATTGATCTCAGGTATTTTTTCTAAGGTAGAAAAATTATTTCCGCCAATCGTAACTGGGACTGTAATTACAACGATTGGGTTGACTTTGATTCCCGTTGCGGTCACAAAAATGGGCGGTGGCGATGCTGCGGCAAAATCTTTTGGTGATACAACGAACTTATTATTAGCTTTTGTAACGATTATCTTGATTTTAGCCGTGCAGGTTTTTGGACGAGGTTTCATTCGATCAATCGCCGTGTTAGTCGGTTTAGTTGGCGGAACGGTTCTTGCGGCGCTTTTAGGTCAAGTGGATCTAGCGGCTATCGGTCATGCACCGATGTTCCACGTACCTCAACCATTTTATTTTGGTACCCCAAAGTTTGAACCATTTTCGATTATATTAATGATCATTATTTCGATTGTAAGTATGGTGGAATCAACAGGTGTTTATTTTGCTTTAGGCGATATTGTTGGTAAAGAGGTAAAAGAGGATGATTTGAAGCGCGGGTATCGTGCAGAAGGATTAGCTGTTATCTTAGGCGGATTGTTCAATACATTTCCTTATACCGGATTTTCACAAAATGTTGGACTAGTGCAACTATCTGGTATCAAAACGCGACGTCCAATTTATTTTTCAGCTATCTTTTTGATTATTCTAGGACTTTTTCCCAAGGTAGGCGCACTGGCTCAAATTATTCCTGAACCTGTTTTAGGCGGCGGGATGCTGGTAATGTTCGGCATGGTGGCTGTACAAGGAATGAAGATGCTGTCTAAAGTTGATTTTAACGATGAAAAGAATTTATTGATCATTGCGATCTCGATCGGTTTTGGTTTAGGCTTTAACGCATTGCCAACATTGTTCGCGAAGTTACCGGAGACTGTTCAAATGTTTACCGGCAATGGTATCGTCATGAGCAGTTTGTCAGCAATAGTATTGAATCTTTTATTTCATGGGTATAAAAAGGAAACGAAATAAAAAGTAAGCGCGGCTTTTGTCGTGCTTACTTTTTTAATCATTAAAAACACGAACGTTAGATTAAAAATCACTCTTAATATTCGAATTACGTTTTGACTTACCATAGGGGTCTTGCTAAAATAAGTTTGAATAATGGTAAAGCTTATCAATTGACTTGATTTCTCAAAAGGAATCAAGCCTTTAACAGGAGAAGGGAGCAATTTATGAATCCAGAAGTTGCAGTTATTATGGGCAGTACCTCTGATTGGGAAACGATGAAGCATGCGTGTGAAAGCCTTGATGAATTAGGTGTCGCATATGAAAAACGGGTCGTTTCGGCACATCGAACACCTGATCTAATGTTCGACTTTGCGGAAAAAGCTCGCGAAAAAGGAATCAAAGTGATTATCGCAGGTGCTGGCGGTGCAGCGCACTTACCGGGAATGGTTGCCGCGAAGACCACCTTACCAGTAATCGGCGTACCCGTTCAATCGAAGGCATTGAACGGTTTGGATTCTCTGTTGTCGATCGTGCAAATGCCTGGCGGAATTCCAGTTGCCACGACAGCCATTGGAAAAGCTGGTGCAACTAACGCCGGACTACTTGCGGCACAGATGCTTTCAATGTATGATAAAAAAGTAGCTGAGCGCTTAGAAGAAAAGCGCCAGCAAATGACACAATCTGTATTGGAAAGTAGTGAGCAACTTGGTTAAATCGATAAAACCAGGCTCTACGATTGGTATCGTAGGCGGAGGACAATTGGGCCGGATGATGGCTATCAGCGCAAAGGAAATGGGTTTTCGTACGGGCGTAATCGATCCGACAGAAGATTGTCCGGCTGCGCAAGTTTCGGATTGGCATATCGTAGCTGATTATGATGATCAAACGGCTTTGGAAGAAATGGCTCGCAGATCACAAGTTATTACGTATGAGTTTGAAAATGTTGATGTGGACACGATCAATCATATCCAGCATTTCGCGAACATTCCTCAAGGGACCGACTTGTTAGCAATCAGTCAGGATCGTTTGATGGAAAAATCTTTTTTAGAAAACAATAATATTGTGATTGCTCCATACGCGACGATCATCAGTCCAACGGATATCCAAGATGCTATCGAAGGTATCGGTTATCCTTGTGTGTTGAAAACAACGCGCGGTGGTTATGATGGACATGGTCAGTACGTGTTGAAAAGCACGGCTGATTTAGCACCTTCGATGAATCTGCTGCGGCAAGGAACCTGTGTTTTGGAAGCGTGGATTCCTTTTGAAAAGGAATTGTCTGTTCAAGTGGCAGGAAATAATATCGGTGATTACGTAACATTTCCAGTAGTAGAAAATGTTCATCGTAATAATATTCTTCATGAAACGATTGCACCAGCAGGAATTGATGCAGCTGTAGCGAAGGAAGCGACTCGGATCGCGAAAGTGATTGCACAGGGTGTGGATTTAGTCGGCACCTTATGTGTAGAATTCTTCCTTACAAAAGCAGGCGCATTATACGTGAATGAAATTGCCCCTCGGCCACATAATTCGGGACACTACACGATTGAAGCCTGCAGCATGAGTCAATTTGATGCGCATATTCGCGGAGTTTGCGGCTGGCCGTTGAGTGAACCAAAGTTATTATCAAATGCGGTAATGGTCAATGTCTTAGGTGAAAATCTTCTGAAGACATACGAAATGATTGATTTATGGCCAGACTGGCATTTCCATTATTACGGCAAAGCAATGCCGAAAAAAGGTCGCAAGATGGGACACGTTACCATTCTGACCGACAGTATTCAACGAACCTTAGACGATGTCAAAAAAACCGAAACTTGGGATTAGTAATCACAAGCACTGTAAATGGTAAATGATATACGGCGCGACAATCAAACTCATTTCTTCATAGGAAAAAAAGACTACATTTAATAGGAGCAAGGATGTCAGTTCTGCTCTTCCCAGTTAACTAAGCAAAGCATGGAACGCCAAATTTTTATGATATCAGCGTAAAAACAGATAGCAGAATGATATACGGCGCGACAATCAGACTCATTTTTTCTTAGGAAAAAATGACTACATTAATAGAAGCAAGGAGAAATATAATGATACCTCGATATGCAAGAGCTGAAATGGCAAATATTTGGAGCGATGAAAATCGTTATAAGGCATGGCTGGAAGTGGAAATCTTAGCGGATGAAGCTTGGGCTGAGTTAGGTGAGATTCCTAAAGCTGATGTAGAAAAAATTCGTGCAAATGCCGGATTTGATATTGATCGTATTTTAGAGATCGAACAATCAACAAAGCATGATGTGGTAGCTTTTACCCGTGCTGTTTCTGAAACTTTGGGAGAAGAAAGCAAGTGGGTTCATTATGGCTTAACCAGTACCGATGTGGTGGATACTGCGTACGGGTATTTATATAAACAAGCAAATGATATTTTGCGCCAAGATTTACAAGACTTTTTAGCAATCATTGGTGAAAAGGCGAAAGAGCATAAAAACACTGTAATGATGGGACGAACTCATGGTGTTCATGCGGAGCCAACAACATTTGGACTGAAATTAGCTACTTGGTATTCAGAAATGAAACGAAATATCGAGCGTTTCGAACATGCGGCTAAAGGTGTTGAAGCAGGAAAAATCTCAGGAGCGGTTGGTACGTTTGCGAATATTCCGCCATTTGTGGAAGAATATGTTTGTGAGAAATTAGGGATTCGTCCACAAGAGATTTCAACACAGGTTTTACCTAGAGACTTGCATGCGGAATACTTCTCAAGTCTTGCATTGATTGCAACATCAATCGAACGTTTTGCCACTGAAATCCGTGGTTTACAAAAATCTGAAACGCGTGAAGTCGAAGAATTTTTCGCGAAAGGGCAAAAAGGTTCTTCTGCTATGCCCCATAAACGTAATCCGATCGGCTCTGAAAACATGACTGGTTTGGCCCGAGTGGTGCGCGGACATTTGATCACTGCTTTTGAAGATGTAGCTTTGTGGCATGAACGTGATATTTCTCATTCTTCAGCGGAGCGGATCATTACACCAGATACGACTATTTTAGTAGATTATATGCTGCATCGTTTCGGCAATATCGTTAAGAATTTGACGGTCTTCCCAGAAAATATGAAGCGCAACATGCAAGCTACTTTTGGTTTAATCTATAGCCAACGTGTGATGTTGAAGTTGATTGATAAAGGAATGACACGTGAACAAGCCTATGATCTAGTTCAACCGAAGACGGCCTATGCTTGGGACCATCAAACACAATTCCGTCCGTTACTGGAAGACGATGAAAAAATCACCAGCATTTTATCAGCTGCGGATTTAGATGATGCGTTTGACTATAACTATCATTTGAAAAACGTCGATAAAGTTTTCGAACGTGTAGGAATCAAATAAAAAAAATCTCTTGCCGCTGGGCAAGAGATTTTTTTATTTATGCGTATGAATAGACATCTACAAAACAACTTTCGTGAAGCTTTGCTAAAAGGCAATCAATCAATTGATAGTCATAGTTCTCTGAATTCAGCAGGATTTCAATCCGATAAGAATTCTTTAGGAAAGAATGATCCTTAAATTGTCGAATAACTAATTTATCTTGGGCGGTATTAGCAAACTGCAGAGATTGCATAGCTTGAGATTGTCTTGGATGCAAAAGTTTTTTTAGGTTACGGTAGGAATAAAAGCTCGTGTTGCGATTAAGATTGTGGGTCGTATCTAATCCTAATAAAGCATTTAATAAATGTTGCTTATCTGTTTCGTTCATTGAACTTAGAAATTTTTGAGCTGCTGCCGGCGCATCTAACATAATAATTCCCCCATATATTTCATTCGAATTAAATATAGCACCATTTTCACAAAATGTAAACGCTATCTTAGGGTAGGGGTGATTTTTAACTAAATAGATAAGGTTTCAAACACGAACATTAGATAGTTTCTTTCATTATAAT
>NZ_NGLG01000001.1:1143459-1167039 GCF_002140655.1 Enterococcus sp. 3H8_DIV0648 | reverse complement strand
CAGTTCCACTTTTAGCAGTAAGTATAGTGAGAAATAGTTTAGAAAAAACCTCCAAACTAAAGACCAAGCGACTTAGTGGAATGATATACGGCACGAAAATAAGACTCATTTTTCGCTTTTCAGAAAAATGAATACTTAAATATGAGTAAGGATGCCAGTTCCACTTTTAGCAGTAGGTATAGTGAGAAATAGTTTAGAAAAAACCTCCAAACTAAAGTCCAAGCGACCTAGTGGAATGGTATACGGCACGAAAATAAGACTCATTTTTCGCTTTTAGAAAAATGAATACTTAATTATGAGTAAGGAGCGAATCGAGTGGGAAATGCATATTCTAAAGCTGGCGTTGATGTGGAAGCTGGTTATGAAGTAGTTGAACGCATCAAGAAGCATGTAAAGAGAACCGAACGTTTAGGTGTAATGGGAGCAATTGGCGGTTTCGGCGGCTGCTTCGATCTAAGTCAATTTCAATTGAAAGAGCCTGTTTTAGTTTCTGGAACAGATGGAGTCGGGACAAAATTAATGGTGGCGATCCAAGCAGATAAACATGATACGATCGGGATCGATTGCGTCGCGATGTGTGTGAACGATATCGTGGCTCAAGGAGCAGAACCGTTATACTTTTTAGATTATATCGCGACAGGTAAAAATGTTCCCGCCCGTTTAGAGCAAGTAGTTGCAGGTGTGGCAGAGGGATGTGTTCAGGCTGGGGCTGCCTTGATTGGCGGAGAGACAGCAGAAATGCCTGGTATGTATGGCGAGGATGATTATGATTTAGCTGGTTTTACAGTCGGCATTGCTGAGAAAAGTCAAATGATTACCGGCGAGAAAATCAAAGCTGGAGATATCTTAGTCGGTTTGCCTTCAACAGGGATTCATTCAAATGGCTATTCCCTTGTTCGAAAAATTTTCTTTGAAACACATAATTTTTCAGTTGACGAAAAATTACCGGAATTAGCTGAAACATTGGGAAATGAAATTTTAACGCCGACACGAATCTATGTTGAGGCGATTCTGCCTTTAGTTAAAAAAGAATTAGTGAACGGGATTGCACACGTAACTGGCGGAGGCTTTGTCGAAAACTTGCCGCGGATGCTGCCGGAAAATCTGGCTTGCGAAATCGAATTAGGTACATGGCCAGTTTTACCGATTTTTGATGCGTTAGCCAAATATGGCGAAACTCCTGAAATGGAAATGTATGAAATCTTTAATATGGGAATCGGTATGGTCTTAGCGGTTGCACCAGAAAAATTAGCGGAGCTGCAGGCAGATTTAAATGAACGAAACGAAGCGTCATTCGTTATTGGGAAAGTGACTGAAAAACAAGAAGCGCCGATTGTTTTCAAAGGAGCGAAGGCATGAGAATAGCTGTCTTAGCATCAGGCAACGGATCGAACTTTGAAGTGATCGCCCAAGCAGTCAAAGACAAAGAAATCCCAGCAGATTTGGTTCTATTATTTTCTGATCACCACGATGCTTATGTATTGGAGCGTGGGAAGAAATTTGGAGTCCCCTGTGAAAGCTTTGAGCTGAAAGAATTTTCAGATAAGAAAAGCTATGAGGCTGCATTATTAGCGTTACTGAAGAAATATGATGTGGAGCTCGTTGTTTTAGCAGGCTATATGCGAATTATCGGCAAAGACTTACTAACAGAGTTTCCTAATCGGATCGTCAATATTCATCCCGCGTTATTGCCTAATTTTCCAGGACTGCACGGAATCAAGGATGCTTATGAAGCAGGTGTGAAGGAAACAGGAGTCACCATCCATTATGTCGATAGCGGTGTAGATACTGGTCCGATCATTGCTCAGGGCAAAGTTCAAGTCTCAGAAAATGACAGCTTGAGTGATTTAGAAACAAAGATTCATCAGGTGGAGCATCAGCTCTATCCGCAAGTTCTTGCAGATATTGTAAAAGAAGCGAACTCAAAATTATAAAAGGGAATATTCTAGTTAGTAAGATAGAAGGAGTGTCATGATGACAAGAGCATTGATTAGCGTTTCAGATAAAACCGGAGTTGTAGAATTTACTAAAGGATTGGTTCAGGCAGGCGTTGAAATTATTTCAACCGGCGGAACTAAAAAAGTCTTAGACGAAGCGGGCATTCCAACGTTGAGTATTGATGAAGTAACCGGTTTTCCGGAAATGATGGATGGTCGGGTAAAAACATTGCATCCGAAGATCCATGGCGGATTATTAGGCCGACGTGATTTAGCGACGCACATGGATGCGATGAAGGAACACGATATTCAACCGATTGATTTTGTTTGTGTGAATTTGTATCCATTCAAAGAGACGATTTCTAAGCCAGATGTGACTGAAGCGGATGCGATCGAGAACATTGATATCGGCGGACCTAGCATGCTGCGTTCTGCTGCTAAAAACTTCAGCTCGGTAACTGTGGTAGTCGATCCGAAAGACTATGCTCTAGTTTTGGCCGAAGTAAAAAGCAATCAAGCGACTTCCTTAGAAACACGTAAACGATTAGCTGCGAAAGTATTCCGTCACACAGCGGCATATGATGCTTTGATCGCGGATTACTTAACGAAGAGTGTCAGCGAACTAGAACCAGAAAAATTAACGCTGACTTATGAATTGAAGCAAACTCTGCGTTATGGTGAAAACAGCCATCAAACAGCTGCTTTCTATCAGAATGCGTTGCCAGTACCTTATTCGATCGCCAGTGCTCATCAGCTTCATGGGAAAGAATTGTCTTATAACAACATCAAAGACGCCGATGCAGCTATTCGTATCGCCCGTGAATTTAGTGAACCGACGGTCGTGGCGTTGAAACATATGAATCCTTGCGGTATCGGAAGCGGACGCACGATTTCAGAAGCGTATCAGTTTGCTTATGAAGCTGATCCAACCTCAATTTTTGGCGGTATCTTAGTAGCAAATCGGGAAATTGATTTGGAAACTGCGGAAGAGATGCATAAATTATTCTTAGAGATCATCATCGCACCAAGTTTCAGCAAAGAGGCTTTTGATGTTTTATCTGGTAAGAAAAACCTGCGTTTAATGACGTTAGACTTTGCTGACCAAACGAACAATCAGCCAGAAGTCGTTTCTGTATTAGGTGGTCTGCTGGTTCAAGACCAAGATGTAATTGAAGAGATTCCTGAAGAGTGGGAAGTCGTAACCGATCGGAAACCAACAGAAGAAGAGTTAAAAGCTTTGGCATTTGCTTGGAGCGCGGTAAAACACGTGAAATCAAATGCGATTGTTGTTGCAAATGAGCATCAGACTGTCGGAGTCGGTGCCGGACAAATGAATCGTGTCGGTTCAGTCAAGATCGCTTTAGAAGAAGCGAAAGGCCGGATGAACGGTGCTGTTTTAGCAAGTGATGCGTATTTCCCAATGGATGATAGTGTAGAATACGCTGCTCAGCATGGGATCAAAGCGATCGTGCAACCTGGCGGAAGTATCCGCGACAAAGACTCGATTGCTATGGCAAATAAATACGGCGTCGCGATGGTCTTTACTGATGTCCGTCATTTCAGACATTAATTTGAGGAGGATTCAATGAAAGTATTAATTATTGGCAGCGGCGGTCGTGAACATGCGATCGCGAAGAAAATGCTGAATAGTCCGCAAGTAACGGATGTTTATTGTGCTAAAGGAAATCCTGGTATGAAAAATGACGGTATCCAATTAGTGGACATTGCAGAGAACGATCACGAAAAATTGATTACCTTCGCTAAAGAACATGGGGTCGATTGGACTTTTGTCGGACCGGAGATTCCTTTGCTGAATGGTATCGTGGATGATTTTCAAGCAGCCGGGCTTAAGATTTTCGGACCGAATAAAGCGGCTGCGATGATCGAAGGTTCAAAGGAATTCGCCAAAAAAATCATGGTGGACAATGATATTCCTACTGCCGACTATGAAGCATTCACCGATTATCAGACCGCTTGCGACTATGTAAAAGAAAAGGGAGCGCCAATTGTTATCAAAGCAGACGGCTTAGCTGCTGGTAAAGGTGTGACGGTCGCAATGACGCTGGATGAAGCATTGCAGGCGCTAAAAGAAATGATGACAGATCATCGCTTCGGCGAAAGCGGCGATAAGGTCGTTGTAGAAGAATTTTTAGCTGGTGAGGAATTCTCACTGCTTGCTTTTGTAAAAAATGAAAAAGTTTATCCAATGGTAATTTCGCAAGACCATAAGCGAGCGTATGACGATGATCAAGGACCAAATACAGGCGGGATGGGTGCTTACTCGCCGGTACCGCAGATTTCAAATGAAATGGTCGAAAATGCAGTCGAAAAAATCTTGAAGCCAGCGGCAACTGGTATGATGAAGAATGACACACCATTTACTGGTATTTTGTATGCTGGCTTGATCGCGACTGAAGCTGGACCAAAAGTCATTGAGTTCAATGCCCGTTTTGGCGATCCTGAAACACAAGTTGTTTTGCCGCGCTTGGCGAGCGATCTTGCACAAGTTATCGATTCGCTGTTGAAGGATCAAGAGCCTGAATTGATTTGGAGCAACCAAGCAGCAGTCGGTGTTGTTTTGGCAGCCGAGGGTTATCCTAATGAGTATCAAAAAGGAATGGCTGTTCCAAGCTTTGATGATCAAGTAACGGTTTATTATGCAGGTGTAACAGAGGAGCAAGGAGCAACAAAAGCTTCAGGCGGACGAGTTCTTTTAGTCGAAGCCGAAGCAGACAGCATTGAAGCAGCTCAAACCAAAGTGTATCAGGCTTTGAACGAAGCAGATACCACTGGTTATTTCTATCGCAAAGATATTGGTGCTAAATCGATAAAATAAGCAGAAAAACGGCCTTAGGGTCGTTTTTTTGCGTGCAAAAGCAGGCGAGATTTAAAAAATGACAGCTTTGATTAAAAGTGGTAAACTAAATATGAAAAAAGCGTTAAAAAAATATATGAATTCGAAGAAAAATAAACTGAATTTAACTCATACAGGCAGTTGCATTAGTTAGAATTATTTTTCGTTCCAGAGTGTATTGAAAGAGGCGAGGACCATGGAAAGAGAACGATCCAAAGCTGATGATGAGAAGCACGAATTGCAGACGATTTTGTCGGGACTACCCAATTCTCAGTATTTAAAGATTTTATTAGCTCAAATCATGAGACATTATGATCCGAAAATAAAATATATTTTCCAAAAGCAAACAGGCTGGCAGCTTGTAATCGAACAATATGATGGACTGCTTTGCCGCATTAAGATCCACGAGGATTATTTTTCAGTGATCACACCATTTCCTGATTTCGGGATAAACTACTTAACCCCAATGGTAAAAGTGATGTCAGATGAGTTTAAAGAAAAATTCGAAGATGTGTCAAAGAATACTCAGCAGATCGAAATGAAAGTGACCAATGAGGAAGAAATGGAAGATGTTATCTTTTTAGTTAGTCTGCAGGCAAAAAAATTAAGGAATGCCTTAGTCTAAAAAGTTAATGTTCGTGTTTTTTGCTATAAAATTCAAAATCAGCTTGCTTTTTAAGTGAATATGTTGTAAATTACATAGGGCGATAACGCCCTATGTTTTTTTATCTGTCACGCTTTTCACAGTTTGCAGAGTGAAAAAACAAAAAAATGAAGACATTAAAATGAGATAGCTATCTTATTCATTGGAGGCCATTATGAAAGTATTTGATTATGAAGATATTCAGTTGATCCCGAATAAATGTATTGTAAACAGCCGTTCAGAATGTGACACGACTGTACAATTAGGGAAATTTAGTTTTAAGATGCCGGTTGTACCTGCCAATATGCAAACGATCATCGATGAGAACATTGCAGAATTTTTGGCGGAAAATGGTTACTTCTATATTATGCATCGCTTTTATGAAGACGAACGAATTCCCTTCATAAAGAAAATGCAATCTCGCGGCTTATTTACATCAATCAGTGTTGGTGTAAAAGGATATGAATATGATTTTGTAAAACAGTTAGCAGATGAGAAATTGAACCCTGATTTTATTACGATCGATATTGCCCACGGACATTCTGATCCGGTAATCAATATGATCAAGCATATTAAAAAGCTTTTACCAGAGACTTTCGTGATTGCCGGAAATGTCGGTACGCCTGAAGCTGTTCGTGAATTAGAAAATGCTGGAGCTGACGCGACGAAACTGGGCATTGGACCTGGTAAAGTATGTATCACTAAAATCAAGACCGGCTTCGGTACAGGCGGCTGGCAGCTGGCGGCGTTGAGCTGGTGTGCAAAAGCAGCGCGCAAACCAATTATTGCGGACGGCGGAATTCGTACGCATGGTGATATCGCGAAATCAATTCGCTTTGGCGCTACAATGGTGATGATAGGTTCATTATTCGCAGGTCACGAAGAATCACCTGGCGAAACAATGGTTGAAGATGGTGTTGTATATAAGGAATACTTCGGCAGTGCCTCTGAGTTTCAAAAAGGCGAAAAGAAAAATGTTGAAGGTAAAAAAATCTGGATTCCTTATAAAGGTTCTTTAAAAGACACTTTAGTTGAAATGCAGCAAGATTTACAATCATCAATTTCTTATGCAGGCGGAAATGATTTAGAAGCGTTGCAAAAGGTTGATTATGTAGTTGTTAAAAATTCGATCTTTAATGGAGATACGATTTAAAGATTTTTAGAAGACTTTAAAAGCTCGTGCCGATTTTTGGCATGAGCTTTTTTGCACGAATAATTGACAGTCTTTCATAATTGGGTTAGCGTTAAGTCATCCAATAATAAATGAGGGAATGCTATGTGGGAGTTATCAGAAAATAAATCAACACCGATCTATCAACAGATCATGGAGCAAATCATTACTTATATTCAAGATGGGACCTTACAGCCGGGAGACCGATTGCCGGCTGAACGGAAATTGGCAGATTATTATCAAGTGAATCGTTCAACGGTTGTGCATGCGTTAGATGAATTGGTCAGTCTCGGTTGGGTGTTGCGGCGTCAGGGGAGTGGAACGGTCGTTAATGAAGGAAACTGGGGAAGAAGTACAATCCCTCGGGTTGATTGGCGAAGTTTATTCACGCAGGAATCACATCCGAAAGAACCTTTTTTAGAGAAGCTTCAGCAATTATTAAATGATCCGGAAGCGGTTGATCTTTATTCTGGAGAATTACCATTGAACTTGATCCCTGATTTTCGTTTTCCTTCCTATACATGGGAAGAATTATTGCTGGAAGAACGCAAGCAAAGTCCATTAGGGTATCGACCGTTGCAGCAGGTTATTTGCCAGCGGATCAAGGCGGATCAAAAAATCGAGGTCTCTTCGGATCAAGTTTTGATCACATCTGGTGCGCAACAGGCAATGTTTTTATTATTGCAGGTAATGCTGCAAAGCGGCGATAGTGTTGCTATTGAAGATCCGTCTTTCCTTTATTCACTGCCGATCTTCGCGACTGCCGGAATCAAACTTTATGGTGTAGAAATGGACAAAGAGGGCATGCGAATCGATAAACTTGAACAATTGATTTTAACTAAAAAAATCAAGCTGATCATTCTTAATCCTACTTTTCAAAATCCGACAGGTTCAACAATGTCAAAAAAACGCAGAAATGAATTGATCGAACTTAGCCGAAAATATCAGCTGCCGATCGTAGAAGATGAAGTCTTTAGCGAAATGAATTTTGACGAAATTCCGCCTTCTTTGAAGGAACTGGCCCCTCATCAAGTAATACATTTAGGCTCGTTGTCGAAAATCTTTGGTTCGTCCATTAAAATTGGTTGGATCGTGGCTGATCGGGATTTGATTCAACGATTGTCTGAGGCCAAGCAGATGATGGATTTTTCTATCAGTGTCTTTCCTCAGGTCATTGCTCATACGGCTTTAACTGATCCGCGGTTTGAACAAAACCAAAAAGATCTGGTCGTCGAGCTGGAACAAAGAGCTGCTGCATTTATTGAGGCGGCGCAGGTTGTGACCGAAGACTGGGATTTTTCTGCGATTGATGGTGGAATCTATGTTTATTTCACTTGGCGACATCAAAAATTGACGCGAACGGACTGGGAAATTTTTTTGAGAGAAAAATTATTGATCGCTCCCGCATTTTTGTTTAGTAATGATACAATGGCAATGAGAGTGAACTACACTCGGTTAACAGAAAGAACACGAGAAAATTTTTTTTCGAAGCTGCAGACTATTTCAAAGGAACTAAGGAGGAATTAAATGAAAGCATTAGAGGTTTTGAAGGAGCACCGAACTTATCGGAATTTTGATGAAAACTATCAGATAACTGATGATGAGCTGCAAAATATTTTACAAGCAAGCCGGCAAGCACCAAGTTGGATGAATGGGCAAATGTATAGCATTATTGTTGTAAAGGATCGGGAAATTCGCGAAAAAATGGTGGCGTTGAATCCTGGAAATCCTCATATGCTGCATAGTTCGGTTTTCCTAGTATTTGTGGCAGATTTGAAGCGGACGAAAAAAGTTGCTGAGCATTATGGTGTAGATTATCCTATTAATGAAGGACTTGATCCGTTGATCACAGCTGTGACAGATGCTGCTTTAGCTTTAGAAAATGCAGTGATTGCGACAGAAGCCCTAGGTTTAGGAGCTGTTGTTGTAGGATCAATTAGAAAAGATGTCGCAGAAGTCAGTGAGCTGCTGAACCTGCCTGAGTATGTACTGCCGATTGCTGGATTAAGCATTGGCAAGCCGAATGTGGAAATGCGAAGCAAACCCCGTTTACCTGAAGAAGCTGTCATTCATTATGATACGTACCAAGACTATGACTATCAGCTGATCGAAGACTATGATGATACAATGGAAAAATTTGCTGAAGCTCGCGAAACCAAAATTTGGAGTAAAAAATTCGCGGACTATTTTAGCAACAAACCTAATCAGAAAATTGACGAGTTTCTGAAAACGAAAAAGTTTTTCAGTTAATGTTTGACACTGGAAGGTAAGTAACATATAGTAAGGATGTAAATAAGAATAATTGTTAGGTGAGGCTCCTATATGGACACAGGCTGCTGCCCAAAAATGTCGAGAGACGCCAATGGGTAGAACAGGGATCATCGTGAAGGTGATTCATAACGTAGCTGACAGATTTTGTCTACGCCCTATAGTGCTAAAGCTCGACGATGAACATGAATGAATTTTCGCGCGTGCTCATTTTCGAGTGCGCGCTTTTTTGCGAGTTTTTCTTCCTGCTTTAGCAGGTTAGAAAAATCGCATGCGAAACGAGAATAAAACTAACTTTTTCGTTTTTTGAAAAAGTTAATACCTCGAGACGAGATAGCTGTCAGTCCAACTTCTCGCAGTCACTCATAGTTTGATGGTAAAAAAGAAATTTAAATTAAATAATAGGGCAGATACTTAGTTGGATGGTATGCGTGGCGAGAATCGGACTTATTTTTTGTGGTTTTCGAAAAATAAATCCATTTAAAACGAGATAGCTGCCGTTCCAATGTTTCGCCGCAAGCATGTGCAATTTTATAGCCCACCGTCAGTTTTCAATTATTCACTACAGACAATAGATGAAAGGATGTGAGGAAGATGGATTATGAAGATAGTCGACCGAAAGATAAATATAACGGGGCGACTTCAGTTGTCCTGAATTTTAGGAGGAACAACTATGATGAACAAAAAAAACCTTCTTGCTCGCAAAATCAACAAAGATCAAGAATTGAAAAAATTAGCGATCCTATCTGATCGTGACCTTTTCCTAAACTTGCGGACATCGCTGCAAGGCTTATCTGAAGAGGATGCGGAAAGCCGTTTGGAAGAATATGGTCCTAACGAAGTTTCTGCGCAAAAACCAACACCTGGAATTTTATTGTTCTTACAAGCATTCAATGATCCATTTGTTTATGTATTAGCTCTTTTAGCAATTGTTTCTTTATTGACGAATGATATTGAAGCGGCAATCGTAATGACAATTATGATTCTGGCGAGTGTTTTGATTACTTTCATTCAAGAATATCGCTCTCAAAAAGCAAGTATCGAATTAAAGGAAATGATCGAAAACACAGCGGCGATCACTCGTAATGGTGAAACAAAGGAAATACCTATGGATGAAGTCGTACCTGGTGACATTTTGACGTTAGCGACGGGTGACATGATCCCGGCAGATGCCGTCTTGATTTGGACGAAAGACCTTTTCGTCAACCAATCATCGTTAACGGGAGAATCAATGCCTGTCGAAAAGTATCTTGCAAAAGATACCGAAGTGACAGAAGAAACAACCGCATTGGACTTAACGAATCTGGTATTTATGGGTACAGATGTGTTAAGTGGTCAAGGAAAAGCGATTATTTTAAAAACAGGGCAACAAACCTTTTTCGGTGATATCGCAAAAAATGCGACATCGAAACGAGGAAAAACATCCTTTGATATTGGTTTAGCCAAGGTCAGTAAATTATTGCTGCGGATGGTAATGGTGCTATTTCCCCTTGTGTTTTTGATCAATGGTTTAACAAAGGGTGATTGGAGCAGTGCGTTTTTCTTCGCGATTGCGGTAGCGGTAGGATTGACACCTGAAATGCTGCCAATGATCGTAAGCTCTAACTTGGCAAAAGGAGCTTTGACTCTTTCAAAGCATAAGGTCATCGTAAAAGAACTGGCTTCGATCCAAAACTTAGGCAGTATGGATGTCTTATGTACCGACAAAACAGGAACGATCACCGAAGATCGCGTGGTATTGGTGCAACATTTAGATCCATTGGGCAATGAGAATGAACAAGTTTTAGACTTGGCATTTATGAATTCGACCTATCAAACCGGCTGGAAAAATCTGATGGACATCGCCGTGATCAATTATTTCGAAGAACAGGATCGTCGTTTGCCTTATCAAACAGTTCAAAAAATTGATGAGATTCCTTTTGATTTCTCACGGCGTCGTTTGACAGTGGTAATGAAAACGGATGAACATCAATTAATGATCACCAAGGGTGCTGTTGAAGAAATGGCGGCCATCTGTAAATATGTTGAAATCAATGGCGAAATTCTAGAATTGACGACCGAGATCCGTCAGCAGCTGCAAACCGTCAACGAAAAAATGAACCGCCAAGGCATGCGGGTAATCACTGTGGCTGTTCGTCGTGACGCTCATGAGGAAGCGATCTATTCAACAGATGACGAAAAAGATATGACCTTGATCGGATTTATGGGTTTCCTTGATCCGGCTAAGGCTTCGGCGAAACCAGCGATCAAATCGCTGCACCAGCATGGTGTTACCGTGAAGGTTTTAACTGGCGATAATGCTATCGTGGCACAAAAAGTTTGCCAAGATGTTGGAATTCCTGCCGAGGACTTTGTTTTAGGGAGTCAAATCGATGAAATGTCTGACGATGAATTGTATCAAGCGGCAGAAAAAGTCAATTTGTTCGCGAAATTAAATCCTATGCAAAAATCGCGAATCATCGAATCGCTGCAAACAAAAGGTCATACGGTTGGCTTTATGGGTGACGGGATCAATGATGCACCAGCTTTGCGTAAAGCTGACGTGGGAATCTCTGTTGATACCGCAGCCGATATTACCAAAGATGCCAGCTCGATCATTTTATTGGAAAAGAGCTTAGGTGTTTTAGAAAACGGCGTGATTGAAGGCCGCCGTGTTTTCAGCAACATGATGAAATATATTAAGATCACGATCAGCTCGAATTTCGGGAATGTTTTCTCAATTTTAGTTGCCAGCGCCTTTTTACCATTTTTACCGATGCTTTCGATTCAATTGCTGCTGCAAAATTTGATCTATGATATCGCGCAATTGACAATTCCGTGGGATAACGTGGATGAGGAAGAATTAGAAGTACCGACGAAATGGGAAACGAGAGGATTATTGAAATTTACCGTCTGTATCGGACCGATCAGCTCTGTTTTTGACATCATTACATTCTTAGTTATGTGGTTTATCTTTGGTGCCAATACAGTTGGGGCACAAAATCTCTTCCAAACAGGCTGGTTCATGATCGGCTTGACGACACAAGCCTTAGTTGTCTTGATGGTCCGGACGAAGAAGATTCCATTTATTCAAAGCCGGCCAGCACCGCAAGTATTTGCCAGCTTATTAATGGCTGTGGTAGTGGGTGCCTTAGTCGTTTTAACGCCGATTGCTGAACAATTTGATTTTGTTCATCTTCCAAGCAGCTATTGGGTATGGTATGTCGGTATTGTGGTTGCTTATATGTTGGCGACGCAATTAGGTAAGGTAATCTATATAAGAATAGCAAAAGAATGGATCTAAATTGAAAAGCTAGCTCATTTAGCCCAATACTATAACAGAATGGCCTGTGTTGCCATTCTGTTTCTTTTTTTGTGAAAAATTACAACAAATGAATAACCTCAAGTACCTCTCACAAATTCCATTTAAGTCCTTTTTTAAAAGCAAACGAGTGAAATAATTATAAAATATCGATTTACCAAGGCACTCGACCTCCACCATCTAATAGATAAATTTTTTTTGAAAAAAACAAGCTGCGCGTGGTTTCACAAGGATAAAAAGTGAAACGCTTCAATTCGTTCAGAATCGGTGAGCAAGTTTGTTGTCAATTGAATATAAAAATGCTAATTTAGAGAAGAAGGGGCAATAGCAATAATACAGATTGACTTGCTGTTGCACTGATAACAAGACTTAAATTAAGAGAGGAAAGTGTGACACCATGGCAGAAAAAGAGTTAACGATTGATTTTGAAGCCTTACTAAAAGATGTAAACGCGGATTTCCCCGTGTACCAAGCGCTGGACGAGAATGGAAAGATTGTGAATGAAAATCTGGTTCCGGACTTATCCGATGACGAACTTGTGGAATTGATGACTTCTATGGTTTGGTCACGTGTGTTAGATCAACGTTCTACGGCGTTAAACCGTCAAGGTCGTTTAGGATTCTTCGCACCGACTGCTGGACAAGAAGCCAGCCAATTAGCCAGCCATTTTGCATTTGAAAAGGAAGACGTTTTATTACCAGGTTATCGTGATGTTCCACAACTAATCAAACACGGCCTGCCTTTAGCAGAAGCCTTCCTATGGTCACGTGGTCACGTTGCCGGAAATAACTATCCTGCCGATTTACAAGCTTTACCACCTCAAATCATTATCGGAGCTCAATATGTACAAGCTGCCGGTGTGGCTCTAGGCTTGAAGAAACGCGACAGTAAAAATGTTGTCTTCACTTATACAGGTGACGGCGGTTCATCTCAGGGTGATTTCTATGAAGCAATCAACTTTGCAGGGGCTTACCATGCAAACGCTGTATTTTATATCCAAAACAACGGCTTTGCTATTTCAACACCGCGTGAAAAGCAAACAGCCGCTAAAACATTAGCACAAAAATCTGTTGCAGCTGGAATTCCTGGTATCCAAGTCGATGGTATGGACCCATTAGCTGTTTACTATGTATCTAAAAAAGCTCGTGAATGGGCAGCCAACGGCAATGGCCCAGTATTGATCGAAACATTAACTTATCGTTACGGTCCACATACACTATCAGGGGACGATCCTACTCGTTACCGTTCAAAAGAAATGGATGACGAATGGACGAAGAAAGATCCATTGGTTCGTTTCCGCAAATATTTGACAGATAAAGGTCTATGGTCAGAAGAACAAGAAGAAAAAGTAATCGAAGCAACAAAAGAAGAAATCAAACAAGCAATCACAGATGCTGACCGTGTACCAAAACAAAAAGTTTCTGATTTCTTGAAAAACATGTACGAAGTTCAACCACAAAACATCAAAGAACAAATTGAATTCTATGAAGCGAAGGAGTCGAAATAATCATGGCACAAAAAACAATGATCCAAGCAATTACAGATGCCTTAGCTCTGATGCTTGAAAAAGACAAAGAAGTTTTAATTTTCGGTGAAGACGTTGGTAAAAACGGCGGGGTTTTCCGTGCGACTGAAGGTCTTCAAGAAAAATTCGGTGAAGATCAAGTTTTCGATACACCATTGGCTGAATCTGGAATTGCCGGACTTGGTTTTGGTTTAGCCTTGCAAGGCTTCCGTCCAGTTCCTGAAATTCAATTCTTTGGGTTTGTGTTTGAAGCGATGGACGAAATCGTTGGACAAATGGCTCGTACTCGTTATCGTATGGGCAATACACGCAACTTGCCAATCACGATTCGTGCACCATTCGGCGGCGGCGTGCATACACCAGAACTTCACTCAGACAACTTAGAAGGCTTGATGGCTCAATCTCCAGGCTTGCGCGTGGTTATTCCATCTAATCCTTATGATGCAAAAGGTCTATTGATCGCATCGATTCGCAACAATGACCCAGTAGTATTTTTAGAGCACATGAAGCTTTACCGTTCATTCCGTGAGGAAGTGCCAGAAGGAATTTACGAAGTACCGTTGGATAAAGCAGCCGTTACTAAAGAAGGAACAGATGTTTCAATCATTACTTACGGTGCGATGGTTCGTGAGGCAATTAAAGCCGCGGACAACTTAGCAAAAGAAAACATTAACGCAGAGATTATTGACTTGCGTACAGTAGCTCCCCTTGATGTTGAAACAATCATCAAATCAGTTGAAAAAACTGGTCGCGTGGTCGTTGTTCAAGAAGCACAAAAACAAGCAGGTGTTTCTGCACAAGTAATCTCAGAAATCTCAGAACGGGCAATTCTTTCATTGGAAGCACCGATCGGACGGGTATCTGCTCCAGATACGATTTTCCCATTCGGACAAGCAGAAGGTATCTGGTTGCCAAATGCAGCAGATATCGAAGCAAAAGTAAAAGAAATCGTAGAATTTTAGCAACCAGTTTCACTTCCTGATTTAACAAGGTTTGTGAAATGGTATATGACACAACAATCAAATTTATTTTTTCGATTTTTGAAAAAATAATTACTGAAATATGATAGGAGCGATAAAAACATGGCTTACCAATTTAAATTGCCGGACATCGGTGAAGGCATTGCGGAAGGCGAGATCGTGAAGTGGTTCGTCAAAGCAGGCGACACGATCAATGAAGATGACACCTTATTAGAAGTACAAAACGATAAATCAGTGGAAGAAATTCCATCTCCAGTGACAGGAACGGTTAAAAAAATCATCGTAGACGAAGGCACAGTTGCCAACGTCGGTGATGTTTTGGTTGAGATCGATGCCCCTGGACATGAAGACAACGAAGGCGACTCTGGTGTGGCGGCAGAATCTCAAACACCAGAATCTCCAGCGGCTGAACCTGCTGACGCTAGCGCAAGCAGCGAAGCTAATGATGGCGGTGGCGTTTTCCAATTCAAATTACCAGATATCGGTGAAGGGATTGCAGAAGGCGAGATCGTTAAATGGTTCGTCAAAGCGGGAGACAAGATCGAAGAAGACGATACCCTATTAGAAGTACAAAATGACAAATCAGTGGAAGAAATTCCATCTCCAGTCACAGGAACAATCAAAAAAGTTATCGTAGACGAAGGCACAGTAGCTAACGTCGGTGATGTATTGGTTGAAATCGACGCACCGGGACATAATGATTCCAGTGCTGCTTCAACAGAATCAGCAGCTCCAGCGGAAACACCAAAAGCTGAAGCGAAAGGTGATTCTTCAGTAGTAGAAGCCAGCAACCCAGACAAACGCGTCTTAGCGATGCCGTCTGTTCGTCAATATGCGCGTGAAAAAGACGTGGATATTACTCAAGTAACTGCTACAGGAAAAGGCGGACGTGTCGTTAAAGAAGACATCGATGCATTTGTTTCTGGCGGCGGACAAGCAGCCCCTGCAAAAGCAGAAGCACAAACAACTGAAACGACAGCAGCAGCTTCAAACGCAGCGCCAGCGAAAGCTGAAAAACCTGCGCAACCATTTACTTCAAATATGGGCGAAATGGAAACGCGTGAGAAGATGACACCTACACGTAAAGCGATCGCAAAAGCAATGGTCAACAGCAAGCATACTGCTCCGCATGTAACCTTGCATGATGAAGTAGAGGTTTCTAAGCTTTGGGATCACCGTAAGAAATTCAAACAAGTGGCTTTGGATAATGGCACGAAATTGACCTTCTTACCATACGTAGTGAAAGCTTTGACTGCGACAGTGAAGAAATACCCAGTCTTGAACGCGTCAATTGATGATGCTGCTCAAGAAATTGTTTATAAAAATTACTACAACATTGGTATTGCAACAGATACTGATCATGGATTGTATGTACCGAACGTAAAAAATGCTGATACTAAAGGCATGTTCAAGATCGCAGACGAAATCAACGAAAAAGCTGCTTTGGCACATGATGGCAAATTAGCTGCTGATGATATGCGTAACGGCACGATCACGATCTCAAATATCGGTTCAGTAGGCGGCGGCTGGTTCACTCCAGTTATCAACTACCCTGAAGTTGCGATCCTTGGTGTCGGAACGATTGCGCAACAACCAATCGTGAACGATGAAGGCGAATTAGCGGTTGGCCGTGTGATGAAACTTTCATTAAGCTTCGACCATCGAATCGTTGATGGCGCGACAGCGCAAAAAGCCATGAACAATATCAAGCGTTTGTTGGCTGATCCAGAATTATTATTAATGGAAGGATGATAAAATCATGGTAGTTGGAGATTTTGCCATTGAATTAGATACAGTTGTAATCGGTGCTGGACCCGGCGGCTACGTTGCCGCCATCCGCGCCGCTGAAATGGGACAGAAAGTAGCGATCATTGAACGAGAATATATCGGCGGTGTTTGTTTAAACGTCGGCTGTGTTCCGTCAAAAGCGTTGATTTCTGCTGGACATCATTATCAAGATTCGCTTGATTCTTCGATGTTTGGTGTGACTAGTGAAAATGTAAAGCTAGACTTTGCTAAAACCCAAGATTGGAAAGAAAACGAAGTCGTTAATAAATTAACGACCGGAGTAAAATTCCTGTTGAAGAAACACAAAGTAGAAATCATTGAAGGAGAAGCTTTCTTCGTAGATGACAAAAACTTGCGTGTGATTCATCCTGATTCTGCTCAAACTTATTCTTTCAATAATGCGATCGTCGCAACAGGTTCTCGTCCAATCGAGATTCCCGGCTTCAAATTTGGCGGACGTGTGTTAGATTCTACAGGCGGTTTAGCGTTAGAAGCTGTTCCGGAAAAACTTGTGATTATTGGCGGAGGCGTTATCGGTGCTGAATTAGGCGGCGCGTATGCCAACCTAGGTGCTGAAGTCACGATTCTTGAAGGAACACCACAAATTTTACCGACTTACGAAAAAGACATGGTGCAGCTTGTAGAAAAAGACTTCAAGCAAAAAGGCATCAAAGTTGTTACCTCTGCGATGGCGCGCGAAGCTGTTGATAATGGCGATAACGTGACTGTTCGTTACGAAGTTGACGGAAAAGAAGAAACGATCGATGCAGATTACGTAATGGTAACAGTTGGTCGTCGTCCAAACACAAACGACATGGGCTTGGAGCAAGCTGGTGTTGAAATGACAGACCGTGGTCTGATCACAGTTGATAAACAAGGACGCACAAACGTACCTAGCATCTACGCAATCGGCGATATCGTTCCTGGTGCTGCTTTAGCTCATAAAGCCAGCTACGAAGCTAAAATCGCTGCTGAAGCGATCTCTGGCAAGAAAGTTGCCGTTGACTATAAAGCTATGCCAGCAGTTGCCTTTACTGATCCAGAATTAGCGACTGTCGGTATGACGATCAAAGACGCTAAGGAAGCCGGATTAGAAGCGAAAGCCTTCAAATTCCCATTCTCTGGTAATGGTCGTGCACTATCATTAGGCAAGACAGAAGGCTTTATCCGTTTGGTAACAACGGTTGAAGACAATGTTATCATCGGCGGTCAAATCGCAGGTGTTGGTGCCAGTGATATGATCTCTGAATTAGCCTTAGCTATCGAATCAGGCATGAATGCGGAAGATATCGCTCTAACAATTCATCCACATCCATCATTAGGTGAGATCGTAATGGATGCTTCTGAGTTAGCATTAGGTATGCCGATCCATATTTAAAGCAAAAAGCCAAAATCCACTTAACAGGATTTTGGCTTTTTTTATAATCAAAATGCTTAACACTTTCCGCGAATCGACCTTTAAACCGCCGTAATTGCCACCATTGCCCCCATCAGCCAATCTAGCTGTGAGATCATTACTTGCGTTTGCTTGGCTACAGGATCACTTTTTACTTCCTTTATTTTCGCCTCCAGCATTTTCCGTTCTGGCTTTTCAATGTACTTTTTCAAGTAAGAGGATTTTTTTAAAAGGATCGCCAACTTTAGACCGTCATAATCTAAGCAATTTAAATTCTCTAGGCGAGCAACTAATTGAGCAATCGTTTTTTCCTTTGCTAAATAAGAAAGCGTATTTCCATCTGTTTCGACAGTAATTTCTCTGAGGTCGATTAATGAGTTGCGAGTTTGAGCGACCAACAGCTTCAAATCTTTTTCGAAAAAGGTTGCGCCGTAAGCCGTGGCAAGTTTGTCGATGCGTTTCTTTTTCAGCTGAGTGATTTTTTCAAATAGGCAATTCAGATATTCCAGTTCTTCTGGCAGCTGATCCGTTAAAATGATAATTTCCTTCTGATCAAGTTCGATTACCTGCGCTTCCTGTAAATCAAGCAGTCCTGCCATGACCAGACACATGCCAACATAATAATTAATAGAAGAAATCTTTCCATTTCGGTTCATGGTAAAGAGCAGGTATTGTTGTGATAAGTTTAAATTTTTCATTGTCTCGCTCCTTTATTCTTTTGATCTAAGTATAAGCTTGGAGTGGAAAAATCTATTTTTTCGAAACAATATTTTCAAAATTCTGATTTTCTCGCTTTTTTTTCATGGTATTCTAAGAATGCAGAAACAAAAGTTTCCTTTTTGCTAGCTCAATCTGTTAGCAAGAGAATAATCAAATGAAAAAAGCGACAAGGAGTTGAATCCAATGACTGGAAAATTTTTCCAAGAAATCAGAGAAAAGAAAAATCAATCAATCATGAATACGTCTGAGGGGATCGTAACGCCTCAGTTTTTAAGAAAATACGAACGGGAAAATGGTGATATTCGTTTTTCGAATTTAGTCCAGCTATTAAATCGGCTGAATACCACCATCGATGAATTCATCTTTGAGATTGAAGAAAGTTTGGATATTTGGTTGTATGAAATCGAAGAAGAAATTGATCAAGCCTATCATGCCGGAAATTCATTTTCCCTGAAGAAATTTGTGCAAAAACAAGAAAAACTCTATCAACAAACAAAGGAGGAACGCTTCTTGTTTGCGGCGCTTATCGGCAAACGTTTCTATAATTATATTTTTTTACCAAGCTATACGGTTGATTTAGCGCCGATCACCAATTATTTAAGAGAGACGGAGACATGGGGGAAGTTTGAATTTTTCTTGATCACTTATAATAGTGATCTTTTCGAGCCGGAAGAAGCTTTCTTTTACGCCAATCAATTAGTAACACAACAGCATGGCAGCTTTGAAGTTCGAAAGTGGCGTTTCGATGCTGTCTTGCATCTTGTCCGTTATTTAATTGACGAGAACCAGTTGGCTTCGGCAGAAAAAATTATATTAGCCTATTTAAAAAACTTGACACCGAATCGTGATTTGAAATATCTTCATCATGACCTGTACGCTAAATTTGTCTATGGACTGCTTTTGATCAAAAAGAATGATCCAAGAGGAGCGCGGCAGTGCGAGCGAGTCATTGAGATATTTGTAGAGGATTGCGGTTATTTAAACTATGGTAATCGTCTGAATATTGTCTATCAATCAACTTTAGCGCAAACTAAGCAGTCGTAATAAGCGAGGAGCAGATATATGAATGAAATTTTAGGTTTTGAAGCATCAAGATCAGGTGAAATGTATGATGACCTTTCGCCTGTATTTAGCGAAATGCGGAAGCAAGCAGTGAAGGCGACGACTGAGTACAATGCGCTGTATGGAAAGGATGAGCAGAAGAGAGAATCGATTTTGCGAAATATTCTAGGCTCAGCAGGCGAGTCCCCCTTCTTTGAACCAGATTTTCGTTGTGAATTTGGAAAAAATATCCATCTTGGAGATCGTTTTTTTGCTAATTTTGACTGCATCTTGTTAGATGGCGGAGAAATCAGGATTGGCAATGATGTATTATTTGGTCCACGGGTAGGGATTTTTACAACGAATCATGCGACTGATCCAGAAGAACGAGTGGCAGGTGGTTGTTATTCGAAAAATGTCGTGATAGAAGATAATGTTTGGGTAGGAGCCAACGTTACCATCAATCAAGGTGTGACGATTGGGAAAAATACAATCATCGGGTCTGGCAGCGTGGTAACAAAAAATATCCCGGCCAATGTAATCGCAGTCGGAAATCCTTGTCATGTGTTAAGAGAGATCACTGAACAAGACAAAACAGGTTATCAATCTAAGCGTACGCTAACTTAAAAGCGGCTTTAATCAGCGCATGGATGATTCTATGGTAAACTAATTTCGAATGGAGTGTGGATCAATGGCAAATTATGGTTACCCAATCGATGAGGATTGGACACATGAGGAGATCACGACCGTTATCAATTTCTTGAATTTAGTCGAGGAAGCGAACGAAAATGGTGTAGATAAAGAAGCTTTTTTAAACGGCTATAAAAAATTTAAGACAGTAGTCAAAAGTATCGGAGAAGAAAAACGAATCGGTCGAGAATTTGAAGCGGTCAGCGATTATTCAATCTATCGTACGGTACAAAAAGCTAAAGCAGCGACAACGAAACGTTTTAAAATGTAAATTTGTTAGCTATTGGTAAGAAGAATCAGACTTATTAGGAGAGATCAGGATGGAAAAAGAAATTATTGGCTGGATCTATGAGGCAGCTGAAAAAATCAAATCAGGACTAGGGGATGCGCTGAAGGTCGATCAGAAAAATGGACGTACGGATTTAGTGACGAACGTGGACAAAGAGGTCCAAGACTTTATCGTCGGAAAAATCAATGCTTATGATCCAGATGCATTGATCTTAGGTGAAGAAAACGGACAGGATCAGACGCCGATTGATAAAGGGCGTGTTTTTGTCATCGATCCGATTGACGGGACGCTGAATTTTGTGATGCAGCAAGAAAATTTTTGTATCATGATCGCTGTCTATGAAGATGGTGTAGGCCAACTAGGGTTTATTTATGATGTGATGCAAGATGAGCTTTTCTGGGGTGGACCTAAAGTCGGAAAAGTCTTCCTTAATAAGGAAGAACTTGCGGCTCCTGCCAATCAGTCGTTAAGCGAAGGCTTAATCGGTATGAACGCGGCCCTTTATCGCAAAAATTTGTATCATGCGCAAGAAATTGGTCAGACATCGATGGGGATCCGCGTATTAGGCTGTGCCGGACTGGATTTTATCGCTATTATCAAGGGGACACAGATTGGCTATGTCAGCATGCTGAGTCCGTGGGATTACGCTGCCGGCAAGATTATGATGGAACAGTTAGGAATGACTGTTATCGGAAAAAATCAGCAGCCGTTAAGTTTCCAAGGACGGGAGTTTTTCATTGGCGCAACGCAGGCTGCGATGGCCGATATTCAAGCGTTTGATAAAGAAAATCTTTAAGAAACTACTTTTTCTGAAAAAATGAAAATGTTTTACTAACACTCTTAATGATTTTCTGTTATAATTGTCAATCGAGTGAGTCTCGCGTTACAAGAAAAGGAGCAATTAAAATTGAATTACAGAAAAGATATCCGCAACGTGGCTATCATCGCCCACGTCGACCATGGTAAAACAACACTAGTTGATGAAATGCTTAAACAATCTGATACCCTTGACAGCCACGTTAGCTTACAAGAACGTGCAATGGATTCAAATGCAATCGAAAAAGAACGTGGTATCACGATCTTAGCCAAAAATACGGCTGTAAACTATAAAGATTACAAAATCAACATCATGGACACACCAGGACACGCCGACTTCGGTGGTGAAGTGGAACGTATCATGAAAATGGTTGATGGTGTGTTATTAGTCGTCGATGCTTATGAAGGTACGATGCCGCAAACGCGTTTCGTATTGAAAAAAGCGTTGGAACAGCATTTAACACCAATCGTAGTCGTAAATAAAATCGACAAGCCTTCTGCACGTCCAGAAGAAGTCGTTGATGAAGTGCTAGAATTATTTATCGAATTAGGTGCGGATGACGACCAATTAGATTTCCCAGTTATTTACGCTTCAGCGATCAACGGAACATCTAGCTTATCCGATGATCCTGCAGAACAAGAACCAACGATGGCTCCTGTTTTTGATACGATTATTGAAAAAATTCCAGCTCCTGTTGATAATAGCGACGAGCCTTTGCAATTCCAAGTTTCTTTACTAGATTACAATGACTACGTAGGACGTATCGGTATCGGCCGTATCTTCCGTGGAAAAATGAAGGTCGGCGACCAAGTATCTTTAATGAAGCTTGATGGTTCGATTAAAAACTTCCGTGTAACAAAAATCTTTGGTTTCTTCGGCTTGCAGCGTTTGGAAGTCCAAGAAGCAAAAGCCGGCGATTTGATTGCCGTTTCTGGTATGGAAGATATCTTCGTTGGTGAAACAGTGACACCGATCGATCATCAAGAAGCACTGCCGATCCTGCACATTGACGAACCAACGCTACAAATGACCTTCTTAGTTAATAACTCGCCTTTTGCGGGTCGCGAAGGGAAATATGTGACTTCACGTAAGATCGAAGAACGTTTGATGTCAGAACTGCATACAGACGTTTCGTTACGGGTTGAAAATACTGATTCACCAGATGCTTGGACAGTATCCGGTCGTGGTGAATTGCATCTATCGATCTTGATCGAAAACATGCGTCGTGAAGGCTACGAATTACAAGTTTCTCGTCCTGAGGTTATCGAAAGAGTCGTTGATGGCGTGAAATGCGAACCATTTGAACGGGTGCAAATCGACACTCCAGAAGAATATATGGGCAGTGTAATTGAAGCTTTAGGACAACGTAAAGCAGAAATGCAAGACATGATCCATTCAGGCAATGGTCAAATTCGTTTGATCTTCTTGGCGCCAGCTCGCGGTTTAATCGGGTTCACTACTGAATTCTTATCAATGACTCGCGGTTACGGAATCATGAACCACACCTTTGATCAATACTTGCCAATGATCCAAGGCGTGATCGGCGGACGTCGTAATGGTGCATTAGTATCTGTTGATAATGGTAAAGCAACGATGTACTCAATCATGAGCGTGGAAGAACGCGGTACAGTCTTCGTTGAACCAACTACCGAAGTGTACGAAGGAATGATCGTCGGCGAAAACAGCCGTGATAAGGACTTAGGTGTTAACATTACCAAAGCTAAACAAATGACCAACGTTCGTTCAGCTAACAAAGACCAAACGTCAGTCATCAAAAAACCACGTATCTTAACGCTAGAAGAATCATTAGAATTCTTGAATGACGATGAATACTGTGAAGTAACACCAGAAAGCATTCGTCTACGTAAACAAATTCTAAACAAAGCAGAACGTGAAAAAGCAGCGAAGAAACGCAAAGTTGCTGCTGAATAAAGACTATTTAAGAGATCGCATGAATCTATGCGGTCTCTTTTTTAACTATAAAGAAAGTATAGAATTTCAACATGAATAAATCGCTTTGTAGCGGGTATATCCATGTCTGGCTTCACGAACTAGCTTTATCGGCAATAAGCAAAAATATTTCGAAATTTGAGAATCAATTTAGAAATATTTTGGTCTTATTGCTCAAAAGCTGAGCGAGTTCGCGAAGCCTTTCTTATT
>NZ_NGLG01000001.1:1128037-1143359 GCF_002140655.1 Enterococcus sp. 3H8_DIV0648 | reverse complement strand
TCTATAACGAAACGAATGACAGCGACAGCGCGCTCAGACTTTTGGTAGCGCTTCAAGTAAGAGAAGAATTAGGCTTGGCAGATTTTTCATTTATGCTGGCCGATTTAGTGCATTATATTTTTATGAAAACAAAATCCAATGCGACTTTGCGTCGTTTTTATATATTTTTTGAGGAGTATTTTGATAAGAAGGAATGGCGTGTGCTGCTGATCAAATTATTTCCGGCAAAAACGTATATCGCTGAAAAGCTGAAAACATTATTTACGCAATTTATCAAAGAACCACTAGCAGGATTAGTCGGTTCATGAAGAGGAACAAATAAAGAACAAGAAGAAAATTAAACGAAGGGACTGAAAAAATGGCGACATTAGATATTGAATTTGAAAATAGTAATGGAAAAGAGCAGCATTTGCGCTTGAAGGATTTTAGTATGCGCAACTCTGCCGCAGAACTCAAAGCGACTTTAGAGAAGTTCACGCTGTTGAATCTATTTGAAAAAGATGGCGTAGGTTTATATAAGAAATTAAAACATGCAACAATTATCGAAGAAATCGAAAGTCCGATCTTTGATACAGAAGCTGATGAAGAAGCGCCAGTATTGGATGCTCAACTAAGCAAAGAAGAAGCACTCCCGCAAGTAGAAGAACCTGCGGAGAAATTAAATAAGATCAATATACCAGAGGATCTAGTGATCACAGAAGAAAAGCCGAAACCGGGTATTCTGATCCAAACGATTGGATTGCCAGAGGGGATGAATCCAAGTGAATTAACGGAAAGTCAGGCGATGATAATTATTAGTGCTTGTATGCCTGCTGGAGCTCGTTTAGAAGATATAAAGATCGAGAATAAGGCAAGTCCGGCAAAACTGGTTTTGACCGAGAGAATCGTCGAAGAAGAGTCTCCTCCGGTGATTACCCAATCACCGCCAGAAAAAGTTAAAAGGAAACGAACGCGATTACTTGATCGTATCCGGAAACGAGAGTAAGCAGCTGTGTTTGTCTCATCGATAAATCCAACGTTGGTATGAGACAGATACTTACTGCAACGCTGCAGTAAACAAACTGAATCAAATTTTTAGCCTGCTGGGTCCGCAGGCTATTTGTCGTGGACAGAACGCTGCGGCTAATGAGTTTTCTTGGGATAAAAGCTAGATTTTATCCATTTCAAATAGCTTTTAATCGCTGATTTTTCCGATGTCTTGGATAAAGATGGCAAAAACTGTTATGTTTCATATTTCGCATTTGTTTCACAACGAGAATCGTAAAAAGAATTGATTTTTCGCGTTTTCATTTAAAGTTTCTGGGTTGTAATCTCTTTGTAATATTCTCTGAGCTGTGCAAAAGTCAAAACCCGAACAAAGAGTTTAGAAAAAGCTTAGTCTCGCGTTTTTTTTCCCTTTTTAAATTTTTTCTATGTTATAATGTTGAAATCAAGATAGGAGGGAAGCAAAATGGAAAATATTTCTTCTGATTTTGCCGTTAAAGTGTTGCAAGAAGATGCAGATCGGATTAAACTGTTGATTCGCAATCAAACGAATAGTTTGTGTATCTCTCAATGCAAAGCTTTTGAGGAAGTCGTTGATACACAAATGTATGGCTTCTCACGTCAAGTATTCTTTGCTGAAAAGGTAGGTATCTTGAAGCGGGGAGAAGGACAGCAAATGCTTAGTGACTTGGAAGCTGAGCTGAATCGTTTATATACGGAATTGTACGAAACTCGTCAGGATATGACGGATGCCGGCTGGGAGGCTTAACCCTTGCCCACGAAGATAAAGAAACGTCATTTTTTAGATTATAGTATTTTGATTCCTTATTTGATTTTGACTGTGATCGGATTGATTTTTGTTTACAGTTCAACTTCTTATTTGTTGATCACAAATGATGCAAACCCAACAAGTCTGGTGATGAACCAAGGGATTTTTTGGGTTTTAAGTTTAATTGCGATCAGTTTGATGTACAAGATGAAAACTGATGTATTGAAAAGTCAGCAGCTGATTATTTTTGCGACTTATTTGATCTTCATTCTGTTGATTGTTGTCTTTTTTGTTGGAGAAGAGGTCAACGGAGCTAAAGGATGGATTCGGATTGGTTCCTTTAGTATGCAGCCGGCCGAGTATTTGAAAATCATGGTCGTTTGGTACTTGTCGTATATTTTGTCAAAAAGGCAGGAAACGATCCAAGATAATTTTGTTACTGATATGAAACGTCCTTTGCTGCTGGTTTTCGCAATGATCTTTTTAGTAGCGATCCAGCCTGATATGGGGAACGCGGCAATTATCACATTGTTGGCGCTGATTTTACTTTTAGCCAGCGGTGTCAACTGGGTCTATAGTTTGATCATTGGCGGCACTGGTATTTTGGGCAGTGTTCTGGTGATCGAGGTGTTGACCCGTTTTGGTAGCGCCATTTTCCCAGGAAAGCTGCAATACATCTTCAGCCGTTTTGAAAGCTTCAAAAATCCCTTTAAGTATGAACTGGATCAAGGGCACCAAATGGTCAACGGCTATTATGCGATGTTCAACGGCGGCTGGTTTGGCCGCGGCTTAGGGAATAGTATCGAAAAAAAAGGTTTTTTAAGTGAAGCTCATACGGACTTCATTTTTTCTATTGTGATAGAAGAAGTTGGTTTGATCGGCGCTTTGGTTATACTAGCAATTTTGATTTTCATGATCGCACGGATCTACTTGGTTGGGATTCGTTCGAAAAAGCCTTTCAATTCATTGATTTGTATCGGAATTGGAAGTTTGTTGTTATTACAGGTTTTTATTAATCTTGGTGGTATTTTAGGAATTATTCCATTGACTGGGATTACCTTCCCGTTTTTGAGTCAAGGGGGAAATAGCTTACTCGTATTGTCAGTGGGCGTAGCTTTTGCATTGAACATCAGTGCAGATGAAAAACGGACCAAACTAGCAATCGAGTATGAATACTTAAAAAGTCAGGAGTGAAGTGCATGAAAAAGGTATTGGTAGCAAATAGAGGAGAAATTGCAACGCGGGTGTTTCGCGCGTGTAGCGAATTAAACATTAAAACGGTAGCGATCTTCGCGGAGGAAGATCAGTATTCGGTTCACCGCTTCAAATCAGATGAGGCGTATTTAGTCGGCAAAGGGAAAAAACCGATCGATGCGTACTTAGATATTGAGGATATTATTCGAGTGGCCAAAGAAGCGAAGGTGGATGCGATCCATCCAGGCTACGGCTTCCTTTCAGAAAACTTGGAATTCGCGAAACGATGTCGTGAAGAAGGACTGATCTTTGTTGGTCCCGAGTTGCATCACTTAGATATTTTCGGCGATAAGATCAAGGCTAAAACAGCGGCATTAGAAGCGGGGATTCCGTCAATTCCTGGTTCAGATGGTCCGGTGGACACGATCGAAGGCGTCTTGGAATTTGCTGAATCACATGGTTATCCGATTATGATCAAAGCTGCTTTAGGCGGCGGCGGTCGCGGAATGCGGGTGGCTCATGATGAAAAAGAAGCCAGAGAAGGCTATGATCGTGCCAAAAGTGAAGCGAAAGCGGCCTTTGGTAATGATGAGATCTATGTCGAAAAATATGTTGCCAATCCTAAACATATCGAAGTCCAAATTTTAGGGGACACACATGGAAATGTATTGCATTTATTTGAACGTGATTGTTCGGTGCAACGCCGCCATCAAAAAGTGGTTGAAGTTGCCCCATGTATTTCTTTAAATGATGAACAACGGGAAAAAATCTGCCAAGCGGCAGTTCAATTAATGAAGCATGTCGGCTATGTCAATGCCGGTACAGTGGAATTTTTGGTCGAAGGCGATAATTTCTATTTCATCGAAGTCAATCCTCGTGTTCAAGTTGAGCATACCATCACTGAATTAATCACTGGTGTAGATATTGTTACTTCACAATTAATGATCGCTCAAGGAAAAGACCTGCACAAAGAAATCGGCTTGCCTGAGCAAGATGGTATTAAAATGTCTGGTGCTGCGATCCAATGTCGTGTGACGACTGAAGATCCGTTGAACGGGTTTATGCCTGATACAGGAAAAATCGATACGTACCGTTCACCAGGTGGGTTCGGTGTGCGTTTAGACGTAGGGAATGCTTATGCAGGCGCGACTGTTACACCATACTTCGACTCATTATTGGTAAAAGTGTGTACACATGCGTTGAATTTTGATCAAGCGATCGAAAAAATGCAGCGTTGTTTAATCGAGTTCCGTGTGCGGGGAGTTAAAACGAATATTCCCTTCATGCATAACGTGATCAGCCATCCTGTTTTCCAAAGCGGAGACGCGAAGACGACATTCATTGATAACACGCCTGAATTATTTGAATTCCCGCGTGTGCGTGACCGTGGAAATAAAACGATGCGTTACATTTCAGAGATTACGGTGAACGGCTTCCCGGGTATTGAAAAACAAGAGAAGCGTTATTTTGAAACACCTCGAACACCAAAAATCGAGAAAAGAGAAATCATTACCGCTAAGAATATTTTGGATAAAGAAGGCCCAGAAGCAGTAGCAAAATGGGTGAAGGATCAAGATTCTGTTCTATTAACTGACACGACCTTCCGTGATGCTCACCAAAGCTTATTGGCTACTCGGGTAAGAACGCATGATTTAGTGAATGTCGCTCAAGCAACTGGCGAAGGGATTCCTGAGCTGTTCTCCAGCGAGATGTGGGGCGGCGCGACATTTGACGTGGCGTATCGCTTCTTAACGGAAGATCCTTGGAAACGTCTGAAATTATTGCGTAAAGCAATGCCGAATACGCTCTTGCAAATGCTGTTTCGCGGTTCAAACGCTGTTGGCTATTCCAACTATCCAGATAATGTGCTGGAAGAGTTTATCAAAGAAGCGGCTTATCATGGAATCGATGTTTTCCGAATCTTCGACAGCTTGAACTGGATTCCGCAAATGGAGAAAAGTATTCAATACGTTCGTGACGCAGGAAAGATTGCGGAAGCGGCGATTTGTTATACCGGCGATATCCTAGATGACAGTCGGACCAAATACAATGTGCAATACTACAAAGATATGGCGAAAGAATTGGAAGCCAGCGGTGCCCATGTGATCGCGATCAAAGATATGGCTGGCTTATTGAAACCGCAAGCGGCCTTCCGTTTGATCAGTGAACTGAAAGAAACGACTGACCTGCCGATTCATTTGCACACACATGACACTGCCGGAAACGGGATCATTACGTTATCTGCGGCTGTTAAAGCCGGCGTGGATATCGTTGACGTGGCAACCAGTGCAATGAGCGGAGCAACAAGTCAGCCAAGTATGAGCAGTTTGTATTACGCGCTGCAATACGGAGACCGTGCGCCTGATTTGAACTTGAAGAACGTTCGTCAATTAAACCATTATTGGGAGGAGGTTCGTCCGTACTATTCAAGCTTTGAAAATGGTATTATGGCGGCTCAAACCGAAGTCTATAACCATGAAATGCCGGGTGGACAGTATTCAAATCTGCAGCAGCAGGCCAAGGCGGTTGGTTTAGGCGAAAAATGGGATGAAATCAAAGTAATGTACCAAAAAGTCAACATGATGTTTGGCGATATCGTAAAAGTAACCCCATCATCTAAGGTTGTCGGTGATATGGCGCTATTTATGGTGCAAAATGATCTAACAGAACAAGATATCTACGATCGCGGCGATGAATTGAGCTACCCTGATTCTGTTATCAGCTTCTTCCAAGGCGAACTAGGTCAGCCAGTTGGCGGGTTCCCTGAAAAACTGCAGCAGATTATTTTACAAGGTCGTCCTGCCTTGCAGGAGCGCCCAGGTAAATTTGCTGAGCCGGTTAAATTTGAAAAGGTAAAAGCGGAATTACAGGAATTGATCGGTTTTGAACCGAGCAAGACGGATGTTTTAAGCTACTTGATGTATCCGCAGGTATTCTTAGACTATCAAAAATCTTACGAACAGTTTGCGGATGTTACCTTGTTAGACACACCGACTTTCTTTGCTGGTATGCGTCTGGGTGAAACCGTCAATGTTCAAATCGAAAAAGGCAAGACCTTGATTATTCGTTTGGACGAAATCGGTGAAGCTGATATCGAAGGAAACCGCACCTTGTTCTTCAACTTGAATGGCCAACGTCGCGAAATCCTCGTGAAAGATGCGTCAATCAAGAGTGCTGTTCAGGCGAAGCGCAAAGCTGAACCAACGAACCGCGAACAAATCGGTGCGACCATGAGCGGATCAGTCTTGAAAGTCTTAGTTGAAAAAGGCGATCATGTTGAAAAGGGTCAGCCGTTGCTGATCACAGAAGCAATGAAGATGGAAACTTCGATCGATGCCCGTTTTGCCGGGAAAGTTTCGCATCTGTATGTTGAAGAAGGCGAAAGCATCACTTCTGGCGACTTGCTGATTGAAGTTAAAGAAAAATAGTTTTGTTTATTAATATGATTTAGGAGCGTTTTGTGTGAAGAGAGTGATTGGTTTTCTTAGTATTCTATTCTTGGTTTTGATTGGCTACTATCTGCAGCCAGTCCTCTTTCCACCTACGCAGGGAAAATCCCCTGTCACACCAACTAATCAGGTGGTGCGGCATAAGGCCTTAAAGCATCAGACGATCAAGGCTGAAGGGTATGCGAACTATATTTCACAGCCCATCGAAACATTTGAGCAGGAGTTTGGCCGTCCAACGAAGATTGAGGACAGCGGCTTTTTCTTTCAAACCCGTGATTATGCTTTAGATAAAGGGATTTTGGAAGTGAATGTGGAGGCAGGCAAAGTTAGTACGATCAAGGTCATGGCGAAAAAAGCGGAGATTAAACCCTTTAAATTCGGGATGACCAGCAGTCAGCTGTCGGATCAAATCAACTTGTCCGCAGCTTTTGCCCTGAGCTACGATGAGGAACCTGTGGATATCGAGCTAAGCGAGAATGATATGCGTTTTCGTCCTTTAGTCGCATTTGATAATGATACCTTTGCGATGCTTTTTTTCAACGGAGACAATGAAAAAATGATCGGTGCCGTTTATTTAGATATGGAAAATTTGTTGCGTTTGATGCCATATCAGATTAACAGCGGCAATCCCTTAGCTAATCGAGTGCAGGAAAGCAATCTTGATTGGAATGTCTTAAATCAGCAAAAGCAGGAACGAACGATCGGAGCGATCAACTTTTATCGCACTTTACAGAAGCTAGACGAACTGCCGACTGCTGATAATGCAATAAGTGACAGTAAAAAGCTGTTAAAGGGTTTTTTAACCGCACCGAAAAAAGTGCTGAATAATGACCGACTAGAAGAGTGGCAGACTGATCAAGGGGCACATCTAAGCAATCTGTCCTTTGAACTATCATCCACCGAATTTAAAGATTTGGCTAAAAATGCCAAGATCAATTATAAAGAGGGCTTTTTTTACTCGCCGATGATCGATCCGCTGTTCAATCTTTTTGATTGGATCAGTCATGAGCATTTGAATGAGATCATTACGGCTTCAGAGTCAGAGCTTGGCGTTGCAATTGATCAAGAAAGTGTGCTAGTCTTGTTACAGGAACCAGAAAAAACAAAGGATAGTGACTAGGTTGATTATTAATGATGCTTTCTTTCAGCTGGAGGATCAGAATCAGCGATTGATTCAGGAAATTTTAGCGAGTCAAAGCTATAAAAACTATCTGCAGGCAAGAAAACAGATGAATGATTGCCCAGAAGTCGCGAAGCTGAAAAAAACGTTTCAAGCTGAAAAAGATAAATTCGAACAAATCGCAGCCTATGGAGAGTATGCACCAGATTACCGCCAGCAGCAGCGAAAAGTTCGTGTGAGCAAACGGGCGCTTGATCTAAATGAAAAAGTTGCCGCCTTTCGCTTAGCTGAGACAGACTTCCAACAGTTGCTGGATGAAATCGGCATCTGTTTGGCACAAACCATCTCAGCAGAGATCAAAGTTGATGCAGGAAATCCTTTTTTTGAAACAGGGAATCAGAGTTGTAAGGGGAATTGTCATGGATAATACTGAGTTTGTAATGCAAAAAAGACGAGGGATAATTGTTTGGGTCTATTCCTTGAAGCAATTAAAAACCTTGAAACGATTTGGTTTGATTCATTTTGTTTCACGAAAAATGAAATATGTCGTTTTATATGTTAACGAAGAGGTCGTGGAAGAAACCGAAGAAAAGCTGCAGGGCTTACATTTTGTGCGCCAAGTAGAGCGTTCTTACCGACCAGATATCGAAATGAATTTTGCGGATCGAATTGGAACGAAGGCCGCTTATCAAGTAAAAGATGACGATGAGTTAGATGTCGTAGAAGCCAATACAAAGATTCGATTAGCTGAAACAGTCTAAGTAAGGTGAAAAATGTCTGATTTGTTCAAACATTTTTCATCTTTTTATTTGATAATAAAGAGGTCAAATTAGGTGGTCTATTTTTTTGTGCAATTTGAGCATTAAAAACCTTCACAAAAAGACCAGTTGGTTGACGAGAAACGAGAGGGGCATGTAAGTCATGCGAGTGGTTGCAGGTGAATTTGGCGGTCGTAAATTAAAAGCCTTAACAGGAAATAATACGCGGCCCACGACGGATAAAGTAAAAGGTGCTATTTTTAATATGATCGGTCCGTATTTCGACGGAGGCATCGCGCTGGATTTATTCTCCGGCAGCGGCTCATTAGGCATCGAAGCGGTCTCTCGCGGGATGGATCAAGCGGTCTTAGTAGAAAAGAACTTCCGTGCCATGGAGATCATTCGTGAAAATGTCGCTATGACCAAAGATGAAGCGGCTTTTCAATTAATGAAGATGCCGGCAAATCAGGCGATCCAAAAGCTGATCGAAAGCAAAACTCAATTTGATTTAGTCTTATTAGATCCGCCTTATGCAAAACAGGAGATCGTAAAGCAGATCGAGCTGCTGCTGGAAAATGATTTGCTGACAGAAAATGCGATCGTAGTTTGTGAAACGGATAAAGAAGTCGTGCTGCCAGAAACCATCGGCAGCTTGAAAGAACGCAAGCGTCATGATTACGGCATCACCGCTGTAACGATTTATGATTAGGCTCTCTGGCTGCTTTATAGAGATGATGACCTTTAAGGAGGATTAAGATGAAACGAATCGCGCTTTTTCCCGGCAGTTTTGATCCATTGACAATGGGGCATTTAGATACGATCGAACGGGGAGCGAAATTGTTTGATGAGCTGATCATCGGCGTTTTCGTCAATACAACAAAAAAAAGCTTCTTTACCCCAGAAGAAAAACTAGCTATCGTAAAGGAATCGGTCCAGCATATCCCCAATGTACGAGTGATGACTCAAAAAAATGAGTTGACAGTCGACGTTGCAGAAGAGCTTGGAGCGAAGTTTTTATTACGAGGTATCCGCAGTATCAAAGATTATGAATATGAAAAAGAAATTGCCCTGATGAACCAGCATTTGGATCATGAGCTGGAGACCGTCTTTTTATTAGCACAGCCGAAATACAGCCATATCAGCTCTTCGATTTTGAAGGAAGTTTGGACGTTTAACGGCGACATCAAAGAATATCTGCCCGAACCAGTCTATCGGGCGTTGGAAGAGAAGCGTGAGAATAGTGAAAAACAATAAACTTGTCAAACGATTATTACTTATATTTTTAGCTCTGGCAGTGGTGGCCTGTGTGATTGTTCCGATCCCTTATTACATCGAAGAACCGGGAGAGACGATCAATTTAAAAGAACTGATCACCGTCAACGATAAAAAAGATGAGAACAAGGGCTCATTCAGTTTAACATCTGTAGGAATCAGGCGGGCGACGGTATTTACCGCGGCAAGAGCCAAGTTCACCCCTTTTCGTGAAATTATTTCGGTGAATGAATTGACCGGCGGTGCCAGCGATGATGAATACATGCAGATCCAAAAGTTTAACATGGAAACCTCCCAAAATTTTGCTATCGAGCAGGCGTTAAAACTAGCCAATAAACCCTATAAAATGCAATATAAAGGCGTTTATGTTCTAGGTGTGGAGAAGAATTCTAACTTTTCCGGGAAGATCAGCGTCGGCGATACGGTAACGAAGGCGGATGGAAAGACCTTTACCAGCAGTGAAGATTTCATGAAATATGTGAAATCCCAAAAAGTTGGTCAAAAGATGAAGGTCACCTATGTTCACGACGGCAAGACCAAAGAAGCAACTGAAAAACTAATCAAACTGCCAACCGATAAAAAACCGGGAATCGGCATCTCACTGACGGATCATACCGAGATCGATTCACAGGACAAGGTCAAAATTGATGCAGGCGATATCGGCGGACCATCGGCAGGCTTGATGTTTACTTTAGAAATTTACGAACAGCTAGTCGATAAAGACTTGCGCCATGGCGAAAAAATCGCTGGTACCGGAACGATCAATTCGGATGGTGAAGTCGGAAGAATCGGCGGGATCGATAAGAAAGTAGCCAGTGCAGCCGCAGCTAATAACAAGGTTTTCTTTGCACCGGATGATGAGATCACTAAGGAAATGAAAAAAGCACAGCCAGGGATCAAATCAAACTATGAAGAAGCCAAAGCAGCCGCTAAGAAGCTGGATACAGATATGAAAATCGTGCCAGTTAAAACAGTCAAGGATGCGTTGGATTACTTGGAAACGATGAAATAAATGAGTGAGAGTGTTAGACAAAAATGTCTAGCGCTCTTTTTTTTTGAAATGAGACAGCGATCGCAGAAATTTGCGTACCTTATTGAAAAGGAGGTCGTTATGAAAGAGTATATAAAAAAATATCCTTATTTGCTGGCGATACCGATCGTCTTTGCAGCAGTTGCATTCTTCTATTTGACTAAAGAACCTGAAAGCCCAGCGGCAGATCCCGCGCTTTTCTCGACAGAAAGCAGTATAACGGCAACAACGGAATCCAAAAACCAAGAGTGGTTTGTTGATGTGAAGGGCGCGGTCAAAAAAACCGGGATGTATCGGATCACCCAAGGAATGCGCCTGATGGACGCGATTGATCTGGCTGGAGGCTTCACAGCAGAAGCTGATCAAAATCAGGTCAATTTTTCAAAATTATTGACCGATCAGGAAATTATCTATGTACCAAAAGTCGGCGAAGAAATCCCAACGATCACTGAAACCCCTCAGCAGGGCACGAGTACAGCGGCTTCCAGTACGACTCAAAAAATCAATATCAATACAGCGGACGCGACAGAATTGCAGCAATTATCAGGGATCGGTGAAAAGAAGGCGGCAGACATTATTAAATACCGTGAAGAAAATGGCAGTTTTCAGGCGGTAGAGGATTTGACGAAAGTATCTGGCATTGGCGAAAAGACGCTTGAAAATTTGAAGGACTCGATTACAATATAAGAAAGATCGAAAGTGAGGACGAACAATTTGACGACAGAAAGAATACCTTGGGACCAATATTTCATGGCGCAAGCCGTTTTACTATCATTAAGAAGCACCTGCACTCGTTTAGAAGTGGGCGCGACGATCGTGAGAGATAAGCGAATCATCGCAGGCGGCTATAACGGTTCCGTCAGCGGCGATGTTCATTGTATGGATGAAGGCTGCTATGTAGTCGACGGACATTGTCTGCGGACGATCCATGCGGAGATGAACGCTTTGCTGCAATGTGCCAAGCTAGGCATTGCTACGGAACAAGCGGAAGTGTATGTTACTCATTTTCCTTGCTTGCAATGTACCAAAGCACTGCTGCAAGCCGGCATCAAAAAAATCCATTACCTGAAAGATTATCGCAATGATCCTTATGCCATCGAGCTGATCGATCAAGTGGGGGCCAGTGCCCATCAAGTCCATTTGGAAAGTAAATACTTTACGAAACTGCAGTTAGGAGAAGATGCTGCCACATTCCTAGAAGGATAGCCGCGGTTCGAAATTATCTGATATTACCGATCCTGACCGCGATTTTATGCGGGAGTCTGATTTATCAATTCAATTTTTGGCTGCTGCTAGTATTAACTATTATTGTGATGCGTATTTGCTGCATGAAAAGCCGCAAGCTGTTGCTGCTGGCTTTTTTGTGCAGTCTTTTTATTAGTTTACGAACGTTTTATTATGTAAACCAATTTGACAAAGCTCCTGAAGCAATAACGAATCAACACTTAAAGCTGCAAACTGATTCGATTAAGGTTGATGGAAATCTTTTAAAGCTGATTGGGAAAATCAATGGGAAAAAGTATTTAGTTTACTATTCTTTGAAATCACCAGAAGAAAAAGAATTATGGAACGGAGAAAAACCGCCCAATAATATAGTCGTGAGCGGTGAAACGGAAGAATTTGATCCGGCTAGAAATCTAAACGGATTCGATGCTAAGAAGTATTATCAAAGTTTGGGGATTAGCCGAACCCTTCAAGTGAAGTCATTAAAGTCGTTGCGGCGAAGCAGATTTGGTCTGAGTGATCTGCGCCAACGTTTGATTCGGACGATTGACCAGCATTATTCTAAGCGTCTTGCCAGCTACATCAAGGCTTTAGTGATCGGTTATAAGGATGCGGAGTTTGCGGAATACTCGGAAGCGTATAAAACAACCGGCCTGCTGCATTTATTTACTTTATCTGGTTTGCATATTCAGTTTTATTTAGGCGGCATTCATTTACTGTTGAAGCGGGCAGGCTTGACTAGAGAAGTTCGGTTGGGCCTGTTGAGTCTAATCGGCTTGCTGCTGATTTGTTTGACCGGTGGCGGGTTTAGTACGATTCGGGCAGTTTTAAGCTTTCTGATCGCTTTTGCCTGCTTGACTTTTGAGGTGTTGCTCTCCAAGCTGGATCAGTGGAGTTTGATGCTGTTTCTGCTAGTTTTAGGCTTTCCACTAGTGTTATGGTCAGTCGGCGCACAATTGAGCTTATATTTCGCTTTACTGTTAGTGTATTTGAATGATCTAAGACTCAAGGCGTGGCAGCAGACATTGCTATTTTCTATTTTGTCGCTGCCTGTTCTGATCTTCAGCTTCAGCGAATGGACGATCATCGGCGGACTATTTACCTTATTATTATTTCCACTTTTTGAGTGGCTGATTCTTCCGGGGTGCTTAATCCTATTTTTCGGCTGCTTTTTGCCGCTTCCTCAACTGATCGCCAGCTGGATGGAGCAGCTATTTTTACTGCTGGAAAAACTGTTAGCATTCGCGGCTATTCTTAACTTAACTACAGGCAGACCAGCCTTCTTAATCTTTTTACTTCTTATTCTATTCGTTCTATTAATTATTGACCGTCTGAAATATCAGCGAACGTTTTACCTTCTACTGGGAGCGGTTTGCTTATTGGTGGCTTCGATCGCTTTTTCAGCCAACGGCATGGTAGCTTTTGTTGATGTGGGACAAGGGGACAGTATTTTTATCAAGCTGCCTTTCAAGCAGGAAACCTTTTTGATCGATACCGGCGGCCGGCTGAATTTCAAGCAAAAACCATGGCAAGCCCGGCAGCCAAAGCAGCTTTCCGATTATAATTTGATCCCTTTCCTAAAATCACTAGGTTGCCGCAAAATCGACCATTTACTTGTAACCCACAACGACGCGGATCATATGGGCGAATTAAACAATGTCATGAGCAAAATAAAAGTAAACAACCTCTATTTAGCCGACGGTTCGCAAATGGAGTTGAAGAAGCTGTTGATGGGAGTCAAAGGGACGAAGATTCATCTCGTAAAGCAGGGAGATACGATCGGCAAGCACTTAAAAGTACAAATTCTTTTACCAGAGAAAAGCGAAGGGGAAAATGATGATTCGTTAGTCACGTATTTCCAAATAAATCAGCAGCGCTTTCTATTGACGGGCGACTTGGAAACAACGGGGGAAGAAAAGCTGCTGAACAATTATCCGCAATTGAAAACAGATTTTCTAAAGGTCGGCCATCATGGCAGCAACACCTCCACCGGTGAAGAGTTCTTGAAAAAAATCAAGCCAAAATATGGTATCATTTCGGTAGGCAAAAAGAACCGTTACGGTCACCCTACAGCAGAGACGCTGGAAAAACTAAACAAGTATCAGGTGAAGGTTTTTCGGACGGATCAGCAGGGGATGGTCTACTATCAATGGTCCGCGCTAACCAAACGCGGAAAAATCAAAGTCCTGATAGATTTTATCGAGTAATCATGGTAGCATGGATAGTCGGGTTCTTAGATTCAACCCATCCAAAATTTTACAGCAAACTTTTTTAAATAGATAAGGAGTAATCGCATGAACACACAGGAAGCCCTTCAGCAGATCAGAAACGCACCGCTAAAGCCGATCTATCTGGTTACAGGAACAGAAGATTATCTAATCCAGGAAGTGCGGCAAGCTTTTATCGATCGGATGAAGATCGATGACTTGGAAGAACTGAACTTTATGTCCTTTGACATGGAGGAAAGCGGCCTCGGGGCAGTCATCGATGAAGCAGAAACATTGCCTTTTTTCGGCGATTACCGCTTAATCTTTGTCGAGAAGCCCTACTTTTTGACGGGCGAGAAGAAAAATAATGTGCCTGATCAGGATGTTGATGGCTTGGTAGATTATTTGAAACAGCCGCAGGAGACATCGATCGTGGTTTTTTGGGCGACATATCCTAAGCTTGACGCGCGAAAGAAAATCACGAAGACATTAAAGAAAACGACGGTCATTGATGCCGCACCATTACAGGAGCGAGATTTGCGCAGCTTCTTGCAGCGTTATATTACCAACTCAAACGTGAAAATCTCCAAGGAAGCTTTTGACCTCTTTTTGCGCTTGACTGATTTTGATCTCTCAAAGGCAATGAACGAAATAGAAAAATTATTATTGTTGGCGGGCGAAGGTGGAACCATCACCCTCCAGCTAGTCGAAGACTTAGTGCCTAAAACACTAGAGCATAATATTTTTGAGTTAACAGAACGAATTTTGAAGGGTGACACTGAAAAAGCCTACCAAACCTATGAGGAGCTGCATTTACAAGGAGAAGAAACGATCAAACTGACAGCGATTTTGATCGGACAAATCCGTTTATTGCTGCAAACGAAACTCTTGCAAAAAAGCGGCTATCAGCAGGCCAATATTGCTGAGACGTTAGGTGTCCATCCTTACCGTGTGAAACTAGCGATGCAGCAGGTAGCGAAATTCCCCTTAGAATTATTGGTTTCCATGTATGACGAGCTGGTGGAAAATGATTACGAAGTAAAAACCGGACAAGCCGAAAAGGAATTGAACTTTCAATTGTTCATTTTGAAGACAACCGAAAAAATAAAAAAATAAAAAGAAATAGGATTTTATTCGCAATGAAAGAACCAGCAGACAAATTATTTTGTTCTGCTGGTTCTTTTTTCTTTGTCTGCCAAAGACGATCCGCGCTTTTCTTTGCAAAAAATACAACTATCCAGCGTGTAAGAGGGACGAAATATAAAAAAACACAGGTAACTCGTCAATTAGTGAAAATTTAGAATAAAATTCTCTC
>NZ_NGLG01000001.1:1117188-1127902 GCF_002140655.1 Enterococcus sp. 3H8_DIV0648 | reverse complement strand
GTATGATAATACAAAGGTGTCAAATACCTAAAACGTTGTCGTAGAAAGGGTTCATTGAGAATTAATCTCAATTAGAACACCGATTTTCAAGAGCTAATAATGTAATCAAATTTTTATTTTTCCTCACGATAATAGTCAGCTTTTGCTGGCTTTATATATGCACCACAAATGTATAAACCTATAAAAGAAAGGATGAAAGAAATGACATTAGCAAAAATCGTTTATGCAACTAACACAGGAAACACAGAAGGGATCTCTGAAATTCTGGAGGATGCTTTTGAAGAAATCGGCGTTGACGTAGAACGCGTTGAAGCCGACGATGCAGAATCAGATTTCTATGAAGATGCAGATATTTGTGTCCTAGCTACTTATACTGATGGAGATGGTGAATTGCCGTTTGATTTGGAAGACTTCCATGAGGAATTGCCAGATGTTGACCTATCAGGAAAAATCTATGGCGTAGTAGGAAGCGGAGACAGCGAATTATATCCAGATTATTTCTGTCAAGCTGCCATTGCATTTGATGAAGCCTTCGCCAAAACAGGGGCTAAAAAAGCAGCAGAAACAGTGAAGATCGAAAACGAAGCTGATGATGAAGATGAAGAAGTCTTAAAAGCATTTGTGAAGGCTTTGGTAGAAGCAGCTCAATAGTGTCGCATTGAAAGAATGGAGTGAGAATTTGTTTAAAGTATTAGAACGCAAGGAACTGGCGCCGACTGAATATGAGATTTTAGTTGAAGCGCCACGAATTGCCAAAAAAGCACAGCCGGGGCAGTTTGTGATCTTGCGAATCGACGAACAGGGTGAGCGGATTCCCCTCACTGTCGTGGATACGGACAAAGAAGCGGGTTGGGTACGCTTAATCTTTCAAGTGATCGGCAAATCGACTGCCCAGCTCGCAACGGTTATGGCTGGTGAAGCCTTGACAGATATTGTTGGACCACTCGGTAAAGCAACCGATATCGAAAATTATGGTACCGTGCTCTTGGTTGGCGGAGGCGTTGGGATCGCTGCCTTATTCCCAATCGTCAAAGGCTTAAAGGAAGCCGGCAACCATGTGATTACCGTTTTAGGAGCAAAAAATAAAGATTTATTGATCCTGCAGGAAGAATGCGCACAGTATTCGGATGAATTGATTTTGATGACAGATGACGGCTCCGTTGGGCAAAAGGGTTTAGTTACTCAAGCGATGGAAGATGTCTTTAAGCGTGAAAAAATTTCGATGGCGTGGGCGATCGGACCGAGTATCATGATGAAGTTTTGTACAATTACAGCGCAAAAGTACGATGTGCCAATCTATGTCTCGTTAAATCCGATCATGATCGATGGGACCGGCATGTGCGGCGGCTGTCGTGTGACAGTGGCGGATTCTATTAAATTTGCTTGCGTTGACGGACCAGAATTTTTAGGCGAAGAAGTCGATTGGGATGAATTTGTCAATCGGATGCAGCAATATCGTCCAGAAGAATTACTGGCCAACGAAAGATATGAAAAGCAGGTGAGTTCAAATGGCTAAACGCAGCTACACAAAGACACCCATGCAGGAACAAGCGCCTGATGTTCGAAATCAGAATTTTGATGAGGTCGCTTTAGGGTACACGTTAGAAGAAGGACAACTAGAAGCAAGCCGCTGTCTGCAATGTAAAAATGCGCCTTGTATTTCAAATTGTCCCGTAATGATCGACATCCCAGGCTTTATCAAAGCGATCGAAGAAGGCAACATGCCTTTAGCTTATGAAGTATTAAGCCGTTATACCAATCTGCCGGCAATTTGCGGCCGGGTCTGCCCACAGGAAAAACAATGTGAGATGGTGTGCCGTTTAGGTCGTTCGAAGAAATTTGAACCTGTGGCGATCGGAAAATTGGAGCGTCTTGTAGCAGACTGGGCTTTAGAACAGCCAGTTGAATACAAAGAGGTTGCTGGTGATAAAGGTCGGGTAGCAGTAATTGGTTCAGGCCCTTCAGGACTTACCACTGCGGGAGATCTAGCCAAATTGGGATACGATGTAACGGTCTATGAAGCATTACATTCACCAGGCGGAGTATTAACTTACGGGATTCCTGAATTCCGTTTGCCAAAACGTATCGTGAAAAAGGAGATCGAGCGCATCGTCGCTCAAGGCGTGAAGATCGAAACAAATGTCGTCGTAGGTAAAACGATCACGATGGATGAGATCATCACCGATTTTGATGCCTGCTATCTATCAGTAGGAGCAGGTGCACCGAGATTCCAAGGAATCAAAGGCACATCATTGAACGGAGTTTATTCATCGAGTGAATATTTGACAAGGGTCAACTTGATGCACGGCTATCAATTCCCGCAATATGACACACCAGTTCAAAAATCGAAAAATGTCGTGGTCATCGGCGGCGGAAACGTGGCGATGGATGCGGCGCGTTCTGCTAAACGTTTAGGCGCTGACAAGGTGTCGATCGTTTACCGTCGTTCATTAGAAGAACTGCCTGCTCGTGAAGAAGAATATCATCATTCAGTAGAAGAAGGGATCGAATACCATTGGTTGACCAATCCTGTCGAGTACATTGATGATGGAGCAGGCCGCTTAAAAGCAGTCAAATGTGTGCAGATGGAATTAGGCGAGCCGGATGAATCTGGACGTCGTCGTCCAATCGTGATTCCGGGCAGTGAGTTTACCATCGAGGCAGACACAGCCATTGAAGCAATCGGACAAGGTGCCAATAAAGTCTTATTGGATACTTTCCCAGAATTAGCACTAAATAAATGGGGCTATATTGATGCGGATGAAGAAACCTGTGCGACTTCGATCCCTGGCGTTTTTGCTGGCGGAGACATCGTAACAGGTGCGGCAACAGTCATCTTAGCAATGGGCGCCGGAAAAATCGCAGCAAATGAAATTGATCAATATATTCAAAAGACAAGACAGGAGCAATTGGTTTAAGCGAGGTGCAAATGATGAAAACAATGAAAACAATGGATGGAAATACCGCGGCGGCGCATATCTCCTATGCGTTTACCGAAGTTGCAGGTATCTATCCAATCACGCCCAGCTCAACAATGGCGGAAGTCGTTGACGAGTGGGCAGAGCAAGGTCGCAAAAACATTTTTAACGAGACAGTTAAAGTAGTTGAAATGCAATCAGAAGCAGGTGCGGCCGGAACAGTTCACGGTTCCTTGAAAACAGGTGTTTTAACCACGACTTATACAGCTTCACAAGGTTTGTTGTTGATGATTCCGAATATGTTCAAAATCGCTGGTGAATTACTGCCGACCGTGTTCCACGTAGCGGCTCGAGCAGTGTCTACGAATGCTTTGAGTATCTTCGGTGACCATAGTGATGTGATGGCTGCCCGCCAGACAGGTTTTTGTATGCTGGCTGAAGGCGGCGTACAGGAAGTTATGGATTTGTCAGCGGTTGCTCACTTAGCGAGTATCGAAGGCAAATTACCGTTTATGAACTTCTTCGACGGCTTTAGAACAAGTCATGAGCTGCAAAAAATCGAAGTAATTGATTACGACGATTTAAAAGCCATGATGAACTGGGAAGCCTTAGCTGAATTTAGACGTTTAGGAATGAATCCGAATCGTCCGAATGTTTCAGGAACGGCACAAAATCCGGATATTCACTTCCAGCAAAGAGAAACCGTTAACCGCTATTATGATGAAATGCCTGCGATCGTGCAGAAATACATGAATAAAATCAATGAGCTGCGCGGTACAGATTATGATTTGACCAATTATTACGGCGATCCAGAAGCGACTGAAGTGATTATAGCGATGGGTTCCGCTTCACCTACGATCCAGCAAACGGTTGATTATTTGAATGCCAATGGACGCAAAGTCGGCTTTATCGACATTCATTTATATCGTCCATTCCCAGCAGAAAATCTACTGGCGAAATTACCAGCGACAGTCGAAAAAGTGGCCGTATTAGACCGGACAAAAGAACCAGGATCAGATGGCGAGCCATTGCTGCTTGATGTTCAGAGCGTATTGTATCGTCATACGAACCGCCCAATCGTGATCGGCGGTCGTTACGGTATTGCATCAAAAGATGTGACACCAAATCAAATCGTTGCTGTGTTTGACCATTTATTGTTGTCGGCAGCGGATATGAAGCCGCGCTTTACAGTCGGGATCAATGATGATGTGACAAATCTATCCTTGCCAATGAGCGATGTGTTAGATTTGACGCCAAAATCAACCTTCCAGGCGAAATTCTGGGGACTTGGTTCAGATGGTACCGTTGGAGCGAACAAGCAAGCGATCAAGATTATCGGGAATAACACCGATTATTATGCGCAAGCTTATTTCTCTTATGACTCCAAAAAATCAGGCGGATTGACAAATTCTCACTTGCGTTTTGGGAAAGAGCCGATTCTTTCTACTTATAATGTAGAAGCGGCCGATTTTGTCGGCTGTCATAATAGTGCCTATATTCATCAATATGATTTATTGAAGGGCTTGAAAGACGGCGGCACCTTCTTATTGAATACCGTTTGGGATGAAGAACGGGTCAAGAGATTATTGCCGGGCCGGATCAAGCGCTATTTAGCTGAGCATAATATCAATTTCTATATCATTAACGCCATGGAAATCGCACAAAAGACTGGCTTAGGTGGTCGGATCAACCAAGTGATGTCGACAGCGTTCTTTGAACTGACAGACATTATGGATCATGAGACCTACTTGCCATTGCTAAAAGCAGAAGTCGATGCGGCCTATGGGAAGAAATCAAGAACAATTGTTGAACGCAACTGGCAGGCGATCGATGCGACTGTAGCGGAATTGAAGAAGATCGAGATTCCGGCTGAGTGGGCAGAAATCGAAGTGAAGCCGCTGGCGAATGAGGATGATCCAAGTAAACCAGCTTATATCCGCAATATTCTAGAGCCGATCAATCGTCAAGAGGGCAATCAGCTTTCAGTCAATGATTTGATCGAAAACGGCATGCTGGGCGGCGTAGCGCCTTCCGGTACGGCGGCTTATGAGAAACGCGGGATTGCTTTGGAAGTGCCTGAGTGGATACCAGAAGCGTGTACAATGTGTAATGAATGTGCCTTTGTTTGTCCGCATGCGGCGATTCGTCCGTTCCTTGCAGACGAAGAGGAAATGGAAGCAGCACCTGAAGGCTTCATTACTCGCGACATGCGCGGAAAAGACGGCTTCAAGTATCGTATTCAAGTTTCACTAGAAGATTGTACAGGCTGCGGTCTGTGTGTCGAAGCTTGTCCAGCGAAGGAAAAAGCGTTAGTCATGAAGTCTTATGAAGACCAAAGAGAACAAGCTGTAAACTGGGCATTCGCGATGACCTTGCGTCAAAAAGCTAACCCTGCTAAAAAATTCTCGGTCAAAGGCTCACAATTTGAACAACCATTGCTTGAGTTCTCTGGAGCTTGTGCTGGTTGTGGCGAAACACCTTACGTGAAATTGCTGACTCAATTGTTTGGCGACCGAATGATGATCGCTAATACTACCGGCTGTTCTTCTATCTGGGGCGGTTCAGCGCCAGCAACGCCATACACTGTCAATCAAGACGGTCGAGGCCCTGCTTGGAGTAATTCGCTATTTGAAGACAATGCCGAATACGGTCTTGGCATGCACATGGCGAACTTGACAAAACGCAATCGTGTTGCGAATAAAGTCCTAGCTGCTTTAGAAAAAGGTGTTGGATCAGAGGATACGAAGGCTCAATTGCAGGATTGGCTGAATCATATGACAGAAGGCGAAGGCAGTCAGCAGCGTGCGGCTAAATTGCGCGCTACCCTAAGCGAAGAAAGTAATGAAGAGCTGCAATCAATCCTAGCTGACAATGAAATGTTTGCTAAACCTAGCCAATGGATCATCGGTGGGGACGGCTGGGCATACGATATCGGCTTTAGCGGGATCGATCATGTTCTAGCCTCTGGCGAAGACGTGAATATTCTCGTCATGGATAACGAAGTGTATGCCAATACAGGCGGACAAATGTCGAAAGCCACACCATCAGCTGCGATTGCTAAATTTGCAGCCGGCGGGAAGAAGACGAAGAAGAAAGATCTGGGAATGATCGCTATGACTTATCGCGATGTGTATGTTGCGCAAGTGGCGATCGAAGCTAATCCAACTCAAGCGTTGAAGGCTATCCAAGAGGCAGAAGCGTATCCAGGGCCTTCATTGATCATTGGTTATACTCCTTGTATCAATCACGGTATCCGCGGCGGTATGAGCCAAACGATCAAAGAGTCTAAGAAAGCGGTAGAATCAGGTTACTGGCCGCTTTACCGTTATGATCCGGTTCGTGCTCAAAAAGGCAAAGATCCAATGCGGATCGATTTTAAGAAAACCGACTTCAGCAAGATGAACGCCTTCTTAGAAGGACAAACGCGCTTCTCTGCTTTGCATAACATCAAAAAAGATGATGAATTAGTAGAAGAAATGCTGAATCAAACCGTTGTCGACATGGAAGATCGCGCAAAAAGCTATACTGAATTAACAAATAAATAAGCAAAAAGCGTCGATACAGTTTTTGTATCGGCGCTTTTTACAGCTAAATAAATGCAAATAAAAAAACCGATCAAAAGATCGGTTTTTATTATTTAGCTAATTTTTTAGCAAGACGAGCTTTGTCGCGGTTTGCTTTGTTTTTGTGAATCAAACCTTTTGTTTCAGCCATATCGATTGCTTTAACAGCTTCTTTATAAAGGTCGTTCATATTTTCAGCGCCAGCAGTAGCGGCTTCTTCAAATTTCTTAACAGTAGTACGCATTGCGCTCATTTGTGATGAGTTTTTAGTGTTAGCAGCTTCGCTAGTGCGAACGCGTTTGATTGCAGATTCAATGTTTGGCATGGATTTCACCTCCGAATTCAGTCTTATACGGCTTTTGCCGTACAATTCAACATTACTCATTATACATAAAGCCGCTTTTCAATGCAATAAAATCGTGACAAGTTTTTTTCCTTAACAGAAAATAAATAGAATTAAACCAAAAAGCGGAGAAATCTAGTAATTTAAGGACGAAAGGTAGCGGGTGTGCTATCATTATTTTGGAAATAAGAAAATGGTGGTGCAGCATGAGTATTGCTTTAGTTGTTACAATAACGTTGGTTATGGGAGTCATTTTTGTAAACGGTTGGACAGATGCGCCAAACGCGATTGCCACTGCAGTCTCGACCAGGGTATTGAGACCCAATGTCGCTATCTGGATGGCCGTAGTAATGAACTTTTTAGGCGCCTTGGTCATGACGTATTTTAATTCGCAGGTGGCCGAAACAATCAGCAACATCGTGACCTTTGAAGGGGCGGGCAACGCCGCGCAGGTCGCTTTGGCAGCTTCTTTATTTTCCATTGTCGTCTGGGCAGTCGCAGCTTGGTATTTTGGTATTCCAACCAGTGAATCTCACGCGTTGATTGCCGGGTTAACAGGATCTGCAATGGCGATGGGCGGATTGGAAGCGGTTAGCGGAGCTGAATGGCTGAAGGTTATCGTGGGTCTGGTCGTTTCGACGATCATGGGCTTTGGCGGCGGTTGGCTGGTTACTAAGCTTATCGTATTGATTTTTCAAGGTATATCCAGACGCGTGGCAAATCACGTATTTACGCTCGGTCAGGCAATCAGTGCCGGAATGAATGCTTTCTTGCATGGTGCACAGGATGGTCAGAAGTTTATGGGTGTCTTTATGTTAGGACTTTTTTACAATAATTTGGCTGAAAAAACCGGCAACGGATTTGTTATTCCTATCTGGGTAATGGTCCTTTGTTCAGTAACAATGGGCTTCGGCACCTCTGTAGGGGGAATGAAGATCATCAAATCGGTGGGAATGGACATGGTGAAGCTGGAGCGGTATCAAGGATTTGCTGCGGATTTGAGTGCCGCGATTTGCCTTTTCCTTGCATCGATATTCGGAATTCCGGTGTCAACGACCCATACGAAAACAACAGCGATCATGGGCGCAGGAGCTGCCAAACGAACTTCAAGTGTTGATTGGAGTATCGTAAAAGAAATGATCAGTGCATGGCTGCTGACTTTTCCTGGCTGTGGAATTATTGCGTTCGTGATGGCAAAATTATTTGTGGCAATCTTTTAAAAAGGGGATCAAACAATGGCTAGAAAAAAACAATTCGACTATTTTGGCAAATTAGAGCAAATGGCGCAATATTCTGCTGAATCAGCACAATTATTATTGGATCTGATCAGGGAGTATTCGACCGAAAAATTTAGCGATAAATCCGAAGAGATCCATCGTCTGGAAGGACATGGCGACCGTATTTCAAAAGAAATCATGACAGAGCTTTACGACGCCTTCATTACACCGATTGATCGGGAAGACATCGTTATGATCACCAATCACTTAGATGATATTCTGGATGAATTAAACGCGACCACTTATTTGTTCGAAAACTTATTGGTTTATACGATTCGGCCAAATACAGATAAATTTCTGCAATTAGTAGTAACAGCTACTGCTGATGTAGTACAGGCGACTAAAGAATTCGCCAAATTTAAACATTCAAAAGCGTTGAAGGGCTATATCGAACAAGTAAATAAAACCGAATCGGAAGCGGATAAGCTGTATAGCTCATTAGTGAAGGATTTATTCGCAAATGAAAAAGACCCGATCGAGATCATTAAATGGCGGGATATCTACAATCACTTAGAAAAGATTACAGATGCCTGTGAAGCAGCAGCTGACATTATCGAAGGTTTGGTTATTAAAAATTCATAGCAGACAAAAAGCTAGAATCGAAATGATTCTAGCTTTTTTTACTGTGCCGCTTTATAAAGAGGACACTCAATACATTTGGTTTCATCAAGATTTACCATTTCTTTTAACGGCATTAGCATCCGCAAGCCATTTAAAATGACAAGAATAGTACTTCCTTCGTGCCCAACGACACCAAGAGGAAGCGTCAGGAATTGTAGAAAGTTGCTGGCAATCAGCAGGACGATCACACTTAAAGAAAAGAGGATATTTTGACGAACGATCCGCTTCATTTTTTTCGCCAAGCGATGGCTGTACATCAGCTTAGTCAAATCGTTCTTCATCAGGACCATATCAGAAACTTCCATCGCGACATCTGTTCCTTCACCCATCGCGATCCCGATACTGGCGGTTGCTAGGGCAGGGGCGTCGTTGATCCCATCGCCCACCATCGCGTTGACCGTGTAATCTGCTTGCTGCTGTTTCACCAAATCTGTTTTGTCTGCGGGAAGACAGCCGCCGTGGAAGTCATTCAGGCCTAGCTGTTGAGCAACATATTTCGCCGCACCTGGATTATCTCCGGTAAGCATAACGGTTTCGACCTCTTGATCTTGGAAATAACCAATAACTTCTTTGGTAAAAGGTTTCGGCAGGTCCATCAAAGCCAGTAAAGCAATGACCTGTTCATTTTTACTAAGGACAACTACGGTTTTCCCTTCCTCATGCCACTGTTCGATCAAGGGATGACTTTGCTTTTCAGTCGGCTTGCCAAGCAACCAAGTCTGCTCCTGATAAATTGTTTCCAAACCAAACCCAGCTCGTTCCTCAACTTGAAGCTCCAAGGCTTCTTCATCATTAAAGAACTTAGTAATTGCAACAGCTAAAGGATGGGTGGACTGGCGTTCCATCGAGTAGAATAATTGCGGGACGATCGGATCATCGGAAAAGGTCTTATAATCCGTCACTCGCGGCTTTCCTTGAGTTAAAGTACCGGTTTTGTCAAATGAGATTGCACGTAGATCCGCCAGTTTTTCCAGCGTTTTTCCCGATTTGAATAGAATCCCTTTCTTCGCGCCATTAGAAATCGCGGCCAACGTAGCAGGCGTGGCAGAAGCGACTAAAGCACAAGGAGAGGCGACAACTAGTAAAACCATTCCGCGATAAAAGCTTTCCGTAAAGCTCCAGCCTAATAAAAAGTGTGTTAGTAGAATCATCAAAGGTACGGCTATTAGAACGATTTTGACATAAACATTCTCGATTTTTTCAATAAAGGTCGCAGTCGCACTTTGTTCATTTTGTGCATTCTCAACTAAGCGTAAAATTTGAGCGAACAAGGTATCGTTGCTGGTTTTAGTTACTTCCAAGGTGAACGCCTGACCTAGGTTGATGGTTCCGCCAAAAGCTTCATCATCAATCGCTTTTTCCACCGGAACAGATTCTCCGGAGATAGCCGATTCATCAATCGAGGAGGCGCCTAACATTCGGCCGTCGATCGGCACGGCAGCTCCCTTTGGTACAAAAACGTAATCACCTAATGCCAATTCTTCAACAGGAACAGTCACGTGTTCGCCATCAATGATTTTCAAAGCATCATTGGGGGCTACATTCATTAGAGCAGTGATTTCCTTCGTACTTTTGTTAGTGGCATATTCTTCCAATGCACCGCTTAAACAGAAAATAAAGGTCAGCATCGCACCTTCAAACCAATTGCCGATTAAACACGCGCCGATCGCAGCTAATGCCATCAGCAGATCGACATTCAACGTTCGGTCATGCACCAATTCGCTGATACCTTCATAGGTTTGTTTCCAGCCACCGCTAATAATTGCCAAAACGAAAAAGAGGGGATAGATGGGCTGTGAAAGCCCGCTTAAAATCTTGCCGATAATTAAAAATAATAAACAGAAAAGGGTAGAGAGAAACGCATTACGTTCTTTCTTACTCATCACTTTTCCTCCTTTCTCAATCTAAGGAATTCCTTTTTCACTTCACACGATCAATGAGACACGCAAAGCAAAAGGTCATCTCTTCACTATCATAGTATCACACTAAATA
>NZ_NGLG01000001.1:1106518-1117029 GCF_002140655.1 Enterococcus sp. 3H8_DIV0648 | reverse complement strand
ATCGTTAAATTCAGATGTAAAAAAAGACCTGCAAAAATGCAGATCTTACATAGCAATCAGCCAATAACCGATCAAGATGATACCCAAGACGATTCGATACCAGCCAAAAGCGGTGAAATCGTTTCGTTTGATGTAATCCAATAAGAATTTGATTGCGACGATCGACACCACGAAGGCAGTGACCATACCAACCAATAACACAATAATTTCAGTACCGCCAAAAGTATTGCCCTTCAATAAAAATTTAACGATCTTCAACCCGCTGGCACCAAACATTACAGGAATACCAAGGAAGAAGGAGAACTCAGTTGCCACATAACGTGAACAGCCGATAATGATCGCACCAAGAATCGTTGCACCAGAACGTGAAGTCCCAGGAATCAATGAAAGTAATTGGAAGGCTCCGACGATCAAAGCAGCTTTATAAGTAAAATCGTTTAAGCTGGTACATTTCGGTGTTTTTGTTTTATTGTGTCGTTCAACTACAATAAACGCGATCCCGTAAACGATCAACATGATCGCTACTGGCAAGAATTTGTGGAAATGAGCTTCTAAGAAATCATCTAGCGGCAAACCAATCACGGCTGCCGGCAAACAAGCGATGATTACCTTGAACCACAACGTCCAAGTATCCTGCTTCTCCTCATGAGTTTTGCTGGGAGCGAAGGGATTCAATTTAGTAAAATATAAAACGACGACCGCTAGAATCGCACCTAGTTGAATCACGACATTGAACATCTCAATAAAAGCAGGTGTCATGTTCAGCTTGATGAATTCATCGGCTAAAATCAAATGTCCCGTAGAAGAAATCGGCAGCCACTCAGTGATTCCTTCGACGATTCCTAGAATAATTGCTTTAAAAATATTGGCAATAAGCATTAAGTATACGTCCTTTCAAGTTAATAACAATAATCAGTATACCGTTTCACCTTTGAAAAGACCATCGAAAAAAGGCTAAGCTTTTTTTAAGAAAAAAACTGCCAGCATTCGCTGACAGTCAAATTTCTATTCATCTGTATGATCTGAGATCGTTTTTCCACGTTCCATGTAACTAATATCGTTGATGGCGCGGATCGAAAATTCACCATTTTCATAACGCAGGCGATTGATACTGCCGTTTAACAGGTTGGCACGTACCGGTTGTTTTGAATCGATCAAGCTCAATAAGAAAGCAATGGTCAATCCGTGAGAAACGATCAAAACATTTCCGCCGCCTTGTTTTTCCCGACTTTGCGCGATATCTTCGAAACCGTTCCAAACACGGTCGCGTAATTGTTCATAAGGTTCTGCCCAGTTTGCTGTATCTGCACCTTCGACAGCATTTGCGATTTCTTCAAAGCTGACGTCTGTTGCGAAGAGATCATCTTCTGTTTTGAAATTCAATACTCGTGGTAAAACGCCCCACATTTCTGCATCATAGGCACCTTCCAATGAACCAAAGCACCATTCGCGGATGCGCGGATCTACGTGATAAGGAATATCTTTGCCATCAGGATGTTCGCTTAAAAGGATGCGCATCGTTTCGATCGCTCTGCCTGAATCACTTGAATAGGCTTCTTCAAACTTCGTATCCTGCAAGCCTAGACCTACATAATGGATACCTTCGCGACCACTTTTGGTCAGCGGTGTATCACACCAGCCTTGTACCCGAGCCAATGTATTGAACATCGTTTTACCATGTCGAACAATATAAAGATTTGTTTCTGCCATATTTAAAACCTCCAAAAAGTTGATTAATTAAAGAACGGATTTGTATCGACCTCGCGACCGATCGTTGTTGCTTCTCCATGACCGGGATAAGCCGGCAGTTCACGAGGAAGGGTGAATAGATATGTTTTGATGCTGTAAAGCAGTTGCTGCATATCGCCAGTATATAAGTCGGTTCGACCAATACTGCCTCTAAATAGTGCATCGCCGACAACGACAAAATCATCAAAGATAAAGCTCACACTGCCGATTGAATGTCCCGGTGTCGGTACGACCTGAAAAGTCATGCCGCCGATCGCGTATTCCGTCATCTCGAATTCATACTCCGCCGGCTGTACGATTAAATCGGGCATATTATCATGACGCCCCAAACCAGAAAGATTCAAAATTGGATCGCCTAACCATTCCTGTTCCAGCGCGCTCACATAAACAGGAATATCATATTTATTTCGTATTTGCTCCACTGCACCAATGTGGTCATAGTGGGTATGGGTCAAGAGAATCGCTTGCGGTGTTTTGCCGACCCGTTCAATTTCATTTACCAAGCGATCGCCCTCTGAACCTGGATCAACAATCAATAAATTCTTTTCATTATGAATCAAATAGCAATTTTCTTGCGCGATTCCGGTAACAAAACCTTCGATTTGTATCATCATTTTCCTCCTTGAAACACTAAAAACTAAACAACTTTGATTTGATTCACTTTACTGACAGATTAAAAGTCATTTGTTGTCAGTAATAAAGCTCACTATCACAAATTCCTTCTTCATTATACCTTAAAAGTAAAAAAATTGTGGCTTCCCTGAACGATTTTCACTATAACAAAGAAGAATAACACTTGACGACTGCCGAAAAATCTTCTATGGTGAAACAGCTAAAAGATTTTAAGCTGAGAAAAAGAATGAGGTGAGCAGGTGGCAGTTAAAAAAATCGCGATTCGTGAGCTCGTTGAGTTTGTCCTGCGCAGCGGAAGCATTGACGAAGGAAAAAACAGCAATCATACACCTCAAGAAGGCGCACGAATTCACCGCCAGTTACAAAAAGAAGGCGGGGCTGACTACCAAAAAGAAGTTTGGTTGAAAAAGCCCGTCGAGATCGCTGACACTGCCGTTCAGATCGAAGGTCGAGCAGACGGTATTTATATAGAAGAAAATCGAGTATTTATCGATGAAATAAAGACATCAGAAACGCCTTTTGAAGAGTTGGAAGCCGGTATTATCGATTTATATTTTTATCAAGCAATGGTGTACGCCTATATCTATAGTGAACAAGAAGAACTAACTGAAATCGGCACACGCTTGACCTACTTTCAAACAACCGAAGAAAAGATCACGCGTCAAGTTCGGACCTTTACCTTTGAAGAATTGACCGATTTTTTCAATGATTTAATCAAACGCTACGAAAGCTGGCTGGTCTTCCAAATGGAGTGGCGGGAAACGCGCAACAATTCGCTAAAAGCTTTAGCCTTTCCCTTTGATACTTATCGCGCGGGTCAAAGAGAGCTGGCTGCAGCGGTTTATAAAACAATTCATGCGCAGCAAAAGCTGTTCGTCGAAGCACCTACCGGAACAGGTAAAACAATGTCGACACTTTTCCCGACTTTTAAGGCGATGGGAGAAGGGCTGGGAGAACGAATCTTTTATCTGACAGCGAAGACGATCACTCGACAAGTCGCTGAGGAGACAGTCACTAAGATTACAAAAAAAGATGCACGAGTCAAAAGTGTCACACTGACTGCTAAAGACAAGATTTGTTTTTTAACCGAGCGCAATTGTACTCCTGAGCATTGTCCTTTCGCAAAAGGCTACTATGATCGAGTGAACGATGGCTTATGGGATATGTTAAATAATGAGGACCAGTATACTCGACCTGTGATTGAGGACTATGCAAGAAAGCATGAACTTTGTCCGTTTGAGCTATCATTAGACGTCAGTCGTTTTTGTGATCTGGTCGTCGGTGATTACAACTATCTATTTGATCCAACGGTCTATTTGCGCCGCTTTTTCGAGGAAGAAAATAAAACCAATCTGGTATTAGTCGATGAAGCCCACAATTTAGTCAATCGTTCGAAGGAAATGTATTCAGCCAGCATCTCTAGAGAAAATATCGCTCAGATGCAAAAAGATTTGGATAAATCCTTTAAGAAGCTGAACAAAGCCTTTACAAGAGTCGACAACGAGTTCGAATTGATCCATCAATCATTAAATGGAGAAGCTTACCATCATCAGCAAGCGGCACCGGAAAATCTAATTAATAGTCTTTTCAAATTACAAGAACAGATCAAAGAATGGTTAGCCGAAAACCCTGATCATCCAGCGCAGCAAAAAATGCTGCCGGTCTATTTTGAGATTCTGCGCTTTACTCGGATGAGCGAGTTCTATGATGATCATTATCAGACAACTGTTGAACATAAGGCCTATGATTTGATTGTTAAGGAATATTGTATCGATCCTTCATGGTTTCTGGAGCAAACGATGGAAAAAGTCGGCAGCAGCATTCTCTTTTCTGCCAGCTTTTCACCACTAGACTATTATCAAGAAGTTTTAGGCGGAGGCGAAGAAAGTCTGACCTATCGTTTACCTAGTCCGTTTCCAAGTGAAAATCGTTTGGTTCTCGTGGATGCTAGTATCCAAACCACTTATCAAAGAAGAACGCAAAGTATCCCGCAAATCGCGGCCTCTATCGAAAAGCTTGTCAAAACGAAAACAGGGAATTACCTAGTCTTTTTCCCATCCTTCCAATATTTGGATCAGGTAGCGGATTATTTTCACGATGTTTATCCAGAATATGCGATTCAGATCCAAGGATCGAAGCTGAACGAAACAGAGCGAGAGGAATTTTTAGCCGCTTTTGTTGATCAGCCTGAACAAACATTGATCGGCTTTTGTGTATTAGGAGGAATATTCTCTGAAGGGATCGACTTGGTCGGTGAACGACTGATCGGTACTGTTGTAGTGGGAGTGGGATTGCCGCAGGTTAATCATGAGCAAGAATTAATTAAAGAATATTATGATGAAAAAAGAAATCAAGGATTCAGCTATGCTTATCAATTACCTGGAATGAACAAAGTAATTCAGGCTGCTGGTCGTGTAATCCGTACGATGGAGGATCAAGGGATCATCTTATTATTGGATCAGCGGTATACAAATCCCCACTATCAAAATCTGCTGCCGATCAACTGGTCAGATCGCAAGGTAGTTTATGGACCAGAAGAGGTCGAACGAGCCGTCAATGATTTTTGGCAGCAAAGAGTGTAATTGAGGGATTGAAATAGAAGATAAAAATATCGCAAACACAATAAAGCGGAAGTTTCTCTATTTAAGTGAATCGCACTTAGCGAAAAAAATAAAGCAAACGAAAAGCCGACAGAAAATGTCGGCTTTTTTTTAACGATAATTAATGAATTGCACGTCGATCGGTAATTCGATATCTTTTACCAGCGCAATAACTTGCTGCAGATCATCACGATTTTTTCCAGTTACTCGCAGACGATCCTCTTGAATTTGAGCTTTTACTTTAATTTTGCTGTTTTTGATCGCAGTCGTGATCTTTTTAGCACTTTCCTTATCAATCCCATTAACTAGTTCCGCCGCTTGGCGTGCATTTCCGCCCAGAGCATGCTCTGAAGCAGAAAACTGAATATTCTTTAATGGCACACCACGTTTGATCAATTTGCTGAACAATACATCTTTGACTTGTTCCACTTTGTATTCATCCTCAGCCTTGATCACTAATTGATTACCTTCTATTTTGATATCAAACAGACTTCCTTTAAAATCAAAACGGTTTTTCAATTCTTTCAGGGCAATTTGGACACCATTTTTTACTTCTTCCTTATTCAATTCTGAAACGATATCAAAGCTTGCATCTTTAGCCATAGACACCCTCCTAGTTCTTTTCCTTTAGTTTATCAAAAAATGCTAAGAAAGCTATGATTATTCTCCAATAAGTTGTTGAAAACGATTGATTATTAATGAGAGAACCTGTTACTCTATTATAGGTTTGAACTGAAGGAGGAATATCGGATGCAGAAGGTTATCAATTATACATCCAAGGATTTAACCAAAAAAATCCTTGTCATTCTATTTACTGGCTTGACCGGCGCGGTCGGTTTAAATTATTTCTTGATCCCAGCAAATGTCTTTTCAGCTGGAATGACAGGGATCGCCCAAATTGCAGAGTACCTACTTTCAAATGTGGGCCTATCGCTCGATACCGGGATTTTGATTTTTCTTCTGAACGTTCCGGTATTCATTTTAGGATTTCTTAAATTAGGAAAGTCAGCGATGATCCTGAGTTTTGCGAATGTAATCTCTATGTCGTTTTTCACAACACTGGTACCTGTTGGTCAGGTGACTGACAATGTATTGATGAATGCAATTACTGGCGGTGTGCTGTTGGGAATCGGGGCAGGACTTTCTTTGAAATTCGGTTTTACGACCGGCGGGTTAGATATTGTGTCATTATTATTATCAAAAACAACTGGGCGAACAGTCGGAAATTATATGATGCTGTTGAATGGTGTCATCGTCGTTGTAGCGGGTTTCTTCTTCACTTGGGAAAGCGCGCTGTATACGATTATTACAATTTTCACCATGAGTACAGTCGTTGACTATGTTCATACCAGTCACCAGAAGATGACAGCCTTTGTTAATACCAACAAAAGCACTGAAATGTGTGCTGTATTAAGTCGCGAGCTGCTTCGCGGTTTAACAGTGATTCCTGCTCGCGGCGGTTTTAGCTCGACTGATCGTGAAGTAATCATGGTGGTCTTTACTCGCTATGAATTATACACATTGAAGCAGGTAGTGGCCGATGTTGATCCAAACTCATTCACCAATATCGTAGCAACCGACTCAGTCGTAGGTACATTCTTGACACAAGACGAACAAAATCTAATAAAGAAATCTCAAGCAAATAAATAATGATTTTCAATTGAGAATGAACAGGTTTCAATTCTCATTTACAAAAGCTGGCAGATAGAGTAAAATACTCTTGAAACTCGAAAGGGAGTGGAGCAGGTGGAAGAGAACACACAAAAATGGACCGATGCAGAAGTAGCTGAAATTAAAGAAACTATTTTGACCGCTTTAGAGTCAGTCATTGACCCTGAGTTAGGTATCGATATCGTTAACCTTGGATTGATTTATGAAGTAGATTTCGAACAGACGGGAAATACTGTGATCAAAATGACATTGACCACTATGGGTTGTCCGTTAGCAGATATCTTGACTGACAATATCCAATCAGCTTTAGCTGAAATTCCAGAAGTAACGAATGTAGAAGTGAAGCTTGTTTGGTATCCAGCATGGACGACCGATAAGATGAGTCGTTATGCACGGATTGCTTTAGGGATTCGCTAATTTATCAAGAGATTTTGTCTCCTCTTTCTTTAAGGGGAGACTTTTTTTGCTATAATTAAATAAAGGAGCGTATCAGCTTGGAAAACTATGGGTTAACTGATTATTTGGCCGCAAAGAAGTCATTAGCTTCGACGCTGCACAAAGTCGAGCAGGCGATCATTTCATTAGAAGAAAAGCAATCTGCTGGACGAAACATGAAATCACAAATTACTTTGTCAAAAGAACGGGTAAAGGCCTTGAAGCTGTCCCTTGCATTAATCGAGCGAGAAATTACTAGATTGTCTTAAAAACAGAGGTAGAGCATAAAAAATGTTTTACCTCTTTTTTCTTTTTTTAATATGACAGCTTATTGTCGCATTACCCTTGTTATAGTTTTATTGAAAGGAAGGAATTTTATGCAGATCGAACGGTTGGTGAGGATGATTTTTTACATTGTCAGCCATAAACAGGTCACGGCAAAAGAATTGGCGGAGTACTTCAACGTTTCGACCCGGACGATTTATCGTGATATTACGACTCTTACTTTGTCAGGTATTCCCATAATGTCGAAAAAAGGATCTGGCGGCGGTATTTCACTGATGGATGGATATGCCTTGAACAAATCTTTTTTGACGAGCGAAGAGCAAGTACAGGTCTATCAAGGATTGCAGATTCTTCAGGCATCAAATTATCCGGATGCAGATCAAGCGCTGAACAAGATCGGTGCATTGTTCGATCATCCGTTGTCAGAGGATTGGCTGGAGGTTGACTTCAGCTATTGGGGAAGCAAGGATGATGAAAAAATCACGATTGCAGAATTACGAAGAGCGATTACTCAAAAGTATGTGTTGACCTTCGAATATTTCAACTCAGAATTGCAGCACTCAATAAGAACCGTTGATCCGTTGCGCTTGATTTTTAAATCTCATGCTTGGTACATCGTAGGCTTTTGTCATCGCAATCAAGCGATCAGAGTTTTCCGTCTGTCGCGTATGAAAAGAATCAATGTCATGAACGAAACCTTTGAACGAACATTGCCGAAGGATTATTCGTTGGACGAATCTGCATATGCTATGGTTTTCACGGCGTTTAAGCTGCGATTTTCTCCAGAGATGGCCTTTCGCTTATTCGATGAGTTTCATGAGCATCAGGTCGAGCAAAATCCAGATGGAACTTTTTTAGTGACGGTTGAATATCCATTGAACGAATGGACCTATCATCGCTTGCTTTCTTTTGGTCCCTACATGGAAATACTTGAACCGGAGGAAGCTCGAAAAGAGTTGAAGAGACGTGCGTTGAATATCGTAGAAAAATATGATTAGGAGGAATATCATGGAGGAATGGTTATATGTCATGATGATCAAGAAAACTAAAGAGTATCGAAAACTAAATAAAGCCGGAGTGACCGAGCATGTCGAAAATTTGCGTAAACTAGATGCTGAGGGCAGCATTGAACTTGCCGGTGCGTTTAAAGGGTATCCGGGCATGGCGGGAATGTTTATTCTCAAGGCGAAAAGTTATGAAGAGGCAGAAGCCATGTGTAAACAAGAACCATTAGTAGTCGCAGGTTACGCGACTTATGAGCTTTATCGTTTGCAGGCAGCGAATAAAGAAAATAATTATTTGTTATAGGAGGGGAGAAAAAATGAAAGAAGGAAGTATGTTGTTTGTTCGGATTGATTACAAAGTTGGAGCAGATGAGGTGACCGAGCAAGTCGCAATAGAATCCGCAGAGTATTTGAAAAAGTTATCGGCGAAACGGTATTTGACAGCTGGTGTTTTCGGTGACATGACGACTGAAGAAATTAATGGGGCGATGGTGATTTTTGAGGCGGAAAATCTGGCAGAGGCCAAAGCTATCTCAGATGCGGACCCTGTGTTTCAAGGCGGCCTTTATCGATATGATTTAAAGCAGTGGCATGTCATGGTAACTTCGACTAAGCAGTAAGAAAAAAAGAAACGACCCAAAAAAGTCGTTTCTTTTTTCTTTAAAGATTTTGAAATAGCTCCAACATTTCTTGGGTTCGTTTTCTGTTAGGTGCATTCAGAGTATTCAGCTCTTCGGAAGTAGCATCTGCTGAAGCTTCTTTTAGTAAGAGCAGACGAGCGATCAGCCGCAAGTCTTGGCGTCGTACTTTTGGCAAATGCTGCATTAATACTTGATTGAAATCTGCATTCATTTGATTGATGCCGATTAACGGATCTTTTTGCATCGTGTAATTCGTCAAATACCGATCAAAGTCCTGCATCGCGGCTGCGGATTTTTCAGGAACGAAGCCATTCGCCCAAGCCGCAGTCACTAAGACGAAACTGTCTGTATCAGACAGTTCATTCTGGAAGCTGATTATCGTTGCACTTAAAACTCTTTCCTGCAGCGTTTCGAAAACAGCCGGTTCATTTTGCTTGATCCACAAGAAATAGTTAGTGAATCCGTCGCTGTTTAATAAATTTAAATCGATTGCTTTGAACCAATTATAATGATGAGAATTCAAATAAGAATAAGTTTTCTCTTGTTTAGTAAGCTGGATTTCTTTTAAATCATCCATTGTTTTCATCTTTTTCCTGCTTTCTTTATTAGGAGTCACTTGTCATTATACTACTTTTTATCCGAGCCAATATTTTTGTCTCCCTTTTTGATTAAGTTATACTGAGAACAAGTCATAATTTTGAAAGGATATTTTATGAATGAATTAATGAATACTTTTAGTGAAAGAAAAGACGATCTCTTATCGGCGATCTTTGAACATTTAGCGATTTCTTTGAGTGCGTTATTAATTGCGGTAGTGATCGCGATTCCGTTGGCGATTTTGTTGAGCCAGCGAAAAAAATTAGCAGAGGTTGTTTTGCAAATTACGAGTATTTTGCAGACTATCCCATCTCTAGCTTTGCTGGGATTATTAATTCCCTTTGTGGGTATTGGAACGGTGCCAGCATTAATAGCCCTAGTGGTTTATGCGTTATTGCCGATTTTCCAAAATACTTATATCGGTTTATCAGAGATTGATCCGTCGATCGAAGAAGCGGCCGATGCATTCGGGATGTCACGGATGCGAAAACTAATGCGTGTCGAACTGCCGATGGCAATGCCCGTGATTATTTCTGGAGTCCGTACAGCCCTCGTTTTGATTATTGGGACTGCTACATTGGCAGCACTAATCGGTGCCGGCGGATTAGGGACATTTATTTTACTCGGGATTGACCGAAATGATCCAAATTTGACATTGATCGGCGCCATCAGTTCAGCGTTGCTTGCCATTATTTTTAGTACGTTAATCCGTTTCTTGCAAAATCGCAGCGGAAAAGTAACTTTGATTACACTAGCTGTGATCTTTTTAAGTATCGGCGGAATTTTCTTCGCACAGAACAATCCGATTGGAACTGAGACAGTCACGATCGCTGGGAAGCTTGGTTCGGAACCGGATATCTTGATTAATATGTATAAAGAAGTGATCAAGGATGAGG
>NZ_NGLG01000001.1:1086828-1106418 GCF_002140655.1 Enterococcus sp. 3H8_DIV0648 | reverse complement strand
ATAAAGAAGTGATCAAGGATGAGGATTCCTCGATCAATGTAGAACTGAAGCCGAACTTCGGAAAAACAAGTTTCTTATTCAGTGCAGTGGAGAATGACCAGATCGATATTTATCCTGAATTTACCGGAACAGTTTTGGAAAGTTTAGTCAAGGTTCCAAAAAGTACACCAGATGATCTATCGCCAGAAAAAACGTATCAAGAAGCGAACAAGCTGCTGGATTCTCAATTCGATATGCGTTTATTGAAACCGATGGATTATGAAAATACCTATGCTTTAGCTATGAAGAAAAGCGAAGCAGAAAAACGCGGAATCAGCAAGATTTCTCAGCTTCAAGCACAGCAAGATCAGCTAAAAGCCGGCTTTACGTTAGAATTTATCGATCGTCAAGATGGTTATCGCGGAATTCAAGATAAATATGGTGTGAAATTAGGTTCGGTTCAAAGTATGGAACCCGCGCTGCGCTACCAAGCGATCAATACAGGTGATGTCGATGTGATCGATGCCTATTCTACAGATAGCGAGATTAAACAATATGAGCTGATGACACTAGAAGATGATCAGCATCTCTTCCCGCCATATCAAGGTGCGCCTTTAATGAAGAAAGAGTTTGCGGAGAAGCATCCGAAAGTTGTTAAAGCTTTAAATCGTTTAGCTGGGAAAATCACGGAAGACCAAATGATCGAAATGAATTATCAGGTCAACGTGAAAAAAGAACAACCGGCGAAAGTTGCCCATGACTTCTTAGTGAAAGAAAAAATCATTGGGGAGGAGAAATAGATGGAATCAATTATTGAATTTAAAGATGTGAGTAAAGAATTCGAAGGCAATGTTGTCTTAAAAGATTTAAATATCTCAGTAAAAAAGGGTGAAATTTTTGTCTTGGTTGGACCTTCGGGGAGCGGAAAAACGACGTCCTTAAAAATGATCAACGGATTAGTCGAACCAACAGATGGAAATCTATATTTTAAAAACAAACGAATCAAAGACTATAACATTCAAAAACTGCGTTGGCAGATTGGTTATGTCCTGCAGCAGATTGCCTTATTCCCAACCATGAGCGTCAAAGAGAATATCGAAGTAATTCCTGAAATGCTTGGATGGAATAAGGAACAACGTAATAAACGAGTGGATGAGTTATTACAGGAAGTGGATATGGACCCTGAGCAATTTAGAGATCGAATGCCTAGTGAATTATCAGGTGGACAGCAGCAGCGGATCGGGATTATACGAGCGTTGGCATCAGAACCAGATATTGTCTTGATGGATGAACCATTTAGTGCGCTCGATCCCATTTCACGGGCTAGTTTGCAAGATCTCGTGTTGGAATTACATCAGAAATTAGGCAATACGATTATTTTCGTAACGCATAATATGAAGGAAGCGATGAAGATCGGCAGCCGAATTGCTGTGATGCACGAGGGAAAATTGATCCAGTGCGACACTCCAGACGAGATCCAAAAAAATCCTGCCAATCAATTTGTTGAGGAATTTTTCGATGAAACAACAGATGAAGTTTATACACAAACTTTAGAAACTTTATATAACGGCGGTTTTTACCAAAGTGCGGAAACGGCAGATGCTGCATTACCAAGTTTGTCGATGGATACTAGTTTAAGCGAAGTCTTTGATTTACTAGCCGAACAGGATGCGTTTATCCTTAAACGTGATGGCAAACCGATCGCATCGATCAATCGAAGCGACGTCTTCCGCTTTTTAAGTCAGGAGGGTTAATAATGGAAAAATATGATGTTATCGTGATCGGCAGCGGTCCAGCTGGAAACTCCGCTGCCTATGCTTTAAAAGAAAAAGGAAAAACTGTAGCGATCATTGAATCGGATCTGTGGGGCGGCACCTGTCCAAACCGCGGCTGTGATCCCAAAAAAATGCTGATGAGCGGCGTAGAGGCGCAAAAGCGGATCGAAACCATGATCGGCAAAGGCTTTGAACAAACACCAAAGCTTGTTTGGGAAGATTTAATGACCTTTAAAAAAAGTTATACAGACAGTGTTCCACAAAATACCAAAGATGGATTGGATGCTGCAGAGATTGATCGTTATCAAGGTCAAGCAAGTTTTATCGATGCCAACCATATTATTGTTGACGATCAAAGATTAGAGGCGGATCAATTTTTGATAGCGACTGGTCAGCGCCCTGCTGTCTTATCAATTGAAGGCCAAGATCTGCTGCAAAGCAGTACAGATTTTCTTGCTTTGGAACATTTGCCGAAAACAATCGTCTTTATCGGTGCCGGCTATATCGCATTTGAATTAGCTGTGATCGCTAATGCTGCTGGTTCTGAGGTTCATATCATTCATCATAATGATCGTCCGCTAAAGGAATTCGATCAAGAGTTGGTGAAAGATTTGGTCGAACACATGAAATCCGCCGGTATTGAGTTTCATTTTAATGTTGATACAAAAGCGGTAGAGTTGCTGCATCCAAATTATCGCATTACTGGTGAGAATTTTGAATTAGTAGTTGATATGGTTATCGGAGCAACTGGTCGAATTCCGAATGTCGAAGGCTTGGAGTTAGCAAAGGCTGGTGTCGACTATGACAAAAAAGGAATTAAAGTTGATGACCATTTACGTACCTCGCAGCAAAATATTTTTGCCTGCGGCGATGTGTTGGCAAAGAGTCAGCCAAAACTAACACCTGTGGCTGGCTTTGAAGCAGGCTATGTCGTCAATGCAATGAATGGTGATAACGAAGCGATCGAGTATCCATTGATTCCAACGATCGTTTTCGGGGATCAGCGTTTGGCTCGCATTGGATTAAGCGAAAGAGAGCTTGCGGCTCGTCCGGAAAAATATCATTCAAAAACCACGGATTTATCTAGCTGGTACACCTATCATCGAATCAATGATCAAGGTGCCAAGATCAAATTTGTTTATGATGAAGAGAATAAAATCGTTGCGGTTACTTGTTTAAGTCAATTAGCAGATGAAGTTATCAATTATCTTTTGATCGCTCTAACGAAAAAAATGACTCATGAGGAAGTTGAAAAATATATTTTTGCTTACCCAAGTCCAGCGAGCGATCTTTCATATTTTATTTAAAACAGAGGGCAGCCTCTGTTTTTTTTCATGCAGATATGCTAAAGTTTACGAAAATACGTTCCCATGGTGAGATTATGAAAACAACATTAACCCAAGAAATCGAAAAGGCTTTGTATTATTATTGTTTAGAACTCGGCGGTATCGTAGTCGAAGAGGTAACGATGCCGGATGAGCAAGGAATCGTTGATACGTTGGCTTGCTTCTTTAAGCCAAATGCTACGGAATGGCGCTGCTATGAACTGAAGGTTACAAAAGCAGATTTCTATTCCAAGGCAAAGCTTTCTTTTATCGGTCATTACAATTATTTCGTATTAACGGAGGAGCTTTATAAAAAGGTTCAAGACGATATTCCAAATGAAATCGGCGTTTTAATATATCGGCCATACACGCAGGCTGAGGATTTACCTGCTGATGGCACCTTCTTCATAGCCAAAAAGCCTTTAAGAAGAGAGTTGCTCGTGGAAGAAACAGCCTTAACTCAGCGATTTATGGCTTCGTTATTTCGAGAAGTTCAAAAAGCTAAGAGAATGTCATATGGTACGAGCTTTTTCTCAACTGAACAGCTTTATAAAGAATTGCGGCGGCGTCTGGACGAAAAGGATCACTTGCAGGAGAATAACTATTATCAACGTTTTATTGAAGATGTTCAGTCCGCTCGAATTGAGAGTCTGGAAGAAGAGCTTCGGGCATTAGAACAGGATTACGAGTTTTTACGTCAACAAAGGCAGGTTCGTCGGCGTCCGACTGAACCATTGGAGTGATTCGATGTATTATCCATATTTACGAGGGAAGCAATTTGATCTATTAGCGATTAACACCTTGATCAAAGAAGAGCGCTGGTCAAAAAACATTCGTCCAATTATTGAACCAGTTCGTGATTCAGCTACATTAAAAAAGACGATTGAGCTGTTTGATAGAAACGATATAATTTGTTATTTAATCATGAATCCGCAAGTTGGGACCGCCAAGCTTTTTGCGGACAAGCGCTTTGAGTGGACATTAAGAGAAGCTTCAAGTGTTAAAAAGGCAGAAATCGTGACTCAAGAAAATCCTTTTGAAGCGGAATTGTATTTGTTTAATGCTCATTCACCGCGGAAGAAGTCTCAGCTTGCGATTAAAAGCGAGGCTGTATCGGTTATTCCGGATCAAGGAAGATTTAGAATTTTAGATGTGCCAAATAAAATTTTACTCAGAGAAGCTTTTCAGGCGAAAAAAAATGTTGCCAATTACGGTGAAAAGGCGGATGATTTTTATAGCGACGAACACCTTTTTTTGGAGCCGGATTCATTGGGGTTCAGTGACTATACGATTGAAGGCAGCCGTTATTTTGATAAAGGCGGGCCTAGTCGTGCGATCGCCATTCACATTAGCTATTTTGATGCGTATCTTAATTTAAGAGTCAAACATTTCGTGTCAGATAGTAATGAGAATGCCCAAGACCAAGGTGGTAAATTTTTCGAAGCACTGGATAAATTAGCTGACTGGTATTCCCGTAATCAAGATCAGCTATTGCTGACGCTTGGTTTAGAGGAATTACTGCATTACCGGGAAACAAAAAAATTTCCAGGTTTAGGAACAATCAAGAAATGGACACTGGCGCATCATTTAGAATTGATTGGCGCTTTTTTAGAGCAAGGCGATCATTGGCAGAGAGGATGGAAGAAAAATGGGATATGAAGATGAAGATTTTATTGTTAGACAGGCCAAACAAATGGGAGAGGTTTTAGGCGGAATTCTAGGAAAGAAAGATGCGGAAGCAATTCTTTCATTTGGTGACGAAGCCAAAACCAGCGAACAAAATGAACCAACATTTATTTTCCGTCCAAGTATATTAGCGGATATACCAGCAATTGGAATTATTATCAATGAAGCGAAACAATATTTGAAGGAGCAAGGTTCGCCGCAATGGCAAGATGGACACGAACCCCATGAAGGTGTGATTCGTGAAGATATACAAAAAAAAGCCAGCTATGTGCTGACTTTAGAAGATGAGGTCGTTGGAACGATCGCCTTAATCGCTGAAAACGATCCTGTTTATGAAGCTATTGAAGGCAAGTGGCAAGGTGAAGGACCTTATGTTTCTTTGCATCATGTCGCGGTTAGTCAAAAGCATCGCGGAATCGGGTTAGGTAAAAATTTATTGACACTGGCAATCAAGCAGGCTCAAGCTTTGGGCTATGAAGATATCCGAATCGATACATACCCTGCCAATCAGCCTATGCTTAGCCTTATCGAAAAATGCGGGTTTACTTATTGCGGCATGGTCTATTTTCCATTTGAACATGGTGAACGCAAAGCCTTTCAGTTAATTCAAAGCTTGACGTAATTGACGCAGCATCTCATCTAAAGAAGTTTCGCCATCGATTTCGATCAGATTTGGATATTTTTTCAAACGGGCCAAGCTCTCTTGATCTTCTTGAAAAATTGCCAAGCGCCGCTCCAAGTTTTCTGAAGTGGCTCGCTTCTCTAGTCTGGCGATCATCGTTTCTTTAGAAATATTGATCCAGATTGGAACCATCTGATCACCAAAGATACGATGCAAGTTAACAAAGCCTGTCGTCGTGATTGGATCGTAACAGTCACCAGCAGCTAAAGCATCGCGCAAGGTCGCCTTGGCAATACCATAAAAATGTTCGTCATAAACATCATATTCAGCAAATTGATCGTGATTGACCATCTGCTTGAATTCTTTCTTCGATACAAAGTAGTAATCACGCCCGTGTTCTTCACCTTCACGAGGGGCACGCGTCGTATAAGAAATAATCTTTTGTTCAGTAGCAAAGGCTTTTTCGGCCAAGCTGGTTTTTCCAGAACCGCTCGGACCAATGAATAAGTAACAATGATTCATAGTCAACACGTCCTTTTTTATAGTATAAAGAAAGAGGACGAAAGATGCTAGGGAGGGGACCCTTATATGGAAAGAAGTACACGTAATAAAAAAGGAACGAATAAACTGCCGATTATTATTATCGGTGTAATCATTGTGCTCATTGCAGGCTTTTTCGGTGTACGCGCATATCAAGCGAGCCAAGTTAAGAAACAAGCAGAAGAAACGGTACAAACATTTGTTAAGAATCTGCAAAAGGGCAAGTATCAAGAAATGACCAAAAATTTGAATGCTGATTCGATCAAGTCAAATGGCTATACTAAAAAACAAGTCTCTGAAAAATATCAGTCGATCTTTTCAGGTATTAGCGCCTCGAATATCAAGATGAAGAATCTAGCGGTGGATAAAGAGGGAGACGACTACCACTTTTCTTACGAATTATCCGTAAATACCGGTTTTGGTCAATTAAAGAATCAAAAATATTCTGGTACTTTGGCTGATGGCGGCAAAGAAATTAATTGGAAGCCGAATTTGATTTTCCCTGGTATGTCTGGCAAAGACAAAATTAATTATTCTGTCGATCCAGCTACACGGGGCGAGATATTAGATCGCAGCGGGCAAGGTCTTGCAACCAATGGAACAGTCTATCAATCAGGTGTCATCCCCAAAAATCTTGGTACAGGAGAAGATCGTACAGCCAAAATCGATGCGATCGCAAAAAGTTTGGATATTACTGCTAAAGACGTGGAAACAGCCTTAGAGCAAGGATGGGTTCAGGATGATTTCTTTGTTCCTTTGAAAACCACAGCAGAGGCATCAGCGGAAACTCCTGAAGGTTTGGAAGTCAAAGAAACAACTGGGCGAACCTATCCATTAAAGGAAGCGGCTGCTCAATTAATCGGATATGTTGGTAAAGTCACAGCAGAAGATCTGAAGAAAAACAATGATCTGGCCAGTGATAGTTTGATTGGCCGAAGCGGTTTAGAGATGGCTTTAGATAAACAACTGCGAGGAAAAGACGGCGGATCATTGGCGATCACAGATAGTAAAGGCAATGAGAAGAAAGTCTTACAAAAAATCGAGAAAAAAGATGGCGAAAATGTTAAATTGACGATCGACAGCCGTGCGCAGCAGATTGCTTATAAAGGCTTGAATGGTCAGGCGGGATCAAGTGTTGTGATGGCTCCGAAAACAGGAGATTTATTAGTTGCAGCTAGTTCACCTAGTTTTGATCCTAACAAAATGACCAATGGAATCAGTCAAACTGATTACGATGCTTACAGTAACGACAGCAATCAGCCGTTTATGAGTCGTTTTGCTACTGGGTATGCACCCGGCTCGACCTTTAAAACGATTACTGCAGCGATTGGCTTGGACGCGGGTACTTTGAATCCAAACGAAGAATTAGCGATTAATGGACTGAAATGGCAAAAGGACAGTTCTTGGGGCTCTTATCAGGTAACTCGTGTCTCAGATGTTAGTCCTGTCAATTTAAGAACAGCTTTAGTTTACTCGGATAATATCTACATGGCGCAAGAAACCTTGAAGATGGGAGAAAAAACCTTCCGAGCAGGCTTAAATAAATTCATTTTTGGCAAAGACTTAGATTTGCCGATCGCGATGGAAAAGGCCCAGATTTCAAGTAAAGACAGTTTTGATTCTGAAATTTTATTAGCAGATACTGGATATGGACAAGGACAGTTATTGTTAAATCCAATTCAACAAATCACGGCATATTCTGTCTTTCCAAATAAAGGCACGATGGTCTATCCTAAATTGATTGCCGATAAAGAAACCAAAAACGAAAAAGATGTGGTCAAAGCAAGCTCTGCTGAGACGATCACTAATGATATGCAGGCAGTTGTCAGCGATGAAAATGGGACAGCACATAGTTTAGCTGCATTAAATATTCCATTGGCCGCAAAAACAGGTACTGCGGAGATCAAACAAAAGCAAGATGAAAAGGGACAAGAGAACAGTTTCTTGTATGCTTTTGATTCAGAAAAACAAAATTATTCAGTCGTTGAATTTTTGGAAAATAAACCAGAAGGAACTTCTGCGACGGAACTTTCGAAAGATTTATTGACCTATTTGAATCAAACCTATCAATAAAATACTTGTCTGAAAAGCTGATGCTTGGTAAGATATCCAAGAAGGACGGTGTCTTATGAACAAGCGACAACGAAAAAAGAGAGCATACAAACATTATATTCGAGCAATTTTTGAAGGCTACGAAAAAATGCTGGAGGATTCTAGTATCAAAGAATTACATTTCAGCTATTTAAAGGAAACGACGTACTTGGAACGTGATGACCAAGATAAGATTCATTTTACAACCAAAGAAGATTGATCTTTAAAGACTTCTCAGCAAAGTAGACTGAGAAGTCTTTTTTGATAAAAAACATAGAAAAGCAGACATTACCTCCAACTTAAGACCGAGAAAATAGTTAAGAGATTCTTAGCTTAGTAAATAATTGTTTAAAGAGAAGGGGGATGAGTAAGCAAAAATACATAAATCAGCTAAAATATGAGTATTAAGATACGGGAGGCAATCAGATGAAACTTCATAAATATATTTTACTAGCAGGCTTAGGCCTTTCACTAGGTGCTGGACTAACCAATCAAACAAAAGTTCATGCAGAGGATGGTGTCATCAATGAACGTTGGGGCAAACCAACTTTTGTCGCTGGGGCAGGACTAAACCAGCAGCAGTTAGATGAAACTATGAGTAAACTTGGAATCAACCAAGACAGCGTTAAAATGGAAACCGCGACTGGCGCAGATTTAGTTAAATATTTGGGTTATGGCAGCGGAGACGACAGTGTGATGCTGAGCTCTGTCGTGGTGAACCGCGAAGATCAAGGAAAAGGGATCAATGTGAAAATATTGACGCCGGAAAACATTACCCAGATTACCGCGGATCAATATAAGAACCCATTAGTTACCGCAGGTATTACTGATGCAACTGTCAAAGTTGCCAGTGTGGTGAAAGTAACCGGCGAGAGCGCTTTGACTGGTGTCTATAAGGCCTTTGAATCAAATGGTGAAACGGTTGATCCAGAACGGGCACAATTGGCTCAAACGGAATTGGATACGACCTCGGATGTTTCGCAATCAGTCGTAAATAAGGCCAATGAGCAAAGTCAAAATCAGAACTTATCTGACAGCGAAAAAGAAAAAGCCGATGAAGCCTATAAAGCGCAATTAAACCAAACATTGGTCGACATAAAAAAAGAGTTAGCAGAACTTAAAGAAAAGCAAGGTGAACTAGCAACGAAAGAAGATGTTGAAAAAATTGTTAATGATGCCTTGGAAAAAAATAATTTATCACAATATGTTACGAAGGACGATATCAATCAATTAGTTGCTTTAGCAGAAAAATATCAAACGACTGATGGTGTATTAGACAAAGAATCGATCGAACAGCTTGATAAAATCAGCAGCGATTTTAAAGGAACCGTCAATAAGGTCTCTGATCAGCTTGGTAAATTCGGTGATTCACTCAAAGGAACATTAGAAGAGAATCAAGGGTTCTTCGCAAATCTATGGCAACAAATCAAAGATTTCTTCAGCGGATCATCAAAATAATTAAAAAGATTGTGTCATTTTTTAAGATTGACACAATCTTTTTTTACTTTCCTCAACAGTTTATGCTTATCATTAGGGCCTTGCTAGGGTAAAATAGAGAAGTGGGTTCCAATTCTAAAGCAAAAAATTAGATAATTTGCTTCGTGGGATTGGATCAAGAATAATTATGGTAATATTTATTATATAATTAATCAAAAAAATAAAGGAGGGTCTTAAATGGAGACTCCAGAAAAAAAGGAAGAACTTCAAACTGAAACATCATTTGATTCAGTGAAAGAATCTGCTTCCGGTGTGTTAGGTGGGTTGATGGGGCAGATCAGACGGTTGGAAGAGGCAATGAAAGCAGAGCGAATGGGCGATGTTTACCAAATCTACTGGAATGAATTGCCAGCTTCGATCCAGCAATCCAGCAATGCGAATCATGAGATTGATAATTTCTTGACAAGTAAGTTGGATCAAGAAATACAGAGGACGTTCCCATTTATGATCATGCGTGACGTTGTTTCACCCATTTTAATCAATTATCAGATCGGCAGCTATTATCGAGATCGCGCGGTCTTACAGGTGGATGCAACACAGCCTACTATAAAAATATTACCCGAAATTCGTGAGCAATGGGAAAAAGCCATGAAGGACGGCTATAAGGAACAACTGGCGGAGCTGCAAAATCAGCAGGATGACTTTGATGCAAAGACAATCGCAGCTCAGTCGGAATTGCGTGAGCTTAACGGCAAAATTGCTCATCAAGAAAAGCTTAAAGCGGATTTAGAAGAGACTAAAAGCTTTATGAACCGCAAGAAGATCGAAGAAGAAATCGAAGTAATCGATGACAAGCTGAAGGAATTGAAGCAGCAGCGCAGTCAATGGACACCTTTTGTCGGCGATCAGTTATCAGGCGAATCACAAAAAATCGAATTGGCGAATCGCATTGCCAATCTTTCATTAGAACAGGCAATCGCAATAAAAGAATTGCGCCTGATCAAAAAACGCTTTGGCGGTTTAGAGGAAATGGATGCCGCACTTGAGATTTTTATCAAGGATTTCTTAAATAGGGGGGCGGAATAATGACTGAAGAAAAGAATAAAATCAATCAAATCTATGATACTTTGGTCGATTCGGAAGAACCAGGCTTGAATATTCGTGAAAAAGAGATTCTTCACCCCGATGAAACGACGGAGGAATCAACTGAAGCCTTTCAATCAGTGCCTCAAACGAAGCCTGTCAGCGATTCGGCGATAAACTATTATGATAATCGGGAAGAAAATTATCAAGACTTGTTAAGGTTGATCGACGATGCAGAAAAAGAAATCGCTGATCTGAAATTTAGAAAGATTTTGATGGAATCTGATTTCCCATCATTGTTGGATTACTTCAAGAAAATTTTTGTTGAAGAATCAATGACTGCCTCGGCAATCGCAAAAGGTGCGTTATTAGAATATTTCACCTTTGAGCTGATCAAACCTTTGCAAAACCATGATCTGCATCTTTCGACCAATGAATTTTCGACATGGGAAAGTAAACATTTCAACCTTTCTTATCGGCTGACTAGTACCAACGAAATCAATTTTAGTTTTATGATGCCGACATCTGATGGGAAATTCCGCAGCGAGAAGATTAAGCTAATGGAAGTTTATCCTGAAATAATGAAAGTCACTGTTTTAAATGATGCGGTATTAACTTTATTGAAGGATTGCTACAACAAACATATTTATACGAGTGGACAGAATTCAATGTTCAGCCGTGAGATGAATGATGTTATGGCTCATATGAAGGATTTAGGCTTCGACTTTGATGAGAATCTTTTGGACAATAGCCAACCGTTAGACTTGTCAGTAGATCTTACTCATAAGACACCGATTGAAGTTTTAGATAAAATTTTCATCACGACGATGGATAATGAAAATTATGATTTCAAAAAGGTTGATGAAAATAGTTATTTAGTCGCGTTGGATGGGAATCAAACGGTGACGATCAAGCAAAACACCGAAGATCAAACCAGCAGCCTGAAATTAAATACCGATCGCAAAAATAAATCATTGATCGAATTCTTTGGCAGCTATCCCTTCTTAGTACCGTTGACGATCACTGACGAACAATAATGAAACAACGAGCGTTGCGCCATTTTTTGGTGTAGCGCTTTTTTTGTTTTCGGAAGCAGAATCCTCGCCGATAAATTAAGTATATCTCTTTGGAAAAAATTAATTTTTTTGCCTTTTTTTCTAGGAAATCACGTTCACTCGTGAAAGTCCGTAAATCCTATGATATACTTTGAAAGTTGATATGAAAGAGTATCAGTTTACCATGTTTGAAAGAGGGTAGAGATTGTGTGTGGAATTGTAGGATTTATTGATCGTTCAAATACAACGCAAAAAGAGCAAATTGTTAAAAATATGATGGATACGATTGTTCACCGCGGACCAAATAGTGCGGGACAATTTATCGACGAGGGTGCCGCTATAGGTTTTCGTCGTTTGAGCATCATTGACCTTGAGGGCGGTACACAGCCTATCAAAAACGAAGATGGAACAAAAATCATTACCTTTAATGGAGAAATTTATAATTATCAAAGCATTCGTGAAGACTTAATCGCCAAAGGCCACATTTTTACGACTCACGCTGACACTGAAGTGTTATTGCATGGCTACGAAGAATACGGCATTGATTTGCTACAAAAGATTCGCGGAATGTTTGCTTTTGTTATTTGGGATACAGAAAAACAAGAATTATTCGGCGCGCGCGATCATTTTGGGATCAAACCGCTTTATTACACAATGATGAATGGTACATTTATGTACGGTTCTGAAATCAAGAGCTTCCTGCAACATCCTAATTTTGTTAAAGAGTTGAATAAAGAAGCCTTGAAACCATATATGACGTTCCAGTATTCAGCATTGGATGAAACCTTCTTTAAAAATGTTTATCGCATCAAAGAAGGCCATTACTTTATCTATAAAGATGGCAAACTAGATATCCAGCAGTATTGGGATGTAAAAGAACAAGAAACTAATATGACGCTTGAGGAAACCGTTGATTTGATTGATGATACAGTCTTGAAATCGGTCGAAGCTCACCGAATTGCCGATGTTGAGGTTGGCTCATTCTTGTCATCTGGTGTGGATTCAAGTTATGTTACGGCTGTTTTGCGCCCAGAGCATTCTTATTCAATCGGCTTTGGCGATAAAACATACAATGAATCGATCGAAGCAAAGAAATTGGCAGATTTGATCGATCTGAATAATACATCTCGAGTGGTTACCGGAGATGAAGCCTTCGAATATTTCCCGTTGATCCAATATCATTTGGATGAACCTGATTCAAATCCTTCATGTGTGCCATTATACTTCTTAACTGAGCTAGCTAGCCGTGATGTGCGGGTTGCGCTGAGTGGAGAAGGTGCAGACGAATTATTTGCCGGATACCAAGCTTATGGGATGAATACGAAGTCAAAAGCTGTCAAAGTTGTTGCTGAAGGCTTGAAAAAATTACCAAAAGGCATGCGTTACTCGATCGCTAAAGGACTAAAGGGTAAAACCTTCAAAGGTGCTTTGCACTTGTATACATCATTGGCACCAGCCGAAGAATTCTTTATCGGACAAGCGAAAGTTTTTGAAGAGGACGAAGCGGTTGATTACCTGCAGCCTGAATACCAACAAAGTCCAACAATTAAAGATATCGTTGATGTTCATTACGAAAAGGTTCAGGATATGTCTGAAATCAAGAAAATGCAATACTTGGATATGCACCAATGGATGCCAAAGGATATCTTATTGAAAGCTGATAAATTAGCAATGGCTAATTCATTAGAAGTTCGTGTACCTTTACTAGACAAAGAAATGATGAAAGTCTCTGAAATCGTACCAACTAAATATTTGATCAATGCTGAAAATACAAAATTTGCATTCCGCCAAGCTGCGGCACGTCATTTGCCAGAAGAATGGTATAACCGTGAAAAACTTGGCTTCCCAGTTCCAATCAAAGACTGGTTGCGTGAAGAAAAATATTATCAAATCGTTCGCGACGTGTTCACTCAGGACTTCGTAAAAGAATTCTTTGATCAAGACAAGATCGTGAAGCTGTTAGATGATAACTTCGCTGGAACCGCAGATGGTCGTCGTAAAATCTGGACGATCTATACCTTCTTGACATGGTACCAAGTGTACTTCATCAATGATGGTGCCAAGCCTGTACCGGCAGCAATGGCGTAAACTAATAGTCCAATTTGACAAACATTAACTGTCACGTTAGACTATCAATAAGGAAACTTAACAAAAATTATGAGGTGTCTTGGTGAGTGTAGTTATTTAATTTGGAGTAACTTGATAGCGAAAAAAATGACTGTTTACACAGGTTTATTTCGCATGCCAAATTAGATGATACCTATCAAAGCTGATGAATTAGAATTCAAGCTGTGAAGAGGAATCTTCGCAGCTTTTTTGTCGCTTCTGTTTATTAATGAGCTAGCTGCGACGACTATCTCCTTTGTTAAGTTCCCCTGGCCTCGATAGGTATCTTTTCATAACGAAAGGAAGAGACCATGAATAACGAAACATTTACAAAAACACAATTTAACGAAATCAAACAACAACTTAGCAGCTACGCAATCAGCAGCTTCGGGAAAAAACGAATCGCAAACACTCGGCCTCATTCAAAACTATCTGTTGTAGAAAAACGGCTGACGGAAACGACGGAAGCAAAGCAGTTACTTGATAGCAATCTCCATGTACCCTTTATGGGGCTGCAAAGTATTGAACATATAACTAACCAGCTCGAAAAAGGCTTTGTGCTTACACCGCAAGAGCTGATGGAATACGCGGACTTCTTACGCAGCTTGCGTTTGATCCGGCAATTTTTTGAAAAAAATCAAAGTATCGCTCCTCTTTTGAATCGTTACGGACAAGGATTGAACGACTTCAATGAAATCGAAGAAGAAATTTATCAGGTCATTCGAAACGGAAGAATAGTTGACGATGCTAGTCGCGAACTGCGGCGAGCGCGTCGGGATATTGCGGAAACTCAAGACAAAATCCAAGAGTTGCTGAAAAAATTTATTCGTCAAAATAAAGAGAAAATGCAAGAAGCGATCATCACTAAACGCAACGATATTTTTACCGTTCCTATCAAAGCGGCATATAAGAAACAAATCAAAGGAACGATCGTTGAACTTTCCAGTAAAGGAACGACGGCATATATCGAACCTAGCAGTGTGAGCCGTTGGAATGAGCAATTGACCTACCACAAAATGGTAGAAGAAGCCGAAGTTTATCAAATTCTAGCAACCTTGACCGGCTTGTTGGCAGAAGCTTTGCCGCTGATTCAACAGAATATCGAGATCATCGCAGAATTTGATCAGATCTTTGCACGGGGGAAATTTAGTCGCGAATTAAAAGGGATCACACCGAAAATAAACGCTGACGGCTATATTCATTTAGTCTCTGCGACTCATCCTTTGATTGAACATGCAGTGCCGTTGGATTTGACAATTGGTGAAGATTATCGCGGATTAACTATTACCGGTCCGAATGCCGGCGGGAAAACGGTCGTCTTAAAAACGGTCGCACTAATGAGTCTGATGACGATGATCGGTTTGCAGATCCCGGCAAAAGAAGGAACGGAGATCGCGATTTTCGAGCAGATTTTTGTTGATATTGGAGACGCGCAAAGTATCGAGAATGCTCTAAGTACCTTTTCCGGACATATGCAGAATATTTCTGAGATCCTTCGGCAGGCGCGTAAAAATAGTTTGATTCTTTTGGATGAATTAGGCAGCGGGACTGAACCAAATGAAGGTGCGGCCTTGGCGATCGCCATCATGGAGGAATTTTACCAAAAGGGCAGTATTTTGATCACGACGACCCATTACGGTGAAATCAAACGTTTTGCCGAACAGCATCCTGATTTCATCACTGCGGCAATGGACTTTGACGCAGAACACTTAACGCCGAAATATCGCTTGCTGATTGGTCAAACTGGTGAAAGTAATGCTTTATGGATTGCGAAAAAGATGGCGATCTCTGATCAGATTATCACCAAAGCCCAAAATTATTTCACCGATCGCAATTACAGCCTCGAGAAGAAGAGCTTTAAGAAGCGGACGATGAAGCCGACCACAGCGGCTGTTGAAATGACTTACTATAAAGGGGACAAAGTGTTCTTGCTGGAACAGCAGGAATCAGCCTTGATCTATCAGGAGATTCCTTTCACTGACAATGTGAAGGTGTTCCTTGAAGACGAGTTTATCGAAGTGCCTAAACGCCGAATCAAGCTTGAATATCGGGCGACCGAGCTTTATCCAGCGGACTATGAATTAGAAAATCTGTTTGAAGACTTCCAGACGCGAAAAGAGCGGCGAGATATTGATCGCGGCTCGAAAAAAGCGCAACGTAAATTAAGAAAAGAAGCATTGCAAAGAAGACAAGACTAAAAAACACCTCCAGTTTTTTCGACTGGAGGTGTTTCGTTTTAGTCATATTGCTGATAGGTTTTAGTCTTATATAAGCCAACCGTTGATTTCTGATTATTCTCGCTGTATAAACTAGAAGACTGTGCGCCTTTTTGACGTTCGATTTCTTCTAAACGTGCCTTTTGATCACGATAATCAAAGGAACTCGGATTAAGCGAATCTAAGCCGCTATCCTGATAATATCTCAGCAAGTCGCCGTTAGTGATTTTATCAGAGGTGATCAATTGCTGATCGACGTCCTGATTCAGTTCGACAAAGGTTTGTTCTTGCTCCGGCGTTGGTTCAGTGATCACCTCAGCTGTTTGGTTATCATACATTTTGCCACCGTAGAAGGTATATTGCGGTGTGACGAAATCACCATCTCTAAAGGCAACAACTTGTTTATGTTCCGGCGAGAACAGATCTTGCCCCAGCTGCAGATATTTTTTCGAATCGATCCCCAGCAAATGCAGCAGAGTAGGGAGCGCGTCAACTTGACCACCATAAGTATGGTTGACGCCGCCATTTGTTGCACCAGGTACATGGATCATGAATGGGACCCGCTGTAATTGCGCGTTGTCATAATCTGTCCAAGCATCCGATTCTTTTCCTAATAACGGTGCCAGTTCTCTATTACGCGTATTCGAGATACCGTAATGGTCACCATATAAGACAAAAATTGAATTGTCATATAGACCGCTGGCTTTCATGTAATCAAAGAACTCTTTTAACGCAGTATCTAAATAGTTCGCCGTCGCAAAATAGCCATTGATCGTTTCATCCTTCGTATTAGCTAACGGGAACCCATCTTCTTCATTTTTAAAACGAGAATAAGGGTAGTGGTTCGAAACGGTAATAAATTTCGCATAAAACGGCTGCTGCAGATGTTCCAAGTATTGAACAGATTGATTCAAGAATGGTTTGTCGTGCATGCCGTATTGGAACGAATTATCGTCATTGATGTCGTAATAAGACGAATCAAAGAAATACTCGAACCCTAGGTGCTTATAAGTCTTATCCCGATTCCAAAATGATGCCGAATGACCATGGAATACTGCCGACGTGTAATCCGCCTTTTGCTTCAAGATATTCGGTGCCGCTTCAAAGGTATTTTTATCACCCATTTGAGTGAAAAGTGCCCCTTGATTCAAACCAAATAATGAGTTTTCCATCAACGTTTCCGCATCAGAGGTTTTACCGGCTTTGACCTGATGGAAAAAATTGTCAAAGCTATAGGTGCTTTCACCATGATACAAGCTATTTAAAAATGGCGTAACAGTATGATTCGCGCCGTTCTCATCAGTCAGCTGGTAATCGATCAAAAACTGTTGGAAACTTTCCAAATGAATGTAGACAACATTTTTGCCTTTTGCTATGCCGAACATTGAATCATTTGGCTCCGCGTAATGATCTTTAACGTAGCTTTCAACTTCCTTGAGATCATTGGGACTTGCTTCTGCTCGAATTTGGTTGTTCTGATAGGTTTGATAACCATCATAGACCGTAAAAGCATTCACACCTAGATATTTCACTAAATATTCGCGGGAAAATTGCCGACTCAATAAGCCAGAACGATCAATCTCAGCCAGAAAAATATTTCCGCTGCCGATTAAAAGAGAAAGGGCAGTGAGGGCCGCCGCTTGACGGAAACGCGGATATTTCTTATCCATCGGAATTTTCTTTTTGATTAATAAAGCAGGCAGCAAGAACAGGTCGATGATATAAAAGACATCGTACAAGCGAAATAATCGAACGGCACTTTCACCTAAACCAGTCGAGACTTGGCCGGCGCCCAACATCGTATTGATCGTAATAAAATCAGTAAACTCACGATAATAGACCGCATTCGAAAAGAGCCAGATCGTCAACAACGCATAAATAATGAACAATGTCGTATAAGCAACTTTTGAACGCTTAATAAACAAGGCAAGACTGAGCAGCACCATCGAAACGCTTAAAGGATTAATGATCAGAATGAATAATTGCATAGGACTTTGAATGCTTAAATGAAAATCAACAACATAGGCAAACATATTTTTCAGCCAAAGTAAGCCAATCAGCAGACTGAAAAAACCAATTCGTGTTTTTGTAAAATCAATATATTTTTTTAAATGAGACATTTGCATGCTCCTTAGATTTATTTTCCATATTCTTCAATAGTTTATCGGTTTTTAAGGCGAAGGTCAAACTGAACAATGTTGGAAACGCTGATATACCAATATCCGGATAAGATTTTAATCCGAATATTAATAATTCTTAATATTCAGAGCCGCTGTCTGGAATAACTTTATTTTTAACCGAAAGTTCTCAAGTCGGCTGAATTGTTTCATAGATGTTATACTATGCAGAAATAAAGGGAGGATATGCCGATGCCATTAATGAAAATCGATATGATTAAAGGAAGAAATGAAGATGAAATCAAAGAAATTCTGGACATTTCTTATCAAGTAATGCTGGAGGCTTTTCATGCTCCAGAGGGCGATCGCTATCAAATAGTCAATCAACACGAACCATTCGAAATGCAGATTCTCGATACGGGCTTAGGTTTCGAACGAACCAATCAAGTGATCGTTTTCAGTCTAACCACAAGACCACGTACCAGCGAAGAAAAGCAAAACTTTTATTCTCAGCTAGTGAAGGAATTAGAGGACCAGCTTGGCATCAAACCAGAAGATGTAATGATTAACCTGACAGTCAATTCAGATGAAGACTGGAGCTTTGGTTTTGGCCGAGCACAATTTTTAACTGGCGAGTTGTAAGCAGGAGGAGATGGATGAAAAAAGTAATCGCAATAATCGCATTTCTATTTATTTTAGGCGGCTGTCAGTCAAATTCGGCAAATAAGGAAGCGACTGGCACTTCAAAATCCACTGTAGAAAAAAATATTTCTAAAGCTTCCGACAAAACGAGTGCTGCAAAAGAATCTTTCAGTACACAACAATCAAAGGAGGATAAAAAGATGGATATAGCTCCAGGAAGTTTACTCCAAGCAGTTTCCGCAAACGATTCAGCAAAAGTAGCCGAAATTTTAAAAGCAAAATCATATTCGATTGATGAAGTGAACGATAAAAATGAAACATCCTTAATGATCGCAGTCCATAATAATCAAATCGAGATAGCCAAGAAATTGATTGACGCAGGAGCAAATGTAAATAAACAGGATAATATCGAGGATAGTCCTTATTTATACGCCGGAGCTGAAGGTAGAACCGAGATTTTAACCTATATGCTAGCTCATAGTACACCAGATCAATCAATTACCAACCGTTTTGGCGGAAACGCGCTGATTCCAGCCGCTGAAAAAGGTCATCTGGCTAACGTAAAGTTGCTGCTGGCTGATGGGCGTGTAAATATCAATCATCAAAATGATTATGGCTACACAGCATTGATTGAAGCCGTTGCATTAAGAGACGGATCGCAAGTTTATCAAGATATCGTGGCAGAATTACTAAGAAACGGCGCCGATCCAAACATCGTTGATAACTATGGCAAATCAGCAAAAGATTACGCTGATGAACTCGGTTATGGAAACATCTCTAAAATGCTGGAGGAAAACTCACAGTAAGTCGTTTAATAATAGAAGATACAGTAAAAGGAGGCTTAATTTAGTCTCCTTTGAATTTTTTTATTCTAGTTTACATAATATACATTAAGCGAAGTTACATACGATAAACT
>NZ_NGLG01000001.1:1082427-1083163 GCF_002140655.1 Enterococcus sp. 3H8_DIV0648 | reverse complement strand
GAACAGGATTCATCTAATTGCTTTTGTATTTTTTAATCAATCTTTCTTAAACTCATTTTTTATTAGTAAAAGTCGCTTTGTCGAAATAATAAGTTAACATAGGTACAAGGATGAAAGTCACTGCAATTCCAAGACAAATCACCGTTGTTTGCACCATCAAAGTCATCTTATAGTTCCCTGTAAATCTTGCAGAAAGTATTACTGTCAGAAAGATCATGCCCATTACTACCCTATACCCATATCTTTGTGCCTTCGAAAAATTATTTTTTAGTCTTTCATCAATTTTTTCATGATTCATTTTTCCTTCCCAATAAAATCCAAAAAAGCCGAAGAACACAAAAAATACAAGAAATCCCGGCTCATTTAATATGAAGCTGTCTCTTATACACATCTAGATGTGTATAAGAGACAGAGATTCTACTAGAAATAAATAGGTCTGCTTAAAGTCAATTAAACTAACACTGTAACTGTTTGAGAAAAGAATAACCGAAACTGAATCAATAAAAATGGATGTCTCAACCATTAAATCTTTTTTAAGATAACTTATAAAACAATGCCATAATTCTTCTTTTTTTTCATCAATCAGTTTCTTCCCACCTTTACTCAACTGACTATATGACTTATTAAACTCTTTTCCAGAAGCGTTAATTAACCACATATTGTCCTGTCTCTTATACACATCTAGATGTGTATAAGAGACAGATGCAGAAATAAAGGGAGGATATGCCGATGCCAT
>NZ_NGLG01000001.1:1080955-1082294 GCF_002140655.1 Enterococcus sp. 3H8_DIV0648 | reverse complement strand
AATATACATTAAGCGAAGTTACATACGATAAACTAGTATACATATTAACCGCAGCATTTGATTATTTTAGTATCACTGTTGTTTGACTCAATCTGTTAGATTCCTATAAAACTACTTTGATTATCCGCAAAAAGTTCTCGATTATTCTAAATTTGGCTTATACTGCAGTGATTTCCATTTAAAAACTTTCTTAGTCGCAAATTCATACTTTGAACAGCTTGATCGATTTTGCTTTGAGAGATATTTTTAAAATTAGATGGCTTTGGAAAATATTTTCTGAGTAATCCATTATTGTTCTCATTAGATCCATATCCATGTTCATATGGCGAACTTGGATTGGCATAATAGATTTTTCAGTCAAAAGTGTCTTCAATGAGTCCGCTTTTAAACTGATTGAAAAATTCGCTTCCACTGTCACATGTGATCGATTTCACAACATGAGAATACATTTCTACTAATCGTTTAATTGTCGTCATCATTGATCTACCAGTCTTATTTGGTAGCTTAATTGCTACATAATGTCTTGTCTTACGTTCATTGCAGGTCGATTATTTAATGTAAGACCGTCGAAGAATTCCCACTTCGGTCTTTTTAACAACTTTGCAGTAATTTTTATTTTATAGCGTCTTCCACGCCCCTTAATTTTTTTATCTCAAAAGGAATGATTTGTTTATAAATTCAGGTATAGATTGTTGAAGTACAGATTTTTACGCTACGAACCGCATTTGCGATCCGCTCTGGTGTATATTTCATTTCTAGGTACTTTAAAATGGTCTTAGTGCTGTGTACAGTGGCCAAGCATCAGTAAGTAGACCAATCTCATTTCACAATTTAGGCACTTGAAATCCTTGCTACGACAATCACTTGAAATAATCCTCACTTATGTAAATCTCTTTTTAAATAACAAGCTTTAATATTAAGAAAAAAGGAAGCTTACGCTTGGAATGACTTGCTGCGCTTTTTCTTCTCTATACCCCATCCTATTATCCAACACAGAACCAAAGCGTAGTTTTCTAAAGCACCTACTAAGCTAGTTAGTTTTGAGCTGTCTTCTAAAAATCCTAAGAGATGGTTGGTTCCAAATCCCATTCCTCCAATAATCAAAGAAAAAAGAATGATCCTCAAGAAAAACCAATCATATTTAATATTGATTGCTATAAGTATTGGAATAATCGCAAGATTCCAAAAAGCAATTTCTCTTTGCCAGCCTAAGGATATCCCATATTCTGAGTTTGCTCCCATATAATTTGCAAAGAAAAGCTGTAGTACAGATGCTGAAAACATTGCTACGATTACTAAAGCGAAAGTAACTCTTAAAAGCTTATTCATTATTTCTCTC
>NZ_NGLG01000001.1:1070950-1079181 GCF_002140655.1 Enterococcus sp. 3H8_DIV0648 | reverse complement strand
CTAGCACGCCAAGAAAACCTAAAACACCAAGAAATCCCATCCATGATTTTACTCTTTTATTAAACATTTTAAATCTCCTTATGTGATGTGATATATTTGTATCATGAGATAAATATATCACTTCGAACTTTTGATGTCAATTTACATTTTTAATAGCAAAAAACACTCAACAAGATTCTGCTGAGTGTTAGACGGTATTCTGGTAACCAGAATTAATTCTTTAATTGATAAACTAAATGTTCTTTTAGCATGCCGTTTTGCTTTCGTTGATAACTGAACTCATAAGTCAACCCATTTTTTTCAAGAATTCTTTGCGATGTACGGTTTTCGATAGCAAATTGCGCAAAAATTTGCGGTAAATGATAGCGATTGAAGGCTAATTTTACAAGCTCTTGCACTATTTCAGTTCCATAACCAAGACCTTGGTATTCTTTTTTTATGATATAGGCGATTTCATTGAGCGTAGTGGAATTAATGGTAGTTTTGATGATTCCGGCAATTCCAATTGATTGCTGAGTGCGAGTATCTGCTACGATGAAATAACTATATCCGTATTCTTGATATTGCTGAGTAATTTTATTGATCCAGCCTTCTACTTCTTCGTCTGTATAGATTTTCCCCCAGCCAAGCAGCATGAGTTCTTCTGATTGAAGGATAGACTTCAGAAAATGAAAGTCATTGGTCGATATTTTCTTAAAAGTAAGTGAAGTCTTTTCCACTAAGCTCTCCCCCTTGCTTTTATTTGTTTAGGTCTTTAATAAGCTCGTAAATCTCAAGCATATCCTCTGCTAAATAGTCAGCGTCACTTTGATCGACCTCCGCTCGTGTTTCTTTATAAGCGATCGTGGTAATTCCTGCAGCTTTTGCTGCGGTGATTCCGTAGTACGAGTCTTCGATAGCGATCGCCTGCTCAGGCTTGACCTTCAGTTTTTGTAAAGTATTTAGGTAGATCGCTGGATTTGGCTTACTTTCCGCGACGAACTCACCGCTGTAGATCACATCGAAATATTCTTTAATACCGCAAGATGTGAGCACTTCGAGAATGTGTTCGTGTGTTGAAGAAGATGCTACCGCCAGCGAAATATTATTTGCCTTTGCCCATTTTAAAATAGAGAGAATGCCTTTTCTAAACAACTGCTGATAGTTTATTGATTCATAGGCGGCATCGTTGAATTTTTCAAAACGTTCTTTGATCTCGCATAATGAATCATTGCTGCCGATGAATTTGCGTAAAGTCTTATAAAGCATGTCATAGGACTGACCGATTAATTCGTCAAAATTTGTGGCCGCGTGATCGATGGTCGGATTCTCCTTTTTGATAAACTCCTGTTGAATTCGAAAATCTTGAAATTCAGTATCGACGATCACACCATCCATATCAAAAATAATTGCTTTAAGCATTCGCATTGTCCTCCTTGCTGGTTATACGTCAAATTATTGCAAACCATTTCACTAAAAGCAAACAGGATCAACGCAAAAACAAAAATAGCCAATCACGTTTTCCTTTTAACGTAGTCGGCTATTTTTTGATTTTATTACGCAGTGCTTTTATTTTGTCCATGGTGATGATTTTTGATTCAGTCTCAGGTTGTTTTTCCGCTAGTTTCTCGGCTTCTACTTTTTGCTCTTCGACTAATTTGATGCCGCGATGCTCCGCACGAAAAATGTTTCGCTTAATTTCCTCGACTTGGGCTAACTTGTCCAACGCTTCAGGACTGTGGCGTAAAAGCTCTCTAGTCTTTCGTTCGTGAATTCGTTCCGTGACTTTTTCATCGAAATAGCTCGTGATAGCTAAATTGATCACTAAGGCAATCAAAAGAAAGTTGTCGGTTACGGTGGAGCCGTTCAGATACCCATTACTGAACAACCAAGCAACAAAACAAACCAAAGCCAACACACTAAAAACCTGATAAACTCTCAGCGCCTTTTCTTTTTCGCTGCGATCAGCAAAGACAGGCTTGGCGTCATGGTACAAAGCCAAATAAAGATTGCGAGCCTCGACGAACTCCGGCTGTGTGTTTTTGGCCGTTTCGTAAGCTTCTTTCTTGGCAAACCCCTGCGCTTTCATATAGTATTTTGCGACTTTCCTTTTTCGGATCATTTGAACCCCCTCTTCGATTCTAGCATTGTGAATATTTTGAAGATTCATAAGGTCTCTCCTTAATTACGGAATTCTCTTTTCAGCAACCTCTATTTTATCATTAAGTTAGTCGAAAGACTAAGAAATAATTTAATATTTTTCTGCTCGTCTGAATTTAGAAAAGAGAAATCCACTCAGATAAGCTTTTTCACTGAGTGGACCAAATTTTTTATATTTTTTTTACTGCTTCTTCAATCGGTGTATCGCCGTCGCCCATTAAAATTACTTTTTTAATGGTGTTATCTTGCTCCAGCAACGCTGCCAAAACGGTCGCGACATTTTCGATCGCGTTCTCTGATTTTTCTGTGATATCTGTAGTTATTTTTCCGCTGCCGGGAATCTCTTTTAAGGTGCCGGGCTGCAGGATTGTATAATCCAGCTTCGTTTTGTCGATCAGCCAATTATCTGAAAAGAATTTTGCGATATTATATTCAGTTAATGCTTCACTCCATTTATCTGGTTGCAACGCAAACAGTGAACTTAAATGAATGTAACGCTTGATCCCTTTTTGTTCGGCGGCCTGCATTAATTTGACTGCACCATACAGGTCTGTTTGTAACAGGTCTTTTCCTCGTGAGCCGGCGACAAAATAAACGGCCTCTGCATCAGCCAGCGTATCTGCGATTTCATCAACGGTGCCATGTAAATCTAAATGAACAGGTTTGACTGAATCGGTCGCTTCAATATCTTGGTCCCGACGAGCCCCCGCATAAATATCGTGTCCCTTTGCTGTTAAGTTCTTGATCAATTCTTCGCCTACACGGCCAGTTGCTCCAGCAATAAATATTTTCATATACATGATCCCCTTTCTCCTAACTTATGCTAACGCACTTCTTCTATTGGAACAAATATTTACACTTGAAATTGGATGAGTTAGAAAACAACCAATTGGCTGTTTATTTTTCAGTTCACAACTTTATAATAAGAATCATTAACGATATCCGTTTAAATGACTCACTAATTAATTAATGGATGACATGAGGAGTTTTTCTATGACCAAAACAGTGTTGACAATTGCAGGCTCGGATACTTTAGCGGGCGGCGGTCTGCAATCCGATCTAAAAACATTTGAGAATCATCATCTATTTGGCCTGACGGCGATTACTTGTATCGCAGTCGTCAACAACGGTCAATTTGAGATAAATGATCTGCCGCCTAAACTTTTGCAAGAACAATTAAAAACAATCGATGATAATCTAAGTTTGGATGGAATAAAAATCGGTTTGATTCATCAATTAGATTCGTTGGAAATCGTAAAAAACTTTTTGCAACGATTTGATGGTCCAATTGTTTTAGATCCAGTTATGGCCTTTAAAGAAACAGATCGTGTGTATAGTGATACCTACCGTGAAAAACTAATTGAATTGTTTCCATTCGCGACGATTATTACTCCGAACTTGAAAGAAGCTGAAATTTTAAGCCAGCAAAAGATTACCAACTTGGATGAAATGGAGCAGGCAGCTCAGAAAATTTCAGCTCTTGGCGCACGCTCTGTGGTGATCAAAGGCGGCGAGCGTCTTTCTGGCGATTTAGCTTCGGATTTGTTTTATGACGGCAGCCATTTCGAATTCTTTTCTAAGCCAAAATTAGCGAAAACGACGATTAATGGCGCTGGATGTACATTTGCTTCGGCAATTACCTCGAACTTGGTATTAGGCAAAGACTTGATTTCAGCGATCAAGGATAGTAAAGAATATGTTTATCAAGGAATCAAAAATGGCTTCACACTAAAAAATGGTGAAGGAAATGTTTGGTTTGGCGATAGTGTGAAAACGGAGGTGCTGACATGAGAACAAAAGATATGACGAAACTTGCGATGATGGTGGCATTAACTGTGACGCTATCGATATTATTTATCATTCCGATCCCTGCCACCAAAGGCTTCGTAACACTATGCGAAGTTGGAATCTATGCCTCTGCTCTGCTTTTTGGGCCGGGAGGCGGTTTTTTGGTCGGAGCATTAAGCGGCGGTCTGATCGATATGATTTCCGGTTATCCTGAATGGGCGATTTTTTCGATCATCATTCATGGGATTCAAGGCTTTATTTTGGGCTATCTATATCAGAAGTATCCCAATAAAAAAGGTCTTACTGTAGGCTTTTTATTTGCCAGCTTATTTATGATCATCGGCTATGCGTTGGCGACTGCCCTATTATTTGGCTGGCCCGCTGGTTTGGCTTCATTACCAGGTAATTCTGTGCAAAATATTTTCGGTATCGCGGTGACAGTTCCCCTCTTTCACGCATTGCAGCGGGTTCTGCGTCATCCTCAATATAAATAGTTAATAGAAGGAAGTTATCCAAAATGGAAAAAGAAAAAATCCAACAACAACTAACCACTATCACAAATGATGTCTTAGAAGCAGCCAATCTAAAAGCTGGTGACACGTTTGTATTAGGCTGTACGACCAGTGAAATCGTCGGCGGTACAATCGGCAAAAATTCCAGTCAAGAAGTCGGTCAATGGGTTATCGAAACCTTAAAAGCAATTCTTGATCCTAAAAAAATCTATCTAGCAGTGCAAGGCTGCGAACACATCAATCGTGCAGTCGTTGTCGAGCGAGAGTTGGCTGAGAAAAAAGATTGGGAAATTGTTTCAGTCAAACCAGCCCTGCATGCTGGCGGTTCTTGTTCGGTTGCGGCTTTTGAACAATTCAGTGATCCAGTTGAAGTTGAGCATATTGTGGCTCAAGCCGGCATTGATATCGGCGATACTTCGATCGGCATGCATGTAAAATATGTACAAGTGCCCGTTCGCCCATCCATCAAAGAATTAGGCGGCGCACATGTGACAGCTTTACGCAGCCGTCCAAAATATATTGGCGGACCTCGCGCAACATATTAAATATTTTAAACAAAAAACCTACCTACGAATTTTTCGTAGGTAGGTTTTTTAGATAAACCGTGCAATTAATTGAAGAAGCTGCTGCGGCAATGTTGAAATATCAGAGATATCGACAAAATTATTTTCACCGTAAAGAGTTCGCAGCTGCTCTTTGTCTTCACCAATCGCACAAGCAATGAAAAGGATCCCTTTTCTTTCGTAATCATCTAGAACTGATTGGATATCTTGCTTGGCTTTTTCACCAGTATAATCCGGTAAAGCTTTCGGCTGTCCGTCGCTGATCGAAAGTAAAACCTTCGTATCGGCAGCTTGCAGACTAAGTTTCTCAGCTAATAGTCTCAGTGGCACGCCGTCACGATTATTTTGTCGCGGCTTCATCGTAGAAAGCTTGGCCGCCATAAAGTCATAGCCATCGTCAAATTCCTTGTATGAATAGATCGAAGTTTTTTCTCGTTGACTAAGATCCGCAGAATCCCCATACAGCATCAGCGGAATATTGGTCTTCTCAGCAAATAGACTCAAAGCGACTGCTGCTAATTTGGCGTTTTGAATCCGATCATCTCGCAGCATCGAGCCAGATTCATCCACCCGCACGGCTAATGCCAATGAAGGTTGTTCGCTTGGTGGATTTTTCTTATCGAAGTTTCTTAGATCACCATAGGCAACGTGGCTTGGATTAAATCGCGCGCCATAGTATTTACCGCCGGAGTAATCATTGCTGACTTCTTTATTTAACAAATCATTGATTACGCGACTTAGGCTTTCTACTTCTGGCAGCACACTTTGTGTCAGCTCTTGTCCGTTTTTGATCGCCGCTTCGTTGATCGTTGGTCGATGAAGGATCGTTCCTTCTTTTGCATGGATCGTCTCTTTCAGACTTTCGCGTATCGCGCGATTTAATTCTTTTCGTTTTGTTTTATCGATTTCCGCCATTTCGTCTAATGACATCGCTGAGCCGATTTTCTCCTCTTCGTCGATCGAAGCCGTCGTACTTTCGGCTTCAGCGTCCCCTCGTTCGGCATCATCAGAAATTGTTGCGGCTTCGGGCTGCTTTTTTTCTTTTTCAGACTCCACCTCTTCAACCTTTGTTTCTTGATTTTCGGTTGGAGCATCGGTTTCTACGGCCTCGCTCTTCAAAGTCGCCTCTTCTGCCTCTTCAAAAATATTTCGCTGATCCGCTTCTGCTTGACTGATTCTTCTGCCCTGCTGCAATTTTTGCTGATTCTTTACTTGTTGAAGCTCTGTCAGCAGCTTGCTTTGCTCTAAAGCTTCCTGCAAAATCTTTAATTCTGTTTCGTCCGTAGTTAATTTATATAAAACTTTTGGAAAAATACTTTCCAATGGGTCTTGCCCCTGCTTCAAGCTATTAACCCAAAAGAAATATGAGCGCATCCCTGCTACACCTTTGATCGCATTAGCCTTGGCTGTTTCATCTAATAAACGGATGATTTCCGCCATAACCTCGAGATAATCACGATCAGTAAAATTCGTCTTGGCGATGGCCCGTTCAATCATTACTTCAATAGAAGGCAGATCCATTTTTTCCGCATGCTGTACCCGGTCACGAAGCGATTCATTCAGCGGTCGATTTCCCTGATAATTGCGGTTGGTCGTAATGATTACTACACAATCAGGATGTCGGCGAATAATACCAGTGGGGATATTCAATAAACCATTCGGCTCCAAAGCAGAATTCAAAGCCACTAAAACTGAAGCATCACGGATTACTGTAGGCTCTTGGATTTCCAACAGATAACCTTTCTGCATCGCACGAACGATCTCTGAAGGATAAAATTTATACTCAACACTTGTTTTAGTTTCATCCTGATCAATCCGTTCGATTAGTTTACACAAGCGATCCTTTGCTTGATCCGCATCGATTTGGAAATGTTTTTCGATTACTGCCAAAACCCCTTGTAAAGAGTCTGTTTGATAGATCGCTTCTAATAATTCTTGATCGTCCTCATCGTCGGCACTGACAACTGGCAATAAGGCGCCAAAGACATCTGTTTTATCCATGTCGGCAAAACAGGTAACTTTTGTATAAGGCAGCTGCAGGTCATCAGATAGGGCGCGGGCAAGTTGAGTTTTCCCTGAACCGGCATCGCCTTCCAATAAAACATTCATGATTTTCATTTCGGGATCAAGCCAATTATTTTTGATCTCCGACGCGATTCTGACTTCTTCCTTGCTGGTTTTATGACTTGACGGCTTGCGCCAGATCATTTGTTCTTCTACTTTGGTAAACTTTCGTCCTTCCGTCACGACAAAAGATTGCTCCATCTTAATTCACCTCGTCATTCAGTTTAATAACCTAATTCGTCTAAAAGACGTTTCAATGTTCGATAACGCTGCGCGATCAAGTCGCCGTCTTTATTCATCGTATCATTGAACAGAATAATGTCTTCGTCGATCTTGGGATTTTCTGTATCGACTTTGACTTCCATTCGGCCCCCCTGCAGCCCAATAATGTCTACTTTAGGGTCTTCTGGATCATAAAATTTTTCATAACGATAGGCATCTTGTAAATAAATACTTGATTGCGCCACTAGAATCGCTAAGTCTAAAATTCGTGTGATTGGCAGTTCTTCTGATTGGCGCGACCATTTTTCTCCAGTATGACGCCAAACCTTGCCGGAAATATCCACTCGTCCGCGATCGTTCCATTGGGCTAAGCCTAACGTCAGACCTTTGGCATCGCTATCCCAAGCATGGTGCCCGTCGATTTTATCGTAATTTTCTACTAAAAAGACTGGTTTGTGTTTTAAATTCGTCGGTATTTTCATAAAAAATCCTCCTAGTTGATTCCTATTTATTTTCATTAAAAGAATCGCTTTAGTAATTTAGTAAATTACTAAACTACTGATGAAGACAGAATACGCAAAAGAGAGAAAATTTGCAACTAACTCTCATCAAAGTATTCATTTTTTGAAGACCACAAAAAATGAGTCTGATTTTCACTGCGTATACCATCCAACTAAACGTCTTTTCTATGGTTTCTGTTTAGAATATTGATTTGGTCGCATGCTTTATAGAACTGTGAAAAGTTTGACTGGCAACTAACTCTCATTAAGGTAATCATTTTTTGAAGACCACAAAAAATGAGTTCTATTTTCGCTGCGTGTACCATCAAACTAAACGTCTTGTGTGGGTTTTCTGTTTAGAATATTGATTTGGTCTCATTCTTTATAAAACTGTGAAAAGTTTGACTGGCAACTAACTCTCATTAAGGTAATCATTTTTTGAA
>NZ_NGLG01000001.1:1022391-1070850 GCF_002140655.1 Enterococcus sp. 3H8_DIV0648 | reverse complement strand
TGATTTGGTCTCATTCTTTATAAAACTGTGAAAAGTTTGACTGGCAACTAACTCTCATTAAGGTAATCATTTTTTGAAGACCACAAAAAATGAGTCCGATTTTCGCTGCGTGTACCATCAAACTAAACGTCTTGTATATGATTTTCAAATCTTATCACCTTGTATAACTACTAAAATTTTGACTAACAGTTATCTTTTGTAAAGTATTTCACATCTGCGCAAATTTATTGAGTGAATTTGACAAAAGAAAAACTCACTAAACGAATTAGTGAGTTCATGTTTATTTTGCTACACCAAGTGCGATTGCTTTATCGCCTAAGTGAGTGCCGATAACTGGGCCGAATGTGCCGACATCGATTGTCGCATCGGGATATTTCTGCCGCAGCTTATCGTATTCTTGCTGAGCGAGTTCTGGATTGTTGCCGTGGATCACATAGATTCGCAGTTCATCTTGGTTTTCCTGACGACGCTCTTCAATGATTTCCTCGGTACGTTGTAAAGCTTTCTTTAATGAACGAATTTTTTCTGCCAGAACGATCTTGCCATCTTCAAAGGTCAGGATCGGCTTGATCTTCAACAAACCGCCGATGATCGCAGCGCCATTGGTCAAACGACCGCCTCGGACTAAGTTGTCTAAATCGTCAACAATGATATAGGCGTTCGTGGTGTCGCGAATTTGATCGACTGCCGCCAAAATTTCTTCTAGTGACTTTCCTTGCTCACTCATTTCCAGTGCTCTTTCCACCATATACCCCATAGGGACACTAGTGATTTTAGAATCATAAGGAATAAGCTGTAATCCTTCAATATCATCTTTAATTGCTGTCAATGTACGAACAAAACCTGAGATACCTTCTGATAAATGAATACTGATCACTGTATCATAGCCCTGTTCCTTGATTGAGCGATACAATTCATAAACTTCGCCTAAAACCGGTTGAGAGGTTTTTGGGAAATCCTTGCTGCTTTTCAATTTTCGATAGAATTCTTCATATCCAATATCCACCCCTTCTTCAAAAGGTTCGCCGTCAATGATGACGGGAATTGGAATTATGAACAAATCTTTATGATTGCGCATGCGTTCATTCAGATAAGCGGTACTATCTGTCACGATCGCTAGTTTCATAGTCGCTTCCTCGTTTCTATCAAAATTTACAATAATTATAATATAGCATACTCATAGAATGATGGGAATCAAAATTCTATTACTTCCCTAAAAACTCTTGAGCCGCCTGCGCATTTTGGTTTGTGTCGACGGCTAGCGCACTGCCGGCATTGACGGTATCGATATAGGACCATGATCCATCAACTGGCAAGGTCAAACGCTCAAGACCGCCCACCGCTTTTCCAAAATTAAGTAAATGTGTTAAAACATAACTATTTGGCATATCTGTTGAAAGATACCCCCAGATTTTCCCCGCAGCGTATGGTCCGCGCAATAACACTAGCGGATTAATTAATTGTCCAAAAACAGATTGCATCACCTGCTGCTGACGACGAACACGTCCAAAGTCGCCTTCTTCATCCATTCGGAAACGAGCATAGTTCAATAAGGTATGACCGTTCATTCGCTGTGTCCCTTGTGTGATCGGTTCATCAATGTAGGCACTCATGTCCTTTTCAGCATCGATCTGCACACCGCGCGGGAACAGCGCATCGATCCCCTTTTCGAATGTTTGAAAATCCACCATCGCATAATAACGACAATCGATCCCGAAATTTTCCTTCAGCGTTTGGCGAACAAGATCCGCCCCGCCGTAAGCATAGGCAGCATTCAGCTTATTCTCTCCAACGCCAGGAATATTGACATACATGTCCCGCATAAAGGAAACCAGCTTCGGCTTGCCCCAGCCATCGACCTGCAGTACCATCATTGAATCAGAGCGTCCGCTGATATTGTCGCGGGTATCGCTGCCTAGGAGCAAAATATTTCGCTTGCCATTTTCTGAGGTCGCGCCATTAAACTCCTGTGTCTCGATCTTCGGCATGGAGGAATCATGCTTCGCGGCAAAATTACCAATACCAAAAGAAATCACCGAATACCCTAAGATCGCAATCAGGATCATGACTAATATTCTGCGCCAGCTTCTTTTTTTCTTCGGTTTCTGTTCATAAGGATTCTTTGGTTTTCGTTTAAAAGGATTTTTAAATTTAGGTAGTTTGAAATTGAATCGTTTCTTCTTCGGTTCTTGATAATGATCCTCATAATAGAATTCTTTTTCAGGTTCTTGATACGTTTGCCGCGGTTCTTCATAGCTAGGCTCTTCGTATCTAGTTCTTTCTTGTTCTGCTTTTTCGTTTTTTTTCATCTCACGTCGAAAGCCAAAAGGTTTTTTATCCTCCTTTTGACTTTCCTCGTGGATCTTCTTATATTTGTCCATTCGGCTCATAGTGCACCTCTTCATCTCATTACTATTATTATTAAAATAGCAAATCATCTGCCCTTTGTCTTATTTTTCCCAAAAAAAATTAGAAAACCTTAACTACTAAGATTTTCTAACCGCTGGAAGATATGTTGGGTAATCGCCGATCAAAGTGACAGTGAAATTCTGCTCCTTTAACTGAAGCAGCACTTTATTGAGCTTCTCCTTAGCTGGAGTCTCTAAGTCAATAATAAAGAAGTACTCCCCTAATTTTGTTTTTTGTGTGCGTGATTCGATCTTAGTCAAGTTGATGTCTTCTGCCGCGAAGCTCGCCAAGCCTTGATAAAGTGCCCCAGGATGATCTGAAGCTAAATCGAATAAAACCGTCGCCTTATTCTTTCCATGCGGCAAGTTCCCTGCGACAGGTTGTTCGCCCAGCACCCAAAAGCGTGTTTCATTCTCACTGATCGATTGGATATTTTCTTGGACGATCGTTAAACCGAATTGTTTGGCCGCGTCTCTTGAACCGATCGCAGCATAACGTTTATCAGGATTATCGGCGACCTTTTGCGCACCTTGAGCCGTTGAACCGATTTGTTCGATATCAACCGTTGGAAAATGGTTCATCAAAAAGACCTGCGATTGTGCTAAAGCCTGTTGATGACTACAAATCAATTCCGTATCTTGCCAAGAATCGGCATGAGCAGGATGCACCATCAACTGCTGCTGAATCGGCAATACGATCTCCGCTTGAATCGTCGGCAAAGTTTGAAAAATCAAATCCAATGTCGGCAATACAGAGCCTTCGATCGTATTTTCGATCGGAACGACACAATAATCCAATGCGCCCTTTCGCTGTTCCTCTAAGAGCGCAGTTAATGAGTCATAAGGTAGTAATACATTTTCATTAAAAAAGTTTGCAGCGGCACTGTAGGTAAATGACCCTCTCGGTCCCAAATAGCCAACTTTCATTAAGAAGCAACCTCGACTTGTTGAATGATCTCGCTAACAATGTCCTTTGGTAATTTCTCTGAGGTATCGACGGTAATCTTGGCTAATTTTTCATATAGCTTTTCTCTTGAGAAGAATAAACGTTTCAGGTCTCCATCGTCATTTTTGATGGCCAACGGACGAACATTTACTTTGTCTTCGCGAATTCGTTTCACCAAAACATTCGCATCTGCTTTTAAGTAAACAACTAACTTATCGGATAAGACTTGTTGGTTTTCCTTTTGCAAAATGACGCCGCCGCCAGTTGCAATAACCGATTCCTCATTCAATGCTTCTTTTAAAAGGTTCGTCTCATGTTCTCGGAACGATGCTTCCCCATGTTCTTCAAAATAATCGCTGATCGGCTGTCCGATCCGTTCAACTAAAACATCATCCATATCTACCACTTGGGCATTCAATGTAGTGGCAAGTTCTTTACTAATCGTAGTTTTTCCAGCTCCCATAAAGCCGATTAAGACAATAGATTCCATTAGGCATTCTCCTTGTTCGTTTTAATGTATTAATTTTTTTAACAAAAAATTAGTCTGATTCTCACGCCGTATACCATCTAACTAAACGTTTCTGATTCTTATATTATTTTGAATTTTTTTCTTTGATCTCGCAATATGCAATCTGCTATTTGAAGTCTAAATCAATGAGTTTAAATCAGTGAAAAAGTTTGGATATGAAATATTGATGGCTTCGGGATTGTTTAGTTCCACTGGATCTTCTGTTAATAAGGCTGCGATCTGAAGCATCATTCCGATGCGATGATCGCCATGGCTCTCTACTACTCCGCCATGGAGCTTTGTAGGTCCGTGAATAATCATTCCATCATCTGTCGTTTCGATGTTTGCTCCTAGTTTGTTTAGCTCTTGAGCGGTTGCATCGATCCGATTCGTTTCTTTGACCTTTAATTCTTGCGCGTCGCGAATGATGGTCGTTCCTTCTGCCTGAGTGGCGGCTAAGGCAATTATTGGTAGTTCATCGATTAAACGCGGAATGATCTCTCCGCCAATTTCTACAGCTTTCAATGGTGCCGGCTTGATTAGTAGGTCCGCTGCTTGGTTCTGCTGATCTAGAGCGGCCTCTTGGATATTGGCACCCATCTCCTGTAAGACATCTAAAATACCTGTTCGAGTGGGATTCACACCAACATGCTTCAATTGAAGATTGCTGTTGGGTAACAGGCTGGCTGCCACAAGATAGAAGGCAGCTGAGGAAATGTCACCAGGTACCGTTACCTCTTGACCAACTAATTTTTGTCCGCCCGGTACAGTGATTTTTTTATCCTCTACTGTAATTTTTCCACCGAACTGTTTGATCATTTCTTCTGTATGATTGCGTGATTTTTCTTTTTCAATAATAGTAGTCAAACCTTCTGCTTGCAGTGCAGCAAAAAGGATCGCGGATTTTACTTGTGCACTTGCGATCGGCATTTCGTAAGTGATCGCTGAAAGCTTGCTTCCCTCAATTGCGATCGGAGGAAATTCACTGCCCTGTTCACCCTGCAAGTTACCACCCATTGTTCTTAGTGGTCCCATAACACGTTCCATCGGGCGGCGGTTCAATGAAGCATCGCCGGCGATTTCTGAATGAAAAGGCTGCCCTGCTAAAATCCCCAATACCAACCGCATTGTTGTACCAGAATTCCCAGCGTCTAATAGCTTTTTCGGCGCTTGTAAATTTTCAAAGCCCTCCCCTTCAATGATAATATCTTTTCCCTCATCATTGATTGCAACACCTAATGCTTTAAAAACAGCGACAGTGCTCAAACAATCCTCTGCTCTCAAAAAGTTATGGACTGTCGTCTTCCCATGACTGATGGCACCGAACATGATGCTGCGATGTGAAATTGATTTATCCGCTGGTACCGTCAATGTACCGGTCAGCCCTGCTTTAGTTTTCAATAGTTTCATTTGTTCAACTCCTTCTGCGACAACGAAAATCCGCTTCTTCAATTAGCAATTGCCCTTTTTCCAAGTCTGCTTGATTTTTAAATGAAAGTTCCAGAACACCGAAAATATCTTCCCGAGTTTCTTGAATTTTTAAGTTAATAACCGAAATACCAGCCTCGCTGATGAGCGTCATCACTTTTGCGATGGCTCCTGCGATATCCGGAATATCAATGTAAAGATCGTAGAATGCTGGAATTACGCCACGATCCTTTGTCGGCAAATGATCGCGAGAATGTTTGGCCTGACTAAAAAAGTCATAGATTGCCGGCTGGTCTTCTTGAATGAGGCTTTCTCGAATCTTCGTCATTTCGTCCTGCCAACCAGTGATCAAATCCAGCAAGATTGATCGATTGGTTAATAAAATATCGGTCCACATTTGCGGATCTGAGGAAGCGATTCTTGTAATGTCGCGAAAGCCTCCTGCTGCCAACTGTGTTGCCCGAGGGTGATCTTCTGTCAGCTGATCACTCATTTTTACCAAACCTGATGCCACGATGTGAGGCAAATGACTCAAAACTCCTACGATCTCATCATGAGATTCAGGTTCGATCACAACAAATTTTGCTCGAGTCGGCTCTAATAGTTCCATTAACGGGTCGACGTTTGTTCCTTCAGGCGGTGTCAAAATGTAGTAAGCCTCTTCGAAAAGATTTGGATTCCCTGCTTTGACTCCTGATTTATGGGAGCCCGCCATCGGATGTCCTCCGATAAATGTAAAAGGCAGTGTCTTCGCCAGCTTCATGACCTCATTTTTTGTGCTGCCGGTGTCGGTGACGATCACTGATTCTTTCAATGGCAAGCGTGCCAGTTCATGCAAGTAATGCAGCGTTGATAAGACGGGTACGGCCAAGATAATGATATCCATCTCAGGAGCTCTTTCAATAGAAGCAATTTGATCGACTAATCCAACTTCACTGGCGATTTCGCGGGTTTCTTCCGAATAATCCCAGCCGAACAGCTCGATCGTTGGATTTTTGATTGCCCGGCAAAGTGAAGCGCCGATTAGACCAAGTCCTAAGACGAACACTTTCTTTTTCATAGACGTACCCTCTCTCTTAAAAGTTTTTGATTGCTTCGCGGTATTCTGCAACCGCCTGTTTTAACTCATCGATTGTATCGGATGAGAATTTTTCTAAAATTTCTTGTGCTAAGACTGTCGCAACGACATGTTCTGCAACGACAGAAGCGGCTGGAACCGCCGTGCTGTCTGAACGTTCAACACTTGCCTTGTAAGGTTCCTTCGTATCAATATCGACACTCATCAATGGTTTGTACAATGTCGGGATCGGCTTCATGACTCCTCGGACGATGATCTGTTCGCCATTGGTCATGCCGCCTTCAAAGCCGCCAAGGTGATTACTTGTTCGACTGTAACCTTCGTCCCAGACGATTTCGTCCATGACTTTGGATCCTGGTCGATGAGCCGCTTCGAATCCAATTCCGAATTCAACACCTTTAAAGGCATTGATACTCATCATGATCTGTGCGATCTTGCCATCCAGCTTGCGGTCCCATTGAACGTAGCTGCCTAACCCAGCTGGTACATTGTCTGTTCGTACTTCCACGACGCCGCCAATGGTATCGCCAGCTTTTTTCGTTTGATCGATCAACTCCTTGACCGATTCTTCGACTGACTCATCAACCATGTTGACTTCTGAGACTGCTGTTTTGGCTTTAATCTCTTTTACGCTCAATTTTTCTGGAACTGCAGCTTCGATTCCGCCTAAAATTGCGACGTGACTGGCGATATCAATGTCTACTGCTGCTAAAATTTGTTTTGCAAGAGCGCCGATCGCCACTCGCATCGTTGTTTCGCGAGCAGACGAGCGTTCCAAAACATTTCGCAAATCACTGTGATGGTATTTCATTCCACCGACTAAATCAGCGTGTCCTGGCCGCGGTTTTGATACCCGCCGTAATTTTTCATCTTTTTCAGCTACTGCTTCGACAGACATGACTTTCTGCCAATTTTTCCAATCACGGTTTTCGACGATCATGGTAATTGGAGAACCTAATGTCTTGCCGTGACGCACGCCAGAGGTAATCCGAACTTGATCTTTTTCGATCTTCATGCGTCCGCCGCGTCCGTAGCCGCCTTGTCTTCTTGCTAGTTCTTGATTGATTGCTTCAACGGAGAGTGTTAGTCCTGCTGGAACACCTTCGATGATCGTTGTTAATTCTGGTCCATGAGATTCTCCAGCTGTTAAGTAACGCATAAGCTATTCCCCTTCTCGTAAAAACTCTTTGATTTCGGTGAGTTTGATTTTTTTAATATAGGCCTTGCCGATTTCTGTCAATAAAATAATGTTTAAACTGCTGCCCCTAGCCTTCTTATCATGGGTGATGGCCGTATAGAATTTTTCGGCTTCCCACGGCTGATAAGTAATCGGCAGTTGATATTTTTGATTCATCGCTTTAATTTTATCAGTGATACCAGCTGGTGAAAGATTCTTTTTCTCAGCGGTTTGTGAAATTTTCACCATTCCAATGGCAACTGCCTCGCCGTGACTGATCTTCCCATAGCCAGCTGTATTTTCAATTGCGTGGCCGATCGTGTGGCCGAAATTCAATAATAGACGTGAACCGTTATCGAATTCATCTTCTTCGACAACTGTCTTCTTTACTTGCAGAGCTTTGAGAATGATCGCTTCACTATGAGCTAAAAGATCTTGGATTCCTGTTAGTTTCTCAAGGTCGTTCCATAGTGAAGCATCACTGATCGCGCCGCACTTGATGATTTCTGCGATTCCTTCGCGTACCCGCAGCTCCGGCAATGTATTCAATGTTTCTGGATCGATCAATACGCCATCCGGTTGAGCAAAGGTTCCAATCATATTCTTGGCTTTGCTTGAGTTCACCGCTGTTTTTCCGCCAATACTAGAATCTACTTGCGCTAGTAAGGAGGTGGGAATTTGAACAAAGGCGATCCCTCTCATATAAGTCGAAGCAACGAAGCTGGCTAGGTCGCCCACAACACCTCCACCCAGAGCGATGATTGCATCGCTGCGGGTAAATTGCTGATCGGCTAGAAAATCATAAAGATTGTTTGCCATCTCTAAAGATTTACTGCTTTCGCCAGCCGGCACAGTGTAGTGACAAACTTCATAATTGGCTAACTGCTGTTGGATTTTCTCGCCATAAAGCGGAAAAACATGTTCATCGCTGATGATTGCGATTTTTTTATTCTGCCAAAGTGAAGCGATCCATTCGCCAACAGTATCTAAAGCGTGGCGCTTTACGATGATTTCATAACTTTTATCTGATAAGACAATTTCCATGAAACGTTCCCCCTGTTTAAATCAGTGAAGGTTCTTTTGTTAGTTCCTTAACTTTTTGCATCGCATCTACCATGATTTCTACTTCACTCATCATTTGTAGGTAATTTTTTTCATTCAATGATTGTTCCCCATCAGACCAAGCATGTAATGGATCAGGATGGATTTCAACGATCATACCGTCAGCTCCGCTGGCAACACCTGCTCGAGCCATCGGTGCCACTAGATCCCATACGCCTGTACCATGACTTGGGTCAACAATGATTGGGAAATGGCTCAATTTTTTGATCAATGGTACGGCACTTAAATCAAAGGTGTTTCGGGTAGCAGTTTCGTATGTCCGAATCCCGCGTTCAATGAAAATGATTTTTGAATTGCCTTGGACAGCGATGTATTCCGCTGCATTCAACCATTCTTGGATCGTCCCGGAAATCCCGCGTTTCAAGCCGATTGGTTTGCCTGTTTTTCCGACTGCTTCAAGTAATCGGAAGTTCTGCATATTGCGTGCACCAATTTGGATGATATCAGCGTATTGGCAAACGACATCGATATGCGCCTCATCCATGACTTCTGTGATCACTTTTAGGCCATGGGCATCAGCGGCTTTGCGCATGATTTTCAAACCTTCTTCACCTAAACCTTGGAAAGCGTATGGAGAAGTACGAGGTTTGTATGCTCCTCCGCGTAGGATTTTGGCACCGCCGGCTTTTGCCATGCGAGCTGTTTCCATAATTTGTTCTTCGCCTTCGACTGAACAAGGGCCAGCCATCGTTACGAAACTGCCGTCACCGATTTTCACGCCGTCTACATCAACTACTGTATCTTGCGGGTGAAATTCTCTTGAAGTCAATTTGTACGTATTTGAGATAGCTACTGCCCGTTCAACGACACTGTAAGCTTGGAACGGTACATTTTGAATGATTTTTGGATCTCCTAAGAGTCCCAAAACTAAACGATCTTTCCCGTGATTGATTTGTACTCCTAATCCTTCTTCTGCGATACGTGATAAAATTGGTTTTAAATCCTGTTCTTGAATTCCTTTTTTTATAATTAAGATCATCGTAATAACTTCCTTCTTTTTTTATTTTTTGATTGTTTCTTCCAATAACGGTTGGATTTGTTCGACCGGCATTTCCTTGCCTGTCCATAATTTGAAAGCGGCGGCTCCTTGATACAGCAGCATGCCTAAGCCGTTGACTGCTGTTGCTCCAGTTGCTTTCGCGGCTTTTAATAATTTGGTTTCGGCTGGATGATAGATCACATCGAAAACCGGTAAATCTTTTCTTAATAAGGATACATCTGGTAATGGCATTTGATCTGCATCAGGTGCCATTCCAATGTTTGTGGCATTGATCAATAAACTGCTGGCAGCCAGTGAATCGCTCAATTGCTTTTCATCTGCTAAATCATGTAATTGAATGTGGCAATTGGTTTCATTAGCGATCATGGCCAGCTTCGGTTCGATCTTTTGATAGAAGTCATCTTTGATGTTGAATACATCGATGGCTTCTACTCCGTCGATCGCAGCTTGTGTAATAATTGCAGTTGCGGCGCCACCGGCTCCAAGAATCGTCATTCTCTTACCGATAATTTCTATCCCGTTTTGTTTCAGGCTTTCCATACAGCCGATTCCGTCTGTGATATGTCCGATTAATTTACCATCCTGATTCACGATGGTATTGATTGCTCCGATCAAGCGAGCTGCTTGGCTGAGTTCATCGACATACTTGACAGCTTCCATCTTGTGAGGCATCGATAAATTGACTCCCAACATTTCAAGATCGCGAATCGCTTGTATGCTTGCGCCAAGTCGTTTAGGCTGAACATCAAAGCTTAAATAGACTGCATCAACCTCCGTTGCTTGGAACGCTGTCGTGTGCATCATGGGTGAAAAGCTGTGCCTTGCTGGCAATGCATATAACCCGGCTAACCGCGTTCTTCCTGAAATTTCTTCTTTCATCTTTCCTCACTCCTTCTATTATTATTCAACCTTCAATCAGCGATTTCAAAAAAAGACTAGGCCCACTGTAGAAAATCTACAATGAGCCTAGTCTCCCAAAAAGATACCAAAAGAAAAAGCCACTATAGATTTTCATCTATGTGGCATTAAGTCAAACTTAAAATCCTTAGCCATCATAGATACAAACTTGTCTCGTTTGCATCCATGAATCATGAATACAAACTTATCTAAAATAGCTAAAGTAATAATTATTCAGTTGTGTGTGCGTACTCTTATTTATATTCGTATTCATAAAAATCGCTCCAAACTGATTTAAGATTGAACTTAGTATAGATTTGTTTTTCCAAGAAGTCAACCCATTACTTTTATTTTCTGTAAAAAAAATTATTTACATTACTTCAGCTACACTCTCGTTTTCTTCAAAAAGCAGGAATAAATCCGCTAATGTCATACGTTCCTTCTCTTCTCCACGGATATCTCTAATGATCTCCCCTTTTTCCATCACGATCACACGATCGCCGTAATGCAGAGCATCTTCCATTTTATGGGTGACCATTAAACAAGTCAGATTTTCTTCTTTAATCCTTTGATCTGTCAGCAGCATCAATTGCTTCGCTGTTTTTGGATCGAGTGCAGCTGTGTGTTCATCTAATAGTAGTAAATCGGGTTTCGTGATCGTCGCCATCAGCAAACTCAAAGCCTGCCGCTGTCCGCCGGAAAGAAATCCTGTTGGTGTATCGAGGTGGTTTTCCAGACCGTTGCCGACCAATTTGCAAAGGTCGCGATACATTTCTTTCTTATGATTCAGTTGGCGCTGGCGTAGTCGTCGTTTTTGTCCGCGTTTTTCAGCTAGGCCTAAATTCTCGGCGACTGTCAGTCGTGGCGCTGTGCCCATTTTCGGATCTTGGAAGACCCGAGAGATGGAGGTTGCTCGTTGTTCTTCAGATAGTTTAGTCAAATCCTTGCCCATTACCGAAACAGTACCGCTGTCTAATTGCAGACTGCCGGAAATACTGTTGAAAAGGGTACTTTTTCCAGCACCATTACCGCCAAGTACGGTGACGAATTCACCTGGGGCGATCGTCAAATCAACATTATTTAAAATTCTGCGTTTATCATTCACACCATTACTAATGGTTTTGCTGGCGTTTTTTACCTCTAATGCATTCATGCGATCACTCCTCCTTTTCCAGTCCTGTTTTCAAATTTAATGCTTCCTTTAAACGCGGGATCATCAGACACAATGCCAAAATGATCGATGAGAAAATCTTCAAATAAGTCGTATCTAGTCCGGCTTTAATGATGATCAAGATCAATAATTGATAAATAATACTGCCTAATACGATCGCGATCAATCGTTCAACAAATGTTACTTCACCATATAAAACTTCACCGATAATAATTGAAGCTAGTCCGATAACGATCACTCCGACACCTTTTCCGATATCAGCATAGCCGTCATTTTGTGCGATCAAGGCGCCAGATAATGCGATCACGCCATTAGATAAGGTCAGACCGATCACCTTCATGCGATCCGTATTGATACCGATCGAACGTGCCATGTTTTCATTGTCGCCAGTCGCAATATAAGCCTGCCCAAAGTCAGTGAAAAAGAAAAATAGCAAAAGAGCGACAATGATCACGATAGCGATCAAGCCTAACAGTACGATATCGAAATGATCCGGCAAATTTAAATTTGTAAAGAAGTCTTGGATTTTCGGCTGCTTCAATAAAGAAAGGTTTGGTGTTTGCATAATGAACAGCATCACCGAATTCAATCCCGACATCACTAGAATTCCAGCTAAGATGACTGGGATTTTTCCTTTGGTATAGAGCATGCCGGTAACAAAACCTGCACACATACCTGCGACGATACCAAGAAGTGTCGCTAATATAGGAGATACGCCATTGGTGATCGCAGTCACGCAGACCGCGCCGCCTAATGGAAATGAACCCTCTGTTGTCATATCAGGAAAATTTAAGATCCGATAGGTCATAAAAATACCTAATCCTAAAATCCCCCATAAAAATCCTTGTCCGATTGCTGAAATTACCATCTGTCTACTCCCCTTTAACTACTTCTGCTTTTTCTTTGATTTTTTCTGGAATCGTGATGCCTAATTCTTTGGCTTTGTCTTCATTGATGATCATATCGCCATAATCGATGACGTTTACTGGTGTGTCGGCTGGTTTTGATTTGCCGCTTAAAACGTTGGCTGCCATTTTTCCAGTTTCAACACCTAAGTCAAATTGATTTTGTCCAACGGTGGCGATGCCGCCTTCTTTTGCCATATTATCAACGGATACGAAGACCGGTTTTTTCGCCTTATCAGATTCATTGATCAAGGTTTGGAACGCGCTGGCGATTGTGTTGTCTTGCGGAATATATAAGTAGTCAGTTTCTTGGCAAGCCTGCTGAGTAATCTGAGCAATGTCATTACTAGAGCTGATCGCGTATTTTTTCACCGTTAAGCCGTCTTTGGTCGCGCGCTTTTCTGCACGTTCGATCTGCGACTTGGAATTTTCTTCTGAAGATGAATAGATCATGCCGACTGTTTTTGCATCTGGAAACAGTTCCTTCGCCATATCTAATTGCTGATCGACTGGTGTTAGATTGTTTACACCTGTTACGTTGCCGCCGGGATTTTTCAAGTCTTTGACTAATCCAGCTCCGATTGGATCACTGATAGCGCCCATAATGATTGGCTTGTCGCTTGTTGCGTTAGCTAATGCTTTTGCCGCCGGAGTGGCAATTCCGACTAACACATCTGATTTTTTCTCTAATAATTGCTGACTCATGCTGTTTAGTTTACTTTGATCGCCTTGACCGTTTAAAAATTCGATCTTGATGTTTTTCCCATCTTCGTACCCTTCTTGCTTCAACCCTTCGATCACACCGTCTTTGATTTGATCTAACGATGGATGGCTGATGAATTGCAGGATGCCGACTGTTTTGATTTCTTCTTTATTTTCTGTTGCGTTCGTTTGACGCGAACCCATTTGATAAGCAAAAACTCCGATTAATACGACTGCTAATGCGATGATTGATCCGATAATCCCTTTATTTTTCATGATTGATTCCCCCGATTTTGGTTTTTTGGTTTTTTGTTTGATAGTAGCTAACTCGTTGACAGCTAGCACGATTAGAAAAACTGGCAAAAAAAGACAACTACCCAAAAATTCAACGGTAGTTGTCTTAGAAAAAAACAAAAACCGCATAGATCGTCTCTATGCGGGAATAAGCGTGAAAAAATATCCAGCATAGATACAAAATTTAGAAGTTGCCTAAATGTTGTATCTATGAGTGAATTCATAAATACAACTTATCTACGCCAGTTTTGCCAGCTATTCAATTGTTGATTAGATAAGTTTGCGTTTTTCATGAATGTCACTCCTTCATTTCTTATATTGAGGTTAGTTTAGCGGAAAAAAAATCGACTGTCAACTCTTTTTATTAAAAAAAGCTCATTTATTTTATCCGAATTCTCATTTTAATTTTTAAGGTCCCACATCGGCAAGCGATTCAGTTCTGGAATAAATTCATTGTTTAGATCCTTCAAGCTTTCCACGACAAAGCGATTTTTTTCTTTGCCATTATGGAAGAAAATAAATGTCACTTGGCGAGGATCAAGCTGATAGTTTTTAGCGATCGTCTCACTGTCATAGACGATTGGATAATAATAAAATTTACGGTTCAGCATCGTTTGCTGGTTCGGATCGTCAAGAATCGTCATGACATTTTCAAAGGAAGTTCCGCTTGGTTGGCTGAACATGATCGAAATCGCCTTGGTATCCTTGATTTTCTGATCGACAGTTTGGTACTCCAAAGGGATTAAGTGATCTGATTTTAAGGAATCAAAAACTAATTCGTCTAATTGATCTTGGCGAATCGTCTTCTGAGCAAAAACGGCAGAAGCAGAAAAAAGAAGCGCAAAGATAACGAGACTGGCGGCGATCATTAAGGAGCGGCGCTCATTTTCCGAAACAATAATTATGAATTTTCGCCAAAAAATAAGCAATTTTTCTTTAGCCCTGGCTAAATGTCTTTCCATAATAATCCCTCCTCACTTATCATTATATTATTTTTATCTTAAAACCGCTACCAGCTAGATCAAATTTCAGTTTTTTTGCGTAGGCAAAAAAAATTGCGTGTTCTATATTGGATCTGTCTCTTATACACATCTAGATGTGTATAAGAGACAGCTATTATAATGATGACAACTTATTTTGAGGAGGTTTTATGATGAGCAGTATTGAACATTTTTCACGTAATGAGATTACAAAAAGTAATCGGCTTTTCTCTAGTATTCGCAGCGTGATCGAAACAGCGTTTTATGGGAACAACGTCACGCGTATTCGTCATCTTACAGATGCCTATGCGTTGGCAAAAGCGAGCCCAGGAACGATCACTACCGATCTTGATGTTGCCTATACCAGCAGACTGCAGCTGCCTACCGATGCCAAGGTCCTAGTGACTAATGATGGGAAAATCGTTGGGCGTACAGCAGCGGCGCGGCGCATTATCGGTCAGCAAGGAATCGACAGCGCTTTTTATAGTGAGCTGCTGCGAGAAGCAGTCTTCAATGCACGTTCGAAAAAGTTTTACTCTGGCGAAGTGATCGTGGGATTAGATGAAGAGTTTACTGTCAAATCTCATTTAATGATACCAGCAGATTATAGTCCTAACCTCTATTCCTATTTATTAAACTTTCAGATTGGGGATGCGAAGCACCTGTTCTATCAGGAATCAGACGAGATCCATACTGGCGATATCTTTATTTTTGCTGATCCGGATTGGGAGCATCCTGATTTCCCTGATGGTGTGGTCGTGATTGATCCGCTCCATAATTGTGCAGGTATTTTAGGTCTGCGCTATTTTGGCGAATTGAAAAAAGCGACCTTGACCTTGGCTTGGGCGACTGCTCACCGCAACGGCTTTATTGCTTGTCATGGTGGAATGAAGCAATACTTGCTGGAGGACAAAAAATTCACGATGGCGGCCTTTGGCTTATCTGGTTCAGGGAAATCCACCATCACCTTGGCGAAGCCGAAAAATAAAGGTGAAGTTCATGTTCTGCATGATGATGCTTTTGTCATTTCAAAGGAAAAAGGTTCGACCACTGCGTTAGAGCCTGCTTATTTTGACAAAACACAGGACTACCCTATGTCCAGCGACGAGATCAAGTATATCGTTACCGCCCAGAATGTCGGTGTGACGCTGGATGAGGAAAACAAAAAAGTCTTGGTTACTGAAGATATTCGCAACGGTAACGGCCGCAGCATCAAGAGCCGCTATGCTACCCCGAATCGGGTCGACCATATTGCTGAAAAGGTTGACGGTCTGTTTTGGATTATGAAGGATGATAGTCTGCCGCCGGTGATCAAGATCGAGGACCCTTCTCTTGCGGCTGTTTTCGGTGCGACTTTGGCAACGAAACGTTCAACGGCTGAAAATGTGGTTGGCGAAGTATCGGATCAGCTAGTGATCGAGCCGTTTGCGAATCCTTTCCGCTGCTACCCGCTGCAGGAGGATTATCAAGATTTCAAAGACCTGTTCCAAAAACAAAAAACCGCCTGCTTTATTTTAAATACCGGTGATTTCAAGGGACGTAAAGTCACACCGGATGAAACCCTAGGCAGTATCGAGAAGATTGTCGATGGATCAGCGAAATTCAAGCCGTTTGGTCCGCTTAAGAAGATCAGCTATCTGCCGGTTAAAAAGCACGAACCAGATTTCAACAGTCATCATTACTTGATCCACTTGATGACGCGTCTTGAAACGAGACTGGCTTTTGTCCAATCACGTAAAACTTATCAAGGCGGCTATGATCGTTTGCCAAATGAAGCGGAACAGCTGCTGCTCCAGCTTCTTGATGAGCTGCATAGCTACAAGGAATCGATCAGCGTTTAAGCAAATGACAACTCTCCAATGACTTATTTGGTCATTGGAGCTTTTTTGTTTATAATAGACCTACTATGAAAAGAAATGAGGGATAAAAAATGTCCTTTGATGGAGTTTTTACCCATGCAATGGTACGAGAATTGAAAGATCAGCTCGTTTCCGGAAGAATATCTAAGATTCACCAGCCTTATGAAAATGAAGTTGTACTGGTCATTCGTGCCCGAGGAAAGAATCGGCGTCTGCTGCTTTCGGCGCACCCTAGCTATGCACGGATTCAGCTAACTGAGATTGCCTATACAAACCCTGACAACCCGCCGAATTTCGTGATGATGCTGCGGAAGCATTTAGAAGGTGCAATCTTAGAAGATATCCATCAGGTCGAAAACGATCGTGTGGTTCACTTTACCTTCAGCAAACGTGATGAATTAGGTGATTTGCAAAATATCGTTCTGATCGTGGAATTAATGGGACGGCATTCAACGATCGTCTTATTAAATAAACAAAACGGCAAAATATTGGATGCAATCAAACACATTGGTCATTCTCAGAATACCTATCGTTCGATCCTGCCCGGCAGCGAATATATCGAGCCGCCGAAGCAAGAACAAATGAATCCCTTCCATGCAACGAAGGAACAAGTCTTCACGATTCTTTCGACCGCGGAAATATTAGATGGACGATATTTGCAGCAGAACTTCCAAGGTCTGGGACGTGATACTGCTGAGGAACTGGCCTTCCGTTTTTCGGAAAGACCAAATGAGAAAATGGTGGTTTGGGAGACATTTTGGACCAGTGTTCAAGGTGATATTACCCCAACATTAGGTGTGAAAAATAACAAAGAGTTCTTTGCGCCGCTGGCCTTCGAGACTTTTGAAAATACCGAAAGTTATCAAACTTTGGGTGATTTGCTGGATGCCTTTTACGGTGAAAAAGCCGAAAAGGATCGGGTCAAGCAACTGGGTAATGATTTGATCCGCAAGGTCGATAATGAGATCAAGCGGAATCAAACAAAGCTTGCTAAACGGGAAAAAACACTGCTGGATTCTGAAAATGCCGAGGAATTTCGTCGCGACGGTGAACTGCTGACGACCTTCATGGCGCAGGTCCCTCGCGGTGTTGAAAGCGTCGAGTTGGAGAACTATTATGAGGACAACGCGCCGACTACGATCAAGCTGAATCCGGCTTTGACACCGAATCAAAATGCCCAGAAATATTTCCAACGGTATCAGAAGCTGAAGAATGCGGTCAAATTGATTTATGATCAAATCGCTGAAGCAAAAGATGAGATCGCCTATCTTGAATCGGTTCTCGCTCAATTAGAAATTGCCGGGCCGATGGATATCGAGGTCATCAAGGAAGAATTGGTGGCTAGCGGCTACTTGAAGAAAAAGCGCAGCAAGAAGAATCGAAATCATGCGCCTTCCAAACCAGAGCGCTTTGTTGCCAGCGATGGTACGGAGATTTTAGTTGGTAAAAATAACTTGCAGAATGATCAATTGACCTTGAAGCAAGCCCGGAAAACAGATATTTGGCTGCACGCGAAAAATATCCCCGGCTCCCATGTAATCGTGAAAAGTACTGATCCTAGTGAGGAAACATTATTGGAAGCGGCGGAACTAGCGGCCTACTTCTCGAAATTCCGCCAGTCGGCACAGGTACCGGTGGATTATGTAGCGGTGAAGCATGTTCACAAGCCTAACGGTGCTAAACCAGGCTTTGTGATCTATGAAAATCAAAAGACGTTATTCGTCACACCAGAGGAATCTGTCATTGAACAATTAAGAAAAAACGGAACAGCCTAGCTTGGCTGCTCCGTTTTTTTGGTTTTTGTTTTCTTCGTCGCAATTTTCACACCTAAAATTTCTAGGAAGAAATTGAAGATCGGAATACCCACGATCAGTCCCCAGACTCCTAAGAATTTTTCGCTAAATAACAAAATTACGAAGGTATAGAAGATTGGTAATTTCGTTCGGCTCGACATGAATTTCGGATTCAAGATATACGCTTCGACGCAATGCACAACAATGATCAGGACCAGAACGTAAATGACCGTCTGCAGGCCTCCTGTCGAATAAGCGATCAATGTCAACGGGATGCAAGAGAAAATCACGCCCGCCACCGGAATCAAGCTCAGGAAGAAGATCATGATCGCCAGCGTCGGTAATTGGGTGAAGCCGATCAAGCCCAGCCCAATCGTCGTGATGACTGTATTTACGATCGCAATCAATAATTGCACCTCTACGACAACGCCGAAAGTTTCAACGAAAACTTTAGCAAAATAATACAGGTCCTGGAAAAACCAAGCGTATTCGCTGCTTAAAAAGTTGCGTGAAAATAAGACTGTCTTCTCCTTTTCTATCATAAAGAAAAAGCTCAGGATAAACGACATGATGAAGGAAATCGCTAGACGGCCGACATTTTGCAGCTGCTCTAAGATAATTCCAGCGCCGCTCTCTACTTTATCCTGCCAATTATGATTCTTGAAATAATTAGAAATGAAATCTGTAACGATATCGGAATCAAAATCCTTATGCTGGTAAAAATGGACGATGGAATTGTAGGTCGAGACGACTTGATCGATCAAAATCGTCGAATATTTCGCGATCAAAAGATACAGCAAACACAGCTCGATCAAATACAGGATCGTCGCCAATAAAAAAGTCGGCGCCTTAATATAACGCTGAATGAACTTGACGATTTTGACCGAGATCAATGTGAAGATGAAAGTCAGCAGCATCGGTGTCATAAAATCTCTGACTAAAAACAAAACAAAAATGACTAGTCCTAAGACCGTAAACCTGCGCAAGCGGGTGTTGTTTAGAAATTTTTCATACATAATGGTATCCTCTTATTTCTCTTATTCTGTTGTTTCTGTAAAAACCACTGAAAATAATATACCATTAATCCGCTTTTTCAGCTCCTAATATACTTGCGGTGTCTTGTAAGCAGCAAAAAAACGCTGAATCTGGAAATAATTCAGCGTTTTCTTTATGCTTTTTAATTAGTTCAACCAGTTTTCTGGGTCTTTTCGCCATTTTTTTAATAGCTCAAGCTGTTCTTGGTTGATGTAGTTTTCTTTTAAGGCACTCTCGATCAGGGTTGAATAATTGGTTAAGGTCGCTAGTGGCATATTCGCCTCTGCAAAATTCTTCTTGCCTTTGGCTAATTCGTACGTGAAGATCGCTGCGACACCTAAGACGTCGGCGCCTTCTTTTTTAGCTGCTGCGGCTGCTTCTAATACACTGCCGCCGGTTGAGATCAAGTCCTCGATCACGACCATTTTCTGGCCTTCCTTGATGCGGCCTTCGATTTGATTTCCTTGACCATGATCTTTCGGCTTGCTGCGGATGTAGACCATCGGCAAGTCTAAGATTTCAGCGACCCAAGCTGCGTGCGGGATACCTGCTGTGGCTGTTCCCGCGATCACTTCGACATTGGGGAATTCTTCTTTGATCTTAGCTGCTAAGCCTTGTGCGATCGCACGGCGAACTTCTGGATAGCTCATCGTTACCCGGTTGTCACAGTAGATAGGCGATTTTAGTCCGCTGGCCCACGTAAAAGGCGCATCGGGACTTAAAGAAACTGCTTCGATTGATAATAAATCTTTGGCGATTTGTTCTGCGATCATTTATGCTTCACCGTTCCATTCTTTTTTGATTTGTAAGTAGCTTTGATAAGGATCATCTGCTTGTGTGATTGGACGTCCGACCACGATATAATTTGATCCGATCGCGCGAGCCTTCGCTGGTGTCATCACGCGTTTTTGGTCACCGACACTGGCGCCTTGCGGACGGATGCCCGGTGTTAGGCAGATGAAGTCTGCGCTGGTTGCTTCGTGGATCTTTTCTACTTCATGAGCTGAGCAAACCACGCCTTCTAAGCCGGCTTTTTCTGCACATTGTGCGTAATGCAGAACGCTTTCTTCCAGACTGACGTTGATCAGCTGGTCTGCATGCATTTGTTCTTCACTGGTGGAAGTCAGCTGCGTCACCGCGATCAATTCAGGGATGGCTTGATTTTCAGTTGTTCCTTCAATCAGGCCTTGTTTGGCTGCCTGCATCATTTCTACTCCGCCGGCTGCGTGGACGTTCGTAATTTTGACGCCCATTTTGGCAATGCCCCGCATCGCTTTTTGGACGGTATTGGGAATGTCGTGCAGCTTCAGATCAAGGAAAATATCATGTCCTTGTGTGCGGAGAAAATTGACGATCGCAGGGCCTTCTTGGTAAAAAAGTTCCATGCCGATCTTGACGAAGAGCTTTTCCTCGTTGGGAAAATGCGTTAGAAATTTTTCGATTTCCTGTTTTGAAGCGAAATCAAAAGCGACGATTGGTCGATTTTCCATTAGAACGTCCCCCTAACTTCTTGGCGCAGCTGCTCCATTGATTCAATGCCTAGTTCCGCCATACGGATCGGCAATTCTTCAATTAATTTTGGGCAAATGTATGGGTCAGTGAAGTTCGCAGTGCCCACCGCTACCGCACTGGCACCCGCCATAAACATTTCTAAGACATCATCGACTGTTTGGACGCCGCCCATGCCGATGATCGGCAGTTCGCTGACTGCAGCGACTTGGTTGATCAAGCGAATCGCCACTGGTTTGATCGCCGGACCTGATAATCCGCCTGTGCGATTGGCTAAGATCGGCTGGCGTGTCTTCAAGTCGATGCGCATGCCTAGCAAAGTATTAATCATGGTGAAACCGTCTGCTCCGCCCTTTTCAATGGCTTTAGCAATTGGTACGATGTCCGTTACATTGGGGCTTAGTTTGACATAGACCGGCACGTTTGTGACTTCTTTGACGGACTTGGTTAAACGATAAGCCACTTCTGGGTCCGTTCCAAAGGCGATCCCGCCATGTTTAACGTTTGGACAAGAAATATTCAGTTCAATCGCTTTGACGTTCGGTGCATCGCCGATTTTGGCACAAACTTCGACATAGTCTTCTTCGCACGCTCCTGCAACGTTTGCGATAATCGGCAGCTCTTGGTATTTTTCCAAGCTTGGCAGAATATCCTGCAGCACGACTTCCATGCCGGGATTTTGCAGCCCAATCGCATTCAGCATGCCGCTTGGTGTCTCCGCTACTCGCGGTGTGGCGTTGCCGAAGCGCTCTTTTGGTGTTGTCGCTTTGATCATGATGGCGCCTAATTGGTTCAAATCATAATAATCAGCATATTCTTTCCCGAAGCCGAAACAGCCGCTGGCCGGCATGATCGGATTTTTCAAGTCTAGACCTGGTAATTTGACTGCGATACTCATTAAAAGATGACCTCCCCTGCTTGGAAAACGGGACCGTCTTCACATACTTTGACACTTTTGTTTTCATCCTCAGGTACATGGCAGACACAGGCGTAGCAAGCGCCCATTCCGCAGGCCATGCGAGATTCCAGCGAAAGCTGTACGTTGTCTACTTCCGCATATAATTGTTCCACTGTTTTTAACAGACCGTTATTTCCGCAGGCAAAAACTGCGTCAGGTTGATTTTCTTCTGCTAGTAATAAATTGCCGACATTTCCCTGCAACCCGAAGGTTCCATCATCCGTTGAAAAACGTGTTTCGCCTAAGGCTTGAAATTCATCGGCATAATAAACAACTTCCTGTGTTCCAAAACCGAGGAAATGGATCACATTGACGCCCTTTGCCCTTAATTCTTTGGAAAGCTGGTACAAAGGCGGTACGCCGATGCCTCCGCCAACGATAAATGCTGTATCTCCGGCCTTCAGCTCATCGAGCTCAAATCCGTGGCCTAATGGACCCATGACATCCAGCTTATCGCCTGCGGACATGTCAGCAAAATATCGTGTTCCGTCTCCTTCGACGCGATAGATGATCGTACAGGTTCCTTCTGCTGGATCGTATTGATTGATACTGATTGGGCGACGCAATAATAAATCACTTCTTGGCACACGAATATGCAAGAACTGTCCCGGCATCGTCATTTCTTGGACTAATTCTCCTGCTAAAACCAGCTCGTAGATTCGCGGTGCTAACTCTTGTTGACGAACAATCGTCATCATTTCCTGCTTCATAACGGCCTCCCTATAAATCGACAGAGTGAAGCATGCTCCACTCTGCGGTAATTAAATTTCTTGGATTGAAAATGCGCGTGATTCCATTACTCGTAAAATAGCATCCGCTGTATCCAGTGAGGTGAACAATGGTACGCCATGCTCGACTGCCTCGCGGCGAATGATAAAGCCGTCTTCTGAAGAGTTTTGGCGGTTCTTGTCCATCGTATTGATCACGACTTGGGCTTTTCCGGTGCGGATCAAATCAATCACGTTGTTGTCGTCTGCTTCTGAGATTTTTGCGACTGTCTTAGCGTTCAAGCCATTTTCTTCTAAGAATTTGGCAGTTCCCGCTGTAGCGATCAGGCTGTAGCCGACATCCTTGAAGCGTTTGGCTAAGTCTAAAGCCTCGTCTTTGTTCTCGTCTGCGACTGTGAACAGGACTGCTCCGAAATCAGGCAGATGCAAACCAGATGCGGCGAAAGCTTTATAAAGTGCTTTGGCTAAATTGCGATCGGTTCCCATAACTTCGCCGGTTGATTTCATTTCAGGGCCTAAGTAGGTATCGACCTTTTGCAGCTTCGTGAAGCTGAAGACGGGTGCTTTCACATGGACCATGTCGCTTTCTGGATACAAGCCATCTTCATAGCCCAATTCCTTCAAGCTTTGTCCTAGAATCGCCTTGGTCGCGATCTGCGCCATCGGGATATTTGTGATCTTGCTTAAAAATGGTACTGTTCGGCTGGCCCGCGGATTGACTTCGATCACGAAGACTTCATCGTTGTGGATGACGAACTGAATGTTCATCATACCGATACAGTTCATGCCTAGTGCAAGACGACGCGTATAATCTTCGATCGTCGCCTTCAACTCGTCTGAGAAGGTTTGCGGCGGATAAACAGCCATCGAGTCGCCGGAGTGAACCCCTGCTCGTTCGATATGCTCCATGATTCCCGGGATCAGAACTGTTTCGCCGTCACAAATTGCGTCAACTTCACATTCTTTTCCGATCAAGTAGCGATCGACTAAGACTGGATGCTCTGGTGAAGCTTTTACCGCATGAGCCATATAATCTTCCAAGTCTGATTGGTTTTCGACGATTTCCATCGCCCGTCCGCCTAGAACGTAGCTTGGACGAACCAAGACTGGATAGCCGATTCTTTCAGCGATTACGACGGCTTCTTTCGCACTTGTCGCTGTATCCCCTGGCGGTTGCGGGATCGATAAGCTTTGCAGCACTTGTTCGAATTGGTCGCGGTCTTCCGCACGGTCTAAATCTTCGATGGTGGTTCCTAAGATTTTCACGCCGCTGTTTACTAACGGTTCCGCTAAGTTGATGGCTGTTTGACCGCCGAATTGAACGATCACGCCGATTGGCTGCTCTAATTCCACGACATTCATGACATCTTCTAGTGTTAATGGTTCGAAGTACAGCTTGTCTGAGACTGAGAAGTCGGTTGAGACGGTCTCGGGATTGCTGTTCATGATGATCGCTTCATAGCCGGCCGCTTGGATCGCTTTAACCGAGTGAACCGTCGCGTAATCGAATTCCACCCCTTGCCCGATCCGGATCGGACCTGAGCCTAAGACGAGGACTGATTCCTTGTCTGAGCGGACACTTTCGTTTTCAAATTCGTAGGTGCTGTAGAAGTACGGCGTTTGAGATTCGAATTCTGCTGCGCAGGTATCGACCATTTTATAGACTGGGACGATTTTTTCAGCGGTACGGAATTCTCGCACTTCGTTAGCGGACATGCCCCAAAGCTGGGCGATCTTCACGTCCGCAAAGCCGTTTTGTTTGGCTTTTTTCAGTAAATCAACGTCCTTTTTGTTTTGTGCTAATTCGCTTTCCAGTTCAACGATGTGAAGCAGCTTATCTAAGAAGAAAAGATCGACTTTGGTCAGCTCGTTGATCTCTTGGATCGAATAGCCGCGGCGGATCGCTTCTGTTAAGTAGAACAGGCGGTCATCCTGTGCCTTGACCATTTTTTCTGTTAGCTCGTCGTCTGTCACTTCACTTAATTCTGGTAATTCCGCGTGATAAGTCCCGATTTCTAATGAACGAACGGCTTTTAACAGGGATTCTTCGATGTTGCGGCCGATCGCCATGACTTCGCCGGTGGCTTTCATCTGTGTACCTAATACCCGTTCGCCGCTTTCGAATTTGTCGAAAGGCCAGCGTGGAATCTTCGCAACGACATAGTCCAAAGCCGGTTCGAATTCGGCATAGGTCGTTTCTGTTACCGGATTTTTCATTTCATCTAAGGTAAGTCCAACGGCGATTTTTGCCGCCAGCTTCGCGATTGGATAACCAGTCGCTTTACTTGCTAAGGCTGATGAACGAGAAACCCGCGGGTTCACTTCGATCACGTAGTAGTTAAAGCTGTGTGGATCAAGTGCTAACTGCACGTTACAGCCGCCTTCGATTTTTAATGCGCGGATGATTGATAGAGATGCATCCCGCAGCATTTGGTATTCGTAGTCTGATAAGGTTTGGCTTGGTGCAAATACGATCGAATCGCCGGTGTGGACACCAACTGGGTCGAAGTTTTCCATGTTACAAACTACGATTGCATTGTCCGCAGAATCCCGCATTACTTCGTATTCGATTTCTTTAAAGCCGGCGATTGATTTTTCAATCAAACATTGAGTAGCTGGTGAAAGCTTCAGGCCGTTTTCAGCGACTGTCCGCAGTTCTTCTTCGTTGTCACACATTCCGCCTCCGGTTCCGCCTAGAGTAAAGGCTGGACGCACGATGATCGGATAGCCGATCGTGTTGGCAAATGCGACTGCTTCTTCTACTGTGTTGACGATCTCTGATTCAGGGATCGGCTGGTCTAATTCTTCCATTAATTTTTTAAATAGGTCGCGGTCTTCCGCTTGGTCGATCGCTGATAGTTTCGTTCCTAAAAGCTCGATCTTCAATTCATCTAAAATGCCTGAGTCGGCTAATTCCATCGCCATGTTCAAGCCGGTTTGTCCGCCTAATGTCGGCAGGATCGCATCGGGCAATTCCTTGCGCAGGATGCGGGAAACAAATTCCAAGGTAATTGGTTCGATATAAACGGTATCCGCGATTTCTCGGTCGGTCATGATGGTTGCCGGATTGGAATTCACCAAGACAACTTCATAGCCTTCTTCTTTTAACGCTAAGCAAGCTTGTGTGCCGGCGTAATCAAATTCCGCGGCTTGTCCGATCACGATTGGTCCAGAACCGATCACCATGATCTTTTTAATATCTGTACGTTTTGGCATTTATGCTTGCTCCTTCCATGCATCCATCATTTCCATAAACTCATCAAACAAATGAACTCCGTCATGCGGGCCCGGTGCAGCGTCTGGGTGATACTGAACGCTGAAGGCTGGGTAATTCCGATGACGCACGCCTTCGATCGTGCCGTCGTTGACTTCTACGTGAGTCACCATCAGTTTTTCTGGGTCGATGGTTGTTTCATCTACCGCAAACCCATGATTCTGAGAAGTGAAGTCGATCCGTCCAGTGGCGATCTCTCTAACCGGATGGTTCAATCCGCGGTGGCCGAATTTCATCTTATAGGTATCTGCGCCATTGGCTAATGAGAACAGCTGATGACCTAGACAGATGCCGAAGATCGGCACTTTTCCTTGAATTTGTTTGATCATTTCGATCGCTTCTGGGACGTCTTTGGGATCTCCCGGTCCATTAGTCAGCATCACACCGTCTGGACAAAGGTCTAGGATCGTTTGGGCGTCCGTATTATAAGGCATCACCGTCAAATTGCATTCGCGGCGAGATAATTCTCTTAAAATACTGTGCTTCAAGCCAAAGTCGATGACCACTACATTGCGGCCGACGCCAGGGCTTGGATAAGGGGTAACGGTCGAAACTTGTGCGACTTGGTTCGTTGGCAAGACTGTTGCTTTTAGTTGATCAAACGAGTGCTCCAATTGATCGGCCGGATCAACGATACTGCCTTTCATTGTTCCAACGCTGCGCAATTTCTTCGTTAGTGCTCGGGTATCGATCCCGGCGATTCCCGGAATCCCTTTGCGTTTTAAAAATTCATCGAGTGTCATTTGGTTCCGCCAGTTGCTGGCTAATCGCGCATGCTCTTTGACGATCACGCCCTTACAAGTCGGTGCGATCGATTCATAGTCATCCCGGTTTACTCCGTAGTTTCCTACCATTGGATAAGTGAAGGTAATGATCTGTCCATTGAAACTTTGGTCGGTGATTGTCTCTTGATATCCTGTCATACTTGTAGTGAAGACGACTTCGCCGACAACGTTTGCCTCAGCGCCGAATCCTTCACCTTCAAATACTGTGCCATCTTCTAAAATTAAAAGTCTTTTCAACGTCTTAGTCCTCCTTGTTGTATACCAACTGACCATCCACGAAGGTCATCAGTGTCGCACCCTTGACTGGCCAGCCAGTAAACGGCGTGTTCACTCCTAGTGATGCAAATTTTTTGTCATCGATTTTTTCTTCGTGACTGAGATCAAATACCGCGATGTCAGCGGGTTGACCGATGTTTAAGGTGCCAACTGCTAATCCGAAGATTTCCGCTGGTTTGACTGCCATCCAATCGATCACTTGTTCTAATGTAAAGCGTCCTGTTTCAACAAAGTGGGTATAAATTAATTGGAAGGCTGTCTCGCTGCCGACGATCCCGAATGGTGATTTCAAGAAGCTTTGGTTCTTCTCCTCGAAGCCATGTGGCGCATGGTCCGTTGCGATACAGTCGATCGTGCCGTCAAGCAGGCCTTCGATCAGCGCTTCGCGATCGGCTATGCCGCGTAATGGCGGGTTCATCTTCCAGTAGCCATGATCTTCTGGGATATTTTCATCGATCAGAATTAAGTGATGGGGAGATACTTCGGCTGTGACATGTACGCCAGCCTTCTTCGCATCGCGGATCACCCGCACACTTTCTTTGGTGGATACGTGGCAGACATGGTAATGAACGCCGGTTTCTTCTGCCAAGATTAAGTCTCTGGCGATTTGTGAGGATTCGGTCGCGCTTAAAATACCGGGCAGATCCAGTTTTTCGCTGATCTCGCCTTTGTGCATCACTCCGCCGAATAATAAGGATTCATCTTCGGTATGAGCGACTAGCGCCATATCATTTTCAGCAGCTTCCTTCATTGCCAAGTACATCGTGCCAGCTGTCTGCACGCCTACTCCGTCGTTAGTGAAGGCGAAGGCGCCAGCGGCTTTCAAGCCTTTTTGATCGGTTAAGGTTTCGCTGCGCAGCTCTTCGGTGATGGGTGCGTATTGATGTACCTTCACTACTGCGTCTTTTTCAATGATCGCTTTGACGTCGTTGAATTTCTCCACGGTGTCAGGAACCGGGTCTAAATTAGGCATCGCGCAGACTGTTGTGTAGCCGCCGCGAGCTGCCGCTTTTGAGCCGTCCTTGATGGTTTCTTTATAAGTAAAGCCTGGTTCTCGTAAATGAACATGAACATCAACTAAACCTGGTGTGACTAGTTGATTCTTCGCGTCGTACACTTGATCAAACGTCATGTCTGAAAAATCTTTGCCAATGCCTGCGATAATGCCGTCTTCCAGCCAAAGGTCGCATGTGATTGTTTGATTGTCTTTTGTTACGATCTTGCCATTTTTAATTAATGTTTTCATTTTATCTGCCCCTTTACGATTTTCCTCTAAGTACTGCTTCTAAAATTGCCATCCGAATAAATACGCCGTTGGTCATTTGCGGAACGATCCGTGATTGCAGACTTTCCACAAGGCTGTCAGCAATCTCGACGTCGCGGTTGACTGGTGCGGGATGCATGATGATCGCCCGTTCTTTTAATTGCTTGCCGCGTTCGATCGTTAAGCCGTATTTCTCGTGATATTCTTCCTTTGAAAAGCTTTCCTGTCCGTCGTGGCGTTCATGCTGCACACGTAAAAGCATCATGACATCCACTTCTGGTACGAGCTCATCTAATGGTCGATAGGTGCCGTACACATCAAAGCTGTCGTCGTACCATTCCTCTGGTCCGGAGAAAAAGACCTCTGCACCAAGGCGTTTCAGCATTTGCATGTTGGATTTTGCTACGCGGGAATGAGTAATGTCTCCTGCGATGGCGACCTTCAAGCCCGAAAAGCGGCCGAACTCTTGATAAATGGTCATCAGGTCCAGCAAGCACTGTGTCGGATGCTGTCCGCTGCCGTCGCCGCCGTTGACGATCGAGCATTGGATCGTCTTGCTCTGGATCAACTCGTCATAGTAATTTTCATCTCCGTGGCGAATGACCGCGACATCCACACCTAAAGCCGACATCGTCAGAACGGTGTCATATAAGGTCTCGCCCTTTTGGACTGAGCTTGTTTTGGCGTCAAAGTCAATCACATCTAGTCCGAGTTTTTTTTCTGCGACTTCAAAACTCTTGTGGGTGCGGGTGCTGTTTTCAAAGAAAAGATTAGAGACAAAATATTGGTCCTTGTGGGGTGTCCAGCGCGCACCTTGTTTGAATTGCTGCGCACGGCGAATCAGTCCCATCACCTCTTGATCGGTCAAGGCTTCCACCGTCAATAAATGCTTCAGACTAATTTCCTCAGACTGGATGATCATGAAATTTCCTCCTTTAATTCCTAGATAAAAACTTTTGCTTGACTATTTCTCACTGCGTGCCGTTTCTGGCAGGATCAGGTTCAAGATGATTCCTAAGACTGTTGCTAGTGCCATCGCGGATAAGGTAAAGGTGCCTGCTTCGAAAACCAAACCGCCGATACCGATGACCAAGATCGTTGAAGCGATCAGTAAATTCTTTTTACGGTCAAAGTCGATCTTGTTTTCGATCAAAATCTTCAATCCGCTGGCTGCGATTACTCCGAAAAGGATAAAGCTGATGCCTGAGATTACTGGACCAGGAATACTTAGGATCAAGGCGCTCAGCTTGCCGACAAAGCCCAGCAAGACTGCGAAGACTGCTGCTCCGCCGATGACAAAGACGCTGTGAACCCGTGTGATCGCAAGTACGCCGATGTTTTCGCCGTAGCTGGTTACCGGAGGTCCGCCGACCAAGCCTGCGACGATCTGTGCCAGTCCGTCGCCCATCAGAGTGCGATCCAAACCTGGGTCTTCAAAGAAGTTTCGTTTGGTTAATTTATTCAATACCATCAAGTGGCCGATATGTTCCGTCATTGTTACAAAAGCGATCGGTGCCATGGTGGTGATCGCGTTGACATACAGTTTTGGTTGATAGCTGACAAATGGCACGCTGAATGCCGGCATCGCCAACCATTTTGCTTCGATGATCGGTTGATAGTCGATAATGCCGAAGAGCATTGCTGTGACGTAGCCGCCGACGATTCCTAACAGGATCGGGATCAAGCCTAAGAAGCCGGTGAAGAACATATTGAAGAAAATCGTCAAAGCTAAGGTGATCAAAGCGACCATTACATATTTGAAGCTGTATACGCCGTTGTTGTACATCGCGTTTTGCGCTGCGTTGCTGGCTAGACCTAAGCCGATTACCATTACGACTGGTCCAACGACGATCGGCGGCAAGATTTTATCTAGCCAGCCGGAGCCGATTTTTCTAATAATGAAGGAAACGATCAGGTAAACCAAGCCGCAGGTCAAAGCCCCTTGCGCGACTGCCGGATAACCGTCACTTTTCATCAATAATTTCATCGCCGCGATAAAGGCGAAGCTGCTGCCTAGGTAAGCGGGGATTTTGCCTTTAGTGACTGTCAGGTAAACTAAAGTTCCTAATCCTGAGCTGACTAATGCGATACTTGGGTTGATGCCGACTAAGATCGGTACTAAGACCGTCGCGCCGAACATCGTGAATAAATGCTGAATACTTAAGCCGACCCAGTGACCTGCACTTGGGCGGTCGTGAATATCTAAAACAACGTCATCATTGTGAAACTCTTCCATCAAACTTCCTCTTTCTAGTGTCTAAACAGTTATTTAATCTTCTTTTTGGATCAAGATGCGATCTTGTCCGTCGTTTTCTTCCATTTCAACTACGATCTCTTCGGTTAATGCCGTTGGGATGTTTTTCCCTACGTAGTCTGCGCGGATCGGTAATTCGCGATGGCCGCGGTCAACTAGGACTGCTAATGAGATGCGGTTAGGACGTCCTAAGTCGATCACAGCGTCCAGTGCTGCGCGGATCGTTCTGCCGGTGAACAATACGTCGTCGACTAAGATCACTTCTTTGCCTTCGATCGAAAAAGGAATGTCTGAAGAGTGCAATTCAGGCTCTGCTTCTGAAACCTTCACGTCATCGCGGTACAAAGTGATATCCAACTCGCCAACCGGCACGTCGATGTGCTCCAATTGCTTTAGGCGTTCTGCGATTCGTTGTGCGATAAAGATCCCGCGGGTTTTGATCCCGATCAAGACAATATCCTGAACCCCTTTGTTTCGTTCGATGATCTCGTAGGTGATACGAGTCAACGCACGCTTCATTGTTACCTCATCTACAACCTCTTTTTTATACATCCTGTTTCCTCCTTATTCTTTACAATAAAAAAACTCCTACCCGCAATTAGGTAGGAGGAATGTTATCGACTTCGTCAAAATGATAGTGTTCACCTAGGCGCACCTAGTCCAAACCACTATCTACTTCCTTCTTAGCCTCACGGGACTACTCTTAAAGGATCAATATTCAGTTATTTATTTCTTACTACAGACACTATACTATTCCTTATTTAAGAAATCAATCTTTTTCTTTTAACTGCTTCAAAGTTTTTTTGAAAATCACCGGCAGCGGCGCTTCAAAGACCATCATCTCGCCAGTTGTCGGATGTTCAAAGCCTAATAATTTTGCATGGAGAAATTGGCCGTTGCCCTTTAAGGTTTTCTTCGGCCCATATAATGGGTCGCCTGCGACTGGATAGCCGATGTATTGCATGTGGACTCTGATTTGGTGCGTGCGTCCTGTTTCCAGCTGCAATTCGATCAAGGTATAGCCTTCAAAACGCTGCAGCACTTCAAAGTGTGTCACTGCCGGCTTTCCGCCTTCGATGACTGCCTGCATTTTACGATTGACCTTTGAACGGCCGATTGGTGCTTCGATCCGTCCCTTTTCATGAGGGATCTCGCCATGAACCAGCGCCACGTATTTTCTCAAAGAAGTTTTGTCCTTTAACTGCTTGGCTAACGACTCGTGAGCCCGATCATTTTTTGCCACCATTAATAAGCCGGAAGTATCCTTGTCGATCCGATGCACGATCCCTGGTCGAACCACATCATTAATAGTAGAAAGATTTTTTATTTGATACAACAAGCCATTGACCAAGGTGCCATTGGGATGCCCCGCGGATGGATGAACGACCATGCCCTGCGGTTTATTTATCACAACGACATCCTCATCCTCGTAAACGATTTCCAAATCCAGATTTTCCGGTACCAGATCTAATTCCTCCGGTGCTGGAATCTCGATCAGAATCTTGTCGCCGGCGCTGACCTTATAATTGGCTTTAACCGCTTTGCCGTCGATGGAAACGCACTGTTCCTTGATCCATTGCTGAATCTGAGAACGAGAATAATCGGCCAAGCGGTCATTCAAGGCCTTATCGATCCGCCCTGTTTCATCTTTTATAATAATTTCAATTTGATTATCCATTTTTCTTTTCTCTCTCATCTAATAGAATGTAAATAAAAATCATGATCACACCGGCTACCAGTGCCATGTCCGCGATATTAAAAATCGGGAAATTAATGAAATCCAGGCGGAACATATCCACCACATAGCCTAAACGGAAACGATCGATGAAGTTGCCGATCGCCCCAGCTAAAAAGAAACTCAAGCCGATCGTCAGCCACTTGCTTTCATTTAAATGTTTGACTAAGTAATAAAGCACCGCAACGACTGCTACGATTGTAATCACGATAAAAAATATCTGCTGGCCTTCAAAAAGACTAAAGGCTCCGCCGGTATTGCGAATGTGCGTCAGTGATAAAACCTTGGGAATGATCGTTTGACTATCACCAAAATTGTATTGGCCGACGATCCACCATTTGAACCACTGATCCAGTGCGATGATCCCCGCGCTGAGTAATAAATAAATGACTAACAACTTATTGCTTCCCTTCTTGTGTATAAATATCGCGCGGACGAATGATCCCTAACAGGTTGCCGTCGGAATTACCGTCTTTTGTAATCAAGATTGCCTCCAGCACCCCTTCTGTTTGGAACATCTTTTCCACCTCAGAAACCTTTGTATCGGCCGAAACAAACTTGAAATTGACGCGCTTGCCATTTGCCAGCAATAAATCCTCAGCCACTCGGCCTTTCAGACTGACCGAGCCGCTCAAACTAGCCTGAGCAAAGTAAAACCCAATCGTCCGCAGCGTAATCAGCCCCATGAATTTTCCCGAATCATAAAGGGGAAACTGTGAATAGCGCTTCTCGGTAATGATCTTCATGATCTCGACTAACGGCAGATCGCGTTCAAAGCCGGTCACTTTTTTCTCGAATCGCGGCAATACTTTTTCCGGCCGCAATAGATTTTCTTCAATTTGTTTGATCCGTTCAACAGCCCATTCATTAGGTTCGGCGATCACAAAATCATCCGCCACCTGATCATGGACGATGGCATTTCGCAGCTGCGCCAGCTGCAGCAAATCATTTTCACTTCCGCCGATCAGGTTGTCCCGCCGTTTTGATAGCCGACGGACCGCTTCACTAAAGCTCATATTAGCAGGACTGCCTAACTGACGCTTCAATTCCTTTTCGATCCGATTAAATGTGCTTAAAAAAATGTCTGCCCGTTCTCCCATTCGGCCGCTCCTTTATCCAAATTGATGCGTGATTATACGCTTACGATCAAAAACTTTATAAAACAACGCCATAGAATCTAGCCAACAGCGATAGCTCCAGTATAAGTGAAAAAAAGCGTCAAGGAAAGTCTTAGCTATAGGAAAAAAGAAAAGTGCCTCTTCAGGACTGAAAATAGACAGGCACGATAAATAGCCCGCCAATTTGGCAGGCTTAAAAAATCGTTCCAGCTTTTCAGAATTAATTGACCGCGGATGAGAGAGCGTCTGCTTTATACCAACGTTGGATTTTCGATAAGACAGACATTTAAATAATGGCGGTCTGCTGAAAGTTAAAATAATTTCCTCAATCACGGTCAATTATTCTTCGACGTGCTCGATCACGGTAAAGACATTGCCTTCCCGCCATGCGTCTATCACCTGAGGATTCTCCGGCAGACAAGCATTCAGCAGCTCGGCGATTTCCTCATCCTTCAATTGACGCGGATCGATCCTTGCTGGCAGTTCGATTTTTCGCACTACGATCCCGGGTTCTGGACGTTCTTCTGTAAGGATCAGGTCTTCGGGGACTCGCAGCAGGACTTCATCTGCTTCTTTTACTCCGGCTGTTGCTTGAAGCGCCGCATCATCCAATTCCGGATCTCGTCTATCGTAAAACACTTTGTCCGTGGTTTCGACAAACTTCGCTCCTGCCGCCTTCTTAAACGAACCTACACCATCTTTTTCAAACAGATCAACGATCGCTAGTTTTGCTAGTGAAGCCTTGATCTCTTCTGCCGATACATCCTGCTTGATTTTTCTGATGCTGAAACGGTGGGATTTTCCATTGCTTTTCTCAAATTTGACCGCTAGTCTGACTTTTTTAGATTCTTTTATGATGCCTCCTCCTTTCTTTTAGGTTTTTTTAAAGAATCAGCTTCATGATCCGACTAATCCTTCCAAGGGTGTTTCGCTGAATAACGATTTTAGTTTTTTAAGTTTGTCAGCGACAAAGTCTTTAATCGAGAACAGCTTCAATGACAAGCTTCTCGCTTCTTTAGTATCGAAATAATCTTCAAAGAAAACGTAGAACTTGCGCAATAGACGGCTGGATTTCGCTGTCATGAAAATATGGCGCACCAGATCCTTCAGCATAAAGGCAAAGTCGTCTTCTGTCAGGTCTTCTCGGACTTGCAGCACCAGCAGAATTTCTAAAGTTTCCTTGATATCTCCTGTTGTGCGAAAGTGTGCATCAATGCGTTTTTCTAAGGTCTTCCGCTTTAATGAAAATAGTTGCCGCTCGTTTAATAAATGCTCTTCCATCAATTCTTCTCCTTTTCTGTTTAATAGAATCTATATGAAAGTTTTCGCTATTTGGCTTCCATTGCTGCGCGCAGTGCAATCGAGACTGAATAGTGTCCTACTATTGTTGTTTATTAGTTGATAATGATTCGTACTTGAATAAACCATAGCCTATTTTTAAATCGCTTTCACTCCAAAAAGTTAATATGATATTAAATATAATAATCGGTCACGCCTGAATCGTTGATCTATCAAGCACAAATGAGGTTCAAAATAGCAAAAAAATTTAGAATTTTGTCCATATTTCCTTTACCTTTCTAATAACATACGCAAAAAATCCTCAATGCTCTGAAAAGCATCAAGGACTTTTTACGTATTTTGCTTTAAATTCGCTAATTTGACAGCACTGCTTGAATGATTTCGACGCCGTCTGCTAGTTCATCCTGACTGATGGTTAGCGGCGGTAATAATCTTAGGACATTCTTGCCCGCTTTAATGGCTAACAGCTTGTGGACCTTCAGTTCTTGGATCGTCTGCTGCAGTGTTTCGGTTGAATCTAGCTCGATTCCAATCATTAGGCCTTTGCCCCGCACATCGAGGACTTTTTCGGAAGTGGCAATCAATTTCGTCAATTCCGCTTTTAAATAGCTGCCCTTCTTGGCGACTGCCGCCAGAAATTCTGGTTGATTGATCTCAGAAACGACAGCATCCGCGACCTTCATCGCCAGATTGTTCCCGCCAAAGGTTGTCCCATGAGAACCGGGACCAAAGGCCTCAGCCAGCCCGCTTTTCCCTAACATCGCACCCACGGGAATCCCATTAGCTAAGGCTTTGGCGATGGTGATGATATCCGGCTCGATCTGATACGCTTCAAAGGCGAAGAAGGTTCCTGTTCTTCCCATCCCCGTTTGAATCTCATCAATGATCAACAAGCTGCCGTTTTCTTTACATAATGCAGCCACAGCCTGAAGCCATTCTTTCTCTGCCGGAATGATCCCGCCTTCACCTTGGATGACCTCCAGCATGACTGCCGCCACCTCTTCGTCTAAGTGCTGCTTCAACGGTTCAAGCTGATTATAGGGCAGATACTCAAAGCCCTCGACGATCGGGAAAAAACCTGCCTGTAATGCCGGCTGCCCCGTCGCACTCAATGCGCCATAGGTTCGTCCATGGAATGATTGCTCAAAGCTTAAAATTTTTGAACGTCCAGTGGCTTTTCTGGCTAATTTGATCGCCGCTTCATTCGCTTCGGTGCCGCTATTACAGAAAAATGCCAAATAATCTTTGCCCATCGTCAATTTTTCAGCGACCTTTTCTTGCAGATTACTCGTATACAAATTGGAGCTGTGCCAAATCTTTTCTGACTGTTCAGATAACGCCTGCATCACTTTCGGATGATGATGACCTAGATTGCTGACGGCGATCCCGCTCATAAAATCTAAATATTTCGTCCCATTTTGATCAAAAACATAGCTGCCGGAGCCGTCTACTAAGTCGATTCCGTCACGGGCGTAATTTGGGAACAAGTGGCTCATGCAAAGACCTCCTCCTTTGTGATGACAGTACCTGCCTTTTCAATGCAATTCGTGATATGGACCTCTGAAACCCCGTTTTCTAAGGCGTTGATGGCGCTGTTGATCTTAGGGATCATTCCGCCGGTGATCACTTCTTCATTTTTCAGTTCTTCCACTTCGGCGATTGAGAGTTTTTCAAGCCACTCGCCGGCCTGCTTCACACCAGACACATCTGTCAGCAAATACAAGGCCTCGGCCCCGACTTCCTCAGCGATCTTGCAGGCAGTATCGTCTGCATTGACGTTCAGCCATTGGCCGCTGCTGGTCATCCCTAATGGAGCGATGATGGGAATGTAGTTTCGATACAGCACACCTTCAATGGCCGCGGGATTGACCTCAGTAATTTCACCAACATAGCCGAGTTTTTCTTGATCGATGAATTTCCCTTGGATCATATTGTCGCTGGAAGCGTTGAGGCCGATCGTCGCAAAGCCCTGCTGCTGGAATAAGGTTGTGATCGTCGGCTGAACCTGTCCAATCAACACCATTTGCGTAATTTTTAACGCCTGCTCAGTCGTTACCCGCAAGCCCTCTTTGATCGTCACCGGAATGTTCAAACGTTCCATCATTTCAGTGATATAATAGCCGCCTCCGTGGACGACAATGATCTCATGTCCGGCAGTCTGCCATTCTTCGATTTGCTGAAAAAAACTCTGTGTTAGATTATCACTGGCAACACCGCCGATTTTTACTACAATTTTTCCCATAATGCTTCGCTCCTTACGTATGATACAAGGCATTCACTTCGACATATTTATACGTCAAATCACAGCCCCATGCTTTTCCGCTTTGTGCGCCGATGTTTAAATCAACGGAGATACAAATTTTTTCTTTTTCCAGCGTTTGCTTCATGATTGCTTCATCGAAGCTCTGCGGCTGGCTATGCTTCAATAATTGCTGGTCGCCAATCCACATATCGATCTTTTCCGGATCAGTATGAGAGCCGGCATAGCCTACCGCACAAATGATTCGTCCCCAGTTCGGGTCTTCGCCGAACATTGCCGTCTTCACTAAACTTGACCCTACGACCTTTTTCGCCACCAAACGCGCTTCCGTTTCATTAAGTGCCCCGACTACTTGGACTTCAATTAATTTAGTAGCCCCTTCGCCGTCTTTAACGATCATCTTAGCCAATGTCTCGCTGACTAGCTGAAACATCGCTAAAAATTTAGTATAAGCATCTGTATTTTTTTCGATCACAGGATTCTCCGCTAAGCCATTGGCAAGCACTAAGACCATATCGTTGGTGGATGTATCACCGTCAACGGTGATTTGGTTGAAGGTCGTTTCCGTTTTATCCGCTAAGATTTCCTGTAATAAGTCTTCTGAAATTTGCGCGTCAGTCGTAACGAAGGCCAGCATCGTCGCCATATTCGGATGGATCATGCCCGATCCTTTCGCGACTCCAGCCATTGTTACCGTCTGACCATTAATTTCTTCGGTCACAACAATTTCTTTTGTTGCCGTATCGGTAGTCAAGATCGCTTGATGGAACGCATAAGGTTTTTGGTGCTGCAGATCAATCTGATTGATCCCAGCTTCGATCGTTTCCATCGGCAGCTGTTTCCCGATCACACCCGTTGATGCGACGGCCACCGTATCTTTTGCGATTTTCAGATGCGCTGCGGTTAAGGCCTGCATCTCCTGTGCATTCGCCAAACCAATTTTACCGGTACACGCATTGGCTACTCCGGAATTAACTACGACTGCTTGGATTTTTTGATCAGCCATCGCTTCTTTGGTTACGTAAATCGGTGCCGCCTTGACCTGATTGGTCGTATAGACTGCCGCGGCATTGGCAGGAACCTCTGAATAAATGACTCCGAGATCCTTCTTTTCTTTTTTTAATCCTGCATGTAAGCCAGTGGCTGAAAAGCCTTTTGGACTGGCGATTGTTCCTTCGATGATTTGCATATTCTTCACACTCCGACATTTTTTATGGATAGATAGGTACGAGGCTCAATCCGGTGGTTTCCGGCCAGCCCGCTAAATGATTCAAGTTATGGACTGCCTGACCGGCGGCCCCCTTGACTAAATTGTCTAATACGGTAACGACGGTGATGATATTGGTCACTTCGTTATAGGCAACCCCGATATCACAGAAGTTTGAGCCGATGATCTGACGCAGGTTAGGATAAACATTTTGCTCCTGCACGCGGATAAACGGCTTTTCTTGATAAAAGCTTCGGTAGACCTGCCAGAGCTGCTCTTGAGTCAGTTTTTCTTTGCTTCTGGCATAGGTGGTGATAAAAATTCCCCGCGTCACCGGAATCAGTGAAGTAGAAAACTGAATCGCCGGAATGCTTTGATCCCATTTTTGCAATTGCTGCATGATTTCTGGAATGTGCTGATGGCTATTCATTTTGTAAAGTGTCATATTTTCATTGCAGTTCACGAAATGACTGGCTTCCGATAGATTTTTCCCTGCTCCTGATAAGCCGGACTTTGCGTCAACAATGATCGAATCCGTCTCAATCAGCTCTTGTTCAACTAATGGCGCCAATGATAATAACGTGCCGGTGGCATAACAGCCGGGATTAGCGATCAGCTTTGAAGTCGGTTTTGAATAAAAATCAGCCAACCCATAATGAGCATTTTGTAAAAAGTCAAAAGGTGCGCTTGAATTTTTATACCATTTTTCATACTGTCCATCTGTTTTTAATCGAAAATCTCCGGATAAGTCGATGATGGGAAAATCGGCTTCAACAAAAGCTGTGGCGATTTCCTTTGAGATCCCTGATGGAGTAGCGAAAAAGACCAGCTCTGCCTTTGCCATGATCTCTGCTGAATTGATCGGTTCTAAAGGAAGGTCTAATAATTGCTTAAGATGTGGCAAATATTCAGCGATCTCTTTGCCGTTTTGTGAATGACTGTGGATCGAAACGATCTCTACATATGGATGCTGCAGCAAGAGCCGAACCAGCTCGATCCCGCTGTAGCCTGTCACTCCAATAATCGAAACTTTCATATTAACCCCTCCTTGCAATTGTATAATAATACGATTAGAATGCTGCTATTTCTGATGATTATACGTTGTGTGTTTATACAAGTCAATGGTTTTTTATAAATAAATTCGTGAATATTCGAAATAATATGCAAAAATCCGAACGTTTTATGCAAAAAAATAGAGCAGCCACTCGTTTTAGTGAGTAACTGCTCTATTAACTGTCGTTCAATTTCTAGAATAATCCAATCGCATTGCCCTTTTCGTCGACATTCATGTTTAAAGCTGCTGGTTTTTTAGGTAAACCAGGCATCGTCATAACATCCCCTGTCAATGCGACAACAAATCCGGCGCCGATTTTCGGTACGAATTCACGAATCGTCACATCAAAATCAATTGGAGCGCCTAGTTTGCTTGGATCATCCGATAATGAATATTGCGTCTTCGCCATACACACCGGCAGACGATCCCAGCCATATTTTTTGAAGCTGGCTAATTGTGTTTTCGCCTTCTTACTATAGATGACTTCATTCCCGCCATAGATCTCACGGACGATTGTTTCGATTTTTTCCGTTAGATCATCATGATCTCTGCCGAAGATCGAATGGAAGTTGTTCTCTTCGTTGGCGATCGTATCAACTAACGTTTCCGCTAAGTCGATTCCGCCATCTGGTCCTTTTTCCCAAACACTGGCTAATTCGACCTTCACGTCTTCTTGTCCGCATAATTCTTTCAGCAAATCGATTTCCTTTTCCGTATCGCTGATGAATTCATTAATCGCAACAACGACCGGCAAGCCGTATTTACGCATATTGCGAATATGTTTCGCTAAATTACTAAAGCCTTCTCTTAATGCCTCAAGATTTTCCGCGCTCAAGTCATTCTTAGCCACGCCGCCATGCATCTTCAAGGCGCGGATCGTCGCTACGATCACGACTGCATCTGGTGCTTTGCCTAGGCTTGGAACTTTGATGTCTAAGAATTTTTCGCCGCCGAGATCCGCACCGAAGCCGGCCTCAGTCACTACATAATCCCCGCAGTGGAGTGCCGCTCTTGTCGCCAAGATACTATTACAGCCATGAGCGATATTCGCAAATGGTCCGCCATGGACAAAGGCTGGTGTTTGATAAATCGTTTGAACCAAGTTGGGCTTGATGGCATCCTTTAGTACAAGAGCCAAAGCTCCTTCTACTTTCAAATCGCCGACGGTCACAGGTTCGCGATCAAAGGTGTAGGCCACGACAATATTAGATAAACGATTTTTCAAATCTTCAATATCGGTCGCCAGACATAAAATCGCCATGATTTCACTAGCGACTGTAATGTCAAAGCCGTCTTCCCGCGGCACACCATTGATTGGTCCGCCTAGTCCAACGGTAATATGACGAAGCTCGCGGTCATTCAAATCCACGACACGTTTCCAAATCACACGTCGTGCGTCGATCTTCAACTCATTGCCTTGATGGATATGGTTATCTAATAAAGCAGATAATGCGTTATTCGCCGTTGTGATCGCGTGCATATCGCCAGTAAAATGCAGGTTGATATCTTCCATCGGCAATACTTGAGCATAGCCGCCGCCAGTTGCGCCGCCTTTGATTCCCATAACAGGGCCTAATGAAGGCTCGCGTAAAGCGATGACTGTTTTTTTGCCGATTTTATTTAATGCATCTCCTAAACCGATGGTCACTGTTGATTTGCCTTCGCCTGCCGGAGTTGGGTTAATAGACGTTACGAGGATCAATTTGCCTTCTGGATTCTTTTTCATGCGCTCTAAAGCATCAAATTCGATCTTCGCCTTGTATTTGCCATGTAATTCCAGATCGTCAAAAGATAAGTTGATTTTTTCTGCGACTTCCATAATTGGCGCTAAAGTCGTTGCTTGAGATATTTCAATATCAGTTTTCATAAAAACTCCCTTTCCCGAACGTTATTCAGAAAAACACACTTTTTTTAATCGTTCTATCCTATTATAACGAATTATCCTGAGAAAAACACCACTTAGATTCGGTAATCTCATTGATTCGCAATTTTTCTCGGCTTCACGTATAATAAAACCAGCAATTGCAAAGGGGTGTTGCGTGATGAATAGTGGCATTGTTAAATGGTTTGATGAGAAAAAAGGGTATGGCTTTATTACCTATGAAGACAATCAAGAGGTTTTTGTACATTTTACCGCTATTGAGAATGATGGATTCAAAACTTTGGATCCTGGTGACGAAGTAGAGTTTGTAATTGTGGAAGGTGCTCGCGGTATGCAGGCAGCTCATGTGAAAAAGAAATAAACGAAAAGATCAGTCCCGGCTGATCTTTTCGTTTGCTTTGATTTCAATTTCAGGATAAAACGCAGCGAAATCTTTTACGAAGGCTTCCCGCTTTTTCTTTCTCATCGCGAAATGAAAGGCGGCGCCGCTTAGACCCTTGCGTTGGATAATCACCCCGTCTTTACAGAGAGTCAGATAGTCAATATGCTCCCGCAGCAGCGTCTCACGTCGCCAAACTCTGGCATAGCGGACTCTTATTCCCGACTCCTCTAAGTAAAGATAGCGATGAAGGCCCACGATTCCAAATAAGATCGAGATGCCGATAACGATATTTCCCTGCAAGTAGGGATGGGTCTTTTCCAAGGTCAAGATTAAGCCATAAAAAAGCACAATGAAGGTCAGCGACCAATAAATGATGCTGATCGATAATTCTGGTTGCCAAAAATAGTGTTTTTTATCCATTCATATACTCCTACTCTAAAAAAGGATGGTCATTATGTTAAAAGTTTATACCGATGCCGCAACAAATACTGAAAAAAGCGGCGGCGGCATTTTAATTATTTCTGAAGAGCAGCAGCAGCTTGCGATCTCACTAGCTGAAGACAACAATCATCAAGCGGAGCTGGCGGTGATTGTTTATGCGCTGCATTATTTGATCGATCATAAGCTGAACGATCAAACGGTTTTGCTCTATTCCGATAGTAAAACTGCAATAAAAATTTTAGACCAAGGTCAGACAAAAAACAAGCTCTTCCAGCCATATTTATCAGAGTTTAATGAATTAGCGCCGCAATTCCCGCTTTTAGTTCTCCAATGGATCCCGGAAGCAAAAAATAAAGGGGCGGACAATCTTGCCCGCCAAGGTTTGCGAAAAAAATTATAGTACTGGTGATAACAGCCGTGAAAAACGTTGTTTAAAGTTCAGCCAATGGGATTGATTTGCGATCATTTCATCGGTTAATTCGATACAATTCTCCATATCCTCTTCAAAGATCTTACGGAATAACTGCGCTACTTCTGGATCATAGATAAAGCTGCTGACCTCAAAGTTCAGTTCATAGCTGCGGATATCCTGATTGGTCGAACCAAAGGTAGCTAATTCATCGTCCACGACAATTGTTTTGGAATGAATAAAGCCGTCCGCGTAGTGATAGATTTTCACGCCCCGCTGATGCAAATAATTCGCGTAGTATTGCGTCGCCCGATAAATAAAGGGATGATCCGGCATATTTGGGATCATGATCCGCACATCAATGCCAGAACGCACTGCGATCAGGATCGCTGAGATCATTGTTTCATCTGGAACAAGATAAGGACTTTGAATCCAGACACTCTTTTCAGCAGACAAGATCAAACGGACAAAGCCGTCTTTGATAATTTGTTCGCTGGAATCGGGACCATCCGCCACGATTTGCATCGGCACGCCCTTTTTAATTTCCTTTTGCGGCAAAACAAAATACTCCGGCAAATAACTCATTCGATCCGCCTTATTGGTCACCGAAGCATTCCAATCGCGAATAAAAATTTCCTGCAGCGTAAAGCTCGCGGTACCTTCGATTCGGCCGTGAGTATCCCGCCATCTGCCAAAACGCTTCGATTCCCCTAAATACTGATCCCCAACATTAAACCCGCCAGTCCAGCTGATCTGTCCGTCAACTACGACGATTTTTCGATGCAAGTGATAATTCAACCGCGTTTTTGCTAAAATATTTCTTGAAGTAATAAATGGTGTGACCTTCCCGCCGTTTTTGATCAGTGTCTCAAAAAATTGTTTATTGGTTTTAGGCGAGCCCCATGGATCATAGATCATCTTGACCTCGACACCCTCAGCCGCCTTTTCCTCCAAAATCCGCATAAAACGATTCCCGATCCGGTCATTAAAGAAGGCATAGTATTCAACATGAATTGTGCTTTGCGCTTCACGAAGATCGACAAACAAACGCTCGAATTTGTCCGTTCCATCTAAAAAGAATTCCAATTCATTCCGAACTGCCAATGGTGATTCATCTAAATTCTGGAAATACTTCACCAATGATTTCGTGGCCGGGTAAAGTTGATCCGGTTCATTATGATCAACATGGCGATTATCCTCTTGAATGATTCCGTTGATCTCTTTGACCCGCTCCTCATCCCCTTGTTCGAAACGGTACATTGTTTCCCCATCGATCCCGCGTCCGCAAAACGCATAGATCAGAAAACCGATCACTGGTAAAAAAATCAATGTCAATAACCAAGCCCAGATCGTGGTGATATTCCGCGGTTTGCGAAAAACAGTAATGATCGCACCCACAGCATTAATAATAAAAACTAGAAAAATAATTTGCTCAATAATTCCCAAATGGTCCCCTCTTTTCAAAAAGATAAAATCTCTCATTTGAATTATACCGAAATAGCTCTATTAAGAAAAGAAACACGCAATTGAATTTTCATTTTCTCATTTGAAAAGGCAGCACCCCAGCGGATGCTGCCTCAATTACATAAATTATGCTAACCAGTTCGCTACCTCTGCTAATGCATCAGATAGTCCCGCTGGATTCTTCCCGCCAGCTTGTGCCATGTCAGGACGACCGCCACCGCCGCCGCCAACTTTTGGAGCGATTGCTTTGATCAAATCACCGGCCTTCAAGCCTTTTTCATTCGCCGCTGGACTCATTGCCGCAAGCAGATTGACCTTTTCGCCTTGTACTGTTCCTAAGACTAAGACATCAGATAAGGCTTTTTGTTTCCATTGATCGGCCAATTGACGCAACTGATTCATGTCTTTGACGTTGACTTGTGCCGTGATCACGGTCGTGCCGTTGATTTCTTTCACGTCTTTGAAGACATCGCCAGCCTGTTGATTGGCTAATTTTGTCGCTAATTGTTCATTTTCTTTTTGCAGCTCACGTACTTGCTGCTGCAATTGTTCTGTTTTGCTGACCACTTCTTTGATTTGCGGAGATTTTACGATTTGGGCTACTTGCACCAATTGCTCTTCCTCTTCGCGGAATGCTTCATACGCTTCTTTGCCGGTCAATGCTTCGATCCGACGAACGCCTGCTCCGATCCCTGATTCAGAAACGATCTTGAACAACCCAATGTCTTCAGTGTTCACCACATGGGTTCCGCCGCACAGCTCGATCGACCAGTCGCCGATATTTACCACACGCACATCGTGTCCGTATTTTTCACCGAACAACGCCATCGCACCCATATTCTTCGCCGTGTCGATATCGGTTTCGATCGTCACCACTGGAATAGCCTCCCAGATTTTTTGGTTGACGATTTTTTCCATTTCTTTCAACTCAACAGCGGTTACTTGACCGAAATGCGTAAAGTCAAAACGTAAATGTTTGTCTGTAACCAATGACCCCGCTTGGTTGGCATGATCGCCTAAAACTTCTTTCAAGGCTTTATGCAGTACGTGAGTCGCTGTATGGTTTTTGATTACTTTATTGCGGAAGGCCGCATTTACTTGCAGGAAGTATTTTTCGCCTTCTTTTAATGAAGCAAGCACTTCTACTGTATGCAGTGCTTGACCGTTTGGTGCTTTTTGAACATCCGTCACATTGGCAATGATCTTGCCTGCTTGGTCAACGATGATCCCTTTATCAGCGATTTGTCCACCCATTTCAGCATAGAAAGGCGTTTCGGCAAAGATGACTTGGGCTTCCCCAACATTTACCGCAGAGACCATGGCATTGTCTTGCAAGATGACGAGCAGTTCGCTTTCGACTTCTAAATGATCATAGCCGACAAATGTGCTTTCTACTTTGATATCACCTAACAAGGCTGTTTGCACACCCATAGATTTTTCTGTCGTCCGAGCGGCACGAGCACGTTCCTTTTGCGCCTGCATCTCAACGTCGAAGCCTTCATGATCGACCTTCAAGCCTTCATCTTCAGCGACCTCTTCCGTTAATTCTACTGGGAAACCAAAGGTATCATAAAGCTTGAAGATCGCTTTTCCATCTAAAGTTGTTTCATTCTTCGCTTTTAATTCAGCTAACACGCCATTTAGCATCGTTAATCCGTCGTTGATCGTTTCGTGGAAGCGTTCTTCTTCTGTGCGAACCACTTTTTCGATGAATGCTTCCTGTTGTTTCACCTCTGGATAGTAGCTCACCATGATTTCGCCAACTACTGGGACTAATTTGTATAAGAAGGCTTCATCGATTCCTAATTTCTTGCCATGCATCACCGCACGACGCAATAAACGACGTAAAACATAGCCGCGACCTTCATTTGAAGGAAGTGCCCCATCCCCGATCGCAAAAGCTAACGAACGAATATGGTCAGCGATCACTTTGAAGGAAATATCTAACTGCTTATCAGTCGCATATTTCTTGCCGCTTAATTCTTCAACCTTGCCAATGATCGGCAGGAATAAATCTGTTTCGAAGTTGGTTGGTGCATCCTGAATGATTGAGACCATCCGTTCAAGTCCCATCCCCGTATCAATATTTTGATGAGGTAATGGTTCATAAGTTCCCTGCGGTGTATGGTTGAACTCTGAGAAAACTAAGTTCCAGATTTCCAAGTAGCGTTCATTTTCGCCCCCAGGATAATTTTCAGGATCGTCCTCTGCTAAATCGTTAAACGCTTCGCCGCGGTCATAGAAGATTTCTGAATCGGGACCGCTTGGGCCAGCGCCTAGATCCCAGAAGTTGTCTTCGATCTCAACGACGTGATCCGCTGGAATGCCGACCTCTTCTAACCAGATTCGTTTTGCTTCCTTATCTTCTGGATAAACCGTTACGTATAATTTGTCTGGATCAAATCCGATCCAATCAGGTGACGTTAAGAATTCCCACGCCCATTCGATCGCTTCGACTTTGAAATAATCACCGATCGAGAAATTTCCCAGCATTTCGAACATCGTATGATGACGAGCGGTCTTTCCGACGTTTTCAATATCGTTGGTCCGAATCGATTTTTGCGCATTAGCGATGCGGGGATTTTCCGGTACGACACTGCCGTCAAAGTATTTTTTCATGGTTGCAACACCTGAGTTGATCCATAGCAAGGTCGGGTCATTCACTGGTACTAACGATGCACTTGGTTCGATCATGTGCTCTTTGGTTTTAAAGAAATCTAGAAACATTTGGCGCACTTCAGCGCTTGATAATTTTTTCATCTGTTCTCCTCTTTTCTCAAAAAAATAAAAACTACCACTGCAGTCAAGGACGAAAACTCGCGGTACCACCTTGATTGCAATGATAGTTTGATCATTACCTCTTCAGCTCGCTAACGCTGAGCAGCGTTGATTTTTCAATCAAAAATTGTCGGGAGCAATCTATTCTTCGCAGCGTGCAGCTTTCAGCAACCGTGCACTTTCTGTGGAAGCGTAAGAAATAAACCATATCCTTTTTAGAGTATAGAAAAAAGTTTGTCAAAAGTCAAACTAGAGCTTGATTAAAATTGCCTTGCGGTACAAATAATCACTTGGCGACAGCACTTCTTCGTGGAGCATCGTCGTATTGTTGCTGAAATAACTGGATAACGGCAGAAAATCAACGATCGGGATGCCTACTTGATTTTTCTTATTCGTCAGCTTCAAGACACCGGGATCTTCCGTGATCTCGAAACGTTCCATCGACGTATCGAAAAACAAGCCGAACATATTTGCCTGCTCCATCATTTTGCGAACATTTTTTCCACGATAAGGATCAGTCACGTTCAGATCGTTGCCCCAGCGGAACAATCGGCGGCTGCCTGCTCCATTGACATATTCCCATTGATCTTCCGTCAATAAGTCAAAATTTTTCTTACGGATTTTTTTACGCAGACTGCTATACGTATGCTTCTCGTGACTAAACACATGATAGCTGTCAGAATGAGGCACCATTTCGATATACCAGCGGTCCTCTTTCAAGACATTTTTAGGAAATGACCAAGTCATGCTTTCTTCTGAGGTCAAATTAGGCGATAATACCTCTTTGATTTCCTCTTCATAGGTCGAAAACTGATCCGCTTCGCCGGAAAAGCTTCCGGTCACCGCATCATAGATTCCTAAATAATTCGTTCCAGCCGGCAAGGCATAACGTTGAACGAACATCGGCGGAATCTTAACCTTGCGCAGACTAGTGGTTTTATCATTGATCAATTCCCCCAGTGAATCCACGTCAAAAAAGTTGTATTGACCGCGCAATTCCTGTGGGATCGTAATTTCTTGAGAGTTTGGTGCTGTTTCTAATAAAGATAGGCCTTTCGTTCCTAAATTCCAGCCTAAGATCGCATCTTTGTTTCCGGGAATAAAGACAAATTCCTCTTCATCGATCAACAGCTGAAATGTTTGACACTTAATACCGTACAGATCAAAATCCTTTAATTCAATATCTGAAATCTTCATCAACGGATTCACAAAATGAAGCAATAGCTGGCTTAATAACGTCCGTTTCTCTTTGGGATTTAGTCGTTTCCAATAGGACCAGTCCAATTGATCTAATAAGTTCATAAATCTTTCTGCCTCCTCCAACACTCATATGTTAGAATTATACCATTATCATAAAGAAATGAGGAATGAGATGAAGGAATATTTTGGCGCATCGCCAGAACTACAAGCCGCCGCATTTTATTTACGTTATCAAATTTTTGTTTTAGAACAAAATATTTTACCAGAATTGGAATTCGATAAATTAGATACGCCCGATCGGCAATACCTCGTTCTCTTTGACGAGCAGCAACCAGTCGCAACAGTTCGCTATCAAAAGCTGGATGATCAAACGTTAAATCCCGACCGCTTATGTGTTCATGCGGATTATCGTGATCAGCAGCTAGGTTCAAGGCTTTTAGAATATATCGAAAATCGCGCGATTCAAGAAGGCTGCCGTTATTCGATCCTATCAGCTGAAGTCACCGCCCAGACCTTCTATGAAAAACGCGACTATCATGTCATTTCCGATATTTTCCAAGAGGACGGTATCGCCTGTATCAAAATGAAAAAAACACTTGTATCCGAGTAATCGACGGATACAAGTGTTTTTCTTAGACTATAAAGATTCAGGTGTCAAAAGCCTGTTTTGAAGGAAAAGTTTTTTTGTTCGCTAAAATAATGGGAACAGATCGCTAATTTTACAATGGATTTAAGTAATGGTCACCACAAATTAGTGTTTAGACATTAAAAAATGGGATTAGACAAAGCAAGCATCCTAATTCTTACTTTTGACACCTGAATCTATAAAGTAAGTATAAAATTTTCAGATGAATAAATCGCTTTGTAGCGGGTATATCC
>NZ_NGLG01000001.1:998766-1022291 GCF_002140655.1 Enterococcus sp. 3H8_DIV0648 | reverse complement strand
TAAAGTAAGTATAAAATTTTCAGATGAATAAATCGCTTTGTAGCGGGTATATCCATGTCTGGCTTCACGAACTAGCTTTATCGGCAATAAGCAAAAATATTTCGAAATTTGAGAAGCAATTTAGAAATATTTTAGTCTTATTGCTCAAAAGCTGAGCGAGTTCGCGAAGCCTTTCTTATGAATTTGAACGTTTTTTATTTTTACGAACGCTGCGTTCTTCTTGGCGTCGCGTTTGACGACGTTTTTGTTTATTCGATTCGGAGATGGCCCGATCAATTTTCTTCTTATAGCCCGGTTTGATCTTTTTCTTAGATTTTTTGACCAATCCAATCAAGGTTGGGTCCAGCTCATCTTTTGATTTTTCGCGTTTTTTTCGACGATTACGATCATAGGTATCGACGATCTCGCCGTTTTTGATTTCCTTCGGCTGGAAAGTCACGCCAGTATTCTCGATCAAGCTAACATCATTTTCATCACTTGGACCGTATAAAGTGATCGCTGTACCAGATAACCCATTCCGCCCCGTTCTGCCGACACGATGGATGAAGAAACTCAAATCCTGCGGTATTTCCGCATTGATAACATGCGATACACCTTCGATATCGATCCCGCGAGCAGCTAAATCAGTTGCTACGACATATTGATATTCCAGATTCTGCACTTGACGCATCACACGCTTACGTTCACGAGGAGAAATATCTCCGTGGATCTTCGCAACTTTTAATCCTTGAGCTTTCAGATAGTTGCTGATTTCATCAACGTGCTGCTTCGTATTCGCAAAAACAATTGCCAGATATGGATGTCCGATCGTCAATAATTGATAGATCAGACGATTCTTGTCTTGACCCTTTGTCGAGATCAGCCAGTTTTCGATCGTATCAGAGATCACTGCTTTTGATTTGATTTCTTCGATTACTGGATTTTCCATATATTTCAATAAGAAAGGACGCAGTTTTTCTGGAATCGTCGCAGAAAAGACCAGCATTTGTAACTGTTTTGGCAAACGGCCAGCGATTTGATCGACCTCTGTCAAGAAGCCCATGTCCAAGGTCATGTCCGCTTCGTCAACAACAAAGTATTCCGCTGTATGAACCTTCAGTGCCTGTTCGTTCATCATATCCAGGATACGACCGGGCGTTCCGATAGCGACATGAGGCTGGTGTGCTCCCAGCTTATCAACTGAACGCTGTTTATCTGTCCCGCCGACAAAATTCGTTACGCGGATTTCCTGTGGAGAAAATTTAGCGATCTGCACCGCTGCTTGATAGATTTGACTCGCTAGTTCGCGACTTGGTGCCGTGATGACCACTTGCACTTCATCCTTTGCTGGATCAATATTATTCATTAATGGTAGTAAAAATGTATGTGTCTTCCCTGATCCAGTTTGGGATTGGCCGACAACATTTCTTTTCTTTTTGATTAAAGGGATTAATTTGTCTTGAACCGGTGTTGGTTCAGTAAAACCTTTATCCTTAATAGCCTCAAGAATAAACGGCTGGAAATTAAATGATTCAAAAGTTCGCATGTTCTACCTCTTTCTTTAATAACGTACTAATCGTATACGTGTGACTCGCTTTATCATGGAATAGGCGGGTTTTTCTTCTTATGAGAGCATACAATAAGTTGAATAGAAATAAAAGTAAAATTCCTAAACTCATCAAGCCGAATGTAACATAAGCAATAAAAACCGAGTGATTATTGGTGGGCAAATGGGTCATGGTATAGTTAAAAATCTGCAGCAAACCATAAAGCAGCAAATAAAATGCGCTGTATCTTTTTACTAAACTCCACAGTCGAATGTGTTCCCTATCCGGCTCTACGACCTTGATACGAACGACTTTCTTGCCGATTGTCTGACCGTTCCACAAATGCATCAGCAGCATAAAATAAAGCATGACAGCCAAAGTAAAGCTGGCGATCGGATAATTAAAAAGTGCTCTGAGATTCGCTGGTAAAATATTCGTAAAAAATTTTAATAAACTGCTGAGAAAGCCAATCGCGATCCAATCAATCACCATCGCCACAAAACGTCTCAATAACGTTACCTGCTGACCTTTGGCTAATGATTCCGAATCCAGCTCGCTTCTCGTCGGCAAGAAAAAGGTAAACAACGGCGCACAGGCAAATCCGAAAGTCCCGCCTAACGTATTATGCAATAAATCATTTACATCGAATAAACGATAAGGCCGCGGATAAATAAAATACAAACCGCTTAATTGGGTCAATTCGAAAAATAAAGACAGCGCAAAGCTTGCCAGTATCGTCTTCCCCAGAGAAAATTTAAAATAATACCGGCAATATACACCAAATGGAAACAACAAAAAAATATTAAAAACAGGTTCAAGGAAAACACTTTGCTTCATTGCTGGCAGATAAGTGCTGGGATTATTCAGCTGCAACACCGTTTGATTGATAAAATTTTCCCATGACTGGAATAAATGCAGTTCATAACGCGGACCGGTCATTTGCGCCACGATACTAATGCTTGGCAATGGCAGGATCACTAAGTAATAGGCACATAATAAATAGAAGACAAATGAATACAAAATGAGGCTTCTTAATTTACCTAATTGGCCGTATTTGCGATAATAATAGATTAAAAAAGGCGCCGTAATCAGCATCGCTAAGAACGGAAACGTGATGACTGCTGCTTTAATTGGAAAAATGTAGCTGTTCATAAAACTCCCTCATTTGATAGAATCTCGTACTGACTATTCGAATCAGCAAAGCTTTTTTTAGTATTGTGGTAAAATAGAAACAAATTCGAAAATTTTTAAGGAGGTAAATCTTACATGCTTAATCCGCTTTTTGCGTTTGGCGTTCCTGCGGCTTTAATGATCGCATATATGATTTTCTACTTTGCGAAACGAATGAAAAATAGTGATTATCGACGTTTTGCTTTAACCTTGATTGCAGTTTTTTTAACAACTTTCAGCTATCAAGTCTATAACTATAGCCAAACAGTCATCGCGCTTACTTCGGCAGAAAGTTTTCAAAAAAACTTTGGTTACAGCCAAGGCCGCTTGATCGTTCCGTTTATACTCGGTGCGATCCTCACCGTGATCAACGTGTACTATCTTTTCCGTCAATTCAGAAAAAAAGAATAACAGGATTTCCTGTTATTCTTCCAAATCAAAGAATTTGATTTCTACATTATCTAATAATTTCAAGGTGTTCAAGTCTAAATTGACCCACTGTTTTGGTACAGGTTGGTAATTGTTATCCTCAAAAGACCTTTCGATTTCATTCAAAAGTTGTTCTGGCGTTCCAAAAAAGCTTCGATCTTTTTCAAGCAAGACATTGATCAATGCCGGATTCTCCACTAAGAAATAATCCTCTTGATATTTATATAAAATCACCTGATACGTTTTATTCGTCAGTTGACAGCGAATAGCAAATAATCCTTCAGACAATCTTGGCATTTTTTCTAAAACTTCTTCGGGACTCAAGAATTCACGATGCAGCATTCAGAGTTCCTCCTAACCATAAACATTATAGGAGAAAAAGAAGTTCACTGGAAATAATTTGTCTTGCCTCAAGGATTTTTTTACTTTTATTCCGCCGTTTTTACTTCACTTTTATGATAAATTCCATTCAGCATAAAAAGTTTCTAAAAAGTTTTCCATAAAAGCTTTTCTGCGTTGGGCTTCCATTTTACCCGCTTGAGTATTCATCGTTGCCGGCAATTTAAAAAGCTTTTCATAAAAATGATTGATCACCGTGCTTTTTTTACGATAGTCCTGCTTGCTTTTGAACTCCTGCGGCTGAATATTCGGATTATATAAAGGACTTTGTGTATGGCCGCCATAATAAGCAGTCCGCAGAATACCGATCGCTCCCAATGCATCGATCCGATCCGCATCCTGCACGATTTGGCCGGCAATCGTCAAATTAACCTTACCTTTCTCGATTTCCTGCGAAAAAGAAATATTTTCGATGATCTCAAAAATTTCTTGTATATTATCTGCAGAAAAATCGAGTTCTTTTAAAAACTTTTTAAGACTCTTTTTTTCAGTATCGACTTCGGCAACGATCTTATCGTCGATCACATCATGAAGATAACTAGCCGTCTCAATGATCAGCGTGTCAGAAACGCCCTCTTGTTCGGCAAGCTTCGCCGCGATTTTTGCGACACGCTCCACATGATAAAAATCATGACCGCTGCGATCGTCTCCCAGCTTTTTCTCTGCATAATTGCGAATGGCTTCTATTTTATTGTTCTGCATCTGCTCTCGGCTTTCTTGGTGGACGCTCGCCCCAATATTGGAATAGATCCGTTCGGATGGCTCCGTTGTATAATTTTCTTTTCTTCGTCGCTTTAGCGCCATAATACTCTTCAAAAGCCAAGTCGCTGGTTAAGATATACTTGCTCCATGTTTTTAATGGACGGAAGACTTCTCCCATCTCATGATATAGAACACGAACCTGTTCTTCTTCACCTAAACGTTCCCCATAAGGCGGGTTAGCTACGATCACACCATAATTTTTCTCTGTTTTGAAATCTTTGACTGCCCGCTGTTTGAAATCAATTGAATCGCCTAAACCAATCTCTTCGGCATTCGCACGAGCGATCTCGATCATTCGTCCATTGATATCCGAACCTGCGATATCTAATTCAATATCATAATCGGCCGCTTCATCAGCCGCAGTACGTACTTTATCGAATACTGCCGAATCAAACCAATCCCACGCCTCACATGCAAAATCACGATTAAAACCAGGAGCGATATTGTGACCGATCAGTGCCGCTTCGATACATAAGGTACCTGATCCGCAAACAGGATCATAAAAAGGACGATCCTTGCGCCAATTAGTCAACATCACTAAGGCAGCCGCCATATTTTCTTTTAAAGGCGCTCCACCTTTTTCCAAACGATAGCCTCGTTTGAACAAACTAGGTCCTGTCGTGTCGATGGTCAAAACAACATGATCCTTCAGTAAAGCAACTTCCAATTGGAAAAATGCTCCTGTTTCAGGCAGCGGTACACGCGCTGGTCGATGATACACTTCACGCAAACGCTCAACGATCGCTTTTTTGGTGATCGATTGGCAATCAGGAACACTATAAAGCTTCGACTTAATCGAACGACCTGCCACTGGGAACTCCGCATCCATCGGTAAATAATCCTCCCAAGGGATCGCTTTGACCTTTTCGAACAATTCGTCAAAGGTAAATGCGTCAAACTCGTCAACGATAATCTTTACTCGATCCGCTGTGCGCAACCATAAGTTTGCTGTAGCAATTGTTTCCATGTCGCCTTTAAATCGTGCCCGGCCATTTTCCACCTGACACTCGATTCCTAAATCTCTAAGCTCTTTGCCTACTAACGCCTCGATACCTGCCGCGGCTGTGGCAATCAAATTATATTGTTTTTCCATAAATACTCCTTTGTTATTCATTTATCTTTATAATGCCGGTTATCAAAAATCGAATTTAGGCATAGTTAGATGAACTTGATTTGCAATACATTAATAGTGAGAATTTCTCGTACGCATATTATTCTGCTGATCACTCTAAAGCGTAAAGTGAAGTCAACTCTTTATCATCGTTGGCATACCATTTTGCTAAACCGTGTAATCAATTATTCAATATCGAATTAAGCTCTTTAAACACTGCAAAAAGCAGAACTGGCAACTCGCAGCTAGCTCATTAGTATAGTAGGAATTTTTTCGAGAAAAAATTCTTTTATCTTCGTACGCATACGATCCCACTAATTACGCTAAAGCGTAAAGTGGGACTCGCAAAAAAACCTTCACAACGCAAAGTTGGAAGGCACACCCTGAATTGCTGCAATTTTCTGTAAGCCATGTTTTGTACGGCGATCAACTCAGGGAAGTGTGATCGTCGTGGTAATCATCTATCTCCGGCATAAATGCCGTCTCTTTCATCGTTCATTTCCTTAGAAAGAGCGCCCCTACCATCGTTTGGGTTGCTCGCTCGAGGGGTTTACCGCGTTCCACCATTTTGATTTCTCAAAATGCTTCGTCACTGTGGCACTTTCAAGAATACTCAGGCATAGATTACTCCTTAGCCCTTTTTTCTGCCGTTACTCCAAAAGAAGTACCTTAGCTTATGATTTCGCTAAGCACGAACACTACAGACATCTCAGTCTGTGCGAGCATGGACTTTCCTCAGCCTGCGCAAAGCAGACCGCGATCACCCAAAAATTGCATCATTCAAATTTAAAATTGACGAGTCTTTTCGATATCACTCTCATCTTGAGTATAATTTTGACCAAACTCTGAAGAAGTTGTTTGAGCTGATGCTTGTTGATCAAGCTTCTTGCCGAATACTTCTCTTTCAAGATTGGACAAACGTTTCAAGATGTCAAAGTTCGTAACTGCTGAACTCTTAGGCGCCGCTTCTTTCACACGTGAAGGTGCTGGCTGAGCTTTTGACAGTTGTTCAACTTTTGCTTTCAAACGGTCATTTTCTTCTCTTAGTGTTAATAATTCTTTGTTATAAGCTTCATAATCTTTGATTACATTGTCCAAAAATTCATCAACTTCGATTGGATCGTAGCCACGCATTTTTGTTTTAAATTCTTGCTCCAAAATATCGTTCGGAGTATAGATTACATTCGCCATTTTTCCACCTCATTAGCTCTAATCTTAATTTACTTTCCTATATATTCTAGCTGATATATCAGAGGAAATCAAACACTATCCCCGAAGTCTGAGGAATTTTCTAAATCATCCATCGTGATCGTAAGCAATTCATAAGAATTTCTCTCTTGAAATTTTTCAACATCTGCTAGAAAAAATTTACTTTTGCCAGGATACTCAGTATCATATACGACTAGCGCTGCATCCGTATGCTGCAGCAGAAAATTTACATGATTTTTAAATTGTCCGGGGTTCTGATACGGTTGATGACTGACAGAATCCACATAATCAGCCATTTGTACCAATTCGCTCAAAAGTAACTGATTGTGTTCTTTCCAGTTACTTCCGAATCCTTCGAAGGGAAAAATAATGGCTAACTTTATTTCTGGATAATCCTGCTTCAATTCATTGATTATCTGTCCAGCCCAAATTTCCGTTCCGAGACTGCCGCTGATCATGACCCACTCCAACCCATTTTCGATTAAAGCTGTCAATTCTCTTTTTAAAACATTCTTAATTACTTGCACACGCGGGTCTTTCTCATTGAAAATTCCCAACTCATAGCTTTGATAACCGGTTACGTATAACCGCTGTATTGTTTCATTCATTGCATTTTCCTTACTTTCACTTAAAAATAAAATATCTTTCGAAAAAATTTGCTATAATAGCTAGCAGGAGTGTGATGAAAATGACCTTTCACTACCCTAATGGTCAACTATTTTCACAAAATAATCCACGGGAACGCTCATTAAAAAAAGAAACGACGTTTGCCAATCGCGGGATGCGCTTTGAAGAAGCAATCAATCAAAGCAACGAGTACTACTTAACCCATGATAAGGCAGTTATCCATAAAAAGCCAACGCCGCTTCAGATTGTTAAGGTCGATTACCCCAAACGAAGCGCAGCGGTGATTAAGGAAGCGTACTTTAGACAACCGTCTACTACGGATTATAACGGTGTTTATCGTGGATACTATTTGGATTTTGAAGCAAAAGAAACAAAAAACAAAACCTCTTTCCCATTGAAAAATTTTCATCAGCATCAAATCACTCACATGCAGCAATGCTTGAAGCAAGATGCGATTTGTTTTGTTTTACTATGGTTTTCAAGCTTGAATCGTTGCTTTTTTCTTTCTGCCCAAGAACTGGTAGACTATTGGAACGGACAAGAAAATGGCAAAAAATCAATACCGCTTACACTAATTGAAACAGTTGGTATCGAGATCACACCGCAAATTGCGCCGAGAATCCCTTACTTAGCAGCGGTGGAACAATATCTTGAAAAAAGGAGTTAATCAAATGGCTAATCCCTCACGTTCGCAAAAAAATATGCGAACCCCAAAAGGAAAGAAACCTAAACCTGCACAAAAAAAGAAAGAAAGTCGCCATATTGGGTTGAAAATAGCGATCGCAATCGTAGGGTTTCTTTGCGTTGTATTACTTACCGGTGTCGGAATCTTTTTCTTCTATGTAAAAGATGCACCTGCTTTAAGCGAAAAGAAGTTAGATGCGACTGTCTCCTCTAAGTTTTTTGACAGTGACGGCAATATTTTCGAAGAGCTTGGTGCTGAAAAACGAGAAAAAGTTAGTGCGACAAAAATTCCGCAAGAATTAGATGATGCGATCGTCTCAGTAGAAGATCGTCGCTTCTTCAAGCACAACGGAGTAGATCCGGTTCGAATCATGGGCTCGCTGGTCCATAACATCACCAACAAGGATGGCCTTCAAGGAGGAAGTACCTTGACCCAGCAGCTTGTTAAGCTCTCCTTCTTCTCCACTAAAGCATCCGATCAAACCTTACGTCGAAAAGCGCAAGAAGCTTGGTTAGCGATTCAGTTGGAGAAAAAGTATTCGAAGCAAGAAATATTAACCTACTATATTAATAAGGTTTACATGGCTAATGGTCTGTATGGAATGGAAACAGCCGCTGAATCTTATTTTGGTAAGGAATTGCAGCATTTGACTATCGCGCAAACAGCTTTGTTAGCCGGTATGCCGCAAGCGCCCAATTCCTATGACCCTTATAAACACCCAGAAGCCGCGAAAGATCGGCGAGATACTGTGCTTTACACGATGTTGAATAACAAAAAGATTACTCAAGATGAGTATGATAAAGCGACAAATGAACCTATCGATCAAGGGTTATTGCCTTTAGAGACCGATAATGAAGAAAGAAAAGTCGCTGATAACTATGTAAAAGAAGTAATTGCTCAAGTTGAAGCCAAAACAGGGAAAAATGTCTACACTGATGGCTTAGAGATTTATACAAATCTTGATACCGATGCACAAAATCGACTTTACTCAATCGTAAATGGTGACGAATATGTTCAATACCCTGATGAAGAATTGCAAATCGCTGCAACATTAGTCGATAGCAAAACTGGGAATGTCACTGCTCAGATCGGCGGACGCAATATCGCTGACGACGTTTATCTAGGCATGAACCGTGCAGTGAATACGAGTCGCGACTTTGGTTCAACGGTTAAACCTATCACGGATTATGGTCCAGCCTTTGAATATTTACAAAAGTCTACAGGTGACCGGATTGATGACAAACAGTATTACTACGAAGGTACTAAAACAGAAGTGAAAAACTGGGATAATAGCTACCAAGGAAATATTTCGTTGCGTCAAGCTTTATATGATTCGCGGAATGTACCTGCCGTGAAGCTGTTCAATGAAGTTGGACCTGAAAATGTCTCGAAGTTCTTGAAAAAATTAGGTATCCAATATAAAGAAATTCAACAAGCCAATGCAATTTCAAGCAACACCGAAACGCAAGATGGCACAAAATACGGGATCTCAACCGAAAAAATGGCGATTGCTTATGCGGCATTTGCCAATGGCGGAACCTATAATGAACCACTTTATATCAATAAGATCAAATACCAAGACGGCTCTGAGCAAACCTTTGAAAACGAAGGTAAAAAAGCGATGGAACCTTATACCGCTTATATGGTTACCGATATCTTGAAGGATGTAATCACTAAAGGTACTGGATTCAAGGCTCAAATACCTAACCTGTTCCAAGCTGGTAAAACAGGGACTTCAAACTATACGGACGATGAACTGGCTAAGATCCCTCATTATGGATCGATTTCACCGGATGTAATGTTTACTGGTTTTACTCCTCATTATTCACTGTCCATTTGGGCAGGCTATGACGATCGGATGAAACCAATCACTAGTCAGTCTGAATATATTGCTCAGGATGTTTATCGGGAAATGATGACCTATGCTTCGGAGAATGTCTCAAATGAGGATTGGGTGATGCCGAATGATGTACTTAGAATCGGCAACGAGCTTTATGTTAAAGGAGCTTCCTCCGTTCCGACGCAACCAAGCTACTCTGTTCAAAGTTCTTATTACAATAACTACTATAATCAGACAACTACCTCAAGCAGCAGTGAATCAGAGACCAGTTCGTCTGAATCTTCAACAGTAGTACCACCGGTCAGCAGTGAGAATCCTGCAAATCCGACTCCGACTCCGACGCCATCGTCGTCTGTCGAACAGCAGCCTTCTCAGCCGTCGTCCAGTGCCAGTCAGCCTGACAACCCGGCGCAGACACCGGCACAGCAAAATATGCAGCCTGCTGCAAATTGAAAAAAGCCGCTCGAATTTATTTTCGAGCGGCTTTTAATCTGTCTTTTCCATCTTGACACATATCTAACAGCGGGCAAATCTCACACTTTGGAGCTCTTGCCGTGCAATGGTAGCGTCCAAAGAAAATGAGTGTATGATGACTTTTAACCCATAACTCTTTTGGGATCTTGCGCATCAATGTCGCTTCAACTTCGGTCACAGAGGCATTGAGCTTGCAGATTCGTAATCGTTTCGTTACACGTTCAACATGAGTATCTACAGCGATCGCCGGAACCCCAAAGGCATCTCCCAGAACAACATTGGCCGTCTTTCGTCCGACACCTGGTAATTTGATCAGTTCGTCGCGAGTCGCTGGAACGACTCCCCCATAGTTATCTAACAGCATCTGTGCGCAGGCTTTGATATTTTTGGCTTTGTTGCGATATAGTCCGATCGTCTTGATCTTCGCGATAATATCTTCCATCGGTGCCTGAGCCAATGCTTCCGGAGTTGGGTAGGCCGAAAATAATGCAGGAGTTGCTTTATTTACTGAAACATCCGTAGCCTGAGCACTTAAGATTACCGCGATCAATAGCTGAAATGGTGAATCCGAATGCAGTTCGCCAACAGCATCGGGAAACATATCATACATACGCGACATAGCTTCCATTGTTCTTTCTTTACTAAGCATCCGGGTCTTTCCTTTCTAACCAATTATATAAAGATACTTTCGGAAGTTCTTCTGAATGTTTTTGCTCTTCTTTTTGCAATAATATCTGCTTTCTGCGGCGTTGCTCCTCTTCCACTTGAGCTTTGGAGCGAATGTTTTTCTTTTCCCAGCTCTGTAATACTGTTTCGATATATTTAAAATTATAGGCTTGATTTAATACAGCTTCTTGTAACGCTAATTCGATCAAAGCGGGAGAATATTGGTCGTCATTCAACCAATAGCCGATTTTTTGATATTCAATTGGTGATAGTGGACGGCCAAACTCTTGCTCAAAGGAACGCAGCATTTTCTTTTGAGCTGCTAAATCATCTTTTTCTTCGGCTTCAAAGCGCTCCTGTTCCTTCAGCACATCTAATTTTTCAAAAGCCGGCAGCAAGTTATAGCGATCACTTTGTCTTCCACTTTCATCCAATGCTGTTTCAAGCGTAACAAACTCTTTCTCGACTAGATTGTTCAGCACCCCGTAGAGCTTCTCCGTTGTACTGCCCATGCTTTTGGCAATTACTGTCAAATCAGGAAAATCCTCGCCGGCTTCATGCGCGGCATAAAGCTGCAACCACAACATAAACTCATTCGTATTCAGACCAAGTTTTGTATAGTTTTGTAATAGCAGATTTGAGATCGTTGTCTCTCCGCCTGCTAGATAATCTTTTAGTGAAATCATTTTGAATCCTCCGTTCCCATCTCAGTTTACACTAAAAAAACAGGAAGTCCAATCCTAGAAAATTGTTTTTAAACAACGCAAAAACAGGAAGGTCGCCCCTCCTGTTTTACGTTTACTCAGCTTCTGCTAAAGCAGCTTGAGCTAGAATGTTCAAGTAATTCCATGGACGGTCAAAGTGCGGTTGGAAGAAGAAATCTTGTAAAGCCAGGTCTTCTAACGTCATCCCGTTTTGGATCGCCACTGATAAGGTATTCGCTGATTGAGTAATATCATATTTTGAAAGGAACTGAGCACCGAGAATCTTGTTCGTGCCTTTTTCTGAAACGATTTCCATCAACACATTTTCTGTCGTTGGCATAAATTCTGGACGATAGTTGTCTTCGATTACCGTCACATTTACATCGATATCATTTAATGCGGCACTTTCTTTTGTAAGGCCGGTTGATCCAATGGTCCAGCCAAACAAGTAAAGACCAGATGTTCCTTGAGTTCCGCGATATTTCACTTTTTGTTCAACCAGATTTTGTCCGACTAACATTCCTTGGCGTACTGCATTTGTTGCTAATGGGATATATTGATCTTTTCCAGTTGGGTTGTAATGAACGACGGTAGAATCACCAGCAGAGAAAATATCTGGATTGCTAGATTGCATGTATTCGTTCACTTTGATCGCTCCGCTTGGAAGCATATCGACTTTGCCTCTCAATAAATCAGTATTAGGTCGGAACCCAACACATAGAATGACCATGTCGGCATCAAATTCTTGACTAGCAGTTACTACTTTTGTCACTGCACCAGATTCGTCTGCCACAAATTCATTCACATTTTCACCTAACGCTAGTGTTACGCCACGGTCAACCAATTCTTTTTCCAAAAGATTCGTGAAAGGCTCATCTAAGTATTTATTTAAAATTCGTGATAGACCATCGATCAATGTAACCTGTTTGCCTGATTCAGCAAAAGCTTCTACTAATTCGATCCCGATGTAGCCGCCGCCAACAACAACGACTTTCTTCGCGTCTTTAGCTTGCTCAATGATGACATTTGCTTGGTTATAGTTTTTACATAGTAAAACATTTTTTGATTCGATTCCTTTAATTGGAGGAATGATTGGCCAAGAGCCAGTAGTGACAACTAATTTATCATAATCAACAATTTTCTCTTCGTTTGTTTTCAAATCTTTTGCTGTTACTTTTTTTGCATCTGTATCAATGTTTGTTACATCGTGTTCCATGTTCACTGTTGCACCTAGAGAAGTCAGTTCCTCAGGATTAGAATAGAATAAGCCTGCTGGATCTTTAACGACCCCGCCTACATATAAAGCGATTCCACAAGATAAGAAAGAAATGTTGTCATTACGCTCAAAGACTGTCACCTCTGCATCTGGGTGGTTTGCTAAAATATTTTTAACGGCTGCGGTTCCGGCATGTGTACATCCTACTACTACTACTTTCATTGTCGTCCCTCTTTCGTTTAATCGTTTTTTGTTTGCAATCTTTTGCACAAGGACAGTATAACAGAATTTAAATTCTGTCTAAATAAATTTGCTCACGAATAAACATTTTTATTTTTTACAAAGAAAATATGTAAGCGTAGTTAAGAATACCCGCCTTAAGTTTCGAAGTAAATAATTATGTAAACCTATTGCATGGGATCTTAACTCGTATTTTCCAAAGTAAGAACTACTCGTCTCATTCCACTACTTTTTACAGCCAAAAAAAGCTGAGAAGATTTCTCTTCCCAGCTTTGCTAGTCAAATGGACTCTTATAGTTCGTTAAATGTATTTACCACATTTTCAACAGTGAAGCCAAATTGTTCTAAGACAAAATCACCAGGTGCTGATGCGCCGAAGTGATCGATCCCGATCATTTTTCCTTCTAAGCCGATATAACGTTCCCAGCCAAATGGAGAAGCTGCTTCGATCGCTACACGTTTTGTTACTGCTTTTGGTAAAACAGATTCCTTGTATGCTGCATCTTGAGCTTCAAATAGGTCAAAGCTTGGAAGAGAAACAACAGAAACGTCTTTTCCTTGAGCTTTCAAATCTTTTTGAGCTTGAACAGCAAGGTTTACTTCAGAACCAGTTGCGATTAAGATGCCATCAGGTGTATCTGATTCAGATTTAGAGATAACGTATCCACCCTTAGCTACGCCTTCTTTAGCCATATCTTTGCTGTTTGGCAAGACTGGTAAGTTTTGGCGGCTTAATACTAAGATCGTTGGTTTGTTTTTCGTTTCCAATGCTTGAATCCAAGCAGCAGAAGTTTCGTTACCGTCAGCTGGACGAATCACTTGCACGTTTGGCATGCAGCGGACACTGGCTAATTGTTCGATTGGTTCATGGGTCGGACCATCTTCACCAACAGCGACAGAATCGTGTGTTAATACATAAACAACTGGTAAACCTTGAATCGCTGACATACGAACAGCTGGACGCAGGTAATCAGTAAATACGAAGAATGTTCCGCCGTAAACACGAGTACCGCCGTGTAAATGAATCCCGTTCATCGCACTTGCCATCGCAAATTCACGAACGCCGAACCAAATATTGCGGCCTTCATAAGAGCCAGGTTGGAATTCTGTCTCATCAGCGATTGTTGTATTGTTTGAACCAGACAAATCGGCTGAGCCGCCCCATACGTTAGGAACTGCTTTAGCGATTGCTTGGATCGCATCTTTACTTGAGACACGGCTTGCTTGCGCTGTACCTTCTTCATAAACCGGTAAAGCTTCTTCCCAGTTTTCAGGCAAATCGCCGGCAAAAGCCATTTTAAATTGTTTAGCTAATTCAGGATGAGCTTTTTCGTAATTAGCAAACATTGCATCCCATTCAGCTTCAGTCTTAGCGCCTTTGTCGTTGATTTCTTCTTTGAAGCGTTTGGCCACATCTTCTGGAACAGTAAAGTCAGGATATTCCCAACCATAAACAGCTTTAGCCGCAGTAATTCCGTCAGCTCCGATTGGTGCCCCGTGAACTGCTGAAGTACCTTCTTTTGGTGAACCATAACCGATAACCGTTTTAATCTCAATTAATGTTGGTTTATCTGTTTCAGCTTTTGCTTCGTCGATGGCTTTAGAGATTGCTTCTAAGTCGTTGCCGTCTTTAACTAAAATGTGCTGCCAGCCATAAGCTTCATAGCGTGCACCAACATTTTCAGTGAAGGCTTTTGATGTAGGACCGTCTAATGAAATGTCGTTTGAATCGTATAATACGATCAATTTACCAAGTTTCATATGACCAGCCATAGAACTAGCTTCGCCGGAAACGCCTTCCATCAAGTCGCCGTCGCCGCATAGTGCATAAGTATAATGATCCATTACTTTAAAGCTGTCGCGGTTGTATGTTGCAGCCAAATGCGCTTCAGCCATTGCCATCCCAACAGAAGTTGAAATACCTTGACCTAAAGGACCTGAAGTTGCTTCAACACCGTCTGTATGATGGAACTCAGGGTGACCTGGTGTTTTACTTTCCCACTGACGGAAATTTTTCAAATCATCAATCGTAACTTGATAGCCTGCAAGATGCAATAAGCTATACAGCATCGCTGAACCATGACCGGCAGATAAAATGAAACGGTCGCGGTTTGGCCAGTTTAATGAAGTAGCTGGATTAACATTCAAATGTTTGGTCCATAAAGCATACGCCATTGGAGCAGCCCCCATTGGTAACCCTGGGTGACCTGAGTTTGCTTTTTGAATTGCCTCAATACTTAACGTTCTGATTGTGTTTACACCTAGTTGATCGATTTTGTCGAACAAATTACTTCCTCCTTTTTGGTCATAAATACTTTAATTACAGATTCATTGTAACCGATTTATTTTGACTTTTCAATCACTTACTATCAAAAGATTTACTTTCTGTTGTGTAATCCCTTTTTCTTTTGAATCTCTTTTAATTTCTCCGGTGTGACATCGTTGCCTTCTGGATCAACGACCTTCATCCCTTCAATGTGATGGCGCATTCCGCTGCGGAACGAAGAAATATACTCTTCCCGCAAAACCTTCTGTTCATGTGCCTCGGCATCTGTTAAGCCAACGGTTTTCTTTTTCTTGGCCAATTCATTAATCCGTGCAATTGTTTCATCGTTAATCATCGTTAAGCACCTCTTTTCCCTTACTTATTATACATAAAAAAAAATAAGATGAAAGCACAAACAAATACGAACGCTTGTTTGATTTGTTCGGGTATCTATGCTACACTAAAAAAAACGAAAGAAGGTGCGGGCATTGGCAAAAAGAACGGAAACAAAACAATTAGAAGTTTTACGTTTCATTCATGAACGCGTTGAAAATAAAGGTTACCCACCCACTGTTAGAGAAATCGGAGAGGCTGTGAATCTTTCATCTACTTCTACAGTTCATGGCCATTTATCCAGACTAGAGAAAAAAGGTTGGATCCAGCGTGACCCAACAAAACCCAGAGCAATCGAATTAACCATTACTGGTTTAGAAAAAATCGGAGCAACGCCGCAGGTCATTCCTATGTTAGGGGTCGTTACTGCCGGTGAACCGATCTTAGCAGTTGAAGAAGCCTCAGATTTCTTCCCTGTTCCGCCTGATCTATCAAGTGAAGAAGGCAGCCTGTTCATGCTGACGATTCGCGGAGAAAGTATGATCAATGCCGGAATCTACGATGGCGACCATGTCATTGTTAGAAAACAAGCAACAGCCACGAACGGTGAGATCGTGATTGCGATGACCGATGAAAACGAAGCTACTTGTAAAAGATTTTATCGCGAATCCGATCATATTCGTCTACAACCGGAAAATGATGAGCTGGCACCGCTTATTTTCGATAATGTTTCTATTCTTGGAAAGGTTGTCGGCTTGTACCGTAACCACATTTATTAATCGGAATTTACTTCCGATTATTTTTTACTTTACAAAACGAACAAACATTCGTATAATGAATATACAAACACACGTTCGCGTATTTATTAGGAGTGATTATTGATGAAAGCAGTAAGAAGATTTGGTTTGATTATCGCTGTATTGTTACTAGGTTTATTGATTGGCAAGTTGGGTTCTTTAGCTACGATCGTCATTTTTTCTGGTTTGTTCCTTGTTTGGTTTATGTTGTGGGATGAGCGCAAATATGCGCAGCATTATGCGGAACGTCAATATGATGAAGAAGATACTGAGGAAGAACATTACTATAAAGAACCTGCCGAGGATTTTTATTACGTGACTTATGATCATCATTATCACAAGTCGGCTTAAAATTTAACACTCAAGCTGCTAGTATTTTTTCTAGCAGCTTTTTTGTGTTTTGCTGCAATATAAAAAAGCTGGAGACTCTCTCCAGCTTTTTCTTAATAGTCCATTAAAGTTAAAATGTCATAGCCTTGGATCTTGTCACGGCCGTGTAATTCTTCTAATTCGATTAAGAAGGCACAACCAACAACAACTCCGCCAAGTTTTTCAACTAGTTCAATCGTTGCTTTGATCGTTCCGCCAGTGGCCAATAAATCATCGGTGATCAGTACCCGTTGACCAGGCTCAATAGCATCGCTATGGATCGTTAATGTATCCGTACCATATTCCTTTTCATACTCGACTTCGATTACTTCACGAGGTAATTTACCAGGTTTGCGAACTGGTGCAAAGCCTAAGCCTAATTCAAACGCAACGGGACATCCTACGATAAAGCCGCGCGCTTCTGGCCCAACGACCATATCAACTTGTTTTTCTTTTGCGTAATTAACGATTTGTTTAGTTGCTTCACGATAAGCTTCACCATCAGCCATCAATGGTGAGATATCGCGGAAGATTATCCCTTCTTTTGGATAATCTGGAATACTGGCAATATAATCTTTCAAATTCATCTTGATTGTTCCTCCTAGCTTTTCAGCCAATTTCTAATAGTTTGGATATCATTCATTAATAAAAACTCTTCGCTCTCAATTCGCGTTATACGCTTTTGGTAAATCTCGCTTTCTTCAAAAGCTCGTGTTTGCGGTGATTCGACCATTTGTAAAACGCCGTCGTCTATTGTAACAAATTTCAGCTCAGAAAACACGTGAATCATGAATACTAATAATTTTTCCGGAATTCTTAAGTAATTCGAAACAATCTTTAGTTTAAAGCGTATGTCAACCCGCGGCTGCTTCATAAAGAATTGATACAACTCTGTAAACTGCTTGCGACTTGGCAATCCATTGAGATACGCTTCATCAGGACTGTACAGATAAAGATAAATGCGTTCAAAATGCCCTTCATTCGAAATTTCTCTAAGCAGCTCTTTCTGATCAGGACAATCAAGTACGATTAATTGATCATAGTCAGTCCAGTTGATAGACGGATCATACAATGTAATAGATTGCTGCAATTCTTTTGCAAAAAACTTTTGACTGCTGGGTTGAAAGGCCAGATATAGCGCTTGGCCGCTCTCGATTTTTTGATTCCAGGTATGCTTAGCCCGTCGATCAATCACCTGCAAGCCTTCAGAGGCAAAATCAATCAAACGTAATTGAACTTTTTTCTGTCCGTTCCATTCATTGATCTCTAAATCCCCGACAAAACGTGTATCGGGTTGCTGGATTTCTTCGCCATCTTCACCAAAACCAAACCCGATAGCATCCAGCTGGCTGTCATCACTTTTCAATGAGAATTTGACATGCTGCTGATCGCTTCCGATTCGTTTGAAGAAGTCAACATTGCCATCCACCAAGAAATGCGGAGCAGGATGATCCGTCCCAAACGGTGCTAATTTCTTTAGTTCTTCGACAAATTTCAAATTGATTTCAGATAATGCTAATGATTCATCGATCAACAAGTCAGAGCCCTTAGTCAAATCGATCTGCTCTGCTGCAATGTAGTCATTCATCATTTTTCTTAAATTATCAATATTTTCTACCGGCATAGTCAATCCAACAGCCGCCGCATGCCCGCCAAAATGAGTAAACTCAGAACGCATCGTATTCAGCATACCAAATAAGTCCAATGCTTCGATACTTCGACCAGAACCTTTCGCTGCACCATTTTCATCAATCGACAAAATGATCGTTGGATGGCCCGTTTGCTTCAAAATATTTCCTGCGACAATTCCTAATACGCCTGGATTCCAGCTCTTTGCTGCAATTAAATGAACAGCGTCTTCAGGATTAACCAATGCCGTCGCTTCAGCCGTCGTTTCTTGAACAATCTGTTTACGCTCATCATTGATCTTATTCAGCTTCTCAGCCAAGCTTCTTGCAATTTCCTCATCGAAGGTTGTCATCAACTCTACAGCTGGATTTGGATCACCCAACCGGCCAATAGCATTCAGCCTAGGTCCTAGACTAAAGCCGATGCTCGTCTCATCTACTTTTTGCAAATCAACCGAGCTGACCTTCAATAGTTCCAATAATCCTAAACGCTGTGTTTGTTTGATAGCTTGTAATCCCAGCTTAACAAGATTGCGGTTCTCACCCGTCATAGATACGAGATCCGCTACAGTACCGATGGTTACTAAATCCAGCATCTCTAATGGAACTTCCTCCAACAATGCGGTGGCCAATTTGAAGGCTACCCCGGCACCTGCTAACTCACCAAAAGGATAATTCCCCTCTGGATGACGAGGGTGAATAATACAATAAGCATCTGGTAAAACCGGCGGCATCTCATGGTGATCTGTAACGATGACATCCACGCCTTGCGAATTAGCAAAATCGATTGCTTCATTTCCAGCTACACCATTATCGACCGTGATAATCAACTGGATACCTTCATTGGTTTTTTCTGCAAAAAGTTCTTTATTCGGACCGTATCCGTGAATAAAACGGTTTGGCAACACATAATGAACATCTGCTCCGATCATTTCTAAAGTTTCCAGCATGATCGACGTACTGGTGATCCCGTCAGCATCATAATCGCCATAAACTAAAATCGGCTGTCCTTCCATGATAGCGGTTTGAATTCGCTCCACTGCCTTATCCATATCATGCATCAAAAATGGATCGTGCAAATCATCGATATTCGCCTTCATTAATTGCGAAAATTCTTCTAACGTATGTATATTTCGATTCCAAATAAGTTTAGCGAAAGTTTCGCTATATCCTTGATCCAACATTTCAGCTTTAAAAGTCGAATCGATCGGAGCAGCGTCTCTAAACCGCCAATCGAAGTTTGATTTTTTCACTTTATCACTTCCCAACCGTATTAGTATAGCAAAAATAAATCAGACAAGAAAGAGAAGAAGACCTTAGTTTTTCAACTAAAGTCTTCTGATTAATCATAATAATCAATTGGATGATTGTCTTTTTTGTCTGGTTGAGAATTTTCCATCGCCGCTAAAGCTTGGTCCTTTTCTTTTAAGAGACTTTCGTAATTGGCTTTTAACACCACGATCTCATTTTCTTGCTCGCGCTGAAAAGCCGCCTTCTCTTCCGCTAATTTTTGTTCGTTGTTGGTTTCATAGCTTTGAATCATTTCTTTTAGCTGTTTGATCTCTTTGCGCTGTTGGAAAAGAGTGGCGCCAGAAGTAAGAAAAACGACTAATGCTCCGATCAAAGCAGAACCAATAATTACGAGAACAAGCGATAGATAGATTTTTTTGATCAAGAAATTAACTGGCACCTCTTGACTGTTAGAAATTGCGAAAATCACAATCAGTAAAACTAAAATAAACCCTAAAAAAACTTTCCATTGCTTCTTCATCTACCCGCCTACTTCCTATTGAATAATCCGCCAGCTAAAAAGTCCCCGATATGTGGAAACATTCCGTAAAAACGGCTAGCACCTTCCATAATAAATGGACGGTTGATTTCGCGAGTTGTTTTCCCCATTTTGTTGACGATCGTTTTTGCCAACTTCTGAGGATCTAAGACAATACCGCCGAGATTCTCCAAATAGCTGCCGCTTGGATCGGCTTTATCAAAGAACTCAGTCGCAATCGGTCCTGGATTAATGGTAGTCACATAAACATTTGCTGGGCGTAATTCTAACCGCAGCGCGTTTGAAAAACCAAGTACTGCGAATTTTGTTGCAGAATAAATGGTTGATTTTGGTGTTGCCATTTTACCAGCCATTGATGCTACATTGAAAATATGTCCGCTTTTATTATTGACCATTGAGATGGCAATTTTTTGGGTAAAGTACATCATGCCTAAAACATTGACGTTGAACATGTTTTTTGCCACAGCTAAATCAAAGTCAACAAAATTATCAAACAAACCAAAACCGGCATTATTAACTAATACATCGACTGCGCCAACTTCATTTTCGATCTTTTCTATGACTGACTCCACACTATCTGGGTCAGCGATATCTAATTGAAACGCAAACGCTTCTTTACCGCTTAATTCGCTGCAATGTTCTTTTACTTGTCCGATCAAATTGATTCGACGAGCACAAGTAACAACGATTGCTCCGCGTTTGGCAGCTTCATAACAAATCTGTTCGCCTAAACCAGCAGAACCGCCCGTCACGACAACAACCTTATCTGTTAAATCCATTAAGTTCCCTTCTTTCTATAAAGGATATTCGATGTTTTTATGAAAATGGAATATCAATAATATCGAAATCTTTCGCCATTTGGGTGTTTGGAAAGATTTCTTTTGCTTCTTCTTCTAATTCTTTGGCTTCCTTAGCCAGATACCTCGCAGAAATATGCGTCAACATAAGTTTCTTCGCGTGCGCCTCTTTCGCGATCGTTGCGGCCTGTTGGGTTGTCGAATGGAAATAAGCCCGTGCCAGCTTGGCTTCGTTTTTGTTAAAAGTACTTTCGTGAACAATGACATCACTATCTTTTGCAAACTGGCTCGACTTGTTTGTAAAGCGTGTATCGCCAAAAATCGTCACAACTCGACCTTTTTTGCTTTCACCTACAAAGTCTTTCCCATCAATTACCCGTCCGTCTGACAATGTAACGACTTGTCCTTGTTTCAATTTACCATAGATCGGACCAGCAGGGATTCCTAACTCTGCTAATTTTTCAACCTGCAGCATCCCTTCATGATCCGCCTCTGTTACCCGAAACCCGTAGCTTTCAATGCCATGGTCCAACAGCATACATTCAACAGAAAACTGCTTATCCTCAAAGATAACTCCAGCGCTGAGTTCGACAAACTCTAGCGGATAAGCTAAATGGGTCTTTGTTACTTGCAACGAGGTCCGGACATAATTTTCCAATCCAGCAGGGCCATAAATGATAATAGGCTCTTCTCCGCCTTGAAAAGAACGGCTGCTTAATAATCCAGGCAACCCAAAAATATGATCTCCATGCAAATGAGAGATAAAAATCTTTTCAATTTTACGAGGTCTGATATTTGTCCGCAAGATTTGCATCTGAGTTCCCTCACCGCAATCGAATAACCAGATCGCATTCCGCTCGTCTAAGAGCTTTAATGCAAGGCTGCTGACATTTCGATGTTTTGCAGGTACACCAGCACCTGTTCCTAAAAATTCTAGTTCCATAATTCTCCTGACTTTCTATCAAATTACTATCATTCTAGAAGAAAGTCCCGTTTTGCGCAATCTAAACAAGGGAAAACTTAATCCTTATTCGTCTGAATCGTTCTTCTTTTCAGCATTTTCTTTTGAAGCCTTAGCTATTTCTTGAGTCTTCTTCACATCAGCTTCAACATCTTCATAATCCAAACGAGTGATTTCGCCGCCTAATTCCATCATAATCAGTTGATTCAAGGGACGGTTATCCTCTTCTTCTGCAATCAACAGCAAGGCAGTATCACCTTCGCCAATTTTATCAACTAAAAATTCAAAAACACCAGTAGCGTCGCGAACCTCTTTCGCATCTTGTGTCGCTCCGATCATTCCGCCCGTAAACCAGCCTAACAAAATGCCGATCGGTCCGCCAAGAATCCCTACCATCATACCAATCAAACCACCTGTTGAACTCTTGTTGCTGCCTGTGAAATCTAAAAAATCTTCAATTTCAAATTTGTGTTCTCCATCATTAGAATGGTGGACGACCGCCATTTGTTCACCTTTAAATGACTTATTCATGTGAAGACGTTTAGCTTTCGAAAAGGCCTCGTACGCTTTTGACTCTACATCAAAATTCATAATTATCACTCGTTTTTCCATTTAAAATCGCTCCTTTTATTCATTTAATATTAGTTTAGCAATAAATAGACGTTTTGGAAAACAGAACGAGTTTATCCTCATAAACTCATCCTCTTCGCAATTGCAGAAAAAGAAAAGACAGCAGACATTATCCATAAAATGGATTGTGTCTGCTGTCTAGTTAGATATTAGTTTCCAGTTTTTATTTCGTCCATAATCCGATCATCAACAATATAGTGATCGAAGAATACTTTTGATAATTGGTAGCCTTCGCCCCAATTTGTACGAATAACGTCATATTCAACGCCATCGATCTTCAATTTGTTCCGCAAGTGCTTAATAATAGTAGATAAGCGTGTCATGTGGCTTGCAGAATCACTGTCGCCCCAAATTTTTACTGCCAAATCATTTCGGCTGATTGGAGCGTCTTTAGTAGAAATCAAGGTACTTAACATTTCACGTTCAGAACGAGTCAGATTCCATAGTGGAATCGCACGTTTTTCTTCTTCTTTTTCTTCTGGTTGTGGTCTCATTCCAAAACCAATTGAATAAACAGATTCTTTCAATGTTTTCTCAGCAAGCTTCTCTCTTAACCCGCTAAGTGTTTCATCTTCAAGCAACCATTCATCCACACCTTTTGTTTCCCAGTCCATCTTTTCTTCTTTTTGAGGCGTCCGGTCTGTTTGGCGGATGATCGTAAATTTCTCACCGACTTCTTCAAGAATAATAGTTAACTCTTGATCAGAAATAGTTTCACTAACGATCAGAACGTCGAAAAAGCTTAAGACTTCTAATGGTACTTGCTTCGTTTGAAGCATCGTTAGTAATTTTGCGGAGCTTAAAACTTCAACGTTTAAGCGCTGCAGCTTCTCAACTAAAGGTCTCTCAACTAAAATATTGTGTGTTAAAATTAATACTTGCATCACATTATTCCCC
>NZ_NGLG01000001.1:997059-998491 GCF_002140655.1 Enterococcus sp. 3H8_DIV0648 | reverse complement strand
ATACGAACAAGATCTCCATCTTTGGCTCCTCGAGCTCGCAGGGCTTCATCTACTCCCATAGAACGAAGTTGACGGGCAAAGCGCATAACTGTTTCATCATGATCAAAGTTCGTCATTTTGAAGAGTTTCTCTAGTTTCTCGCCGCTAAGCACCCACGTTGCGTCAGGTTCCCGCGAAATCGTAAACTCTGGTTCATCCGATTGGAAACCGTAATTAACGGTATCTTCTTCTACGTCTTCATCATACAATAAGAATTCTGGAGTAACTTCTAACAAATCAGCTGTTGCATTCAATAAATTATCTAATCCTTGTTTTGTGATCGCTGAGATCGCAAAAACTGGAATATCGTCTGCAAATTCATCTTCTTTATCTTTTTTCAATTGTTCCTTGAATTTCTTCAGGTTTTCTTCGGCGTTAGGCATGTCCATTTTATTGGCTACAATAATTTGCGGACGTTCTAATAAGCGTAGGTTGTGTGTGCCCAACTCATTATTGATGGCTTGATAATCTTCGTAGGGCTCTCTGCCTTCCATTCCGCTCATATCAATCACGTGTAAAATGACACGAGTCCTTTCAATATGGCGTAAAAACTGTGTTCCTAAGCCAACACCTTGAGAGGCGCCCTCAATCAATCCAGGCAGATCGGCTGCTGCAAAGCTGCGTCCGTCACTTGTTGTGACCATCCCTAAATTAGGAACTAAGGTTGTAAAGTGATACGCGCCAATCTTAGGACGAGCAGATGAAATCACTGAAAGGATCGTTGACTTTCCAACTGAAGGAAAGCCGACTAAACCAACATCAGCTAATACTTTCAATTCTAATTCGATATTACGTTCCTGTCCCGGTTCGCCATTTTCGGCCAATTCAGGAGCTGGGTTTCTTGGTGAAGCAAAACGAGTATTGCCGCGGCCTCCGCGACCTCCGTGAGCGACGATCAATTCTTGACCGTTCTCAATTAAATCACCAATCAAGGTACCAGTGTCGGCATCACGAACAGTCGTGCCAGGTGGGACGCTCACATAAGTATCTTCGGCTCCGCGCCCGTGCATTCCTTTGCTCATTCCATTTTCTCCTGGAGTCGCTCTGAAATGACGATTGTAGCGGAAGTCCATCAAGGTACGTAATCCTTCATCGACAACTAGAATGACATCGCCTCCGCGCCCGCCGTCGCCTCCGGCTGGTCCGCCATCTGGGACATATTTTTCACGACGAAAGGCTACCATCCCGTCGCCGCCCTTACCGGCTTTGACATCGATCGTTACTTGATCTAAAAACATGGACATCTTGGTGTCCTCCTTCTTACTTTATTTTATTGACTACTGAATCTCCACACTAAACAAAGTCTTGTATATTGTAGCTAGATTATGCGAAAAAGTCCATTCTTATTGATAGAACCTTAAAAATTTTGTTGGTTTTACTCTTAGAATTACTC
>NZ_NGLG01000001.1:995803-996959 GCF_002140655.1 Enterococcus sp. 3H8_DIV0648 | reverse complement strand
ACTCTTAGAATTACTCTCAGGTAATATCTTTTGACAAAAAAATTGATGCGTTGCACAATAAAAAATGTAAGGCATCAAGCTATGCTTGATATAAAAAAGGAGGAACTTTTGGTTATGACAGTAAAAGTAGGTATTAATGGATTTGGACGTATCGGTCGTTTAGCATTCCGTCGGATCAAAGAAGTATCTGACGATATCGAAGTGGTAGCAATCAACGACTTGACAAGTCCTACAATGTTGGCACAATTATTACAATTTGACTCAACACATGGCACATACCCTGGAACAGTTACTGCGACAGAAGATTCAATCGTTGTTGACGGCGAAAAAACGCGTGTATATGCTGAACCAGATGCAAGCAAGATCCCTTGGGTGAAAGAAAACGGTGTTGACATCGTGCTTGAATGTACAGGTTTTTATACATCTGAAGAAAAAGCACAAGCTCACTTAGATGCTGGTGTTAAGCGCGTCGTTATCTCAGCTCCTGCTGGACAAATGAAAACAATCGTTTACAACGTAAATGATGACACTCTAGATTCAAATGACAAGATCATCTCAGCTGGTTCTTGTACAACAAACTGTTTAGCTCCTATGGCTTACTTCTTAAATGAAGAATTTGGTATTGAAGTTGGAACGATGACAACTGTTCACGCCTACACTTCAACACAAATGTTGCTAGACGGACCAGTCAAAGGCGGCAACTTACGTGCTGCACGTTCTGCTGCTGACAATACTATTCCACATTCAACTGGTGCTGCTAAAGCAATCGGCTTGGTAATTCCAGAACTGAATGGAAAATTACAAGGACATGCTCAACGTGTTCCAGTTGTTGATGGTTCATTGACTGAATTGGTTTCAGTGCTTAAAACTAAAGTAACTGCCGACCAAGTAAACGAAGCAATCAAAAAACATACCGTTGATAACCCATCATTTGGTTATGACGATCGCGAAATCGTTTCTGGCGATGTGATCGGCACCACTCAAGGTTCAATTTTTGACCCAACTCAAACTGAAGTTACTTCAGCAGGCGACTACCAATTAGTTAAAACAGTTGCTTGGTACGACAACGAATACGGCTTCACTTGCCAAATGATTCGTTTACTAGAAAAATTTGCTAACTTATAAGAGCTAGTATAGTTTTAAGGGAGATCAAGAT
>NZ_NGLG01000001.1:985784-991308 GCF_002140655.1 Enterococcus sp. 3H8_DIV0648 | reverse complement strand
AGAATGATAATAACTTTAAAAGGAGAATGTTATGCAATTCAAAAAAATGATGATCGGTGCAAGCTTGGCTTTATCGATCGGCTTGTTCGCAGCATGCGGCAGCAATAACGCAACGAAAGATACAAAGGAAAGTACCGCAAAGACAACAGAATCTAGTGTAGATTTAAATAAATTGGATTTGCCGCAGCTGAGTGACAAAGTCGCAGACGATGAATACTTAGTGGAACTTGTGACAACAGAAGGAAGTGTCAAAATCAAACTCTTCCCTGAACAAGCACCTAAAGCCGTGGAAAATTTTGTGACCCACGCCAAAGAAGGCTACTACAAAGATACCCCCTTCCATCGTGTAATGAAGGATTTCATGATTCAAGGCGGAGATCCTAAAGGTGATGGTACTGGCGGAGAAAGCATTTGGAACAAGGGCTTTAAAACTGAAATATCAAATCAGCTCTACAATATTCGCGGCGCCCTTTCTATGGCTCGTTCAGAATCACGCAGCAGTAATGGTAGCCAATTCTTTATCGTGACAAATAGTGAAGATGTCAGTGATGGTTTAGCCATTCAGTATTATCCAGAAAAAATCATTGAACAATATAAAAAAGGCGGTACCCCTCAGCTTGATGGAGAATACACTGTCTTTGGTCAAGTAACAGAGGGTATGGATGTCGTTGACAAGATTGCTGGCGCTGAAGTTAAAGATAGCGGATCTGGTGAGAAATCTACACCAGTCGATCCGGTCAAAGTGACTGAAGTAAAAGTCTTACAGGAACCTAAAAAATAAGTAAGAAAGGCTTCGCGAACTCGCTCAGCTTTTGAGCAATAAGACCAAAATATTTCTAAATTGCTTCTCAAATTTCGAAATATTTTTGCTTATTGCCGATATGCTAGTTCTGCTTAATGCTAATTTAGCAGCAACTGTATGCGGAACTTGTGTAGAAAAGCTAGTTCGTGAAGCCAGACATGGATATACCCGCTACAAAGCGATTTATTCATGTGAAAATTTTATACTTCCTTTAATGGGCGGATTGTCAAATCAAGTGCAACACTCGATTAAAAAATACTTCAAAAGGGGTTTTCCAATTTAAGCATTTACGAGGTCGCATATTTATTTTTCTTAGGACTTCTTTTAGTGTCTGTGATGTAACTTCATCTAAAGTCTGACGTTTAGGGAAATATTCTCTTAATAATCCATTTGTATTCTCATTTGTACCACGCTGCCAAGGTGACTGTGGATCCGCAAAGTAAAAGGGGAGCCCCTCTAATTTTTTAGTTACGTCTTTGTGAAATGAGAATTCTTTTCCGCGATCTGAAGTAACACTCCTTCTTTTCGTTTTTGGGAGTCCTTTGAGTAAATAGATCATACTATCTTTGACTGGTTCTGCTCTTTGCGCCGCTACTTTATCAGCTAACAAGTAGCGAGATTTCCGATCAGTTAGGGTAAGTAAACAAGCGCTCCCCATTTTACCAACTACTGTGTCGACCTCCCAGTGACCCAGTTCACGTCGTAGATTCCCCTCTGATGGCCTTTCATGTATTGTATGCGAAATGACTATCTTCCCTCTGGTTTCGTTATGATTCTGGCACTTATACTTTTTTCCTTTTCTACGTAACTTCTTCACCACACCACGATGCCCTTGTTTTGGCATTTCGTCATCAAATTCAAAAGCATAGATTGCTCGATAAATAGTCGAATAACTAATCTTTATCGGGTAGTCTTCTAATTCTAATCGATTCGTTATTTCTTCTGGCGACCATTGTTCGTCTAAAAAAAGATGTTTGACGATATTCTTTAAATAGAAAATGGATAAAATCTTCTTTCTTCCACAATTTTTTCTTTTAAGCTTATAAAGCCGGTGTGCAATAGTCGGAGAATATTGGTTTGATGAAAAAGCATTTCGATTCATTTCTCGGCTAATTGTAGAAGGGTTTCTTCGAAGTTGACGGGCAATCTCTCTTATCGTGTATCCTTGCGCATGTAATTTCGCTATTTCTTCTCGTTCGAAAATGGTAAGATGAGTATACTGACTCATAGATATCCTTCCTTTCAATAGTTATCTCGCAATTACTATTTTACAAGAAAATCATCTATGAGTCTTTTTTGTGTTGCACTTAAAGTGTAAATCCGCCTGTTAACAAAAGAACCAAAATCTCATTAATCGAGATTTTGGTTCTTTTTTGCTACTTCTTCTGTTCTTTATCGCCTACGATGAAAGTGAACTCGCATTCTGTTACGACTTTCTCTTCCACCGTTGCCCATGCTTTGGCAGTTCCAACCGGACCTTTAACTTTTCGAATATCAAAATTCAAAAATAATGTGTCGCCAGGTCGTACGAATTCTAAAAAGTTGGCTTTATTGATCCCGCCGATGTATGCGGTCTTCCCTTCAAACGCAGCGGATTTCAAAATCAATAATGATCCTGCTTGAGCCAGCGCTTCAACAATCAATGTACCAGGCATGATTGGTTCACCAGGGAAATATCCTTGGAAAAAGTCCTCATTCATCGTTAAATTTTTAACCGCGGTGATATGCTTTTCGTCTTCAAACTCTGTGACTGCATCTAAATAGTAAATGGGAAAGCGATTTGGGATCGCAGCCATAATTTCTTCGACATTCATAATTTTTTCCATTTTGCACCTCTATGAATATTTTATTTGATTATCAAACTATCATATTCTTGCAGTTTAATCAAGGCGTATTAGATTATTCAAAAAAATAGTTTGACAATCAAAGCTTTTTCCAACATAATGAGAGCATATTATTTTTTATATTATTTAGGAGTGTGTCATTTAATGTCTATTTTATCTGGAAAGAAAATAATCGTGACTGGCGTAGCCAATAAAAAAAGTATTGCTTGGGGATGTGCGAAAGCCATCGCCGACCAAGGCGCAGAAATTATCTATACGTATCAAAATGATCGAATGAAGAAAAATCTAGTCAAATTAGTCGGGGAAGATGCCCATATGTTTGAACTAGATGTTGCCAGCGATGAAAAGATCGAAGCAGCATTTGATTCTATTAAAGAAAAATTTGGTTCGATCGACGGCTTAGTTCACTCTATCGCTTTTGCTAACAAAGAAGAATTATCTGGCAACGTAACAGAGATCACTCGTGATGGCTTCCAATTAGCGCAAGACATCAGTGCTTACTCTTTATTGGCGGTTTCGAAATATGCAGCTCCATTGATGACTGATGGCGGCAGCATTGTGACGATGACGTATATGGGTTCTGAGCGTTCAATCCCTAACTACAATATGATGGGAATCGCAAAAGCAGCTTTAGAAGCGGAAGTTCGTTACTTAGCAACTGAATTAGCTCCAAAGAACATTCGTGTCAATGCGATTTCTGCTGGTGCTATCAAAACCTTAGCGGTAACTGGCGTAAAAGACTATCAATCATTACTAAGTCTTTCTGAAGAACGCACACCTGATAAGGTTGCTGTAACAATCGAAGAAGTAGGAAATTCATGTGCCTTCTTGCTTAGCCCGTTAGCAACAGGTATCATCGGAGACATCATTTATGTCGATAAAGGTGTTCACTTAAGTTAAGCTTTTTTAGTACGTCATTTTTATGGCGTGCTTTTTTTATGTTCAAATGGATCGAAATAAAACAAAAAGCCGCTTTTGAGCGGCTTTTTACAGATTTAAAAAATTTCTAATATTCCCATTAACATTGCGAAAAAGAAACGCCTGACTGGTGACTTAATCGTACTTTTTACGTAATGGATATGTGCAAGACCATACCAAAGAATCAAAAATAGGAATACTAATACCCCAAAAACTATCCAAATTATATCCATCCTAACTCCCTCACCTGTGCCAAAAAACAACTATACTTCGAAAATCCAGCCTTCCGGTGCGGCAACATCTCCGAATTGAATCCCCACAAGCTCATCGTACAATTTTTTCGTTACTGGACCAGTTTCTGTTTCACTGTAGAATACATGGAAGTCCTCTCCGTTTTGAATCCCTGCTATCGGTGCGATAATAGCCGCCGTTCCGCAGGCGCCTGCCTCTGCGAATTTATCTAATTCGTCCAAACGAACGTCGCCTTCCACAGCATCTAAACCAAAGCGCTCTTTTGCCAAATACAACAACGAATATTTCGTAATACTTGGTAAAATCGACGGCGATTCCGGTGTGATAAATTGATTATCATGAGTGATTCCGAAAAAGTTTGCTGAACCAACTTCCTCTATTTTTGTATGAGTTGCTGGATCTAAATAAATACAGTCCGAAAAATTACGATCGTGAGCGATTTGCCCTGGTAAAAGACTCGCTGCATAATTTCCACCCACTTTAGCGGCTCCGGTACCAAATGGCGCAGCACGATCATACTCAGATACAATAAAATTACTTGGTGTCAATCCACCTTTGAAATAAGGTCCGACTGGCATGCAGAATACGCCAAACAAATACTCTGGCGCGGGTACGATCCCGATGTTCGGTCCTACCCCAATCAAATAAGGTCGCAAATACAACGTCGCACCAGTTCCATAAGGAGGAACATACTCCTCATTAGCACGAACTACTTGCTTAACAGCATCAATAAATTTATCTTCTGGAACAGCTGGCATTTGTAAACGCTCAGCGCTCTTATTCAAGCGTTTCGAATTCTCGTCTGGTCTAAACAAGTTGATTTTCCCGTCTTTACGACGATAGGCTTTCAGTCCTTCAAAACATTCTTGTCCGTAATGCAGACAGGTTGACCCTTCATTAATGGTGATAGTATTATCCTCTGTTAATGCGCCTTCATCCCATTGACCATTTTTCCAATGAGAAATATAGCGGAAAGGCGTCTTGATATAATCAAAACCCAACTCTTCCCATTTTATATTCACCATTCTATCATCCCCTTCTTATTTAAATGTTAGTCTATCATTTTCTAACACCGTTGTCATGATTTTTTTCAGTTATAAGAAAATTATGATTTTTTTGCCTTCAGTCGACAGAAAAGCGAAAGATTGGTAAACTATTTCTATTAATTTGTAGAGGTGGCTTATGTTTTTACTTACAACGCAAACCGTAGACTCCAGCAACACTAATGTCGTCGATCAAGCGACAGAACAATTATCAGCTTGGCAAAAGTATTGGCAGACGATCAACTGGGATCGTGTTTTTTCTGTTTTAATTCAAAAAGGCCTAACGATTTTAGCCGTGATTGTCCTTTTTTACTTAATTCGAAAAATCGGAAATTTTTTGATCGATCAGTCATTCGAACGGCAAAAGAAAAAAATTGCGGATAACGCTACTAGGATCGAAACAATCCATGCCTTATCAATGAATATTTTTTCTTATACTCTGTTTTTCTTCTTTCTATACTCAATTTTGGATACGCTTGGTATTCCAGTCGGATCGTTATTAGCTGGTGCTGGAATTGCTGGTATCGCCATTGGTTTGGGTGCTCAAGGATTTACGAATGATATCATCACAGGTTTCTTCATTATTATGGAGCAGCAGATCGATGTCGGTGATTACATTCGATTGACCGATTTGAGTATCGAAGGAACCGTAACATCTGTCGGCA
>NZ_NGLG01000001.1:953218-985684 GCF_002140655.1 Enterococcus sp. 3H8_DIV0648 | reverse complement strand
ATTTAAATGTTAGTCTATCATTTTCTAACACCGTTGTCATGATTTTTTTCAGTTATAAGAAAATTATGATTTTTTTGCCTTCAGTCGACAGAAAAGCGAAAGATTGGTAAACTATTTCTATTAATTTGTAGAGGTGGCTTATGTTTTTACTTACAACGCAAACCGTAGACTCCAGCAACACTAATGTCGTCGATCAAGCGACAGAACAATTATCAGCTTGGCAAAAGTATTGGCAGACGATCAACTGGGATCGTGTTTTTTCTGTTTTAATTCAAAAAGGCCTAACGGAAATTTTTTGATCGATCAGTCATTCGAACGGCAAAAGAAAAAAATTGCGGATAACGCTACTAGGATCGAAACAATCCATGCCTTATCAATGAATATTTTTTCTTATACTCTGTTTTTCTTCTTTCTATACTCAATTTTGGATACGCTTGGTATTCCAGTCGGATCGTTATTAGCTGGTGCTGGAATTGCTGGTATCGCCATTGGTTTGGGTGCTCAAGGATTTACGAATGATATCATCACAGGTTTCTTCATTATTATGGAGCAGCAGATCGATGTCGGTGATTACATTCGATTGACCGATTTGAGTATCGAAGGAACCGTAACATCTGTCGGCATCCGGATGCTTCAGATGAAATCTGCCGATGGGACAGTCCATTTTATTCCTAACCGAAATATCACAACGATCAGCAATCTTTCGCGCGCTCATATGCAAGTCAAGGTAGATGTTCGAATTCAGCCAGATGAAGGATATGATAAAATCAGTCACTTGATCGAGGAAGCGAATCAGAAGCTGGCGGAAGAATTTAACGAGGAAATTTTTGATGGGCCTACGCTTTTTGGAATGGTTGATTTAGGCAACAGTAATTATGCGATCCGAACGATTCTTTACGTGACAAACGGCAAGCAGTATAAGCTTCAAGAAGAATTTCTAACAGCCTATGTAAAAATCCTGAATCAAAACGGCTTCACGATTCCTAACAATCCAATCGCAATCGGAAAATAAAAAATTCTATCCATGAACAATCTCATGGATAGAATTTTTTTGTTTTATTGGACAAAGGGATTCCCGTATTTTTCACGATAACCATAATATCCTAAACGATACAGATCAACTTCTTTTTTTGACTGAATCAAACTGTCGCCAATCAATTGCAGCGTACACTCGGTAAACTCTAGCGCCGCTGTGCCGTTTGCCGTAACGAGGTTGCGATCGCTGACGGCTTGTCTTTCGTAAAAGTTTTCTGGAGTCTGATAGTTTGGATAATCTTGCCAGAGGAAACGGTCATTTCCGGTATGCCTGTAACCTTCCAGAAAACCATGATTAGCCAAATAATCCACGGCACCGCAAATCGCAGCAATCGGCAAGCCGCGAATCAGCTGCTTTTCGATTATACGATAAAGCTCTGGACTATGGATATTCCAAGAATTCCCGCCAATCAAAACCAACAACTCAAACTCCCGATCAATCTCAGAAATTTTGAAGTCGATCATTGTCTGCAATCCGCCAATAGATTCCACTTGTGGCAAATTTGAAGCAGTTTTTATTTGCCAATCGTCTCGTTGATTTAGCAGACTTAACAAGTAAGCACCTTCCCAGTCGGCATATTGATCCAGTAAAACAAATAATGCTGTTTTCATACTATCTCTCCCTTCCGCTTTGTTGAATACCTTCAGTTTAACAAAATCGGAATAGGAAAGCTCTTGGATTTCGCTAGTTTATTTCTTTTTTACCAACTAGCTTTTTTAACGCCGGGGATTTGGCCTTTATGAGCCAATTCGCGAAATTTAATTCGGGACATGCCGAATTTACGCATATAACCTCTTGGACGGCCATCGATCAGGTCGCGATGCTTTAAGCGATTAGGATTCGAATCACGCGGTAATTTCGCTAGTCCTTCATAATCTCCAGCAGCTTTTAATACTAACCGCTGTTCAGCATACTGGTTGATCAAAGCTTGTTGTTTTTGCATTTTAACAACCTTAGATTTTTTTGCCATTCATTTACCTCTATTCTTTTTTATTAATCGAAATTAATCGTAACCATTACTGTTTAAACACTAAGCAAAGATAGCATCTCTAGAATCTAAAGTCAATTTATCTGTATCTTGATTTAGAATAAAAAAAGAACCCTTTTTAAAGAGTTCCTTTCCAATATTTTTATGAGTTTGCGTGGATAATTACTTTCGCTTCTGGATTTTTTCGTCCTAATGAATGGAAAGTATAATTTACCGATTTTAAAATCTCCCTGCGTGTTACGATTCCGCAGAACACACCTTCATGGTCCAAAACAGGTAAGAAAGAGGAATCCACTAATAAGTGTAAAACATCTTCCAGCTCTGCATCCGGCCGCATCACGGATACGTCAGTCTTCATAACATCAGCAACTGTTAATTCATCTAAATTGGATGTATCAATACCATCGATCCCCAGCATTTTTTTTACAATATCATTCAAGCTCAATAAACCAACAAAATGATCCTCCCTATCCAAAACCGGGATCGTTGAATAACCAGCTTGAGATAATAGCAGCAAAGCATGTTCTAATGGATGTTCCTTCATTACGTTAGCAACATTTTCTGCTGGAATCATCATGGTTTCTTCGTGTTCCCTCATTAATTGTTCAATCGCGGGACTAATCATATGACGCCTCCGTTCTAATATCTTCACCTTATTTTACCTTAACAGCAAAAAGAAAGCGTTATTTACCCAAATCTTTAATAAAAATTTGGAACTAATGTTCAAAATCAGCAGCTAATTCTTCAATCGGTTGATGTGCCCGATTATAAAACTGCACATGATAGCCAGTCTTTTCACTATCGATGATCGCATAGCTAGGGATTTGTACAGGACCACGAGGTTGCGAGATGCTTCCTGGATTCACAAATAAAATGTCTTTATCGAGTTCGGCAACTGCTTGGTGAATATGACCAAACAAAGCAATGTTGGCACCGGCCTCCTGAGCTTGCAGTGAGAGCATCGTAAGCCCAAAACGAACATTTGATAGATGACCATGTGTCATATAGATGACATCATCGCCGATCGAAACGACTTGTTCTTTTTTATAGCCGGGATCATAGTCGCAATTTCCGGTGACTACGGTAAAGTGTTCCCACAATTCATCGTTGGCTTGCAGTTCTGAGTCTCCGCAGTGAAACATGTGATCAACCATGCCCACATAACGATTCACGAGCTCAACTAAAATATTACGATCTCCATGATTATCGCTAACAACTAAATACTTCATTTATTCCCCTCCAACCACTTTTTCCAAACTTTTTCTAATTCCTTAACCGCCATCCCGCGATGACTGATTTCATTTTTTTCTTCACTTGTTAATTCAGCAGAACTTTTTTCAAAGCCTGGTACAATAAATAAAGGATCATAGCCAAAGCCATTATCTCCTTTAGGTATTCGCCCAATCCGGCCATCCCAATCTGCTTCCACTACCAAGCTATCTTTTTGTGGAGCAGCAAAGACCAATGTGCAGTGGAAATGTGCCGTTCTTTTTTCGTCTGGTACGTCTGTCAGTTCATGCAGCAGTTTCGCATTGTTCGCTGCATCACTTTTTCTTTCGCCAGCAAAACGCGCAGAAAAAATTCCCGGCATTCCATTTAAAGCATCTACTGCCAAACCAGAATCATCAGCTAATACAGGCTGCTGTAAAATTTGTGCGATCGTTTCAGCCTTTAGGCGAGCATTCTCTTCGAAGGTTGTTCCCGTTTCTTCAACATCAGGCAAATCAGGATAGTCTAATAAAGTCTTGGTTTGATACCCTTCTTCTGCAAATAGCGCAGCAAATTCCTTCGCTTTTCCGGGATTACGCGTTGCGATCACTATCGTTTTCTCTTCTGGTTCGATCTCATCATAGAGAGCTTCCTTTTGATAAGCGATTAAATCTTCAATACCGGCTTTTCCGTGTAAAAGCAAAGCATTCAATTCATTATCATCAAAGGTCGCTTCTTCTCCGGTTCCTTGGATTTCTACAAAACGGCCAGCTTCCGTCATCACTAAATTCATATCAACAGCCGCTGACGAATCTTCCTGATAGTCTAAATCAGTTACTACAGTACCATCAGGCAAGATACCGACACTGATAGCAGCTAAATGTTCCTTAATTGGATCTTCGGTTAGTTCTCCGTTAGCTAATAATTTGTTGATAGCCAAGCGTAATGCAACGAATCCGCCAGTAATACTAGCTGTTCTAGTTCCACCATCAGCTTGGATCACGTCGCAATCTACTATAATACTGCGCTCACCTAATTTTTCTAGATCAACCACAGCACGTAATGAACGACCGATTAAACGTTGGATTTCCATCGTACGTCCAGTTAATTTTCCTTTTGAACTCTCACGTCGATTACGAGTATTAGTGGCTCTAGGCAGCATGCTATATTCAGCCGTCACCCAACCAGTCTCGCTGCCGCGCAGAAATGGCGGTACAGAATCCTCTAAAGTCGCCGAGCAAATTACTTTTGTATCGCCAAAAGAAACAACGACTGACCCCTCCGGATGTTTAAAAACATTTGTTTCAATTTTAATCGGTCGCAATTGTTGGACCGTTCTTCCATCATGTCGCAAATTATTCTCCTCCCAAATCGATATGACTAACATTCAAATTCGTAATATTCAACCATTCGCCCGCAATATCCTTAAACATCTTCGGCGATCCAGTTGTATAAAAAGTCCGTGCTTTGATTTCTGACTGTTCATAATTATTCAGATTGAAATAATCCAATAATGTACTAACATCATTGACCGTTTCCGCTCCTGAATCAATCAATGTCACTTGTTGCCCGATAACATTTTGAATGATTGGACGCAGTAATGGATAATGCGTGCAGCCTAAAATCAAGGTATCTAATTTTTCTTTTTTTAATGGTGCTAAGGTTTGCGAAACGATTTTTTTAGCAACAGAACTACTAAACTGATTACTTTCGACAATCGGTACAAATTTGGGACAAGCTAGACTTGATACATATGTATCAGGAGCCTTTTCCTGCAATTCATGCCTATACGAACCGCTTTTTACCGTTCCGATCGTTCCAATAATACCTACTCTCCCAGTTTCGCTTGCCTTCAACGCAGCACGCGAACCTGGCTGGATAACACCAATTACAGGTATATCTACATTTTTCTTGATCTCATCTAAAGCTACTGCAGTCGCTGTATTACAAGCGATCACAAGCATTTTAATATTTTTTTTCAATAAAAAACGAGTCATTTGCCAGGTAAACTCAATGACTTGCTCAGCTGGTCGAGGACCATACGGACACCGTGCCGTATCTCCAAGATATAAAATTTCTTCATTTGGCAGCTGACGCATCGCTTCTTTGACCACAGTCAAACCGCCTACGCCAGAGTCGATAAATCCAATTGGTCTTTCATTTGACAAAACGCTCATCCTATCTAGTTCCAAGTATCACCTTATTTTCCACTTTTTAACGAAATATTTCAAGCCCTAGAGTCCTACTTGATAAAAAGCGTTTTCTTTTGAATGAATAACAATCAGTGATAAACTCTTTTATGAGAGAGGTGGATGAAAATGGATAAAAAAGAACTGACCGAAAATTTAGGGAAAGTCTCTGCTGGCGATCGCAACCAAGACCCTGCTATCAAAGCAACAGAAAAAGAAGTTGAACAAAGAAAAAATAAGAAAAACGAAGAACAGGAACCGGGGCTGCTGGAAAAACTTGGCAAAACACAGGCTGGTGCCATTTATGAAGATCCAGCCATGAAGGAAACTGAGCGTGAAACGGAAAAATAGAAAGAATGAGAAGTAGAACTTTTTTCAATTTGTTAGATCTTGTTCTATCCGAAGGTTTCTCTTTCTTTACCGTAAAAGCTAAAGAAGCGACGACCTCTTCTATTTGGAGAGATCGTCGCTTCTTTTTATTAATAGTTATATTTGCTCGTCTCCAAGAAGTTGGAAACCAGCGATAATAGATAACAGACAACAAAATACATTGCAGTCATCGCGATAAACATCGGAATAACGTAATTAGTATTTTGTCCATAAATGATTTTTGCGTTGTGCGTTAGTTCCGGTAGTGAAATGATCACGGCCAAAGATGTGTCTTTAATCAAAGAAATCAATTGGCTCAGAATCGCCGGCAGCATTGATTTAAAAGCCTGCGGCAAAACAATCATTGTCAACGTCTGAACATAAGTTAAGCCAGAAGACATTCCAGCTTCGGTTTGTCCACTTGGTACGGCGTTCAATCCAGCCCGGAAAATTTCTGACAGCATCGCTGACTCAAAAATCGTTAATGCAGCGACTGCCGCCCAGAAGATATTCAACTTGATACCAATTTGCGGCAAAGCGAAATAGGTGAAGAAAATAATCAGCAACAGCGGCAAGTTTCGAATGATATCAACGATAATTCCCATAATTTTTGAAAGCACCGGGACCTTGCTGTAACGAACAGTTCCTGCGATACCGCCAAGAATCATACTGAAAATAATCGAAACGACCGAAACTTGGATCGTCACCCACAGCCCATCTAAAAGGAAACGCAAATTGATCCATGAAAAAGCATCACTCATATTCTTTTACCCCTTCCTTTCTAGGCATTTGACCAATGCTTATCTAAATAGTTCATTAGATATGACAAAGGTAAAGTTAAAATCAAGTAAAACAAGCCGACAATAATATAGGTGTCGAATGTGTTGAATGTCGTACTAGCAATCAAATCTCCCTGATACATTAAATCCAAACCAGCGACCATCGCTAAAATAGAGGAATTTTTGATCAAGTTGATGAATTGGTTGCCTAATGGCGGCACCACAATTTTGAAGGCTTGCGGCAATACGATGTATCGCATTGTTTCGCCATATGAAAAGCCAGAGGATAAACCAGCCTCCATTTGACCTTTGGGAACTGTTTGGATTCCTGAACGAACCGTTTCCGCGATAAAGGCTGAAGTATAGATCGTAAGTCCAATTGTCCCTGCTTGGAAACCATCAAAGCTATAAAAATACATGGGTGCTACGACATAGAAAAACATGACGATTATCAACAATGGAATATTTCGGAAAAAAGCCACATATGCTTTCGCCAAACTGCGAATGACCCGGTTGTGGGACAATTGCAAGATCGCCATTAGTGTTCCAATGATCAAGCTGAAAACTAATGCTAACAAGCTTGCATATATCGTGTATTTAAATCCGCTGACAAAATCAGCTGAAAAAGTTTGAAATAACTGTGTCATTAGAACTGTGCCCCCTTCTTCGCCCGGCCATCAGCATCTTTAGGGAACCATTTCTCAAAGATTTTATTATAGGTACCATTGTCATGCATTTTATGTAATGCTGTATTGACTTCTTTTAAGAAATCTTCTTGCCCCTTGTTGATGGCAATTCCGTATGGCTCATTTGTAAAAGTACCAGCTGTTAATTCATAATTATCGTTTTCTGATGCCATTCCCAACAAAATTGCATTATCAGTCGTCATCGCTTGACCTTGACCTGATTGCAATGCAGTGAATGCTTCTGCATAGTTTTCTAATTCAAGAATTTTTGCCTCAGGAGCATGTTTCCGTATGTTGATAGTTGAAGTCGATCCCTTAACCGCTAATACTGTATCCTCAGCAGTCAGATCTTTAATGCTTTTAATGTGACTATCTTTCTTTACTAGTAAGGATTGTCCCGCATCAAAATAAATATCAGAAAAATCTACTTCTTTTTTACGATCTTCCGTGATTGTCATAGTGGCAATGATGGCATCGATATTCCCGTTTTTAAGTAAAGGAATTCGGGTCTTGGAAGTCACTTCAACAAATTCGGCTTTTCCATCTTTTCCAAGAATTTCTTTCGTGATTGCTTTCGCAATATCAATGTCAAATCCATCGACCTTGCGTGTCTTTATATCCATCATCCCGAATAAGCGTGTATCGTATTTTACGCCCCAAGTAATGGTTGGTTCTTCTTTGATTCGTTTCGCAATATTTTCGTTTGCGACACTTTCTCCTTTACATCCTGACAGCACTATCACAAGCAGCAGCGGAAGAAATAAAAAGGAGACTAATTTTCTTATCTTCGACATAAGCCGCCCTCCTAATGATTGATTACTTTGCTGACAAATTGCTGTGCGCGCTCCTCTTGAGGTTTGTCGAAGAAGCTTTTGACATCACGTGTATCCTCTAGTACCTCGCCCTCAGCCATAAAAATGATGCGATCTGCCACTTCTTTAGCAAATCCCATCTCATGAGTTACGACGATCATAGACATACCATCACGAGCAATCTTCTTCATAACATTTAACACATCCCCGATCATTTCCGGGTCAAGAGCAGACGTCGGCTCATCAAAAAGCAGCAAATCAGGATTCATCGCTAAGCCGCGGGCGATGGCGATCCGTTGTTGCTGTCCACCAGATAACATGGAAGGATAAGAATCCTTCTTATCTAACATATCTACTCGATCTAATAATTTTTCGGCAGACTTTGTTGCTTCTGCTGAAGATTGTTTCAAAACCTTGATAGGTGCCAACGTTATGTTTTCTAACGCTGTCTTATTTGGATATAAATTAAAATGTTGAAAAACCATTCCGATATTCTTACGAATGTCTTTCAACTTAACTTCTTTACTATGTAAATTCTTGTCATTTACTAGTAACTCGCCGGAAGAGATGTCTTCTAATCCATTGATACAACGCAACATCGTGCTCTTCCCTGAACCGGATGGTCCGATCACCACGACGACTTCACCTTTTTCAAAGGTCAAGTTAATATTTTTTAAGGCATGAAACTTTCCATAGTATTTTTCTACATGCTTAAATTCAACCATTGGCATGTCTAACCACCTCATTTTCCCTTATCATTTTCTAATTTTTCCAACGTGAGTCTAATTATAAGCTAAGTTTTTTAACTTTGTAAAGAAAAAAACTCACTGTTAGAAAAAAATATCTCAACAACTTCTATCACGATGTCACGTTTCTTGACATCGAATATATTTGTCTATTCGATAAAAATAGGGATAAGAGTTGTCATGCTTGAAAAAAAAAGGTAGTATTTGAAGAGACTATTGAAAGAAATTTTATGAAAAGGTGAGTAAATGGAAAAAATCATTTTAACTGGTGATCGACCCACTGGGCAACTACATTTAGGACATTACGTCGGTTCGCTAAAAAATCGCGTACTTATGCAAGAAGATCCTGAAAATAAATTATTTATCATGATAGCTGATATGCAAGCTTTGACTGATAATGCTAAAAACCCAGAAAAAGTTTCATCAAATGTATTGCAGGTTGCCTTAGACTATATGGCAATCGGTTTAGATCCTAAGCGTTCAACGTTATTTATTCAATCACAAATACCTGAATTAGCCGAGCTAACAATGTATTTTTTAAACTTGGTCAGTGTTGGGCGCGTTCGCCGCAACCCAACCGTAAAATCTGAAATTGAACAAAAGAATTTCGGTGAAAGTGTTCCTGCCGGCTTCTTTATCTACCCTGTTTCTCAGGCGTCGGATATTACCGCGTTTAAAGCAAATCTTGTACCTGTTGGTGAAGATCAAAAACCAATGTTGGAACAAACACAAGAAATTGTCCAAAGCTTTAATCACACATATGGTGATGTTTTAGTAGAACCTAAAGGTGTGTTCCCTGAAAAAGGACGAGGACGTCTACCTGGCATTGACGGCAACGGAAAAATGAGTAAATCACTCGGCAATGGGATCTACATAGCTGATCCTGCGGATGTTGTGGCTAAGAAAGTTATGAGCATGTATACTGATCCAAATCACATCCATGTAGAAGATCCAGGTCAAGTAGAAGGCAATATGGTCTTCACTTATCTAGATGTTTTTGGGACAGATAAGGAAAAAATCGCTGAGCTAAAAGAGCACTACCGTCGCGGCGGTCTTGGCGATGTGAAGATCAAACGCTATTTGATCGATGTTTTAGAAGCTGAATTTGCTCCGATTCGTGCCCGTCGCGAAGAATATGCAAAGAACCCTGAAGCAATCATGCAGATGCTGAAAGAAGGCAGCGAAAAAGCTCGATCAGTAGCTGCTGAAACTCTGACAGAAGTTAAACAAGCTATGGGTATCAATTACTTCGCCTAATCTGCCTGTTTTAACTATTAAAAATAAACGCATACAAAAAACACTCGAATTTTTATTTCGAGTGTTTTATTTTGTTTCTATTATTGATTGCAGAATTTCTGTGAATTCAGTTGATTCATTGAATGGTTGAATGTACTCAAATACTTCCCCGCCATTTTCCATAAAATACGTGCGATTCTCTTCATTGATTTCTTCGATCGTTTCCAAGCAATCAGCTACGAATCCTGGAGTGATTACCAATACTTTTTTGATATTCTGACTTGGAAAAGCCTTCAACGTCTCACGAGTCATTGGTGTTAACCACTGCCCTGGCCCGAACTTCGATTGATACGAATGAGTATATGGATGATCCCCGATTCTTTCCATCACCTTTTGAGTAGTAATTTTACATTGCTCTTCATAAGGATCACCACGCTCTATTGTCGAAACCGGAATACCATGATAAGAAAATAAAATCATATCAAAACTTTTTTCAGTCAGATGACGCTTAATAGTATTGGCCAATAATTGAAGATAGCCTTCATGATCATAAAACGAACTTGAAATTTTAATATCCGGAATCTCAGCAGCCGACTTGTAAACCTGGCCGACTTGATCACAGATCGGAGCTACCGTCGTCTCAGAATATTGAGGATACAATGGTAAAACAAATAATTCTGTCATTCCTGCCTGCTTCATTTCATAAATCGTTTCTTGAATCCCGGGTCTGCCGTATGTCATTGCGAAACGCACAATCGTATTCGGCATACGCAATTGTAAAAGCTCAGCTTGTTTTTTAGTATATATCCATAGCGGAGACCCCTCTTCTCGCCAGATTTTTTTGTACGCATGGGCCGACTTTTTAGGACGGACTTGCAGTACAATACCATGTAAAATTGGCAGCCACAGACTTCGGGGCCAATTAATTACCCGCCGATCCGATAAAAATTCCGCTAAATACTTTTTAACAGCCTCTGGGGTTGGGCTTTCTGGTGTTCCTAAATTAACCAGTAAAATACCTTTTTTCAATAGTAACATCCTTCGCATTAATTTCTAATTAAAACTATAGCAAAGTAATCACAAAAAAACACTCACGAATTTTATCGCGAGTGTTAAAAATAGTTTCGGCTTAATGATAAAAGTCAAAACGGCCTTTCGCCATGACTTCTTTAACTCCGCCTGTTTCAAACAATGAGCGGTCCATAATAGCTTTTTTGATAAATGATGCTGGATAAGCTGTTACTTCCGTTTTACCTACAACACCGAAAGCGTGTGTATTCCCGATAGAAGCTACTGAACCAAGTGATTTAAACGCGAAGGGCTTGCTTGGTTGTCCCTTCATTTGATTCAAGATATCTTTACCTGCATATGAACCCATCTTCAATGCAATCTGTGCAGTTGTTGGATACGGGCGATTGCTTGAAGGATCCATAACAGCTGAAACGTCACCTAATAGATAGATGTCGTCATGATTTGGATCAGTCAAGTTTGGTTTCACCATCACGCGACCACGGCGTTCTTCAAAGCCAGATTCCCCGATTACTTGGCTGCCGCTGACACCGGTTGTCCAAACGATTGTTTTGGCTTTTAGAGCAACTAGATCATTTTCATCATCTTTTGAATTTTGATAAATGACCGCACCTGGCTCGACCTTCTTAATTGGTTTTCCGGTCAACAGTTTAACATCCCATTTATTCAAATGATCGATACAATATTGTCCTAATTTATCACTAAACATTGGCAAGATTTTATCGACAGCTTCTACACAATAGATTTGGATATCTTCCGGTTTTACTCCTGCAATGTCAGCAAAGGCTTTACTGCCTTCAACCAAAGCACCAACTAATTCTATTCCTGTAAAGCCTGCTCCGCAGACAACGATCCGTAAATATTCTTCGTTTTTAGTCTCTTTGTATTGCTTCATTTGCTCAATGATGTGTTTATGAACTTGATCCGCAGTTTTTACATCCACCATCTCTAGAGAATTTTCTTTTACTCCTGGGATACCGAATGATTCAGATTGGAAGCCTAAAGCAACGATCAAATAATCGTACTTTAATGTTTGATTTTCTAAATAAACTTCTTTTTGGTCAGCGTCGATTTTTTCAACTGTATCCATAATAAAAGTAGTTTTTTGCGGATTTGCTACATCCTTTATTTTGTAACAGATTTTTTCATCTGGTTGTGTACCGGCTGCGACTTCATGCAGACTGGTTGACTCATAATGGTAATCGTTCCGGTCTACTAAACTAATATGAATGTCTGCTCCTGATTTTTGTAATACATGCAAAGCACGCAAGCCTGCGTAGCCTGCTCCTAAAATGACTATTTCTTTCATTTCTGTTTCCTCCTCTAAAATAAAAACGCTAATGCAAAACTGATAACTTGTGCGGCAGCCCCTACCGCTAAAATTCTGACTGCGCAAATGAACGTTTCTCGTTTAACTTGTTTCATCCGAAATATTTGTACCTGCTTGTAAATAAAAGGTGCTGCTAAGAATGTCCCCAGCATGGTCCATGGGGCGATTCCAATAATCACCGAAAGCAAGAGGGCAAGAAAGGCTGCGATATTCATTCCTACAAATAAATGGAGCGCTCGCGGCTTTCCTAAATAATGAACCAATGTAAAGCGATTGTTCTTTTCGTCTTCTTCTAAATCACAGATATTGTTTGCCAGCATGAGGTTTGCGATCCACAACGTATTCGGTAATGAAATCAGAAAAATCTCACTCAAATTAGTAAAATTCCACTGAAACACTTCATACGTATTCAAATAGACACATAAAATCGTGATCATAAACCCCATCGTTAATCCTGAAAAAACTTCTCCTAACGGAAGGCTGGATAAGGGTCTTGGTCCAGAGGAATAAAAAATTCCTACACCATAACAAAATAACCCCATCAATAAAAAAGGCCACCCGACCACGAAGGATAATCCGATGCCAATCAATGCCGAAACAATGATCATTCCTATCATCATTCGAAAAACCACTTTCAAATTCAGATTCTCTCTTCCAATGATATTGGTTTTTTCTCGATAGTCGTGAATTTCCGTCGCATGGTGATAGTCGTTGTAGTTGTCTAAAATATCCACCGCCATATTAAAAATGAACATCGCGACAAAGTACAATAGGACTAGACCTAAATGAAGTTTGTGAAAATTATACAGGCTAAAACAAATCCCAATAAAAAAAGGCAGGACACTCGCGGTTTTCGCTTTAAATTCCACGAGTTCCAAGAAAACGGTTAAATTCATCTCACCCAACTTTCTCGATTTTCTTTTTCATGTTCATTATGCTATTTTTATACTTTTTGTTCAAAGGATTTGCTTGGCTATCATGTGTTTCCTCTCACGAAACATTAATTAAGCATTCTAGTAGTCTTTCTGGGTAGCATGCGCTAAAATAAACTTGAAAACGTTGTTAGAAGGAGCAGTTATGTTAGACTACTGGAATGAATATCCCAAAATACAGGAAAATCTAATCCAAGTTAAGAAATTGATCTCACAAAGACTTGTTATTAATAATAAATCGATTGAAGAGGCCATCACAAAATTTTCTTCTACAGGAGGAAAAATGATCCGTCCGGCACTCTTTTTTCTTTTCGCTGATTTTGGAGATAAAAAAGAACAAGAACAATTAGTAAAAATCGCAGCATCACTTGAATTGCTGCATTCAGCCACACTTGTCCATGATGACATTATTGATGATTCGCCAACCCGCCGCGGCTTGCCATCGGTCCAGTCGCGCTTTGGTAAAGACGTAGCAGTTTACACCGGAGATTTTATGTATACTAGTTATTTTGAGCTGTTAGCAGAATGTATGAGTCATACCCCATTCCTCTTAAAGAATGCTCAAGCGATGAAGAAGGTCTTGCAGGGCGAACTAACACAAATGACTTGTACTTTCGATCCAGATCAAACGATTGGTGATTATTTGCGGAACATTAATGGTAAAACCGCTGAATTGATTCGGCTTAGCTGCCATGAAGGTGCTTATTTTGGCGGGGCGGATAAGAAACTGCAGTCTCGCGCTAAACGAATCGGTTCTGCCATCGGGTTAGCTTTTCAAATTTATGATGATATCTTAAATTTCTCCTTAGAGCTGGGAAATGATCAAAAGCCAATCTTAACTGATGTACAGCAAGGCATCTTCACGCTGCCTTTATTGATTGCCCGTGATAATCAGCCGGAAGTCATCCGCCCTTATCTAGAACATCCCGAAACTTTGTCACGACAAGAGCTGATTCAATTAGCTTACTATGTTGATAGTCTTGGCGGGATTGCCGGTGCGCTTGATTTCGCAGAAAAATTGACTAAAAAAGCATTAAATGAGATCCAAGAATTACCTGATGGCAAGAGTAAGGAGATCCTTAAAACGGTTGCTGTTCAACTGTTGGAGCGTTCTTATTAATCTCAAGCCCTTTCAAATAGATCCCTAAACACATGATTACTTAAAAAATCATGTGTTTAGGGATTTTTTATCTTCAATCCTTACCAGCAAGGCTTCTTCTTCCATTTCCGACATGGTAAAATGAAAACGAAAACATATAAGGAGCAATGATAGATGAATACTCATGAACTATATCAAAAATTGGAACTCTCCCCTGTAATCGCGGCAGCCAAAAATGAAGCTGAGCTGGAAGCGGCTATAAAATCAGAAAGTGAAGTCATCTTTATTCTCCAATCTCACCTAATGGAGCTGGCTGACTTGTCTCAAAAAATCAAAGCAAGCGGAAAAACAGCCATTTTGCATGCGGATTTGGTGAAGGGTCTATCTTCAGATGAAACAGCGATTGATTATATTAAACAGTCCACTTCCTTTGACGGAATTATTTCCACAAAACCGGCAATCATTCGTCATGCAAAAAAACATGGGCTCTTGGCAATCCAGCGTTTCTTTCTATTAGACTCTTCCGCTTTGGAAAATGTCGATCGCCAGCTGAAATATACCGAGGCTGATTTGGTCGAGGTCCTTCCCAGTGTTTCACCCAAGATTATCAAGGAGCTGGTTAATCATTCTAAAAAACCGCTGGTCGTCGGCGGCTTGATTCGTGACAAAGAAGACATCATGGGGGCTTTAGGTGCTGGAAGCCTTGCTGTATCAACGACGGAAAGTTCAATTTGGTCAATTTAACGATTGTTGATCCTTTATAAAGGTGTTATAATACAGGTAATTAAATATCGGCTAGAGATAAAAAGAGTATAGCGGCAAACGTCAACAATCATTGGCGTTTGTTAACTATACTCTTTTTTGCTGCGTTCAAAATGCTGGCACTAAGTGAGTAGGAACCTAAATAAGCAGGAGGAAAAAACTATGTATGATGTAATTGTAATCGGTTGCGGAATCGTTGGCGCCGCAACTGCCTATGAACTAAGCAAGTATCAACTGAAAACACTCGTCTTGGAAGCGGAAAATGATGTTAGTTTAGGAGCCACTAGAGCAAACAGTGCTATCTTGCACGCTGGTTTCGATCCAGAACCTGGCAGCTTGATGGCAAGACTTAATGTTGAAGGCGCCGAACGTGCAAAGGAACTGTGTCAAAAGCTGTCTGTTCATTATGATCAAATTGGTTCGCTAGTCGTCGCTTTTTCAGCTGAGGAGCTTGAGTTGATTCAAGAGCTTTATGAGCGGGGAAATAAAAATGGCGTAAAGGATCTGGAGCTGCTTGACCAAGCGGCACTTCATCAGATGGAACCGAATCTTTCTCATGAAAGTCTAGGTGCCCTCTATGCCCCTACCGCAGCGATCGTAAATCCGTGGGAATTTTGCCTCGCCTTAGCAGAAACTGCCGTAAGAAATGGTGTGGAGCTAGCGTTGAATAATCGCGTGTCTGGTATCAGAAAAATAGCCGAGGGTTATGAAATCAGCACAAATAGAGCAACTTATCAAACACGGTACGTCTTTAATGCGGCCGGCGTTCACTCAGATGATATCCACAACTTAATCGCTGAACCCAATTTTGAGATTACACCGAAGCGTGGTGAGTACTATCTATTAGACAAATCAGAAGGAACCGTCGTAAATCATGTAATCTTCCAGTGTCCTTCTAGTATTGGAAAAGGCGTTTTAGTCAGCCCGACTGTTCACGGAAATTTAGTCGTTGGACCGAATTCGGAGGCAGTTCAGAAAAATGAACTGGATAGCGGAAAAGATACCGGAAATACGATTGTCGGGTTAAAAACAGTTGCCGATTTAGCTAGAAAGTCTCTTCCAGATCTTAACTTGCGGCAATCCATTCGGAATTTCTCTGGTGTTCGTGCCAATAATAGCGTTGGCGATTTTGTCTTACAGGAAGCGGCTCCTGGTTTTATTGACCTAGCCGGCATTAAATCACCTGGTCTTACATCAGCCCCTGCGATTGCTTTATACGGTATTGAGATGATGGAAAAATCTGTTCACAAGAACTTTGTTCAAAAAGATGAGTATCTTGATTCACGGGAAAAAATCGTCTTTGAAGAGCTGAGTCTTGAGGAAAAAAATGCAGTCATTTCTAAGGATGAGAATTACGGCAGAGTTATCTGCCGCTGTGAGACGATTACTGAAGGTGAAATTAGAGCAGCTGCCCACTCTCCTATTCCACCAGTTTCTGTTGATGGTATCAAACGAAGATGCAATGCCGGAATGGGTCGGTGTCAGGGCGGCTTTTGCGGTCCGCGAGTTGTTGACATTTTAGCGGAAGAAGCTCATAAATCACCTTTGGATATTCTGCAGGATCGTGAAGGCAGCTATATTTTAGTTGACGCAACAAAAGGAGGACGTTGATATGCATGAATTAATCGTAATTGGCGGCGGTCCGGCTGGCTTGGCAGCAGCTGTAGCGGCATACGAAAAAGGCGTCAAAGATATTTTGATTATTGAACGAGATCAAAAGCTTGGAGGAATTTTGAATCAATGTATTCATAACGGTTTTGGTCTCCACTATTTTAAGGAGGAACTGACCGGACCGGAATATGCAGCGCGCTTTATTGAAATGGTCAAAGAAACAACGATTAAAGTTTTACTAGACACGATGGTTTTAGAAGTCACCGAAGATAAAGAGGTGCACATCGTCAACAAGGAACACGGCTATCAAATCCTAAAAACGAAAGCTTTAGTATTTGCTATGGGGTGCCGTGAGCGAACCCGTGGAGCTATTGGGATTGCCGGCAGTCGTCCAGCTGGTGTGTTTACTGCTGGTACAGCGCAACGATATGTCAATATGGAAGGTTACTTGGTTGGAAAAAAAGTAATCATTCTGGGTTCTGGTGATATTGGCTTAATCATGGCCCGACGAATGACACTCGAGGGTGCCGAAGTCTTGGCTTGTGTGGAAGTCATGCCCTACTCTGGCGGATTGACTCGAAATATTGTTCAGTGTTTAGATGATTATGAAATCCCTCTTCTGCTATCTCATACAATTACTGAAATTCGCGGAAAAAACCGGGTCGAGCAAGTGGTCGTCTCAGAAGTAGATGAAAAACGGCAGCCGATTTCTGGTACGGAACAAATTTTTGACTGTGATACGATTTTATTATCCGTCGGTTTGATTCCTGAAAATGAGCTGAGCCGAGATGCCAAGCTTGATTTAGATACAAAAACTAGTGGTCCTTTTGTTTATGAAAATATGGAAACCTCTGTACCGGGCATCTTCGCTTGCGGGAATGTTGTTCACGTGCATGATTTGGTAGATTTTGTAACTGCTGAAAGTATCAAGGCCGGCACTTCTGCCGCTTCCTATATTTTAGAACAAGCTGCGGAGCCCGCTCAATGTCTCACTATCAAAAACGGTGATCATGTCACCTATGTTGTTCCGCAAAAGATCCGTAATGAAAACGTCGAGCGCCGAACCGATCTCTTCTTCCGTGTCAATAAGGTATTTGATGACAGTCAAATTCTGATCAAATCACAAGGTGAAGTTCTGGCGAAACAGAAAAAAACGTATATTGTCCCAGGCGAAATGGAAAAATTCAAGCTGTCAAAAAAAGTTTTGGATAAGGTTACTAATGGTGAGATCGAGATTTGCGTGGAGGAGGTGTCGAAGGGATGAAAAATTTTATCTGTATCATGTGTCCAAAAGGCTGTCACCTAACGGTTGATGAAAACAATGATTATCAAGTTAGCGGATATAGCTGCAATAAAGGCGTGAAATATGGTAAAGCGGAAGCCACGAATCCTGTAAGAGTCGTTACCTCGACTGTCATCGTTGATGGCGGCAGCGGTCATCTCTGCTCGGTAAAAACCGCCGATGGTATTCCTAAAAAAGCAGTTTTAGCTGCGATGAAAGAAATTAATAAAGTTCAGTTGCAGGCTCCGGTTAAAATCGGTGATATTGCGATAAAAAATCTTTTAGATACTGGTGTCGATGTTGTCGTAACTAGTGAAATTCAGGCAAGTTAACTTTTGGTCACCAAAACAGCCCTCAAAAAATTTATTTTTGAGGGCTGTTTATTTGCTTAGCGGATAACCGCTTGGATGTTTTCTTCTAACTTCTTAGTAACTTTTGCCATGATGCGATTAATCTCTTCATCAGTCAACGTCGCTTCAGGATTCACGAAGGTTAGATTATACGCCATTGACTTCTTGCCTGCTTCGATATTTTCACCTTGATAAACATCGAAAACTTGCAGTTTAGTCAAGAATTTTCCAGCTGCTGCTGTGATAACTTCGGTAATGTCCGAGTTCGTATGTGCTTCATTAACTAACAGAGCGATATCACGGCTGACAGCAGGATATTTTGAAACAGCTTCAAAGACTAGCGGCGACTGTTCTTTTCCAATCAATGCCTCTAAGTTCATTTCAGCTACATAAGCCGATTTCAATTCATAACTTGCGGCCATCTTCGGATGAACTTGACCAACAAAACCAATCAATTCTTCACCTAAATAAATGCCGGCAGTTTGGCCTGGGTGCATTTCAGGCATTTGGATTGCTTGATAGGAGATACCTTCAGTAAGGCCTAAACCTGCGATCAGCTCCTCAACCATCCCTTTGATGGTGTAGTAATCACACGCTTCCGCTTTTCCTGCCCAAGATTTGTCGACGACATTTCCTGTCACAGCGATCGCTACATGATTTTGCTCGATTGGCAGATCCTTTTTAGGATCATTGTTTTGATAAAAAACATGTCCAATTTCATAGAAAGCCACATCATTATTTTTACGAGCCACATTATATGATAAATCTTCTAGCAATCCGCTGATTAAGTTCAAGCGCATCGTTGATCGTTCTTCACTCATCGGCCAAGCGACACGAGTCACCTTGCTTTCATTTAAAAGAAATTGCTGTGCTTTCGCTTCCGTTGTCAACGCGTAACTGATTGCTTCTGACAAACCAGCGCCTTCTAAAATATTTCGAACTTTTCTTGCCGCTTTTTGCGCTTCGGTTAAGAAGCCTGCGACCGTTTGACCTTCCGGCAATGTTGAAGGCAAATTATTATATCCATAGATTCGAGCGATCTCTTCCATCAAATCAGCTTCGATCGTAATATCCCAACGACGCGGCGGCACGCTGACAGTTGTTACCCCTGCCTTAACCTCTGAGGCAAAACCAAGTGCTTTGAAAATATCATTTACTTGTTCTTGTGATAAATCCGTTCCTAGGAAACGATTGACATTTTCAAGGGTCGTACTTACCTCGACATTTTTTGGCTCAACTTCACTGCCTTTGACAGCGCCTTGTAAAACCTTGCCGCCAGCTAATTCTGCGATCATTGCCGCTGCAACTTCACCAGCTAAACTGATATCGCCTTGATTGATGCCCTTTTCAAAACGCATTGATGATTCGCTGCGCAAGTTATAACTTTGTGAAGTGCGACGAACCAACGTATGGTCAAACATCGCCATTTCTAAAGCTACAGTAGTTGTTTCATCAGTAATCTCTGAATCCAAACCACCCATAACGCCTGCCAAAGCAACAGGAATCTCGCCATTAGTGATCACGATATTTTCCGGATTCAACGTTCGTTCTACACTATCCAATGTTGTAAATGGTTCATTCTCTTTTGCTCGGCGAACCATGATTTCGTTACTGCCTAATTTGTCATAGTCAAAGGCATGTAAGGGTTGTCCGAACAATAATAGGATATAGTTCGTCACATCCACCACATTGCTGATTGGGCGAATGCCTTCATTCATCAAGCGGTTTTGCAGCCATTGTGGACTAGGACCAATCTTTACGTTTTCGATGATTCGGATTTCATAATGCGGTGCATCATTTTCGTCGGTCACAGAAACTTTGATTTTATCGCTGGCTTTTTCGTCTGCTTCTTTTAATTCCGCAGCAGGAAAATGAACTTCTTTGTTATAAATTGCCGCTACTTCATGGGCAACACCACGGATGCTCAAGGCGTCAGCGCGATTTGGCGTAATCGATAGATCAATGATCGTATCGTCCATTTCTAAATATGGAAAAACAGGTTCTCCGACGATTGCTTCCTCTGGTAAATAATAAATTCCTTCAGCATATTCTTTAGGAATCACGGAATCACTATAGCCAAGCTCTTGCAATGAGCAGATCATACCGTTAGAAACTTGACCGCGCATTTTTCCTTTTTTAATTTTTACATTGCCAGCGATCCGAGATCCGGGCAAAGCCACGATTACTTTTACTCCAGCTTTGATGTTTGGTGCTCCGCAGACAATCTGAGATAATTCTTCTTCACCGATATCCACCTGACAAATTGAAAGATGGTCTGAGTCAGGATGCGGGATACATTCTTTCACATCGCCAACGACGATTTTTTTCAATCCCTCTTCCGGAGATTCTAATCCTTCAACTTCAATACCCGTTAGTGAAAGGCGATCCGCCAAATCTTTTGGTGTAACGTCCTTAACATCGACGTATTCATTTAACCATTTATATGAAACTAACATTGCTTCTTACTCCCCCTTGAATTGTTCCAAGAAACGAACATCGTTTAAATAGAAATTTCGAATATCATTGACACCATAGCGCAGCATAGCGATCCGGTCTGGTCCTAAGCCGAAAGCAAAACCAGAATATTCTTTTGAATCAATGCCTGACATTTCCAGTACATCAGGATGAACCATGCCGGCACCAAGAATTTCGATCCAACCAGTATGCTTGCAGACGTTGCAGCCTTTACCGCCGCATTTGAAGCAGCTGACATCTACTTCAACAGATGGTTCAGTAAATGGGAAATAACTTGGACGCAAACGAATCTTACGGTCTGCACCGAATAATTCCTTCAATAATACTTCCAGCGTTCCCTTCAGATCCCCCATCGTAATTCCTTTGTCCACGACTAAGCCTTCGATTTGATGGAATTGATGACTATGAGTAGCATCGTCGGTATCACGACGGAATACTTTACCAGGTGAAATCATTCGCAAGGCACCTTTAGAAAAATCATGTTTTTCCATTGTTCGTGCTTGGACTGGTGATGTATGGGTACGTAACAACACATCGTCAGAAATATAAAACGTATCTTGCATATCACGAGCAGGATGATCCTTAGGCAGGTTCATTCGTTCAAAATTATAATGATCGGATTCGATCTCTGTTCCTTCAACGATTTGATAGCCCATACCAACAAAAGTATCTTCGATTTCCTCCATGATTTGAGTCAATACATGGCGCGTGCCTTGAGTAACCTGTTTACCCGGCAGTGTTACATCTAAAGTTTCTGCTGCTAATTGCTTTTCTAAAGCTAATTCAGTCAAGGCAGCCTTTCGTTCTTCGATTGCTTCGGTCAATAGATCTCGAATCTCATTAGCAAAGGCGCCGACTTTCGGACGTTCTTCTGCTGAAAGCTCGCGCATTCCTCTTAATACTTCGGTGATTGGTCCTTTTTTCCCTAGCGTTTCTACCCGAATCGTTTCAACGGCAGAAAGCTCATCAGCCGCGTCGATTTTTGCTAGCGTCTGACTTTTTAGTTCTTCTAATTGCTCTTGTAAACTCATTGTTTTCTTCCTTTCCCTATTGCTTTAAAAAGATAGAAACCTCCAAAAGAAGCCCTATCGAATTCTTATGATTTCCTAACGCAGAAATCGCAAAAAGACCTCGTTCCATAAAGGAACGAGGTCTCGCGTTACCATCCTAATTCGCCAACTGAATAAATTGACGCTCTCACTTTTTAACGGCTATGCCGGTCTTTCGACAAGCTCCAGAAGTGAACTTCATCTTTTCTTTTCTTAGTCTGCTTCCAGTCAACGACAGACATTCCCTTTTAAGATCCAAAAAGATTACTCTTTTCCATCAACGCTTTTTAAACTATTCAATTGACTATCCCAATACTACAAGAAATCAAAAAATTTATCAACTACATTCTTCATCCGTGATCCAAGTATGACCCCATTGATGGATCTCGTTCATGACATTTTTCAAAGCTTCGCCTTTATTCGTCAAACAATAATCCATCCGTTTTTGGCTTTCACAGGCAATCACGCGTCCAACAATGCCCTCTGCTTCTAATTCCTTCAGTCGTTCAGTCAAGACTCGATCACTAACATCTGGAATCATCGCAGCAATATCAACAAATCTTTGAGGTCCGCCTTCTAGCAACACATCAATAATCAAACCATTCCATTTTTTGCCTAAAATCTGAAAACCCTTCTCAAATTTCGGACAAAGCGAAAAGTCCATTACCTCTACTTGTTCCATAATTCTCACCTCGATAGAAAGATTATAGCACATCACTTACCTTTTATAAGTACAACTTGCCTGTAATTAAGGAGTATCTAACAAATTAATTGCCTGGTTTCCTTGTAAAAAGATAAGATATGCGGCTTCAACAGGCTTTTGTTTTGCCTTTTCTAAAGCGTCCTTATATAAATGCAATTGGCCACGATAACGATCGATCAGCATCTTTTCTCTTTCAGGCGTATAGTAATCAGTTTTCAAATCATATAAAAGAATCCTATCGTCAAACTCTAAATATCCGTCAATAATCCCATGAATCAAAATCTCATCCTGATTTTGATAATCGCTAAATAATTGATCGGCTGGCAGCAGCATCGCAAATGGCTCTTCCCGATATAAATGCTCGGCATGCTGAATGACAAATTGACCAATATCAGACTCGAGAAATCGCAGGATATTATCAACAGAAATTTTTTCCGCAATCTCTTTAGTCAAGGTTTGTCGAGAAACTAAGTCGTCAATCAATGCTTCGATCATGTCGCGCTGAGGGTTCTTCTGCAACGGTAATAACTGCATCACTAAGTGAGTCGCCGTTCCGATTTCAGCAGCGGACAGCTCCTTTTTAGTCCCTAAAAATTTTGGTTCGCCTAAGTCGCTTTCAGTAAAACGATATTGTGTCTGTGCAGGAGTTGGAGTAAGCTCCAATGTTTCTCGATTATCCGGATCATCATACAGCCGTTTAAGTTCTGATACAGACTGATAACTCGTTGTTTTTGTCGCTTCAGGATAAGGATATTTGAATAGCAATCGTTTTTTCAATGGCTGAATATTGACTGCGCCTTGCGGGATTTCCAATGTCTTGATCTCTGGCAGATATCCCTGCACAGCTTCCGCAATCATTTGCGGATCAATAAAGTCCAGCTTAAAGACTGCCGGATGCTGCTTCAAAACAGCCGGTCGATTGACAGCATATTCTTTCTGATAATTATCCATAATTGGATGCCTAAACAAGGTTAAGCCGACCCAGTCAAAGAAACTGTCATTTTGACCGCTTCGAAGTCCGGTATCTAAAACCAGATTATCATTCAAAGAACCCTTGCTCCAAGTTTTATATGCCGCTTCTTCATCATCATAAGACCCAACTAGGAATAGTTTTTGTTCTGCGCGAGTCAAAGCAACATATAATTTTCGCATTTCTTCCGAAAGAAGTTTGTTAAGATTCTTTTGTTTGACTGTTTGGAACAGCAAAGTGTCTTTTCTAACTCGAGTGTCCGGTGTCAGTAATTTTACACCGAGTCCTAATCGTTCGTCGAAAACATAATTTCTGCGTGTGTCTTGAACATTGAAGCTTTTGCTCATATCCATTAAAAATACTACCGGGAATTCCAGCCCTTTACTGCCGTGAATCGTCATTACCCGCACAGCGTCTTGAACTTCTTCTGTCGGTGGTTCGCCTAAATCTTTATCCTTTTCCTGCATTTTCTCAATAAAGCGAATAAACTGATACAGCCCGCGGAAGCTGCTGCGTTCGTAATCTTTAGCACGTTCGATCAATGCCAGCAAATTTGCATGCCTCTGCTGGCCAGCCGGCATCCCTAAAACATAATCCAAATAAGCTGTTTCGTTATATATCTTGACCAATAGATTCGCTAATGCTTCACGTCGTGCGAACTCGCGCCATTCATTTAACTGAGATAAAAAGATGGTTAATTTATCCGCGGTAGCATCCTGTTGCGTTTGAACATACGCCTTTACGGCTTGATAATACTCTTTTTGAGGTAATGCCAAGCGAACCTGCGCCAGTTCTTCTTCCTGTAAACCGACAATCGGTGAACGCAAGACTGCTGCTAAAGGAATATCTTGATACGGATTATCAATGATCTGCAATAAAGAAATCATCACTCGCAATTCCGTTGATTGGAAATAATTTTGTGTATCATTGATAGATAACGGAATACCCAGCTGTTTAAATACTTCCAGAATCGTTAAATTATTACTTCTTGTTGGTGTCAATAAAACAATATCTTCATATCGCACTGGACGCATCGCTTTTGCTTTCTTATCATAAACCTCAAAGCCCTGGTCAATTAGTTGGCGAATCTTGGCAGCGGTCATAAATATCTCGCCCATTGCTTTATCTTCGATCCACTCAGGAACCTCGCCGTTTTTTTGATAAATTAGCAGCTCTGGTGCAAAGGTGTCTGTTTCGGGAAAAGCGGTGAAGCCGTTGATCAGTTCTGCCTGCTTATCATATTCGATCTGCCCCAATGATTGATCCATTAATTGACTGAAGATCAAATTGGTGAAATCTAACACCTCTTTATGTGAACGGAAGTTTTCAGCTAAAATAATCCGCCGACCAGCTTTTTCCTCAGCGAAATCATGATACTTTTGAATGAACAGTGTCGGATCAGCTAGCCGAAATCCATAGATGGATTGCTTCACATCGCCGACCATGAAGAGATTTCCAGGCTCATTTGTACTTAATTGACAAAGGATTGTTTCCTGCAGCTGATTGATATCTTGATACTCATCAACTAGCACCTCAGCAAAACGATGCTGATAATAGCTTTCAGCCGGCTTAGTGCCATCGACATCAGCTTGCAAAATCTGTAAAGTAAAGTGTTCCAAATCATTGAAATCCAGCATACCCTTTTCTCGCTTCTTAGCTGAATATTCTTCGATGAATCGTTTTTCGACTCGAACTAATTCCTCTACGAGCGGCAACGCTTCTTGTAATCGTTCTACTTGCTCTTCAGGTGAAACTGCAAAGTACATTTCCTTGATCTTCGTCAGACCTTGCTTTGCTTGATCACGATAATTTTTGCATTCGACGATGACATCGCCATAGAGTTCTTTGACATCTTTCTTTCTTGGTGAAGGGTAAGCCGGAAATTTTATGTTTTCAAAAAGAGAGAACACATCGTCTAACTTATCCTCCACTAAAAGTTGTTCGATTTGCTGAACTGTGTTTTGTTCGTTCTGAGCCAGTTCAGTGATTTTTTGTAATTCTTCAGTTCCTTGACTAGCATCAATCAGCCATTGATAGGTTTGAATGATTTCTTGCAAAGAAGTCAACACCTGTGGTCGTATCAAATTATGATATAGTTTTGAATCAGCTAGATTTTCCACGCGATAATTTTCGACCAGTCCATCGAGCCACTGAAATGGTTCAGGATTCGCTCGAGCAAACTCATACATCGAAAGAATCAAATCTTCTAAGCCGCTGTCGCTGCGATCATTTGAAAAGTTCTCAGTTAAGCGATAAAAGATTTCCTGATTTTCTTCATAGAAACTTTCCCGAAGCTCATCCCAAACGTCTTCTTTTAATAAAATCGTCTCCGTGTCATCCGTTAACATACGGTAACTCGGATCCAAGTCAATCAAATAGAAAAAGCGTTGAATCACTTTTGAACAAAACGAATGCAGTGTTGAGATATTCGCCATCGGCAGCAACGTTAATTGACGGGTAAAATGATTTTTTAAAGCTTGATCGGTTTCCTCATTGATTGCCGCTTGCAATGCCGATTGGATTCGTTCTTTCATTTCACTGGCAGCAGCTTCAGTAAAGGTTACTACTAATAATTGATCAACCGACAGCTTCTGGCGTTTGATCTTTTCAATGACGCGTCGAACAAGCACGGCGGTTTTTCCTGATCCGGCCGAAGCCGATACCAAAAGATTCGTACCTTGATCATAAATCGCCTGCCACTGAGAATCGGTATACATTTCATTCGGTGCTTTTGGAGGGATTGGATACTTATTTGTCATGCAGTTCGTCCTCCATTCGTTTTAATACTTCATCCTTAGAAAGTTTTTCTAAGCGATGGTAATTGTTTTCTTTCAGCATGGCATCAAATTTACAGACACTGCGGAATGGACAATACTGACAGGCAATCCGCTGATTATCTTTATAGGTAGGATTCAATTTGATCTCGCCGGAAACGATTTGGTTACCGGCCTTTTGAATTTTCTCACGATTGTACTCCCGCAACAGCTCAATCTCAGATAAATCATAGAATTTATCTTTTGATTGCGGCACGATGACCGTTTGTCCGTTTTTATCTTTCTTAATCGGAAATAGTAATGAGTTTTCCTTTTCTTGTAAACTTTGATCCAGTTGATCGTAAAGCTCCGGCTCCTTCGCAAATAAGCCGTCGTACTGATAAGCCTTCAGCATTTCTTTTTCAATATTTTTAGGTTCCTTCAAAACGGGATTATGAACATGCAAGTAGTAAGCCCCTGCAGGTTTGATCGCTTTTCCGCTGGCTTGGCTGAAGTCAGTCACTGCGACGTCCAAATAAGTAATCAATTGCAGAGCAATACCATAATAAGCATCTGCGACATTAAAACTATGAGGACTCGACTTGTAATCAATCACACTTAGCCAATCACTTTCAGCACTTTGCAATTGATCCAAGCGATCGATTTTTCCGCGAATCGCGACTTCACCGCCGTTGGATAACGGTAAATTGATACCCGGTATCCCCTTTTGTCCGCCAATTGAACCAAAAATGACCTCTGTTTGCTGCGGTTCTAATTTAGTTCTGGCGCCTTGCTGTACTAATCCCCAACTAACCTTTTGAATCGTTCGCGATAATTGATAGCGAATATAGTTCATCCGTGCCGAGCTGGATAAAATTGCAAATTTTAATTCGCCGAATATTTCCTTCAAAACTTGGTCTGCTAATTGATTTCGTTCCGCTTCATTCAGTTCGGCTAAACGTAAGCCTTGTTCCTTTAATAACCGGAAGAAATGATCCAGCGCTTCATGGTAAAAATCACCAGCCGCTGCCGGTGTCAGTCCATAAACTGTTCGTTCTTTTAAACCAAGTCCGAAATTAGCAAAATACTTGTATTGGCAATTATAAAAGTTTTCGATTCTTGAAACAGAAACATAGAGATTTTTCCCATATAAGCGTTCCGCCGTTTCTGGTAATAATTCCCGCGGGACGTTAAGATCTTGCAAACTTTTAAAGACGCGCTGTGCCATTGGAGCTAAGGAGCTGTTTTGAATGAACTTCTGCAGCTCTCGCCACGCTGGCAAGAAGGCCCGATTTTCATCCTGAGCAAAACGGTTTAAAGCAATCAAGTCTGATAAAAGCGTGCGCATCGTTCCTAAGTGATTTTCTGGCTCGCTCATCAATTTTAATGACTCGTTTTCTCTGATTGGTACTTGTAAACCTTGGCTCAATTGTCTTAAAAAGGAAGAGATTTCTAGCTTTTTTTCACCTTCTACGGTTGTCGCAACACTTAAATAAAGCTTTTCACTAGCAGATAGAAAAACAGAGTATGCTAAAAATGGTTCGCGATTTACCTTTGAACTATTGCTTTCAGGTAAAAACTTTCCCTCTGGCAGATTCTGATTGAAGACTGAACGTTCTTCTGCTGATAAGAGCCCCTTGTCATCGAACCGAGCCGGGAAATCATTATTATTCAACCCAATCGCAAAAGTTACCTTCATCTGGTCCACCCGAGCCAGTTCTAAATCGTTGACTCGGACTTGATCGATTGCTGTAGGGATTTTTCCGTAGGTCAAATTCATTAAGCCAGCCAAAAAGATTTCTTGGAAAGTCGCCCAATCAAAAGCGTCTTCTCCGTAAATCAGCACATATTCATCTAAAAGATCAAGCAATGCCTGCCATGTTTGTTCATGACTACGAGCTTTATCCAGATTGCCTTTTTCCACTTCTTGATCACGCCAAAACAGCAGCTGACGTTTCACGCCGCTATTTTCTAGAAAATGATAAAAGACGGTCGCTGCTTCTAGACCGCTGTGAGCTTCTTTGATTTTTTTGAAGAACTCCGGCAAAATTTGTTGGACTGAGCGGCGCACTTCATTAGTCGCTGCCTCTAGTTCCTTGGCATCATTGAAAACATCGGCCTCGAAGTCATAATCTACAAACTCCCAGTCCGCTGCTTTGGTCCAGGCGCTGCCGCGGAAATTATAAGCTAAACAAACATTTTCTGTTTGATCGATTTTTTCTCTATATTGCTGCTGCTGCGTAAACCATGTATTTGTTTCCCAATCAAACGGAGCGAATAGTTCGGTTCGCAGCATCCGAAAGACATCATTAATGCGATAATGATAGTTATCGATCAAAAATAGTGCTTGTAAAAACTCAATCAACGGATGGGCTGCCATTTCTTGTGTTTCATCTAAATAAAATGGAATGTCCAGTTTATTGAAAATATCCGGCAAAACACTGTTATAAACTTGCGGATTTCGTAATAGAATCTGAATATCTCTATAACGATATCCTTCATCCATTATTAAGTGCCTTATTTCTTCTCCAACTTTGCGGATTTCCTCTGCTACTGTTCCAAATTTGGTAAGGTTGAGCTGGTTGGATTGGGACAAATCGACTCTTTTTTGGTTTGCCCAAAATTCGCCAACTTGATTAAAGACGGTTTGCTTAGGTTGAGCAAATTGATCCGGTCGTACTGGAATCTGTTGAGCATCTGCACTGCGTTTCAATTGAAAGTAAGTTTTGCCCGGATCAGCAAACAAGTTCAGTGGATTCGGTTCCTCACTTGGATACGGACGATCTAGTTCTAAAGAGACAAACAATTCTCCACAGGTCATCAATGTATTTAAGACGCTTAATTCTCGTGCATTAAATCGCGTAAAACCGCTGACAATAAAAAGACTGTTCGCCAAATTCTTACTATTTAAGTATTCTTGCAGCAACAATAAAGGGTCTTCATTTGCGACCTGATAAGTCAGTAATGCTTCCTCGTAGGCAGTAAAGACTTTCTGCAGATCCTGCAATTTCAAAACTTGATCCTGATCGTTGCCGTTTTCCACTAAATCGGCAACCGTTACATTTCCGATCTGCATTTCTTGATAGAAACCGACCAGTTGTTGAATAAACCCGGTTTTGTTGACCTCACCACGAAAAATCGTCAACTCTTCGCGCTGTTCGTGAAGTATTTTTCTTAAAATCATTGCATTGCCGGCTTCTGAAAGAATATTGCCTGGAACCTGTCCGTCTCGCTGCAAAAAGTACCAAGCTAATCGCTGAAAACTGAAAACTTGTGTACGAATCGTACTAAACTCTGTGGCCTTCTCAGTCTGTCTCATGGCAGATAAGAGATTGATTTCTTGCTCAAATTTATTGTAATTGGGGACTAAGAAAAACACACGATTCTCTGGATTTTGATTTAACCAAGCTTGCGCCGTCTGAATCATTCGTTCTGTCGCGTCATTCTGTCCAGCACCTAACAAAAATTGTAATGGCATCGTTTCCCCTCATTTCTTCAAATTATGTTACCCGTATATTATAACAGTTCAGTCAAAAAGTCGCATGACGAAAGCTACCTTCTACCTACTCTAATGATTGTAGAAATTTTTCCATAAAAAAATAGACTAGCGATTTTGCTAGTCTACTGTACCAAATCGATTCAATGGCCAAAATACAAACTTCACATCTGCCATGATATCCTTCTCTTGGATCATACCAATAATCCGGCTATCTTTTGAGATGCGACGATTATCACCTAGAACAAATAACTGACCCTTGGGAACCTTCTCAGTACCAGATAACTCATTCAAACTAAAGTCATAAGTCAATGGCTGGCCATCAGTCAATTCACCTTTAAATTCATCTAAATAAGGTTCATCATATTTCTTTCCATTGATATAAAGCTCATCATTTTTATATTCCACAGTGTCTCCTGGCAAGCCGATGACTCGTTTAATATAATTCTTTCCCTCATCGTCTGGTGCTGGGAAAGTCACGATGTCGAAGCGCTTGACCTCCGTATTTTTCAAAGCAATGACACGTTCGCCATCAATCAATGTAGGATCCATTGAATCACCTTTGACTACTACCGGAGTAAAGACAAAATGGCGCAAGCCAATCAAAATCACTGCTAAGATTAAAAACCAAATAATTGATTTTCCTATTTCCTTTATATTCATTTATGAGCCTCCATTTTACTGTTCGTACTTCTAGTTTATCATATTCCTAAACGTTTATTGCTGTCTCTTATACACATCTAGATGTGTATAAGAGACAGAAAGTAATCTCTGTAAGCAAGAACAAAACAAGAAAAGGTGGAAATTATTATGTCTCAATTTTTAGACTCATTAAAAGATCGTCGTTCATATTACTCATTAGGACGTGACGTAAAATTAACAGAAGAAGAAATCACTGAATTAATTAAAGATAGTGTGAAAAACAGTCCAACCGCGTTTAACGCACAATCACCTCGGGCAGTCATTCTTTTTGGCGATGCACACGAAAAATTATGGAACATCGTTGAGGAATCATTAAAACCATTAACTCCAGCAGAAGTTTTCCCAAATACACAAGCTAAGATCGCTGGCTTCCGAAGTGCTTATGGTACTGTATTATTCTTCAAAGAAACTGACACAGTGAAAAACTTGCAAGAACAATTTGCATTATATGCAGACAACTTCCCTGACTGGGCTGAACAATCAAACGGGATCGCAACTGCAAATACTTGGACTGCATTAACAGCTGCTGGTCTTGGTGCAAACTTGCAACATTATAATCCAGTTATTGATGATGCTGTTGCAGAGGAATGGGATATTCCTGCTAACTGGCAATTACGTTCTCAATTAGTCTTCGGTTCTAAAAATGGCGAAGCAAATGAAAAAGAATTTCTAGCTGATGACGAACGTTTCCGCGTTTTCCATTAATCTAGTCATAAATTAAGCGATGTTGCAAAAGCAGCATCGCTTTTTTGTATTTAATCAGCTTTAGACAAAAAATAAGATGACGTTTCCGCCATCTTATTTACCGTCTTTGTCTTCATCATCTTTGGTTAAAATTTCTAAAGTACTGCCCTCGTTGAGATGTGTCGAAAGAAACACGACAAATTCAGTCAACGAATAATCGAAGATCAAAATTGGTCCGCGACGTTCTCTTCGGAAATAGTTCAGTTTAATCAAGCCGTTTTCTTCTTGAAATAAGACTACGCGCTCGATCTCATTCAGCGGAATCCCGCGATTGTCTAAACTAAAAAGAACCAGACTGTCCTCAGTAAAGCCTTTTTTATCCAATAAAAAACTCAGCATAACCAACGCAGCCAAAATCGTCTGGACTCGTCCGTTTAAATCTTGCCAACTAGTAAAACCAATCCATAAAATCAACAATGTTAAAAAAAGATAAAATGGATATTGTTTGCGCCGTTTAAAAACCGGAATAACAATGTCTCTGCGTGCCAATAGTAAAAACACATAAAGAACAATCGTAAAAATTCCCAATAACAATGTGAATATATTCAAAAGAACCGCCTTCTAACTTGGAATGAAATTAGAATATTTTACCACAACCATGTTAGATTTGTCATCTCGCTGCTCTTTGTCAACTTCTTCGCATTGGTTAATGCGTACAACAGCGCAATTCGTCATCTTCGAAATTACTTCGCCTTCTACGCATTCCTCGAAACCAATCGGATGGCAACGATAATTTCTTCCAAGTTCAATTTCTTCTTCATTCATGAGTAAGCCCTCCAGTATCGACATTCATTTGTTCGTCTAGCTTTTGGATCAATGTTATTCGCAATTATACCTAAGTCTGGAATGGTTTACAATCGAAATTTTCACTTCATTAGCAAAAAGATACCAAATCGGGTAAAATTATTTAAGAGGGGTGATATTTTATGTCAAATTTTATTGATTCAATCAAGAAGTACGGCTATTTGAGAAGTGCTTGTTATCTGATTCTGGGAATCGCTATCTTACTTCTGTCTCTTATACACATCTAGATGTCTGGGATACAACTGATTACGCTCGAACAATTGGAAAAGACTGGGAGCGACCACTTCATATTCCTGCGTGTAGGTCAAAATAAATCGATTCTTTT
>NZ_NGLG01000001.1:946316-950293 GCF_002140655.1 Enterococcus sp. 3H8_DIV0648 | reverse complement strand
ATATTAATTACAATACGAATGAAAACAAAGGGACTCTATTGTTTAATCGCTTCGTACAAACATTCCCTAAGACCAATTTTTCCTTCGCCTTTATCGGCTTTCATAAGTATGTGAGTTTGAAAAAGCAAGAAGGTCTTACTGCTTATGGAATCTCTGGAAATATGCTGTATGCATTAAGCAAGCAAAAGTCGTACAAGTACAATCTTTACCAATGCAAAGAAATCAGCGGCAAAAAGAAACTAAATGGGATTCGATTAGCTTTGGTTTTTGATGCTGAAATTGTTAATATCAATCTAGGCTTTGCAGACGGCAACTTAGTTTTAGCTGCTTTGAAACAAGCAGGAAAAAAATAAGCAAGACGATTTAGTTGAAGAATAGAAAAACTAGCGTTATAATTCCTGTCTCTTATACACATCTAGATGTGTATAAGAGACAGGTTCTTAGTGGGATATGGCCAAACTGGTAAGGCGCCTGACTCTGAATCAGGTAAGTGCAGGTTCGAGCCCTGCTATCCCAATAGAAAAGGCTGCTGCTTCGAATTGAAGCAGCAGCCTTTTTTGTTATTTACGATTTTACAACCATCACGTTACAATTCGCATGATTTACTACATACGCTGTCGTTGAGCCAATCAAAGCTTGCTCTACTGCACCTCTGCCGGTTGCGCCAAGCATAATGAGATCGACTTGCTGTTCTAGCGCGTAATCAATAATTTTGCGTTTAGGATTTCCTGAATCGATTTTTGTTTCATAGTCAAATTTACTGACATTTGAATTGGCGATTAATTGTTCTAATTCAATTTCTGCATTATTCAGATGGAATTTTAATGCATCGTTGATGAATGCCGGATCGCCGATTGAAAATTTATAATCGACAACAGTCAGGATAAAAAGTTTCGCTTCGTTCCGTTCTGCGACATTTAGTGCTTCGTTAAATGCATCTGTTGAAGCCGGCGAGCCATCTACGGCAACGAGTATTTTTTTGTAACTTTCTTTCATTGAAAACGCCTCCCTTATATCCATTATAACGCAACTGTCTCTTTCTATAAAATTAAAGCCATCTCTCATTATTAGAAATTATTTCAAGTTATTTACCTAAGAAAAATAATTTTTTTAGTTTTTACCAAAATGTTTTTATGATAAAATAAATTGAGCAACAACTTCCCCGCCAACTGGTATGCTTTTACCGTTGGAATTGTTGCTCTTTTTTATATCTCCTATCCTCTTGTTTTTTTATTAGTTTTGGTCTAATATAATTAGAACAAAATGAGAGGGTGAGTATATGGATAATCGCTTGACACAAACTTCTAGTTTTTCTGATGGTGTCAGAGCCTGCCTGCCTACGATTATGGGGTATTTAGGAATCGGTATTGCAATGGGAATCGTTGGTAAATCTGCCCACCTTGCGATTTGGCAAATATTTTTGATGTCAACAATGGTGTATGCGGGCAGTGCCCAATTTATTTTATGCGGCTTATTGCTTTTGAGTGCACCAATTCTTTCTATTATATTTACGGTTTTTCTTGTTAATTTACGCCATCTCTTGATGAGTCTTTCTGTAGCCCATTATTTCAAGGAGGATTCTTTATTAAACGGGATAGCCATTGGGACATTGCTGACAGACGAATCGTACGGTGTCTTGATGTCAACATTGGCCCAGGAGAAAAAAGTAACCACTAATTGGATGCACGGCTTAAATATCACCGCCTATCTGGTATGGATTCTTTCGACTGTGCTTGGTGCTTTATTAGGTAATTTCATTCCTGATCCAACTATATTTGGTTTTGATTTTGCTTTGACGGCGATGTTTCTTGGGTTGTTTCTTTTTCAAGTACAGTTACCTTTGAAAAAACAACGTACCAAAACGGTGAAGATTTTAGCGGTTACGGCAATCAGTTTATTTGTATTGATGCGTTTTACTTCCGCAGAACTTTCGGTTATTTTAGCGACTTTATTAGGTTGTCTGACGGGGGTGCTTAGTAAAGATGAGTAACTATTATTATTTAGTGATTCTTTTTGGCTGCGCCGTGGTGACTTGGGTCCCTCGCGTATTACCATTTATCTTAACAAAAGCTATTACGTTGCCGCCGACTTTCGAAAAATTTTTGAGTTATTTGCCAATGACGATTTTAACCGCTTTATTGCTGCAAAGTTTGTTGAACTTTCAAACAGGCCATTTCCCAACAGTGCGTTTTCCAGAGATTTTTGCTTGTATTCCAGCTTTGATCGTCGGCATTCGCACAAACGACCTGATGAAAATCGTTTTAACAGGTGTTCTTGGAATCGCTCTCTTACGGCTGCTTTAAATTACACCTGTTATAGAGCTTATTTCTGGTTTTACTTGCATCGCTGATGTAATATATAACAAAACAATAGAAAAAGGAGTAACTCTCATGAAAAAGATCGCTGGATATTTCTTTCAAAAGCCTTTAGTGTTAGAGGAAAAAAAATCTTTCGAAATCCATCTTCCAACGGACACTTTGTATGATGGGAACGAACCTATTTTGGAATCAGATCAACGGATTCTATCTGAAATAGGAAAAAAGTATGAATGCCCACTAGATAGTCTTCATAGTTTTTTTGTTATTTCAGAAATCTCTGATGTCGGCTAAAAAAAGCTCTCGATGAAATTTTTCATCGAGAGCCTTTTTTTATTATTGTCCGTACCAACCGGTTCCTTCATTGCGCCAACCTTGTTTAATTAGGTTGTTGCGCTCGCTTTGCAGCAAGGTGTAGTGATGGGCACCAGATTTTGCGTTTGGATTGTACAACCGGTAAAGTGGTTTGCTACCACCAGAGTACCAGCTAACGCCTTCATAACGCCAACCGACTTTTACTAAATTATTTTTTTCAGCAACATTTGGTGTATAGTGATGGTCTCCAGCATTAGGATTATAAAGTCGGTACACAGGTGTGCCGCTTTTTGGTGCCTGCCAACCGATTCCTTCATAACGCCAGCCGGCTTTTTTTACTTTGTCACGTTCAGCCGTGCTTGCAGTGTAAAAATGCTCTCCGCTGTTCGGATTGTACAAACGGTACATCGCATTGGTCTGAACAGGGGCTGGAGTTGATCCGCCGTTACTAGTAGTATCATATTGAGTAAGCTTGTACGTCTCAATAACACTGTTTAGTGTTGATCCATAAGTTGGTGCTGTTGCGTATCTTCCTGTTAAATAAGCCGTTGCATCTTTATATGATTTCGTGTTGCTCTTCCACGCGCCGGAATAATAGTAATTTCCTGATGAGAACGAAGTCTTTTTCAGTACTGTTACATTGTCACCTAATGATTCTTTGTAAGATGGATATTTTCTAAACTTCGCATCTACATAGTGCCAGCCTTCTTTTTGACTCCACTCCTGTGTTTTCATCGTAACTGATTGTCCGTTATACTCTCCCTTGATACCAAATAGATTGTAATTCGGCGCTTTTGAAAGCGTACTGCTTCCCCAGCCGCTCTCAACGATCGCTTGAGCGATCATTACTGAAGCGTACAAATCGTTGGCACTGGCTAATGACTTAGCCGATGGAGCGATTTGATTGATGAATGCCTGCTGTGTACTCACACTCGATCGTGCAGCTCTAAAAGCAGGCGGTTCAATCGTAAATTCTTCAAATGGAATTGGATGATGGAACTGCAGATTTCCAAGAGCGTCATACTCTACTTCATCTACCGCCATCGTCTCTTCAGCCTGCTCAGTCGAAGATGTGGTCGTCGTTTCAGCTTCTTTGTCAGCTTCTTCGGACGTATCTTGTGTTTTAGCTGATGTCTCAATAGAACTTGAAGATTCTACTATTGCAGAACTTTCTTGTGTACCCGTTGAATCAATTGTCTCTTCCCCATATGCAACAAGTGTTGAACTTCCTAAACTTCCCAACAACATTACGCTACATAGCAGTTTTTTATAATCCATGTCATCCCCCTCTAGCAACCATTAACTAATGGTTACATTTAACGCTTTTGGTCTTACCTCTCTCTATAT
>NZ_NGLG01000001.1:937798-945501 GCF_002140655.1 Enterococcus sp. 3H8_DIV0648 | reverse complement strand
TAATAAATCTTGTCTATTCTAACCTATTCGAAGGAGCTTTGTTATGGCGCTATTATTGACACTATTATTTGATCTTCTGATGATTGTTTTATTCTTATTCAGAATGGTTAGAGGAGATCAAATTACTTTTATCGTTAGCATCGTTTTACAAGGATTGCTTTTTATTGATCTATTGGCGGTCGTACTTTTACGTCCATCTAAACCTGAAATACCTGATGATGTTCCAGTAGAAATGACTCGCAGACAATCACGCCGTTCGGCTAAGCCTGCGCGTGGCGGCTTTTTAGCTAAACTTTCCTGCATTGTCGCCTTGCTTATATTAGCCTACTATATTTACTCAGTTATCTACATCTTCATTTAGTTATTTACGACATCGACATTTGTTGATGTTTTTTTATTTTGAAAGTGAGAATATCCGATCACAAAAAAAGTTATGTCTAAGATTCTGACATAACTTTTTTCTATTGATATTTTCATCAAAGGGACAAGTTTAACTCTCTAGTTCATATAATCCAAAGCAGAAAAACTTGCCGAAGTCTGCGATTATAATTTTTTACGATTAAAAATGAAAACACTTAGTAAAAGAACCGCTAGAAAGAGAAGCGCACTGAGGATCATCGCTGGTGCATAGTCTTTAAAGGCAGAAGCATTTTGCAGAAAGTTTAGATTCTGGGATGCCAGCGAGACAGGATTGTACTGTTTAACTTTATCAAACATGTTCAGCAATATTAGTAAAATGACTATTCCGCCGGTTAGCAGCAAGCCTTCATAATTATTTCTGGCAATCGTTGAAGAAAGCAAAACAATACTTAACAATAATAGTCCGAAGAGCCATAAAGGAAAGGCTGCTTGAAAAAGATATGGGCTTTTATTGTCGGGGAAATAATAAGCAGTATATCCCCATGTAACTAAGAAGCATACCAGCAAACAAAAGCTCCACTGAAAGATCAAGCTGATTATTTTCCCGACTATGATCGACCAGCGGCGAAGTCCTTTTGTGACTAAATTGATCAACGTTCCCTTACTAACCTCGTTGCTGACCGTTCCGCTAAACATCAAGGCCAAGACGATCAAACCAATTTGGGTTAGATTTTTATAAAATTGCGTCCACGAATCTAGCGAAGTTGGTTCGGGAATTGTTTTAGCCAACGCTTCATTCAGCGTCATTTTTATAATCTCAGGTGTCATTTTTGCCATTAAAGGATTCATCAACCCAAAAATCAAAAAGATGATCAGCAAAATCAATAAGCGTGAAGTCCGCCAGCTTTCAAATAATTCCTTTTTAGTGAAATAGTATAAATTCTTCACTGAATCACCTCCAAGAATATCGATTCTAACGAAGGATCAATTTTTTTTATTGATCTGGGATACAACTGATTACGCTCGAACAATTGGAAAAGACTGGGAGCGACCACTTCATATTCCTGCGTGTAGGTCAAAATAAATCGATTCTTTTGCGAATCAAACGAGTAATCCTTGATAATCTTTTGATCCATCAAATTCTGCAATTCTTTCGTAAAATGAATTAACTCTGCTTCACCATAAAACTCGATTTCAATTTGATCTTTTGCATAGTGTTCTTTCAATTCATTCAGCCGACCACTGACAACTAATTCTCCTTGATCTAAAATACCGACATAATCACAAATTCGTTCCACATCACTTAAAATATGGGTCGAAAACAAAATCGTGGTTCTGCCCTTTAAAGTCGCCAGCATCTTAAGAAAATCATTGCGCCCGCTAGGATCTAAAGCTGACGTCGGTTCATCACAGATCAGCAGCTCTGGATCGTTTAGTAAGGCCTGAGCAATCCCTAAGCGCTGCTTCATCCCGCGCGAGTACCCCTTGATCTTCTTTTTATCATCAGCTAAACCAACTAAAGACAGAATCTCAGGGATTTTTTGTCGCAGCTGTGCTTTTGACAGCCCAGTGATTTCACCACAAAAGTTCAAATATTCTTTACCAGACATGTAGTTGTAAAACTCGGGCACATCGGGTAAATAGCCCGTCAGATGATTGGTTTGATTGTCACCGAAATGAACGGGCTTGCCTTTAATAAATATTTCACCACTGCTTTTTTCTTCTAATCCTAAAATCATTTTCATAGTCGTGGTTTTTCCTGCACCGTTTTCTCCTACAAAGCCAAAAATCGATCCTGTTGGCACCGTCAAATTCAATTTATTAAGAACTTTTTTGGCGCCAAAGTTTTTTGAGACCTGTTTCAACTCCAAGATATTCACTGGTCGTCCCCTCTTCCAAACACAAAGTAAATGACTGGGCCAATGATCTGAAGTAACACAACAACGAATAGCCAAATAATTTTGTTGCCAAAACGATAATGTGGATGCTTCAGTATGTGTGTGACTGCCGCGATCACTAGGATCAGCTCTAAAATGATTAATGGCAAAAATATTGGTAAATTCTCTTTTAGAAACGCGAAATTATTCATGCTCTGCCCGCTCCTTTTTTTGCAGCAGTCGTAATTCAGTGTAAATCTGCTGTAATTGTGCTTGATCGGAAAAATTTGCAAAGGCGGGATTATTGATCACAAAATTGATTAATGTCTCTTTGATCTTCATTGAGTCTCTAGGTAACTGATGGCCGATTTCTAATTGTTCCAGCCATTTATCGACTTGATCAAAATAATCATCGCCATGAAGCTCTACCGGAAAATCCGTCTCCCTCATTACCTCAAGGAAATCATTCAGCAACGGAAATGCCGCAGTCTCATTTTGCATTTGAGCATAGCCGAAAATTGCAGACAATTGAAAGTTCATCAATGCTACTGGATGCATTTGTTTAAAATTAAAAATATCGGTAAATTGAATTCCCCGCGAAACGGTTTCGGCAAACTTCTCAGGCTGATTGATCACTACTTGTAAATAATTGCCTAAAAAGCTTAGAAAAACAGTCGTATACTGATAAATAGCACTTTGCAATGTAATGACGGCCTGCTGCTCCTCGCCTTTTTGCTGCTGAGCTGCCGCAATCAAGCTTTCAATCGGGAATAAAACAGGCACCTGATCCCCTAAGATCTCCAATACCTGATCAAACTCATTCAAGGTTAATGAAGTATATGCTTCATATTTTAACGCCTGTGTAATTAATTCGGGATCTTTCGCTTGTGTTTTTACATGGACAAATAGTTCTTGTGCTTCTTTGTTGTAGGTTTGAATATTTTCTTCGCCTGGCAATAAATCAGCATGGTTCATGAGAAACATGCCCATTTGTAGAATAAAAGGATAACAAGAGTAGTACCGCTGCACAAAACTGCGGATCATAGCCAAGACATCCTCGGGTGGTTGTGTTTCCAAAGATTTCTTCAGCATGCCATAAATTCGTTGAATCTCATGATTATCCAGCTGTGGCTCATAGGTCAATAGTGAATCAATCGTAATATCAAAATAAGCTGCCAACAGCGGGAGCAAAGTAATATCGGGATAGGTTTGACCTGTTTCCCACTTTGATACCGATGCCTTCGATACTCCTACAAAATTGGCAAGCTCCTGTTGCGTCACCTGCTTTTCCTTACGCTTTTCCATAATAATCGGTCCAATGTTCATTTCCATCTATTTCTCCCCCTTTATATTCATTTTAGAATGACTAGTAGCAGAAAACAATCGAGTAGTTGTTAACTTTCGAGGATAATAATCAACTAACGAGAAACAAAAAGACCAGAGCGCTAAACTCTGGTCGTCATAAATAAGCAATTATTCTTTTTTATACTCTGAATTCAATTGTTTGATTTTCTTGCTGAACCTTTTCGGCAAATAGGCTAACAAAGCCAAAAGAATACCGGCGGCCGTCAATTCCATTAATAAAGTTAGCGAGACACCTTTGGAGGCAATCTCTGAAGCCATGAAGGCATAAATAAAACTAGCCGGCATCATAGTAGCAAAAGATATTAAACTAAACTTTTTTACACTCATGGGAGTCATCGCATAGGCATAACTCTGGATCGCATAGGGAAAAATCGGAACTAAGCGAGTAAAGATCAGAAACGAAATGCCGTTTTCACTGACGCCTTTCTCAATCTTTTGAAAAGTGGCATCATTGCCGAAACGCCGCAAAATATAATCTCTTGCCACATACTTGCCAATGATAAAAGAAATACTTGCGCCAAGTGAAGCACCGATAATAGTCAAGGTACCGCCCAACAATCCGCCATAGGCTAAACCGCCGACAATTGCCAAAAACTGGCCCGGCAGTAAAAAAACAGCTACGACTACAGATAGCAGGATGAAAATCAAATAACCCACCCAACCCAGATTTTCTAAATATGCTCTTAAACCCGCAATGTCAGTCAAAAAATCAACGAAGCCAAACTGATACGCTAGAAAGATTACTAGTACGACGAGTACAATAAATGCTAAAATTTTTTTCAACCGCTCACCCCTCTCGTTTCAAAAATATCAATTCCTTTGAAGTCCAGCAGTCATCCGTTTAATAATCAATTGGTTAAAGCTGGAAATATCTAAAAGTTGCTTAGGCATCTTCACGGGATACGTAGAGTTCTTTGCTAAAGTCATTTGCCCTTTAGTAAGCTCCGCCTGTTCGTTTGCAAGAAAATAGTGCTCCTCGCTAAATAAATCTGGTCGCTCTAGATAAACTGCGGTCGTCATATCCCAGTTGCAAAAGCCGTTAAAGTTAAAAACTTTTTCATTCCACTTGATCCAGTTTTCTAACGTTTCACTAAGCCACTTTAAAGCTTCTGGTGTTGCAGTCTTTGCCACTGCCTCCAAAAATTGTTCCATTTCACGCTTTGAAAAGAAAGCTTCTGCTGTCATATGCCCGTTCATAATCGTTAGCTTTGTTTGGCTTAATAAAACGGTATTGGTAGCAGTGGGATCACAGGTGAAGTTCAACTCGGTGACTTTCCGCTGATTAACCACTAACGGCTCAGTAGTTCCACCCATCAAGACGATCTCGTGAACCTTTTCAAAAAAAGTTGGATCGATTTGCTTCGCTTCGGCTAAATTTGTCAACGCACCGGTTGCTAAGATCGTCACTTCATTAGGAAAGCGATTGACCTGTTCGACCAAAAAATCGGCTCCTTGATAAAAATCAAACGATAAATTCAACCGCTCTTTCATTTCTTCCGTCTGCTGGGTGACTTCCGCTAAGCTGCCGTTGCCATAAGTCAATGTCACACCTAACAAATCAACTGCTGGTGAACCAAGTAAATAAAGCAGCGTTAAACCATCATCGACATCCCGACCTGATAGCCCGAATGTATTATCACAATCCAAAATGATTTTTCTCATTCTAATAATCCTCTGTTTTCCTTCAGCCAATGCTGAAAATGATGATTCTCTTCCTTTAGTTCATAACGAATCTTTTTTAGATCAATCGGAAAATCAATATCCTGCAGCTGAGGTAATAATCCTACCTCCAGTCCTGTCAGACGAGCCAGCGTTTCATTCAGAACTTCACTTTTCCCCCAAGTAATATCCGTTTCAAAAATCGGGGTCAAATCAACCTCTTGAGAGCAGCCGATCAAATAGTAGCCGCCGTCAGGTGAAGGCCCCAGCACAACTTCGCGCATTTGATCAAAAGCAGCCGCTATTATTTCTGAATTTAGATTAGGAATATCACTGCCGGTTAAAACAACTTTGTCATAGCCCTGTGCTGCTATATACTTCATGGCATGATTCATTCGTTGGCCGATTGTTTGGCCTTTTTGCGGAAAAGCAGTAAAACTATTCGGCAGTATTGAAAGTAAACTAGTGGGATCACCTTCGTCGGAATAAGCAAGATATAGATCGATGCCTTCGTTACTCAAGCAGTCAAATTTTAGAAAGCTGTCTTGTAAAATCTTAAGTTGGACCTGACAAGCTTCTTCACCGCTCAATAAGCTTTGCAAACGAGTCTTGACTTTGTTAGGCACAGGAACTCGGGTAAATAATATATAAGCATGTTTATTCAAAGACTCGCTCCCTCAATGCTTGACGTAAAAAATCTTCCTCTAAATAGCTAGTAACCTTCTCGAAAATCTCCTGATTTTTTAATTCCTTTGTATCGCTCTGATAACTATCGTAAGCCATCGCCGACCAAGCTAAAGCCCGCAGCATTAAATAGGGATGATAAATTCTCAACGCTTCTTCAAACGTCTCCGGCGCAAAACCGGTCGCCTGAAGATAGCAGGCGAAAAAGTCCTGTTTCTCCGTCTGAGTTAAAACCAAATTACTGCGCCAAAGTGTTGTAGTCGAAGCTAAAAATTGGGAAATATCTTGAACCGGATGACTGATCACCGGCTTCTCCCAGTCAATCAAGAAACCTTTTTTGCCTATAATAAAATTATGTGAGTTGACCTCCGTATTATTGACCGACCATTGATCAAGCTCAATGAAAAAACGCTGTTGACCGACATTTTTGTCGCATCGCTCTAACGCATCAGCTAATTGTCGCTGCGCTTGTAACGGAACAAACTCACTGGTCAAAACCGGTGCTAGCAGCCGCTGACATTCATCCACGCGAGCTGCTAAAATCGTCGCCTGTTCTTTTACCAAAAAATTATTTACTTCTTCATCAAGCGGCTGTTGATGAATCTCGCCAAAAATCAAAGCAGCTTCTTTTAAATCCCTTCGATAATCTAAGGGACCGCCTACCAAAAATTCCATAATCAATAAGCCTTGAGGAAAAAATTCTCGGGTATCATCCACATAATAAACTTTCGGTGTTCTATTCGTTCGTTCTAACCATTTCAAAGCCTGATACTCATAACGAATTTGATTTTCTAAATGCAATTGGCTGCCATAGTTCAAACGAAAAACATAGCGCCTTTTGCCATCAGAAATCACAAAATTTTGGTTGTATTCTCCTTGAGCAAGAAATTCAATTGTAAAGGGTTCTTGCAGCTGCAATTTTTCAATCAGGCGTTTTTCTTTCAAATATTCGCGAATTTTCTCTAGCATGAATAGCTCCTTTTTATTTGTAATATCGCTGCGCCAGCTTTTCAGGGGACATCCCCATTAAATAAAGCAATTTGATTTTGTGCATTTTCAAATGTGTGCGAAGTTTGCCCTTTTTAAAACGGCGGCTTGAAGTCATGATTGGTATCGGTATTTGATAAAAATTCCCTAATTTCTTCAACCGCCGACTCAACCGCCAATCTTCCATCAACGGAATAGACTCAAAACCGCCAGCTTTTTCATAGGCTTTTCGCGTGGTAAACAATCCTTGATCGCCAAAAATCAACCCGAGATAACGAGCACGCAAGTTGGAGGTCACAGCCAAATAACGATAAAAGAAATCCGTTGAATCAAACGATAAAGCGAAAAATCCGGCACTGCAATGCTCCTGCTGCAAAACATTTTGCATTTGCTCTAACAGATTTTGTGTACTTCCTATACGACTATCGCTATGTAAAAACCACAAAATATCACCGGAACTTTTTTCAGCACCATAATGCAGCTGTGCCCCGCGATTTGCCTGTTTTAATTGGTAAACGCTGGCCGATTTTTGAGCGACACTCACTGTTTGATCGTGACTGCCGCCATCCACGACAATTATTTCATAAGCGGCATTATTTCCTAATTGATTTAATTGCTCCAGCAAGCGATTAATATTTTTTTCTTCATTTAATACAGGAATAATGCCGCTTATGAAATAATTGTCGTGGATGGCGGCAGTCACGATCAAACAGTGCTGTCTCTTATACACATCTAGAATAGTAGATCGGTGCCGTTTGTAACGTGAAGGCT
>NZ_NGLG01000001.1:912362-937698 GCF_002140655.1 Enterococcus sp. 3H8_DIV0648 | reverse complement strand
ATTGCTCCAGCAAGCGATTAATATTTTTTTCTTCATTTAATACAGGAATAATAATCGATATCATCGCGGCATCACCTGCAAATTCTCATTGAACTTCAGAAAAATTTGTTCTTCATCAATAATTTTCTGTGATAAGTTTGTGAACGTACAGTTTGTCTCACCGATTTTCACCTGAGTTCGTTGACCATTAGGCGACCACTCATTACTCAAAACCTGGGCAGGCAGACCGGTCTCGCTGATTTCGGCATCTGCACCATAAGGTATGAAAAGCAGTACCTCTCCTTGAAGCTGATTAGGATTTTCCACGATCATTTCAATATCGCCAATTATAAAAATATTGTCGTGAATCATTCCTGGAATGAAATTACTCTCTCCGATTGTTTCAGCCACCTTTTGATTGGCCGGATAAATATATATTTCCTGCGGTGCGCCAATCTGCTGAATTCTGCCATCTAATAAAATAATCATGCGGTCGGCCAATTGGAAAGCTTCATCACGATCATGTGTCACAAGAATGACGCTAAAGCTGTATTCCTTTTGTAACCGCCGCAGATACTCCCGCATCGAATTTTTTAAATGACTGTCCAAATTGGCAAACGGTTCGTCGAGTAACAACAGCTTAGGCTCTAAAACAACCGCCCGAGCCAGTGCCACTCGCTGTTTCTGTCCTCCAGATAATTGATCAGGAAAATGCTTCTCAAGTCCGATTAAGTCAAACACTTCAAGAATTTTATTGGTCTTCTCAGTAATGATTGCTTTAGGAAATTTACGTGCCTTCAATCCAAAGGCAATATTTTCAACCACAGTCATGTGAGGAAAGAGCCAAAAATCCTGAAAAACTAAAACCGTGCTTGCTTGAGAGAAACCGTTCGTAAAACGAATCGTCCCCTTATCAACCGACTGAATTCCCGCGATCATTTTTAACAGGCTCGTTTTTCCAACACCAGACGGCCCAAAGAGCGCCACGATCTCGCCTTCTTCTACAGTAAACGTCAGGTCCTGAAGTATTTTGTTTTTTCCATAAAATAATTGAAGATCATTAATGTTTAGTCCCACGCTGTATTCCTCCAATCATTAATTTCAAGATAAATACTCCAAGCATTGTACAGCCTAAAAAGATCAAACTGTATGATGAGGCCAAACCGAAACGGCCGTTATTCGCATAAGGAAGTAATAATAACGGCAAGGTAACAATCTTACCGCCGCCGATAAAGAACGTTGGTAAATATTGGCTGCAAGACACAATAAAGACTAACATTGCAGACGTAGTGATTCCCGGACGCAACAACGGCCAAGTGATCTGCCAAAAAGTCGACCACGAATCTGCACCTAAGGTTTGAGCAGTCAGGCTGTAGCCTTCACCTAAGTTCCGATAGCTCTCTAATAAAATTTGCATTGCATAAGGCAAACATAGATATGTATGAATCAAAATAATCCCCAAAAAAGTACCAGTCAAACGCAACTGTAAAAATAAAACCTGACTTGAAGTAATAATAGCAATTGCCGGTAAAATCAACGGCAAGTAAATCATAATCTCGACCAAGCGATGAGAAAGCCTCTTTTGAAAAGCGAAATATCTAGCTGCTGGCAATGCTATGATTATTGTGACTATCGTTACAGCAAAGGCAATCAGCAAACTGTTAAGCACGGCTGGCCAAAAATTTGGTTCATTGAGCATTTGTTGATACACGCTTCCTGCAAATACTTGAGGAAGCACAGCCGGATACATCCATTTTGCACTCACTGACCACAAGAATAAAAGCAGCAGCGGCAGGATCACGAGTATCGCGGCAAATAGTAATAAAAAGTAGCGGCGTTTAGACGAGCGTTTCATGATGTTTTTCTCCCTCCCGGCAAGATACGACTAATTACCAAGGCAACCGCCGCGACTACTAAACAAATCCCAGACATCACAAGATTTAAAGCAAACGCCTGCGGACGAGTGTTTAAGTCGGCTTGAGTAAACAGATCGTAGGCAGTCAGTGCGACTGTTTGATTGCCTGGATTTCCTAATAAATAAGGAACTTCGAAGGAAGCAAAGGTAAAGCAGAATAAAATGATGAACAGAGTGAATAGTGTTTTTTGGATCATCGGCAAAATCACTGAGAAAAAAATCCGAGCAGATGAAGCACCTAAATTTCTAGCTACTTCTATGTATCCTAACTGCAGCTGCTGCAAAATTGCTAAAGTAGTTATTGCCACATAAGGAATCTCTTTATATAGAAACACCAAAATGATTCCAACGCCGCCGCTATCATGAATCATTAATGGAAATTGACCGACCTCTTGAATCCATCCTAACTGAAAAAAAAGCCGTGAAATGATTCCTGTCTGTCCAATCATTTGCATCATCATTAAGGCGACAATAATGTGAGGCAAAGAAATCGGCAAGCTGATAATTTTATGCAGCCAAGGATTTTTTACTTTTAATAGAAGGAAAGCTAACAAAAGTCCCAACAGCAATGACAAAAAAGTCGCGGTCAGTGCTAAGTAGCAGCTGTAACCTAGCGACTTTTGAAAAAAAGGATCATTTAAGACCTGCTGATAATTCGTTAAGCTGATTTTATTTAATCCGATCAGCGGATAATAGCCTAAACTGATTTGTATCCCTTTAAACAGCGCTGCTAAAATCACAGCGCCGTTTAATAATAGAAAAGGGATAACTAATACTCTTTTTTTATTCATGTAAAACATGCTCTTTCCATAATGCTTCAATCATTGGGATCTTTTCTGCTTGAACTTCAGGAATTTGTTTTTCCTGCATTTCTTCCATTGAAAGCACGCCTTGATTCTTATAGAGATCCGTTAATTTTTGATTGGTTTCTTCTGATAATTTTTCGGAATCAAATGGCGGAATGCTGTAGCCGTACTTTGCTTCGGCTTTTTTCAATTGAGCAGACTCGCTAGTCATTTCATTGATCAAAACTAACGCACCAGCTTTAACCTTTGAAGTATCAGTAATTGCCAAGTAGCTTTGATTCGCGATCGTTCCTTTATCAAATAAGAAGGATTCAGTAGTGGACTTGAATTCATTGTCGCTGCGTTTTTCCGCGACATGCATTTGCGAATAGCTGTAGCTCATATCGATTTGACCAGCCGCAAACATTTGATCTAGCTCAGCAGTGGTTGTCGGGTATGTTTTTCCCTCTTGCCATAAATATGGTTTGATCTCATTCAAATAGTCCAAGCCTGGTTTGATGACTTTATACAATTCTTCTTTATTTGCTTTAGCTGCTTCCACCTTATCATAGCCTACAATGTCACAGATAATATTGCGTACAAAGGCGCTGCCGGTAAATTCAGGCGGTGCAGTATAAGTAATTTTCCCGGGATTGGCTTTAGCATACTCCAACAAAGCCTGCGTACTTGTAGGAAAACCATTTTGAAATTTCTCTTTATCGCCAGCAAAAACTAATTGGGCACTGCCGTAAGGAACTTCGTAACCATCGATCTTCACGCCGAAGTCATACTTCGAATTATGACCATCCACATCCATCAATTTCTCGAAGCTTTCTACCTTTTTAGTTATTGGGCCGTAAAGGAGCTTTGCTTGCTTAGCGGTGTAGAAGTTTTCACCATTGATCCAAATCACATCGATGTCGCCTTCTTTCGTGCCCGCTTCTTTTTCAGTCGTCAATTTATTTAAAATTTGATCGATATCCATCGGCACACGTTTGACTGTAATGTCATATTTTTCCTTCATTGCTGGAGTAACAACTTCATCTACCCAAGCATTCGCCTTTTCACTTCCGCCAAAGCCATAAAAGGTCACCGTGTCCCCTTTACTTTTTTTAACAGCATCAGAAAAGCTGGTGATTGAGTCCTCTGTTTTTGCTTCTTTTGTTTCGTTGGTCTTGCAGGCAGCCAAAGAAAAAAGCATTCCAACTGTCAACAAACTAATTAGCCATTTTTTCATTCGTTTCTCCTATGCTTTTGTTACGATTTTTTTTGATTGATAACGATTTTTCCATGCTCGTAATGGATTGTCTAATGGGTGTGCCGGGCTTGTATCATCCTTATGTATGACCTCGCCAAATATTAAATCTAATAAATGCCAGGCCTGACCACCACCTAGAATCATCGCCGAGGTGCAGCTGGCACAATAAGTCACGATGTGATCTGTCTTGAAATCATCCACGCGTTTTTCAGCAAAATCCTTTGCTAACGCCGGGTTAGAAACACCGCACATCCCCCCCATGCCGCAGCATAGGGTATTTTTCCCCGATAAACGGTTTTTGGCAACTTGATAGCCTAGCTGATCCAATATGTAACGAACCGCTTGATGAATCTCCGTGATTTCTTTTGTTGGGCAGGAATCTTGAACAGAGAAAACCACATCGCTGTCTTTGGCTTTGCCGATTAGTTCTTGCGGCAAGCCCAATTCTGCCATTCTTACCCACAAAGAAGAAGTAGGAAACTGATTTTGAATCGTCATCGTCTTAATACAGCCTTGGCAAGCCACGATCAATTCGTCGATCTCTGCTTGCTGGACTTGCTCAGTCAATTTACTGAAGCGCTCTTGAAACAGTTGTTCTTGACCGATCATACGCGTTGGTTTACCGCAGCAGCCTTGAATAACCGCTAAATCGGGATAATACTTTTTCAGGTATTCGATAATTTGTCCAACTTGCTGCGGATTGCTTGAGCTCAGCGAACAACCTGCCATAAAACCATATTTCATTTTGCATCCCCTCGATTCACCGCTGTAAATAGCTTACTCGTAGAAAGCTTCTGATGCATCTCAACACTTTTTAACTGTTTTAAAGGCAGTCCATCTTTGACCAAATCCTGACGCATCGCTAGAAATGCTTCATCTAATTTTAATTGCAGCGGGCACACTACGGTACAGCGACCGCACAGCATGCACGAGTATGGAATGATTGGTTCCAGACCTTCCTCCAAAAATTGTTGAAATAGTTTCTGGGGATCTTCACAATACTGCTGCAAAAAGAGACAGTCCTTCATGCAGCGTTTGCAGCTCGTACAGTTTTCGGCGATCAGTCGTGCCATTTCAATTGTTCTTTCCGAGTAATCCATCAGACTGATTAGCTCCTTTTTAATAAAACAATGATTAATTGCAGTAGAAATCCGATAAACAAAATACCACTTACTAAATAGTAGATCGGTGCCGTTTGTAACGTGAAGGCTAACTGCCAAATTAGAAAGGCAAGTCCAATTAAAAGCAGAATAACGTTTTCAACACTGCGTTTTTTTAATAATAATAAAAGCGCGATTACCACTAACAAGACCGGCAGCAAATACAACTTGCTGCCGAACGTGTTAGCCTCAACCTTATGGGAATAAAATGAGACATTTCGCATAAAGCCTAAGTGATTTTTGTAAAGATCATCTACTAGATACACTGCATAAATCAAGCCCAATTGTACTAGGTGCAGAAAATATCGAAGCATTTTCATTAGTTTAAGATCTTCACTTTATCTTCATCTCTTGGATCGCCAACTTGCACAGGGTATTTGCTTGGGTCTTTTTGATGCGCTTTGTCCCAATCATACCAGCCGCCATCAAACAGTTTAACATCTTTCCAGCCCTCTTGTTTTGTAATAAAGAAGGCAGTTGCCGCACGCCAGCCGGTTCCGCAATAAAACGCAACTTCTTTATCTGGTGTGATCCCCCATTTTTTCCAAGCCGCAAAAATCTTAGTTGGTTCTTTGACAGTGCCATCGTTATTCATCAGTTGAGCCACGTCAGCACTTGTTTTACTTGATTTTGCGTAAACCGCGCCTTCTGGTTCACCAGCATTCTCAATGTAATCATAGCCGCTGGTTTTACCTGTAAATTCTTTCCAAGAACGGATACTTGCCAATACCAAGTCAGGATTTTTTTCTTTTGCCGCCAATAAATCGGCTGATGTTGAAATTAAAATTTCTGGACGTGCAGGAACCTCTGTACCAAAATCTTTCGCTATTGGTCCTGCTTCAAGATCACCGCTTACTTTATAATCGGCTTTTTCCCAAGCCTTCAAGCCGCCGTCTAAAATCTTCACATCATCGACACCCAGCCAGTAAGCTACAAAAGCCACGCGAGCTGCCGCGTTGATATCACTAGAATACACAACTAGAGGAGTTGATTTAGTCACTCCGCGTTTTAAGAAAACTTTTTTACAGGTTTCCGCGTCTAAAATATTCCAATTGTTTTCTTCCGTTTCGATTTCCATTGTATCGATATGAAGCGCACCTGGAATATGTGCTTTTCTGTAGTCTTTTCCTTCGCCATATGATGCCTCGATCACGACTGTTTCATCGTCATCCTTCAGTTTCTTATTCAACCATTTAGCATTTACAAAGAAATCATCCTCTTTGATATCTTTGCTTTTCACTAAACGTTGAACCTTGTTGGATTTATCTGCCGCATGGACCTCTTCGGTTTTTGAATAGACAACTAATGCTGTTAATAGTAGACAGCTGATTACTGCAAACACTTTTTTCATCTTCTTGCTCCTTTAAAAGTTTGATTTTTCACTTGAAACGTTTTCAGCAGTATCAAAGACCACTTTTTGTGCACAACAAAAAAACATACTTAATAAGTATGTTTCCTCCCTGAAACTATTTTTTTACACACCTAATAGCCCTTTTAGCTGGTCGCAAAAAAAGTTGAGCGGAGGAAAGTCAGTTGTTCTGCTGGCTTAGAAACTCTAAGTAATGATTGATTTCACAGTCACCGTTGATAGTTTTTAAGCATGAGAACACCTCCAACCTCCCAATTTTTAAACCGGGCTCTTTTCCCTTCCGAGTATAACGAAAGCCCCTTCGATAAGCAAGGGCATTTTAGTTAAAAAGAACAAAAATAATTATTGTGAAAGTTTGACTTTGGTTTGAACTCAATTTACTTGAAGTTGATTAGCAGTGGTCTTTTTAAAAGCAATCGGCTAAAATTAGTTTAGTGAATAAAAAGGAAGAGGGTTGTTTATGAGTATTTTTGATGGATTGATGGGAAACGCCAGTCAGCATAATAACGAGGCGGTTGAAAAGAAATTGGCTGAAGTGTTAATAGCGGGAGAATCAGTTTCTCTAGCTTTTAAATTGGTCCGGGATTTGATTGTCTTTACTGATTTTCGTTTGATCTTGGTTGATAAACAAGGGGTGACTGGCAAAAAGGTCGAGTACAAATCAATCCCTTATCGCTCCATTTCACGTTTTTCAGTAGAGACCAGCGGACATTTTGATTTGGATGCGGAACTGAAGATTTGGATTTCCAGCGCTGAGCTGCCGGCAGAAACGATTCAATTTAGAAAAGATAAGAATATAGTGGCTGTGCAAAAAGCCTTGGCGTTAGCTTTATCAAAATAATTGAAAAGGACAAGATTTGAACTTTCTGTTCAAATTCTTGTCCTTTTCTTCTCTCCCAAAAACGCTATTTTGTTTATCCCCTTTATTCTTTTCATTCTCCCTCATAATCTCCTTTAAATAATCAGCGAGCACTTCACAGAAATCCAAATAGAAAACCGGAAAATTTATTTACTGTTCTTTCACCTTAGCAAGATTTTCGATCCACTTTTCAAGATTATTGTAGCCATCATTTTTGATGTAATCATATTCCCCATCTATGATCTCATCAAACCAAAGAAGTTCGCCATTTTTTCTCTTTCCAACGATTTTCACTACTGATTGGCTGATCGATGTTTTCTGGCTAAGATTTTTGACTTTGCCGATTTTCAAAGCCATGATCGCATTGCCTCGTTCGTAGCTCTGCTCGATTTCATATTGAACATACTTTGAATCCAGTGTTTCGCTTCCAATCAATACGACTGTCACAGAGGTTCCGGCTAACTGCTTATCGATCCATCGCCTGATACTATCTTCACCATCACGTTTGATCCGTTCAAATTCGGCCTTATTGATAAAACCAGACTCTTCATTTTCCTTTAAAGCCCAATTATTTTTAACAACCAGCGCCCTTGATAAATCATTCTCATAGTAAAAACTAAAAAAAACTCTTTTTGACATAAAACTACCTCCCAAACTTTTTCATTACTCAAAAACTACAATACATTTCCATCCTCAATTACTTACAGAAACTTCTTGACAATCCCGAATAAGTCTGAATTCCGATTTCTCTATTCATTATATAATACCTATCGCGAGCATTGGCTCCATTTTCTTTATAATAGATGTTTTATGGAGAACAAGCGTTTTGCTGAAATAGCAAATACTAGCTGGCTTTTGTATTTCTGCCGTGATACGCTTTTGATAAGAGAAAAATTGGAGGTTTTGTTATGTTGGATAAATCAGTTCCTTTTATTCCATTTACGATGTTCCGTCCGTCTAACGCTCCTGCGCTGCCGGAAATTCAATTACCTGATGGCTATCGCATGGTTTTTTATCAATCGGGAGATGAAAAAGATTGGTGTCGCATCGAAACAGCTGTCTTAGAATTCGAGACAGAAAAAGATGCGGCTGACTATTTCAAAAATTCTTTCGCGCCATTTCAGGAAGAATTGAAAAGAAGGATGCTCTTTATTGAAAACCCTCAAGGTCAAAAAGTTGGCACCTTTACTGCATGGTGGACAGAAGACGGGTATCCCCGGCTTCACTGGTTAGGCGTTATACCTGAAGAGCAACGAAAAGGATTGGCAAAAGCACTGGCGATTCGTGTCACCCAATTACTTCATGATTACTATCCTGACCAAGATCTTTATTTAAGCACCCAAACTTGGAGTCATCATGCTGTTAAGCTGTATGAGAAATTACATTATCAAATCTTTCAGGATCAAAACTATCAAAAAATTTTAGATATTATAAATACTGGCAAATAAGAAAGGCTTCGCGAACTCGCTCAGCTTTTGAGCACCAAGTAGGTACTGTTCCACATCAGCTCCAAAAAACGATCGCTGTGTCTCACAGCAATAAGACCAAAATATTTCTAAATTGCTTTTCAAATTTCGAAATATTTTTGCTTATTGCCGATATGCTAGTTCTGCTTAATGCTAATTTAGCAGCAACTGGCTGGGTCACACCGTTGTGTAGAAAAGCTAGTTCGTGAAGCCAGACATGGATATACCCGCTACAAAGCGATTTATTCATGTGATAATTTTATATAATGTTAAAAAAAAGGAGCTATTGCAAAAAATGCAGCAGCTCCGTTTTTTATTTTATTCAGCCCCTAAAGCAGCCATCGTAATATAATTATACGGCTGGTTAAAGTGCGGCAGGAAGAAGATATCTAACAATTTTAATTTATCGATCGTCACTTGTTCTTCGATTGCTAATGAGAACATGTGGATTACAGCAGAAATATCTTCTGTCGATGATAATTGGGCACCAACTACTCGACGAGAATCTTCTTCATAAACGATTCTGATTTTTACAGTCGCATTTTCTTTCATAAAGCCCGGACGCTGCAGGTCCTCAAAGTCCGTATACTTGACCTTGATACCATTTTTCGCAGCAGCTTCCACTGATAAACCAGTCGAAACCATGTGGAGACCAAAAATCGAAATACCATTTGAGCCTTGTACACCCGTCGATTCTAAGCCCACTCCGCCAACATTATAGCCAGCAACAATACCCGAACGGACTGCATTGGTAGCCAACGCGATATAGGTCGTATCCTGCAGCGCATTTGAATAGATCGTTGCGCAGTCACCGACAGCATAGACATCTGGATCGCTTGTTTGTTGATGACGATCCACTAGATAAGCACCGTTCTTGAATAACTCTAAATACTCTTTACCTAATTCATTGTTCGGCAAGAACCCGATTGCATTGATGACTAAATCAACACCGTATTCACCCTTATCAGTCACGATCGATTCAACTTTGTCGGCTCCCTTATATTCCAGCGCCAATTCACCGAAGTGCAGCTCAATCTCATGTTCCTGCAAAATAGCATCCATATCATCGGTAAACCATTTATCATAGTAGCTTGGTAAGGAACGTTCCATTGCATCGAACAGCAGGACGTCTTTACCGCGACGCTTAGCTGCTTCGGCGATTTCCACGCCAATATAGCCAGCACCGATTACCGCAACCTTATTAATTCCCTCTGTGCTTAGAAGCTGGTCAACGGCCTGTCCATCTTGGAATCGTTTCAGGAAGTGAATATTTTTTAAGTCGCGCCCTGGAACTTTTGGAGAGATCGGAACCGAGCCAGTTGCTAAAATCAATTTATCATAGGATTCAACGAAAGCTTCGCCATTCTTATCGATGCAGTGAACCTCTTTTTTATCATAATCGATTCGATCAACGGTTGTTTCCATAGATATTTTTGCACCCTTAGCTTCAAAATCTTCGCGCTTAGTATAGAAGAGATTTTCATAAGAATCGATCTGTCTTCCTACCCACAAGGCAGTTCCGCAGCCTAGATAGCTGAGATTATTGTTGCGATCAATCATCACTACCTCTTGATCCTCGAAGTTGTCTAAGAGCGTGTTTGCTGCAGCGATACCAGCATGGTTTGTACCTACAATCTGTCTCTTATACACATCTAGATGTGTATAAGAGACATGATTGAAATTTCGTTGGGAATCTTTTTCAACACTACTATCCATTTATTCAAAAAAGGATTTTAAAGAACGATCGTTGAAGCTCAAATCTTATTTAATAAAGATTTTGTATCTTTTGAAACCTTCAAGTACAGATCAGGAGAGCCTAAAGACATGAATGTTTGTTTGAATACAACATAGTCTTGATCAGCATAAGTAAGATAGCGTCCTACCTCCTTCATCTTCTTGCCTGATGGTAAATTTAATTCCTGATAAATGACATATTCATATTTTGCCTGCTTAGCTATCGGTGCGTTAAAAATCAATTCCCAATCATCTGTTTTAATATCAGAAAAAAGTTTCGAAATTTCAGAAGTCGTTGCTAAGTTTTTTAAAACACTGCCGTCTTTAGCAGAGACAATCTCAATGCGCTGTTTCTTAGAACCATTTAGCAACTCGCGATTCAATGTACTGTTACAGGTTTCCCAAGCATCTTGAGATAGATCTCGCTTCAGTTCTGAGTCCTCACTCTGCTTAGGCTTCGATTCAGAGTGCGCCTCGAAACTCAAATTAGTCAAGCTTTCAACCTTTTGATTAACTGTACGATCTAACGAGTTTTCCCAGATAACACCCATAGGAACGTTATCGTCATAATCTTCATATTGTTCGCGGATCTCCTTTGCGGTCTCCTCTATCGAATGACTGATGCTTTCAATCATTGAGGCCTTTTTGGGAAGCCTTTCTTCAAAATCGGCTGCCGTTTCATGATTTAATGCGTATTTAGTAAAAACAACATTTCCCACTAATTCCAGTGCAAATACTACTCCAAGCCCAATAACAATTCCCAACAATACCTTTACCACTTTTTTCATTTCCATTTCCTCCTGCTGCATTTTAATTTGTTGAATTTTTCCTTTCAACTTATGAAATTATCATAGCGCAGTTCGTGAGGAATCCTGATTACTTGTCATTTTTGGGTAGAGTAATTGTCATTTTTGGGTAATTGAAGATAAAGTGTAATCGTTATAACAAATTTGCCGCCTTCAGCTTTCACCAGCATCGAGCCGTTTTCTTCAACTATCTTTTGTACGTTTTTCAGCCCTAAACCATGGACTAGCGAATCTTCTTTGGTGGAACAAGGCAAACCATCTTGCCATTTCTCAATCGGTAATGAGCTGTTCTCAAGCTGAATAAACAGCATCTCATTAGCATAAGAAAGTCGAATATTAACAAATCGCTGTTCAGATTCCAGTGCAAGACAAGCTTCCTTCGCGTTATCCAAGAGATTGCCAAAAATTACAACAGCTTGTTCAAAATTTAACTGAAGGCTTGGCGGAATATGGGTTTGAATATCTGTCGGAATTTTTTCTGACGCTAATTCAGCAATTTTTATATTTAAAATTGAATCTAGTCCTGGATTACCAGTAGAAATCACTGTGTTAATTTTGCCAAGTCGTTGAGCTACCGAGTCCAAATAAGCTACTAATTCGCCGCTATCGGCAGTCGTCGAAGCTAGTTGAGAAGCTGTCCGCAAATGATTTTTCATATCGTGGTTCACGGCAGCGATTCGCTTTTGAGCTGTATGCAATCGCGTATAGTATTCATTTTGCATTTGCAGCTGTTGATCCAGCAGAGCTTTCTCCCTGGTTGCCTTCACCATGGTTGCCAGAGAATCATAAAGCATGAGTAAAATACTGTTGATAAACAACATAGCGAATGAAAGCGGGATGACCATTGCACTCCAGATTTTTTGTGATTGCAAAATCACAGCATAGTAGCAGCATACATAAGAAACCAAGCAAATCGTTGGAATCAGCAGCAGCATGAACCACATATTCTTTGGGAGCTGCTGAGTCTGCCGCGAAGTAGTGTAACGCAATAATTCATACAAGACTGCTAAACCGATATAATAAATCAGCCATAAAAATCCAACATATAGGAAAGAAAGAATGGGTCCTTCAAAGACTGGCTGTGGCAAGACTCGGGTTATCAAATCAAAGAGCAGCATCCAGTATACACTGATGGAAAACATTACCAGCCCAACTAAGGCCATTCTCTGACGATCCTTTTCATAGCCGGACAACAAAATCATACTGACTAAAACGGTAACATAGGGCAGCGGGCGAAAGCCAAGCAAAATAAGCATGGCTAAAACACCGAGACACAAGATCCATCTTTTCACACGCATCCCTCGGACTTCTTGCCTCTTAATGAAAACATGATTAAATAGTCGAGTAACTAAATAGAAGTTAATCGGTATAAAAAGACCGATCACAACAATTTCATAAGCGCTCATTCACCACACCGCCTTTCCATAAACAACAGATGCCGCTCTTTGATTTCACGTTGATATCTCTTGCTGATCGGCAGGATCGCCCCATCAGAAAGAATCACCTCTGCCTGTCTGATTGAACGTACGTACTCTAAGTTCACGAGAAAAGAGACATGTGTTTGAGCGAATATATTTTTATCAACTATTTCGGCAATTTTCGCAATCTTTCCATAAATCTCTGTTTCTCCAGAAATACTATGGATCGTTACTTTGCGCCCGCTGCTTTCAAAAAACAAGATATCTCTATAAAGAAGCTGGTGCTTTTCATGACCTACATTATAGAAAAACAGCTGACCTGAAGTATTGATATGCTGAACAGCCGCAGATAATGAACGATTGAGCTCCGCAGCTTTTACCGGCTTGCGCAGGAATCGAAAAGGCAGTACCTCAAAAACATCATAAACGAATTCTTGATGATCCGTTATAAACAGTATTAAAGCATTCTGGTCATGCCGACGAATAATCGTCGCTGCTTCAATGCCGTTTAGTTCAGGCATCTCGATATCCATTAAGTAGATATTGTACTGCGTCTGATTAGCACTTATATAATCAATCAGTTTCTTTCCATCATAAAAGACATCCAAGCTACAATCGAGAATCCCGAGTGTCTGTATACTTGCTTCCACATGCTGGGCAATCGACCGGTCGTCGTCGCACAAAGCAATTCGTATCATAAATTCCTCCACGTAGTAATTCGTTTAATAGTTTCTTCCGATTAGTCGGCACAAATATTGCTGGGTCTTTTTTTTACTAATTTAATCTGGCTGCATTTACTTAGTATACTGGGTAAAAAAGGACCGCTACTAACTCACAATAAAGGAATTGCAGATCATGGTCAAGGTTACTTAATAAAATACCGGATCAACCTGATTGCCTGCTTTTGTGAAAAGTACGGATGTTTGTTCCGCGGATATTTCATCGGTGATATTCATCAATAAAGGCTGGGTTAAATTATTCTCTACTATAATAATATAATTACTTCTAAGTGATCGAATTCTCGGCAGCGAAAGTCCATTCATAGTAAAATACTTATGAATTGAAAAACGGTTGCGAAAAGTGAGGTGAACCATATGACAGGAAATTTAGAAAAGCACCATTTGGAATTACTAGATAAATACGGACTCTTGGATCATCAAGCTACTTGCGAAGTTCGCCATTACAATTCGGGCGAGACAGTTTTTTCGCAAGGCGTGGAATATAAGTACATCATGATCGTTGTTTCTGGCAAAGCCAAGGTCTGCACCAGTGCTCCAAGTGGAAAAGACTTGGTGTTAGCCTACTATCTTTCGAGTGGGTTGATTGGCGACGTTGAACTAATGTCTAATACAAGTTATGCGACTGCTTCGGTAATCACTCTTTCTCCTTTTGAGGTAATCGTTGTGCCTTTTCATGATGACCACGATTCGATTTTTAAAAATCTAACCTTCATGACTACGTTGGCCAAGGGGCTTTCAGAGAATCTGATCAACAGCTCTCACAATTACACTTCCAATGCACTATATTCTGGCGAACAGCGGCTCAGTACCTATATCCTTCAAGGAGCCTACAAAAATTACTTCTTTGATAATTTGACCGATGTCGCTGCCACTATTGGCATCAGCTATCGTCATTTGCTGCGGCTGCTGAATAAATTGTGCGATGACGGCATTTTGCAAAGGGAAAAAAGAAAGTTCAAAATTATAGATGAAAAACAGTTAAAGGAACGATCCTCAGAGGCAGAATATTTTAAAATAAATTATTAATAAAAAAAGAAGCCGTCCGACTCCCTCTGTACTAGAGAAGCGGATGGCTATTTATTTTAGCTGTTGATTTATAAGCGCTCTGCGCAAAATTTGATTTTTACGTTGTTCTTCCAGCTCATTGATACGTTCCCAATAAATCAATTTTGATTGGTATTTTTTCCATTGTTTAAATGCGGTTAAACCGATAATGCAAAGAATGAATAAGATAAGGATCATCATAGTAAGCACCTCCTATATCTGTATTCTATTGCTTTATCGGAATAACCATTAGGACATATGTCACATTTGAGAAAAAATTTTTGAAATTTTTCTGAAACACAATCCCGCTTGCTTTTTTGATTTCTAAGCGTGAGAATTTTTTGCCAAATAAGCGGCTAAATCATGGACATAGGTTTGCTGTTGTTTCTTTAGATAGCTCTTTACAAAGGGCTTCATATAGATTTTTTTCGCAGTGACATCCTCCGTAAAAATAATTTTTGTTTTGCGAGCGGCTAGCTTTTGAAATTCACCGGTCCATTTGCCGGATATATTATCATTCTCCATTGTGAACGCATAAAACTGCGGCGAATCAAACGCAGTAATCGTAAACTTTGTGGGATAACCCTGTTTAGTATACTCAATAAAACTTTTTTGATCATCACTTACTTCGATCGAGCTGAGATCACTTCGCCACTCGCTAGTTGATAATGACGTGACTACCTCCCAAACCCTGTCAATATTCTCATCAAAAACCGCTTCGATTTTCGTTGTCGTCATCATATAGCCCCCTTTTTATCATTATAAATCGCATGATAATCAAAAACCTCTCGATACTTAGACACTTTCTGCGAGGTTTTATCGGGGTCAGTCAATTTGATTTTTAACGCTTGCGATTACCAAAACTCACCAATAAATTTCTTTCTTCTTTCTGCATTCTTTTTATAGTTCTCGGGATTTCTTTGATAATAATCTTGATGCTCGGCCTCAGCTGGATAAAAAGCAGCAGCCGGTTCGATTTGCGTTACGATCGGTTGATCAAATCGGCCGCTATTTTGCAGTGCCGAACGACTTTCTTCGGCGATCTTTCTTTGCTGCTCATCGAAATAATAGATGACCGGGCGATAGCTGCTGCCGCGATCTTCAAATTGACCGAAGGCATCTGTCGGATCGGTTTGCTGCCAATAAATCTCAACTAATTCCTTAAAGGAAATCAAAGCCGGATCAAAAATTATTTCAACGGCTTCTGTATGTCCTGTTGTTCCGCTTTTCACTTCTAAATAAGTAGGCTTTGCTTTGGCTCCTCCTGTGTAACCAGAAATCACTGATTCGATTCCGGGCAGACTGTCAAACGGTTTGACCATGCACCAAAAACATCCGCCTGCAAATATTGCTCGTTCCATTCTTTTTCACCTATCCTTTTTTATTCATTCACTGGAACGATCGAGCCGCCCCATTTTTTCTCGATCCATTTTTGGACTTTAGGTTCATGCAGGACTTCAACGATTTTTTTGAGGTCCTCATTATTTTTATCACTCGATTTCACCGCGACAATATTGACATAAGGAGAATCGTTTTGTTCGATCATCAACGAGTCTTTTACTGGATTCAGTCCTTTTTCGTAAGCAAAGTTAGAGTTAATCGCTACCAGATCGCCTTCATTGTTTTCATAAGCTGAAGTCAACAGCGTTGGATCGACACTATGCTCAAAAACTAAATTCTTAGGATTTTCGGTAATGTCATCGAAGTTTGCCTTATCGATTGCTATGCCGGATTTGATTTTTATCAACTTATTTTTGACAAAAATATTCAGCACACGTCCCCATTCAGAAGGTACATTTGAAACGATCACTTTTGCTCCATTTGGAATTTCACTGACTTTTTTTATCTTGTGCGAGTAAATCCCCATCGGTTCCAGATGGATTGCTCCAATATTTGAAAATTTATAGCCGTTCTCTTTCTTTTGCAGGTTAAAATACGGAACGGTTGAAAAATAATTGGCATCAATATCTCCATTTTCTAAAGCCTTATTCGGCAAAACATAGTCATCGAACTTTACAATTTCCAAGTCAATTCCTTTTTTCTTCAGCTCAGGCTTGATATGCTCCAAAATCTCCGCATGGGGCGTTGGCGAGGCGCCAATTTTTACCTTATCTGTTTTCTCAGCCTCACTTGAAGTACAAGCTGATAGTAATAAAAAGCAACTTAAAACTAAAATTACGAAACTGAATTTTTTCATACAAACACTCTCCCAATTCTTTTTGACAAATAAAAAAAATATCCATCCCTTTATCTACCAGCTTACTGATAAATAAAGGGACGAATATTTTCGCGTTACCACCCTTATTCGTATTATTCTCACAAATAATACCTCAACGATACAAACATATCCGGCGATATAACGGTCGCTTCCCGTCCAGCTTGCGTGAACAAGCTGAAGACTCAGAGCTCATCTTCATTGATTTTCCACGATCCCTCTTTTCACCTGCCGAGGGTCTCTTTAATCGTTTCACGATCAATTACTCTTCTCTTCAATGTCTCATTATTGATTGGGTCAATTCTAATATAAACAAAACTGTTTTGCAACAAAAAATTATCAAAAGAAAACTCCTTACGCTTATTTGTTTTTGATTTTAACCTCAGAAGAACTCGTCCGTGTCGACCTGCCGGATTTGTTTAAATACTATTTATAATGAAAAAGGTGCCTTTTCTGATTAATAGAAAAGGCACCTTTTTTTAAATTATTGTTCGACTCTGCCAACGTTTACTATAGAAGTAAATCAGACCGATGCAGGCGGGGATGATCGGCGATAATGCTTGTGCCCAATAGATCCCTTCTACGCCAATTTTCAGTGAAGCTGCTAATAACCAGCACAGCGGCAAGCGAATGATCATGGCATCTAAAAGTGCATTTACCATTCCTAGATTCGCAAAGCCTACGCCGACTGCAAAGGAGTCAAAATTGTACATCGCTGCATAAAACAAACTATTCCAGCAGCAGCAAATTCTCAAATAGCTTACTCCGGCTGCTAAAACGGCTTTATTCGATGGATCAAATAACTGAATCAACGGCTCCGCACACAGTTGAATAAAAATGACGGCCGCAAGCGATACAAGCAGACTTCCAATCAAACCGGTCTTAGCAATTTTTTTCGTTCTTTCAATCAGCTTGGCGCCCATACTTTGACCGACCATTGTGGTCACGGCTTGGCCGATCGCCCAGCATGGCATACCTGCGAATGTGTTAATTTTTAATCCGATCCCAGCCGCCGCAGCAGCGATGACCCCGTATTCATTAATCATCATCGCAATCATTAAATAGGAAACATTTACCACCGTCATTTGGATCGCTGTGGGAAGACTGACTTTTAGAATTTTTAGTAGAGTAATGCCGTCAACTTTGAAGCTGGACAATTGGAAAGCAAAAATCGCATTGTGTCTTTTTAAATAGATGACCGAAATTCCAAAAGAAACAGCTTGAGCGATAATCGTTGCGTATGCCGCCCCGACCGTACCCATTCCCAAAGATCCTACTAACAAATAATCTAAGAAAACATTGATGACGGCCGCGATCATTACGAAGTACAAGGGACTTTTAGAATCGCCAAAACCTCGTAAAATGGAACAAGTTGCATTATAGCCAAAGACGAAAATCGTTCCTATAAAGATCACCCGCATATATTCGCAGGCATCTTGGTACGCTTCTTTAGGCACATTCATCCAAGTGAGGATGTTTTTGTACATTAAAATCCCGACGATAGTGATCACTATGGCGATGACGGTCGTTAGTGCGTAAATCGTGCCCACCGTCTGTTTTTGCGCCAGCTGATTTTTTGCTCCGCGGTATTGTGCGATTAGCACCGTCCCACCAGTAGCGACGCCCATGCAAATAGCGTTGATAATAAAAACGATCGATGAGGCATTGCTGATGGCTGCCACTCCGGTACTTCCAACGATTCTTCCGACTAACAGCATGTCGGCGATATTATAAAGTGATTGAAGCAGATTCGCTAAAAACAGCGGGATCGCAAAATAGATCAGCTGCTTGGTTACACTTCCTGTAGTTAGATCATTTATTTTTTTCATGTTCGCATTCCTTTATCTCGGTAAAAGAAATTGTTCTCACAAACCTTCCTTTTACGCGTAAAATATGCAAAAAAAGACCATCGACAATAAACATCGTCAATGGCCTCGAAAACGATCAGGCATACCGAATAAGCCAGAAATCATCTAATTTCTGATTAAAACGATAGGACTGATGATTTATAACGATTAGGCTCCGAACAATGTTTGAGTACATTCAATTGTGCGGAGCGAATCTCAATGCATACTTTATTATAAATGATATAGAACATATCAATCGACTACTTTCCTCTTTGATAAGTTAATTATATCGAGCAAAATCGCTAAAATCAATACATGGAGGAAATCCTAATTATCCTTTGACAAAGCATCCTCGACCGCTTTGATGATCGTAACACTGCTCTGAGTCGCCCCGCTTACAGCATCCACCGCCAAGCTTTGCTTATCGATAATCTTATTGACGATCTTCTCGCCATTTTTTCCTAAACCGGTCATATGCTCCTTGATATCAATCGTCGTAATTTTGCCATCTGCAACATGCACATTGACTTTTGCTGAAACTGGTTTGATTTGATAATAGCCTTCATACTCACCATCACTCTTTTTAGAAATATTTACTTGATTGATCGTTTCCTTCTGTAATGTACGTTTTGTTAAAAAAGCTGCCCCGAATTTCACACAAATAATGACGACGACTAAGATGAGTAAAATAATGATCACTCGTTTTCCCATAGCTGCTCCCACTCCTTTTTTAAATTAATCAATGTTTACTAGTTCTGCCAAATCAAGATAATCCACGCTGCCGGTAGTGTCTACTTGCTCGATTGCCTTTTCAATATCCAGTTTTTCCTGCTCTGCTTTTTTCCTGCTGCTTTTACTGATCATTTTTATGATCAATTTTTCCGGCAGCTTCAGCTGTTCTTTGTTTAGCCTTCCTCTCAGGTGAATAATTTTCGCCTGCGGAAATACTTTGACGATTCCCTCACGAATTTCCGTCAATTTCTCATGGTCATTCATTGAACTCAAACCAACCGGAAGGATCGTGAGCTGACTATTTTCTGGGACCTTCTTTTTCAGCTCTTCTATTCCTAGCAGACTGCCGGCATAAACACTAGCAAAATAATAAATTTTTTCGGCGTCAATTAGCTCTTCCGATGAAACTTGCTTATGCTCATAAATCGGATAATTCTTCCTTTGAGCAAATGCCTTAGCGTAAACTTCCGCACTGCCCTTTTTCGTTGCATAAATTACACTATTGACCATCTTGGTTCCTCCTTGTTCGAACTGCCTGATCTTCCATGGCTTCTAATTTTTCTGCACCAGCATATAGTTTCATAAAAATCTGAAAGAACAGTTCCAATTCTTCATCGGAATATTCCTCGAAAATTGCGTTCAACGCTTTTTCATGTAATTGTGCCACTGACTGGAAATAGTCTTCGCCTTTGGCAGTCAGCAACAGATCGGTTCGCCGCTTGTCCTTATGATTGCGAGAAATAGTAATTAGTTCCTGCTTTTCCAAGGCTACGGCTAATTTTTTAATATTTTGCCTTGAACAGCCCAACAGCTCGCCGCAGCTAGTCAAATCCAATACTCTTTCCGGCGCCTGTTTGATCATAATCATCACCATAAACTGCTTTATGGTAATCAGTGGATCGACTTTATCAAAGGAGGTTTGCAGGCGGTTGCCGAGGATAAACAAGCTGGCGAAAATCGCCCGCTGCTGCTTATCACGTCCTGCTTTAAACTGCTCCGTTAAACTTTCAATATTCACCTTATTCCTCCTTTTTAACCAAATGGGTAACTTGTTACTTATATTTTACTCGATGTTGATTCTGGAGACTATCGGCCTAAAGTCTTATTTTAAACATCAAAAAAGCCTGATTGAATTGATCGTTGTGATCAACTCAATCAGACTATTTGATACTATCAGCCCTTTTCCAGATTTCTAGTAAAGCCGATATAGGTTACTAAAAAATAAGCCAAGTAAATGACGGAAAATACCAGTAAGGCAATCCCATAAAATTTCACTGGACTCGCCGGCACGCCGGTATAATACACAAAGCGCTCACCAGCAAAAAGTCCGATGGAAAAACTTAAAATGACGGAAACACTTAATGGGCAAAGATAGTAAAGTCCGAGCTGCTTCAAAACGACCTTTTCCATTTCCAGCTTGCTCAAGCCTAATTGCTGCAGAATCTGATATCTTATTCGATGTTTGTTAGCATCGCTTAATTGCTGGACGGCTAAAATCGTCAGCGCCGCACAAAGGAACACAATTCCTAGATAAGCCATCATAAAGCAGATGGAGACCACTCCAAAGCTGGCTTGCTTCACTAAGTAATCTTTGACCATCACCGATCCGGAGGTCGTCACAATTTGATTGCTGCCATGACCATAGGCCATTGTATATAGATCTCCCAGCTTATCATTTGTCACATAGCTTTGATCTTGTTTTTCCAGTTTTTCCTGCAGATCCATTGATCCTGTAGTTGCTAAATCAGCAACTAATAAGCGAAAGTAAGGCTTTAGCTGCTTCGCTGTTTCGTCGGGTACCACGATTAAATAATCGGCACCGTTTAGTCCGCCTTGCGCGAAGGATTCCATATTTACTTTCCGCAGCTTCAACGTCTGATCCGCAGCCGAAAGCTTTAATTCTTTGCCAATGTTTTTCCATTGCTTCGCTAGTCTTTCTTTTCCATGCAGAATGTACTGCTCCTTTTTTAACGATGCTTGATCATAGCCCAGCATTTTTCGTAAATGGTTGTAGTCGCTTAGGCGCATGTAAGTGTCATAGCCAAAATAGGTACTGTCTGTCCATCTTTTTTTAATTTTCTTTCCTTTATAGGTACTGTCGACATGATCGTAAAGATAATCATTTATTACAGTTGTCTTATTCTGATAGATAGAATATTGGAAGGATTCTTTTACTTTTGCGTCGCTAGCAATCGTTGTCAGCTGCTCATTAAATGAGTCGTTGACATTCGGGCTGAATAGAGCGACGTCAAAGGGCAAATCTTGTTTCACCTGAGTTCGCTGAAAATCGGCAAACATCATCACGACCATCCAGCTAAGCAAGGCGCCCGTGAAAAGCACGGTCAAGGTTCCCATTGTAAAGCGCATCGTTTTGATTTTCGAGGATAGCTGGCGCAAAATAAAGATCGTTTCCTTTTTATAGATAATTGGGCTTTTCCGCTGAATAAAACGAATAAAAAAAGCCGATAGTCCATAATACAAAAGATAAATCGAAAGAACCAAGATCAAGGAGCAAATTATGCCAGTATAAAGCGTCAAGCTTGAAGTCAGTATCAAGTAATTGAAGAAAAGGATGTAGACGACCGCTAGAAAAAGGAAGATCCCCTTTCGTGAATTTCGCTCATGAATGATTTTTTCATTTTGCTGATCCAGCAGAATAAAATCGCGAATCGTCATTTTCTTCATTTTTCGCTTAATCGTACGTAAAGCAAAGAAATAGGCGATCGCCAATACCCCAAAGCTTAACAGAATTGCATAGCCGTTAAAGTCGGGGGAAATCCGATAATCAGCTTCCAAAACAGTATAGAAAATATTCACAAACAATAATTGAAACAAGAAGCCGGGAAGAATACCCAAGATCGCGGAAATCAGACCTAACAGATAATTTTCTCTGCGAAAAAGTCGGATAATCTGCTTCTTCTTCATTCCTAATAATAGATACGTCCCGAATTCTTTACTGCGCTTTTCCATCATGAAATTGACCATATATTTCACTAGCCAAATAACGATCCCGATGATAAAGAAAGAGGCCATTCCAATCAAGACTGTAAAGACCGTCATTTCTGAAAAAAGCGAGCGCAGATCCTTCGAAAAAATCATGCCGTGAAACGAAACCATCAACGTTGAGATAATCGTCATTGTAACGACGTAGATCAGATAATCCTTGAAGGAGCGTTTGGCGTTGCGAGTGATCAGGGTCTTAAACATTGCCCCCACCTCCGCCAAAGACCGACAAGACATCTAAAATACTGTTTAAAAAATCACGGCGGGAACGATCTCCGCGAATCAGTTCATGAAAAATCTGTCCGTCCTTTAGAAACAAGATGCGCTTGCAATAGCTGGCGGAAAAGGCATCGTGGGTCACCATTAAAATCGTTGAATTCAATTTCTCATTCATTGTCACGAAGGTTTCTAACAGTGTTTGAGCGGATTTTGAATCCAAAGCCCCAGTCGGTTCATCCGCCATAATCACCATGGGTTGATTCGCAATTGCCCGCGCACAGGCACACCGCTGCTTTTGACCGCCCGATACTTCATAAGGAAATTTATTTCGGATTTCTTCAATCCCCAGCTGCTTCAGTAATTGATCGACATGCTCCACGATTTTTTTCTTCGAATGCTCCTGCAGACTCATCGCTAACGTAATGTTTTCTTCAATCGTCAAGGTATCTAACAGGTTAAAGTCTTGAAAAACAAAGCCGATATTTTTCTTGCGAAATTCCGCGACTTGATCTTCATTTAACGTACTGATATCCGTGCCATCAAAATAAACATGACCGGAAGTTACGGTATCAATAGTCGAAAGCACATTCAATAAGGTACTTTTGCCTGATCCCGAGGCTCCCATGATCCCGGTAAACTCTCCGGCTTCGATTTCAAAATCAACTTGATCCAAGGCTTTTGTAATATTGCCTTTGCTTCCATAATATTTTTCTATTTTTTCGATTTGAATGAGTGGCTGCATATTTTTTTCTCTCCTATCCATCAAGCTATTTTTAAAGTGAACTAGCTATTAAGAATAGTTTATAGACTTGCGACTAATTGTTGTATGGTCTTAAGTGACTGAAACATTACAGTTTTGAAAGATAACTATTTACTGGAAAAACCAAATAAATTTCGGTGTAGTCTTTTTCCACTGAGGCTGCCCCGATCGTCAGGTCTAATTTCTTACAAAGCTTCTTGCACAAGTACAAACCAATCCCGGTGGTCTTCTCGCGAGAACGGCCGTTGGTTCCGGTATAGCCCTTTTCAAAAATTTGCTTCAATTCATCCGACGGGACACCAATCCCGTTATCTCTGACTGATAGCTTTATCCCGTCTTTTACTTTCTGAACAGAAAAGGTGATCTCACCGGCTCCCGGCTTTTTGTACTTAATCGCATTGGCGACGATCTGACTCAAAATAAATTCAATCCATTTGCCGTCGGTTTGGACAAAGGCTGATTCAGTCACCACCGTCACCTTGATCTGATTTTCGATCAAAATATATCTGTACTTATTAATCGTTTCTTTGACGATCGTTTTTAGATCGGTTTCCTTGATGGCATAATCTTTGTAGACTTGGTCAGAGCGGGCATAAAATAATGCCTTATCTACCAATTCATCCATTTCAGTCAAGTAGAGCTCTGACTTGCGTTTCAGCTCATTGCTCTCATTATAGGCAACCAGCCGCATGCCGGTGATCGGCAGCTTCACCTCATGAATCCAGCCTTCGATAAATTCGCGATACTCCTTTTGCTGATCCTCTAACGTCTGGATTTTTTCAATCACCGACTTATTCGAAAGCCGCAAGATCTGCTGGTAGAGTTTGTCTTCCAGCTTCCAGCTCTTTCCCATAAATTCCTGGATCAAGTAAGGCTTTTCTAAATCAGCCAGCAGGTCAAAAATCGCAGAAAAATATTTTCTTCTGCGCCGATAATCAAGCAGCAGCCATAAGCTGAGTATTCCCAGCCAAAAAAGTCCTAAAATACTTATCGCCGCAAAATTGTTGCCGATGACGATTAAATACATACCTAAAAAAAGCATGCCGCTGACATTCAAGAGAATCAATAAGCTCTTGTCTATTAAATAATCTGCAAAGTTCATAGCTTTCTCCGTTTTCTAAATTTTATAGCCGACGCCGCGTTTAGTCTCGATGAAATCAGTCACACCAATTTCCGCTAAACGGCCTCTAATGCGATTCACCGTGACACTCAAACTATTATCATCGATAAATACATCGTTGTCCCAAAGGTATTCGATCAAGTCTAAGCGGGAAACGACTTCACTCTGATGCAAAAACAGATAATGCAGCAATTTGAATTCATTCTTTGACAGCTCCACTGCCTGATTATCGGTGCTGACCTTATAGGCGCGCGTATCCAAACTGACCCCTTTGTACTTTAGCAATGTCGCATCCGCCTTTGAATGGCCGCTGCGTTTCAACACTGCCGAGATTCGAGCCAGCAGCACAGAAGGATGGTAAGGTTTTGTGATGTAGTCATCGCCCCCCATCAGCATACTGTTAGTCTCACTCATGACATCAGTCTCACTCGTCAAAAAAATAATCGGCACATCCAGCGACTGACGAATCGCTCCGCACAGCTCATTGCCATCGCGCCCCGGCAAATGAATATCCATTAAGATCAAATCAGGATTCGCCTGCTTTACTTGCTTCTCCACCGCTGAAAAATCTTCCACCAGTGAAACGTCATATAGCGCGTTTTTCAATAAAATCGCAAGCTCTGATCTTATTTTCGCTTCGTCTTCAATAATCATTATGTTCATCTCAGTGACCTCCGAACGTTGCTTCCATCCTTCAATCTTATCATTTCTGGCTCTTAATAAAAGAGAATTTTTTTAGTTAGCAGTATTGAAAGCAGCCATAAAAAGAGCGTTTCATGCTTTTATTGCTGATTATTTGATTTTTTTACGATTTATAATTTAAATTCACTCTTAAAACGTGTATAATAAACTCATATAAAAACGTTTTCTTCTCTGTAGGATCAACCTTATCCCAAGAGAATGTTTA
>NZ_NGLG01000001.1:908692-912262 GCF_002140655.1 Enterococcus sp. 3H8_DIV0648 | reverse complement strand
ACCTTATCCCAAGAGAATGTTTATATTGGAGGAAGTTCATTGAAGAATTCAATCATTAATATCGATAAACGTCATAAAGACATTCTGGATATTTTAGAAAAGAAGGAACATCTGACGACTATAGAATTGGCTGAGGCACTGGATGTTTCCCTCAGTACGATTCGCCGCGATTTGCATTTATTAGAAGAAAAAAATGACATCATTCGTAAATTCGGCTATTGCATCTTCAACTACGACAATAAACCCGAAAGCGATCATTCTGGTCCCGTTCGCCTAAAACAGCTGCTCGCTAAGGAAGCCAGCAAGCACATCCAAAACAACGATACAATCTTTATCAATTCCAGTTCAACTGCCTTAAAAACCATTGACTACTTGCAGGTTGATCATCTGACGATCGTTACCAATAATATGAAGATCAACTATTCTCCGCAAAATGCCAATTATCATTACGTCCTGACCGGCGGAGAAATGCGCTATCCGAAAGAAGCTTTAGTCGGCGATGTTGCGATCAACACGCTATCTGCGGTCAATGCTGATGTTTGTATCGTGGGATGCAGCGGGATCGACCTTGAAAATGGAGTGACCACCAAACAGATGACTGAGGCAACCATCAATGAACTGATGGTCAAACGAACCACTAAATGTAAAATCCTAGTCGCAGATCATCGCAAAATCGGCGTAACTTCAAAATTCAAAATGGCCGATATTTCCGCCTTCGATTATTTAATCACCGATCAATTTAGTTCAGAAGAAATCTTACATGAGATCCAAAAACTGGGAGTAACCGTCGTTCAAGTCACTTAGAGGAGTGTGATTCTTTGGGGAAAACAAAACAAGTCTTACTTTCAACAGATATCATTTTTATCTTTTTATTAACCTATGGGTTATCCATTACGTTGGCCGCCTTTTTTCTCGCCAGTCCGGAAAAACTGATTTCTGGAATGGAGCAGATTGTGCGCTCGCCAAGTAATTTGATTACCGATTATGTTCACATTGCCGGTGTTGGAGCGGCGTTTCTAAATAGCGGATTGGTAACCTTAAGCAGTCTCTTCCTCCTGCGAAAGCATAAGCATCATTTCTGCTCATTAACCGTTTCCGTGATTATGATGCTCTCCGGCTTTTCTTTTTTTGGGAAGAATATCGTCAACTCCGCCCCGATCATTTTAGGCTGTTTGATCTATTTGCGAATCCATCACTCTGGCAGACAGGATCTGCTGGTTATGGGTTTGCTGAGTACCTGCCTATCGCCGATCGTCAGCACGATTTATTGTGCGCCGGATCATTCCGCTATTTCTAATAAATTTATCGCGTTAGTCGCCGGACTTTTGATCGGCCATACGATTTTACCCATCTTCGAATTTTTGAAAGTCCATACAAAAGAATTGAACCTTTACAACATGGGCTTTTCCGCTGGTTTCATTGGTGTGATTGGAAACTTGACTACTCGAAATATTTTAGCGATCAAAATCGTGCCCCATGCCCTTTCCTTTGAACACCACCACGCGTTACTGATCTTTCTTGCTGCTCTGTTCACGCTGCCCTTTCTCGTATTTCTTTATTTCTATAAAAAGAACATTGATCGATCGAAGCATCTGTTCTTAGATTTGAAAAAAATCGCCCGTTTTTCCTTATATGGCTATCTTGCCGTGATTTTTACTCTGCTGTTGAAGGTTCCTCTAAGCGGAATTTTGGTTGGAGCTATTCTGACCTTCGCTGGTTTTAGTATGTATAATTTCAAATTTCGCTATTTCTTTTTTCCTGCCTTGGGAGTTTTCTTGACTGCCCTGTTGCTATACCGCGACGCTGCTACTACCAATAATATCGTTATCATCCTGTTTGCCAGTACCCTTTCGCCAATGACTCGCAAGTATGGACTGGTGACCGGCACACTTTCTGGAGCCCTGTTCTCTCTGATTACTCGAAACACACAGTACTTAACTGCGGGAATCAATTTATACAATTGCGGCTTTGCCGGCGGAATCACCGTTCTGCTGATGGATTTCGTCCGTGTTTCATTTTATCGAAACACCAAGATCAAAGCGTATTGTCAAAACGCTCATTTGCGAATCATCCAGTTTGAAAAAGACCTGCTGGCAAGATTTCAAGTATTCACCCAATCATTTCTATTCAAGATCACAACGATGAAGGACAATCAATCATAAAATTTTACGGCAAAAGACCTGCTCAAAAAAAATGAACAGGTCTTTTGCTTTGGTTTTTAGTTTAAAAATGGTCACAACAAATAGACCTGACTACATTTGATCAAAATTTCCGGACCAAGCCAGTGTCGCTTTTTTTATTTTGTTGAGATCAGTAACAAATGCCTGCCAAATTGACCGATTAGCTTTTTAAAAGCATGTTTGATCTGAAAAACAGCGTTTAAGAAAAAGATGTATTTCTACGTTTTCGTAGGATCGTCGTCCATGACGAACTGCTGTCGCTAAAAAGGCACAGATCGATAAGCGGGCAGACAAATTTTATTTCTTCTTTTTCTTCAATAATTTGTTTTTCTTTCTTTCGAGCCTGCGATCTTCCCGCTCTTTTTCTATTCGTTCAGTCGTTTTGCCATAGCGCAGGTAGGCGGTGTCTGGTTTTTTAGGGATTGCGGAGGATTTCTTTGCATTCGGTTTTTGCTTCGAGGCGGCAGTTGCAGGTGTTGGTGTTACGTTGGTTTTTTCTTGTGGTGTCGCGGTTTGCTTCCTTTCGTTGGCAAGCTGATTCAAGTTTCCGTTTTTCTTTGCTGAAGCTCCAGTTTTCGTATCATTAGAAACCGTTTCGGCCGACGGTTCCTGAGCAGACTCCTCCACTTCCTCCAAACGAGTATCATAAGCGGTTGTGATGATTTTCCCTGAGCCTTCGTAATTGATAAATTTGACGAATTTCCGCACACCAGTTGTTTCAAAGATCGTCAAGGTCGTCAAAATTTGCAAAAGCTTCGTGACCACAGGTGCAGCTTTGTTAGGATCAACTTCACGAATCGTCAGTTTATGGCGTTTACCGTTCATATCTTCAAAGAAGGACTCTATAATATAAGCATGATTTTCCTGACGAATATCAAGCGTTCCTTCTTTTACTAAATATTCCTTATACCCGCAAGCTTCTTTGGTGCAAGCCAAATAGTCCGCTTCATTACGAAACAGACGCTTGATAATCGTTTTCCATTCACTTTTTTCACAATATTCCTCAAAATAAGGAGCATAACGGCGCAGCGTATCACTAGGCTCTGACGTTAAGAACAGCTCGCGAATCAATGCTTGGAGCGTCTCCGAGATTGCACGCGAACACAGGGCGCTCCGCACAAGAACCGCCACAAGATACTCAATGACCTCTGAAACATTTTTACTTTGTTCAAAGCGTTTAAGAATTCTCCCTTCAAGATTTTCCCATTTCATCAAAAAGAGCTGTCTTTGACCTAATTTTGCTACATCCATTTTTCATACCCCCAACTTATTATTAAATAGTAATCGTTTTCATTTTATAGAAATATGATAGCGATAAATAACAGTTTTGTAAATAGCAAACAGAAAAACCTTTTTCCTTTATAAAAAACAAAAGAAAAGGGTTAAATTG
>NZ_NGLG01000001.1:902717-908216 GCF_002140655.1 Enterococcus sp. 3H8_DIV0648 | reverse complement strand
TATTTGTGATATTTAACGGTCGTAGAAAAATACCTGTCTCTTATACACATCTAGATGTGTATAAGAGACAGAGAATAGATTTAACAGAGAACCACAGAAGGAGGACACTATGAGAGGAACCGTTTCAAATGATCAACGTGTTTATTACTATGAATCGCCCTTCTTGATGCAAGGTGAAAATGGCTTGACACTTAGCCAGCTGCGAGCACAATTCATAAAAAAGTTCTTGAATAATCCACGAGCCAAATACGTTACCGAAAATTACGCTCTTGAAAAGGATCAACGACGAATCAATATTTGGCGCAAGGATGGCAAAATTCTTTCAGAAGATGAGCTGCTTCGGATCGATATGATCGTTCCGCAAATTTTTGAGACGAATTAATTTTTTAGAATAGAGAGTTTACGACAAAAAAACTATTACACTAGGTTGCGGCCGAATGTAATAGTTTTTTTGATTGAAGTGCTAAGATTAGTTTTCCTTTTTCAGCAGTGCTAAAAATTGATCGCCGTAATTGTCGAGTTTACTTTTTCCGACACCTTTGATCTGCAGAAATTCTAATGGACTTTGCGGCTGCTTTTCTGCTAATTCGGTCAAGGTTTTATCTGAGAAGATGACATATGGCGGCAGATTTTTCTCCTGCGCCAATTGCGAGCGTAAACTCCGCATTTCTTCAAATAGCTCATTATCCGCAACTAATTGTCTCACCGGTGCCTGCTTACGATAGACTTCCTGCTCACCTTTAAGAACTAAAACGCCCTGTTGAGAAACCGACAACACAGGATATTGCCCCTCTGAAGGGATCAGATAGCGCTCCGCCGTCAGGTAATCAATCAAACCGGAAACCTCTTTTTGCGAATGCTCCTTCATTAGTCCATAGGTTGGCAACTGGTTAAACTTCCATTGATTGATTTTTTGATCATTTGATCCAGTCAAAACCTTAGCGACCAGCGCCTTGCCAAATTTTTCTCCCATACGCTTCACGCAAGACAATACCTTCTGCGTATCTGTTGTAATATTGACCTGCTCGCGCTCGTCTAAACAGTTGCTGCATCTTCCGCAGTCTGGCTGGTCCTCGCCAAAGTATTTCAAAATATAGCGTTGCAAGCACATTTGTGTATGGGCGTACTGGTTCATTTCCCGCAATTTGGTGTATTCATTTTGCTGATACGTCGCCTCTGATTGAGACTGCTCAATGAAAAACTGCTGGATCTGAATATCTTGAGGCGCATAGAGCAATACCGCTTCACTTGGTAACCCATCTCGTCCAGCCCGCCCCGCCTCTTGATAGTAAGATTCCAGATTTCCCGGGATTTGCGCATGAATCACAAAGCGCACATTGCTTTTGTTGATCCCCATACCAAAAGCATTCGTCGCCACCATCACTTCGATGCGATCAAATAGAAAGTCCTCTTGATTCTGCAATCGCTCAGCATCCGCTAACCCGCCATGATATTTCCCGACAGCGAAGTCGTGATGCTTCAGCAGATGATACAAACGTTCAACCTCTTTACGGGTTGAAGCATAAATGATCCCAGATTGTCCGCGATTTAGCTTCAAATATTCTAATAGATAAATATCCTTCTGTTCCTTAATAACCTGAAAAGCTAAATTTTCTCTGGCAAAACCTGTTTTGATCTCGTTTTCCTTTGAAATATGCAGCAAATTCGAGATATCATCGGCTACCTCTGGTGTGGCCGTCGCAGTCAACGCAATGATCGTTGGTTGCTGATTAAAATTCTCAATCGTCTCCGCTAGTTTCAGATAGCTGGGACGGAAATCATGCCCCCACTGGGAAATACAGTGCGCCTCATCAACAGCCATCAGTTCAATCGGAACATAATGCAGCATTTCACGAAAATCCGCAGACTCCAAACGTTCCGGCGCCACATACAGCAGCTTGATCTCGCCGCGTGCAGCTTGTCTAAGGCGCTCATTCATCTCCAAATTAGATAATGTACTATTGATAAAAGCAGCTGGAATTCCTAACTCATTCAGACTGTCTACCTGGTCTTTCATCAAAGAGATCAATGGCGAAACAACCAGGGTCAATCCTTCAAGAACGAGTGCCGGCAATTGATAACAAATCGATTTTCCGCCGCCGGTTGGCATAATCCCTAAGACATTTTGCTTTTGCAGAACCCGTTGAATGATCTCTTCCTGTCCACTCCGAAACTGCGTATAGCCAAATTTCTCTGCTAATAATTCTTTTAATCGTTCCATACTTGCGCCCTTTCTTTATCTATAAATTCTTGAAGAATGGCTAATCACTTTTAAATGAAGCCCATTTCCTATCAGGGCGCCATAAAAATGAGGCGGGATAAACTCATCCAACGCCTCAAGAGTAATTCTGTACAATTAGCTTCCTCAAGATATCTTTTCTATCAATAAAGACAAGTATAGTTAACTCCTTGTTAGTTATCAATCAGTTTCGTACTCATTTAGTCGATTTTTAAATTAGGACTGAGGTCATTCAAAAATACATGCTATCAAATTGTAGAACTGAGCAAGAAGGTAATGTTTATATTGTAAAAAAATCCCCCAACCACCTTTATGAGAGCGGTTGAGGGATTTAAATTAATGGCTGATCCCTCAGTCGTATGTTTTAACCTGAACATTTCCGAGAAAGATTTCATTTTGAACATTTAGTAGTCGATCCTGTAATACTTAAACAGTTTGACTCCTGGCTGCTTTTCTTTGTTTCAGGAAGAAAATATACAAGAGATCAAAAATGCTGCAAACCGCTCCGCAAATTAAAATATAGACATTCGTTTCTTGAATTAATCCCATCAAAAGTGTTGGTGCTAGCGTACCAATCCATTTTGCAATAGCCATCAAAAGTGTTTGGCCTTCTGTACCTTTTCGCTGGAAAAGCATCACTAAAAATAAAATAGACATGGCTGCGTTTTGCATAAAGGCCGAATACTGAGCAGCTGGAATCGCTGGGAAGCTAAAATAGAACGCCAGTTGAAGGGCAAAACAACTTGCAAATGCTAGGATACTAAAAGACATAAAATATTTTTTCGCAGCTTTCGGAAAATACTTCTTCCCATATTTGAAATACGTATAAACAATAATTAAGTCGCAGCATGCCCATACTAAGTTGACATAGCCCTGCACACCGCCACCAGCTGGATCAATCACTAAATCATTAACTGAGTACAAAACCTCCCACGCAAAATTCAAACCTAAAGCAAACAGCGGCATCGCATATGTTTTATCCTTCAGCCCATTACGAATCAGTTCGATATAAACGATCGTCCAGGCAATTCCGCTTAGTAATGTTAAAAATAGTTCCATTCTGTTTTCCTCCAATTAATTACAATTAAACTGTTACATGTGTTACACTTCGATTGTAGACTTCAGACTTATTGGTTACAAGATACAATCAACTAGGATTTGTTACACTTAACGGAGGGATCAAGATGGGAGAAAATAATCAAGCACAACTTAGTAAAAAATGGATTATTGCCGCCTTGTTACAGCTGCTAGAAAAGAAGCCCTATTCAGAAATCACGATTACCGAAATCACAAAAAAAGCGGGCGTTGCACGCCTCACCTTCTATCGCAATTTTGATAGCAAGGATCAAATTTTATTGACTCGATCGGAGGAGCTCTTTCAAGAATATCTCGCTGAGATAAAACAATCACAGGAAACAATCGATATCCGTCAAGCCTTGCTTCACTGTTTTGAGTATTGGCAGAAAGATGCTAAAACGATGGACCTACTGATCAAAAATAATTTGGTCTACTTGATTGAGCAACCTTTTTATACTTTTTTAGAAGAAATACTGGCGGAAATTCCTGATCTAAAGAATTTGAATGACATCCAGAAAACATTTATCTTAGGCGGTATCACGCGTACCATGCTTCACTGGATCTCAAGTGGCAGCACTCAATCAGCCGTCCAAGTAACCGAAGCCATTTTGACATTAATTGATTTAGACCATTTAATAAAAAGTGAACCATAATTTTGAAGGAAATAGAGGCGATAGTTACGATGAATCATTATTTTTTTAAAGACATTCCCACGTTGCAAGAACATTGGCCCGAAATCAGACACTTGTTTATTCAAAGAGAGGTTCCTGCGAAAACGTGCCTGCTGGCCGAGGGCGACATCGCTACAAATATTTATTTTATAGATCGAGGAGCACTAAGATTGTGGAACAACGATGAAGGTCGCGATATCACCGTGCAATTTTTCTTTGAAAATCAACTTGTCGCTTCTTTTGAAAGCTGGTATCAAAAAGTCCCCAGCAGTTTTTCTATTGAAAGTATCGAAAAAACGACGGTCACTTCATTAAGCTCAGACGCATTTGATCAACTGGTCCACCAATTTCCTGAAATTAATCCTTATCTGATGCGCTTAATTAGTGAGCGTTTCGTTAGTTACACCAACTACTTTTTGTCACGAATCAAAGATACGCCTGAGAAAAGATACCAAGAGTTGATGATCAATGAACCAGAAATCCTAGAACGTGTCCCGCAACATTACATCGCTTCTTACTTGGGAATTACACCCGTTTCATTAAGTCGAATTAAACAGCGGAATAAATTAACATAAGTTAATGCTCCATTGTTCTTCTCCCGTTAAACTGAGAAACAGTAAATGGAGGAATGAATAATGAATACCGTAATTGTTTATAATCACCCTTATGAGGGAAGCTTTTGTCATGCATTATTGACAGCAACAAAAAAAGGCGCCGAGGCTGCTGGACACACGGTGGATGTGATTGATTTAGATCGCGACCACTTCAATCCGGTCATGACCGGACAAGATTTATTGGCTTTTAGAAATCATAGTGTATCTGACCCACAGGCACTTGCTTATATCGAGCGCATCAAGCAAGCGGATCAGCTTGTTTTCATATTCCCGATTTGGTGGGAATTGATGCCCGCTATGACAAAAGGCTTTATTGATAAAGTAATTTTCCCTGGCTCTACCTATAATTACACAAAATCAGGCTACGGAATGATCAGCAACTTACCTAAATTAAAATCAACCACCGTAATCACCACCATGAATACACCGAAACTGATGTACAAATTTGTTTATGGCAATGCTCTTCAAAAAGCTCTAATCAAAGGTACCTTCAAAAAGTCAGGTATGAAAAATGTCACCTGGCGAAGTTTTAATATGGTAAAAGCAAGTTCAGAAACGACAAGGAAAAAATGGTTGAGTAAAATTGAAACTGAGTTTTCTCAAAAATAAATTGACAGGTTCAAGGCCAAAAGGAACGAAGCAATCTCTATACTTGCTTCGTTCCTTACTCTTATCTATCCGTTAAAAAAGTTCATTAGATTTTTTTTGGCTTCGTTTAATCCAAAAAAACTACTGGTATTGTTTTTGTCTCTCTCATTCGATCAATACCTATATCAATTATCAGAAGACTAGCCCCTTCTCCAACGACAATTACCCACGAAAATATTTTGCCAACACTTCTCATATTTCTATATTTGAAACTTCTCCTCCAGGAATAAAGAGATATCAAAATATAATG
>NZ_NGLG01000001.1:889587-902094 GCF_002140655.1 Enterococcus sp. 3H8_DIV0648 | reverse complement strand
TCCAATGTTTCATAATCTTCTTTTTTAATCATTTTGTAGGAGACAGCTTTATAATTCAGAAAGTCCCTTAAGCGGTTCACCTCATACTCTGACTGAGGACCAATCATCAAACCATCGATTTTTTGATTTTGAATTGCTTGTTCTGCAACGATTGCTGGAGCTGAGTAAACATGAATCGGAATTTCTTGCTCATCTGCTGCGCTTTGAATATTCTTCACCAGCAATCCGGAAGTAATCCCCGCAGTACAAATGAGTAGAATCCTTTTTTCTTCAGACATCTCATCTTTCCTCCTTAAGCTACTTTCCGTTTCTTGTTATAAATATCAAGTACTACTGCTAGTAGTAAAATCAGACCTTTGATCGCTTGTTGCCAATCGACACCGACTCCTAGAATAGACATCCCGTTATTCAAAACACCCATTACCAAACCTCCGACGATAGCGCCAGTGATTGTTCCGATCCCGCCAGAAGTTGAGGCGCCGCCAAAGTACACAGAAGCCATAGCATCTAGCTCTAATGAAGTTCCCGCTTGAGGAGTTGCCGCATTTAAACGTGCTGCTAAAATCAAGCCAGCTAGAGCTGCCATCATTCCCATATTGACAAATACCCAAAAAGTGATCTTCTTAGTTTTGATACCGGATAGCTGTGCAGCCTTAAGATTTCCACCAGTCGCATAGATTTGACGACCAGCTACGGTACTATTAGTTAGAAAACCGTAAACACCAACAATCACACCTAAGATAATTAGAATAATTGGAAAACCTTGGTAAGCTGCGAAAATATAACTTAAGACTAAAACGATAGCCACTGTTAATACCGCTTTCATTATGAAGGCGTTCATTGATGGTACTTCGAACAAATTCTTTTTCCGTTTTTCTCTAGCTTTCCATTGAAAGAATACCAAACCTAGTGCTAGAACAACTCCTAAAATTAGAGTTAATAGATGCATTCCTGATGATGAAACCAAAACTTCTGGTAAGTATCCTGTAGATATTTTTTGGAAAGCTGTTGGAAATGGTGCCAGCGATTGTCCGCCTAATACAACCTGAGTCAATCCACGGAACATCAGCAACCCTGCCAAGGTCACAATAAATGCTGGAATTCCTACATAGGCAACCCAGAAACCTTGCCAAGCTCCAATCAACGCTCCCATTGCCAAGCAAATAGGAACTGCGAGCCAAGGACTAACATGGTTATTAACCATCAACATTCCCGCGATTGCACCCACAAAAGCCATAACTGATCCAACAGATAGATCGACAAAACCTAAAAGAACAACTAATAGCATTCCAGCTGCTAGAACTAAAATATGACTATTTTGCAAAACAATATTTGTGATATTTAACGGTCGTAGAAAAATACCACCAGTCATTAACTGAAAGGCAATCAATAAGGCAATTAAAATAATCACCATACTATATTTACTAAAAATATCTAATAATTTCTCTTTAACATTCCAAGAATTTTTTTCCTTACTCTCTTTTGTAGCGTTCTCCATTAGGATACAGCCTCCTCTTCCATTGTCATCAAGTTCATCAACGTCTCCTGACTGGCATCTGCTCGCATGACTTCGCCGGTCATTCTTCCCTCGTTCATCGTATAGATGCGATCACACATTCCGATAATTTCAGGGAGCTCTGAAGAGATAATGCACACACATTTTCCTTGCGCAGCCATTTCTTCAATGATTGTATAGATCTCATACTTCGCTCCAACATCGATCCCTCGAGTAGGTTCATCTAGAAACAGCACATCGGGCTCTGTCATGAGCCATTTTGCTAAAACGACTTTTTGCTGGTTTCCACCACTTAAACTACCAACGTTTTGAAACACCGTATTGGCTTTTGTATGCATCATTTTTCGATATTTTTCTGCTTCGGTAACTTCCTGTTCCTTATCTAGCACCCCGTTCTGACTGATTCTATTCAAGCTGGCAATCGTTGTATTTTCTCGGATATCCATCAATAAGTTCAGTCCTAATGCTTTTCGGTCTTCTGAAACATATGCTAAGCCATGCTGGATCGCCTGTGAGACATCTTTGATTTTGATCTCTTGACCATCTTTATAAATTTGTCCACTAATGTTTGTCCCGTAAGATTTACCAAAGACACTCATAGCAAATTCTGTTCTGCCTGCACCCATCAAACCTGCAATACCAACGATTTCTCCTCGACGGATGTTAAAATTGATATGATCATTCATGACTCGTGACGTATCAATCGCATGATGGACTGTCCAATCCTTCACTTCAAAAGAAATATCTCCAATATTTGGGTGTCGTGCAGGATAACGATTCGTCAGATCACGTCCGACCATTCCTTTAATAATTCGCTCTTCATTGATATCTTCATTTTCCAATGTTTCAATCGTCTGACCATCTCGTAAAATCGTTATACGATCAGCTACTTCGACAATCTCATTCAATTTATGTGAAATGATAATGGAGGTAATCCCCTGATTGCTGAATTCTTTGATTAATTCTAGAAGATTCGCACTCTCTTCCTCATTCAATGCCGCGGTTGGTTCGTCCAAAATCAACAAGCGAACATTTTTTGAGAAAGCTTTCGCGATTTCCACTAATTGCTGATGTCCGACGCCAATCTGTGATACTTGAGTGTTCGGATCGATTTTCAATCCAACCGTTTTTAATAAATTTTCCGTTTTCCGTTCAGTTAAGTTCCAATCAATAATTCCGTGTTTGGTCTGTTCATTGCCCAAGAAGATGTTTTCTTTGATCGAAAGATATGGACTTAAAGCCAGCTCTTGATGAATAATAACTATGCCCTTTTCTTCGCTATCACGTAATCCCTTAAACTGGCATGTCTCTCCATCATAAACAATGTCTCCACCATAATTTCCATATGGAAATAACCCGCTTAAAACATTCATTAATGTTGATTTCCCAGCACCATTTTCTCCACAAAGAGCATGGATCTCGCCTCGCTTAATCTGCAAATTTACATCACTTAGCGCACGAACACCAGAAAATTCTTTAATGATATTTTTCATTTCTAGAATATAGTCAGCCACATTTATCCACTTCCTTAATATGATGTAGGAGAAAAGCACCTAACGAGCGGGTGCTTTTCTTCCAATCATTTATTCGCTTAAATCTTTTTCCTTGTAGTATTTAGTATCAATCAGTTCTTGTTTGTAGTTTTCTTTATCAACTGAAACTGGTTTTGCTAAATAAGTAGGTACAACTTTTTCACCATTATCATAAGTTTCCTTATCATTGACTGGAACCTTCTTGTCATCATGAATTGCTTCAATCATTTCTACAGTGTTATCAGCTAAAATTCTTGTATCTTTGAAGATTGTCTGTGTTTGATCACCTGCAATGATTGACTTAACTCCAGCAACCGTTGCATCTTGTCCAGTAATTACTGGCAATGGTTTATCGCCAGAGCCATAACCTACCCCTTTTAAAGAAGAAATAATTCCAAGACTGATTGGATCATAAGGAGATAACACAGCATCTAACTTCTTATCGGTATAGTTCGCGCTTAACAGATTGTCCATCCGTGATTGTGCAGTTGATCCATCCCAACGTAATGTCGCAATTTGGTTAAATTTCGTTTGCCCAGAAGGTACAATCAATTGTTTGCTGTCAAAATATGGTTTAAAGACTGACATTACACCGTTGTAATTAATTAATGCATTATTATCATCTGGTGAACCGCCAAATAACTCAATATTATAAGGACCATCACCATCTTTAAGACCTAGCTTATCCTCAATATAAGAAGCCTGCAGTACTCCTACCCCAAAATTATCGAAGGTTGCATAATAATCAACATATTTTGAATTCATTAGTAATCGATCATATGCAATTACTTTGATATCTTGCTGATGTGCTTTTTCCAATACATCCGTTAGGGCCGAACCATCAATGGAAGCAATAACTAACGTGTCCACACCTTTGGTAATCATGTTTTCAATTTGTGCTACCTGATTTTCAACCTTATCTTCGCCATACTGTAAATCTGTCTTGTAGCCTTTTTTCTTTAATTGTTTCACAATGTTGTTTCCATCAGCGATCCAACGTTCCGCTGATTTTGTCGGCATGGATACACCGACATAACCTTTATCTCCTCCAGAAGCACTTCCTTTGCCACAAGCAGCTAATGTGGAAAGTGTCAGCAACGCTAACCCAGCTACAACTAATTTCTTGAAACCTAACTTCATGCTTTTCCCTCCAAAACTTATTTGATAAACCTAGTTTACCTTTTATAGCAACCGCTTTCATTGGATATTCTTTTACCTTCCTTGAAATTCGCTTTGAATAATTTGTTATTTATCACTTTTCTTGGATTTCTTTCGATATATCTTTGATTTTTTCCGGATTAAACATACGTGTTAAACTTAATGATGTTAACGTTTTATAATAGAATACATGGAGGTGACGATTTGAAAAAAAGAATACTTTCTTTATGCTTGATTTTTTGTTTTTTTATAACTGGTTGTAGTAACAAATCTGCTGAAAAAAAGGAAAAGGAAATCACCATTGGTTTCTCACAAGCAGGAACAGAGAGCAGTTGGCGAAAAGCCCAAAATAAATCCATTAACGATGAACTAAATAAACAAAATTATCAGGTCATGTATCGCAACAGCTTCTCTGATCCAAAACAGCAGATCCAGGACGTAATGACCTTTATCGCCTATCAGGTTGACTTGATCGTTCTTTCTCCTATTGAGGAAAATGGTTGGGAACCTATCCTAGAGGAGGCTAAACAGGCAAAAATCCCCGTAATCATTGTTGATCGGAATATTACAACCGATAGAAAGGATCTTTACTTAACTCATATCGGTTCAAGCTTTAAAGCCCAAGGCGGTCGTGCTGGTCTTTATGTCACCAACCACTTCCAAAGAAAGGAACAAGATTCTATCAATGTCTTTGAGATCAAGGGCACGGAGAACACCTCTCCCACTCGCCTAAGGCATGACGGTTTTACAGAGACAGTTGGGCGTGATCCAAGAGTAAAAATCACTCAGTCTATTACTGGTGATTTTATCCGATTAAAGGCGAAAGAAGTCTTTTCTCAAGCGATTGATGAGGGTAAACTTGAAAGCATCGATGTGATCTATTCTCACAATGATGAAATGACTTTAGGAGCATTAGAGGCACTAAAAGAGCATCAAGTAGAAAATAAGTATGTGATTGTCAGTATTGACGCACAAAAAGAAATGATCGATTTATTGAAGAAGCGACAGGTCAATTGCGTAGTAGAATGCAACCCTTTTATGGGGAACCTAGTAGCTAACACGGTCAAAAGGTATTTCGAAAAAGCGACGATTCCTGAGGATATCTATGTTTCTGATACAGTTTTTTCAGACCATAATGACTTTTCGACTATTCCCCCAAGAAACTATTAGGAGGTTAATCATGATAAAACAATCCAGTATCCGCTCCCTCCTGCAACGGGTTAGTTGGTTAATGTTAGCACTAGCTATTGTACCCTTGGTCATCAGCGTATTGATTTACACTCGATACTTATTTGCGTATGAAAAAAGTGTTCAAAACATCTCTGAAGCGAACCGTATCTCAAGCAGCGTCGAAGAATCAATTATTGAAGAAGCCTGGGGTTTAACGTATGGTCAAATCACGCCAGATGATTATAGAAACAGTAACAACGTAACAAAAATACGAAAAGAAATTAGTCAAATCAAAAAAAATACACTCAATGCCAAGGAACGTGCTACTCTGAATATCGTGTTGCGGTCTTTAGATAATGTAGCTAATTATTTGGAAAAAATTATCGAGAATATTGAAAAGGATGCTCCCTTCAACAACAATCAAACTTTGATGACGCATGTCCAATCTGCTACCAAACTCGTTCATGAAATTCTTCAAGATTTCGTAAACGTTGAGATTGAATCTGCAACAGATAATAGTGTGGAGGTCCGAAAGTCGATCCTCATCCTATCTGTCATTGAAATTGCGATCGTCGGTATTATCATTTGGTTTACTAGAAATACTAACAAACGTATGAACACACAAATCCAGCAACCCATGGAAGAAATGATTAAAATGGCCGAAGCTCTTTCGGATGGGAAACTAAACTATCGTATTAAACGTTTGCCTGATAATGAATTACAAACTCTTATTAACAGCATGAATGAAATGGCCGATAATCTTGTTGTACTTCTCGAAGAAAACGCGTTAAAACAGTATAACCTAGCGCAAAGCGAAGTTCGTGTGTTGCAAGCTCAAATCACTCCGCATTTTATTTATAATAGTCTCGATGCTATTTTAGTATTGGCAGAAATGGGGGATGTTGAAAAGGTCAAGGAAATGACGTATGCCTTATCTGACTTCTTTCGGATTTCCCTGAGTCAAGGTCAAGACTGGATTCCTATTGAAAAAGAAATTAGACATATCACTGATTATCTGATTATTCTGCAAATCCGTTATGGTGATGCTTTAACCTATTCTATAGAGGTCGAACCCAAAATAGAAAAATTTTTCATGCTTAAGATGATCTTGCAGCCATTAATTGAAAACGCTGTTTATCACGGAACCAAGCTAGTTCGAAGAACCGGAAAAATAGTACTACAAGCGTACCTTGATGAAGGGTATGTCCACTTTTTTATTATCGATAACGGAAAAGGAATTTTGCCGGAAAAATTAGAGGAGATCAACAGAGAATTAAGAGATGGCCTCTCAACTGACTTCGGTGAGGGATATGGTTTATTCAATGTAAATAAACGTTTATTACTTTATTACGGAAGTAATGCGAAAATCGAACTAAACAGTATACCTGAAAAAGGCACGACTGTTCATGTCATTATTCCAACTACCACAGAAGGGAATTTCAAAAATGTATAAAGTTTTTATTGTTGAAGATGAACATTTGATTCGTGAATCACTAAAACGAAATTTAATCCAATTATCTAAACAACTCCCCATTGAAATGGTCGGAGAAGCCAGCGATGGTGAAGTTGCCTTATCCATGATACTAAAGGAACGACCAGATATACTATTAACAGATATTCGCATGCCATTTATGAATGGGATTGAGCTTTCTCAAGAGGTTAAAGAAGCTCTACCTGATATTCAAATCATTTTTATCAGCGGGTTTGATGAATTTGAGTATGCAAAAGCAGCAATTCATTTGCAGGTTGTTGAATATCTTTTAAAACCAATCAAGACTCAAGAATTAGAAGGCAGTCTAAAAAGTGTAATTAATAGATTGGAACAGAAAAAGCAATCCTCCCCCGACGATTCATACTCTCAGGATGTTCAAAAGAATTTATTTTTAAATTCCTTATTTGAAAATCAATTGGGAACAGCTCAAGCGATTGAGGAGGCTCGCCGTTTGAAACGTCAAATTGCCGGAAAGCAGTTCATTGTTATTCTGATCGCAAATCATGAAAACAAAAATTTTGATGATTACAAGCTCTTTCGAGGTAAACTAGCTGAATTGTATGATACTGATGAATCAATTCTTTTCTCCTGTCTGTCATCTCGATTTATCAAACTTTTACTCTTTGCAGGAAATAAACAGGAGTTACTCAAAACAGCCGATCAAACAGCCTCGACACTTTTTTCTATCCTTACAACTAGCGATTCAAAATTGGCTATTGCTATCGGAAATCCCGTAGAACGAATCAGCGATATTCAAAATAGCTACAGAACTGCATACAACATGCTAGAGTATTCGACCATTCAATCAGACAATCCGATTCTCCATTATCAAAATTTTGATAATCAATATTCCAATTTTGCACTAGAATTTCAGTTAAGTAAACGACTCGAACAAATCAGTTTAAAAGAGACGCCTAATCTAACAAATGAACTGATCGAACAGACGGAAAAAAGTGAGAGTCCGTTGCTTTATCGTTTGTTATTACTAAATGACTTAAATCAACGAGCACAAGAGAAGAATCAGAAAGAAAAAACAAAATTTCCTATCGCTTCTCCTGCTGAACTTCCAGCAATACTTTCAGATATTGTCTTATTTCGTAACTATCTAAATCAGTTAGTACCTTTTTTGAAGGCAACTGTGATTAACGAAACAATGAGTCAATATCGAGAATTATTGGAACGCTCAGTGACTTTTATTAGACAACATTATACAGAACCAGAACTTTCCCTAGGCGATGTGGCTAATCACGTAAACTTAAGCAGCTCGCATTTCAGTACTATTTTCTCTCAGGCTTTAGGCAAAACATTTGTAGAATACTTAACTGAGCAGCGGTTAACAGAAGCAAAACGCTTGCTGAGGGATACAGATTGGAAATTATCAGCGATTGCGATCGAAATTGGTTACAATGATCCAAATTATTTTAGCTATATCTTCAAACGCAAAGAAACTATCTCGCCAAAAGAATTCCGGAAAAGTCTGATGAAATAGCTATGTCGTATAATTTTCTTATATAATTAAGCACAAAAGGATTTTTTTATCATTGAAAAAACAGCTAAGCAAAGATCGAATTTTTATGGCTTCGATTTCTGTTTAGCTGTTTAATGGTATTCATCTGTCCTTTAGACTAATGAATCGATAGATATTCACTTTTTAATAGAGATAACTTGATTTCATTTATATTTTATTTAATTGTTACGTACTCCAAATCAACTAGTTTTGCCCAGGTAATGATTTGTTCGGTTGTTAAATTCAATGAGACAACAGTATGGTGTCCCCCGCCAGTTCTTATCCATGCTCCTACACCTTCGTGGAAGTTTGGTTTCACTTTCCAAAGAACACGTGCCACAGGCAAGTTTGGAGCCTCTTCTGTTGGTTCGAAGGCTTCCACTTCATTGATCAATAACTTATAGTGGGTACCAAAATCAGCCATTGATACGACAACTCCGTCTCCAGCTTTTCCATCAAAAACTAAACGAGCTGGGTCTTCACGATCTCCCATGGATAGAGGTGAAACTACGATTTTTGGTTTATTTACTGCTAAGGTAGGATCAACCTCCATCATGTGTGATTGTAAGATTGCTTCTTTTCCTGCTGCTAGTTCATACGTGTAATCTTCCATAAAGCCAGTATTTTGATTATGAGCCATTACCTTCATTAAACGATCTAGTGCCGCTGTTTTCCAATCGCCTTCTCCCGCGAATCCATAACCTTCTGCCATCAATCGTTGAACTGCTAAACCAGGTAATTGTTGCATATCATACAAATCCTCAAAGTTTGAGGTAAAAGCATTGTAGTCACCAGCTTCTAAGAAACGACGAATACCGATTTCCTGTTTTGCTTGAACTTTTACATGGGCTTCCCAAGTGTCATGATCATAATCTCCATAATCAAAGTCATATAATTCTTTATACTCTGCAAAAAGCGCATCAACCTCGGCATCCTCAACTGCATCGACATATTGAACAAGGTCTCCGATCCCAAAGTAATCGACAACCCAGCCAAATTGAATCTGTGCTTCAACTTTATCCCCTTCCGTTACAGCAACATTACGCATATTGTCCCCAAAACGAGCAACTTTGATGTTGAAGCTTTCATTATAAGCAACAGCTACATCCATCCACTCAGCAATTTGTCTTTGCACACTCTCTGTTTGCCAATAGCCTACAACGATTTGATTTTGTTTTTTTAGTCGTGCATTGATAAACCCATATTCACGATCTCCGTGTGCCGACTGATTTAAATTCATAAAATCCATATCAATGGTTTCCCATGGAATACTTTCATTGAACTGCGTCGCTAAATGTAACAACGGCTTTTGCAATAATTTCGTTCCACGAATCCACATTTTCGCTGGCGAGAAGGTATGCATCCAAGTAATGACTCCTGCAACCTCATCTCGATAGTTAACTTCCTTCATGATTTTAGTGATCGTATCAGAAGTTACCGCTAATTCCTTTAAAATGATTGGATAGCGCATTTTTCCACTTTCATTCAAACCTTTGACAATCGCTTCAGCATCCGTCTTTACACTTTTTAGTGCTTCTTCTCCATATAAATGTTGTGAACCTACGACAAACCAAAATTCCTTTTTACTGATTTCTAACATCGTGCTCGCTTCCTTCCTATTTTCCTTGCCCGTAATAAGCATTTTTTCCATGTTTTCTTAAATAATGTTTATCCAAAACTCGTTGTGGTAATTCTTCAGCAAAACTATTTAATTGGCGTGCGAATAGATTCATTTTAGCGACTTCGTCTAAAACGACTGCATTCATGACCGCGCTCTTCGCATCCTTGCCCCAAGTAAAAGGTCCATGACCATGTAAGAGTACTCCCGGAACCTCCATGACATCTATTGCTCTTTTCTTAAACGTTTCAATAATCACATTGCCTGTTTCGTGTTCATAGCCATCATCTATCTCTTTTTGAGTCAAGAATCTTGCGCATGGAACTGTGCCATAAAAAGTATCCGCATGGGTTGTCCCCATCGCTGGAAGATCCAAACCTGCTTGTGCCCAAATTGTTGCCCAAGTCGAATGTGTGTGGCAGATTCCACCAATTTCAGGGAATTTTTTATACAAAACCGCATGCGTCGGTGTGTCTGAGGACGGATTCAACTCTCCTTCGATTACATTATTCTCTAAATCAACGACAACCATATCAGAGGATCTCATTCCTTCATAACTCACACCGCTGGGTTTAATAACAAAGTAACCTGTTTCTGGATCAAAGGCACTGACATTCCCCCATGTATATTTGATCAAACCTTGTCTTGGAAGCTCTAAATTTGCTTGAAATACCTCTTCTTTTAATTGCTCCAACATTTAAGAATCTCTCCCTTATTTCAATCCATCGATTGCTGCTTGTTCAATCGGCAATCCTTTCTGATACCGATCAATAAACTGATTGTAGCCAGTAACATCGGCTTGGTTTGGTGAAATCGTTTGTCCCACACTGTCGGTGAACACTTGCTTATCCAAAAACTCTTCCAACGGCACATTACTTTCTTTATTGACAAATGCAGCCAATAAAGCAATTCCCCAAGCACCACCTTCACCAGCCGTTTCCATAACTGTGACTGGGGCTTCCATCGCTGCCGCTAAAATTCGCTGTCCAACCTCTGGTGTCTTGAAGATTCCACCATGACCCACTAGCTTATCGATGTGAATCTTTTCTTTTTTAAGGATTTCCATCCCAATGCGCATCGCACCAAAAGCACTGGAAAGGTGTAAACGCATGAAATTGGCTAAACTGAACTTACTTTCAGGTGTACGGACAAATAATGGTCTACCTTCATTCATCCCAGTAATATTCTCACCTGAGTAATAACCATAGGACAACATTCCACCACAATCAGGATCTGCTTCTAAAGCCTTTTCAAACAAAGTGTTATAAAGCTTGTCATTACTGATGTCTAGACCTAATGTTTGCGAAAACTCCTTAAACAGGTTGACCCAAGCGTTGATTTCCGAAGAACAATTATTTGTGTGAACCATTGCTACTAAGTCACCCATCGGTGTCGTCACAAGATCAATCTCTGGATGCACCTCTTTTAGTTGTTCCTCCAGGACGATCATGGCAAAAGCAGAGGTTCCAGCAGAAACATTTCCTGTTTTTTGACGAACACTGTTCGTCGCAACCATCCCTGTGCCAGCATCTCCTTCAGGTGGACACAAAGGAATCCCTTCCTGTAAGGTTCCTGTAGGATCTAAGAGATACGCCCCCTCTTTCGTTAAACTTCCAGCGGACTCACCAGCCAAAAGTACCTTAGGCAAAAGTTGATTGAGGTCTTGAATGAATCCTTCTTTTTTCGCCAGCTCTGAAAATGTGGCAATCATCTGTTGATCATAGTTTTTAGTGTGGATATCAATCGGAAACATTCCAGAAGCGTCTCCGACTCCCAGAACTTTTTGTCCGGTCAACTGCCAATGAATATAACCTGCTAAAGTTGTAAAAAACTGGATTCTACCCACATGATCCTCATGGTTTAAAATTGCTTGATACAAATGAGCAATACTCCAGCGTTGCGGAATATTGTACTGAAAAGCTTTGGTCAACACCTTTTCTGCCTCGCCAGTAATTGAATTTCGCCAAGTTCTGAAGGGTACTAATAATTCATCTTGATCATCAAAGGCCATGTAGCCATGCATCATCGCACTAAAACCAATCGCCCCAATCGATGTCAATGTCTCCCCATATTCTTCAAAAACTTCTGTCGCCATCTTACGGTAGCTGACGCGTAAGCCCTTCCAAATCTCTTCTAATGAATACGTCCAAATGCCATCTTCAAGCCTGTTTTCCCAATCGTAGCTTCCTGCTGCTATCGGGGTCATTTCAGAACCAATCAAAACCGCCTTAATTCTGGTAGAACCGAATTCTATTCCTAGAGCTGTCTTTCCGTCCATAATATCCAGTTTTGTCTTCGCGACTATTTCTTTCGTCTTGATGGGAACCTCCTCCTTTGTCTTTACTAACAAGGTCATTCTATAATTTATGTACGTACATGTCAATATTTTTATTTAAATTTGTTCGTACAAATAATAAGTTTTTCGAAGAGCAAAAAAACTTGCTCAGCAAGTGAACAAGCTATAGGTCTAATTTATTTAGTTTTTAAAGCTTTTTTACCGAATCCCTTTCTACT
>NZ_NGLG01000001.1:853057-889487 GCF_002140655.1 Enterococcus sp. 3H8_DIV0648 | reverse complement strand
TTTTTAAAGCTTTTTTACCGAATCCCTTTCTACTAATGTTGGTTCATATAAGATATTTTCTTGCTCTCGACCTTCCTCGATCGTCTGAACTATCCAATCAGCAGCGTCACTGCCAAGCTGTTCTTTTGGGTGATTTAACGTCGTCAGTTTAATACTACCCATCTTACTTAAGGCTGAATTGTCATTTCCTACGATAGAAATATCTTCTGGTATCTTATACCCTGCTTTAGTTAAATGATCTGCCAAGCTGCTAGCAATTTGGTCGTTATAGCAAATAATACCAGTGATGTCTGAATTTTTTTCCAAATGTTTCAGCATCTCTTTGACCACTTGCCTTCGAGTCTCCGTTGTGTACGTTAAGATATCATCTGGCGCAAACTGAAGCCCGTACATTTCGCAGGCCTTTATGAAGCCTTTCATTCGATATTTACCTTGCAGATCATCGATTTTAGTAATAAGCATTAGATTTTTATGATTGTTTTTGATCAATAGTTCGGTCGCTAAAAATCCGCTTTGCGTATCATCGACACAAATAAAAGGCGCGCTGATTTCTTCGTAGACCGCATTGATCATAACCAATGGAATTCCTTGTTCCTTCAAATTAACATACAGAGCCAGATTAGGGTTGTACTGATTGCTCTTCGTTGGTTCTACAATCAGTCCTTGAACTCCTTGACTGATCATCTTTTCAATACATTCTCTTTCCTGTTGATAGTCATTATTTGTGCTCGCCAATAAAAGAGAGTACCCTTTTTCACTTAGATTTTTCTCAATCCCTCGAATAATCGATGGGAAAATATAATCCGACAGATAGGTAGTAACAACGCCAATCGTTTTATTATTAGTACGCATTATTCCTTCTTGTTTATACTTCACATCAACATATGTCCCTGATCCCTTTTCTTTGCGAAGAAATCCTTCATTGACTAGCAAAGCAATCGCTTGACGAATCGTATGTCGACTGACTTGATAGTCCTTCTGCAAGGTTAATTCTGGTGGAATTGTTGTATCTGCAGGAAATTCACCAGACAATATTTTTGAACGGATTTCATCCGCAATAATTTGATATTTTGATTGATTCATATGATAGTCCTCTCCGAATTTTTCCATTATCTTGTATACAGAGTACCAGAAAGTGCTGTAACTAGCTATATATGTCCGAACAAATTAGCAGACTTTTTTGCTTTTCCATACAAATAAACAGGACTAACTCTTCTCATTTGGGTTAGTCCGTTCATTTTTCGATTCTTGAAAAATAACTTAGATATCTTCAAACCTAATTATTCACACTGAATTTAAACGATCAACTATAAAACAGCTTTAAATTAATATCTTGATCATGATTTCCGAAATTTTTTCCATAGATTGTACAACCACCAACATTTTTGGCATCTTCCTTAACTTCGACTCTAAGCGTCCAAAGTTGCGTTTCTGATAAAGGAAAATCGGTAATCCGAACATCAGAGAGTGGTTCGCCTTCCATATAAGTTCCATGTGCCATTATACGAATTGTTTTTAAAAGCCCATATTGATTTAAATTATCAGGATACCAACTAGGATTGTTCTTTCCTCTAACATCAGAAAAATCACCTGGTGAAGTCCATGTACCTAACTCTTTCCCATTATTATTAGAAAAAGGAAACTCAGAAGCAATTTCTAATGAAATCTCCAACATTTCCAACTGACTTTCTTCTAAAAGATTTGGAACCTGATATTCAATAAATCCCTGAGTAAACCAAAGTATCTGAGCATCCATCCGCTTGGGATCCATAAAGTATTTGGGATGATCATTGACTCCGATAAAGTCCTCGGATGTGGCTAAGCCACAGGGAGGAGTGATTTCATAATTTGTATATTGCCCAATTGGGATCGAGGTTTCCAAAGTCTCATAGGCAGTATAAATTTTTTCTGGAAAATTGATATTGATCGCATCAACCTTCAGACTTGAGACTTTTGATCGGCCTTGTCTGTCTGTTGCGATTAAGCCGGCAGTTTCCAACTTTTTTACATGCATAGTGACAATTGCACTACTCAGGTTCAACTCCGAGGCCAGCTCTTTCACGCTTAATTTATTTTTTGACAGCAGTTGAATAATTTTCAAACGCACGGAACTTGCAAGTGCTTCGTAAACTGGTAATGAAGCTTCAGAAATATCTAATTGCAAACGTCATCTCTCCTCTATAATTAGCAAGTACCTTAATGATAAATCAAATCACTGAAAAATCAACCTTTTATAATTAATATATTTATTAATTCAATTGGGATGATTGAAAAATAATTAATAAATTTATGTTGACATCTGCATCTTGATTGGATTAATATGTGTGTGTATTGAAAAAGCGCTTTCTCTTTACCGGTTTTAAAAGAATAGATGTGTATAAGAGACAGCTCGTGGGCGGTCATTTATGGTTACTTGACTCTTTGGCTAGAACAAGTCGCCGACCTTGGAGGAACAGAAGCTGGACTAGTCTTTTCATTGATGGCAGGAATTTCACTGATCTTCCAACCAATCTTCGGTATTTTATCAGATAAGTTAAAATTCAAAAAAACATTGTTGGCATGTATCGCCCTTAGTGCGCTATTTATTGGACCTTTCTTCCAATGGCTTCTTTTACCATTGCTAAATATTAATTTATATTTAGGCATCGCTATCACTGGTTTATATTTGAGCTTCGTACTAAATGGTGGTGTTGGCGTTGTTGAACAATATATTGAGCGAGCAAGCTGGGTAAACAATTTTGAATATGGTCATTCACGTATGGGTGGCTCTCTTGCTGGTATCACAGCGACTTTAGTAGCCGGACGATTGTTTGTTTGGAATCCCACAGCAATTTTTTGGGCATGTTCCATCGCAGCAGCCATTCTGTCAATTTTGATTATCTTCTTTGATAAAGTGGAAGTTTCTGAAGTGGTTGAAGAAGTCGATCAAGAGGAAACAAAATTAGACAAGAAAACAATCTGCTCAATTTTTAAACAGAAAAATTTCTGGGCATTGGCTTTGTTCTACATTGGTGCAGCGGCAATTTATGATGTCTTTGATCAACAATTCATCGTCTATTTTAAAAGCTTTTTTGAAACCGCAAACACTGGAACGATCGTCTATAGCTATATGGCATCTGCTCAAGTTGGCTTAGAACTACTACTTATGATCCCAATGCCTTACATTATCAATAAGATTGGTGCAAAACGTGGATTGATCATCTTTGGCTTTATTACTTTCATTCGTATTTTTGGAAGCGCTGTTGCGCCTAATTATCAACTTTTGATTGTCTTCCGCATTATGGCTGGACTAGAAATGCCATTATTATTGGTCTCTATCATGAAATATATCGCAAATACCTTCGACCGCAGATTATACGCAACGATCTACATGCTAGGTTCCAATTTTGCAAAACAAGTATCTGTATTTATTTTTTCAACGGTTTCTGGAAGACTTTACGATTCTATCGGCTTCCATCAAACCTACTTACTACTGGCTGGTATTGTCTTTGTTATTACCATTATCAGTGCCTTTACGCTAAAAAATGATCATAAAGAGGAAAAGGAAAACACTGCAACTGCAGATGTTATATAATCGACTAATTGGAGGAAATGAACTATGCAAACACAACCTTATAATAATCCGATCGTATTGGAGCGTGCAGATTCTTGGATTTATAAACATACCGATGGGTACTATTATTTTATGGGGTCTGTTCCAGGCTATCAAACTTTAGAGCTTAGAAGAGCCTGCACGATTAATGGCTTAGGCAATGCAGAACCAGTAACCATTTGGCATGCTCATGAAATTGGCAATATGAGCAAACTAATTTGGGCACCAGAAATTCACTATATCAATAACAAATGGTACATTTATTTCGCGGCAAGCGATCATAGTGAGATTCGTGACCGCCACCATCATCATAGAATGTTCGTTTTAGAAAATGAAAGTGCTGACCCGTTTGAAGGCCAATGGATTGAAAAAGGCCAAGTTAAAACACAATTTGAAAGCTTCAGTTTAGATGCTACGGCTTTTGAACATAACGACACCTTGTATTATGTTTGGGCACAATTAGATCCTCGGATACCTGGAAACTCGAACCTCTATATTTCTGAAATGGAAAATCCATGGACTTTAAAGGGAAAACAAACATTGCTGACAATCCCTGAATTTGATTGGGAAAAAATCGGTTTTTGGGTAAATGAAGGTCCTGCTGTTATTAAAAGAAATGGTAAGATTTTTATCACCTACTCTGGGAGCGCCACTGATGAAAACTATGTAATGGGACTTTTATGGGCAGATGAGAATGATGATCTGTTAGATGGCTTTTCTTGGAAAAAAAGCCCAACACCTGTTTTCGTATCATCAGAAAAAAATGGACAGTTCGGGCCTGGACATAATTCCTTCACTCGCAATGAAGACGATACAAAAGATGTTCTTATTTTCCACGCTCGTCCAGAAAAAAATAAAGTCGGCGACCCGTTAGATAATCCCAACCGGCATGCGAATGCGCAAATTTTTGTTTGGGATCAAGAAGGATTCCCAGATTTTGGCGAACCTGTTGCCTACAAAGAAACTATTTCGCTTTAAATGCAACACGCATGGAAAATCTCCATGCGTTTTTTTGTACGTCTTGAAAACTACTTGCTCTGCGAGTGGTTCCGGAGAGCCTCCAGCGTGGTATTAAAAGACCTCCCAAAATTGATAAGCGGATGTTGGTTTCCCGACAACATCGCAATCAAATTTAGGAGGCCCCTTTATGAAAAAGGATACTGAAAGTTTAGCACATACAAAATGGAGATGTAAGTATCACATCGTGTTTGCACCGAAATATCGAAGACAAATTATCTATGAAAAATATAAACAAAGTATTGGAGAGATTCTACGAGAATTATGTGACAGAAAAAAGTAGAAATCTTGGAAGCGAATGCGTGCAAAGATCACATTCATCTTTTAGTAAGTATTCCCCCAAAACTAAGCGTGGCACAATTTATCGGATATTTGAAAGGGAAAAGCAGCTTGATGATTTTTGATCGACATGCAGAGTTGAAATATCGATACGGAAACCGAAAATTTTGGTGTAAGGGATATTTCGTGGATACGGTAGGAAGAAACAAAGAGCAGATAGCAGAATATATTCGTAATCAAGTACAAGAGGATTATGTAGCAGATCAACTCACATTGTTTGAAGAATATGATCCGTTCACAGGAAAGAAAAACAAGAAGAAGTAGAAAGAGATTCTTTTAGAATCAGCGAGTAAACGTGGTGCGAGAGGGATATCTTTCAGTAAGCCTTTTAGGCTATGGCCGGTAATAGAGGCTTTCAGCCGAAGAGCAAACCACCCGTTCACACGCAATGTCATTAACTTAAGCATCTTGACAAATAAACACTAGCTTCGTTTGAAGAATTGTTCTTCAAACGAAGCTAGTGTTTTGTCTGTTATAGAATCGGATACACGACTAAATAAGCTACTTGATAGATAACGTCATTAATAAGTATATCTATAAGATCGCCTAGATTTGTTTATAGTGTGATGCCTTGTAGCTATTCGATCAGGACGAACTGGAATAAGGTGTTGTTTAATTAGTTCACTCATCCGTTCTACCGACTCATGGCGTTTTTCTGGAGTATTCCCAAGGATTGATTGAATGAAATAGGTTTTAACGACCCCTATAGAAATACTGATATTTCGCCTCATTTCATGCTTATAGCGTTCTTGTGGGATTCCTTCTGTTTCATTTAATTCAATTATATAAAGCATAATTAAATTGTATAGCCAGACACAACAATAAATATCTTGGCGAATCAACCAGTCTCGAATTCCACTAAACTCTTCCAGCTTCATTCGATTTTTTAAAATATTATAGGCGGTTTCAATTTCCCATCTTAAACGATAAAGTTCCTTCAATCCTTCCAAAGAAAATTCATCGGGTGTTAGATTTGTCAAAAGCAACTCATCATAAGTCTCGCCGGTAGTTCCTCTGACTAGAGGGATTTTTACGAAGCGCAAAGTGTAGGTAGTATTCATTAATTTTGTTCGAAAAGAACGATTTTCTCGATACTTATTCGTTTCTACACGATTAAATTGAACATCAACGGTTCGATCTTCTCCAGAAACAAGCGTTCCTGTGTAGCGCTTTAGGTTCTGTTTATCCATACGAATGATAAACTTTTGATTATTTTCTATCATTTGATCAATTAATTTCATAGAGAAGTAGCCTCGATCAAAAGTAGTAATGGTCGGTTGTCTAAGAATTTTTTTAAGTTGGTTGAGGTGTTGGGACGCACACTCACGCTCGCTGAATTTATAAGGTTCAATGCAAGTGTCGAGCGCGACCTTATTGATACAATCATAGAGAAGAGAAATTTTTGCCATCACGGTACTAATCGCTTGATTCGGTTTATTTACACCATAAATTTCGATAGTTTCTTCTGTTGAGGGCAAAATAATATCTGAACTATCGATCGCTGTGACAATGTATCCATTCAATTTCACTAACTTATCGTCGTATTTTTCATAAGCCATTGAGAGATAGTCTTCCATCATCAAGTGAAGTGCTTTTGGGTTAAACTTCATTCGTGCTTTATAAAAGGCGACAGTTGAAACGTCTAATGGTTTGTTTTGTACAGAGTAAAAGTTGAGAAGTTCTGAAAATTGCGACAAGCCTTTTTGAGAAAACATTTGAAGCATCAGCTTAAGTGGCGTTGTTTTTCTTTTTCGAGTGAAGGCACGAGGATTTCCTTCTCGAATATCTTCTAAAAAAATTGTAGGAGCTTCTTCGATAAATTCATAAAAATCATCCCACATCATCATTTTCAGTACCTCCTCCGAAATTATCAATCTTTTACTTAAAGTATAGCTTGAAAAAGCAGAAAAGAAGTATAAATCTGCAATACATGCAAATTTATACTTCTTCATGAAAGTCAACATGCTTAAGTTAATGACATTGCGTTCACACGGGTGGTTTTGATTAATTCGAACACTTCTTCATCTAGACAACTATTCCATAAAAAAAAGACACCTCCTATTGAGATGTCTTAATCACATATTACTCATATTGCTTTTCAATAAATTGATTCGATTTTGTCAACTTTATTTCTTTTTCGGTTCGTCTTCATCCATTTTCAGCACAGCCATAAATGCTTCTTGTGGGACTTCAACTGAACCGATTTGTTTCATGCGTTTCTTACCTTCTTTTTGCTTCTCTAACAATTTACGCTTACGAGAAACATCCCCACCGTAACATTTAGCTAATACATTTTTGCGCAAAGCCTTAATATCAGTACGGGCAACGATCTTCGTACCAATCGTTGCTTGGATCGGCACTTCAAATTGTTGACGCGGAATTAACGTCTTCAATTTATCAACGATTGCGCGACCGCGCTCTTGAGCGAACTCACGGTGAACAATAAAACTCAGGGCATCGACTTTCTCCGCATTCAGCAAGATATCCATTTTCACTAGACGGCTTTCACGATAATCAGCCATTTCGTAATCTAATGATGCATAGCCTTTCGTGCTGGATTTTAATTTATCAAAGAAGTCAAACACGATTTCCGATAATGGGATATTGTAGACAACATTCACACGATAATCATCTAAATAATCCATGGTGATAAATTCGCCACGTTTACGCTGTGAAAGTTCCATGACAGCACCTACGTATTCATTTGGGACCATGATATTGGCCTTCACAAATGGTTCTTCAACGTTTTGAATTTTTGATGGGTCAGGGAAATCAGATGGATTGTCTACCACTAATTGAGTGCCATCGGTCAGGTTCACATGATAAATAACTGATGGCGCAGTCGTGATCAGTTCCAAATTGAATTCACGTTCCAAACGCTCTTGAACCACATCCATGTGCAGCAAGCCTAAGAATCCGCAACGGAATCCGAAGCCTAACGCTTGGGAAGTTTCTGGTTCGAACTGTAATGCCGCATCGTTCAGCTGTAATTTTTCTAAGGCTTCACGCAAATCATTATACCGAGACGTATCGATCGGATACAAGCCGCAGAATACCATTGGATTCATTTTGCGATAACCATCCAACGCTTTTTCTGCTGGATTATTAGCAAGTGTAACGGTATCCCCGACACGTGTTTCCTGAACAGACTTGATGCTGGCAGTAATATATCCAACATCGCCTACCATTAAGTAATCCCGTTGAACAGCTTTTGGTGAGAAAACACCAACCTCTGTTACATCAAAGGTTTTCCCATTACTCATTAGTTGAATTTTATCGCCTGGGCGAACAATTCCATCAGTGATGCGGACATTCAATACAACGCCGCGATAGCTGTCATAAATCGAGTCAAAGATCAAAGCCTTTAACGGTGCTTCTAAATCCCCGCTTGGAGCCGGAACATTTGTGACGATTTGTTCTAAAATCTCACTGATACCAATCCCTGTTTTTGCACTAGCTAGGACAGCATCTTCTGCGTCGATTCCAATTACGTCTTCAATTTCTTTACGGACTCGCTCTGGATCAGCAGCTGGTAAATCGATTTTATTGATGACCGGCAGGATTTCCAAATCATTATCTAAAGCTAAATAAACATTGGCTAATGTTTGGGCTTCGATTCCTTGAGCCGCATCTACAACCAAGACTGCACCTTCGCAGGCAGCCAAACTCCGTGAAACCTCATAAGTGAAATCGACGTGTCCAGGAGTGTCGATCAGATGAAAAATATAATTCTGTCCATCTTTTGCAGTGTAATGTAGTTCTACCGCATTTAATTTAATTGTAATTCCGCGTTCACGTTCAAGATCCATTGAATCTAACAACTGCTCTTGCATTTCACGGGAACTTACGGTATTAGTTTGTTCTAAGATCCGGTCAGCCAGTGTCGACTTGCCGTGATCGATATGCGCGATGATCGAAAAGTTCCGAATCATTTTTTGGCGTTTCTGCATTTCTTCTATATTCATCAAAGTTCCTCATTTCTTTTAATCAGCACTGTCAATTATACCAACGTTTCTAATAGAAAAAAAGTCTTTTCACCTATTTCCCAAAGTCGGTAAGAGAAAAATAATCCTGCTTTTGCTATACTTAGAATATAAACGAGAAAAAGAGATCAGATTGCCCTCTTTACTCTTGCGTTAAAAGGGTTTTCTCTATTAGAGGGCATCTGTGATTAAATTCAGTAACAATATCTAGGAGATGAAAGAATGGATAGTGACTTTAAGAAACAATTAGTCTTGAAGCCCGTTGGTGAAGAACATTTGGCTCAGTATGATGAACTGCTCAGCTATGTTTTTCAAGTAACAGAAAGCGATATTGAAAATAGCGGATACGAAAACAAGCGTGAAATGGTCCGCGCGAAGAAACCTGTTTTGGAGCAATCAAAGGTTTTTGGCTGGTTTCACGATGAGAATTTGATTTCTCAAATTGCTATTTATCCTTGCGAAGTAAATATTCATGGGAAACTTTTTCAAATGGGCGGTGTAACAGGTGTCGGTACTTATCCAGAGTATGCCAATCATGGATTAATGAAGGATTTGATCGAGAAGGCCTTGATCCAGATGCGTGAAGACCAGCAATGGATTTCCTACCTATATCCTTACAATATTCCCTATTATCGGCGCAAGGGCTGGGAAATCATGTCTGACAAGCTCAGCTTCAAGATCAAAGATACGCAGTTGCCTAAGCAAGTTGAGGTGCCTGGTATCGTGGAACGTAAAGAAGTTGACGATCCAGATGTATATCAAGTTTATCACGAATTCGCCTTGAATAATCATGGGGCGATGATCCGCAAAGAGTTGAACTGGGAAGAATATTGGCGGTTTGAAAATGAGGAAGAACGTATCGCCGCAATTTATTATGATGCGAATAAGCGGCCGACTGGTGTCCTTTTTTATTGGATCTCTGACGAGGTTTTCCATATTAAAGAAATGTTTTATTTAAATCAGGAAGCGCGAAACGGTTTATGGAATTTTATCAGTGCTCACTTTTCAATGGTTTACTGGGTCAAAGGCGATATTTTCAAAAATGAACCGCTGTCCTTCCTGCTTGATGATAGTGAGATTACAGAAACAATTGCGCCGTTTTTCATGGCGCGGATTGTCGACGTTAAAGAATTTTTATTGGAATATCCCTTTGAAAAACCTGTCGAGCCTTTCTATTTTGAAGTCGATGATCCGATCGCTGAGTGGAATAATGGAATTTTTGCACTCAGTTGGAATACTGATAGTGAGTTGACTATCTCTGATCAACCGAAAGGCAGACGTATTAAACTTAACATTCAAACCTTGACTTGCATGCTGATGAATTATCGCCGGGCTGCGTATCTTGCTCGGATTGAACGGCTGGACGCGGATAAAAAAGCAATTGAACTATTAGAAACAACAATACCTGATATGGAGGCTTATTTTAGTGACTACTTCTAAACATATTTATTTTGCTGCACCGTTATTTGCACAAAGCGACCTATTGTATAATCAACACTTAGTAAAAAAAATTCGTGAAATTGATGCGGATCTGACGATTTATCTACCACAAGAAAATGCGGGTATCAATGACAAATCAGCCTACGCTGACAGTAAAATGATCGCTCTGGCTGATACTGAGGAGGTCTTGAAGAGTGATCTCATGGTGGCCCTGCTGGATGGTTTGACGATCGACGCCGGTGTCGCTTCTGAAATCGGCGTGGCCTACGCAAAGGGAATCCCGATCATCGCTTTATATACCGACTCTCGCCAGCAAGGTGCGGAGAATCAACAGAAAATTGCCGCATTACAAACTCCAGCTGAAAACCAATTTCATTATTTAAATCTTTATACTGTTGGACTGATTAAGTTGAACGGTACGATCGTCAGCGATGAAGAAGCATTATTGAAACAAATCAAATCTTTCTTAGAAGGTAGTGATTTCCGTGACTTATAAAAAATATCGAATGGCGTTACTCATTTTCGGCGCTCTTTGTCTACTGTATAATATTTTTGAATTTGCAACTGGTAAATATTCAACTAAGCAAGGTGTGATTTTTGTAATCGAGTGTTTAGCAGGGATTGCATTGATTTTTTTACCAGAAATAATAGAAAAGTTATTCAAAATTGTTTTACCAGAAAAAATCGTTTATTTCTATTGGTTCTTTTTAGTCATCTCAGTCTTTTTAGGAACTTCTCTGCACATGATCTCGATCATTTCTTTTTGGGATAAAATTCTGCATACCGTTAGTCCGATGGTCTTGACCGCATTAGGTTATGGCTTAATCGGCTTCTTGATGAAGGATGCCGATATCAGCAAAACATCTCCATGGTTATTCCTGCTTTTCGGTTTTGCCTTTGCTGGCGTTTGCGGTGTCTTCTGGGAGTTTTGGGAGTTTCTCTGCGACACTGTAGCGGATATGAACCTTCAACGCTATGCGACATCAGCGGGTGAATTATTAGTCGGACGAGCTGCATTGATGGACACGATGGGCGATCTTTTGACCAACACGATCGGTGCAGTCCTAATGGGAATTTACGCGCGAGTTCAAAGCCGCGGAAATGCTGCTTATTTTGAAGAGTATCGCTTAAAGAAAGTCAAAAAGTAAAAAAAGATTCAAAACCGAAATTTCGGTTTTGAATCTTTTTTTTTATTTATCATCAGGATGTACGTTTTCCTTCATCGTATAAGAAGCTAAAGTTATTTTGATGATCCCTGTCCGTTTTAACATGCCTTCAGGTATTTCATCAAAAGGCGCTCCCTTAGCAGCATGGTCCATCAAAATATGCAATGCTCGTCTTTTCTCTTCTAGTTCCTCAATTATTTCGGCTTCGCCAAATCCAATCAAACTTTGATAAGCATAAGAATAACTCGACGCGTTCAATGTTCCTTGAACTAGCTTGTGATTGCCATCCATCTCGATGGCTACTTTAGGGTCGTTTTTGATCATAGATACTTTTTTTCCTTCACTGGCTCCATGAACAAAAAGGGTTAATTTTTCTTCCTCCCACTCATACCCAAAATTTACAGGCACAACATAAGGATAGTCCTCCCCGTTCAATGCGATTCGTACTACTTGCGATTTCTCTACTAAATTTTTGATTGCTGCTAGATCTGTTACCTGTCTTTTTTTTCTGCGCATATCCTTACCTCCATCTATCCAATTCCTTCTTCTAATCATAATAGATTAGAATTCAAAAAGAAATCTTTTTTTTAGTTAAAAAAACTGAAAATTGATAGACTGCGGTTTGTCTTTTTTAGTAGTAAAAACCTTTTCTAATCAACGATTTTCCTCTTTTTTTGTGTGATTTTTTGTACTAAAATAGCTACTGTAATTAAAATGAAAATTTGCTGAAAAATGAAAGGCGTGTCGATTTTGATTGAAACTGTCGTATTTGATATCGATGATACTATTTACGATCAACAAGAACCATTTCGCAAGGCGGTCCAAAAATTATTTCCTTTAGTAAGTGAAGAAGATATGCTTCCACTTTATACTCGTTTTCGTGTCCACAGTGATGCGAACTTCAACAAAGTAATCACCCAAGAATGGACTTTGGAGTATATGCGTTCTCATCGCATCAGCCAATCTCTGAAGGATTTAGATTATCCTCATATCACTGATGAAGAATCCCTAATCTTCCAAGATGTTTACGAAGCAGAACTTGATGCAATCACCATGCACTGTGAAATTGAAAAAACACTAGAATTTTTGAAAAACAAAAAAGTTCCCATCAGCATCATCACCAACGGTCCAACAGATCATCAGTATAAAAAGATTTTGCAGTTAGGTCTATTGAACTGGGTCGATGAGGACAACATCATTATTTCCCAAGCAACCGGTTATGAAAAACCTGATGTAGAAATTTTTGACCTAGGCAAGAAGCAGTTTGACTTGAATCCTGAATGTTCTTTATATGTCGGCGACAACTTTCATAACGACGTGATTGGTTCTAAACGAGCGGGGTGGCAATCTCTTTGGCTAAACCATCGCAATCGTCAATTACCAAAAGGAACCTCGCAAATTCACGATATCGAATTAACTTCTTTCGATCAATTATTACCGACTTTCCAACATATTTTTGCATAAACTAAAGACCCGGAGAACATTCCGGGTCTTTTTATTAGGCTAGATAAAGCGATTGACTGCCCATTTTCTTATAGGTCTTTTCAAAATCACTGCGCTTTACAATTCGATTTTTATAACCGTAAGGATCATTCACATAAACATTTTCATCATCTACACCGGTGATAACTACCGCGTGACACAATGGTGAGACGGTAACTTCTCCGCTCGTCGTTTCCCAAATCATATAATCACTGTTTGTAGGAATTTCATAGTTAACAGTTGTGATCACCCAGACAGGTGTTCCAGCCTGAACCAAATCTGCTAGCTCAGAAAATGACGTATCACTGCTGGCAGCGACCTTCTGCCCTTCCTGAACTACTTCCTCAGCCACCTCCGCAATCGGCTCAACAGCGACTCCCATTGCATCATAGCCTTCATAGATATTTCCTACGAAGCCGTCATGAGGATTTCCGCGAATACCCTCAGCTTCATTTTCGTAAACCGGAACATAATTCAACAGCTCAGCTAAATCATTCTTATTCGTGTCATAATCATAATAGTTTAACAGCATTGATAACGCTGTGATCTCACAGCCGTTTTCAAGAGGAACAGAGCCGGTATTTTGGTTTTCTATCGGAACGTCTATTAATTGTGTTTCTGTGCTCTCTTTATCGGCAAGTACGATTTCTGCCTGATCAGCTGCATTTACTTCGCTGCTATCCACTTCCGATTGCTTATTTTGATAAAAAAAGATCAAGCAGCCGCCACAAAGGATACAAATGAAACTCGTCCATTTTATTAAGCGTTTGATTTTAATCACCTCGTTTTGTTGTATTCCAAGGCAAGTTTCTCAAAGCTAGCTTAAATGAACCTAAAAAAGATGTCGAAAATCATTAAGATTTTCGACATCTTTTTTATTGATGATCTTCATCGTATTCCATTTTGCGGTATTTTTCCATCTTCTTGCTGAACAACACACCATTTGAAGGCGGTGTATAAGTGATGGCGTTGGCTCCCGCTTCGATCGTTTGCTCAATCGTCTCTTCATCTGGTCCGCCAGTCGCGATGATCGGCAGCTCTGGATATACTTTTCTAAAGTGCTTAACGGCTTCAACCGTATCTTTTCCAGCACTGATATTGATTATATCCACACCAGCCGCCAGTTTTTCTTCGATTTTTGAATACTTCGATGTAACTGTCGCAATTACCGGAACATCTACAACGTCATAGATTGCTTGGATCGTTTCTACTGGGGTCGGTCCGTTTACTACTACCCCTAAACTACCTTGAGATTCCGCAAACATCCCCATATAGGCCGAGCGCGCTCCATGAGTAAGACCGCCTGCAACACCGGAAAACACCGGAATATCGGCGGCTTCGATAATACTTTTGGTAATTGCCGGATGTGGCGTAAAAGGATATACAGCTATTACTGCATCCGCATCTGTGTTTCGGATAATTGCGATGTCGGTCGTAAAGATTATCGAACGAATTTTTTTACCAAAAATGCTGATTCCTGATGCTTCTTGGATTACTTTTGGTACACGTACAATATCTTGTCGCAATTCAGTCATAATTTCAGGTACATATTTCTCTGCCATTCAAACTCATCTCCTTATCAACTTCTTATGTCGATTTTACTATGAATGATCGTATTGCTCCAAGTTATATGTTTCGATCACACTGATGATCTTATTCGCATAATCCGGATCAGTCGCATATCCAGCTATCTGCAGTGCTTGGGCAGCTTGTCGATAGTCGGTAGCAGTTAGAACACCGGCATATAGTTTGGAATCCCAGTTCGTTCCATTGACGAAAAGCATCGTATGATCGTCTAATGACTCATTCCAAGAATTATATACTTTGAAATCACCTTGAATGGTGACCCATTGCTCGTTCACATATTCTTTCGTCTCGAGAGTCACCTTTGGCTGATTCCCAGAAGCTTTAATACCAAAAAGGTTTTTATACTGACTGGCAAGCTGAGATTGTCCCCAATTTGATTCCAAGATGGCTTGACCTAAAATGATACTAGGCAAAACGCCATAGCCTTGCTGCAGTTCCTTTGCATGGGGAGCCAAAGTATCAATAAATTCCTGACGAGAAACAGTTTCCTCTTTTTGTTCAGTTTCAACGCCAAAATCCGATAATGTATGTAAAGAAAAAACGAAAGCCAACCCAATCACTAAGATCCCCGCAAAAATAAGCGGGATCGAAGTTTTGGACTTTCGTTTTTGATAGGTTTTTTTAGGCATAGTAACTCCTTACTTAGCTGACAACTCTTTTAAAAACTCTTCTAGTGTCAGGTCGTGTTTGGTAATATACTCGGCATTTTCTTTACCAACATAGCGAATATGCCATGGTTCATAAGTAATACCGGTAATATCTTGGCGATCTTTTAGATAACGGATGATAAAGCCATATTTCGGTGCATTCTCCGCGATCCATTTTGCCCCTGGCTGATCACCATAAGAAGCATCTAATACTTGTGATGAATAAGTGTTGTACCACTCTTGGTCAACGACATCAATCGCAAGTCCCGTATGGTGCTCGCTATATCCAGGTTCGGTGATGGTTTCTTTGGTTTTTGCGATCGCGTCCTCTTCGGACATACCATTTCCATTGACCAATCCGCTCACATTCGTGTTAAATACTTCATCTTGTGATTCTACTGAACGAAAAGCTGAAATAACTACTAAAGGAAAACCAGCCTTGGTTGCTGCTTCAGAAAAAGCTTCATAATCTGCAGCTATTCGGCTGTCGACTTGATGGCTATTATCTGACAGCGTAGATAACTGACTTTCAGCGACTTCATTTTCAATTTTATTTTTAGGTCCAACCAATACAAGGTTCCAATCCTTCGCATTAGAATCCGGCAATGCCTTTTGGACAGCATTTTTCTTCTTAGAAGTAGTCGTCTTATTTTCAAATGAATAAGTCGTAGCTGTTGCTTTTTTCGCATCTGATTCTGCAGGTGCGCTGTAAAAAAGCGAATAGGCGGTCATTCCAAACATGATAATGACTGAAAGCAGTCCTACAGTTTTTTTCAAATTAAAAATCCTCTCGTTAATCGTCTAATGACGTATAGGTTTCCGTTAGGTTCTCGTTTACCCAATCAAGCAGCGCCGTCTTTTTATGGGCACTGGCGATTTGATTTTGGATATGGGCCGGCAAACGAAAGCTTAGTATATCACTATAGCCCCAACTATTATAATCGATGGTTACGCGCAGATCGATAAAGTCATGATTCTCTTCTTCATTTTTATTTTTAAAAGGAATCATCTCGACTTGAGCTAAGCCGCTGGCGATCCATTTTTGTGCCACAATCGTCTTCATTTCGCGATATTCAGCAACTGCCGTCGGACGCTTTTCCGGGAACAAAAAGGTTTGGCGAATGACTTTTTGACTCAGCATCCATTCATAGTCGCTAAATAGATTCTTGATTTTTTGATTTGCTTCGGGTGATAAATTGTTTTGGCCTGCTTTCCACTGCTGCCATTGAATTTCGTTGACGCCTAAATAATCTTGATAAAAATCTTGTTCGGTATGAAATTGTTCAAAAATTGCACTCATTACTAAATCTAAATAAATTTGATTCACGAAAAATCCCTCCTCTCCTATTCTACTGAATTTTTAGAAAAAAAACAGTCCTTTGGCAAATGGATTGAAATATTTTAATATTTACTGCTATACTTTGAACAAACCTGCTGTTTTACTTATACTTTTAAGTATAGTGAGCAGCATAAAAATTAAATGTAACACTTGAAAACAAATACATCCACACGAAATAGGAGGATCATTATGACTGACTTACAATGGGGCATCGTCGGATTAGGCGGGATCGCCCATGATTTTGCCGAAAATTTTGACCAAACCACCAGCAAACTGACCGCTTGTGCGTCACGCACCTTAGAAAAAGCTGAAAAATTCGCCCAACAATACGATTTACCAAAAGCGTACGGCAGCTACGAAGAGTTGCTGGCTGACGATGATATTTCTATTATCTACATTGCAGTTCCCAACCGTCAACATCATCAGCACATTATGGCTGCACTAGCAGCAGGTAAACATGTTTTGTGTGAAAAAGCCATTACGATGAATGTAACAGAATTACAAGAAGCTGCCGAATTAGCCGAGCAAAAACACTTGATCTTAGCCGAAGCCATGACGATCTTCAATATGCCTTTGTACCACGAACTGCATGCGTTAATGGATAGCGGACGACTGGGTAAACTAAAAATGATTCAAGCCCCTTTCGGCAGTTTTAAAGATCCTGATCCAACCAATCGCTTCTTTAATCCTGAATTGGCCGGTGGCGCCTTGCTTGATATCGGAACCTATGCTGTTTCCTTTGCTCGTTGGTTCTTAACTGAACAACCAGAAGTCATTGCTTCGACAATGATTCCCTTTTCAACTGGGGTGGATGAGCAATCCGTAACTATTTTGCAAAATAAAAAAAATGAGTTGGCAACCGTCAGCCTGACTTTCCAAGCTAAAATGCCGAAAAAGGGCATCGTCGCTTTTGAGAATGGCTACCTGACTATCGATAACTATCCGAGAGCTGATAAGGCGGAGCTGTTTTTCAACGATGGAACGACAGAATTGATCGAGTCTGGCTTCAGAGGAAACGCGATGAACTATGAGATCGAAAACATGGTGAAAATGATCCATGGTACGCTTCCTAATAAATCTCTCTTCTTCACAAAAGATGTCATCGAAATTTTAGACCAAATGCAGCAAATTTGGCAGCAGCAATAAAAAATTCTAGCAAAAGGCATGGCTTAGGCGATGCCTTTTGTTTTTTTGTCAAACTTCCGCTAAACTATTATATATAAAGAAAAGAAAGAGGGATAAAATTGCAAATTGGTCGCTTTCGTTTGGGCATGCGGACGATGAAAACGGCATTGGCTGTCATGCTGTGTATTCTCCTGTTCCATGTGACCGACCGCGGATCACCTTTAATTGCTGCACTAGCCGCTGTCTTTTCATTGCGGCAGGACTTGACTACGAGTATTTCTTTTGGTCGTTCACGAGTCTTGGGAAACTCTCTCGGCGGATTGTTGGCGTTAATTTTTTACTACGTTCAGGCATTTTTTAATAATGATTTTTTTGTAGAATTATTTGTTTTACCTTTATTCGTTGTTTTGGTAATCGTGGTCTCCGATGGACTCAATAACAATTCTGGGATCATTTCAGCTATCGCTACGATGCTTCTGATCGCTTTAAGTATCCCTCAAGGCGAATCCTTCCTCTACGCATTAAATCGAGTGCTAGATACCTTTATCGGGACGATCATCGGGATTTCCTTAAATGGAGTCATTTCTCCGCAAACGGATGAAAAAGAAAAACAAATCAAAGAGGATCTAGTTGAACTGCGCAAAAAAGAAGCGGATCTAAATAAAATGCTTTATGATGTACGCAAACAAATAAAGGATCAGTCTCAACAAAAATGAGGCTGATCCTTTTGTCATATTTTTAATCATTCGCTTTCAGCGCTTCGATCATATCGATCTTTTTCAATCGGAAATACATGATAATTCCCACGATCAACGTGAAAAATAAAGTAATCAGACTAGCGTAAATATAGCTCAATGGTTGAATATCTGGTGAAAACATCGTCATATCTAATTCAACTGTCTGTAAAATATAGCCGTGCTCGATTTTCCCGAGGAATAGTCCAAAAAAAATCCCCATCAACGTCAGCAGAATATTCTCGCGATAAACATAACGAACCACTTCATTATCATAAAAGCCTAATACCTTGATAGTGGATAATTCGCGAATTCGCTCCGAGATATTGATATTCGTCAGATTATACAGCACGATAAAGGCCAATAGACCTGCTGATACAATCAGCACCCACATAATGATATTGAGACTTTGAACGGTATCCTTCAACGCGTCACGAGACTTCGACATAAAACTGACATTGGCAATTTCCGAATTTTCCATTAGCTGTTTGGCCATCCGGTCTTCTGTCCGCTTGCTGGGCTCTTTGCTAAAAAGCAAAAGATCCGTATTGTACTCCGGCTGCTTATCAAAGGTCTTTTGATAATAAGACGGCGTCATATAAATAAAGTGTCTCACATAGTTTTCCGCAACAGCCGCGACTTTTACCGAATACACTTCACCAGAAATAGATTTGATTTCTAATCTGCTGCCTTTTTTCAAGTCAAATAGCTTGGCAAGTTTTTCATTTATGATCACACCCTCGTCAGTCAGAGAATAATGTTGATCTGTTTTACGATCTCTGAAAGACAAAAATTCAGCCAGCTGGTCCTTCTTTTTAGGAACAGACAAACTAATTTCTTGTTTTGAAACGCCTTCCTTTTGTGCGGTAAAGGTTTCTAAAGAAACAAACAAGTGATCTTGATAGTTTGAGAAAGTTTTTAATTCATCGACATATCTTTGTTCTTCTTCAGCAGAAGGCGCAGCTTTGAAAACTGTAGTTCCCTGATAATGCCAAAGCTTATCAAATTGCAACGTAACAATATCTCCAATCGAATCCCGCAATCCAAATCCCGTTATGATCATCGACATGCAGCCGGCAATTCCTATTACGGTCATCAACATGCGCTGCTTATAGCGAAATAAATTACGCAAAGTCACCTTTTGGCTAAAAGAAAGCCGCCGCCAGATAAAGGTCATGCGTTCTAAGAAGATTCGTTTCCCTTTTTTAGGTGCCTTTGGCTGCATTAAAATCGCAGGTGCAGCTTTCAAATCATAGCGCAAAACGAACCATGCAGAACCTGCCGAACAAGTTAGTGCGACTACTAAGGCAATCAAACTATATGTCAAATACCATGGTGTCACAACATTTTCTAAATTATACAGCTGTCCATAGGCATTAAATATGATGATCGGCAGCAAATAGAAACCGACTGCCAGTCCCAGCAGTGTTCCACTCCCGCCTGCCAAGGTCGCGTAAAGTAAATACTTTTCAGCAATTTCTCCATTACGATAGCCTAATGCTTTAAACGTACCAAGCTCACTTCGTTTTTCCTCTACCATTCGAGTCATGGTCGTCAAGGTTACCAAAGCAGCGATCAAAAAGAAAATCCATGGAAATACGGAAGCCAATGATGAGATGCGTTCCGCATTATCCTTATACTCGCTGTAGCCAGGATTATCGGAACGAGCAAAAAGATGATACTCTGGTGCAGCTAAAGAATCTATTCGCTGTTGCTGTACTTTCAAGGTTTCTAGTTGCTTCGGCAATTCAGGATTGAGAGCAGTTAGTTCTGCGAGCTGTTCAGAAGAAAGCTCGTCTAGATTGAGAGATGTTCGCTGCTGAAATTTGGCTTTTTCTTGATCAAGCAGTTTTTGCTGCTCTTTTTTTCTATCGTCTAAACTAACAGCAGCATTTTGTTTCAAATACTTCTTCAATTTCTTCTCATCTTTTTTGAGTCGATTTTCATATTGCGTTGAATAAGCATCACTATTTGCTAAATCAGCATATTTTACTAATGCCTCCGAATAAGCTGGCTGAGTAAAATTTTCTGGCAAAACTAAAGCGAAACAATCAATTGAACCTTTTCCAATAGTTGTATTCCCACGAGAAATGTTTTCGATAAACTCAGGACTCTTAACAAAACCAACAATTTTAAAGGTCTGGCGCTTAAACGCTTTTGCGGAATCATCTGCGGAAAAATCAAAAGCTTGGTTTAATTTGTAGCCTTTTTGCCTAGCAAAATCATCTAAAACAATTTCATTTGGCTTACTCGGCAAACGCCCCTTGGTAACCACGACTCTATTTAGTGTTTGTTTTGAGTCATAACTTAATATTCGAAAAACCTGATTTTCCTGGCTCAGGTTGATGTCTTGAAAGTAGCGTCCTTCTACCTTTACACCTTCAGTTTGTTTAATAATGTCAATATCTTTATCTGTCAATCCCAACGTAGAGACGACTCGCGTATCCGCTAAATTCTGCTTCCGATAATAGCTTGCCGCAGTTTCCAGCATATCTGGTCCCGTAGCACGCAGTCCAACATAAAAAGCGACCCCTAAGAAAATAATACTTAAAATTGAAAAAAATCGCGTTTTTGATTGCCAAATCTCACGCCAATTGGAACGCCTCATCGCTTTTTTCATGCTCATCACCTCTTACCATTGAATATCTTCAATTGATTGAGGTTGGTCATTCAACTCTTCGCTGCGAACACGGGCATCATTGATTCGAATGACCCGATCCGCCATCGGTGCAATGGCTGAGTTATGCGTAATGATCACAACTGTTGTGCCATTTTCTCGCGCCGTGTCTTGCAGTATTTTTAAAATTTGTTTGCCTGTTTCAAAATCCAGCGCACCGGTCGGCTCATCACACAGCAGCAACTTTGGTCTTTTCGCTAAAGCCCGGGCAATCGTTACCCGTTGTTGTTCTCCACCAGATAATTGAGCAGGAAAATTATCCATGCGCTCTCCTAAACCTACCGATCGCAAGACCGCTTCAGGTTCCATCGCATCTGTAACGATTTGCGAAGCTAGTTCAACATTTTCTTTTGCCGTCAAATTCGGTACCAAATTATAAAATTGAAAGACAAAGCCAACATCATTTCGACGATAGGTGGTTAATTCTTTATCAGAAAAGGTCGCGATATCTGTGCCGTCCACCACTACTTTTCCTTCATCGCAACTGTCCATGCCCCCTAAAATATTTAACACAGTTGATTTTCCGGCGCCGCTGGGACCAAGAATCACCGCAACTTCTCCTTTTTCGATTGAAAAATTAATTTTTTCATTCGCTTTGATGACCGTTTCACCCATTTTATAATGCTTGCTCTCATCAATCACATCAATATAAGCCATACTAAATCCCCCAATTTCCATAAACTATTTTATGCTCTTTTTAGTTTAACATAGCTCTCTTATACACATCTAGATGTGTATAAGAGACAGGCTAATAATCGCGCGACACCAATACTCGGTAAACGAGCGTGCTTAGAAAATCATGAACAGTACATTTGCGGAACCTGCGGCAGATGTATTTGCAGCCAAAAAGATGATAAACGGCAATTACGCCGAATTGATTTTCCTTTTAAAAGCTTAGAAATCGCACAACTATACTTACGTGTTGCTGACCATCTTCATCAAGAAACCTGCGGAATTTATGAAATCATCAGTCACTCAAATCGAAAGTCTTATAAAATTTTTTCTGATGATGCGAGCTTCACTGAATATTTAGCAAAAAACAAAAATAAGTACGCCGAAACGCATCAAGCACTATATCGTCGCACAGACTTTCAAGAATTCCCAAAAACAGAAGTAAGAAAATTACATTCGCAAGAAGTAGAAGCTTATTTAAAAAGTTAAGTCATTTATATCAAAATCCATTACAGCTATTTTTGCTGCTATTCTATCTCTTGCGGGAAAGCAGCATTCAAATTTTTCAAATCGGCCTGATCCACTGCCCGCAACTCATAGCCGCTATGAAAAATTTTCTGTCCTTCAACAGACACACACGGGATGACTCGATCTTCAAATAGACTTTGTGAGAACCATTTTGCCTCTAACTCAAACCAGCCGCCCTCAGGATTCGCTTGTCGAATAGTCCCCGAGTCATTGATGATAAATGGATGAATATCAATATATCCATGCTTAGGATGGTACAGTTCTGCACGCGTTGGCCGCTGATCTAGTGTAAACTGATAGCCTAACCCCATTAACTTTTCAAGTAATAATTCCTCAACGGCGGCATCAAAATCAAGGTCAATATCTCGATGCAGCCGTGTTTGTCTTCCGATCAGAGCATCGATCCCCCAACCGCCCTCGATCCAATATCGGATATTCAACTCATTCAACAAGTCAATAATCATTAAAAAACTTTCCTTACTCGTTGTGGTGACTTTCTCAGAATTCGATTCCATGCCAAACACTCCTCATATATATCATTAAAAAAATAGCTCGGCCAAGTTGACCGAGCTTTGAATGGATAAAATTAATTAAGCGTGATAACGTTCAACACCATCAAGATAAGTAGCCACTAGATCCATATTAGGTTCTAGGACGATGAAGTCAGCCGCACGGCCTTCAGCGATCATACCGCATTTGTCATCAATTTTACAGCTGACAGCTGGCACGTATGATGCCATCATGATTGCTTGTTCAGGTGTTGCAATATCCCAATCAACCACATTTTTGATTGCTTCTTTCAATTTCAAAATACTGCCGGCTAAGTTACCAGAGTCCAGACGTGCAGTTCCTTCTTTCACGACTACCGGGAATTCACCTAAATTGTAATTACCATCAGGCATGCCGCCAGCCATCATACAGTCAGTAATCAATGCTACATGATCATGTCCAGCTTTTTCCATTAGTACTTCAGCAGCTTGCGGATGTACATGATGACCATCGCAGATCAATTCAGAAAAGACATGCTGCAATGTTAATAATGCACCGACCATTCCAGGTTCACGGTGGTTCAATCCACGCATTCCGTTGTAGGCATGGACGAAGACACTCGCACCTGCTTCGACCGCTTCTTGCGCTTCTTCTAAAGTACCATTTGAATGCCCTAATGAAACAACCACACCTTCATCAGTCACTGTTTTAACAAACTCTTTTACGCCTTTGCGTTCAGGAGCCAATGCGATTTTTTTGATCAAGCCGCCTGAAGCTTCCTGCCATTCATGAAAAGTATCCAAATCAGGATCGCCAAAATAGCTAGGATTTTGTGCTCCCTTATGTTCTTCAGTGAAGAAAGGTCCTTCAAAATAGATTCCTTGAATTTTCGCGCCGTCAACATCTTGATATACTTTACCGATCGTTTCAGCAACATCTTTCAAGCGTTCCTTTGAAGAAGTCAATGTTGTTGGTAAGAAGCTTGTAACACCACAAGATAACAATTCTTCAGACATAACTTTGATTCCATCAGCATCGTTGTCCATAACATCATGATTTTTATACCCATGGATATGAGTATCAACTAAGCCAGGAGCGATCCATTTTCCAGTTTGGTCAATGATCTCTGCACCTTCTGGCTTTTCTTTCGTATATGTTCCAAAAATGCCATCAGTGACATCTAAATAACCTGCGCCTTTAACACCAGAGTTTAAAAAGAATTTGTCAGCATAAATAAAAGTTTTCATCGTGAGCTCTCCCTTTTTTTCTTAGTACTTTAAAGTTACTCCTGAATCCACAATAAGTCAAGAATGGTGTAGACCATTCTATAAATCTTTTATCTTTTCAATAGCACGCAGCATTTTTCGATAATTAATTATCGAGTGAATCTCATCTCGAGCTTCTAGCATGAGAATCTTCAATTCCAAAAGCTCTCTTAGTTTATAGTAGCTGCATTGCTGCCTGTTCCACTTCAAGCCCATATCAACGACCTTTTCGGCTAGGTCCAAACGCTCCTGTTTCACCAAAAAAGTCCCATAATTAACAAAAAGATTGCTTAATTCACTGCGTTCCGAATAATCCGCCATCATCGTTTGAAACAGTTCAAAACTTTGATTGTAGTAATTTTGAGCATCATTCATCCTGCCCAAGACCGCGCTCATTTTACCAGCAAAATTTAGCAGCAATATTCGACTGTCAAAGTACCCTGTATATTTTTTCGATACACAGATTGAAAGACCTTGAACAATCTGTTCCAAGGCTGATTCTGGATCTTTATCGATAAAGTAGGCACAGACACCTTTAAAGAAACAAGCCAGCTGACGATCCTTATCAAGGTGCGTGATCTGCCGTTCATCTAAATAATCTAATGTAGCTCGAATCTCTAAATATTTTCCGATTCGTAAATACATAAACATTTTATTGAAATATTTGCGCAAAAATAATTCTTCCGGCAAAAAGTCCAGCATCAATTGGTCAATCGTGATCCCCAGTCGGTGACATAACTGCTGAATCACAATGATATTAGGGATTTCTTCATTGTTTTCGATACGACTTAAGACACTTTGAGAACAAATCCCTTTAGAAAGATCTTTTTGTGTCATGCCATGTTCTTTCCTGAACTCTTTTAAGACTTGACCAATTGCTTCCATTTACCGTTTCCTCCAAAATATGCAAATTCACATTTTAATACTTTAATTTTAGCTGATGACTGATGGACAAGCAACTCTTGTGATTGAAACATCTAAAAGGATTGAATAAAAATGAAAAGATGCAACCGCAATTTCAACTTTTTTTGTCCAAAAAAAAGAATGTACCAAAAATGGTACATCCAAGTGCGGCGAATGGGACTCGAACCCACACGAGATTGCTCTCACATGATCCTTAGTCATGCTTGTCTGCCAATTCCAACACCACCGCAGAATCCTTTTTCATGATAGCGGGCTAAAATGAAAAAGTCAATAGTCTAAACGATCGTTGTATCGTAGACGTAAGTAATATTGCCCTTCAATCCTGCAATACCGCGGAAAAATTTCTTGTCTTCTTGTTTGATCCACGCTTCGCGAAACAAGAAAAAGTCATCCTTGGTTACTTCAATTTTATCAATTTCTCCTGCTCGTAATTGACTGATTTTTTCTTCAAATGGATTCATGTTTCTTTTCTCTCCTATCATCATAAAGCAACAGAAGGCCGCCTATTGGCACCTTCTGCATTAGTCATGAAAATATTTACTATTTTCGATACTCGAATTTTCTTCTTGCATAATACCTCGTAATGAACGATCCAAACGTTGACGTGAATTCTTTCTTTCGATCGCCGGTTGCTTCTGTTCATTCTCTGGTGCAAACAAAATATAGGATTGACGTGATTTTTCCATTCGCTGCATCAATTCTCTCGGCGAAATTGCATCAGCCGGTTCATCAGGAATCAATGAAGAAGGCACAAATTTTGGTGAAAACGGTGTTGCGCTCCGGCCATTTCGCGTATTAAACGTCGACTTAGGTTTTGCAGACTCTTTTGGTTTGTGTTCTTCAAATAATTTTACTTTTTTAGATTCTTTTCGTTCACCTTGATACATTGGCAAATTGGCCTTATGATGATCTAATTCTCTACGTGGTTCTTCATCTAAGTTAACACGCCGCGTCCGTTTTGTTTTTGGCATTGGTCGTTCAAAAATATCTTTGGCTTCCAAGCGATAACTGGTGATTAAGTCATCCTGTCCATCAAACAAGACACGCTGATTGGTTTGTACTAATTTAACACCTGCTTCGTCATCAAAAGCAGGAAAACGGCTCTTTTTTCTGCTATAGGTTTGCATAACATCATCCTCATCGTTCTGATATAGCATAGTTTAGCATAAATGCTGAAAAAATGCTTTTAAATTCCCAAACAACAGGCAGACAGATAAGAATCAACCGATTAATTTGATTCAGACATGAACAAACTGCCTTTTGGAGCAAGTACTTCATCATCTAAAATACGCTCCAAGACATCATAATCCCCTTTATATGCACGAGGACTAGACAGCTCGCCAACATTCAAACATTGCTCTTGATCGGATAGATTAAGTGCATAGATCACATACGCCTCTTCTGTATAACGAATGATCCCAAAAATTTGTTGTGTTTGAGAGTAAAATGGGAAAAAGTGTCCATGCTTCAACACATTGTATTTTTTTCTCCGTTCGATCCATTTCTGACAATTTTTGAACAGTCTTTGATCAATTGATTGCCAAGGGAAAAACTTTCGATTGTCCGGATCTTTACCGCCTGTTAAACCAGCTTCATCCCCATAATAAACACAAGGAATCCCCGGCATCATGAACATTAATCCCCATGCCTGATCCAAAGCCTCGAGAGAACCATCCAGCATCGTCAGGATACGCTCAGTATCATGAGTACCAATATTATTTAATTGATTATAATAAAAATCTGCTGGATAATTTTCCTGATACCGAATCATTTCTTCGCAAATATCTTGCAATGAACGTGATTGATTTAAAAGATCTAAAATCTGCTGACGTAACGGATAATTCATGACCCCTTGTAAATGATCACCGAAAACATATTTGCGCCGTGTATCGTAAGCAATTTTGTTTGAGGCATCTTCCCAAACTTCACCAATCAGGATTTTTTCTTGATAAGACAGAAGATTTTTTCGAATACCGGCAATAAAATCATCGGTCAATTCATCGGCCACATCTAAACGCCAACCATCGACTCCCATTGAGGTCCATTTCGACAAGACACTGTCTAAATCGCCGTAGATAAATTCTTGATAGGAAGGATTTTCTTTACGCACCTCAGGCAGATCAGCTACTCCCCACCATGATTTATAGTCATCCGGATAGTGATTGAAGGTGAACCAGTCGCGATATTCACTTTGCGGATCACGAGCAGCGCCTGTATCTTCTCCATAAAATCCGGAAATATTAAAATAGCGGCTATTCTTTCCCACATGTGAGAAGACTCCGTCTAACACGACAGCGATCCCAGCTGTATGCAAAGCAGCAATCAAACTTCTAAAATCCTCTTCGGTTCCTAGAACACTATCCACCATAAAATAATCATTCGTATCATAGCGGTGATTGGAGCTGGCTTCAAAAATCGGATTTAGATATAAAGCGGTGATTCCCAGTTCTTGCAAATAAGGAATCTTTTCTTCAATTCCTTTAAAATTCCCGCCAAAAAAATCCCAACGAGCGATTTCACCGTTCTGATCCTTAATATAAAATGGTTCGTCTTCCTCTGTTGCATAAATAAATGAATTCTTTTTAGGCTGATTGATTCTCTTATCAGAATTCCCGTTAGCAAAACGATCAGGAAAAATTTGATAAAAGACAGCATTCCGATACCATTTAGCGGCGATCTCAGGTTTTTGATAGCAGGTCAATTGATAGGGAACCACTTCTCGTTCGGAACCATATATTTTCCCTTCGCCGCCTTGTCCATTGAAGCCATAGTATTGGATCGTTTCGTAGCCTTCTGATTCATGGATCACTTTAAAATAGTAAAAGTAGAGGCCCCAGCCTTGATCCATGATCGACTGAAAGTGAAAACGATCTTCTGATGCTGGTTCCATCATAAATATCTTTTGACCGACGGAACTTCCTTCTTTACGTACGATCAATTGAACTTTGGTATTTTGCTGTTCTGGAACCGATAGCCAAATCTTGACCATCGTTCCTTCTTGAACAGCTCCAAATGGTTGTTTATAGCGTTCCAGCCATGGATTAAAGTAAATATGAGTCATGTTGTGATACACCTCGATCATCCTCATGAGCGTAGACAGGTTCTATTTGCCAAATATCGTCTGCGTAACGCTGAACCGTATTGTCTGAAGAAAAGCGCCCTGCATTAGCAATATTTCGTAAACTTATTTGCTGCCAACGACGTTTATCTTGATAGGCTTGATTGATTGATTCTTGCGCCAAGCAATAATCTTCAAAATCACGTAAAACAAAGAATTCATCATTGTACTTGATTAAAGAATCAAATATTTCTTGCCCCTCAGCAATAATATTCGGGATCGTCCCATCAATCAATGTCTTAACCACTTTGTGTATAACGGCATTCTCCCGATAAATATCTGTCGAAGAATAATTTTTATTCTCATAGTATTGGTAAACTTCAGATTCAGTTAATCCGAAAATCGCAATGTTCTCATCACCAACAGTATCACGAATTTCAACATTCGCTCCATCTAAGGTTGCTATCGTCACGGCTCCATTTAACATTAATTTCATATTAGATGTGCCGGATGCTTCTTTTGATGCTAAAGAAATCTGTTCACTAACATCAGCAGCAGGAATGATTCGTTCCGCCAAACTTACATTATAGTTTTCTAAAAAGACAACCTTTAACTTATCATTGATTGTAGTGTCTTGATTAATTAAATCGGCTGTTTCATTAATTACTTTAATAATTGATTTGGCATAATGATAACTCGGCGCCGCTTTTGCTCCAAAAATGAATACCCGCGGTTCGATAGGCAAATCAGGATTTTCTTTCAAATCTAGATATAACTTGATTATATGCAGCAAATTCAATAATTGGCGTTTATAGGCATGCAATCGTTTGATTTGAACATCAAAAATCGCCTGAGGATTCACTTCAATTCCATAATGATCTTGAATATAAGCAGCCAAACGTTTTTTATTCTCCAGCTTTGCCTCTGTCAGCATAGCAAGAACTTGATCATCATCCTCATAATTCAGCAATAATCGTAGATCGCTTGGTTGTTTTCGCCAAGAATTTCCAATCGTCTCATCCAACACCTTGCTCATCGCAGGGTTAGCTAACTGGGTCCAGCGTCGCATCGCAATACCATTGGTCTTATTATTGAAGCGTGCTGGATAAATCAGATAAAAGTCATGCAGAACGACTGATTTTAAAAGATCTGAATGCAATTTTGCTACACCATTTGTCGAATGAGAACCGATAATCGCGAGATGAGCCATATGCACTTGATCGTTTTGAATAATTCTAGTTCGTTGGATCAAATCAAAATCATGAACGCCAGTCATTTCCTCAACGAAACGCCTATCGATTTCTTCGATAATTTGATAGATCCTAGGACAAACACTTCTCATCATATTAATCGACCATTTTTCTAAAGCTTCAGCCATGATGGTGTGATTGGTATAACTCATCACTTCTTGGGTCAAATTCCAGGCACGTTCCCAACCCATTTCTTCTTCATCAACTAAAAGGCGCATAAATTCAGCAACGCACATCGCCGGGTGAGTGTCGTTAATATGAATTGCAACATATTGATTGATATCATCGATGGGCTTCTTAAGCTGCTTGTAATAACGCAAAATACTTTGAACACCCGCAGAAACAAAAAAGTATTCCTGTGATAAACGTAACTTCCTGCCAGCCTCATTAGAATCATCTGGATAAAGTACTGAAGTCATATCTTCTACTGCTCGTCGATCCTCAATGCTGCGGTAGCGGTCTTCTTCCTCTGGAGAAATCTCTACTGACCACAGTCGCATGGTATTAACGGTACCATTTTGATAGCCGACCATTCCGGTATCATACGGAACTGCTCGCAACATCATTCCGCCATGATAATTCGGCTTGAGATTGCCAAACTCATCATGACTCATGTAAACATCTCCGCCAATTCGAACATCGACTGCTTTACTTTCCTTGCGAACTTCCCACAGATTTCCATTTTGAAGCCACTCGTCCGGTAATTCTACCTGATAGTTATCAACGAAGCGTTGTTTGAAAAGTCCATACTTGTATCGAATCCCATTACCATTTCCTGGCAATCCCATTGACGCTATCGAATCCATGAAACAAGAAGCTAAACGGCCCAAGCCGCCATTTCCTAAAGCCATGTCAGGCTCGACTTCTGCTAAATCCTCCAAATTGATACCTAACTCGGTTAAACCTTCTGTCACCATGTCTAGCCAGCCCATGTTCAGAAGATTGCTCTTCAGCATTTTCCCTGGTAGAAATTCGATAGAGAAGTAATAGGATTGTTTTTGCTCTGCCTCTCGATAGTCTTTCCATGTTTGCTGCCAGTTTTGTGAATATGCCGAAGTCATCAATGAACCTAACGTTTGATAAAGTTCGTTTGGCGAAGCATCTGTAACACTCATAGCGAATTTTTCAGCCAAACGGCGACTGAATGATTGTTTAAATTCTGTTTTGTTCATTTTTTCATCTCCAACCCATACTTTTATAAATTCCACTTACACTACTCATCATAGCATTAATCTATGATAGAAAAAGCCAAAATCCACAGCTCAAGGCTTAGATTCTGGCTTTTCGAATCCTACATTTGTTTGTATAGTTCTAAATATTGTTGACTAGACCCATCCCAGCTAAAGTCACGCGACATCGCTTCTGTCATCATCTTTTGCCAAATATCTTGATGATCTTGATAAAGCTCAATTGCTTGTTTTAGCGCATTCATCAAATAGAATGGTTCAAAAATATTAAATCCAAAGCCGGTTCCTTCATCCGTAATCGGATTATATGGTTGGACTGTATCTCTTAAACCGCCGATTTCATGCACGATCGGTAATGTTCCATAACGCATAGAGATCATTTGCGACAGGCCGCATGGTTCAAACGCTGAAGGCATTAAGAACATATCGACACCTGCATATACTTTTTGCGCCAAGGTTACATCGAATGCAATATGGATGCTGGTCTTATCTGGGTATTTCCCTCCAAAATAATGGAATTGGTTCTCAAAATTCGGATCGCCAGTTCCGATTAAGACTAATTGCACATCAAACTGCATCAAATTTTCCATCTCTTGCAATAATAAATGGAATCCTTTTTGATACGTTAAACGACTGACAATTCCGATCAAAGGAACCTCTGGCCTTACGGGTAAATCCAACAATTTTTGCAATTGAACTTTATTTTCTGTCTTTTTGTCAAGATGCTTTATATCATAGTTAGCGAAAATTGCTGGATCTTTTGCTGGATCAAAGGCTTCATAGTCAATCCCATTGAGTATTCCATGTAATTTTCCGCTCTCCATCCGCAAGATCACATCTAATCCGGCACCAAATTCAGCGGTTTTGATTTCCTCAGCGTAAGACGGACTGACCGTCGTTACACGATCTGCATAAAGAATACCGGCTTTCATAAAGTTCACGCAATCATTGAATCGAATCGTTCCATCATCATAACGTTCACTGCCCATGCCAAAAAGATCATACAAAACTTCTCGATCATATTGTCCTTGAAATTCTATATTATGGATGGTCAAGACTGTCCGAATCTGACTGAATTTATTAATCCAACGATATTTTTCCTTCAATAAAAATGGTATGAAGGACGTATGATAATCATTCAGATGCATCACATCAGGAATGAAATCAATTTTTTCCATTAACTCGATGACTGCTTGCTGATAAAAAGCGAATCGTTCCCCATCATCATAATAGCCATACAATTCCGGTCGATTGAAGTAGTAAAGATTATCTAAAAAGTAATAATCGATCCCGTTCATTTCCAGATATTTTACACCGCAATATTGTTTACGCCAGCCAACATAAACCTCATAAGAGAATAAATCCTCTAATTGTTCTTTATAACGATCTGGCATTTTCGTAAAATACGGCAGAACAACTTTTATATCTGTCCCTTTTTCTTTTAACGCTTTTGGCAAAGCACCCGCAACATCACCCAATCCTCCTGTTTTAAAAAAGGGTGCACATTCCGCCGCTACAAATAATGTCTTCACCTTTATTCGCCTCCGTAAACGTCGCTTAATACATGCGTATTTTTCTTGATCACTACTGGCTGCTCTGCGGAACCGATAATCTTGATACCTGGTTCAACCACAACATTTTTATCTAAGATCGCATGCTTGATAAACGCATTTTCACGAATACTGCAGCTTGCCATGATGATTGAATCCTCAACCTCAGCGCCTTTTTCAATCACGATACTTCGAGAAATAAGCGAACCGTGAACCTTACCATCAACAAGACAGCCTGTGGCGAACTGACTATTTTTCACCTCCGAAGTCGGAGAATAATACGTAGCCACTTCATTTTTTAATTTCGTGTAGATCTTTTGTTTAGAGTACAATAAAGATGTGAATTTTTTAGGGTCAAGCATTGCCATGTTGGCATCATAATAAGATTTAATATCAAAAATATTACTTAAGAAGCCTGTGTATTCATATGCAGAAGTCTTCACTTGATTCATCGCTAGCGTCAAGAAGTCGACTAATGCCACCGGACCACCTAGGTTTTGTCCCTCTTGCAATGCATTGATCAGCCAATCAGTACGGCAGATAAAGATTTTCATACCAAGGTTAAGCACATCATCATCTGTCTTATCTTCTAAGAAGTTATGATGTCCTTTAATCAGACCGTGTTCATCCACTTCTAAGATTTCATCCTGACGATAAATTTGTTCTCTTGGCATTTTCTTATAAACGACGGTCATCACACTATCGCTCTGTAAATGGATTTTTAAAACAGCCTCTAAATCAATGTTGCACAACATCCGATTGCCCATGAAAACCGTATATTCTGATTTTGATTTATTTAAATAATCGATCACAGACTCGAAATAGGGACGTCCTTCTGCTTTCTTTTTCAAGAAATCTTGATAGAAATGGACAAAATAGCGGCTATCCACACTGTCTAAATGCCATTCACGTCCACCGCCGATATGGTCAAAAACTGACTTGGTCGTTCCCTGATTGAAAACCATGTAGACGGACTTAATGTTAGCATTGATAGCATTCGACAAATTGAAGTCAATCAGACGATACTTGCAGTCGAAAGGCAATGTAGCTAATGGTCTTTTTTCAGTTAACGGTAATAATTCTGGACATTCGTAAACATTGCCCATAATGGCACACATTTTATTCGCTCTCACTTGTCAACACTCCAATCACTTCTGAATAACCCACGACCGCGATTTCTTCTGATCCGTCGACTACGGCACCATCTCCGATAATCGCATTCTCCCCAATGATCGCTTTCGTGATTTGTACATTTTTTCCAATCGTCGCGCCTGGCATAATAACGCTGTCGACCACCTTCGCACCTTCTTTAACCTGAACATCATCCGATAAAATACTGTGCTCCACATGTCCTGCGACGTAGCATCCATCAACAACTAATGAATTCTTTACATCCGCATTTTCAGTTAAGAAATGTGGTGGTGAAATCGTATTTTTTGCCAGAATCCGCCAATTTTTATCCCGAATGTTCAAACTATGCTCGGGATCGATAAACTCCATGCTAGCTTCCCAAAGAGAGTCAATCGTACCGACGTCTTTCCAATAACCATCAAAGCGATAAGCAAAGACATTCTCTCCGCTTTCCAAGTATGCCGGTATCACATGTTTCCCGAAGTCCAACATTTGATCATCTTTTTTATAGCTGTTTAACAATACGCTGCGTAAACGACTCCAGTTGAAAATGTAGATACCCATTGAAGCCAAGTTGCTTTTTGGTTCTTCTGGTTTTTCCTCAAACTCGATGATTCGATCATTTTCATCAGTATTCATGATTCCGAAACGAGAGGCTTCTTCGATCGGTACTTCGATTACTGCGACTGTCAATGAAGCATTATTAGCTTTATGATCTTCCAACATCGCTTCATAATCCATCTTATAAATATGATCACCTGATAATACTAAGACGTATTGCGGGTCCATTTGATCAATGTAATCCATATTTTGATAGATCGCATGCGCGGTTCCTTCAAACCATTTACTTCCATCATTGCTAGAATAAGGCTGTAAAATTGTTACTCCCGAATTTAACCCATCAAAGCCCCAGCTAGAACCATTTCCAATGTGATTGTTCAATGCTAATGGTTGATATTGTGTCACCACACCAACGTTGTTGATACCAGAGTTGATACAATTGCTCAAAGTGAAATCAATAATTCGATAGCGACCGCCAAAAGGGACAGCAGGTTTTGCAATTTTTTGTGTTAGTTTACCGAGACGAGAACCTTTCCCGCCAGCTAGTATCATTGCTAAAATTTCTGTTTTCATTTTATTTGATGAAGGACTTTCCTTCATCGACCTCCCCTCTATTTCTTGCGTGTGTTGATTGTTTCCGGTTTTAAAATGATGGCGCCTAGAGCTGGGACCGTCGTCTTGATCAACTGACCGTACTCCTTAAATTTGATTGGTTCACTTTGACAATCCTCGTTATGTTTTGTCCAAGTACCACCAAATTCTTTCATTTCAGTATTCCAAATTTCTTTGTATGTTCCCTGATATGGAACGCCAATGCGAAACTCCCGACGTTCGATCGGTGTCATATTTAAAACGATGATTAAGAAATCTTTCTTGCGTTTGCCCTTTCGCATGAAGGTAAGAATCGACTCTTCGGTATTATCAGCATCAATAATTTCGATTGTGTCGTAAGAGTCTTCCACCTCCCATAAAGCTGTTTGATTTTTATAGAAATCATTCAGTTCCGCAGTAAAATGCTGCATGGAACGATTCAATGGATCATCCAAATCGACCCATTCAAGTCCTTTGTCAAACTTCCATTCCAGAAATTGGCCCCATTCACTTCCCATAAACAATAATTTTTTACCCGGATGTGTCATGAAATAGGTGTATAGATTCCGCAGCTGTGCAAATTGTTTGTAGCGATCTCCCCACATTTTATGCATCAAACTCTTCTTGCCATGAACAACTTCATCGTGTGACAACGGTAAAATAAAATTCTCTTGCATCATGTACATAAATGAAAAAGTGATTAAGTTGAAATTATCTTTCCGATAAAGTGGGTCCATCTCATAAAAGCGTAAAACATCATTCATCCAGCCCATATTCCATTTAAAATCAAAACCTAAAGAGCCACTTTCGATCATACCTGTCACAGGAGTCTCAGAAGAACTTTCTTCAGCGATCATTAAAATATTAGGATGCGCTAATTTGATAACGGCATTCAGCTTTTGCAAAAAGTAATATCCTTCAAAATTACGATTTCCGCCTTCATGGTTTGGTGTCCAAGGACCATCGTCATAATCCCGATAGATCATGCTTGAAACGGCGTCAACGCGTATACCGTCAATATGGAACATCTCGATCCAGTACATGGCACTAGAAATCAAAAAGCTTTGAACCTGTGGTTTTCCAAGATCAAAATTAATTGAGCCCCAGCGATTATTTTTAGCCCGATCTGGATCAGTATATTCAAATTGCGGCGTTCCATCATAATAAGGCAAGGTATCATCATTGATACAATAGTGACCAGGAACCCAGTCAACCAGCACGCCAATATTATTTAAGTGACAAGCCTCAACAAAATCCTGAAATTCTGCTGGTGTTCCATAATAAGAGCTCATCGCAAAATAGCCGATCAATTGATATCCCCACGAACGTCCTAATGGATGTTCCATGAGCGGCATAAACTCTACATGTGTATAGTTCATTTCAACTAAATATGGCACTAACTCATCCTTCAGATCAGCAAAGCTGTAAGGCGTTCCATCTTCATGATGCTTCCATGAACTCGCATGCATTTCATAAATATTCAACGGCCGTTTAAATGCATTCGTCCGTTTGCTCCGTCCGCGCCACAGGCCATCTTTCCATTTCTTCTCAGGAAAGTTATATAATTCTGCTGCATCACCCGGTCTTTTTTCAAAACGAACGGCAAAAGGATCTATTTTCAAAATCTCTCGGCCATCTGCTTGCTTCACTTTAAATTTATAGAGCTCTCCCTCATTTGCCTTATCTGTATAGACCTGCCAGATTCCGCTCGACTCATCTTTTTCCATCGGCAGATCCTGCCAATCATTGAAATCACCCACTAAAGAAACAGCTAGTGCGTTTGGTGCCCATACTCGAAAAATGTACCCATCTTGTTCTTGGTGAGCACCTAGTAAATGTTGTGCATAAAAATTTTCTCCAGACAAAAATGTTCTCTTAGCATCATCCACTTGTTGCTTTTTTTCTTGTTTTGTATTTTTCATGAGAACCACCTTTTTTGAGCGAACGGCAAAGCGCTCTTATATTACATTTCAATGTGCAAAGTTTAATAATAAAAACACCGAGTGTTCTATTATAATAACAGAAACTCTTAATAAATAACGTCTCAAGCGTTTTACATATCTCCCTTTGCATTATTAAATGCCCCTACCTAACAT
>NZ_NGLG01000001.1:850077-852645 GCF_002140655.1 Enterococcus sp. 3H8_DIV0648 | reverse complement strand
ATTATTAAATGCCCCTACCTAACATTATATTATAATAAGATTTAAAATAGAAGATAAAATTTTCAATTCTTTAAAATAATTCATTTTTTCGTCAATAAATAACATTTATTATTTTCATAATCTGTTTTTTTGACAAATAATAAAGAATTTCTTTTATGCTTCTTTCCTTATGTTTGCCTTTTGACAAAATAATCGTTAGGCTAATGGTGGTAAAGAAAAATGAAGAGCAATGGGCTTTAAACAGTAAAAAATCACATGCTTTGGGAGGTCGAATAATGATTGATATAAAAATGCTGGCGATGATCTTTTTTATCAATTTTGCATACGTCACATTAAATACACTCCGTTTTATGCTTACAATGAAAGGCTACCGCATATTAGCGCCTTTGATGAGTATGGTTGAGATTACTATCTATATACTCGGACTTTCACTGGTTCTGGATCGCTTAGATAATCCCCTCAACCTGCTGACCTACGCATTGGGTTATGCCATCGGTATCAGTGTTGGAATAAAAATCGAGGATAAGTTAGCATTAGGCTACATCATGGTCACAGTCATTTTACCGACAAATACGGATCAGGAAGCAAGCCTGCCGCGCTTTCTTAGGGAGAACGGCTATGGTGTCACGCAATCTTACGGTGAAGGACTAGAAGGCGGACGAATGGTCTTAGAAATTTTATCGCCGCGTAAAAATGAACGCTCACTCTATGCCTTGATCAAAGAAGTTGAGGAACGGGCTTTTATTATCTCTTATGAACCAAAATATATTTCCGGCGGATTTTGGACGAAAAAAGTTCGTAAACGGCAAAAAAACAGCTTGAAGCCCTAGCTTCAAGCTGTTTTTACCAGATAAATTTGATTAATTGTTTTTCCAACTTAGCGCTTTTAGTTATTGCTGAGTGTCCCCCGCTTTTTCCTGTGACCGTCAGCTCCTGATAACTTCTCGCATGTTTTTGGAATAATAGGCGCAGAGCAAAGGCGCTGTGGGTGGATACTGAGCCGTCGCTTTCTGTTCCATCCTTCAAATCCCCAGCTACATCAAGCACATGCAGATTCGTCGGCAATTGATTCATCGCCTGATCAAAATATTGATAGATCGGAGTCTCCCCGCTTGGTCCTTTTTCTGTTAATTCATAGGCAAAAATCTCTTCGGTATCCTCAGCGATCTCTAAATCATTGAATGGTGCCGCAATCGCAACAAAATGCTCGGTAATCGGTGTCTTCTCTCCAGCATACTCTAATAAGTAGCGTAACGAAGAAACGCCGCCCATAGAATGACTGACAAGATTGACGCGCCTAACCTTCTTTTGGTACAAGTAACGCATGACTTTATCAATCCATTTACTCTGAGTAATTTCATCAGTCACGTCCTTTGCAAAAAGAACCATGATAGTTGGATTATCGTTCCTATTCTTTAATTTTCCTTCAATGCTCAGCTTGCCATCTTTTTGCACCACAATGGTCATTTCACGCTTCGCAACATTTTCTCGTTCAAATCGCCGCAAAAGCGGACCAAAAGAAAAAGAATTCCCTTCATAGCCATGAATAAAAACGGTCGGAACATTTGAATAATGAACATCTTTTTGTTTTACCAGTGTGCCAGGACTAAAGTAACGTACCTTCGCATAAAAAATCCCCCCAAACACTAATAAAAAACTTACAACCAAAATGATTCCCTTAATAATTCGTTGCATTCACTCATGCCTTCTTTTTTATTAAATAAGTAAAACTTTCTCTTTCGCCTAATAATCTTTCCGTTAATTGCTGAATAAAAAAGAAGCGTGTTCTCTTATCCATTTTCTGAACAAAATCTGGTGAAATGGTCTTAGTGTAAAACGGTATGTTCAACTGCCATTCAGGGCGAGAAGTAATCACCTGCGTTGTTAACAGACTATCCAAAAAGATTGATTCTCTTCTTGGTTTCTTCCCAATAATCACTTGATCAAGAATCAAACTTAATTGATTGCTGAAAAATTCCGGATTCACATCGCCGATCAACGCTGCCAGATTCGGAAATAACTTTGGTTGATCTATATTCTCAAAATAATTTGGCAAAGTTTCCGCGAGTTTTTCTCCGCGATTAATCGTCACCAATTGAAAGTGTGAATTTTCCAATCGATTAGATATCGGTAACATGAAATCAATCGCTATTGTATCGCTTAACTCAGCAAGGCGCAGTTCTTCCCCTAACCAAACTAGTAATTCTTCAGTTGTGTACTTATTATTAGCTGTTTGAATAAATTTCTCAACTAATTCAGTCGTCGGATATTCTGTTACTGTCGTTAAAGAAAGCTGGTAACGTCGATCTTGACGGGACACAATATCATTATCAATCAAAAAATCTAGATTCTTATCTAGATGCTTTTGATTCGGAAAGTTTTTTCGAATCTCACGCAAGATCACCGGCTCTTGGAATTCTAGAAAATAATTCAACAATTCTTGGATTTCAGTACGCTGTAAAGATTGCTGAAGTTTTTTATTATAAGTATAGATTTGCATCTCAAGCTCCTCTCTCGTTGGTATTTTTTTAACGTAAAAACAAAAATAGTATACAGGCCTCTGCTATT
>NZ_NGLG01000001.1:845232-848103 GCF_002140655.1 Enterococcus sp. 3H8_DIV0648 | reverse complement strand
CTAATGTTGTATTGATCCCCATTTCTTTAGCCTTCTTGAATAAATCGATCAAAAAGTCGATTTGAAGTAAAGGTTCACCACCACTAACAGTGATTCCGCCTTTTTTTCCCCAATAACTCTTATAGTTCAATGCTTCTTTTAAAATATCATCAGCTGTTCTTTTCTTTGCTTTAGGATCATTTATTTTCCAAGTATCCGGATTATGACAAAATTGGCAACGCATCCGGCAGCCTTGCATGAAGACGATAAATCGTACGCCGGGTCCGTCAACAGATCCGAAACTTTCGATTGAATGGACATTTCCGACAATAGGTTGTTCAGTCACAGCAGACATAAACAGTCCCCCTCTTCTATATGTAAAAATTTCTCGCAAATTTTTTTTACGAATAACCAATGACTACTTTTAAAAAGTAAGGCGAATAGACTACCGTCCATCCGCCCTATTTCAGTATTCGCTTGTAAATCAGTTCTTACATTTTAGCATGGAATGTACGGCTGATTACATCTTCTTGTTGTTCACGAGTCAAGTCGATAAACTTAACCGCATAGCCAGAAACCCGAATTGTAAAGTTAGCATATTCTTCTTTTTCTGGATGTTCCATAGCATCGATTAATTTTTCTTTACCAAAGACGTTCACGTTTAGATGATGTGCTCCTTGATCAAAGTAGCCATCTAAAACGTTTGTTAAGTTTTCAATGCGTTCATCTTCATCATGACCTAATGCATCTGGATTGATACTTTGTGTATTTGAAATACCATCCAACGCATATTCATAAGGTAATTTTGTTAATGAATTTAATGAAGCTAACAAACCATTTTGTTCAGCACCATAAGATGGGTTTGCTCCCGGAGCCAAAGGTTCACCAGCTTTACGTCCATCAGGCATTGTACCAGTTGCTTTACCATAAACAACGTTTGAAGTAATTGTCAAAATTGATGTTGTTGGTTCTGAATTACGGTAAGTATGGTAATGTTCTAATTTTTCCATGAACGTTTTTAATACCCAAACAGCTAAGTCATCAGCACGAGCGTCATCGTTACCATATTTAGGGAATTCTCCATCGATCTTGAAGTCAGTAACAATACCATCTTCGTCACGAATTGGGAAAACTTTTGCATATTTGATAGCAGCTAATGAATCAACTACGTGAGAAAATCCTGCGATACCTGTCGCGAAAGTACGCTTCAAGTCAGTATCCATTAACGCTAGTTCAGCTGCTTCATAGTAATATTTATCATGCATAAAGTGGATAGCGTTCAAAGTATTTACATACATCCCGGCTAACCATTCCAACATGTCGTCATATTTAGCCATAACATCATCGAAATCTAGAGCGTCGTCTGATTCGATTGGACGGAAATCAGGCCCGACTTGTGCTTTAGATTTTTCATCAACCCCACCGTTGATCGCATATAACAATGCTTTCGCCAAGTTTGCGCGAGCACCGAAGAATTGCATTTCTTTACCCGTTTGTGTAGCAGATACACAGCAGCAGATCGCATAGTCATCTAGCCATACTGGACGCATTACATCGTCATTTTCATATTGAATTGAAGAAGTATCAATTGAAATCTTAGCTGCATAGTCTTTGAATCCTTCTGGTAAACGAGAAGAATACAATACAGTCAAGTTCGGTTCTGGAGATGGACCCATGTTTTCTAGTGTGTGCAAGAAACGGAAATCATTTTTAGTAACTAATGTACGTCCGTCCATACCCATACCAGCAATTGATAAAGTAGCCCAAACTGGATCGCCTGAGAACAATTCATTGTAAGAAGGAATACGAGCAAATTTAACCATACGTAATTTCATTACTAAATGGTCAATCAATTCCTGTGCTTGTTCTTCTGTCAAAAGGCCTCTTTCAATATCACGTTGAATATAGATATCTAAGAATGTAGATACACGGCCGATTGACATCGCAGCACCGTTTTGCTCTTTGATTGCTGCTAAGTAACCAAAGTATGTCCATTGAACCGCTTCTTTAGCATTCTCAGCTGGACGAGAAATATCGAAACCGTATGCTTCTGCCATTTCTTTAATGCGTTTCAATGCTTTATATTGATCGCTGATTTCTTCACGTAGACGAAGATCTTCTTCAGTGAATTGACCGTGACCGCAGTTTGCGTGGTCTTTTAGTTTTTCTTGCATCAAGTAATCAATACCATAGAGTGCTACACGACGGTAATCACCAACGATACGTCCACGTCCGTAAGTATCAGGAAGACCAGTGATGATTTTTGCACGACGAGCCGCACGGATTTCCGGTGTATATACATCAAAGACTGCTTGGTTATGCGTTTTATGATAATCATTAAAGATTTCAGTGAATTTAGGATTTGGTGTGTAGCCATAGCGTTCAAGAGATTCTTCTGCCATACGAATACCACCGTAAGGCATGAATGCACGTTTTAACGGCTTATCTGTTTGGATACCGACGATCGTTTCTTTGTCTTTCAAATTTTCGTCAATATAGCCAGCACCATAAGCATTAGCTGCAGATACAATATCTGCCTCCATGTCTAAGACGCCGCCGTTTTCACGTTCTTGTTTTTGAAGTTCTTGTAATTTTGCCCATAATGAATTTGTTGCGTCAGTTGGTTCAGCTAAGAAATCGGCAGCACCTTCATAAGGCGTGTAGTTAGCTTGGATGAAATCACGTGTATTGATTTCACTCTTCCATAAGTGCCCCTTAAAGCCTTCCCATGCAGACTTCTCAGTGTTTTTCATTTTTTCTAGTTCATTTGTTGCAGTTCCCATTCCGAAAGGACCTCCTTAGAATAATAAAAACTTAATTGCTACAGCTTTACGAACAAAGTATAACACATAAATTCTTTTATGCAAGCCTTTCCTTGTGAAAGATTAATTC
>NZ_NGLG01000001.1:840489-845038 GCF_002140655.1 Enterococcus sp. 3H8_DIV0648 | reverse complement strand
ATATAATACAGAGTTTAATCATCAGCAGTTAATTCTTGCGTCTGAACTACTGAGTACAACTCTCCTTCTTGCTTTTCATCAATCGCGAATGTACCATTTGAAATTCGATCACTGATTGCAACATTAGAAATCTCAAGCTCTTTTTCGATTCCTTTGCTAGTCGTTAAAATAAGTTTTCCTTCTGTTTCAGTCGTCATGTAAGACAGACGATGCGGATTCTTCTTCAGTTCGCGGAAAATCATCAAGCCGCGTTTTGCTCGACCTAATTGCGGCAATTCTTGTGCAAGCATCCGTTTGGCGGCTCCGCGCTGACTTAGTAACAGAATTGGTGAGTCACCTTCAGATGGAACTAAAGCACCCGCTACTACAAAATCACCGTCTTTAAGGTTAATAGCCTTAACTCCTGCTGCTTTTGAGCCTACTACTGGGACTTCTTCTAACGGATATCGCAAACCGAAAGATCGATGCGAAGCAATGAACACATCCATGCCACAAACTTCATCGGTTAGGAAGACTGATACGATTTGATCCGTATCACTTTTCATTTTCATAGCTGTGGTTGGTCGACTACGATAGGTACGCCAAGGCGAAAACTCTGTCATTCGAGTTTGTTTGATCATACCTTCTTTGCTCATGAAGACAAAAAGTTTATTCGCATCAATTTCTTTATAAGGAAACGCTGCGATTATTTCTTCAGTCATAGATAAATTAGTGATCGTTTGCGAGATGTGCTCGCCGACATCTTTCCACTTTAGCTCAGTGATTTCATGAACAGGTCGATAGATCATATTTCCATGGTTCGTCAAGATTAGCAAATGATCCAGTGTATTCAACTTATCAATAAAAATAATTGAATCTCCATCTTTCATACCATGTTCATCAGGACGTGACGCATTGTATGAACGTAAGCTGCTGCGTTTTAAGTACCCTTCTTTTGTTAAGGTTACAATCACGTCTTCTTGAGCAATCAGTACTTCTGTCTCGATCTTGATTTCACTGATTTCATCCTCAATTTGCGTCATACGATCATTTCCGTAGTTCTTTTTGATTTGGCGTAGTTCTTGCTTCATAACTTTATGCAATTCTTTTTCACTATTTAAGATCAAGTGTAATTCTTTGATCTCACCAGCTAATTCCGCTGCTTCTTTTTCTAATTGAGTAATATCGGTATTGGTCAGACGATACAATTGCAGAGTCACGATCGCTTCTGCTTGCTCTTCGCTGAATTCAAAACGTTTAACTAAATTAGTTTTAGCATCTTTTTTATCTTTACTGCCGCGGATCGTAGCTATCACTTCATCAAGAATCGACAAAGCTTTCTTTAAGCCTTCAACAATATGCTGGCGCTTTTCTGCTTTGTTAAGTTCATATTGACTGCGCTTAGTAATCACAGACTTACGATGTCCAATGTAGCTTTCCAAAATATGTTTCAAGCCTACTTGCCGCGGGGTCATATTATCAATTGCTACCATATTGAAATTGTAATTAATCTGCAGGTCAGTATTTTTAAACAAGTAATTTAGAATACCTTCTGCATTAGCGTCTTTTTTAAGCTCAACTACTACCTGCAACCCAGTCCGGTCTGATTCATCTCGAACCTCCGCGATACCATCGATTTTTTTATTCAAACGGATTTCATCCATTTTTTTGACTAAAACAGCTTTATTCACTTCATAAGGTATCTCATGAATGACGATTTGCTGTTTACCGCCTTTTAATGGCTCGATCGATGTTTTCGAACGAAGAATGACTTTGCCTCGGCCAGTTTCGTAAGCCTTTTTGATTTCCGCTTTTCCTTGCAAAATACCGCCAGTCGGAAAATCAGGTCCTGGAATATATTCCATGATTTTTTCTAATGAAGCATTCGGATGATCGATTAAATAAATTGCACCATCAATTACCTCAGATAAGTTATGCGTAGGGATTTCAGTCGCATATCCGGCCGAGATACCTGTTGAACCGTTGACTAAAAGATTTGGATACGCTGCTGGCAATACTGTTGGTTCTTTTTCTGTATCATCAAAGTTCCAAACTAGGTCAACCGTATCTTTTTCGATATCTTTCAATAGCTCACCGCTTAGTTGAGACAAGCGGGCTTCGGTATAACGCATCGCAGCCGGCGGATCACCATCCATCGAACCATTGTTTCCGTGCATCTCGATTAGAACTTGACGCAGCTTCCAATCTTGGCTCATTCGGACCATCGCTTCATAGATTGAGCTGTCTCCGTGAGGATGATAGTTACCCATGATATTACCGACAGACTTGGCTGATTTTCGAAAGCCCTTATCATAAGTATTGCCGTCTTTATTCATAGCAAATAAAATCCGACGCTGTACTGGTTTCAAACCATCACGAATATCCGGCAAAGCCCGCTCTTGAATAATATATTTTGAATAGCGGCCAAAACGGTCACCCATTACTTCTTCTAATGTTAATTCTTGAATTGAATGTTTAGTCTCCATTATTTGACCACCTCCTACTCATCAAACAAGCTGATTATTTTTACTTCATCAGCCGCTTCTTCTGATTCATGTTGCTCCGCTACTGGTACAACCGGCACATCTTCCTTGTTATCTAGCAGACTGCCATCTTCTTCTAACGTAAATTGTACGTGATTTTCAATCCATTTACGGCGAGGTTCTACTTTATCACCCATTAACGTCGTTACACGACGTTCAGCTTGCGCTGCATCATCGATCCGTACGCGGACAAGTGTGCGGTATTCAGGATCCATGGTCGTTTCCCATAACTGCTCCGCGTTCATTTCACCAAGACCTTTATAGCGTTGCAGCATATAACCTTTACCCACTTTTTTCGTAACGTCCTGCAGCTCATCGTCTGTCCATGCATATTCAATGACTTGCTTGCGCCCAGCACCCTTTGAAACCTTGTACAATGGTGGCAAAGCTATATAGATTTTTCCATTTTCAATTAAAGGTTTCATATAGCGATAAAAGAAGGTTAATAGCAAGACTTGGATATGGGCACCATCGGTATCCGCATCGGTCATGATAATTACTTTATCGTAATTGCAATCTTCAATAGAAAATTCAGGTCCGACCCCTGCACCAATTGTATAAATCATCGTATTTATTTCTTCGTTCTTTAAAATATCCTGCATCTTAGCTTTCTCGGTATTAATTACTTTTCCTCGCAACGGCAGGATTGCTTGGAATTTCCGATCGCGTCCTTGTTTAGCAGAACCGCCGGCAGAGTCTCCTTCGACTAAAAACAGCTCATTTCTAGCTGCATTTTTCGATTGTGCTGGAGTTAGTTTTCCTGAAAGCAAAGACTCGCCTTTTTTACGTTTCTTGCCGTTTCGGCTTTCTTCACGAGCCTTGCGTGCTGCTTCACGAGCTTCACGAGCTTTGACCGCTTTACGAACCAGCATTTGGCTGTTCTCACTATTTTCTTGCAAGTAAAAGCCCATTTGTTCGCCAATAACACTATCGACTGCACCACGAGCCGCTGGTGTTCCTAATTTTTCTTTAGTTTGTCCTTCAAACTGCAGCAAGTTTTCTGGAATTCGAACAGATAATACCGCAGAGAGTCCTTCACGGAAATCTGATCCTTCTAAATTTTTATCTTTTTCTTTTAATAATCCAGTTTTTCTCGCATATTCATTGAATGCTTTCGTCATTGACGTCTTCATTCCTGATTCATGCGTACCGCCATCTTTTGTCCGTACATTGTTGACAAAGGAAAGCAGGTTCTCTGAATACCCATCGTTGTATTGATAAGAAAATTCAACTTCAATCCCATCACGTTCCCCAGAAAAATAAACAACGGGTGTCAATGTATCTTTATCTTCATTTAAGTATTCAACGAATTCTTTGATTCCTTCTTCAAAATGAAACGTTTCCGTGACTTTTTCTTCACCACGCAGATCAGTCAAAGTAATCTTGACACCGCGCAATAGGAAGGCAGATTCTCGTAAACGTTCTGATAAGGTTTCATAAGAGAAGTTTAACGTGGAGAAAATTTGAGCATCAGGTAAAAAGTGTACAGAGGTCCCGTTTGGTTTACGAGTCTTTCCGATTTTTTCCAGCGTGCCTTGAGGTTTCCCGCCATCCTTAAACTCTTCGCGATATTCGACACCGTCTCGAACGATTGTTACATTTAACCATTCTGATAAAGCATTTACAACACTGGCACCAACACCGTGCAGACCACCAGAAGTTTTATAGCCGCCCTCTTGCCCGAATTTTCCGCCAGCATGAAGAATCGTAAAAATTACTTCTACAGTCGGAATTCCTGATGCATGCATACCAACTGGCATACCACGACCTTTATCACTCACTTCTACGCTATTATCCTGATGAAGTGTTACTTCAATCTCACTACCATAGCCGGATAATGCTTCATCGACAGCGTTGTCGACGATCTCATAAACCAAATGATGCAAACCGCGACTATCAGTCGAACCAATATACATCCCTGGTCGTTTTCTAACCGCCTCTAATCCCTCTAAAACTTGGATCGAAGCGTCATTGTATTCGTTGTTCATCTTAGCCAAACCTACAACTCCTTACTTCTACTTTTAAAC
>NZ_NGLG01000001.1:837566-839754 GCF_002140655.1 Enterococcus sp. 3H8_DIV0648 | reverse complement strand
CTTCTAGGCTCTATTCCATCTGGTATTTGGATTGGAAAACTTTTTTTTAAGAAAGACATTCGTGAATTTGGTAGCGGCAATTCAGGAACTACCAATACATTTCGGGTGTTAGGAAGAACAGCAGGATTTGTTGTTTTTGCTATGGATTTATTGAAAGGCTCTCTGGCAACCGCTCTGCCTATAATTTTTCATGTAGATATTAATCCATTGTGGTTTGGTTTGGTCGCAGTCATCGGACATACATTACCTGTTTTTGCTGGTTTTAAAGGTGGAAAAGCCGTTGCAACTAGCGCAGGAATGCTGCTGGCATTTGCGCCTTTATTCTTTTTCTATTCTTTGATCTTTTTCCTGATTGTTCTTTATATCACTAGTATGGTCAGTGCAGCAAGTATTGCTTCGGCTATTTTTGTCACACTATCTTCTATCATTCTGCCTTACATCTGGCCAACGATTCTACCGACACACAACTGGCTGCTGACGATAATCTGTTTTGTCTTAACTTGCTACATTGTTTATCGTCACAAGGAAAATATTCAGCGGATCAAAGCTGGAACAGAAAATCGGGTTTCTTTTGGATTGAATAAGAAGGAGAATTAGATGGAAGAACAACTCTTAGACTGGGCAATCGAACTTCAAGCTTTGGCACAAGCAGGACTAGCTTATACAAAGGATCCTTTTGACCAAGAACGATTCGAACGTATTCGCACCATCGCTACAGAGATGTTAGCAGTCCAATCTCCAATTCCTGTTCCGAAACTAAGAAAACTCTTTGCTGAAGATTTCGGATATCCAACTCCAAAATTAGATACACGAGCAGCCATATTTGAAAATAATAAAATTTTGTTAGTACAAGAAAAAAATGAACTTTGGTCCTTGCCTGGCGGCTGGGTTGATTTCGATCAATCGATTAAAGAAAATGCTGTTAAGGAAACGTTAGAAGAGACAGGATTGACCGTCGAAGCGTTGAAGGTAATTGCTATTCAAGACCGCAACAAACATAATCCACCACGCTATGCATATAATATTTGTAAAATCTTTATTGAATGTCGGGTGCTTAGCGGGGACTTTGTCGAGAATATTGAAACAATCCAAATTGACTGGTTTGATGAAAACACTCTGCCTCAGTTAGCTGAGGAAAAAACTACAAAAGAGCAAATAAAGCTATGCTTTGAAGCTCATAAAAGGAATCAATGGTCTGTGCCCTTCGATTAAAATCGCTAGTTTTTCACGAAAAATAAACCGCTCTGAAATTTATAATTTTCGGAGCGGTTTATTTTATCAACTATTTTAGCTAACAGTAATTGAGAATTCTGTTTTGAAGTTTTCATTTACAGCTAAACGATTCATACCTTCTTTATCCTCTAGTCGTCCAGTGCTGTCTACTGTGTCCGCAAAGCCCCACCAAGGCTCGATACAAACAAATGGTGCTTCAGTCGGATATGGAGACCATAGGCCTACATAAGGAATATTATTATAAGCTAAGGTCACGCTATGTGAAGACTCTTCACTTCCTAAGGTATAGGCATTTAGACCACGTGTTTCAAAAATTAAGGCGTCTTCTTTAAACAATTCACGGCTTAATTGGATATTTGTATTAGTTTGACCAATCGTTTTTTGATCCAAATTTGCATAAGGCCCCTCTAAAGGTATTTTCACTCGTGATTTTTGAGGAGAAAAAGCGATAAAGTAATCTTCAAAACTTAAATCATTGGTTAATGGAATGTTGAATGCAGGATGGCCGCCAAGAGCAAAAATCATTTCTTCTGTCCCAGTATTTTCTACATTGAAACGAATACGTACACCTTCACCCCAGATTTCATAACTGATAGTTAAGGCGAAATCAAACGGATAAACCTTTTTTGTTTCCTCGTCGCTTTCTAACAGGAAAGTCGCTTTATCCTTAGTTTGCTCGATAACTTGAAAATTCTTGTCACGAGCAAAGCCATGTTGACCCATAGGATAAGTTTGACCTTTATACGTATATTGATTATCCTTTAGACGACCTACAAATGGAAATAGAAACGGTGCATGACGATTCCAGTATTTCGGATCCGCCTGCCAAATATACTCGATCTCATTGGCTCGTAAACTTGTAAGTTCCGCGCCTTTTTCATTGATCGTTGCTTGCAAGAAATCATTGCTGATTATCACTGACATAAATACCCCACTCCTTGCTTCTATTTAATTG
>NZ_NGLG01000001.1:827248-837331 GCF_002140655.1 Enterococcus sp. 3H8_DIV0648 | reverse complement strand
ATACCATATATCATCCAACTAGACAAATTCAAGTCCCTTTGATTACTTTAGAGGTTGATCGAACTAAAAAAGTTGGATTAGCAACTTTACTTATGACGTACTAATTCATCCTTAAACAATGGATTCAAAACTTTTAAATACGTTCCCTTCATCCCAAGAGAACGAGATTCAATAATCCCAGCAGATTCCAGCTTCCGCAAAGCATTAACAATCACTGAACGCGTAATGCCAATTTTATCTGCAATATTTGAAGCAGTTAAACGACCTTCATCGCCTTCTAAAGCATCAAAAATCGCCTTGACAGCTTTTAATTCACTGTATGAAAGTGTACTAATCGCCATTTGCACAGCTGTTTGGCTGCGAATCTTTTCTTCCACATTCAAAAATTGCTGATATAGAACTTCCATCCCGATAACTGTAGCACCATATTCTGCCAGAACAAGATCATCATCATCAAACGCGCCTTCTGTTCGAGCTAGCACGATCGTACCTAAGCGCTCCCCAGATCCGAAGATTGGAATAACTGTCGTTAAACCATTAGGATAAAGCTCCGCCCGCTCCGTAGGAAATGCCGTCAGCTCATTTGCCACAGGAATGTTGGCCTCTGTTTTAAATACTTCCTTCATTTCCGATACATAGCTATCAGGAAATTGGCGATCAACTAAAAATGAACGAACACGATCAGTATTGATATCAATCTTTTCGTTAAGTCCCAACAATTTCCCTTCCGCTCCAATGATGTAGGTCAGTGAGCCCAGGATGTCCCCTAAAATTCGCGCCATATTATTGTAAGGTAATTCTGCAGCTGGCTCAAAGGCATTTTTCTGCTGCATCAACTTATTTATTTGGCGTGTTTTCTCTAATAATGTTTCCACTTTTTCCCCTCCATTTTTTAAAGAATGTAACGACTTAAATCTTTATTTTGAGCGATGGATACCAATTTCTCATCCACGTATGCCTCTGTGATTTTGATTTCACCCATTTGCATATCAGGCGCTTCAAACAACAAATCTTCTAGTAATTTTTCTAAAATCGTGTGTAGACGACGAGCACCAATGTTATCAGTCTCACGATTTACATCAAAGGCGATTTGAGCAATTCGTTCAATTGCTTCTTGCGTAAAGATGATTTTGACATTTTCAGTGCCAACAAGAGCGATGTATTGCTTGATCAACGCATTATTTGGCTCAGTCAAAATCTTGACAAAATCTTCCGCTGATAAATCACTCAACTCAACACGGATTGGAAAGCGTCCTTGTAATTCAGGTATCAGGTCGCTTGGTTTTGATAGACTAAAGGCCCCGCTTGCGATAAATAGAATATGATCTGTCTGAATCGCACCATACTTAGTGTTTACTTGTGAACCTTCAACGATTGGTAAAATATCTCTTTGGACACCTTCACGAGAAACTTCGCCAGAATTTTGTTGCGATTTAGAAGTGATTTTATCAATTTCATCAATGAAGATAATACCAGAACTTTCTGCCAACTTGATTGCGGCAGTAGAAATATCTCCCTCATTTACTAATTTAGCTTGTTCTTCTTTTACTAAAAGTTCTTGCGCTTCTTTAACAGTCACCGTCCGCTGAACTTTTTTCTCTGGTGTTAAGGCACCCAGAGTGTCAGACAGATCGATCCCCATCTGTTCTAAGCCGTTATTCATCGGCATCGCCTTTTTCGGTTCAGCAACTTCAATCGTAACTTCTCTTTGATCCAGCAATCCTTTTTCTAACTGCTCAAGCACAGTTTGACGATTCACTTTGATATCTTCAGTAACTTCTTCCTTAGATTCAGTTTGCGTTTGATTGAAGATATTCATCATCTGTTCATAAGGATTGCTGCTTTGTTTTTGTTCTTTTTTAATTCCTGGAACTAATACTTTAACCAAACGCTTGTTAGCTCTTTTTAAAGCTTGAGAATAAACTTTTGAATATTGCTCTTTTTCAACAATTGTAATGGCGTTTTCAACCAAATCGCGAACCATTGATTCTACATCGCGACCAACGTATCCGACTTCGGTGAATTTCGTAGCTTCCACCTTCACAAAAGGAGCTTTGACAATTCGCGCCAAACGGCGAGCAATCTCTGTTTTCCCAACACCGGTTGGTCCAATCATTAAAATATTCTTAGGTGTAACTTCTTGCTGCATCGACTCTTCTAATTGCATTCTACGATAACGATTACGTAAAGCAATCGCTACTGAACGCTTTGCTTCGTCTTGTCCGATGATGTATTGATCTAATTCACTTACAATTTCTTTTGGTGTTTTATTAACTTCAGTCATCTTGATTCTCCTTACTTAATATGATGGATTCATTCTTAGACAAATAAGTCGATTTAAAAAAATGTTTTATCAAACTACATTTCTTCAACAATAATGTTATGGTTTGTAAAGACACAAATATCTGCAGCGATATTTAACGCACTCTCTGCCATTTCCTTGGCACTCATCTCAGAATTATGCTTTTTCATGGCCCGAGCCGCCGCTAATGCATAATTTCCACCAGAACCAATCGCTAAAATGCCATCATCTGGTGCAATTACTTCACCATTACCAGAAACTAAAAGCATCTCGTCTTCATTCATAACGATCAATAAAGCTTCTAAATTTTTCATTGCTTGTTGTGTACGCCATTCTTGTGCCAGCTCTACGGCTGCTCGTTGAAGATTTCCGTTATATTCGTTTAGCTTGCCTTCAAATTTCTCTTCTAGAGTAAAAGCATCTGCTACACTTCCGGCAAAACCTACAACAACTTTTCCATTATAGATCCGACGAACTTTCCGCGCCGTCCCCTTCATGATAACTTGTTCTCCCATTGTAACTTGACCATCACCGGCCATAGCTAATTTTCCATCTTTTTCGATCGCGCAGATCGTAGTTGAATGAAATTGTGATTCAGACATTTTATTCTCTCCTTCGTATAAGTTTTAACTTCTAAGCTCTTGGATGAAATGAGCGATAACTTTTTTGTAGGCTTTCCTTTGTTACATGTGTATAAATTTGGGTGGTTGATAAATTAGCATGCCCCAATAATTCTTGTACAGTACGTAAGTCAGCACCATTATTCAACAAATGTGTAGCAAAGCTATGCCGCAGCATGTGGGGGTGAATATCGCTAGTTAAACTGCTCTTTTTGATGATTTGATTGAGTACATATTCAATACCAGTTGATGTAATCTGCTCCCCACGATGATTGACGAATAGATAGTCATGCTCTTTACCGAAATGCTCCATCAACCTTTTACGTCCATCGTGAATATATTCTTGGATCGCATCTGCTGCATAAGAACCTAATGGAACATAGCGATCTTTGTTTCCTTTCCCATGTATCAGCATAACGCTATTATCAAAATCAATAACAGACAATCTGAGATTTGCACATTCACTGACACGAAGGCCTGACCCATAAAGTACTTCTAACAATGCGCGATTCCGTTGATCCAATGGTTCTGCCCCATCAACACTATTAAATAGTACCTCGATCTCTTTTTCATAAAAAAAGCGTGGCAGCCTTGCTTGCTTATTCTTGAGGTGAACATAAGAAAAAGGATTTTCCTTGATTTTTTCATGTTTCAAAAGATATTGATAAAAAGATCGTAAACTAGCAATCTTTCGACTGATCGTATTACGACTATATTTTTGATCGTTTAAAAAAGCTAAGTAGACACGGACGTCCAAATGATTTACGGTCATCAGCAGAGGCTCTCCTGAATTCTGTAGAAAATCATAAAAATCATTTAGGTCTCGCTGATAGGCTTCTTTTGTTTTTTCTGAATAGCCTCTCTCGGTTATTAAATAACCCATAAACTCTTGCATTGCAGCTTCATTTTCCAAACTTTTTCTCACCTCACAAACATATCACAAATGTAGCATAAGAGCTTTTTAAATACAATTGAATTGTCAGAATTTATTGACTTTTCACGAATATACTAACAATTCTTTACAGATATTTCATAATTGCTGTCAAATCAAACATGAATCCGATTTATTTTGTCCAAAATAAAAAATTCCATTGCTCAAGCAACGGAATTTTTCTTTAATTGTTCATTTCAGCTAGGGCGTTCAACGCTCTCTCAGCTAGCGCTTCATATCTCAATTTCTTATCACGAATTCGCTCTGGTAAACTTGGAAATAAGCCAAAATTGGCATTCATCGGTTGAAAGTGTTTGCCTTCTGCATGAGTGATATAATATGCCATTGAACCAATCGCAGTTTCACGAGGGAACTCAATCAACTCTTCATCTTTCGCCAACTTAGCAGCATTCAAACCGGCTACCAGCCCGCTACTAGCACTTTCTACATATCCTTCTACACCAGTCATTTGACCCGCGAAGAATAAGTCATCGCGCTTTTTACTTTGGTAGGTTGGTCGTAAAAGCTCTGGTGAATTCATAAAACTGTTGCGATGCATAACCCCATAACGTAAGAACTCCGCATTTTCTAAACCAGGAATCAATCGGAAGACACGTTTCTGCTCGCCCCATTTCAAATGTGTTTGAAAGCCGACGATATTGTACATTGAAGCTGCCGCATTATCTTGTCGTAACTGAATAACAGCATAAGGTCGTTTTCCAGTTTTTGGATCTTCTAAACCAACAGGCTTCATTGGACCAAACAGCATCGTTTTAATCCCGCGTTTAGCCATAACTTCGATCGGCATACAGCCCTCAAAAAACTTTTCCTTCTCAAATTCTTTTTGCGGCGCAACTTCTGCATCGATCAATGCTTCGTAAAACCGCATGAATTCTTCTTCCGTCATTGGACAGTTCAGATATGCCGCCTCACCTTTATCGTAACGAGACTTCAAATAAACCTTTTCACGATCAATGGTAGAACCATCTAGAATTGGAGCTGCTGCATCGTAAAAGTAAAATCCATGTGAGCCATTGTATTTTGCGATTTCTTCAGCAAGAGTTTCCGAAGTCAGCGGACCAGTCGCGATAATAGTAATGCCTTCCGGAATTTTGGTAATTTCCTCAGCGATAACTTTAACAAGCGGATGCTCTTTTACTTTTTTCGTAATTAATTCAGAAAAATTATTACGATCAACTGCAAGAGCGCCGCCCGCAGGCACTGCCGTCTCATCTGCCGAAGTAATTACAACAGAATTTAATCGACGCATTTCTTCTTTTAATACACCGACTGCATTAGTCAGGCCGTTTCCGCGTAATGAATTACTGCAAACGAGCTCTGCAAAATTTCCAGTGTGATGTGCTGGAGTAGATTTAATTGGCCGCATTTCATATAAATTTACAGGAACACCTGCCTCTGCTAACTGCCATGCAGCTTCGCTTCCGGCTAAACCGGCCCCGATAACATTAACTGTTTTTACCATCTATTCCTCACTTATAAAATTATTTTTGTACTGCTTCTTCGTAATCTCCATTAACACAGACAACCTGTTTGCCGCCTTTAACTTTTTTCTCAACTAGGTAGCCATCACATTTTGGACAGCTGCGGCCGACTGGTTTATCCCAAGAAGTAAAGTCACAGTCTGGATAGCGTGAACAACCATAGAATAAACGATTTTTCTTTGATTTCCGTTCCACGACTTGTCCTTTATGACAAACTGGGCATTCAACACCAATTTCTTTAATAATCGGTTTTGTGTTGCGACAGTCAGGAAAATTACTACATGCATAGAATTTACCATAACGTCCTAATTTGATTACCATAGGGTGACCGCAAACATCACAATCAAAGCCGGCTGGTTCATCTTTGATTTGGATTTTTTCAATGCCTTCTTCAGCTTTTTCAAGCTCTACTGCAAATGGCTTGTAGAATCGGTCTACAACCTTGGTCCATTCTTCCTTGCCTTCTTCGACCTTATCTAGATCATTTTCCATTTCGGCCGTAAAGTTGACATCCACTATTTGTGGGAAGAAATCAACGATTAAGGTATTAACAATTTCACCAAGCTCGGTTGGTTCAAAACGTCTTTGAGTTAGTTTCACATAGTAACGACGTTGGATCGTATCCAACGTTGGAGCATAAGTTGATGGTCGGCCCACTCCGTTTTCTTCAAGCGTCTTGATTAACGTTGCTTCACTAAAACGAGCTGGCGGCTGAGTGAAGTGCTGTTTCGGTTCAATATTGACAGATTGAACCACTTCGCCTTTTTCAAGTTCCGGCAAAATGTTTTCCTTATCCTCTTTGCCATCGTCACGACCTTCGATATAGACTTGCATGAATCCTTTAAACTTGATTTTAGAACCATTGGCAATGAAAATCACACCATTTTGCTCCAAAGTCACTTTCATTGTATCCAGAATAGCCGCAGTCATTTGGCTAGCAACAAAACGCGACCAAATCAAGGTATAAAGTTTTAATTGATCTTTATCTAAATATTGTTTCATCTCATCCGGTGTCCGTTGAACACTTGTTGGTCGAATTGCTTCATGGGCATCTTGCGCCCCTTGTGGATTTTTCGCTTTACGTGCATGGTGTTGCGAATACTCTTTACCGTAAGTTTTTTCAATAAATTCCGCTGCCTCAGTCTTAGCAGTATCCGAAATACGAGTTGAGTCGGTACGCATATAGGTAATTAAACCTACTGTACCTTGCTTGCCCAAAGCGATCCCTTCATACAATTGCTGAGCAACCATCATGGTTTTTCTAGTACGGAAGTTTAATTTACGAGCGGATTCCTGTTGCATGTTACTAGTAGTAAATGGCAATGCTGGATTCCGTCTTCGTTCCTTTTTCTCAACTTTGGTTACTTCATAATCCTTACCATCAATCCTTGAAGTGACTTCTTTCACTGCTTCTGCGTTCGAAAGCTTTTTCTTTTTCCCATCAATACCCCAGAAGTTAGCTTTAAATTTCTTAGTTTTCTTCTTGAAATTTCCATCAATACTCCAGTATTCTTCTGGTATAAAATCACGAATATCCTGCTCACGGTCAATAATCATCTTCAAAGCGATCGATTGAACACGTCCGGCACTCAAGCCTTTTTTAATTTTTTTCCAAAGAATTGGCGAAATTGAATAACCTACTAATCGGTCCAATGCTCGTCGTGCCTGTTGAGCATCGACTAAAGAGACATCAATTGAACGAGGTTCTTTGAATGCTGCCTTAACAGCATCTTTTGTAATTTCATTAAAGACAACACGATTTTTATCTTTTAAGTCTAACCCTAACAAATAGGCAAGATGCCATGCTATGGCTTCTCCTTCTCTATCCGGGTCACTTGCGAGATAAACTTTTTGTGCTTTTTTAGCTGCCTGCTTCAAACTTTTGATAACATCGCCCTTGCCGCGAATCGAGATATAATGAGGTTCGTAATTATTCTCAACATCGATCCCCATTTTACTTTTTGGCAAGTCACGAACATGTCCAACACTTGCTACCACTTTGTAGTTTCTTCCTAAATATTTCTCAATGGTCTTTGCTTTTGCTGGTGATTCCACGATAACTAGGTATTTATAGGCCAAATGTATTTGCCTCCTCAATTTTTTCTTCTATTATATATCGGTAACTACTGACAAATCGTAGCCTATAATACGCTATTCAAATTTTGTTTGTCAAGTCAGGTCTAGTGAATTTTATTCCATAAATCATAAGAATCAAAAATATCCTGTGTTTTTTCAACACAAATCGCACCATCTTGTATTAGCTGATGACAGCCACTAGATCGCCCATCCAATATTGATCCGGGAACCACAAATACATCTTTTCCATATTCCAAACTTTGTTGAGCAGTGATAAGTGATCCGCTGCGTTTTTTTGCTTCTACTACCAAAACGCCGCTGCTCAGTCCTGCAATAATTCGATTTCTCATTGGAAAGTGAAATTTTGCCGGAGTCGTACCATTTGGATATTCGCTCAAAACTAAATGGTGTTGACTCATTTCTATTTGTAAATTACCGCTAGATTTAGGATAACAAATATCCAAGCCAGTTCCAACTACTCCAATCGTTTTTCCTTGATTGCTAATAGCAAATTGGTGAGCAAAACTATCAATCCCCTTAGCCAGTCCGCTAACTATTACAAATCCCCGTTTGGTAATATCTGGCAGCAATTCCTCTAAAACATGATAACCATAATTTGTCGCATCTCGAGCACCTACGATTGCCAACATATTTCGCTTTAGTAAATTCAAATCACCTTTATAAAATAATACTAACGGCGGAGTTGGGACATACCGCAATGCATCTGGATACTCTTCATCTTCAATAGTGATGAACTGATGAGTCCTTTGGATCTCGCTTAATCGTTCCTCCGTCCACTCATTCCAATCGTTCGTTTTAGTGGTTTGTGCCAATAAACGTACTTCTAATCCATCAAATTCCCACCATTGATGCCTCTTAGCGAATTGATAAATCTGTTGCTTGCCAAATGCACCGATTCCTTTTGTTAAACTTAAACGTAATAGAAAATTATTTTTCAAAAAAATCCCTCTTTTCAGCTCTTTACCAAAAGATACTCAAAAAAGAAGGATTTTATTTTATAAATTTTTAATTGGGGCAAAAGTTTTACGATGAATTGGCAGAATTCCTTGCGTTTCTATGGCCAGCAAGTGCTCCTTAGTTCCATATCCAGCATTCTTGGCAAAACCATAAGCGGGATATTTCTCTCCATATCTTGTCATCCATTCATCACGATAGACTTTTGCAATGATGCTTGCAGCGGCGATCGAAACTGATCGTGCATCACCTTTGATAATTTTTTCTTGCGGCAAGCCATTATCTAGAACCATCGCATCAATCAACAAACAGTCTGGTGCAATTTCTAACTGGTCTATCGCACGTTGCATGGCCACTTTAGTCGCTTGGTAGATATTTAATTGATCAATTTCTTCTGCCGTTGCTTCACCAATACCAATTGCACGCGCATTTTTTTTGATTTCTGCAACAAGCTCTTCACGCTTATGTGCTGAAAGTTGCTTTGAATCATTCAAACCTAAGATCTCATGTTCTTCATTTAAAATAACTGCTGCTGCAACCACTGGTCCAGCCAATGGTCCACGCCCAACCTCGTCAATGCCGCAAATTGCCTGAAAGCCAAGTGACTTCTTCTCACTCTCAAAAACTGACATTTCATGATATTTTTCAGCTAGTGCAGCTTGTTTTTCTTGCTGCTTTTGCCACTGGTTTAGCGCTTGTTGGACACCTTTGCGGGGGTCTTGTCGAAATTCTGCTAAACGAGGATCATCTGGCGAGATGATGTTCTTGATCTCTGCCTTCACTGCGCTGATTGATAATTTTTCCATCATTCACTCAGCTCCTCAAAACGATCCAACGTGTAACGACCTAACTTACCTTGACGCAATTCAAGAATCAACATCTCACTTGCACGCTCATAGTCATCTTTAAACCCGCGTTTTTCAGAAATTAGTAATAATAATTCAGGCAGTGCCATAAATAAGTCTTCATCCGATAATTTATAACGAGACTTTAATTGCTCTGGATAAAATCGGCAGAATACTTCTAGTTCATAAAGAGCCAAATCATCCAAGTGCAAAAGATCATCCTTGATTGCTCCTGTTAGAGCTAATTTTTTCCCGACTGCGGGGTCCTCGAATTTAGGCCACAAAATTCCGGGAGTATCTAACAACTCTAATTGAGAACCAAAACGTAACCATTGCTGACCTTTAGTAACTCCAGGTCGATTACCGGTACTTGCAATTTTCTTTCCGGCTAAATGATTCAATAATGTAGATTTTCCTACATTGGGTATCCCTAAAACCATTGCCCGAATTGCTCGCGGCTTCAGCCCTCTTTCTTTATCACGGGCAATTTTTTCTGCTAAAACTTTTTTACTGGCAGGAACAATTTGTTTAACGCTTTTATCATCCTTAGCAGTCAACGCAAGTACGTGATGTCCCTGACCTCGAAAATAGTTCACCCATAAATTGGTTTGGTTAGGGTCAGCTAAGTCAGACTTATTTAACAGAATTAAACGCGGTTTTTGCTGTACAATTTGATCTAGCATTGGATTACGTGATGATAGTGGCAATCGAGCATCAATCAGCTCAAAGACAATGTCGACAAATTTTAGCTTCTCAGCGACTTCTCGTCTAGCTTTAGCCATATGCCCGGGAAACCATTGAATAGTCATATATATTTCCTCCTTGAAAGTGA
>NZ_NGLG01000001.1:826138-827148 GCF_002140655.1 Enterococcus sp. 3H8_DIV0648 | reverse complement strand
GCTATTGTATCACAACTATCTTTTTTTGCGATGTCTCGCTTCTATTTTTTATGCATAATCTGATTTTCTTACTGTTGTTTATGTACGTAAAAACAGTCACAAAAGTTTTTGATCAGGCTTTTGTGACTGCTCTGCTTTTAAAATTAGAAAGTAAAACGTGAATCTTCTTTAAATTTTTTTCGTGATGGATTCCCTTCGCATCGATAAATCTGCTTATTTCTTAAATCATAAATTGAGGACCAAACAGTATCTTTTCCCGTTTTGCGATCATACTGACATAAAAATCCATAATCGCCGCCTAATAATTTTTGCCCCTCAGATAAGCTCATATTTTGATAGTGCGTCGATAAATACTGTTCCAATGTTTGATAGCGCTCCTCTGCAAACCAATCATCATCCACTGTTATTTTTCGTTCCAGCATCTCTGGTAAATGAAAGCTATTTGTTGCACAACAATATCCTTTTTCCGTTAGAGAATGATGAACCAGCTGATCATTCGTAAACTCAACTACGCAAGCTTCTCCAGTAGTATCTGCCAGCACTAGTGTCCCAGCAGTACACCGCGGAACGGTCTCTAGCAGAGGCAAAGCTTCTTCCACACTCCGACATTTTTCCAACAGCATTCGTAAAATCATACCAACATTCATTCCCGGCTTAATGCTGTCAGGAAAAACGGACGTAAGAGCGACCGCCAATCCCCATTGATTGATCCCATCTTCCATTTCCACAAAAGCTGTTGTATTACCAGAAAAAGAATAGGAATCAGTTTCTTTAAATGTATACAAACAGTTCATATACAATTTTTCGATAGCTGTTAGAAAGTCGCTATTGCGGCCGAGCAAAAAGGTTTGTTCGTTTTTAACAATAAAACTAGAACAATTCGTCACTCTGACAAGAGCATACATAGAAAAAAGGACAGGATACAACGAGGATGGTTCGATTGATTGACCAGCGGCTATCCCTTTGATTTCATCAATAACCTCTGGGAAAAATTCTTTATAATAGGGTAG
>NZ_NGLG01000001.1:818614-825822 GCF_002140655.1 Enterococcus sp. 3H8_DIV0648 | reverse complement strand
ATGTGGGTCAGTGGGTAATATACAGCCTGAGCCTTACCTAAAATATCTTTGCTCTGAACCGTGCCGAATGATCGGCTGTCTTTAGAGATTCGCCGATTATCTCCTAATACGAAATACTCATTTTTCGGCAGCTGTCGTTCACCAAGCAGCTCCTCCAGTTGGAAATCCGTCGTATAGGGAGAAACTTGATGATCATGATTTCGGTTGTTGGTAAGAAAAGATTCTGAAACTTTCTCGCCGTTAATATAAAGTTGATCCTTGTCATAGCGAACCTCGTCGCCTGGCAGCCCAATCACACGTTTAATATAGATTGTTCCATCAGGTTGTTGAAAAACGATCACATCAAAACGCTTCACCTTGCTGAATTTTTCCATCAGAATCATATCTCCTTGAGTTAGCGTTTGGTCCATTGAATTACCAGTTACAGGAACTGGAATCAATAGAAATCCGCGAACAATCACTCCTACAAAGAGGGAGATTATAAAATATTTGACACCTAACCATAAGTGGTTTTTCGTAAATAAATCTTTCAACTCGTCCCCTCCCTGTAACAAAAAACACCTGAATAAACTCTGTTACTTATTTTTGAGCGTTTCAATAGCTTTAGCATAGGCGACATCATTAGATTTGACAAGTTCGAATACTTTTTCTTGCAAAGCATCGATCGTTTTATCATCCAACGCACCGGTTGCCGATAGGTTGTTTTCGGTTTGAATCTCCGCTACAGCATCTCTTGTAGCTTCATTAAAGGAATCGCCATCGGTGGGATAGCCCAAGGCCTTTAACATCGTATTGATATTTTCAATCGCATCGCCAGAATCGCCGATACGCCAATTAGACTGCTTCGAAATCGGCGGAAGCTTTGCGTATTCGGGATAATCCGCTTCGATAGTCGGCGCCACACCTTTTCCTTCTACTGAGCTTCCATCTGGCGCAAACCATTTCATGATCGTTAACTGAACATAATTGTCCTTTCCAATCTGGCTGAGACTCTGTACACTGCCTTTGCCAAAGGTATTTACTCCAATAATGGGATAATTTTTATTCTTAACTGCAGCCGCCAGCAGCTCGGCACCGTAAGAACTTTCTTGATCAACCAAAAAAACAGTTGGTTCTTTGACTTTGAAACCTTGGTCAATCTTTTTTCCCGCTTTATCAATCGAAATGACTTTTTTGTTATTTGAAAATTGAGCGATGGTGTCCCCGTTTTCGAGAAAATAGCTTGCTACGCGTTCCGCTTCTGCCATTAATCCACCCGAATTTTGTCGCAAATCAATAACAAAAGATTTCGCGCCTTCTTTTCGTAATTGCTCAATAATCGTTCGAAATTCTAATGCTGTGGTTTCGCGAAAATTATCAATTTGAATGGAACCAATCGACTTATCGTTTTTATCAAGATTTCCTTTGACTGTGTCTTCTGGTACGACATCTCTCTCAATTGATACTTCAAATTTTTCATCATCCCGTTGGATCAATAGTTTGACTTGTGTGCCTTTTTTTCCCCGAATCATGCTTGACACTTGATCTAATGACTTATCCTGCGTCTTCTTACCGTCTACTTCCAGAATAATATCCTCAGCCTTCAGCTTCGCCTTTTCAGCGGGGGAATTTTTGACAGGTACACGATCGATCACAGGCAGGCGATTTTCAAGTTGTAGGTTAGCTCCGATTCCTTCAAAGCTACCAGCTACTTTCGCATTTAACTCTTTTGTTTCCTTTGCTGTTAAAAATTCAGATTCAGGGTCTTTCAAGGATTCGGTCATTCCGTTAAGAGCTCCTTGAATCAACTGCTCTTTATCAACTTTATCGACATAATTTGTGCTGATCAGATCGTACAGATCTTGGACATCGTCTAGATCATTTCTAGTGATTTTAACAACCGAGTCATTATCCATCGCTTGTTTTTGTTCAATAAAATGAGTTACTACCGCAGTGATAACAATAGTACATACAATCGATATTAAAAAAATCGATACTGGTAACGTTTTTTTCTGCAAGGCGCATTTTCCTTTCACCCTTTTTTTCATGATAGCACGCTAGAAAAAAAAGGAAAAGCCTTCAACAACTTTTCCTTCTTAATTATTTATTGTTTTCTAGATATTTATCCCAAACTTGATCAAAAAGATCCATCGAGTCTAAATAATCGACACTTAACTCCAAGTAGTCAGTAATCTCATGATAATCCTCCGATTGTTTTGGAAACATGATATCTTTTGCAACTGCTCCGGCAAAAGCTTCGACAGGATCATTGGGTCGATGCCCACGCTGTGTCAAGATATAATGATAAAAGCTTCTTCTCACTTACTTCACCTCGATGACTACTAATGATTCTGATCAATCGTCCGCCTTCTTTTCTTTTGGTAAATATAAACTGAATTGAATATCATCACCAACAAGATCAATGTGGTTTGCTTTGATAAACATGCCGTTATTCAATTTGAACTCATTTAATTTCAAAACAATTGTTTGCTCTTCTGCATCGATAGCTACCCATTTAGGAAATTTGTATCCGCGCTTAACGGTTGCCATCACTTGGCTCACAGGTAGATTCAAAGAACCAATCGACAAATCACGGGCTTTTAATTGAACATTGCCATTATCCATAACATATGGGTCAAAGTAAAGATAAAAGTCGACTTTTGCACCTAGAATTTTAAATTCACCTTTTAGCATAGCTTGGTTTTCTAAATAGAATTCATATTTGACGTCTGATCCCTTTTGCAAATCATTCAAAAAATATTCCATTACAGTATTCAATTTTTTCTTATTTGTATTCATCGATAAAACAGGTGAACCTTTGGGTACTGTTGTTTCACTGCTTGGTGGCAGATTTGTTTCTCGTGCGGTAAATATTCTAACCGTTGAGAAAATAATACCGCCTAAAATGATGCCGATCAAAATCAGAAAAGCAATTTTCCAACCATTGATTTTCTTCTTCGTTTCTTCCATTAATTGCTCTCCTTTATTAACCATAAATCCTTCGTATCAACTATTTTTTCTCGAATAGCCGTAGCCATCAATTGGTAGCCTAAGTTATTCGGATGAAAATTGTCCTCATCATAAAGCGCATTATTTTTAACCTCAGAGCTTGAGCTTTCAGTCGTTTCCTCAGTATCTTTGGTTGCGATCCCTTTGTACAATAAATCGTTCACAGGAACAAAAAAGCAATTCGCTGTTTCCTTTGTCAAACTTTCAGTCTCATCGTTCCAATTGTCTACAACTGTCTGCATCGCCTTGATATCTGGAAAGTTCAAGTAATACGGATTATAAATGCCGACTACGTAAATTGGCGCTTTAGGATTTAATTCTCGCATTTCAGCTAAAATATCGCTGACTTGTGTACCATATTTTTTGATTGAACGGTCAAATTGTTTGGCGGTTTTAGCATTGAGATTCTTTTGAAATGCTTGGAAGAGATCGTTTCCTCCCACCGTCATCGTAATAATGTCCGCACTGGCTAAACTGTTTCGCAAATCAGAATCTTTTTTTACGCGCTTTAAGATTTGATCACTGCGTTCGCCAGAAACGCCATAGTTATCTTTCTCAACAGAAGACAACTCAAAATTTTGTTGTAAAGCATCCGCTACTAAAGGCACATAGCCTCCACGTTTAGTTTCATCACCGACTCCTTCAGTCAGTGAATCTCCCACTGCAACAAAGTGAACCGATTTTTTATAGTTCTGGCTTTCATCCTTCACAACGTGAATTCGCGACTCCGCTTTAGGAATTGTCAAGAAAAGGATGAGTAAGGTAGCCACAGCTGCTGCTAATGGAATCAATATCGTTGAAAATCGTTTCATTCATCTACTCCTTTTGTAAAAAAACGCCTCTATTGCTAGAGGCAGGTACAACTAATCTGTGTAATACATGATTGCAAAGGCCCCAGGTCCCGTATGTGTAGCAACAATTGGGTTGGTATGCAAAACTGGAATGTGCATATCAGGGAACATTTCCTGCAGTGCTTGTTTAGCCTCATCAATAAAATCCAGTTTACCCGCATAGGATATCCCAATTTGCTTCACATTGACTTTTGCAAGTTCATCCATAAACGATGCAAACCATTTACTAAACGTTTTTTTACCGCGGCCTTTTGTTATCGGCAGCAGCTCGCCATTTTCAAGTTCCATAACAACACGCATATTAAGTACACTGGAAATGACTCCTGCTACTCGGCTGATACGCCCGCCCTTTACAAGATTATCAAGTGAAGAGATACCGATGAATAACTTGCTATGGTTCTTTACTTGTTCAACGCCTGCTAAAACCTCATCCAACGTAGCGCCTGACTGAGCTAATTTAGCAGCCTCGATTACTTGAAAGGCTTGCGATTGGTCGATAAAGTCACAATCAATGACTGTTACATTGCTGCTGCTTAAAAATGTAGCTTGTCGCGCAGCTTCAGCGGTACCGCTTAATGTATGAGACATGTGGATGGAAACGATTGAACTGCCATCTTTTCCTAGCTCATCATAGAGTTCTGCAAAATAGCCAATCGGCGGTTGACTCGTTTTAGGCAGGTTTTTGGCCTGCGCCATCATCTCCATGAATCGCTCCCCAGTCAACTCATCATCATCTGGATAAACCACGTCATCAATCATCACTGATAATGGGATTACAGTAATATTTAATTCATCTCGTACAGATTTTTCAATCGTACAAGAAGAGTCGGTTACAATCTTAACATTTGGCATTATGATCCTTCTTTCCATACCTAGTTTCAAATTAATTTCAGTATATCAAACCTCATGAAATAAATCATTGTTGAAACTATTTCTTTACAAATCTTGAAAAAACCGTATCACTAGCTCTCGGCTCTTTCATAAGTTTCAAAATAATAACGATAAGGATTTTTTTCGTCTTTTGGTCCTTGTTTTCGCTCTGTCAGCTGCCACTTATTCCAAGATACCTCAGTAAAATAGGCATCCCCTTCAAAACAATCTTCGATAAAAGTTCGATAGATTTTTTCACAGTGGGTCATAAATTCTGTATAGATAGCAGAACCTCCAGCGATAAAGACCTTTCCTTGATTCGCTTGATCATAGGCAAGAACTTCGTCTAATGAATGCATAACCATTACATTTTCAGCTTGATAATCCTTATCCCTAGTCAAAACGATCGTTTGACGGTTCGGCAATGGTCGGCCACCCATTCCCTCAAACGTTTTACGTCCCATCACTAAGGTGTGATTGATCGTGGTTTCTTTAAAAAAGCGTAGATCATTTGGCAGATGCCATGGTAAGCGATTGTTCTTACCAATCAAACCATTTTTATCCTGCGCCCAAATCGCGATCAGCATAATATTCCTCCTATTTATATAGTATTTATTATTGCTCTTTAAATAAACAGATTAATTTTCTTCCACTATTTCACTTAGATACTCCCAACGGGTCATCTTTTCTTCTAAGGCTTGTTCAGTTTGATCTATTTCTTTTTGAAGATCCTGCAGCTTAGTGAAATCATCGCCTTGATGATTCATGGCTTCTGTTAGTTCCTCTATTTTATTTTCCAGCAAGGCAATATCGTCTTCTATCGTTTCCCATTCTTTTTGTTCGTTATAGGAAAGCTTTTTCTTGCGCTCTTTGGGTTGCGATTGTGGCTTCGTTTTAACAGTTTTTTCTTCCTTATTTGTTGTTTGCTGTTCCAAGTAATTCATAATCGAACCAAAATAAGAAACGATTTTACCGTTGCCTTCAAAGATCAACAGTTTTTCTGCAACTTTATCTAAGAAATAACGATCATGAGAGACTGTAATCACTGCTCCTGAAAAATCGTGCAAGTAATCTTCCAGAACGGTTAAGGTTGCAATATCTAAATCATTGGTCGGTTCATCTAACAACAAGACATTCGGCTGTTGAATTAATAACTTCAATAAATAGAGACGTCTTTTCTCACCACCGGATAATTTTCCAATCAACGTGCCATGCATAAAACGAGGAAAGAGAAATCGTTCTAGTATTTCAGCTACACTGATTTGAGAACCATCTCGTTGTTTTACCTCTTCGGCTGCTTCCTGTAAATAAGCAATCATCCGCTTATTGGGATCTAATGTTTCATTTTGCTGGGTATAATAGGCCAAACGAACTGTCTCACCGACCTCAATTACTCCATCATCTAGTGGAGTTCGCTCAGCTAAAATATTGAGCAAAGTTGATTTTCCAGCTCCATTTTTACCAGTGATCCCTAGACGTTCATTTGTTTGAATCAAAAGGTCAAAATGATCCAGAAGCGTTTTTCCTTCAATTGAATAAGAAGCTTCTTTTAATTCTAAAACTTTTTTGCCTAAACGAGTAGTTGCAATGTTCATTTCAAGCTGACCATCAGTTTTAACTTGATGTAAATTTTCTTTTAAATCTTCAAATCGATTGATCCTTGCTTGTTGTTTGGTTGTTCGTGCCTTGGCACCCGCTCGCATCCAAGCCAATTCCTGTTTGAATAGTTGCTTTCTTTTGCCCTCTTGTTCAACAGAAATTCGATCACGCTCTGCCTTTTCTATTAGATAAGCTTCGTAATTCCCTTGATACTCATACAGTTTGCCAAAAGACAGCTCAAAAATACGATTCGCTACATGATCTAAAAAATAGCGGTCATGAGTGACCATCAAAAGTGAACCAGTATAGTTTTTTAAATAGCTTTCTAACCACTGAATTGCATCATAATCCAAATGGTTAGTTGGCTCGTCTAATAATAATAGATCAGGTGCATCAATCAGAACCTGCGCCAATGCCACTCGTTTTATCTGCCCACCGGAAAGTTCGCTGATTTTTTTGTCTAAGGTGTCGATACCTAACTTATTCAAGATTGCCTTGGCTTCACTATCAGCTGTCCAAGCGTCTTGCTTATTCATCGCTTCTTCTGCTAACGTAAATTTTCGTTGGGTATCTGCATTATTATCAACCGATAATTCCAGCAAGACTTTTTCGTATTCACGGACTGTCTGCATTAATGGATTGTTTCCTTGAAAAACAGCATCCAAAACCAATGTTTCATCAGAAAAATTTTGCTCCTGTGATAAATAGCCGATTCGGTAATCACTGGCCTTTTCAATCGCCGAAACATCGCCGTCGCCGCTATCTTTACCAGCTAAAATAGTTAATAGACTGGATTTTCCTGTTCCGTTGACCCCAATCAAACCAATTCGATCCTTTTCATGAATCAAAAAAGAGATGCGGTCAAATAATGTTTTATCACCAAAGGTCTTATATAACTCT
>NZ_NGLG01000001.1:817459-818483 GCF_002140655.1 Enterococcus sp. 3H8_DIV0648 | reverse complement strand
TCCCTCAAACGTTTTACGTCCCATCACTAAGGTGTGATTGATCGTGGTTTCTTTAAAAAAGCGTAGATCATTTGGCAGATGCCATGGTAAGCGATTGTTCTTACCAATCAAACCATTTTTATCCTGCGCCCAAATCGCGATCAGCATAATATCTGTCTCTTATACACATCTAGATGTGTATAAGAGACAAATTCGATCCTTTTCATGAATCAAAAAAGAGATGCGGTCAAATAATGTTTTATCACCAAAGGTCTTATATAACTCTGTAACTTTTAATTCTTTCATCTCTGAACCATCCTCAAATTTCTCTCCGTTATTGTAACAAAAAAAAGCCATAAAGGAAATTTTTCCCTTACAGCTTTCTTACTATTTAAATTTATAGGCTTTTATTCTTTAGAACTTACCAGTTGAAGCCTTCAAATTCGCCAAAGTGATGGCCATGACCTGAACAATTGCCATGTGGTCCACCAAATCCATGAGGCCCGTGTCCGTGATGATGTCGTGGACCATCAAAACCCCTTCCGCCGCCAAAAAATTCTTCGGAATCATCTTCTCCTAATTGATTTTTTAATGTGTCGTTTATTTTTTCAACTAAGCGTGACCATTCTGCTTTTTCTTCTTCACTGAAATCCGCAAATAACTCTTCACCAAAGTCTGGCGTTTCAGAAATTTTTTCTGCTTCTTCTTTGCCAAGTTCCGTCAGACGAATAATCATGATACGACGATCTTCCTCTGATGCTTCTCGAGTGATAAATTCTTTGTCTTCAAGTTTTTGTAATAGTTCTCCAACAGATTGCGGCCGCATTCCTAAAACAAAAGTTAAATCCTTTTGACTGATTTCAGGATTCATTTTTAATAAGGCTAAAACGCGCCCCTGCCCTCGATGTGGTCCAAACCCTTGATTTTTTGCCATTTGACGATGGTAATAGCGACGTAAATTATGTTGCAGCTTCATAAATTGTTCATTCATTTGATTCTCCATGATAGATCTCTCCTTTTTTGTTCAGGTACCTTATATTTATAT
>NZ_NGLG01000001.1:814369-817316 GCF_002140655.1 Enterococcus sp. 3H8_DIV0648 | reverse complement strand
CATTGATGATATATCTATACACAATTTTTAGCCTCATTGAGGTTAAAAAAAGACAAGCACCCATTTAAGCCTGTCTCTTATACACATCTCTCCATGATAGATCTCTCCTTTTTTGTTCAGGTACCTTATATTTATATAATACAGGTACCTGAAGATTAATTCAAGTCTTTCACGCTAATTATTCAGGTGCCTTAACATTTTTTTATAAATTTCATCATCTACGATACTCACATTGATGATATATCTATACACAATTTTTAGCCTCATTGAGGTTAAAAAAAGACAAGCACCCATTTAAGCAGGATGCTTGTCAATTAATCAATTAGAATTGTTCTCCATAAACGTCATCAACATTTTGGTTTGGATCAATGACGATATATAAACTCTTGGTCTTTTCTGAAACTTTTGTCGATTGATAGACATTATCTAAGCCTTCGTTATCTTTGTCCTTGTAAGGGAAGTAGACTGAATCAGGATGTCCCGCACGGTAAATTATTTCCATGCGCTCGATGTCTTCGAACTTGCGTGCCCGCTCGAACATACCAAGCTCTAATCCGCCTAAATTGATATCCGTCGTTTGAACATGATCGCCCTCTTGATAAATCTCAATCTTGAAGCCGGCACATGGATGTATTTCTACAAACTCACTGCCATGAATTCTTCCAAAACTTGTCGTAATTTGTTTAATCCACAAATCGCCAATGTAACGACGATCGATTGTCCATGTTTCGCCATTACGAAAATAGAATTTTAACGCTGTCATTTCTCTTGCCATTCTGCATTCTCCTCACTACTGATCTAAATCCAAGTTTAGCATACCTTGAGTAAACGGTCACATGTTGTGCTCTTACTTCAATTTTTTTAGAAAAGCTGCAGTTTCGACGATCACTCTTTGATGAAAAACTTCACCAATTAAATGCTCCTTATCAAAGGCTTTGATGGAAAAGGAAATTTTATTCTTATCCGCCTCTTCGATTTGCGCCTCGACTTTTACCTCTGAGTCCACGGCTGTTGGAGCCAAATGCTTCAATTCCATCTTGAAACCAACACTGGTGTGCTCGGCGGAAAGCTCGGGTGCGATTAAAAGTTTTGCACAATTCTCCATCATGGCAACTAATGCTGGTGTAGCCAAAACTTCTAAATCACCAGATCCCATTTGCAAGGCTGTTTGAGTCTCGGTCACTTGATATAGTTTTGCTAATCTTTTCATGACATCTCCTTTTCCAGAAAAGCGGCTGCGAAACTTAATAATGCTTGCTTCTCATTTTTTAATCTTCCTTCGACTACTTCTTGTTCTAAAGCACTTAACGTCATACTAATCCATGATCCCCGAGGATAATCAAAATGATCCATGACTTCGTTGCCTTTCACCGCCAATTCTTTCAAAGATTTAATTGGCAGATATTGATAAAGCAGCCGGATCTTTGCTAAATTCGGTTCACGATCGAAATAATAGAGCAAGTATTCAACTGAGAGTGCTAGCTCTCTGCCCAACTGATATAAAGTCCAGTTATCCCATTCGTATTTCAGTCGAAATTGCAGTGCAGGCACCATTTGAGTAACTTCGCGAATCAATTGATTCGAACATTTCCACTCCTTCATAAAATGACGAATATTCGTAATATTCATATCCAACATCGTCATTAATAACGTCCAAGCCTGTCGTTCAGTAGGAATCGCCGGCCCGCGAAGTTCTGAGAAGTTTAACAACGCTTCACCGTAATTCCTTAAACCGGGGCAATAAACATAGCATTCAGATTCTACAAAGGAACGCAGCCCTGCTTCACGAAAAGAACCCATCATCAATTTAACAAACTCCACATTGATCCGTTCTACAGAAATTTTTGCTAATAAAGAATGATATTCTTGGATTGCCTCAAAGGTATCCGGCTCTAAAGTAAAACCTAGATGACTGACAAATCGCAGCGCCCGCATCATCCGTAAGGCATCTTCATGAAAACGTTCGTAAGGATTCCCCACCGCTCGCAATACTTTATTTCGCAGATCGTCTAAGCCATCAAAAAGATCGATCACAGTACCGTCAATCCCGACCGCTAAAGCATTAATCGTAAAGTCGCGTCGTTTCAAATCCTCTTTAAGGGAGCGGACGAATTCTACATGGTCAGGTCGACGATAGTCTTGATAAGTCGACTCTGTTCGAAAAGTCGTGACTTCATATGTCGCCTCTTTTGTGATTACCATTACAGTTCCATGATCGATCCCTACATCGATTGTGCGATGGAACAGCTCCTTCACCTCTGCCGGAAAAGCACTCGTTGCGATATCTACATCGTGAATCGGCTTATTTAAAAGAATATCGCGGACACTGCCGCCAACGTAGTAGGCTTCATAACCCGCGCTCTGTAGTTTGCGTAAGATTGGCATCGCACCTTGAAACTCGAGCGGAAAAGCTTCTAATTTCATTTAATATCACCTTCTGTCAGACCATCTTTACGCTCAAATCGAAAGCGATCACGTTGATTAAACTTCTCCATATTATGGTTAAAGACTTCTGTCAGATCAATTCCTAGTGAATTTGCCATGATAATCGTAACAAATAAAACATCTCCCAATTCTTCTTCAACCGAATTTGGTTTTTCTGAAGCTTTTTTTGCTTTTTCACCATAATAATGGTTGACCTCCCGAGCCAACTCACCGACCTCTTCTGTTAAACGGGCCATTTGTCCTAATGGAGAAAAATAACCAGTTTTGAATTGTTGTATATAATCATCAACTTCTTGTTGCATGATTTTCATTGTCTTTTCATTCATTAAACCACCTCAAACCTATCTTATCAAAAAACAGATTTGTTTCCTATCATGTTGTTGTAAGTAACTGAAATTCATGCTATGTTGGTTGAGGACTAATTTTTGACTTGATCAATATCAATCCAAATTTTCTATTTTACTCGTTTCATTCAATTAAAATCAGGAGGTGTCGTATGGAA
>NZ_NGLG01000001.1:810172-814255 GCF_002140655.1 Enterococcus sp. 3H8_DIV0648 | reverse complement strand
TCATTTTGTTTATTTCGATACGTTACTTCCATCCTGTCTCTTATACACATCTAGATGTGTATAAGAGACAGGCCATATATGCATTTGGTCTAGTTTATTTGAATATTGCGAATCACTTAGCAGAAGGCGGCGTTACCGGTATCACTTTGATCATTCGAGCGCTTTTTGGCATCGATCCTGCCTATACAACCTTAATCATTAATATCCCATTGATTTTAATCGGTGGAAAAATTTTGGGTAAACGATCATTTTATTATACAATTTTGGGTACGGTCTGTTTGTCTGTCTTTTTATGGATCTGGCAGCGGATTCCTTTACAGATCAATTTGGATCACGATTTATTCATCGTTTCTATCTTAGCAGGTTTATTTGCAGGGTTCGGCAGCGGGCTGGTTTATCGAAATGGTGGGACGACTGGTGGAGCAGATGTTATCGCGCGGATTTTAGAACAAAAATTCGGCTTCACGATGGGAAAATCATTACTAGTATTTGACATCATCGTTTTACTTTGCTCACTGACTTATTTGGATTTGAAACGCATGATGTATACACTGATCGTGTCGTTTGTATTTAGTAAAGTAGTTGATATGCTCTCTTCTGGCGGATATGCTGCCAAAGGTGTGATGATCATCTCTAATGAAAGTAACGTGATCGCGGAGTTATTGATGGCTCATCTAGAACGCGGCGTTACCTATCTTCATGGGGAAGGCGGCTTCTCCTCAGATATGAAGCGCATCGTCTATATCGTCGTTTCACAGCAAGAAATCAATGAAGTAAAAAAACTTATTCATTCAGTTGATGAAAAAGCTTTTATTCTAATCAGTAATGTCCATGACGTAGAAGGTGAAGGCTTTACCTACTTAAAACCGCAGCGACGAAGATTTACTTTAAAACGAAGTAATTAAAAAAATACCGCAGACAATTTTTTGATTGTCTGCGGTATTTTTATTCGTGTAAAGATAATTTAAGTCTGTTCAATTCATCTGACAAAATTAGGAAAGCCTCTTTGTCACCATCTTCTAAGGCCATATCAATCTGCTTCTTCAATAAATCTACTTGCGCTTCCTGTTCCTGAAACTTCAAATAGTTTTCGACCTCTGTCACAATTTCCTCACTGACATTATCATTCCATGAAAGCGCGGGATTGTCTTCAAGAACTGATAAATACTGGGCGTTCTGCCAAGAATTGGGAAAAACACATTCCAAGTATAAAGGCTGTTGCCAATGCAGACGAATCTCATGAAAAATTTGATCACTGTTAGAAAACTGATGGCCTTCAATCGAAAACACCATCGGCTCTTCACGTTGAGTAATATCTCGAAAAACCAAGCCTCGTTTTGTTTCTAGCGCTTGTTCTACGATGTGGACATTTCGCAAGATTGCTTCATGATTAATCAAGTAATTTAAAATCCAAATTACTTCGCGTCGTTGAAAACTCACATTATTAATCAACCACACGAGAAATTCACGTTTTTCACCTACATCGATCATTTCTCTCACCTCTCTACTCTTCTAGTAATGACTGTACTTCTAAATCACCCGGTTCTAATTGTAAGTAGTTCGTCAAAACAGCTCGTGCCGGTTCTAATTGACCATCTTCTCGTAAAAAGATTCCATATGCTTTCAAAAAGTCTGGTTCATGAGCCAAGTCTTCGTAAGCCTGCTTGTAATAAGTACGTGCGGCATCGAAATCTTCCAGTTCATTATAGGCCTGAGCCAGATTCCATGCGGCGTAAGGATTATCTTCTTCATCCATCTGACTAATCATTTCGATTGCTTTATCAGGCTGTTCTTCATTGAGATAAAGATTACTTAACGTCAACAACGTTTCATCCGTTTTATCTCCTGTTTCTAACGCTTGTAACAACAATTCTTCAGCCTTCTTGCTATCACGTAAACGATACGCAATTTCAGAAGCCATATGCAGTAGTTCCACTTGATAAGGGTTTTCCTTGACGCCCTCTTCAGCAGCAACCAAAGCTTCCTCCAGCAATTCTTCTTCTTTCAAACTATCGGCCAAATAGTAATAGCCGCTTTGATATTGCGGATCAATCGTAATCAACTCCTGTAAATAATTGATTGCTTTTTGATGATCGTGCAATTGGTAATACGTAAAGCCTAATTGGAACAACCGATCAGATGTATGCTCTTTTTCTAAAGCTCGCTCTAAAAATGGGATCGCTTCTTCAAAACCGCCCATCATACTATAAGCCGATCCAATGCGCTCATCAATAGAGATATTCGCGATTTCATCGATCCCTTGTTTCTGAAGCTGACCGTAATCATTAATCGCTTCTCCCAATTGATTAGCAGAAAAATGTAATTCCGCCAAAGCAAAGGTGATCAACGGTTCTTCTGGCGCAATCGTTTTAGCCTGCAGCAGCTTCGCTTCGCTGACTTCCGGAATGCCTAAAACCTGATATAAGTCAGCTGTCACTAACAAACTTTCTAAGTAATTCTCACTTTCAGGTTTGATTTTTTCTAAGTACTCAAACGCGTCATCAATAAGATCATCTTCGATAGCAATCTCGGCTAAAGAAAGATAAAAAACATCCTCTTCAGGAAAATCCTTCAACAATTTTTCTAAAGCACGTTTTGCTTCTTCTATGAAACCTAGCGCCTGCAGCTCTTCAGCCAAGCTTGCTAAAATCTCTGGATCATCCTTTTTCAATGCCGCTTCAAACAACAAATTTGCTTCTGTTAAATTTTCATCCTTCAATGCTGCGAGCATTTTTTCACTATAACTTGACATCTATTCTCCCCTGATCTCTGTAACTATTTTTTGATACGCTTCAAATGTTCGAAGCAATTCTTTTTCAGTCGGAATTTTGTTCATGCCGACCTCGCCGACTTGGACTAACCCAGCCAATGGTTTCTCCTGCGCTAAAGCAATCACCTGCTGACCATAATCAGCCAAAGAGATTCCTTCAGGCATCATGATTGGAAATCCTAATCGCACCAACCATATCATAAAATTTTTGAAATTGAAATGAAGATCGCTTGCTGTCACGTTCCACGCTAACTCAAATAACAAGCCAAACATCGTCTTCATACTGTTCGACAACAGTGAACCATTTTCTGTTTGGAAAAAAGCTTTTTCAAAGGTTTTCCCAAACCTGCGCAGCTGTCGGCTGTTTTCTTGGTAATAATTGATCAAAGTCTCACTAAAAGCCGAAAAAGAATGCTGCAATAGAGCTTCACGCGTTGGAAAGTTCACGTATAAACTTTGTAGAAATGGATAGTCACAGACGATCCCGCAACGAATCAACGTTAAAAGATCGACCATTTTCCCCGTTTTCTGTTGATCCGCTAAAGTATGATCAAACAAGATACTTTTCGGTGCTTCCTCAATCTCCATCACTGTCATTAACGTTTTATCTGAAACAATTTGGTCTACAAAAGATAAGCTTTGCGCAAACGATCGCAATGAAACAGGTAAGAAGCACAACTCTGCTTGAAAATTCGCAACATGGTGCGTGAATCCCAGCAGTTCAATGACTCCTTCGTTGCCGATACCCATAAAAATAGTTTCCTTTTGTCGACTGAAGCGATCAAGAAAGCTGATCAATTCTTGAAAATTTTCCATCGTGTTACAATAACGGTTATTCGGCGTGATAAACCATTCATGCGTGCTGCTTTTAGGAATAAATTGCCGCAGCTTCTCCGCGTACAAATCATAATACCGCTGATTGCCGCAAAAAAGTATCTGCTTGTTTTTTAGATCTTTTTTACGCATCATTGAAGCGACCGTTTCTCCATAAATAATTAGTGTCTCATTTTGTTTATTTCGATACGTTACTTCCATCCGATCACCCCGTTTTCTTTATTTTATACTACAAAAAAACCTCCCGCAACAAATCTGCGAAAGGCTTTCGGATATTTCAGCTCTATTATTATAAGAATAAAAAAGAATCCGGATTATTAGAAATTCGTATTTGTAAATTTCACACTATTTAAAGCTCATATGATCATTGACCCTGTTGTATATTTTGTTGACCCTGAATTGGCGTTCCTTCTTGATTTGAAGGAGCCTGCTGAGTATTTGATTGACTTGGCTGTACGCCTTGCTGATTTTCCTGAGGC
>NZ_NGLG01000001.1:797096-809468 GCF_002140655.1 Enterococcus sp. 3H8_DIV0648 | reverse complement strand
TTTTCTTCTGCGAGCAATTATTTTTATCGGAGTTCCCTCAAATTCAAACGCTTTTCGAATTTGATTTTCTAAAAATCGTGCGTATGAAAAATGCATCAGCTCTTCTTCATTAACAAATACTACAAATGTCGGCGGCTTAACCGCAACTTGAGTAGCATAGAAAATCTTCAATCGCTTTCCTTTATCAGTAGGTGTTGGATTGATCGCTACTGCGTCCATGATAATATCATTCAAAACAGAAGAAGGAATTCTTAAATTTTGATTCATGCTGACTTCTTCGATTATTGTTGGAATTTTATTCAATCGTTGTTTCGTCATTGCTGAAACGAATACGATTGGTGCGTAATCCAAATAAGCAAACTCATCACGAATTTCCTCTTCAAATTTCTTCATGGTATTGGTATCCTTTTTGACTAGATCCCATTTATTAACCACGATAATCACACCACGACCAGCTTCATGCGCATAACCAGCAATTCGCTTGTCTTGTTCACGGATTCCTTCTTCGCCGTTTAAAACCACAAGAACAACATCAGAACGATCAATCGCGCGCATTGCACGCATCACGGAATACTTTTCTGTGTTTTCGTAAACTTTTCCACGTTTTCGCATTCCAGCCGTATCGATCATTGTAAATTCTTGACCGTTTTCACCAACAAATTTCGTATCAATTGCATCTCGAGTAGTGCCTTCAATATCTGATACGATTACTCGATCTTCTCCTAAAATAGCATTGATCAATGAAGATTTCCCAACATTTGGTCGACCGATCAAGCTAAACTTAATCGATTGGTCCTCATCGTCTTCATTATCATCAGGGAAATGCTTGACCGCCTCATCCAGCACATCACCAAGCCCTAGTCCATGACTACCGGAAACAGGATAGGGTTCTCCCAAACCTAATGAATAAAATTCATAAATATCATTGCGCATTTCAGGATTATCGACTTTATTTACCATTAGAATAATTGGTTTTTTGCTACGATACAAAATCTTCGCCACTGCTTCATCAGCATCAGTGACCCCTTCTTTTCCGCTTGCTACAAGCAAAATGACATCTGCTTCATCAATCGCGATTTGCGCTTGCTGCTTGATTTGCTCCATAAATGGCTCGTCGCCGATATCAATTCCACCAGTATCAATGATTGAAAACTCATGATCCAACCATTCGCCTTTTGCATAGATTCGATCCCGAGTAACGCCTGGCGTATCTTCTACGATCGAAATACGTTCACCTGCGATTCGATTAAACAATGTTGATTTTCCGACATTCGGACGACCAACGATTGCAATTGTAGGATTTGACATAAATTTACTCCCCGTTCCTATTAATGAATTAAATTTTTTTCAAAAAAAATGAGCCCGATGCTCATAGTATCTATCCTTTTGGTAACTACGTTCGATATTCGTTTGAAAGTAGTTGATCTACTATCACATCCACCAAAAACGTATAATAAAAAACTAGGGTAATTTCAAATTATTTTAATAAATTTCCACAAAATCTATTTTAGATTCAATTACATACCCTTCTACTAATCTTAAAAAAGCAAGAAGTAGAACTAGCGGCTGCATTCTTTTTTCAAATTCTCCTTAGTTTAACCAAGAAAGCTCCTTCTTGCAAGAGAAGGATCCGCTTTCATCTATTAAATAATGATAAAGTTACACTTTGTTGTTCCTATTTTACTCAATGCTTCAGTAAAGCACACCATTTTCTCCAATAAATTTAGACGAAAAAAAAGGCGTGCTTACGCACACCTTTAGATGTATTAATTACTCTTTATCCTCTGAGTCATCACTTAAAGCGTCACCTAAAATATCGCCCATAGTAAAACCAGTGTTTTCTTCAGGTAATTCATAGGATTCCTCTTCAACAGGTTCTGCCTTCGCTTCTTCAGGTTTTTCTTCCAAAGCTTTGATTGAAAGAGCCACACGATGATCTTCAGGATGCACTTCCAAAACTTTCACTTGTACTTGATCACCTTCATGTAAAACTTCATGTGGTGTTGCGATATGTTTATGTGAAATTTGAGAAATGTGAACCAATCCCTCTACGCCAGGGAAGATCTCAACAAATGCTCCGAAGCTAGTCAAGCGTTTCACTGTTCCTTCAAGTACGGAACCTGGTGCCGCTTTTTCTTCAATATCTGTCCAAGGTCCAGGCAGATTTGCTTTAATTGACAATGAGATACGTTCCTTCTCTGGATCAACAGAAAGTACTTGAACTTCTACTTCATCGCCTACATTCAAAACATCTGCTGGTTTCGCCACATGACTATGAGAAATCTCTGACACGTGAACCAATCCGTCAATTCCGCCAAGATCAATGAAAGCACCAAAGTCTGTTAAACGAGCAACTTGGCCTTTGATTACTTGACCTTCATATAGATCAGCTAGAATTTCTTTTTTCTTCTCAGCCTTTTCAGCTTCGACAACTGCTTTATGAGATAGAATCAAACGATTCTCTGAAGGTTCGATTTCAATAATTTTGAATTTTAATGTTTTTCCAGTGTAGACTGAAAAATCATCAACAAAATGATCATCAATCATTGATGCAGGTACAAAACCACGTACACCCACGTCAACAACTAAACCACCTTTGACGCTACTAGTTACCGGTGCTTCGATAATTTTCCCATCTTTGAATTCTTTTTCAATATCTTCCCAAACTTTCTTCGCATCTAAGCGACGTTTAGAAAGGAGATAACTACCATTTTCTTTGTCTTTTCCGATAGAAGAGATAACGACTAAATCAAGAATATCGCCAACCTTGACTTCTTCATTGATATCTTCAACAGGTAATGTTGAAAGTTCTTTGGCAGGAACTACACCTTCTACTCCTGCACCTTCAATACCAACGATAACTTGTTTATCCTCTAAGGCGAGCACCTCACCTTTAACAATATCGCCAACTTGAACTTCATGCACACTTTCCATTGCTGCTTCCATGGAAACATTTTCGTTTTCCATCGAATTTTGTTCTAATTCTGTCATGTCGTTTGTCCTCCTTACCAACAATTCTGCGTAAAATACACTACATGTTCTATTTTAGAATAATCCACATGAAAAATAAAGCGATTTCTTCTTTTTTTCTAAAAATTTGAAAGAAATTCGCTTTATTTATCGATTTTAGCTGAAATTTAGAAACCTTTTGAGTAAATAACCTCTTTAATCTTCGTTACTACCTGTTCAATCGACATTCCAGTCGTATCAACCAATTCTGCATCAGCAGCTTGAACAAGCGGTGAAACCTCACGATGTGAATCCAGATAATCACGTTTTGCGATGGCCTCTTTGATTGCTTCAAAATCCATCTCGATTCCTTTTTCTTGATTTTCTTTGTAGCGACGTTGGGCTCGTTCTTCGACACTTGCTACCAGAAAGATTTTTACTTGCGCTTTTGGTAAGACAGTTGTACCAATATCTCGTCCATCCATCACGACTCCCCCGGCTTCGGCCAATTGACGCTGCGCTTCAACCAGCTCTGCTCGTACTTCCCCATGAGCGGATACTTCCGAAACAGCCGCGGTTACATCTGGCTGTCGAATCGCTTGGGTAATTTCTTCACCATCTGCAAATACTAATTGTCCACGAGCAGATTGCTTGAAGGTAATCGGATATTTTCTTGTCAAATCTACTAAAGCTTTCTCATTCGAAAAAGCTACTTGATGCTTGATTGCTAAAAAAGTAATAGCGCGATACATCGCGCCAGTATCGACATAAATAAAATTAAAGTCGCTGGCTAAGATCTTAGCCACTGTACTCTTTCCTGAAGATGCCGGACCATCGATTGCAATTGAAATTTTTTCCATGTTCTGCCTCTTTTCAATAAATAAGCCGTAATCGCTAGCGATTACGGCAAAGTATTCAAATTATTTAATACGCACTTGTTGACCTGGATCAAAATAGAAATTGCTTCTATCCATTCCATTAAGTCTTAAGAAATCATCTACGCTTAAACCATAGCGCCCAGCGATTTGTTGTGGACCTTCGCCCGATTGAACCGTACCATATTGTGCGTTTGGATCATTCGTTGTGTCTGAAGAAGGTGTTGTTTGCTGTGCGGCTACTGCGGCAGACCGTGATGCTTCTGCTGCTTGAGATTGTGCGGCAGCTTGAGATTCTGCAGCCGCTTGTTGTGCTTGCTGATCTGCAGCTTGTTGTTGCTCTTGTTGATTTGCTTCTGAATCTGTTGTAGCGGTACTTTCTTCAGTGCTGCTTTCTTGGGTGCTTGATTTTTCTGTTGATGAAACCTTAGATACCTGAGTCGTACTCTCAGGAGAGGCCGCTGGTTTATCATTTCCACGAGTAATCCAGAAAAAAGCACCAGCTGGAATCAAAATAAGGGCTAACAATAATGCGACTAGAATCGTCAAGAATTTTGTATTTCCGCCACCTTTGTTACCACCACCACTACGACGAGACTGGCTGCGTGAATAAGTTTCTTCTTCACTATCAGATTCGTAAATATGTTGATCCCACGGTTCGTTGTTCGTATCGTTATAGCGATCTTTTCTACTCAATTTCTCTAACCTCCTAAATGCTATCGCCATGTATTATACCATAGCTCTAAAAAAATATGCGGCAATTTTCAATCTTTCACATCATTTTTAAAAATTTTTTGAAATATCTTTTGCCAATGAAACGATGTTTCAAGCACCAGCTTTTGACTAGTTTTGACTGCTAAATTAGCACCATCATTATCACAACAGTTTGGATTCTTATCAGAAAGCGTCTCATCAAAATAGGACACTAAAAATTCTCGACGACAATTCGTTGTTGAAATATAATCCATCATCTTTTGTAATTGCAGCTTCTTTGTTGTTCCACGTTGACTTAACAAATCTAGCAAGCGTGATTCTTGATTAGGAAAAAACTGCTCCCATTTTTTTATTAACGGATCTTCAAATACCAAATCGTTCATTTTTTGTTTGATTTCAAATAATTTTTTTGATTGATTCGTCTGCTCTTGCAAGAAATGATGGATATACTCATCCCCTTCTTCGTAAAGCAGAATCGCCTGACTAGGTCGGCCGTCTCTGCCCGCACGCCCAACCTCTTGCAGGTAATTTTCTGGCGAGTCGGGTAGATCATAATGAATGACGAATCGAATATTGTCTTTGTTAATCCCCATTCCAAATGCATTGGTCGCGATTAGCAGCTGCAAGTCTCCAGCTAAAAACTGCTGCTGCAGCATACGTCTTTCTTGTCCACTGAGCCCTCCGTGATAATAAGCAACAGCATGTTTTTGTTTAAGCGCATGATACAATTCTTCAACTTTTTTTCTTGTAGCACAATAAATAATGCCTGACCCGTTTAACGATTCGACCAGCCCTTGTAATTTTTTATTCTTATCCTCCTGATAAACAAAAAAACTAATATTGGGTCGATCAACAGAATAAACAAACTCTTGTGCTTTATCATCAAATAATAATTGCTGTATATCTTGACGAACCGCTCTAGTTGCTGTAGCGGTCAACGCTAGAATTAAAGATACGCCCACATTCTTTATTCCTTCAGCCAGTTTCAAATATTCTGGTCGAAAATCAATTCCCCACTGAGAAATGCAATGGGCCTCATCAACCACAACAAAAGATAATTTCATTGCCTGTAATGTTTTTTGAACATTAGGTGTCAAAAACATTTCTGGACTCATAAAGATAAACTTATATTTATGTGCTTCGTTTAGGACCCATTGTTTTTCCCAAGATGAGAGTAAACTGTTTAAGGAAACAGCACGCTTTTCGCCTAGACGCTGCAATTGCGCTACCTGATCTTCCATTAAAGAGATTAATGGTGAAATCACAATTACTGTCCCCTCAAGTAAATATCCCGGCAGTTGATAACACAAAGACTTCCCAGTTCCTGTCGGCAGCATTCCCAGCACCGAATTCCCTTTTAAAAGCGTCTCGATGATTTCCTGTTGCCCAGGACGAAATTGATCATAATTAAATTTTGTTTTTAGCAACTCTGTTAGTTCCATTGATTTTCCCTCAAATAATAGATTTGTGACAAACGGAAATTTAAATAGGATACTTCGTAATCTTGATAATGTGCATTTACTACTTTGTTTTCATCCAAAGTAGTAAAATCGATTTTCTCAAATTTTTCAAAAGGAAATTTTTCATCCATTAATGCCCATTCAATAAAGTGATCATTAATAGTACCTTGTTTTAAATGGCGCAATGCTAAAATCTCATCGATTGTCTTTCCTGCTAAAAAGAACTCTTTCGTCTTCAACATGCTTTGATTAATGTTTTGCTGATCCAAATTTGATAATAATCTTGATAGTTCGCCGCCCTGAACACGTGCTAAAAACAAATCAATTACCTTCTGGCGATAAAGCAGATTCCACGGAGATTCCTGCCATTTCTCAGGAATCAGCTGAAAGGCGGTTTTACCTTGAAAACCAAAGCCAGAAAATTGGTTTACTAAAAAGTCTGCTTCCTCTTGTGCCAAAGTTTGAAAAATAATTACTAATTCTTGTTGAAACTTCTCCAACAGATTAGTTTCTGAGTGTGCCAACCAATTTTTTATTTGCTGCAGATAGTAGGGCCTATTTTCGATTGGAAGATAGTTTTTTTCATTAAAAGATAAATTACTGACAACTTGCACTGCAAATAAGACCAGCTGCCACGAATTCTCTCGCATCCGGCCGTAACGTAGATTATTTAAGCCAGTTAAGCCAAAAGTCTCCTTCGATAATACTTTTTTCCCTTTTGATGTTAGCTCTCCAAAGCCTTCTTCAACTAAAATCAATTGAAGATCAATCAATCGCTGTAGCTCTTTTTGAAACATTTCTTCCTTCAAATTTGGCAACGCACCTAAAAAAGCCAAATTTTTGTAAAAAAAACCATGAAGTAAAACGGAACTAGTCCTCTTGCCTACTAATAAATGATATAAGGTAGAGGTTCTTAACTTGTAGCCCGTCTGAAATAACGTTAAAATAAAAAATGTCATAGTAAAATCTCCTGTGGAAGGTGAAAAAATGAAATGCGAAATCATTCCTGAGCGTTGTATCGCTTGTGGTTTATGCCAAACGATCGCGCCAGAAATTTTTGATTATACAGATGATGGCCTCGTACTTTTTGTGGGTGAGCCTGATGCGACACACGAATTTATTCCTGAAGATCAACAAGCAGCCGTTGTTCAATCTGCCAAGCGCTGTCCTTCTCATGCCATCTTATATCAGAAATCATCATAACACACATCTGCAAAAAAAATCTCAGACGTTTTGTCTGAGATTTTTGACTTACCAAATTATACTGAATGATGCTGTGAAGTCAGTGTCTTTTTTGTTAACCAAGGCAATAATTTTGCATGTAATACTAAGAACACCGAACTGACGACTATTCCTTTAAGTATATTAAACGGAACGATTCCTACTAATATATAGCGGCCTAATCCCATTCCTAACATCTGACCAGCGGAAAGTCCAAAGGCTTTTAAGTAAAGCGGTGTGATCACAAAATAATTTGCAATGCTCATAAACAATGTCATCGCTAGAATGCCTAATCCAAGACCCAATACTCTTCTTGAAGTGGTCTTTTTTCTAAACATCAAGAAAATCGGTAATGTATATAAAGTTGATGCAAAGAAGCTGGCAAAATCCCCAATCATGTTATCAAAGGAAAAACCGCTCATGGTTAAATGGAGCAATGAACGAATAAATGCAGTTGCAATCCCTGTTAACGGTCCAAAGATAAACATGTTTATTAAGACCGGAATATCGCTAAAATCTAGCTTTAAAAAAGGAAACATTGGAACAATCGGAAAAGCAATAAATTGTAAAATTAATCCCATTGCTGCTGCCACTGCTACTGCTGTCATTTTTTGTAACTTTAAGTTCTTCATATGAAATCCTCCGTTTCGGAATCATCTTCATCGAACTATTTGAGTGTTGCTTCACCGCAAAAAAAAACTCTATGCTTCAGAAAAAGCATAGAGTTACTTGAATACAGACTCACCCAAATAAGCTCTATCTTCTTTATCCAGACTGTACTGTCGGTATCGGAATTACACCGATTCGGCTGCTTGCGCAGTTCGCGGACTATTACCGCCGGTCGGGATTTTCACCCTGCCCCTGAAGACGAACCTTAAATTATTTTTTATTGTAAATTCACTATAACAATTTTACTATCAAAAAACAAGTAAATGACTTTGACTATCTTGATTGGTTTAACAGCGTATTGATTTCTTTTGTGCTTAAACGACGATATTCACCTGGCCGCAAGCCTTGTAAGGTCAGATCGCCATAGCGTTCTCGCTTTAATTTTTGAACAGGAAAACCAACTGCTGCCAACATATTTTTAACTTGATGATTTCGGCCTTCATGGATTGTTAACTCCACAATACTCGTTTCAGACTTCTTATCAGTCGAAAGGATTTCAAACCGGGCAGGTGCTGTCTTCTTTCCTTCGATACGAATCCCCTTTGTTAAAGGAAAAAGATTCCTTTTTTCTGCATAGCCTTTCACCTTCGCCACATAAACCTTATCAATTTGATGCTTAGGATGAGCTAATCGTTGTGAAAAATCTCCATCATTGGTTAAAAGTAAAATACCAGATGTATCATAATCTAATCGTCCGACTGGGTAAATCCTTTCAGGTACAGCCGAAAAATAATCTGTCACGACTTTTCGATTTTTGTCATCGGCCACAGCGGAGATAACTCCACGAGGTTTATAAAATAAATAATACACCGGCTCCTCTTGATAAATCGGCACACCATCGACCTCGACAATATCTTTCTTGCCTACCTTTGTTCCTAACTCCTTAACAACTTCGCCATTTACTTTCACCCGTCCACCAGTAATATATTCCTCGGCTTTACGACGCGATGCAATCCCTGCATGGGCAATAACCTTTTGTAATCTTTCCATTATTGTTCATCCTCTTCTTTAAAACGGTCATAAAACAAGTCCAAAGGCTCATCCTCATCCGCTAAATCTTCTTCCATCTTTTGGACATCCGGTAGTTCTTCCATGTCTTTCAGCCCAAAATAATCCATGAAGTAATCGCTTGTTCCATACAAAATCGCCCGTCCTGGACCATCTACGCGTCCTTTATCCTCAATTAATTGCCGTGCCACCAGCGTTTGCACTGCACCGCTGGATTGAACACCACGAAGCTCATCAATTTCTGATCGCGTCACAGGCTGCTTATAGGCAATAATTGAGAGTGTCTCCAAAGCTGCCTGACTCAGACGATTAGCCATTGGGGACCGAGCAAATTCTTTTAACAATGGAGCAAATTCTTTTTTTGTACTTAACACAAAGTGATTGCCCACTTCTAAAAGAGTAAGCGCAGAAGCTTCATTATTCTCATAAGAATCTTTTAGATCAATAATATTCTGATATATTTCCGGCATGGGTCTTTTTAAAGTGAAGGCCATTTCCTCTAAACTGATTCCTTCTTCTCCCACCACAAAAAGCATCGCTTCAATTTGACTTAATTGATTCATACAACGGCTCCTTTAAATATCAAGATTGGTGCATATGTTTCTTCCTGAGTTGCCGAAGCTTGCCCCTTTTTCATTAATTCCAAAAGAGCCATGAAGGTCGTAATCATTTCATCTTTCGTATATTGCACAAAAAAAGACTCTAATGGCAAGCCCTCAGACTCAGATAATTTTGCCAGTCGTTGACCAATTTCATTTACTTTTTGATCAACAGTGATTGTCTCAGTAGTAACTGTTGTTTCAATCGGTTTATTTCTTTTTTTACGTTGCAATACGTCATGTAGTGCTAAAAAAAGATCGATCGTATTTAATTGATTTTTTGGTAATGGTAAAATTTCGTCTTCATATTCAGAAAGATCCATCGGAGCTTTGGTATAAAACAAGCTTCTTTCTTGTTCTTTCTCAGATAAGACAGAAGCCGCATATTTGTACTTGCGATACTCCAAAAGCTGTTGAACCAAGGCTTCCCGAGGGTCTTCACCTTCTTCATCATCACAATCAAATTCTAGCTCTGGCTTTGGCAACAGCATTTGACTCTTAATTGACATAAGGGTTGCTGCCATAACTAAGTACTCCCCAGCCACCTCTAATTCTAAGGTTTTCATGGCGTGAATAAAATTCATATATTGCTCTGTCACTTCTGCAATTGGAATATCATAAATATCGATCTCCAATTGTTGGATTAAATGCAGCAGAAGATCAAGCGGACCCTCAAAAACGTCTAATTTTAAACTAATTGTTTCCATCTTATCCTCGCTTATGTTCTTGCCATTTTGCTAAAAAGGCGGAGGTAGCAGGTGTTCCAATAATTTTTTGATTTGGATACATCGCTTGCAACTCATCCATCATAGTAATGCTAATCCCTTCTCCTCGATAAGAAGGGTTCAAACTGATATCGTGAAGTACAATTTCCTGATCCTCTAACTGACTCACACCGACTACACCTTGTACGTTGTCAGAATTGTCATCATAGTAGCAATACAGTTGGTAACGATCATCGCCTTCATATGTATCGATTTCTTTTAGTAAATGTTGTTGATCTTTTAAACTTTCATGAAAACTTAAAAGCCCCATCGCAATTTTTCGCTGATTTTTTCGATATTGAGTAAGCATTCTTTCTCCTCCTGTTAAGCACGCGGAAAAAACTCTTTATACACTTCGGTCATTCGCCGTTTAGTGATATGAGTATAAATCTGTGTTGTAGATATATCAGCATGACCTAGAAGTTCTTGAACCGTTCGCAAATCCGCTCCGTTTTCAAGTAAATGTGTCGCAAAACTATGCCGCAAAGTATGAGGTGTAACATCCTTCATGATCTCTGCTTTGATAACATATTGTTTCAGATTCTTCCATATACCTTGTCGGCTCAGTCCGTGACCATGATTATTAACGAATAAAAATGTTTCATTTGGTGTCTTTTTAGTTAATATGGGCCTAACTTCTGCCAGATAACGTTCTAGCCAATGAATCGCATAATCTCCTAATGGAACGATCCGCTCTTTATCACCCTTACCGACAGTTTGCAAGAGCCCCATTTCCAAATGGATATCCCCAAGTCTTAGTCCAATAAGTTCACTTACCCTTAGTCCAGTGGCATACATCACTTCCAAAATTGCACGATCACGAATTCCTAAATCAGTCGTGGTATCTGGCGTAGCAATCAAACGCTCTACTTCTGCTAATGAAAGTGTTTGGGGAAGCTTTTGGGCCTTCTTTGGACTATCAATATGCTGCATTGGATCGTGGTCCGTGTAACGTTCTTGGCGTAAAAATTGATGAAAACGACGCAAACTAGAAATCATTCGCGTAATCGTAGTAGATGCTTTACCGGCTTCAGTTAAATTTGTCAAAAAAGACACAACCATATAACGATCAACCGCCTGCCATTCGGACACACCTTGATCAGTCAAAAAGGACAAGTATTGCTGCAAGTCCCTTTGGTAACTGATACGTGTATTTTCTGAAAGACCACGTTCAATCGATAAGTAATGTAAATATTCCGTTATTTGTTCATCCATGTTTTCACCACTTTCGCTTTATCATAACAAAAAGTCCCTTGAAATGATAGCACGTATCTTTGCAAGGGACTATATAAATTAATTATAACTTAATCCAATTTAGCTAAAAAATTTACGCATCTTTCTTCTCTTGGCAACTCTGACAAATACCATGAAAAGTCAAACGATGGTCTTTTACTAAAAAGTGATAACGTGATTCTACTACTCGTTCCACATCGCCTAAAAGATCTTCTTCAATTTCTTCGATATTCCCACATTCGAGGCACAAAAGGTGATGATGAAAATGCTCGGCACCTTCTTTTCGTAGATCATAACGCGCCAATCCATCATCAAAACTAATCTTATTGACGATGTGCAGTTCGGTTAAAATTTCTAAAGTACGATACACAGTTGCTAAGCCGATTTCAGGGCTTTTCTTTTTCACTAAAAAATAAATTTCTTCGGCTGATAAATGGTCTTTTTCATTTTCCAATAAAACGAGAACGGTTGCTTCACGCTGGGGCGTCAACTTGAATCCAGAATCATGAAGTTGCTTTTTTGTTTTTTGTAAGGCTAGGATTGCGTTCAAGAGAACCCTCCTCTATCTATTTTATAATAATTATAAACAAGCAGCGAAAACTCTACTGTTTTTCTTAGAATTATTATAGTTTATCACCTTTATTTATGCAAGGACATTCTCAATTAGCTTTTTAAACGAATCTCACCTTCAGTTTGTTCAATCAACTTCTCTTTCAATAAGTGACCAATCGCACGCTTAAATTGACCTTTGCTGATGCCGAATGCTTCTTTGATTTCTTCAGGAGCAGACTTATCCCAATAAGGTAATTTATGGTCCGTATTTCTTTCCAACATTGTTAAAATCATTGCAGCATCATCACTGATCATTTCATGACTGCGA
>NZ_NGLG01000001.1:779480-796996 GCF_002140655.1 Enterococcus sp. 3H8_DIV0648 | reverse complement strand
AAGTCTTGGATGATTAAGCTGAGAATCAGTTTTTCTCTTTCCGTTAACATTCTTCTCATCCCTGTCTCTTATACACATCTAGATGTATCATTTTAGCATATTTGTTTATTATTACAAGCTTTCTGCTCATTATTTTAACTATTTTGAAACCTTTGGAACAATGTAATGACTGTCTCTTATACACATCTAGATGTGTATAAGAGACAGCCTTTATTTATGCAAGGACATTCTCAATTAGCTTTTTAAACGAATCTCACCTTCAGTTTGTTCAATCAACTTCTCTTTCAATAAGTGACCAATCGCACGCTTAAATTGACCTTTGCTGATGCCGAATGCTTCTTTGATTTCTTCAGGAGCAGACTTATCCCAATAAGGTAATTTATGGTCCGTATTTCTTTCCAACATTGTTAAAATCATTGCAGCATCATCACTGATCATTTCATGACTGCGAGGCTTTAATGACATATTCAAAACACCGTCTGGACGAACTCCGATAACACGCGCCTCTACTACCTCACCCAATCGCGGTTCTAGGTAGCGTTCAGATGGATGAACAAAGCCGATATAAAAATCTTCAGTAATTAGATAGGACCCCACAACTTTCAATCGATAAATCGTGCCTTTTTTGTTTTCATTCTGCATTTCTGCATTTCCGGCACGACTTAGAGAATGGAAGATAGCCTCGTCAGCTAACACACCCCACATCCGGTCTTTTTCATCAACTCGTATACTGACCATTAAGCGATCACCCTTTTTGGGCCAAAGCTCTTTCATACTTGGCATTTCATCCAATGATACGACCATGTCCTTGTCAGCTAAACCAATATTCACGAATACACCTAAATCACGGCGAACATCTGTTACTTCACCGAAAGCATAATGACCAATTCGAATCTGTGGGATTTTTGTCGTGAAGATAGCTTCTTTCTTTTGATTCACGTAGCCAAATCCCTCAACCGATTCTCCGACTTCATGAGGTTCATCTTCATCCTTCAATAAGTGGAAGGTTACACCATTTTTTTGTACCAGATACATGCTTTCATTCTCATCGATAATTAATCCGGTAAAAACTTGTCCTAATAGTTCATTCATAATTATTACTCCTTATAAAAATATCTTATATCATTATTAAAGCTGGGAAGACAGTATCTCCCCAGCCTCTACGTCCTAATTTAATTTGATCCATCGCCTTTAAACCAACCAGTTTTACAGTTGATTGTTACCAAATACATCGGCAAGTCTGAGTCTGAATATCCCTTTGTTAAGGATGCTCGATTTGAAGTAGCGTACAAGTTATAGTAGCCTTCACCATTTTCAACTTTCACTGGTTCCAAGCTATAGCCACCTTCTACAATATAACCACGAGAAATACAAGTTTGTATAACCTTCTCCTTAACTCCTGGAGCCCAAGCATACGCATCGCTGCTTGTGTCACCTGCTTGATTATTGCTGTCAGTTGATGAAGCTTTATTTTGTGCCTCTTGAGCAGCTTTTTCTTGTTCTTCCTTTTCACGAGCTGCCTTTTCTGCAACAGCTTTTTCCTCAGCGGCTTTCTTTTCTTTTTCTTTCAATGTTTGATCAACTTTGCTTAATTCATCTTTTTGCGACTGAACCAACGATTGATTTGCGACCGCTTTAACAGCATTGTTTGCTGTATTATACTGATCTCGAGTAACTGATTCGATTACATTACCATCTTTCAATAAACCGTCGGCAGCCTTTTTAGCAGCTTCAAACTTCGAATATTGATCCTTCGCATTGTTAATAGCCTGATTCATTAAGTCATCAAACTCTTTGTCACCTGTATTGATTGATAAGTCTATTGGCTCTGCAGCTTTTAATAGTGGTTTATCAACAATTTTATTTCCATTAATTGCAGCACTTGTAAATAACTGATTGACCGACTGCTCAGCTTTTTGCTTATCGACCAATTCATTATAATTCTTTTTCAAATCATCGTAACGTTTATTGCTTTTATATCGAGACAATTCTTCATCGATTTTACTAGTGTTGAGAGTGACTTTATCGCTAGCAAGAAAAATCTGTTTGTCATCTGTATAATAGCTCGCGATACTGTCTTCAATTGAATCGAGTTCTTTGTTCTCTTTTTTAACAGTCGCAATACGCTGTGCTTCCACTTCTTTTTCGTGGTGATAATAATAGCCGCCGCCTACTCCTAAAACAGCAATTGCGGCTAAAGTGATGTAAAGTTTTTTACGATTCTTTTTAGGCGGTTCTTCTGAAAATTCAGGGGTTTCTGGTGGAATATCTTCTTCCCCAGAATCCTCATTTTTTTCCGCTGTGTTTTCAGAGTCGATTGATTCTACCTCGGGAGTTTCTGATGAAACTTCTTCTTCAACGAAAGGGATTGGATCAAACTCGGATGTTCCACCTACTTCAGAAGCTTTTTCATCTGAGAGCTCGTCAGATTCAGCCTCTGAACTTTTTACAGATTCGTCAGAACTTTGACCCTCGGCTTCTAAAGTTGAATCCTGTTCTATTTCATCATTGTCAACAGAGTCCGCTTCATTTGCATTCTCAGATTCATTCTTTTCTGTTTTGTCCTGATCATCTTTGTGCTCACGAATATATTCTGCCAAAATCGGATTCATTTCAGGAGTTTCTTCATTTGTTTCTTTTGAATTTTCTTCTTTCATCTTATCCTCGTTATCCTTAAACATTTTTTGCACAGATTCAATAGGCATGTCAGCTAGCTCTGACCATTCTATCGTGTCATTTTTATCATTATTATCTTCAATATGTTCTCGATCGTTCAACTGTAATGAAAAGCCACACTTCGGACAAGTCGTGCATCCTTCGATGGGTTCAAAACCACAGTTAGGGCATTTTTGCAATGAAATCGGCTCCTTTTTTTCAATCATATGCTTTAATCTATCATATGTTTAGGGATGTTCCAAGCAATTTTCGAGTGAATTAACCAAAAATAATAAAATCCATTTGACTTTTGAGGGGTATTATTTCTATTAGAGTTTTATTTTTTTGATTGCTAATATATCAATTTTTATTATGCAACTTGTTCGCAATTTTATCACGCACTATTCTTCTATTAAATCGATAAATAAAAAAACTCCTCGAGAATCATCCCGAGGAGAGTAAAAATCTATTCTAGAAAGTCTTTCAATTGTTTTGAACGTGACGGATGGCGTAATTTACGCAATGCCTTCGCTTCAATCTGACGAATCCGTTCACGGGTAACCCCAAAGACACGTCCGACTTCTTCCAAAGTACGGGTTCTGCCATCATCTAAACCGAAACGTAAACGTAACACGTTTTCTTCACGATCAGTCAATGTGTCTAACACGTCTTCTAATTGTTCTTTCAGCATTTCTGATGCAGCGTGCTCAGCAGGGCTAGTTGCTTCTTGGTCTTCGATGAAATCACCTAAATGCGAGTCATCTTCTTCACCAATCGGAGTCTCCAAAGAAACAGGTTCTTGAGCGATTTTCAAAATCTCACGAACTTTTTCTGTAGGCAAGTCCATTTCAGCACCGATTTCTTCTGGTGTTGGTTCGCGTCCTAAATCTTGCAATAATTGACGTTGTACACGAATTAATTTATTGATGGTTTCCACCATATGAACTGGAATACGAATCGTGCGTGCTTGGTCAGCGATTGCACGGGTAATTGCTTGACGTATCCACCAAGTGGCATAAGTTGAGAATTTGAACCCTTTTCGGTAATCAAATTTTTCAACAGCCTTCATTAATCCCATATTTCCTTCTTGGATTAAGTCTAAAAATTGCATACCACGTCCAACATAGCGTTTTGCAATACTTACAACTAGACGTAAGTTTGCTTCAGCTAGACGTTGTTTGGCTTCTTGATCACCTTGTTCGATCAACAGGGCGAGTTCAACTTCTTCTTCAGCGGTCAGTAATGAAACGCGTCCGATTTCTTTTAAATACATACGAACTGGGTCATTGATCTTGACACCAGTTGGGGCCGATAAATCTTCTTTTTGTGCGGCTTTCGCAGTTTCTTCATTTTGTTTCAAACTAGCTTTAGAGGGATCTCCGTTTTCATCGACAACACTGACACCAGCGTCTTCAACTTTTTGGATCAACACATCCATTGCTTCTGCACCTAATTCATAAGGAGTCGCTAAACGATTCGTTAGCTCATCATAAACCACTTGTCCCAGTGGTTTCTTTTCCTTGATGAAGGCCGCTACAGCTTTTTCATACTCTTTTTTGTTTTTTACATCTGCCATAAAATAAATGCCCCTTTCACTTCTAGGCTTGTTTCAAGCGTTTCGTCAATTCGATAATCTGAACAGTCAATTCTAATTCTCGCTGCTGGTTTCCGCTTTTTCTGGCCTCAAGCTGCTCTTTTTGTCGTTGTTTTATTTCTTCAGCAATGCCCGATTGGGAAATTACCCGCATCAGATCATAGATTTCTCGTTCATTACTATCTTCTGACATGGATATCATAGAGATGTCGATGGCTAACTGCTTCATCTCATTCTCTTTTAAATAGTTCAGGAAGTCCGCTAAAACAAAATTTCCATGAACCATCATATAACTATCTAGGTAAAGAAGCAATTCTTGATACTGATCATGAATAAATTGAAAATCCGTTTGAACTAACTGTTCACGTATTGAGCTTTCATTCATACTGCGAAACAGCAACATTCGTTCGGCTTTCTCTTCTTTGGTCAACACTTTCTGAACAGGCTGAATCGGCACTTGAGAAACTGGTGCTTGCTGTTGACGTCGTTCAGTACGAAGCGTTTGTCGAACCATCTGCAACTGCTGCTTCAAGCTCTCTCTTGTCAAATGAAAATCATTCGCTAGTTGGCCTAGATACATATCTTGCTCAACAGGTGACTGAACTTTTGCCAAATCCTGCATCACGATTTCTAAATAGTTTAACCGATCCGCTTCATTCTCTAAGTTCAATCCTTTTTTACGATACTGCATTTTAAACGCAAAAGGTGTTTGGCGACCATGCTGCAATAAATTTTGCAATTCGGTCACACCGTATTTCCGCAAATATTCATCTGGATCAAGTTTTTCTGGTACAGTAACGGTTGCTAGATTTAAACGACTATGTGCATCTAAAATCGTCAGTGCGCGATCCGTCGCTGCTTGTCCTGGATCATCGCCATCATATGCAATCACTACCTGCCCTGTTACACGCTCAATCGCTGCGATTTGCTGTTCGGTCAAACTAGTTCCCATCGAAGCTAGCCCAATCTTGATATCAGCCTGCCAAGCAGCTAGCACGTCCATGAAGCCTTCAAAAAGAATCGCTTCACCTTGCTTACGGATTTCATTTCGCGCTTTGTCGAAATTGAACAAAACTTGCCGTTTATTAAATAATTCTGTTTCTGGCGAATTCAAATATTTTGGTTGATCATCGCCAGGATAATCATTTGTTTTTAATAAGCGTCCAGAAAATCCGATTGGTTTTCCGCGAAAATCATTTAAGGGAAACATGACTCGATGATAAAAGCGATCACTAAAACTGCCATCATCACGACGGATAAATAATCCACTTCGTTCCATCAAATCAGCATTCACCTTATCTTGCTGAGCAACTTGGACTAGAAAATCTCTCTGACTAGGAGCAAAGCCAATTTTGAATTCGCCAATCAGCTCATCGCTCAATCCGCGATCGTGGAGATACTCTAGTGCAGCCTCGCCCGCTTTCGTATTTATCAATAAATGATGATACAGATCACGCGTTCGCTCATGCAATGCAATCAGTTGTTGCTGTCCGGATGACGTTTGACTAGCAGGTTCACTCGAAATCTCGATATCTAAAGGAATTTGCTCTATATCTGCAACTTTTTTAACTGCCTCTGGAAAACTGATTCCTTCCAGCTCTTGTAAAAAGGTATACACATTGCCGCCCTTACCGCAACCAAAACAATGAAAAATCTGCTTATCTTCAGCAACCGAAAATGATGGAGTTTTCTCTTCGTGAAATGGACATAATCCTAAATAATTTTTACCAGACTTTTTTAGTTGAACATATTGTCCGATAACTTCTACGATATTTGTTTTTTCACGAACCTCATCAATAACTTGTTGGGGAATTCTTTGCGCCAAAAAAACTTCACCCCAATTCCTAAAAATATGATAACAGCTTTAAAAAATCGCCCTAATTCATCTTTCGATCAGCGCGATTTTTTTGACAAACTTATACAAGTATCATTTTAGCATATTTGTTTATTATTACAAGCTTTCTGCTCATTATTTTAACTATTTTGAAACCTTTGGAACAATGTAATGAAGCGTTTGTTCATTTGAACGATTTCAGCATAAAACATATTTCCGCCATTCTGATATAAGTAACCGCCATTGTATAACACCGATTGCATCTGCATATAACGGTAGGTATGTTGTTGATCGTTCCCATAACCTGGTGATAAAACATCCCGCGAATATTCTTCGGCAAGTTCCACACTGTTGTTTCCGCCATGATCGTGAACGTATTGAATATATTTCGTCCCAAAGTTATATGCCTGAATCGCAGTATTAAGATCGCACCCTTCAGCTTTAGCCTGTTTGTAGCTATCTGCAAAGTGTTTGACGCCGCTTTCGAGGCTTTCTTGTTGGCTGATAATCTTTCCACGGCTGCCATAGGCACTTTCAGAACTTTGCATCAAGTCTGTGCCCTTTCCTTTTGACTCAGTATACATAATGGCTAAAATAACATCGGTGTGTTCTCCAACACCAGCTTGATCCGCTAAATTTTGTACTTCATTGCGATAACTATTTACTGTTTTTGTACTTTTATATGTTCGAACTGCAAAAATCCCGCCTACTGCTAAGGTCACTAGGATCGCAAGTGTAATAATTATTTTTAAAAGTCTTCCAATTAATTTCAACATAAAATCTGCCCATCTATCTTCTTTTTTTCTTTATCCATACTACAAGAATCTACTAAGCTTTTAAAAGCATAAATTGACAGCTTTATATTTAATTAATCATTCTAAAGTTTTCATTTCATTAAACAATTAAATTAATGTGCAAGACTCAAAAAAATCGGTATACTTATCTCTGGTAGGTGATGTTGTGAAAAATGAAAAAAAAATCGCTCAGATGAGTGATGGTTCAGAAATTTATTATGAAAAATATGGACAGGGTCCAGCACTCTTTTTACTTCACGGTAATGGTGGCAGCGGAAGATACTTTTCGAAGCAGCTAAATAGTTTCAGCAAACATTTCAGCGTTTACGTCGTGGATAGCCGTGGTCATGGACGTTCGACCAATACACAAAAGGAAACAAGTTTTCAATTGATGGCGGGAGACCTTGCTGCCATCATGCTGCAGGAAAAGATCGATCATGCTGATCTTCTCGGCTTTAGCGATGGCGCCAATTTGGCAATGGTTTTTGCGCGACTTTATCCGGATAAAGTCGATCACTTGATTCTAAATGCCGGAAATACAGTACCTAGCGGAGTGCGGACTATCCCTCACTTTTTGAGCTATGTTCAGTATGCCATTGTTTGGATTGGTGCTTTTGTCGATACAGGGATGAGAAATTTTTTACCGATCTTGCGTTTGCTTTTTCGGGACATTGGATTAACAACTGAGGATCTTAGCAAGATCCAGGCGCCCACTTTAGTTATTGTGGGAAAACATGATTCTATTAAAACGCAACATTCCATGTACATCGCTCGTTCGATTCCGAATGCAAGCTTTGCCATCGTATCGGGGCAAGGTCACATGTTCGCACGAAGAAATCCAAAACGCTTCAACCAAGAGGTACTACAATTTTTAATCAATGAGGAGTGATTTGGTGGTTAAATTAGTCGATTGGTTCAAAGCACATTTAAATAAGTTTAAAACAATTTTTTTAATTTCAGTTATTATTATCGTCATATTCGAATTATCAAATATCGCAAAAACAATTTCCTTCGATCAGCTGTCAACTATTTTTAGCCAGATCAGCATCTGGAATATTTTACTGATGGCGTTGATTGGATTAGTTTCTGTAACCCCCATGATTGGTTACGACTTTACTTTAAATAACATCCTGGAGCAAAAACCAAAAAAGAGATATATTTTTGAAACTAGCTGGTTAGTCAATACCTTGAATAACATCGCTGGTTTTGGCGGTTTTGTTAGCGCGGGATTACGTTCAGAATTCTATGGTAAGCAATCTTCTGGTAAAAAAGTCGTCCAAGCGTTATCCAAGATTTTAGTCTTTACTATGTCCGGCTTATCTATTTATGCGTTGATCTCATTTTTCTTGGTAATGTTTGACGATCATAATCAATATTTGCGTCAATATTGGATCTGGCTGATTGGTGGCGGTTTGTATTTTCCAATCGTTTTTTGTCTAAGTCTTTTTGGCAAAGGAGAATACCTCGGTGATTTAAAAAGTGCTCATCGCTTAGAATTGATTGGAACCTCTTTCCTTGAGTGGACCGGTGTATTAGTGAGTTTTATTTCTACTGGGCTTTTAATGGGAATCAACGTTAGTTTGCGTGACGTTGTACCGTTATTTATTGCAGCTACAGTGATCGGGATCGCCTCAATGATCCCTGGTGAACTTGGCAGCTTTGATTTGATGATGATCATCGGTTTATCAGCTCTTGGTACACCTAGAGAAACGGTTGTTGCGTGGCTTCTGCTATTTAGACTTTTTTATTACTTGATTCCTTTTGCTATCGGTTTGGTTTTATTTTTCAAAAACCTTGGCACAACGATTAATACACGTTATAAAGGGATTCCAGTTAGTCTTTTAAAGGAATTAGCCCATAAACTCGAGGGTTTTCTGCTTTACTTTACAGGTATCATGCTAGTCTTGTCTGCAACGATCCCTGAAGCCTTTATTCGCCTGCCATTCTTGCAGCGTTTAAATCCGATTCACTCACGTGTGATTGTTGTCTTTCCGGCAATTTTATTAGGCTTTTTATTGATTGTTACTGGCAGAGGGATCTCAGCACGAGTCAAACGAGCTTATGTTCCAACGATTCTTATTGTAACGCTGACCTTCCTTTATTCACTACTGGCAGGCTTTCGTGTCTCAACTGGTTTTTTCTTAGCACTGCTGTTATTATTTGTTGTTTTTTCTAAAAATGAATTATACAGAGAGCAACTCGTATATTCTGCAGAATGGATGACAATCGATGGATTTATTATGGGCGGTCTGACAATTTTATACATCATTATCGGTGTGTATAATAGTCCGAACATTCATCATCGTCATCGTTTGCCGGAATTCTTTTTGTTTCCTAGCGAACGAATATGGGGTGTTGGTTTCATTGCGATTTTGATCGTAGCCTTCATCATTTTATTAATGATCCGATTCTTGAAAAACAAACGTATTCAAATTGGCGAGGCCGTCGATGAGAAGCGTGTTCAGCATATATTAGAGTCTTATGGCGGTAATCCTGATAGTCAATTAGTTTTTCTCAAAGACAAGAAAGTTTTTTATTATAATAATGGCAAGGAAGATACCGTCTTCTTCCAATTATCAACCTTCAACAACAAGATTTTGATAATGGGTGATCCTTCAGGGAAAACAAGCGATTTCGAAGCAGCTACAGAATCCCTGATCAATGAGGTCGACCGCTATAATTATTTGCCTGTCTTCTATGAAAATAGTGAAGAGATGGTCATGATTCTCCACGAGTTCGGGTACGACTTTATCAAGTTTGGTGAACGCGCACATGTTCATTTGCCTGACTTTACATTAAGCGGCAAAAAAATGAAGGGGCAGCGAGCAAGCTTCAACAAAGTTTTAAAGGAAGGGTATCAATTCGACGTCATCAAACCACCTTTCTCAGCTGACACGATGTCAGAGTTACGAGCTATTTCTGATGAATGGTTAAGCGGTCGTAAAGAAAAAGGCTTTTCTTTGGGCTTCTTCTCAGAAGATTACCTGCAACGTGCGCCAATCGCTGTGATCAAAAATCAAGCTCAAGAGATCGTGGCTTTCGCGAATTTTATGCCAACGTATACGAACAACATAGGAACAATTGATTTGATGCGTCATAGTCCTGAAAAAGCTCCAAGCGGAACAATGGATTTTCTATTCATCAATTTGTTTCAATATATGCGAGACGAAATGGAGATTGAGTACTTTGATTTAGGTATGGCTCCTTTAGCGAATGTTGGTACTTCCCGCAAAAGTTTTACTCAAGAACGAATCGCATACTTAGTGTATAATTTTGGTTCACGCTTCTATTCCTTCGGTGGTTTGAAGGAATACAAAGATAAATACGCAAATGAATGGCTCCCTGAATATGTGTTATACTCTCGCGACAGTTGGATCGGGTATGTCATGATTGCACTACTTATCATCGACAATGCACCAGTTCAAGGCGAAAAAAAATATCGCGGATTTCGTCGTTTTATTTTCCGAGATTAGCAACTTCAACTATGAAGTTGCTTTTTTGTATTGACAAGTCCAAACAATCCGTCTAAAATGAACCACAATATAAAACTAATCAGTTTGGAGCGTTTATTATGACTCAATTAATCTCTGTACAACTGAATAATTTTTACTTTAGCTATTTTAGATAAGTTTGTATTCATGATTCATGGATGCAAACACTTAAGTTTGTATCTATGATGGCTAAGGCTTTTAACGCTGACTTGTCCGCCACATAGATGAAAATCTATTGTGGCTTTTTATTTTGTTTTAGAAGGCTCATTGTAGATTTTCGAATCTATGATGAGCTTTTTTCTATGGCGGTTCTAAGCAAATAAAAAAATGGAGGAATTAATATGAACACTGTACCGAAAATTATGATTAAACCAGACGCCCTTGCAGCAATCGGCAGTTACGCAGCTTCACTTTGGTCAAAGAAAAAAATTGTCTTAATCAGTGATAATGAGGCTTTCGACCTTTATGGAACACTAATCCTCCAATACCTGACAATTTTTGATTTTGAAGTGCATACTTTGATTTTAAACGAAGTTCACTATACAACAACTACCGCAAGTCTAGTCTACGATTTCATAACTAATCAAAAGATCACTCAAGCAGACGGAATTATTGGTTTAGGAAATGAAGCAGTTTGCCAATTAAGCGGATATGTCTCATCAACTTACTGCGGCGGTCTTTCATTAATTCAGATACCCACCACTTTGCTAGGCCAACTTACGCTTCCAAAACAAAAACAAGCTTGCTTATTTAATAGTGAGGCGAGATATTTACAATCAGTAGTTTCAAAACCAGACGGGATTCTAATCGACACGAATATTGGCAATGACGCTTCTGTTGAAGAAGTGAATTCCGTACAAACTTTTCTGCTCAAATTAGGGCTTTCGCAAGATCACGCGTCTCGCCGTGAGTTAAGAAAGAAAACTCGGATCTGCGGTCACCAATTGAACTACAAGAAAATACTTGATGCATTACCTTCTAATCTGCCATTTTCTAAACAAATGCGGCTGCTTTCGAGTTCGCAGTATCTTGATATTCGGTCTATCTTACTGTTTGGAATCCGTTCAAGTTTCTAAAAAATAAAGAGTCTAGGAAGGAACATCCTAGACTCTCAGATAAAACGTATTAAGGTTAATCAATCACGATTCATTCATAATCCAATTTCATATTTATTTCAGCTATGTCAAATGGTTGCCATATTTCTTCACCACGAGAATCCTCGAGCGGTGTATCACCTTTTCCTTTCACACAAACAGCAGATTCAGGTTGTATCGGATCATCTAAGACTGCTTTTTCAACAACGATCTGATGTGTCCAATCACAACCAAAATCGTAGATGTATTCGATTTTTGCACCTTCTTGAAAGTCCTCATCAATCAGTCGCTTTTTCTCATCAAATTGCGGCATCTCTAAATCATTCGGCCCAATCATTTTCGTGCGATCCACAAAGAAGCTGTGGAGATGGCTATCCTCCCAATCAAAAGCAGCTTGCAAAATCCGATGCAAACGTTCGTAAGAGATACCAGCGGGAATCAGAAGTCTTCGCCAAATTGGCGGTTTAAATCCCTTCAAGTCTACTCGAACAAAATAACTCGTTACTTTATTTTCATCTTGATACTGTCTAGGAAATTTTAAAATATTATCTGGAAGATTTTTCTTTGGCGGCTCTTCAAGATCGTAATGTTCAATATTATACGGATCTTCGACTTCGAAATTTCCTTCACGCCACTCATCCATAATCGCTAATTTAGTTTTCGACCAATAATTGGGATTGCTCATCCGAGTCAAAAAAGCAGTCTTGTTGAGATAAAGAAAATACTGCATGTTTTTGCATTCTTCTTCAGTAATAATTTTTTCATGAAACAGTGCGCTATATAAATCTAATAAAATTTGATAGGCATAAAAGCTTTCGTCGATAAATAGCGGCATATGTTTTGGCATATGATGAATCAAGGCATCTTCGACAATCTCTTCATCCAACAGTTTATCACTAAGCTTTCCTTTATCAATAAAACTCAAAAAGAATTCCACTGTGCGAATAAGTCCATCCGGTTCTGCAAGTCCTCCAGCGATAAAATAATACGTCATATCTCTTGTCATTCGATCCAACAATTTGTCAAGCTTATCCATACGAACCTCCTTCAACACTTATTCTCTTCTTACTAATAGTAAAAGAAAAAAGAGGTTCAATCAATACTGAATCGACTGAACCTCTAAGTTTATTTCTTTCCGCCAAAGGCATCCTTTACTTTACCAAAGAAACCCTCTTCTTTTTGTTCGCTAACAGTTTGACCGCCAGCTTCCGCAAACGCACGTAAAGCCTCACGCTGCTTATCATTCAAGTTTTTAGGCGTAATGATTTTTACCGTAACTTGTTGATCTCCATTCGTGTTACCGCGAAGTCTTGGTGCACCTTTGCCGCGGAGTCTGAATTTCGCTCCTGTTTGTGTTCCGGCAGGCACTTTTAGCTTCACATCGCCATGAACAGTTGGCACATTTATCTCATCACCTAAAGCGGCTTGTACAAAGCTCAAAGGCAACGTGTAATAAATTTCCGCACCATCACGGTCAAAGATATCGCTTTGTTTCACCTTGAAGACCACATAAAGATCACCATAAGGTCCACCGTTGATTCCAGCTTCACCTTGATCTGCTAAACGCATTTGTTGGCCATCTTCTACACCAGCAGGTACCTTCACCTTAACTGTATGAGGACGTTTTTCATGACCAGAGCCATGACAAGTTGGACATGGATCTTTGATTTCTTTCCCTGTTCCGTGACAAACATCACACGTTTGGCGACTCATCACACGGCCAAGCGGTGTTTGATGTTCTACGTTAATTGAGCCTGAACCGTGACACTTATGACAAACTTCTGGTTGTGTTCCAGGTTTTGCGCCATTTCCGTTACAAGTATGACAAGTTTCTTCACGATTATACTTAATATCTTTTTCCACACCAAAAATAGCTTCTTCAAATTCCAAGTTGATCGAATATTGTAAATCCGAACCTTGTCTAGGAGCTTTAGGATCCGCTTGTCGCGAACCGCCACCACCAAAGAACGATTCAAAGATATCTTCAAATCCAAATCCGCCTGCTCCGCCAAAGCCACCAGCCCCACCGAAACCGCCAGCGCCTCCAGCACCGAAATTCGGATCAGTACCAGCATGCCCATATTGATCATAAGCAGCTCGTTTTTGTGGATCACTTAAAATTTCATACGCCTCAGAAATTTCTTTGAACTTCTCTTCAGCATCAGTTTCTTTATTAATATCCGGATGGTACTGCTTGGAAAGCTTGCGGTATGCTTTTTTTATTTCATCATCCGAAGCACCTTTTTGCACCCCAAGGACTTCGTAATAATCCCGTTTTGTAGCCATTGGCTTCCCTCCATAATTTCATAGAATCGTTAGTATTGTATCACAATCAAATTCGATACGATACTTTTCTTAGATTTTTTCTACAGGAATGGCCAATCTTGAAAGAAAAAAGGCCAAAGCGATGACTTTGGCCTTTTATCAACGAATCAATTATTTGTCGTCATCGTTAACTTCTTCAAAATCAGCATCCACGACATCATCCGCGCCGCCTTGAGCTGCGTTTGGATCAGCCTCTGCTTGTTGTTGTGCTGCTTGTTCGTAAAGTTTAACCGTTAAGTTTTGTACAATTTCATTCAACGCATCGCGTTTTTCTTTCATTTGTTCAATATCATTAGCTTCAACCGCCGCTTTTAGTTCATCGCGAGCGTCTTCAGCTTTCTTCACTTCGTCAGCGTCCACTTTACCTTCTAATTCTTTCAATGTTTTATCAACAGAGAATAGCAGAGCATCAACATCATTACGTAAATCTACTTCTTCTTTACGAGCTTTGTCGGCATCCGCATTTGCTTCAGCGTCTTTCACCATACGTTCGATTTCGTCATCTGACAAGCCAGAAGAAGATTTGATCGTGATTTTTTGTTCTTTTTGTGTTCCCAAATCTTTCGCAGAAACGTTTACGATACCGTTTTTATCAATATCGAATGAAACTTCGATTTGAGGAATTCCGCGAGGTGCAGCTGGAATATCCGTTAATTGGAAACGGCCTAATGTTTTATTATCCGCAGCCATTGGACGTTCACCTTGTAAAACATGAATATCTACAGCAGGTTGATTGTCAGCAGCTGTTGAGAATACTTGTGATTTGCTTGTTGGAATCGTTGTATTGCGGTCAATCAATTTCGTGAATACGCCGCCCATTGTTTCGATACCTAATGACAATGGTGTTACATCTAATAATACAACGTCTTTAACATCACCAGTGATAACTCCACCTTGGATCGCAGCACCCATTGCTACTACTTCATCCGGGTTAACTGATTTATTTGGTTCTTTACCTGTTTCTTTACGTACTGCTTCAACTACTGCTGGAATACGTGTAGAACCACCGACTAAAATAACTTCGTCGATTTCAGATTGAGACAAGCCAGCATCCTTCAATGCTTGACGAACTGGAGCTTTTGTACGTTCAACTAAATCAGCAGTGATTTCGTCAAATTTCGCACGAGAAAGTGTTGTTTCTAAGTGCAATGGACCAGCATCGCCAGCTGTAATAAATGGTAAGCTGATTTGAGTCGAGCTAACACCAGATAAATCTTTCTTCGCTTTTTCAGCAGCGTCTTTCAAACGTTGCATAGCCATCTTATCTTTTGAAAGATCAATGCCGTTGGCTTGTTTAAAGTCAGCAACTAAGTAATCAATAATTTTGTTATCAAAGTCATCTCCGCCTAGGCTGTTATCCCCTGCAGTGGATAATACGTCAAACACTCCGTCACCTAATTCAAGGATTGAAACGTCGAAAGTACCACCACCAAGGTCAAATACTAAGATTTTTTCATCTTTATCTGTTTTATCTAAACCGTATGCTAATGCTGCTGCTGTTGGTTCGTTAACGATACGTTCAACTTCCAAACCAGCGATTTTACCAGCATCTTTGGTTGCTTGACGTTGTGAATCGTTGAAGTATGCAGGAACAGTAATAACTGCTTTTTCAACTTTTTCACCTAGGTAATCTTCCGCAAATCCTTTGATGTATTGTAATACCATCGCTGAAATTTCTTGCGGTGTGTAAGATTTTCCGTCTGCTTCTACTTTATATCCAGCTTCACCCATGTGACGTTTAATAGATGAAATCGTATGTGGATTTGTTACTGCTTGACGTTTTGCTACTTCACCAACTTGGATCTCGCCATTTTTGAATGAAACAACGGATGGTGTTGTACGATTTCCTTCCGGATTAGTAATGATTTTAGCTTCTCCGCCTTCTAAGACAGCGACTGCTGAGTTTGTTGTACCTAAGTCAATACCGATAATTTTACTCATAGTTGAAAATCTCCTTTTCCATTATATGTTTAATTTAGTAGTTTATATATTTATTGAGCTACGATCACCATTGCTGGACGCAACACGCGATCATGCAGCTGATACCCTTTTTGCAAGACATTGACGATCGTTTCAGGTTTTGTATCGCCCTCTGCAGGGACAGTTTGCACTGCTTGATGCAGATTCGGATCAAAAATTTTACCTTCAGCTTCGATCTCTGTAATGCCTTCTTCTTTTAATGCAACTGTTAAGCTCTCAAGGACCATTTCTACACCTTTTTTCAGGCTGGTACCGTGATCATCAGTAACCTCTGTTGCTAAGGCTCTTTCTAAATTGTCGATCGCCGGCAATAGTTTCTTACCAAGATCTTGTGAGCGATAACGAACTAATTGTTCGCGTTCATTTTTGTTACGGTTAGACATATTCGCGATCTCAGCACGAGCTCGCAAGAATTTATCTTCCATTTCATTAAACTTATTGGTTAATTCTTCAACCTCAGAAATTTCTGGAATGTCAATGTCTTCCGCTTCTTTTTCAAACGAGTCATTTTCAGATTTTTTGACTTCTTCAATTTCCTCGTCAACTTCTTGTTTCTTTTCTTTTGCCACTACGCATACTTCCTTTCTTTTTAGGAATCATTTCTTAGTGATATAAATCTAAAGAACGATAATAATCGTCTAATGCATTTGTCAACTCGTATCGGAAAACTTCCAATAAACCAAAGATTTTTGAATACGGCATTGCTGTTGGACCCAATAGTGCAATCGTTCCTCGACCATGCCCGCGAATCTCATAATTTGCTTGAATCATACTTAATTGATCAAACAAATCATTCCCCATCTCTGTTCCGATCCGAACGTGAATATTGTTATCAGATGGCAACAATAATTGCGTTAATTCGTCGGAATTTTGCATCAATGAATACATGGACTTAACATGGTTAAAATCTTGATCAGGATTGAAATTCAAAATATTCATTCGGCCGCTTACAAACACTTTATCCTCAAAGGCGTCATTTAAAATAATGTCAAATAAATGACTGATTCCTTCGGTGGTTTGGAAATAGCGATGTAAGATCATAGGGATCTCGGTTCTTAATTTTTGATAGACACTCACTAAAGGCTGCCCTACCAAACGGTCATTGATGATACGAACCATTTTTTCCAAATCTTGACTGTCGACATTTTCAGGTATGCGAAAAACTTGGCTTTCAACATTCCCTTTGTCCGTAACGATAATCGCCAAAATCTGCCGGTCATTCAACGGAACGATCCGAAAGCCGGTTAATGTCCGATCTTTCATTTCAGGACCTAGTGAAAACGCCGTGTAGCTGGTAACTTGTGAAAGTATTTTTGCAGATTGCTGAATGATGTCATCAATTTCATGAATATCATTTTTTAGCGATCTGCGAATCTGATCTACTTCTTGATTACTCACCTTTGCTGGCGTCAATAAATGATCCACATAATAACGATAACCTAAAGCGGAAGGTATTCTCCCGGACGAAGAATGAGTTTTTTCTAACAGACCCAATTCTTCTAAGGCTTTCATGTCATTGCGAATAGTCGCGGAACTTGCTTTTACGCCTTCTTCCATCAAACTTTTCGACCCAACCGGCTGTCCCGTATTGGTAAAGTCTTGGATGATTAAGCTGAGAATCAGTTTTTCTCTTTCCGTTAACATTCTTCTCATCCTTTAGTTAGCACTCTTTCTTTTTAAGTGCTAACTCGATTATTAATATACCACATCTGTTTTATAAGTCAAGGAAAAAATATAAAAAATTAGCAC
>NZ_NGLG01000001.1:778015-779380 GCF_002140655.1 Enterococcus sp. 3H8_DIV0648 | reverse complement strand
GATAAATTTTATCTAAGTCAATATTTTCACGAATCAAATCCGCCAACTTATTATACTGTTGATTTTTATATTCGTTATATGGCATGGCAGCTTCGCTATTATACACATCTAGATGTGTATAAGAGACAGTACCACATCTGTTTTATAAGTCAAGGAAAAAATATAAAAAATTAGCACTCTCATAAAGAGAGTGCTAATTCGATTTGTTCAATAAAAATTTCTCAAAAACATCATTCCCTCGAAACAGTCCATCCTTTGTCAAAAATACCCGTGAATCTGTCTCTGTTAACAGGTTTTGCTCTTTCAACTCATTAATGACCATACTGTAGACATCGGTCATGCTTCGCCCGAAGCGAGCGGCAAATTTCGCTTTGTCTACTCCTAAAATTTTTCTTAAGCCTAAAAACATCTCTTCTTCAATCTGCTCTTCTTGGGATAAATATTCTTCTTCAAGCACTGGCAAATGTTCGTCATTCAAAGCTTTCAAATAATGTTGTATAGGTCCACGATTTTTATAACGTCGATTACCAAGGTACCCACTAGCCCCTGCACCAAGTCCAAAATAATTTTGATTGTTCCAATATACGAGATTATGCTGACTTTCAAAACCTGGTTTCGCAAAATTACTAATTTCATATTGCTTGCGCCCTGCTTTTTCCATTGCTTCAATCGTTTCTGCATACATTTGAGCTTCTAACTCTTGCTCTGGCAAATGCATTTTTCCGCGACGAACCCAATTCATAAACATCGTTTGATTTTCCAAAATCAACGAATATAACGCATAGTGAGGTAAATCCAGAGCTAAGGCACGAGCAACAGTATCGTGAAAACTTTCCAAGCTTTGTCCTGGCAATGCATAGATCAAATCAATCGTTACATTCCGAAAATCTTTTTCTTCTAATAAACGAATCGTATCGTACACATCCTGTGCAGTATGTTTACGTCCAATTTTTTTCAATAATCGATCATCAAAGGTTTGCACACCCATCGATAAACGATTGACTCCGTAATTTTTCATAACATCCAATTTATCACCTGAAAGATCACCAGGATTCGCCTCAACCGTAAATTCCCCATCCTGGTATGGCAAAACTTCACGTAAGCCGCTTAATAACCGATCTAATTGTGCCGCATTCAACGATGTCGGCGTACCTCCTCCGACATAGAGCGTCTCCATTTTGTCAACTGGATTTTGCGTTAGAGAGAGACGCGCCTCCTTCAGCAATGCTTCAATATATTCATCTACTGGTTGTCCTTCAAGAAAAACCTTGTTGAAATCGCAGTAGTAACAGATGTGCTCACAAAAAGGAATATGGATGTAAGCAGAAGTTGATTGTGTCATTGTGTGCCTCTTTCTTCTATATA
>NZ_NGLG01000001.1:776264-777562 GCF_002140655.1 Enterococcus sp. 3H8_DIV0648 | reverse complement strand
TATTTAACCTTACAACAAGTTTTATGTATTCCATTCAATAATCTTGAACAGCGAATTCTCTGCTTCAATTATTGTGTAATTTCCTTGTTCTAATACGATTCCCCAAAAATCAAGCTCAGGAAAACATTTTTTTAAAATTGTTCGCAAACCACCTAAGTGACCGACGATCACAAAATCTTCTTTCTTTTGGAGCAGTTTTTCAAAACAGTCCAGTATCCGGTATTGAAAGTCTGAAAATCTTTCAGCATTTTTCGGTGTATACTCAAATGGTGACAAAAGCCACTGCTCCCATTCCACTGGAAAGTCGCTGTTGATTTGATCTGCAGTCATTCCCTCCCATGCCCCAAAATCCTTTTCATCCAAAGCTTCTAAAGAAATGGTTGTTTGATTCGGAAAGATTCGCTTCGCCGTTTCGATCGTACGCTGTAGTGAACTCGTATAGACAATAGCATCAATATTCAACTTTTCAAATTTTTCTGCCAGCAAATATGCCTGCTCGATACCTGTTTGATTTATTGAGACGTCCGTCTTTCCGTAAAACAGATGACGTCGATTATATTCCGTTTCACCATGACGAATCATATATATTTTCATAAGAAACCTCGCATAAGAACCAATGTTAGTAAAAAAACTGCTTGCGAAATTGGTGAACAAGCACCTAGTGTATCTCCATTAAAACCGCCCACTTTTTTTAAGACCATCTTCCGATAAAGAATCGTAATAAGAACGTTGGTAATAAAGCAGATAAGACCGGTCCTTCCTAAAAAAAGGAATAGCACTAAAAAAGAAATCAGTTGACAAAAAAATACATCCTGAACTTTCACATTCAAAAAAGTTGTACCAAGCCCTTCAGCATTGCTTCCGGCATATTTCATTTGATAAAACAGAAGACTGATTCCGTTTTTTCCAATAAGATTTAACAACAATACGATAATGGCTTGTAACTTGATACTTATTTGCGGGAGTAACGAAAAAAAACTGAAGGTTAAAAATAGATAATAAAAAACGATAACTATTACACCATTACTGCCCACTCGGCTATCTTTCATGATTTCTAGCATCCGCTCTTTTTTTCGTGATGAAAAAAGCCCATCTGCCATATCAGATAAAGCGTCTAAATGAAATCCGCCCGTAAGCGTGACATCGAAAAACAAAATAAATATCCATGCGATACTAGCTCCGAACAAATGCTGCAAAGGCCAATATACGACAGCTTCAATAAAGCCAATCATCAAACCGAACAGCGAAAAGAAACGAACACCCGAACGCATTTTTTCTTCTGGATCATTGATTTCTAC
>NZ_NGLG01000001.1:729862-776157 GCF_002140655.1 Enterococcus sp. 3H8_DIV0648 | reverse complement strand
AATCGGTATTCGTGTAAAAAATTGAAAATACAAAATTATACTATCAATCATTTTATTTTCATAGGAATACCAGCTATCACTAAAAATGCGGCATCCGCTTCCTTTCCTAAAGATTGATTTACGTGTCCCAATACATCTCGAAACCAGCGAGAAAAAGAGTTTTCCGGAACGATCCCTAATCCAACTTCATTCGATACCACTATCAGTTGTGAAGAACTTTTTCTCGCTGCCATTAGAATTTTATGCCATTCGGTCAGAATCTCAGCTTCGATATCTGCTTTTGCGCTTTCAGATAATTTTGCAATCTCCTCATCGATTACTTTAAAATCTTCACCGAATCGTTCTTTCGTTAAATGGAAGAAAAAATTTGTCGTTAACATGGTGGCACAATCTAGTAAATGCGCGGATACTTGCTTTTGCTGGAATAAATCAGCGATATCCAAAAAAGTTTCAGTCGTTTGCCAATTTTTAGAGCGTCTCTTTTGATGAAGCAGCACACGATTTTCCATTTCCTCGTCCTGTGCTGTACAATTCGTAGCAATATAATTGATTTTTGCTTCTGTATCAAGCAAACTCTCTGCAAATGCAGATTTTCCACTACGCGCACCGCCAGTAATCAATGTGATTTCTCCCAAAGTCAATCACTCCTTCTTGAACTCGCCAATTTTTTTTAGTTCAGGATAGCGAGTTAAAATATCTTCTTCTTGGGCCTTTTTTACTGCTAATAAAATGACGGACGCAGGGCCGGCGGAGCAATCGATTTCTTTCTCTTCAAGAAATTCCACTTGATATTCAGAGTCTTCAGCCATCACCTGTGCTTCGTAACGAATTCCTTTTGACCCCACAGGAAGCATATCTAATACTCCCGACTCCATTTTTAAGGTCTTTACTATAGAGTAGGAAAAAATTTTATGTTGATTTCTCACGACTGTTTCCCCGACATAAGGTTGGCCTAATTGCAAAAGACTGCAAGCTTCCTTCATTTCAAAATTTTCTTTTTCTGCTGAAGTCTCGGCAATCACCGTTACTCCAAGACTAGTTGTTTTTGTGAGCATGTTTTCTTCTGTACTGCCATTTAATGGCAAATGAGATAGATCCGCCTTAGCTAACTCAGTTTTTATTCCCTCTAACATCCGTTTCCCAGTTGGGAGGTATTCATTTCCGACCAGATCAATAACAGCGATTGGCTCTGCTCCATAACAAAACAGTTCCATTAAGGGAACACGTAAACAAAATGCGGCGGTCACTGCCGGATCAATCGAAACAACATCTTGTTCCTTTTCGCCGATTCCGGCACTAGAGTCACAGGCAATCACCAGCCGTTTGTCGTTCGAAATAGGCAAAATAGAAAGATCACGATACTCGGTTGTCATAGACACAGCGTTCTCACTCCTCATGTTCGATTTCTTGCAGCAGACATTCATAAAGATGCGGCATATCATAAATCTTTGGCTGAACTGCAACTGGATGCTCTTTTTCGATCACCTTTGCTGTGACAGGACCAATGGCGGCTATTTTCAAGTGTGACCAAAAATCAGCAGGTAACTGCAACATTGTTTCCGTTACTTTGGAAAAAGATGTCCATGCAGAAGGACTGGCGAAAAGTACATAATCCAAAGCTTCATTAAGCAATAGTCTTCGCAAGCGATCTTGATCTTCAGGATAGAACTCATTTCTATAAATCACCTTTTCTAAGACCACATGCCCTCGGCTGGTCAACACATTATATATTACACGTCGGGCTTGAAATGAATGCGGCCAAAAAACTCGTTGTTTTCCATTTACAAAACTCAGCCACTCCTTCACTAAACCTTCAGAAAAAGCTTCTTTAGGTTGAAAATCAACATCGTAACCTAAGTCTTGCAATGTTTTAACCGTTTGATTGCCGATAGCGAGTATCTGAGCATGGCTGTTCAATTGAGTAAAATCAAAATATCTTACCGCGTTGCTGCTGGTAAAAAAAATCCAGTCATAATCGCGTTCCAAGTATTCATACGGTTGAAGTACTGTTCGATTTAAAGGGATTGTAATGACTTCAACCTCTTTTTTCGCAAAGGCTTGATGAATGCTATCAGGCATAACAGCTTCTCTAGTGTATAAAAGTTTCTTTTTGATCGTTTTTACACTCCTCAATCAACGTAATCGCACCTTGCTGCACCATTTTAGCGGCCACAGCTTTTCCTAAAATTACCGGATCATCACCCTGCATTGTTTCTTTCAAAATGATTTTTCCATTTTCACTGCCAATCATTCCTGTTAATTCATAAGTATCACCTTTGGGAAAGCTATACGCCCCCACCGGAAAAGTACAACTGCCATCCATACTATTTAAAAAGGCCCGTTCGGCGGAAACAGCAATTGCTGTTTCCGGATGCTCCATTTTTTTAAGCATTTGCAGTACTTCTTTATTATCTTTCCGACATTCCAAAGCTAGAGCACCTTGTCCTATAGCTGGCAGCATGATTTCTGGAGAAAGCTCTTGGTGATACACCGTTTGATCCAGACCTAATCGCTCTAATCCTGCTAAAGCCAAAACAATCGCATCATATTGACCTTCACTCATTTTTCTAATTCTAGTATCGATATTCCCTCGGATCGGCTGAATATCGAAATCCGGACGGACATGCAAGAGCTGTGCTTTTCTGCGAAGACTGCTGGTACCCACGACAGCATTTTTCGGCAAGGTTTCCAAACTTACCCCAGCATCTCTAATAATCAGAGCATCCGTTGGCGAATGCCGCTTCATGACACACGCAAGCGTCAAGTCTTCATGAATAGTAGTGGGGATGTCCTTCAAGCTGTGTATGGCAAAATCAATATTGCCTGCACGAAGCTGATATTCTAATTCCCTTACAAAACAGCCTTGACCACCAATCGCCTGCAAATTATGAGTTGCCAAATGGTCGCCTTTCGTTTTGATCTTAACGAGTTCAACTTCCACATCTGGAAAATGGCTTTGAAAAACTGCTAAAGCTTGCTTTGTTTGTGTCGTGGCTAGTTTACTGCCGCGTGTCCCTACCTTCAGTTTTTTCATTTTCTTCCTTCTTTCGTTCGGATAGCTCCATTTTTATTTCTTCCTATTAAAAACTGAAACACTATTTTCATAAAAAACCTCAGATTGTCCGGCTTGTCCATTGACCCAACGAGCCAAAACAAAAAAATAATCTGATAAGCGATTTAAAAATTTCAAGGCTTCTTTATTGATAGCTTCTTGTTGTTCCAATAGACTCACAGCATTTCGTTCAGCTTCGCGGGTAAAGCATCGACACAAATGCAGATTTGCAGCACTGACCGTTCCGCCCGGTATAATGAAACGATCGATTTTTGGTGATGCAGTCCAATAAAAGTCAATTTTTTCTTCAAGCCACTCAATCATTTGCGGCTCGATTTTATATGGTCGTTTCTCTTCTGGAGTAGCGAAGTCGCTCCCACAATCAAAGATCCATTGCTGAACTTGGACTAATTCAGTATATAAAGAGTTCTCTTGTGCATCTAATGAAGCCACGGTTAATCCTACTTGGGCGTTTAATGTATCGATAGAGCCGTACGCCTCAACACGGGGAGCGTTCTTTTTGGCTCTTCCTCCGCCAACTAATTTAGTGTAACCGCGGTCTCCATAACGCGTATAGATGCTCATGCGTTTACCTCCTCTTGATTCATGATTTGATAAATTTTATCTAAGTCAATATTTTCACGAATCAAATCCGCCAACTTATTATACTGTTGATTTTTATATTCGTTATATGGCATGGCAGCTTCGTTAATTGGAGACAGGCCTTTTGCTTCTCGTACCTGATTTAATAATTTTCGTCTCCAAATACTATTATCAAAAACGCCATGAAGATAGGTTCCGATAACCAATTTATCAGAACTGACAGCGCCATCATTTCTTGAGATCGTTTTACCGTTAGCAGAAATAAGATGGGCAAAATGTTGCCGCTCATGATTTTCTGTTCTTCCCATATGAATTTCATAGCCGCTGATTATTTCTTTTCCAATTTCTGCTTCCACTCTAGTGGTTGTTTTCTCTGCTTCGAAATATGTTTCTGTTTCCAATAGCCCTAATCCCTCTAGGCTGCCGTGGACAGATTCGACCTGATTTGGATCGTGCAGCATTTTGCCTAATAATTGAAAGCCGCCGCAAATTCCAAAAATCATTTTTCCTTCATCACGAACACGCTGGATTTCTTTTGCCAAGCCTGATTTTTTCAAATATAGACAATCCTCTAAAGTATTTTTGCTTCCAGGCAAGATAAGAATATCCGGACTGCCTAACTGATCATTTGGAAAAACATATCGAACAGAAACATCCGGTTCACTTTCCAAACTTTTAAAATCAGTAAAATTCGACATTTTAGATAACCCGATCACTGCAATATCCAAATCTTTTTGTGTATTATACAAACGGTTAACCTTCGATAGTGCCACACTATCTTCATCTTCAATATTTAATTGAGCATAGGGTATTACTCCTACTACTGGGACATCTGTTAAATCCTCAATCATTTTCAACCCTGGGTCCAATAATGCGATATCTCCACGAAATTTATTGATGATGATTCCTTTGATTCGTGCTCTTTCCTCTGGCTCCAACAAATGAACAGTTCCGTAAATTGAGGCAAACACACCGCCTTTATCAATATCAGCTACTAAAATCACTGGGGCATCAGCGATTTTAGCCATTCCCATATTGGCGATATCTCGACTGTTTAGATTGATCTCGGCTGGGCTGCCCGCTCCTTCAAGTACAATCACATCATTTTCTTGAAGCAGTTCTTGATATAAGGTAGATATCTTCTCGATCAGTTGCGGTTTGAATTCATGGTATTCTACTGCATCCATGTCACAAAGGACTTTTCCATTAAATATTACTTGTGATTTTCTATCAGAAGTCGGCTTTAATAAAACAGGATTCATACGTGCATCCGGCTCGATCCCAGCTGCTTCCGCTTGAAAAACTTGAGCACGGCCCATTTCTTTTCCATCCATAGTGATATAAGAGTTGAGCGCCATATTTTGTGACTTAAAGGGCATCACTTTCAAACCATCTTGCTGAAAAATTCTACATAATCCAGCAACCAGAATACTTTTGCCTGAATCCGAGGCAGTCCCTTGAATCATCAAACTTTTACCCAATATACTCACCTCGCCTTCATCTTTGTTCGCATAAATTCCTGTTGGTTTTTAACAAGCGGAAAACCTAATTGCTGATGCACCTTGACTAACCAAGGCTGTTCTAAGCCAGCAGTCTTCAGTACTTCTTCATCCAAAAAAACTTGATCTGACTTGCCTTCTTTAATGATTGTCCCCTTATCAATTACATACAGATAATCACAAATCTCATACATCAAATCCATATCATGACTCGATAAAATGATTTTAGTTCCTTGTTGTAAGAGTTGAGAAATGATCTCTATCATCTGTTGCTTTCCAGCGGGGTCTAAGCCAGATGTTGGTTCATCTAGCAGCAGCCACTTTGTTTTAAGCATCAAAACACTTGCGATAGCGACTTTCTTTTTTTGTCCATAGCTCAGGTACTGTACCGGTTTCTTTTTTAAATGTTCGATTTTAAGTAAAGAAAATACTTCATCCATCCTAATTTGAATCTGTGCAGAGGTAATACCTAAATTTTTTAAAGCAAACGCGACATCATCTTCAACGATCGAATAAAAAATCTGATGATCCGGTTCCTGAAAAACGATTCCCACTTCTTGTCGATACTGATAAAGTGCTGACTTTTTATAATCTAATGGTCGGTCTTCGTAGACAATCTCACCTTGAGTAGGGCGCAACAATCCAACTATTGCCGCAAACAAGGTGGACTTTCCTGAACCATTCGCTCCTAAAATGCCTACCGCCTTATGATTACTAAAATCCAAAGAAAGATGATGCAGTACATCTGCTTGATTCTCGTAACTGATGCATAAATCTGTTACTTTAAACATTTTGCCTCCTTCTTTCATTCGATTATTACAGCGGAAAATCTCCGTCAAAAAATTTCATTTCAAGAGAAAGAATCATTTTATTGAAGCGATCAAATGTTTGAAAAAATAAAATCTTGATCAATGCTCCTAATGATTGATAACTATTCTTTAGTCCCCGATACCCAAAACGCATGTCTTGCGCTCGCTTGATGATCAGAAACTCATCAGCAAAAATGAAAATAAAACGATACATCAGCATTGTCAGTTCTATTAGTAGTGTGGGGAAATGTGCTCGCTTCATCACCAACAGTATTTGATTGAACGGTACAGTCAGGATAAAGAAATACGTGCAGATTAAACAGCTAAAGGAACGGAAAAACAGCCTAGTTCCTGTAGTTAATGAAGCTCTTGTTATCCCTAAAAAATGATTGAATAAGGAAAGCTCGAAAATGAACCCTCCTGAACGCGGACTGATTGAAAATAGGATAGTTAAAATGCTTATCACTAGAAAAGGTGCGGGAACTAATAGCCATTTAAAATATCGCTTAACCTTTACTCGAGTGACATAAATTGTCGTAATCCCGACAATTAAACTGATCGAGCCCTGGATTACGGGAGGCGTTAAAAAGCAAATCATCAATAAAACGAGATACAGAATACTTTTAAGTCCAGGTGAAAGCTCGATTAATCGGTTCTCATAGGCTATCTTATCAATTAACAGCATTTTTCTTCTTTCCTTTGTAATAGCCTAAGATATAAGTAATGATCCCAACTCCTAGACTTCCTTGAAGAGTAAACAGCAAGCTTTCAATTTCTCCACTTTTAGGTTCCAACAATGAATCGAACCAAGGTTTATAGTTCGGGTTAATTTCAGTAATAACTGTCTCCGCTTCACCATCAGATCCGCCAAATTCGCCAGTTTGATTAATTAGCAACGCTCCAACCATTAGCACTACTACTGCCAACAAGAGAATAATGTTCAAACTAGTTTTTGATTTATTTTTTTCCATCGTTCAAAACGCCTCCTTCTTGAAAAGGAAAATTCGCAGAAATCAGATTATAAGCAACAACTGTCAGCAAGCCTTCCGCAATAGCAATCGGAATCTGCGTTAACATGAAAACTCCGACAAATTTCATGATCGCACCAAAAACGCCAGTTGAAGGATCTGGAAAAACCACTCCCAGTTGAAGCGAGGTCATAAAATATGTTGCGAGATCCGCAATAAAAGCACATAGGAATAAGCATACGGAATTTGAAGCATTCAACTTTTTCAAAAGAAGATACACTCCATAGCCGACAAAGGGACCAACTACCGCCATTGAAAAGGCATTAGCTCCTAAAGTTGTTATCCCTCCGTGTGCAAGCAGCAAAGCCTGAAATAGCAAACAAATCGTTCCTAAAACACTGATAACACCTGGCCCGAATAATGCAGTTCCGATTCCGACACCTGTTGGATGAGACGTGGAACCAGTAACTGATGGAATTTTCAAAGCTGACAAAATGAAGATGAATGCACCGCTGAAAGCTAACAAAACCTTATTCTGCGGATTATCAGCAACTGCCTTTTTGATGCTGATCAAACCATAAATAAAGAAGGGGATAAACGCTGCATACCAAAACAAACACCAGCCTAACGGTAAAAAGCCTTCCATAATATGCATAGCATGAGCCTTTTGCGGTGTAATTAGAATCAAAAGCAACAGTGCAAGAAGAATTTTTCGAATCGTTTTCACTTTAGGATTCATCTTTTTTACTCCCTTTCAACTTTCTATTTTTGTAGACGATCATGGTACTGAAATACGATAGCTGATCTTGTTCACTTAAGTCACTTAAACCAATCATTATTTTTTCTGATTCCATTGAAGAATCGCTGACTAGTATCGTTTGTTCCAATAAATCTAAGTCTGTTAAAATTTTAAGAATCTTGGGCAATGCGATTGAAACTTTCATTAATATTACTGTTGAAATTTGTTCTAAAGCTGTGCGTATTATTTTTTCATCAGCAGTAGCTGGCAGAACAGCATAGCTTTCTTCATCAATCACCAATGGAATTTGTAAATTGTTGGAAATCTGACAGAAAGAGGATATGCCCGGGACTGTCTCTGTTTCGATCTTATCGGTCATTCGCTCCAACAAGTAACTGTATGTGCTATAAACCATCGGATCTCCCAATGTGATAAAAGCCACGTTCAAGCCTTTTTTAACATCAGCAATAATTTCCTCAGCGATCTCGTTCCAAGCACTTCTTTTCTCATCCCAATTATTCACCATCGGAAAATGACGCTGTTTGATTGTCAGGCCTTCACTTAAATAAGGATCAACAATTTGTAAAGCTAGACTTTTCCCACCTTTTTTAGATTCAGGTGTATAAAGACAATCCACCATTTCTATGATTTCTTTTCCACGAACCGTTAATAAATCTGATGCACCCGGGCCAGTACCAACTCCATAAAATTTAGCCATTTGTCTTTCCTTCCATCATCGCACCGGCATGCTCGACAAACATCTGTTGTATTTCCGGCACTTCACCCATACCTTTAAGAAATGCTTCAACAGAAAAACCAGCCTGCTCCAGCTGAGATTTCCAAGAGTCTTCTTCATCAGATGCCATATCATTTGTGGCATGATCACCTGCTACCAACATTAAGGGATACAATTTGATTTTTTTATAATGACTGTATTGAAGGCGTTTAATCAGTAAAGAAATTTCCGGATAGCTTTCAACTGCACAAACAAAAATCGCCTTGTCCATTAACATATGGTCTAAGCAAGCATAAACCGTAAAGGCTGAATGCTGGCTACCGTGTCCCATTAGCACTAGACATTCATCATCGTCTAGATCCTGTGCTGACACTTCTAGCCAAGCCACAATTTTTTGATAATCCGCTATACTGCTTAATAATGGCTTACCAACTTTTATCATTTTTAATTGATTTTTATAGCTCATCGCTTGATGGAGCGCTTTGGAGTACTCACTACCGGGAATAATGTGTAACGGCTGAACATAAATTTCATCATAACCGTCAGCAATCAGATTTTTCATTTGCTGATCAACCGTTAAAATTGTCGTGTTCTCCTGCTCTTTAATTTTTTTTATCACTTTATTGGAAGTAAAAGCACGAAATACATCAAACTCTGGGTATGCTTCAACTAGTTTTCTCTCTACAGCTTCAATCGTTTTTTTCCTTGTTTCTGGATAACTTGTACCAAAACTGACGGCTATTAAAGCTGGTTTCATCGCTCCATCTCCTCTTTTAGTTTTTCTATAACGCTTTGATAACTTGGTTCGTTTGTTTGAATCACAGGAATTTGATAAGCCTCGAAGACCTCTTTTGTTTTTTGACCCATGACGACAATTTTTTTCTGTCTGGCAAATGCCAACTCTTGATTAGTTAGAGCTCTTAAAAATAATCGGGCAGATTTTGAATTTGGGAAATACATCAAATCTGTCTTCTGCCATAATTCCGGAATCTCTACAGTTATTTTCTCTTCATGACTAATCAGTTTATCTCCTAGAATTTTTTGATCATTCAAGCAGTCAACTGTTAATGCATCACCTAAGAACAAGGTCTCTGGAGTAACCTTCAACTCCTGTAAACAAATACTCAAGTCTAAATAGTTTTGATCTGGTTGAATACCATTTTTTTCTAACGCTGCACCAGTATGGTGTCCTACAGTAATAAATTGCCAGCCAGCTAAATTTCGCCAATCAATTTTACTTTGTTTCATTGCTCGAATAAACATCTCAATGCTATGCTGATCCGTAAAAACAACCTGTTTCGAGTTAATAAAAGGAATTGCTTCATTAAAAATTTGTGTGGTACTCGGTGGTAGTTCTATGATTTCCGCGCCTAGATCCGTTAGGCGACTAGCCATTTTTTTCTTTTTTGTAAATGGGATCGCGATACTCATTGAAAACAGCGGACGCTCTTCAAAAAAGTTTAGTTTTTTTCTGCGCTCGACAACTTGCCCAATCACAATCAAACTAGGTGGTTTCAGTTCAGCCGATTTAGCTTGTTCGAAAATGGTTTCCAGTGTTCCTACGACTGTTTTTTGCTGTTTGCGGCTTGCCCATTGGATGACCGCAGCAGGAGTATTTTTATCCTTACCATGATTTATCAGTTGTCTCGTAATTTCCTGTAATCCTGACATCCCCATCAAAAAAACTAAAGTACCTTCTGCTTTAGCTGCAGTTGACCAATCAACAGCCTGTTCCGAATTGTTCAAATGACCAGTGTAAACATGAAAACTTGCGGCCAGGTCCCTGTGCGTAATTGGAATCCCTGCATAAGCTAATCCGCCGATTGAGGAAGTAATTCCAGGTATGACTTCAAAATTAATTCCTTCCTTTTTTAGAGCCGCGCCTTCCTCTCCGCCTCGACCAAAAACATACGGGTCTCCACTTTTAAGACGAACAATATTGAAGCCTTGTCGCGCCTTTTCTATCATGATTTCTTCGATTTTATCTTGGGGAACCGGATGATAATTAGGTTTCTTTCCTACATAAATCTTCTCGCAGTCTGCTTTACACGCGTTTAAAATCGCTGGGTTAATCAGTCGGTCATAAACAATTACATCCGCCTGTTCAATTTTTCGTAATCCTTTAACAGTTAATAATTCTGGATCTCCCAGTCCGGCACCAACTAAAGCGATTTGTCCAATCATTTTATCCTCCCTTTACTCGATCAATAAGCTCTTCAATAGAAGAAAACTTATTCGGATATTCTATTTGTTCACGTTTCAGTACAATACAAGGAATATTCAACTCATTACAGGCTTGAACTTTTTCTGGAAATCCTCCTGCTTGCCCACTTTCCTTTGTAATCATTACTCCGACCTGATTATGGATTAATAGTTCTCGGTTTAATGATTTAGAAAACGGTCCTTTTATTGCTTCAATTTGGCCAGTTGAAAGCCCGAGTTTTTCAATTGACATCAGTACTTCAATTGTCGGTAATACTCTGACGATGATTCGTTCCTTGGGTAAGTATTTTAGAAACTCTCCTAATGTCTTGCTGCCTGTAGTCAGATAGATCGTCCCTGAATATTCGAGTGCCTTTTGACAAGCTGTTTTTATCGAAGCAGCTGAAATCATCTCATCGGTAAGATATGAAGTCCTTTCAAAACGAAAATAGTTGACGCCTGTTCCGTTACAAGCGGAAATGGCATTTTTTGATACCTCGATTGCATAAGGGTGTGTTGCATCAACTACTTTAGTAATTTGATGTTTCTGAATAAATGCGATCATCTCAGATTCAGTCAATCGTCCCTTAATGATATGCTCCGCTGCAGCGCTTGCTAGATTCTCTCCGTAGTCTGAAACTACTGACAAATAAAAACTTTGATTGCATTCATTAAATGCTTCAGCGATTTTCAAGCTTTCAGAGGTCCCTCCCAGTAGTAAAATCATAGTTGATAACCTCGTGGTGTAATCATCCGATTATCTGAAATATAGGTTTCTTTGTTGCCAACTAAAACAACTGTAGTCATGTCTACTTTTGTTTCATCTAATTCCGCTATCGAAGTGAGGATTGCCTCTTCCTCTTTTCTGCCAACATCTTTCGCTAATCCAATGATGGTATCTTTTGATTTGTATTGTTGAATAATTTCTAATGCTTTAGCTAAGTGATTAGGTCTGCCTTTACTTCTTGGATTGTAGAGGCAGATTACAAAGTCTGCACTAGCAGCTGCATGGAGACGCTTTTCAATCATTTCCCACGGAGTCATCAGGTCGCTCAAGCTGATATGGCAAAAGTCGTTCATTAGAGGGGCTCCCAATAAAGCCGCTCCTGCGATGCTGGCGGTGATACCTGGGACAACTTTGACTGCAATCTCCTCATCCATTTGACTCGTGAGCTCTAAAATCAGTCCTGCCATACCGTATACTCCAGCATCCCCGCTGGATATAACCGCTACATCCTTCCCTTCTTTTGCTATTTCAATTGCCTTTTTGCACCGGTCAATTTCTTGTTTCATTCCTGTACTGACCAACTCTTTTTCACCGATCAATTCTTTAATCAAACGAATATAAGTCGTATAACCGACAATCACATCAACTTTTTTAATGACTTCAATGGCTTCAAGCGACATCTTTCTCTTTTCGCCCGGTCCTAATCCCACAACATACAACATGTATCGTCTTCATCCTTTCCCAACGCAAATGTGACTCCATGATTTGCGTAACGTTCTGTCACCACTTGTCCATTACTTGCTAAATCAGCTGCAGCCAAACTTACACTGCCCACACCAGTTACCTGCTTTACAAAGGAGGACTGTGGATATTTCTCCGAGGCGGCAGTCAATTGTTCTGCTGAAAATGTTTCAAAAGGAACATCAAGCCATTTCGACAATTGGATAATCCCAGGTTCTTCCTTTTTTAACTCTATACTGACGATTTTTTTTATACTCCGATAATGGACATTCACTGATTGGCAAAAATTTAAATATTCTTTCTTAACAACAGAAAAATCGCAGCCTTTTTTAGCTCCAATCCCCAATACATATCTTCTTGGGACGACTTGTATGATTTTTTCAGTTAGATTTTCCTCGTTTTTATCTGAGATAAGTAAAACAGCAGCAAAGGAATCAATGGGATCATTTTCTTTAATTACTGTTAATCCTCTAATATCTTTTACCCACTCTTCACGTTGAATCAGTCCGACCTTTTGATGATTGGCTAACAGGCGATTAACATTCTTAGTCGTTTCTTTAAAATCAGCATACCAAGCATTAATTTCCTTACTTAGTACATCGAGCGCCGTTACTTCCTGAACATCCGTGGCAGTGGTAATCACTGGACAGCTGTTCAATTTTGCCGCAATCTCTAGTGTTAACTGATTTGCTCCGCCGATGTGTCCAGATAAAAGACTGATTGTATGTCTTCCCTTTTCATCAAGTACAATAACCGCTGGATCATTTTGCTTATCTTCTAATACTTCTGCAATGCTGCGAACGACGATTCCAGTTGCCATAATACAAACCAATCCATCGTATTGTTTAAAAAGCAGCTGAATGCCTGTTGTAAATCTTCCGGTGGGAAATACTGCTAAACCATTTTCTAGTTTGTCTTCAGATACAAAAATTGGGATATTATTATTCCAATTTTTCCGGAGCTCTTTAGCAAGTTTTATTCCTGCCGAGGTCAAAGCTAAAATCGCAACCTTATTCATTGCTCTTCACATCTCGATATTCATGTTTAAAGGAGGCATCATAAAGCTTGGAATAATAAAATTCATCACCCAAAAATTCACCGACCATAATCAGCGCTGTTTTAGTGATATCTGCTTCTTCAATTTGTTCTGCAATCCTTTCTAGTGTACTAACAATTTTCTTTTCCTCTGGCCAAGTCGCCTTATAGATGACTGCTGCGGGGGTAGTCGGTTGATAACCGCCAGCGATCAACTCCTCAACCACTTGAGCTATTCCCTGAATCGAAAGAAAAATCACCATTGAAGTTTGATGCTGAGCAAAAGAGCGTAAACTTTCTTTTTCTGGTACCGGTGTTCTTCCTGCCATCCGCGTGATAATCACACTTTGAGATATCTCAGGAACTGTATATTCCACTCCTAAACTAGAGGCCGCACCCAAAAAGGAGCTGACACCTGGTGTACAAGTAAATTCAATTCCACGTTTTTTTAATTCTTCAATTTGTTCGCGAATGGAACCGTAGATCGAGAAATCACCTGTTTGCAATCTGACGACCTCACTGTTTGAGCGAACACCGCGCTCCATTTCATCAATGATCTCCGTTAGATTCATTGAGGCACTGTTGAAAATCTTACAGTCCTTCGAACAATATTTCAGAAGCTCAGGATTTACGAGTGATCCTGCATAAATAACGATATCGGCCGAACTTAGAAGCTGATATCCTTTATACGTGATAAGCTCGGGATCGCCCGGACCTGCACCAACAAAATGTACCTTTGCCATACAACTATTCCTCTTTTCTCGTTTCAATAATGATTACTGGGTTTTGCGGCTTAAAATAATGACCTTGACCTAATTTTGTATACTGACCAACTTGCAACTGAATCACTTGAAAAGGATAACGTTTATCCTCCAGCCATCTGATAGCTTCAAGCGCATTTTCTATTAGAATAAAATTCAGTACTAAGCGTCCGTCTGGTTTTAAGCTTTGAAAGCTCCAAGCTAATATTTCTGAAAGACTTCCGCCTGTTCCACCAATAAAAATAGCGTCAAAAGTATCGTTCAACTCAACTGGTGCCTTTGCCAAAATGCTTTTTATATTGGTTAACTGAAACTTGTTTTGATTCAGCTTTAAGACATCGAGTGCAGCCTGTTTCGAGTCAATCGTTGTGACCATTAGTTTTGGATACATATAGGCTGCTTCGATTGCCATACTGCCCGTTCCAGTACCAATGTCCAAAAATTTCTCTGCTTTTTGCAGCTGCAGCTTTGCCAAGCTAACCGTTCGAACTTCTTCTTTCGTCATCGGAACTTCTCCGCGAATAAAACAATCATCCTTCATTTATCATCACCACTGCATTCATTTGATAGTTTTCATCAGGAACTTCACAGGCCTTGTAACAGCTAATCTTTTCATCAGAGTAGCTAAGATTTTCTCCAATATAAAAAGTTGTCTTGCTGCCTCGCCTTACCGCTTCTTGAGCTAGCTGATAGGGTCCATTAACTTTATCCGTGACAATTCCAACTTTAGGTAATTTAAAGAGCAATGAAAAGTCAGGGATTCGGCCATGACTGCTGGTTATAAAGCAGTCTTCCATCGGAATATTTAAACGATTGAATAAATAATGAAGCGAACTGATTCCTGGCAAAATCGTCAATTTTTCTGATGAAAATCGTTTGGTTAACCATTTCCCAATACCATAAGTCAATGGATCGCCAGAAGCTAAAAGTACAATCTCCTCGTTTTGATGATCTGTTAAAAATACAGCCAAATCATCTAAATTACGCGGGAGCTGGCGGCATTTATTTATTTTATCTGTTGGGACAATCTTCAACTGCCTTTCGCTTCCGATAATTAATTCTGCTGCAGCAATTGCATCTTTGGCCCTATCAAACAAATAATCCTGTGTTCCTCCCGGGCCAATTCCAACAACAGTGATCATTTCCATTCCTCCTTCAACGACTCAAGTGATTTAGTTGAGGCTAAGTACCCTCTTTGAGAAGAAAATAAAACGACCTCGATAGTTGGTTCATGCTTTCGATATTTTAGTAGACCTTCAGAACGTTGTTTTACTTTTTCGGCTATGACTTCATAAACTTCTTCATAGCCTGTATTTGCAATAATCTCTCCTGCTGCTTCTGTCGTTAAGCATTTTTGGATTTGTTTTAGTTGCGCGACAGGCATACCTAACAAAGCTAGATTGGCAATCAAAATTTCAGTTCGCGCATCCGCATCCTTGCTATGGGTGGAAAAAATACCAGCAGAAACTTTGATCAACTTTCCTAAATGTCCTACCATCAATATTTTTTCAAATTCCAAACGCTGCGCCTCTTTCAGAACGTATCCGACAAAATTGCTCATAGAAACAATTTTATCTTTACTAAGCTGCAGTGTTTGAAGAACGAAATCTTCTCCATAATTTCCTGGACATAAGATTACTGAGCGCTGACCTTGGCTTTTCTTCATCTCTAGTTCTAGGGAAATAGACTGTTTCCAGCCCTCTTCAGACATGGGCGTGACAATACCCGTAGTTCCTAAAATTGAAATACCGCCGATAATTCCCAAACGACGGTTCATCGTTTGATTTGCAATAGTTGCCCCTTCTGGAGCAAAAATCATGATATCTGCCCCTTGGTCTGGTCCAATGATTTCTCGAACAGATGCTTCAATCATTTTTCTTGGAACCGGATTGATCGCAGCCTCACCCACGGGAAGCTGCAAGCCAACTTCCGTTACTCGGCCGATACCGATGCCGCCATCAATAACAATTTGATTTGTTGTTGCTTTTGCGACCCTTGCTCCAATCAGCATCCCGTCCGTTGCATCAACATCGTCACCACCGTCTTTTACGACAAAAGCTTGGCATCCTTCTTTCTTCATTTCCATCGAAGCGATCGGAATCGTTAATTTTTCTTTATTCGGCAATTCGATTTGAACATTCTCATGAGCCTCATCCTTGAATAGCAAACATGCCGCTGCGGTTGCGGCTGCCGTCGCACAAGAACCCGTGGTGTACCCCTTGCGTAATTTTTTTCCATTATAGAAAACAAATTCCTCCATCAGCTTTCCCTTTCTACTAACTGATAAAGCATTGCATTGATGATCGCGGCCGCTACATTACTGCCGCCTTTTCGTCCCCTGGCGACAATAGATGGAACATCGCTTTCAAATAGAGCTTCCTTTGATTCGGCTGCTCCAACAAAACCGACAGGAGCTCCAATAACTGCTGAGGCTGCTAATTCCTTTTTGTCAATTAACTCCAATAGTTTAAAAATCGCAGTCGGCGCATTACCGATGACAAAGAGTTTTGGCCCTTCAACGTTTGCTGCTCGTTCGATTCCTGCCATTGAACGGGTCATCCCTTTAGCCTTTGCTTGTTCAGCAACTTCAGGATCAGCTATATAGCATTCATATCGAATACCCAATTTATCTAAAATTCGTTTATTGATCCCGCTAAGAGCCATCGTCGTATCTGTAAAAATAGTGCCATTACCTGCTAAGAAAAAAGTTTCTAATTCTGTGATAACATCATTGGAAAATACAAGATTTTTCAAATAATCAAAATCCGCACTCGTGTGAATCACACGTTTGATGATTTTTTCTTCTGTAGTATTAAAAAAAACGAAATTAGGAAACTCCTTGTCGATAATTTCTTGAATAATATTGAAACTTTCTTCTTCAATCATTTGCGGATTTTTAATATAGTCCACACGATTCCCTCTTTTCACAAAAAATAGTAGTTGATGAAAAATGCTATCACGCTGAATGCAATAAGGCTCAAAACAGCGGCCGTATATAATAAAGCATTTGCGGTTAAAATATCTTTGGGTTCTGCTGAACGTAACGGTATACCGATAGTTGGTTTATAAATCTCTATGCCGTGATAAAGGTGTGTTCCTCCTAGTTGAATCCCTAGGGCTCCTGCCACGACAGCTTCAGGATAACCGCTGTTGGGACTTTTATGATTTCGACAATCTTTTTTTCCGACCCTCCACGCATTAGTAGTATTGAGTTGCAACATTTTGGCGGCGCCCAGCAAATACAACCAAGTCAAACGAGCAGGAATAAAATTCCATAGATCATCCATTTTTGCTGAAAACCAGCCGATTGCTCGATACTTTGGAGTTACATAGCCCACCATTGAATCAAGTGTGTTCACAGCTTTGTACATCATCGCCAAAGTTGGTCCTCCGATGAATAGGCAAAGCAACGGGGCGATCACCCCATCACTAGTGTTTTCGGCAACTGTTTCAATCGTTGCTTTAGTAATTTCTTCTTTCGTTAACTCATTCGTATCTCTGCCAACAATCATCGCCACCTGCTTACGAGCATTATCTAAACTGTCATGCACCAATTTTTGATAAACTTTTTTTCCTTCTATTGATAGACTTTTAGTTGCCAACGTTGTGTAAGCCAAATAGATATAACAGAACCTCCCCAAGAAAGGATGGACCAAGCAGCCTAACCGTAAAATTGAGTAAGTAATGAGTCCAGATCCTAAAACGGTGACCAGCCACAAAAGGATGCCCCAGCGAAATTTCTCTTTTTCATTTTTAGTTTGAATGAATTTTTGCTGAAACCAGGCAATAAAATTGCCAATGACTTTAATCGGATGCGGCCAGTTGTAAGGATCACCAATCAGCAGATCTAATAAAAATGCGATAACAATCAAACCAATCATGAGCCCTCCCTCACTTGCTGCAATAGATTCTGTAAAAAATATTCGCTTTGATAGAAATGAAGATGCAGATAACTGCCAAATGTATTTTTCTTTTGATAACCGCCAGTCCAGTTTTTTACCACTTCTCCATCACGTTTTTTGGTCATTTTTAACATTGTCGTTTCTTTAGTGTTAAAGATCGAATGATGAAATTCATGACCCACCACAGTCGTGCCTTTTTTACCGATGAGCGTATCTTCTTTAATCTCGCCATAACAGTAGCCAAATTTTCTCAATCCCGCGGTCATTTCACTGATCCCATCAAAAATTCCTACCATTGGATAAAGCTGCTCGTCTTTTTTGAATGAAGAGCCTAGATACATCAACCCTCCGCACTCCGCTAATATGAATGCGCCCTGCTCATGCTTTTCTTTAATACTTTTTCGTATCAGATGATTTTCAGCAAGCTGTAGTGCAAATTCTTCAGGATAACCACCACCAAAATAATATAAATCAGCTTCGGGAAGTTGATGATCCCTCATTGGACTAAAGGAAATGAGCTCCACTCCATGCGCAGCCAACAGCTCAAGATTATCTTGATAATAAAAGTGAAATGCTTCATCTAGTGCATAGGCCACCTTAAGTTCAGAAAACTGCGGATATTTTGACTGCTTATATGACACTTCTTCCTCTGGTAATTTTTCTATTAAACTCTTAGAATCAAATGTCTTTTCCAAAGATTCTGCAACTTGCTGTATTTTTTCAGTGACATCATCGATTTCTCTATCAGGTACTAATCCTAGCTGTCTAGAAGGAAGTTCTATTCCTGCTTCACGCTTCAAATAGCCGAAAACTGGAATATTCGTATACGTCTCGACTGCTTTTTTAATTAATTGATAGTGAGTTTCGGAGGCAACTTTGTTAATAATCACTCCGCAAATCATGAGATCGGGATCAAAATCAGCAAATCCCTTTACTACAGCGGCGACTGAGGTTGAAGCCGACTGTCCATTGACCACTAACAACACTGGACAGTTCAATTGTTTTGCTACCCCTGCGCTAGAACAAAAATCTTTATCTACACCTAATCCATCAAAAAGCCCCATTACTCCTTCAATCACACAAATATCTGCATGTTGGGCTTCCTTTTCAAATAAGGTCCGCAGCCGTGTCTGATCCTGAACTAAAAACATATCTAGATTTCGCGAAGACTTTCCTGTTATACGAGTATGGTATTGTGTATCGACATAATCTGGTCCGACTTTATAAGGCTGAATTTGATACCCTTGATTCTGTAAAAGCTTCATCAAACCAAGTGTTATCGTCGTTTTTCCTGAGCCGCTGGAAACTGCGGCGACCATCAGCTTCTTCATCGTTTCCCCTCGCTTCTTTCAGCTGTACGCCTTGATAACAGCTTTGATGGACACTCACTTTTGAATAGCAGCGATTAAGTTCGGATCGCTGAATGGCTGTCAAAACTGTGTCGATTTCTTCTTGAGTTTTAACCATTATCCCGATTACAGAACCGCTATGCGCAACGTTGACACCCAACCACTGATGTTGACGTTGAAGCTTAAGTAATTCTGAAAAATAAGGCTTAGGTAAAATTTTTTGATTCAATATAGCACTTTGAACCGCTGCTTCCCCAAGCAGTTTTACAGATCGTTCCTTTACAGCTTTCGCATAATGAAGATAAACTTTTTTAAATTGTGCACGTTGCTGATAAAATAAACGATCAGTTTCTTTTGAATGAAAGGCTTCTGTTGTAACGGTTTTTTTCGGTTCCAAAACAACTACATAAAAATGCGGTGCCCAACCACTTTCCTCTCTAACCAGACCATCCTTTTGTTCAAATAGGGTGAGAGTCGGGAAAAGTATGCTGTCAGTTCGTTCGATTGCCAGACAAATTTCTATGATCTCTTCCATTGATATCGTTTTTCCAAGAAAAGCTGCAACAGCCTGACAGGTAGCTGCGATGTCTGCTGTACTACTCGCCATCCCCTTAGCTACCGGCAATTCTGAATCAATCGATAGTGAAATGTTCTTACTTTCTGTATCGGAAAGATCAAAGTGAACCAAGGTTCTTTGTAAGGCCTCTTTAGCTTTTGAGCGATCATGTTCAAAAGAACTTCCCGGAGAAATAGTCACGTTGGAAAAGCGGTCAATGCCGTAACTGACTAATTTTTGCGAATCACCAAGCCAACCTTGAATTAGTTCGCCGCATGAGCCAGGACAAGAAGCTGTCACTCGCATAAAATCGCCCCCAATGCTTCTAGTAATAATTGGTTTTCTGCTCTAGACTTAACCGCGATTCGATAATATTTTTGGGTCAATCCTTTAAAGCTGCTGCAATTTCGAATCAAAATATTCTTCTGAATCATTTTTTCTTGCAGACACCCGTTGCCTAAATAACGAAAGAAAAGAAAATTCGTTTGACTGGGAAATAGTTCCAGCTCTTTAAACGTGGATAAACCTTTTTCTAAAAAGAGACGTTCCTTTACAATGTAGTGTTGACTCTCTTCTATAAATTGTGTTTCCTTCAATGCCTGCTGACCGGCTAAATTAGCAAAGGTATTGATATGCCACGGAATCGTCTTTTTGTTGATTTCTGCTAAAACCGTCGAGTTGCTCGTCAGCAAATAACCTAATCGTAATCCTGGAATCGCAAACATTTTGGTCAGTGAGCGGAAAATGAATAATTTCTGATAATCTTTGATTGCTGAAACAAGTGAATGTTCCTCTTTCGTAAAATCTACAAACGCTTCGTCAACGATTAAACTCATTTCGTTTTCTCGGCAAAAGGTTAACAGCTCATCCAATTCGGATTGCTTCAATAATTGTCCTGTTGGATTATTGGGATTGCAGAGGCAAATTCCCGTAACTTTCTGCTGACTCGCTACTTGAATGAATTCTGAAATCGACCATTGAAAATTCCGCTGCTCCAAATTGAAATAGCAAAATTCTGTATTTTGTTGACTAAAGGCCTCCTCATATTCCATGAAAGTTGGTGCAAGCAGCAGCATTTTCTCTAATTTCAAGGTGCGTCCCAGCATAAAAATCGCTTCAGCTGCCCCGTTTGCTGGATAAACATACGTCTCTGGAATTTCATGAAACGTTGCGATCGTTTGAATCAACGAGCGATAACGAATATCTGGATAATGAATTAAATCCTCAATGCTGCTAGTTAAAACTTGCTTAACTTTCCCTGGAATGCCTAGTGGATTGATGTTTGCACTAAAATCAATCAACTGCTGTTTGTCCTTTTGATAAATTTCACTAATTTCTTGAATATTGCCTCCATGCTTAGCTGCCATATCAACGACTCCGATTTTTAATTATTTTAAAAAAATTGCTTCTTTATATTTTGAGGGAATGCCGAGAATCACGACCTCAGACAAACATAAATTAACGACAGTTGCCAAAGTTAATGGAACAAACAACATGAAAACAACCGGTCCCATGATTGGATACAGCAACAATAAATCAAGCGGTACATTAATTGTGTAGCCAACTAACATTGAGACGACTGAAGCGACAACTTTATTCTTTGAGAGTTTTCTGCGTGTCCAGCTGTAAAAAAACATACAGGCTGCCATCAATACCGCAATAATTAAGTGGATCGGCAAGGTATTAGGAAAGCCGGATAATAATGCAGAGATCATGTGACCGAAAAAGCCTAAAAAAGCACCTGCTGCTGGTCCTAGGATAATCGCACCGATAAATGCCGGAAATGAATCTAATGCGATTGAACCTAAAATTTTGATATTTGCGCCAATTACACAGAGAGCCAGTAGAATTGCCAGTGTTGCCAACTTCTTTGTTGAATACTTCATCATAAATTCCCTCCTAAAAAATAAACACGACGAGTCCAAAAAAAGATGGGCTCGCCGCGTTTTTAATTTGTCTAAGTTTCTTAATAGACCGTCAGCAAAATAATCTTCCCAATCCAATTATTTTTTAATCCCTAAACAAGGTATCCTGACTTCGCTTCATCCTACTCTCCTACCTTCCCGTTAAGTGGCAATCTAGATTTCGTCTGCTTATACAGTAGAAAGGGGCTGCTGAGGATTCTCACCTCATTCCCTTGTCCAGTTATTAATTATTCGGTTTTCATTATTATAGCAAACGTTTACAGTGCGGCTTCGCCTTTACAAGCAACACAGCCACATTGTGTTATCTTTTATTGCGAGAGGACAAAATATTACTATGATGACGCTTCAGTTTTAGTTGCCTTCATCCTACTCTCCTGCCTTCTTGTTAAGTGGCAATCTAGATTTCGTCTGCTTATACAGTAGAAAGGGGCTGTTGAGGATTCTCACCTCATTCCCTTTTGTTGAATGCGTTTTCTTAAATACTAAGTGACCGATCGCTAAAAAACTATTCAATCCAATCAGCTCAGCCAAAATTTGTTATTTCTTGCAAAAACAAAGCAAGATATTGTTATTGTATCTGCTGGTGTGCTTAGAAGTGTTGATTTATCAACCATCTGATTCGCTTACAGTAAAATATTTCATTCACAATCATTCTTTTTCCTTCACTAGCCATCTTGTCTTTTTTTTTGAAAGAAAATAAGATAGAAGAAAAGACCATTAGGAGCAGACGATGGATAAAAAGAAATCTTCTCAAAATTTGATCTTGATCATCACTACCACGGTGTATTCATTTTCCAGTATGATTTCCGCTTTCTTCATGCTGGGAAGTCAATCGCTTATTTGGTTTTTCATTAGTGCTTTTTTCTACTTTATTCCCTATGCGTTGATCGTCGCGCAATATACTAAAAAATATGCCCATCGCTCTGGAGCGATCTATGATTGGTTAAAAGAATCGCTGTCGCCTAAAGCGGCTTTCACGACGGTTTTTCTTTGGTATAGCAGTTATTTTATTTGGATGATCAGTCTATTTATGAAACTCTTGATTCCGATATCGATTCTTATTTTCGGAAAAGACATCACAGCTTCGATTAATTGGCTGGGAATCTCTCCCCAGATTTGGTTGGCTCTTTTATCAATTTTGGCGGTATTGTTTATCACCTGGATGAATAAGCGCGGTTTTCAAGTTATTTTTAGATTTTTGCATATCAGCGGTTATGCTATGGTGGGGTTATTAATCCTTTCGATCATCGGCAACCTGCTGCTGATCATTAGGAATCCTGAACAAGTGGCAGAAAATATCAGCCACAGCATTTCAGTATCCAGTTTTTTCCAAGAATCATCGAGCCGTCTGCTGTCGCAGCTGCCATTCTTCATTTTCTCAATCACGGCATTTGGTGGTTTAGATACTATAGCCAGTCTGGCCGATAAGACCAAAAAAAGCCGCACGAGGTTTCCCCGCGCGGTGATTATCAGTTCTTTTGTTGTCTTGCTGCTGTATGTCAGCGGAATTATTCTTTGGAGCTGTGCGAACAATATCGAAGGTTTGCGAAATACGACTTCCCTTCATCTAGGTAATCTCATGTATGGGATAATGGAGCAGCTGGCTAAAACTTTAGCGGCGAGCTTCCAGCTTTCCGCCAGTCATAGTTATTTATTGACGCAGCTTTTTATTCGCTATACGGCCTTGACGATGGGACTGGCATACTTAAGTCTGCTAAGTTCGATCAGTTATGGTCCTTTGAAAAGTTTGCTCAAAAGTACGCCTAAAATCTTTTGGCCGAAGTTTTCAGCGCTTAATAAAAACCAAATGCCAGAGAATGCACTCTGGATTCAAGCGATCCTTATTTCGTTATTTATTGGTTTGCTCTCTTTTAGCAACACCTTCTTAGCGGAATTGTTCAACCAGCTGACTTATATGACAAATGTTTCGCGGGCGATCCCTTACTTCATCGTTGCGGCGAGCTTTCCATTCTCCTTGAGGAAGAAGGTTATTCAAAAGGAATCGTTGATTATTAAGAATAACTCTCTGAATTATCTATTCTCTATTAGTGTGTGCCTGTGTATTTTTGTGGCGATCGCTTTTCAAATTTACGAGCCGTTGAAATTAGGCAATTACTTGAACTTTTCTACACTGCTTTTAGGGCCGGTATTCTTTGGTGTCCTCTCACACTTCATCTATTTTCATTTGGAACAAAAGAAGGCGGTACTAAGTCTTTCTGAACAAAATAATGAACAGCGTTAGGGTAAATTAGGAAATAAAGGAGCTAAGCCGATGTATCCAATTCTAATTGATATCAAGCAGTTTTCGATTCTAGTGGTCGGTGGTGGAAAGATCGCCACTAGAAAGGTCTGCGGATTAATTGAAGCAGGTGCGAAGCCTACTGTTATTTCGCCAAATTTTTCCGACACTTTGCTGAATGCCAAAAAAAATGGGACTGTCGTATTACGTGAGCGCTCCTTTCAATATGGCGATACCAAGAGCTTTCAAATCATTTTTATCTGCACGAATAACAAAGCTGTTAATCAGGCAATCTTAAACGAGACTACTCCTCGTCAACTCGTAAACGATACGACAAATCAGCACAACAGCAACTTCTTCAACATGGCCTTGATCAAAGAAAAGGACTTTGGCGTTGCTTTAACGACAAAGGGGAAAAATCCTGCGAAAACCAAACTTCTAAAGCAGAAACTTCGCAGCTTGTTAAAAGGTATTTCTTTAGATTAAAAAAACGCTTGGATTCACGATTCCGATTTAGGAAAAGTCGCATCCAGGCGTTTTTTAATTCAGCCCATTAACAAAGCGGGCAACCGCATGAGACACAAAAACTTCTTTCTCCTTTTGGTACTGCTCATGGCTGGCATAAGCATTTAAGAACGCAAAGCCGATCATACTTGAAAAGATTAATTCCGCGGTTTCTTTCGGATCGCTGATCTCGATGACCTTCTTTTCCTCCATCTTAATTAAGTAGTCTTGGATTACCTGTATAAAGGAGGTAGGGATTTTTTGGATATACGGCAGTGTTTCTTGATAAATTTCTTGTGCCCGCAGTCCAATGGAAAAACGAACGATTTCTGGTGTCACCTGTTCAAAATATTCCTCCATGATCATGGACAGATCTTTTGCAAGTTCCCATTGAAATCGATCAAAAATATCCTTGCTTACAGTGGGAGTCCAATCAGCTTCTTTTAACGTCGTCAGTAATAATTCCTTTTTGGTGCCAAATTGACGGAACACTGTCGCCTCATTCACCTGCGCTTTTCTTGCTATATCCTTCGTGGTCATGTCTCTGTAACCTTTTTCTACGATCAAGCTTTTGGTCGCTGCCATGATATTGGTTCGGGTGTTTTTCATTTTACTTTTCTTTACTCCTTTGTAAGGCTGGCAATCGCCACGCTCCCTCCGCGAATCACCTCAAATTCCTTTGAAATGGACTGAAGTTCGTCGAGCAATTTATTATTCAGCCCTTCAGTGTTGATGCTCTCGATCAGCAGTTCATTTGCCGTGCGATCAGTAATCTCAAAGGGCACATGCTTTTGTAGATTTACTAGTTTAGAATCGAGCGCTTCATAGTACTTGAGTTTTACATACATCACTTCTTTTGCATGAATCGCAATGTTGCTGTAATCGATCACTTGAATCACTTCGATCATGTTGCTCAATTGATGTTTGACTTGTTCAAACGTTCGATTATCGCTGTAAAGACTAATTGTCATGCGAGAAGTATCTGCAGATTCCGTTTCACCAACTGTCAAACTATTTAAATTATACAATTTTCCCGAGAATAAACCAGCCACTCTTGCCAAAACTCCTATTTCATTTTCGACATAGACACTCAACCATTTCTGTTCGATTTTATTCATAAACAATCATTTCCTTTAAGCTTTGACCTGGTGCAACGATCGGCATGACTTTTTGTTCAGTTGCTAACATAAATTCCAATACAAAGGTTCTATCCTTCATTTGCTTGGCTCGAAGAAAGGCCTCATCGATTTGTTCTTCACTCGTGATTCTCAGCCCATCCGCACCGTAACTGTGAGCCAACGCTAAGAAGTCAGGAATATATTGTTCATCATCTTCCTTTAGCATGGTGTAAGAATAACGCTTTTCATAAAACATCTCCTGCCACTGTCGGACATTTCCTAAGCAGCTATTATTAAAAATACAGATGATGATTGGGATTTTTTCTATCATTACGGTGGCTAGCTCCTGCAGATTCATTTGAAAGCCGCCATCTCCGGTAATCGTTAAGACAGCTTTTTTGGGATTTCCCAGCTTTGCGCCGATCGCGGCGGGAAATCCGAAGCCCATTGTCCCTAAACCTCCTGAAGTCAGCAGTTGTCTATCTTTCGTCACTTCTAAAAATTGCGTGGTCCAAAGCTGATTTTGTCCTACGTCAGTGACTACGATTGCATCATAAAAATGTTCATTGATTTTCTTTATGATTTTCTCTGGGGTCAAGCCAGCCTCTTCCATATGAAGCGGAAAAGCTGTAGCCAGTTTTTTAATCTCCTGCAGCCAGTTATCTTGACACTTCGTATTTGATAAAGTCGTAATCCTAGGCAGCACCTCTTTAATATCGCCAACAAGCTCCACACAGGCATCGATATTTTTGTTGATTGTAGCAGGATCAATATCTAGATGAATTATTTTGGCAGAAGGATAGAAAGTTGCCGCATTTCCTGTCACTCGATCATTTAAACGAGTTCCCAATGCTAAGATCACATCACTTTTGGTAAGTGCTTGATTTGCTGCATAGCTGCCGTGAATCCCGACATTGCCCACATAATTAGCATGGTCGCTGGGCAAGGCACCTTTTCCCATAATCGTAGACACAACTATAATTTTCGTCTTTTCAACAAACTCCAGTAACTCTTCATAAGCCTTTCCACGATGAACTCCGCCGCCAATTAATACAATTGGTTTTTCTGCATGATTCAAAATATCGGCCGCTTCTTTTATTTTTTCAGTTGGAATGTGCTGCTTTTTTTGTCCGCCGCGAATTTCAACTGTTTCTGGATAGCTTTCTGAACCAAGTTCTTGCTGAATATTTTTAGGGATGTCCACCACCACGACACCGGGTTTTCCTGACTGTGCGATTACAAAAGCCTTTTTTAAAATCATTCCTAAATCTGCTCTCTTCTTGACCGTCACCGCATATTTGGCAATCGAGCGGCTAATTCCTACCATATCGACCTCTTGAAAAGCGTCCTTTCCAATCAAATGGGTCGACACCTGTCCTGTAATGCAAACTAATGGAGAAGAATCATATCCTGCCGTAGCAATTCCCGTAATCAAGTTGGTGGCTCCCGGTCCGCTTGTCACCATACAGACGCCAACTTTTCCTGTAGAACGAGCATAACCGTCCGCCGCGTGGATCAGTCCCTGCTCGTGTCGCGGCAATACTACTCGAAACTCCTCTCTTTGATAAAGTGCATCAAACAAATCAATCGCCTGTCCTCCTGGATAAGCAAAACAGACTTCAACCTGCTCTTTTACTAGTGCCTTAACAACCAATTCAGCTCCCGAAATCATTTTTTTCCGCCTCCTAATTATGCAAGTATTGACTTGCATTTTACAGAAGGACCAGATGAATTGTCAAGCGTTTTCAAAATAAAAAGACCGTTCACTCGAAACGATCTTCTTTCGGATTACCATTTTTCTAAATTCGTCGCCATTTCCCAAAATGCGTATTCCATTTTACTGCTGATTACGAAGGATTCAATCATTTGCTGCTGTTCTTTTGCTGTCGCTTCTTGGTAGAGTCGATCTAACAGCGCGCGCTCTTTTTTGATTCCCTCAGCTGCGGCTTCCCCTGCATAAGTCTCGATCCATCGCTGGTATAACGGATGAGGTGAGCCTGTCTCGATCAAACGAACTCCGATTTCTTGATAAAGCCAAGCGCAAGGGAGCATTCCGGCATAAGCCGTCTTGAATGTGCCGTCGATCAGCTGACGATACATATGAGAAACATAATTGTAGGCGGTTGGTGCGACTGGAGTTGCTAGGATTTCTTCTTCCGTGATGTTTAGTTCAGTAAAGAATTCCTCGCGAATCGCCAATTCACCCAGCTTAAGGTTTTCGGCATTCTCTTGTAGCTGTGCTTGTACTTCTTTGTCATCCGTTTGCTCGGCGATATAGCTGTAAAGCTTGCTGAAATGCTCAAGATAATAGCGGTCTTGCAGCAAGTAGTAACGAAAAATCTCTGGCGACAAATCTCCGGCGGCCAACGATTGGACAAAAGGATGTTCAAAGCTGCCTTCCCAAAATACCGCTGCTTCTTTTCGTGCCAAGTCTGTAAATGTCATGCATGTTCTCCTTCTCTGTTAAAAATTTGAGCTTCCTTCCATAAAAACAACTGCGGCCAACAACCTTCCCTAACGCAACATAAAAAACCCCCTTTTTACGAATGAAAAGGAGGCTCCTATGTTGGAAAAAGCATACATAAGAAAACCCGACCGCAAATAAGCGATCGGGTGCAAATTTCTAAAACATCACACATTCCCTGCGTCAGTTCTAACTGTTTCAGGTTCAATGGGTATAATCTCAGCTCTAAAAGCACCCCTAGTGTCATTCAATTACTAAAAGTATAACATACCTTTTTAGAAAAAACGATTCCATTTAAGGTATTTCAACAACTAGTCGAAGATTTTCGATTCTTTTACAAGCACTGCACTGGGAGTCAACGTAGCTTCCGCGATCGACTTTCCGGTATTTTTTAAGTACGCCTTCACTAGCTGATAGCCAATGGTATAGCCGGCATTTCTCGAAAGTCCGACTGGCTGGTATCCCTGCTCTCTTGCTACTTCATCACCATACATATAAGCTGAAACTTGATCAAACCCGCGTGCCTCACGGCCATCCTTCATTACTTCGATCGTGTATTCCAGCTCCTCCTGATCGTACTCCTGCACCCACGGACCACGGTGCTCGATACCGTAAAGCTCCTCAGCGAAAACTTCTGCCAAGCCTTCGATCACTAAATAATCCTCGACACTCACATCTCCATGATTAAATGGTTCATAAGTAAAACGAACATTATGATTGAATTCATGTGCTAAGGCGGACTTCAAGCGCGTACGATTAAAATCGTTCGGCACAACAATCAATAGCATGTATCCGGGTATCCCGCCAAATCCGCTATACCCTTCACTCGCCATCAGTACCTTATTTTCTGGATCGCCCAGTAAAATATCTACAATAAATTCATTTACTGGAATTTGATAACCGATTTCACTGAAAAGCTGCGCGCTTTCGGCAATAACTTCAGTGCACTGATTGAAAATATTGGTTTTGCTTAACGGTTCTACTTTTGACTCAATTAACTCGATGCTCTTTCGCGGTGTCCAGATGCCCAGCATTTCCGAAGCCATCACCACGTCATAGCCTCCAGGTGTTTTAGGCGTAAGCGGTGCATTCAAATAGCGCCACATCCCTTCAAGCGGCCGCATCAGCTCATAACGAAAAGCCTGCTCATCCACTGTTTCCTGCAGACACTTTCTATAAAAAGACAGTGAATCCACGATTGTAACTTTCAACTCATTCACTTTGATCCCCTCCTTGCTTTTTATCATAATGGTTGACGTTGCGTGAAGGTCAAGGAAAAGATAGCAATTATCTATATCAGAATTCGCAATCATATTTGCAAACATTTTATAATTATGTTAGCATCCATCTAAAGAGGTGATCTAATGGAAACCGAATTGACGATCGAGGAAATAAAAAAGGGCTATGCAAAAAAGGGCGAATTTCTTTTTCAATGTTTGTATTGTGATCAAACATTTGATGATCGTTTCGTCTATCCCATCAGCGAGTCAAACAGCCAGTTAGCCCGAGCTGAAGGCGCGATGATCTATCATCTAAAACACCAGCATGACGGACCGTTTGAAACTTTATTGAATTTAGATAAAAATCAAAGCGGCTTAAGCGATACCCAGAAAAACTTTTTAGCGTTGTTTTCCAAAGGAATCGACGATCAGGAAATAGCGGATCAGCTAAATATCACGACTTCTGCTGTGAGAAATCACCGCTTCAAATTTAGGGAAAAGAAACGCCAAGCCAAAATCCTCTTGGCATTGTTAGAGTCGATCGAGGAAAAAGAACAGGATGAATTTACTGCAAACTCATTGATTGATTCAGACGAACGATTCATTTCAAGTAAGAAAGAAAGAGAAAAAGTCTTTGATACTTTTCTTGATGAAAATGGAAAAGCCGTTCAGATTCCCAAAAAGGAAAAAAAGCGGATCATTTTGCTGCAAAGGCTGGCTGAAAGCTTTGCTCCTGAAAAGCAATATACCGAAAAACAAGTGAATGAGATTATCTCAGAAATGTTCGAGGATTTTGTGACGATCAGACGCTATCTCATTGAATACGGGATACTGGGTCGAACGGTGGATGGAACGACTTATTGGAAGATCTAGCGCGTTGAAAGGAGCAAGTGAAATGGTATCACCGATGAGAGTCGATCACCTGCAGGTTACGGTGAAAGACGTCAATGAAGTGGAAGCTTTTTATGATGGCTTAATGGATGCTTTAGGGTTTGATTTAAGCAAGAAAATCAAGGTTTACTTGGAAGAATTGGATATGCATGTCATCGAATATCTCGACCGCACTTATGATTTTGGAATCTGTTCTGCGTTACAACAATACGAAAGCGAAACGATTCATAGAAGAAAGCCCGGTGCGGTCCACCACATCGCCTTTAGAGCCGCATCCAGAGATGAAGTCGATCGAATTTATCAAAAGGTCTTGTCGCTGGGCGCTGAAATTTTGGATGCGCCGCAAATTTTTCCCCAGCATGGCCCTAATTACTATGCCCTTTTCTTTAACGATCCAGACGGAATCAAGTATGAGATCGTGAATAATGACGATCACTGTTCGTAAAAAGCCAGCCGTTGCTATCCGGCTGGCTTTTTATTCTCTAAATATCTCGACATCTTCCAACGCCTTTCGCAAATTGACCGCGTCCCACGGAATATGTTCACCGATACTAAAGCCGACGATCTCCGTATTCTTGGCAACATCGCCGATTATTCGGGCAATTTGCTCCAAGGTCATAGTTCCAACAGGAGCGGGAAACTGCTCGACCGCTAAGTAAGGCTTCGCCGGTTTCGTCGAACGAAAATCTTGCGGCGACAATACATCTAAATCAAAATGGATGGCCAGCTGTTTGAACTGATTTTGACAAATCCAGTCGATCAGCGGCTGGCTATCATTGGCCAATTCTTCAGGCGTCAGATAATTCATGTTCAACTCATCGACTTGATGATCGCACGGCCGCAGCTCTTGATACTTTAATCCAGCCAGCAGCACTTGTTCTACTTTGAAGGGATGCTGAACTTTTTCTGCGAAGCTCGGTGCGCCCTGCCCCAGCAGATTTCCCAGCATCATCATATGTCCCCGCGTACTATCATTGATCGTCGACATATCGGAGTGGGCATCTAGCCAAAGTATCCCTAGCGAATCCGGATACCGTCCATGCAAATAGTCAAAAGGCGCTTGGGATATCGAACAATCTCCCCCCAAAGTGATGACCTTATCTGGCAACTTTTCTTCTAAAACCTTTGCAGCTTCTGCTAATTGCTTTAACAGGCCGCTTTCACCTAGGACGCCATTTTCAAGCGGCAGTTCTTGGGAAAGGGCCTCATCCACTGTAACGCGGATCGTTTCAGCCTTGGTACTTGGCGGTACGATGTGACTCAGTAATTCAGAACCGAAAACATAATTTGGATCATTTCCCCCTTGCCATTGAGGAAAGACCAATCTGAGGGTTTTGCTCATCGAAACTTCCTCCTTCATTGCTTTTCTTTTTCCAGTACTTCTTATCCTCAGTATACTAGCCTCTAACCGTCAGAAGCAATCGCGGCATAAAAAAAGAGACTAGCAATCTAGTCCCAATTCTTCGTGTACATATAGAAACATTTCGTCATTTTCATCGATCAGGTTATAAAAATAGTTAAGCTGCTCATCTTTTCTGGCTGCAACGAAGGCTTCTTGCAGGTCCATACATTTTTGAATCGCGTAAATCCAAATATCGGCGATAAATTCATCACACATCTTTTGATGAATGATGTTTAAATTAAAAGTATTCACTGACATATTCCTCCACCTCCTGTCTTTCCTGCTCCGACCGAAAGATGATGACTAACCCTTTAGAATCTGCCGTCAATACCATATTGATGTCCTTGATCTCACTACCGTGTTTCAGCGCATAATAATATAACTGATCCACACTCCAGCCCTGCGCAGCCAGTGTAACCATTGCCAAACATAATTTATCTACTTTTGCTTCTGCTTCTGGTGTTGCATACACCATCATGGGTGCATAGCAACAGATATTTCTCAATCGATCCATCACAATCATCCCCCTTTAAGTATAACAAAATTAGTTGACTTAAATTGGAAGATTCGCTCCAACTACTTTTAAAAAATAAAAGAAAATTCAGCGGGCTTACTCTCCGTTGAGCTTTTAGCTTTTAAATAATAATCCCTCTAAACGATTCTTTTTATTTATATTTTTTGCTGCATTCAAATCAATCTTCTGTGCTAGCGAAACGACCGAAAAAATCTCCTGCTGAATCAGCAGGAGATCGTGTTTTCGATTAGTTGACTACTTTTCTTTAGATACTCTCCAGTGATCGTGCCGCTTGCTAATAAATCTTCCGGCACACCGGTGAAAACGACATTGCCGCCCTTCACTCCGCCGTCCGGTCCAATATCAATGACCCAGTCGGCCTGCTTGATGATCTCGCTGTGGTGCTCGATGATGATCAAAGTATTTCCCTTATCCACCATCCGCTGGAACAATCCATTCAGCTTCTTGATATCTGAGAGATGCAGTCCGGTGGTCGGTTCATCGAGTACAAAAACAGATTCCTTTTGCGTGATTGCTTTGGTCAGCTTCAGACGCTGACGTTCACCACCCGAAAGAGTCGTCAGATTTCGACCAAGAGGTAAATAGGTCAAGCCGGTATCAATCATCGCCTGCAGCTTCTCGTTCATTTTCTTACTGCTGATCCCTTGATAGAAGTCCAGCAGCTCTTTTGGTGTCATTGCTAGAACATCTAAAATCGTACAGCCCATCAAGCGATAACTCAAAGCTTCATCTGAAAAGCGCTGCCCTCCGCATGCTTCGCACTCATTGACGACTGGGTCCATAAAGACAAGTTCGACCGTTGTTTCCCCTTTCCCATTGCAGACCGGACACGCTCCTGTTGAATTGAAGCTGAACATACCGACGGGAACCTTATTTGCTTTGGCAAAGCTGCGCCGAATTTCATCATAGATCCCTAGATAAGTCGCAGGCGTCGCGCGGTTTGTTGCCTTGATCGGTGCCTGATTGATGATCGAGATTTCATTAGGAAACTGTTCCGGCAGAACTTTAGTGATCAATGTCGATTTTCCTGAACCGGCTACACCAGTGACTACCGTTAAAACATGTTTAGGAATATCCACTGTCACATTTTTCAGATTATGCAGCGTGGCATCTTTGATCGTCATTTTTTCATGCCAGCTGCGAGGAGCTGTATTGATCGGCAGCGTCTGGCAAATTTCTTTTCCTGTCAGACTATCTGACCGAAGCAGTGCGGGATAATCTCCCCGGAAAATGATCTCGCCGCCCTTTTTACCGGCTGATGGTCCAATATCAATCACTTCATCAGCGATCGCGATCACATCAGGATCATGCTCCACAACAAAAACGGTATTTTCTTTGTCCCGCAGGTCCTGCAATAATCGATTGATCCGCGAAACATCCCGGGCATGCATACCGGTACTCGGTTCATCAAAAATATAAAACATCCCGTTCAAGGCACTCCCCATATGTTTCACCAGTTTTACTCGCTGCGCTTCTCCTCCCGATAAGGTCGGCGTCTTCCGATCCAATTGTAAATAGTCCAACCCGATATCGATCAGCCGTTGGACTTGACGCATGATTTCAGCGATCACCTCGTTCACTTCTGGGTAATGCAGCTCCTTTAAGAATGTGAGAAGTTCGTGCATATCCATCGCCACGCAATCCGCGATCGAGCATCCGTTAATTTTCACTGACAAGGTTTCCTTATTTAAGCGGCGTCCTTCACAATCAGGACAAGGGGCTTCAACTAATAATTCCTTTAACTTTTCCTCATACATTTTGCTGCGCTCCGATAGGTCACGCTTCAAAATGATCCGTTCATAATTTCGACAAATTCCTTCCAGCTTTGGATTGAGCGGTTTCGGTTCTTTTTCAGGATGGCCATAAATCAATTGATTCCATTGAGCAGTCGTAAGCTCCTTTAATGGTTGATCGTTGTCAAAAAAGTCAGCGGCTGCATACTGTTTCCAATACCAATTTCCAACTGCATATCTGGTGTCCATGACCGCTCCTTGATTCCAAGATTTTTCCCGATCGATCAATTTAGCCAGATTGATTTGATTGACCCGCCCCAAGCCAGAACACGTCTGACACATTCCTTGCGGGTGATTGAATGAGAATTGACTGGCCGAGCCAATTTGCGGCCGCCCCACTCGCGAATACAATAATCGCAATAATGAATAGGTTTCGGTAATCGTTCCGACCGTGGAGCGTTGATTTCCGCCTAGCGGAGTTTGGTCAATCACGATCGCTGGATTCAAATTTTCGATCCGCTCCGCTTTCGGTTTGAGGAACTTGGGCATCCGATTCCGTACGAATGCGGAATAATTCGCATTCATTTGCCGCTGCGCTTCTGCAGCGATCGTGTCAAAGACCAAACTGGACTTTCCTGAACCTGACACGCCTGTAAATACAATCAGCTGGTTCTTTTGAATCACCAATGAAAGATCCTGCAAATTGTTTTGTGTGAGACCGATTAATCTTAATGGTTTCATCTGATTCCCCCCTTACCCATCCAGTCTAAAGTCTGCCGCAACTGGAGAGTCAAGTAGGTTTTAAAAATTCCAAGTCTTTTGAAGCTCCACTCGTCAGTTAAGTTAATTTAAGCTATAATTATAAACAGCTTATAAACACTTATTCAGTTAGGAGTGATCATGTGAATCAGCAGGAACGAATGAACCGTATTTTAGCTGAGCTGGAAACAAAGCAATCTTTGAGTTTAAAGGATATTATGACGATTACCGGTGCATCACGAGATACCGCCCGAAGAGATATTGTAAAACTGACTGAGAAAAATGCAGTTGATCGTACGTATGGCGGGATTAGTCTGCCCCATTCGTTTAATCGTTTAGATGATTACTTAGATCGTGCAGCTGACTTGAACGATGAAAAAAATCGACTTGCGAAAGCGGCCAGTCATTTACTCAAAAACGCCCAGTTAATCTATCTGGATGTTTCGACGACAGTGAGTTTTATCCCAAGACATCTTGATTCTAATGATCACCTGCTTGCTGTAACTAATTCATTAGACATCGCCGATCAGCTCTTGAGAAATTCCCGCAGCAAAGTACGAATATTAGGTGGCAATATTGATCGAGAAAGTCGTAATGTGACTGGAACAAAGCCGTTAGCTGAATTGGATCATTACCTTTTTGATCTGGCCTTTATCAGTGCGGCGGGAATCGATTCCGCGGGGGTCTATTATGCCTTTGAAGAAGAGATCGAATTTAAGAAGAAACTGCGCGGACAAACAAAACAGTTGATCCTGTTGGTTGATGAAACGAAAATCAATTTACCCCACAATTATCGTGTACTTCCTTTTGAGGAGATCGACACATTGATTTGCAACCAAAAGCTCCCTGCACAGTTGGAAGAAATATTAAAAGAAGCAAGTGTGACGATTATAAATACGAAGGAGAAATAAAATGACTACTACGCTCTTATTTGATATCGATGGTACCTTGATGGACACCGAGGAGGTCATGGTGAAATCCCTGCAGGCAACCTTGAAGGAACAAAAAAATCTGACGGTACCCACCCATGATTTGGATTTTATTCTCGGCATTCCTGGTAAAAAGGCGCTTGAAAAATTTAGTTCCTCTGAATCTGAGATTGCTTTTCTTCATGAATGCTGGGTTAAGAACGTCGAGCGCTTTTTAGATTACGCAGAAATATTTCCCGGCATTCGCGAACTGCTTTCGGAACTTAAGAAAATGGCGATTCCCTTAGGTGTGGTCACCTCCAAAACAAATCAATCAATGAAAACAGAGTTTGAGCCATATGGGTTAAGTGATTATTTTACGACCGTCGTAACTGCATCGCATACCGAAAAACACAAACCCAATCCTGATCCTATCAATTTAGCTTTAGAACTATCCGGCGCGAAAAAAGCTCAAGCGATTTACATCGGCGACTCGATCTATGACATGCAAAGCGCTCATGCAGCAGGGATCGACTTCGCCCTAGCTAAATGGGGGGCGAAGGAAAATACGGAGTTTGCCCAAGCCGATATTACTTTGGCCGAACCAAACGACCTCTTGAAATATATCGAGCGTTGATTCAGCGCTTCGTAACGCACAAAGTTTCCAACAAAAAACTAGTACTTTAGCTGGATGACCTTTTGGCTGCTTACTTTTATACTAAAAGTACGTCATATTTCGATTGAAAGGTAAGCTATGAAGAATTATCGAATTGGTTTTTCGCCCCTTGGATTATTAGCCGTTTGTCTAGTGATGGTTCCAAATCTATTATTTCTATTTGTTACACCGCCGATTGATGCACTGAACCACAACGAAGCGTCCTTCTGGCTCTGGAACCTGTTTGAAAACATTGGCCGTTTCGGCATGATGGCTTCGCTTTGCATCATTGTAAATAAAATACCTATGCGTAAAAATCAAATGTTGGCGATCAGTTCTGTGATTTCACTGCTTAGTTATTTTGTCCTCTGGGGATATTATTTTAATGGCATCGCTAACGGAGTAATGCTGACCGGGATGGCCGTCTTTCCATCGCTCTTTTTCCTGCTAATTGCTTGGAAATTACGGAATACATTGGCTTTATCATTCACCTTGCTGTTTGCCCTCACGCATATTTCGATTACAACTAGTAATTTTCTATTTTGATACACAAAAAAACCAGCCCTTTTAATAAGTGAGCTGGTTTTACTTTTATAAATAATTCGCTTTTTTTAATTCATCCTGAGCCGCTGGCAAATTCTTCTCATTGACGAGAACGATCGGTCCAGTACAGCCCATTCCGCTTTCCGCGTAAATATCGGCTTCCCATAAAACCTTCACCGCATCTTCTAATTCCATGATCTCGATCCCAGCAATCTCACTGGTCACGATCTCCTTGGCTGGCGGTTCGATTTCCTTCGTTTGTGCTGCGGGTGCCGCTGTCAGCTCACTGCAAATTTGTTTCAAACCTGCTTGATCGGCTTTTTGGTATTCGGTCTGACTGACTTTTCCCAGCTTGCCTTTTGCTAATTCATACGCGTATTCCAGCGCATTCGCGATTACCGGTGCACCGCTGGCCCGCGAAATGATACAGATATTGCGATCATAATGACGACCGATCCCCGGACCATAGCCTGCACCCAAGGTCTCGTAATTTCCGCCGCTTGAATAAGCAGAAAATAACTTCATTAAAATGTTGCCGGTCAGACTATCACAGACTACGACGTCAACACTGCCTAGCAATAAATCATTACCGCGCAGAACTTTCCCGCCATCTTCACGTTGACTTTCACCAAAAGCAAGCTCATAGCCGTTTTCTTGCAGTGCAATTAATGAACGCTCGACTGTTTTAGCACCCTCGACATTTAGAATACCGATTGTCGGCTGTTTGATCCCGCAAGCTTTCGCTGCTACGAGTCCATTGATTGCATTCAATATCATCGCTTCATTGCGAGCTCCGCTAGTCGTCCCAGTCGTGGTCGCGATATAAAGTTCACGTCCCAATGCGGGAGTGATGACCTTACCGACAGTAGAAACGCCGATTGGAAAATTATAATGCAGCGTCACACAGCCTTGGATTTCACCGCTGTCCAACAGTTCTTCCATTAATTCAGCCGCTTCTTTTTGACAATCGGTGGTCGAATAATGTTCAAATTCTGCTGCCCACTCAACGTCGCTGCCGATCAAAACTAAATCAAAAAGATTCTTTTGCTTAATAGCAAACGCCGCCTGTTTCATTACATCAAGACCTAACTCGCTGCCATCAATGGTCAACCCGATCTTGATTTTCGCTTCCATTCGTCCAGTTTCCAAACTAGTTGCTAAATCCTCGAAAACTTTTTTGACTGTTTGTTTCACTTGATCAGACATTGCACTCACCTCTATTCTACTGAAAGATTGGCAGCAAAGCTTCTCAAGGCTTGCGTAACTTCACGTTTCACCATTTCTTCTAGATCTTGCTGATTTTCTTCAGACACTTTTCCACTGTTTCGCTCAATCAAAATTGACACACCATCAAACAAATTGGTCATCCGTCCCAAGAATAAGGAACCTTTCCCAACGATCATGGCACGCTTTTTATCACCTGTAACTAAATCTTCTGCCGCGAAACCTAAATAAGGAATTCCGCTTGGAATGTGGCCCTGTGTTGGTGCCCAGCCTACTAGAGCCTTTTCATCGACAAAGGATTTCATATCTTTCTTTTCAATATCTTTACGCAGCACGCCAATAGCTCCAATCATTTTCAGATTAGCTAATGGCACGTCGCCCGCTCCTGCCGGCTTCGTAATATCCGGATTTTGCATTTCAACCGAATACACGTCGACATCCTTAATCGTTAATTGAGCTTTTTCTAAAATACTAGCAATCAAAGCCGAAGTAACCGCCTGAGGACTCGAACCGCTGCCAACCTCATGTTTACCAGTAAGATCATGACGTAACACTGGGTGAACCCCGTCATTTTCACTGATTAAGGCCGCAAAACCACCTAAAACATCTTCTAAAATCGGGAAGCCCTTGCCTACGTGTGACTTGCCGTTCATTCCTAATTTAGCCGTCGCACCGCCAGCCACAAGGACGACATTTTTATGGGTCCCTGCTGCTACTAAAGAGGCTGCTGTGATCAAGGCATGTGTCGGTCCGGCACAGAAACTCCGAATATCCGACCCTGTCGCATGCTCACATCCGCATAATTCAGCGATCGATTTGGCGAAGTTCCCGCCGCCACGCTGATTCATGTCGCCGCAGGCTTCTTCACTGCATTCGATTACATAGTCAATTTCTTTGGGATCAAGCTGATGCTTGTCGATCAATTGGCGCAGAGCCAATACACCGCTAGCTTTCACCACCAAATTTTCCAGCATCACATGAGCATTCAAATTCACATCAATTTGATGAGCCGGACTTACACAACCAACCAATTGGTGCTCATAATACAAAGCCTCTGCATGATTTTCCGCAATATCCTTTTCGATCCAATCAAGCGGTTTGCCCTCTTTGATTTTCTCCACGTCGTCTTTAAACAAAGGATGATTGCTTAATGCTTCACGCACAGTTGCTGCAAAGCCTTCTTCCAAGTGAACCAATTCGAACACATCAGCGATCTGCAGCAAACCATAAAACTCTAGCTCCGGCATAATTTCGCCGAACTTGCCTTCACGTTTGCCCTCAAATGTTTGATTGACCCATGGTTGAGGAATTTCCTTCAGCTCTTGATAACTTAAGTTCCCGATAAACGTTTGATTCGGTGCATAGTTGACCACTTCATCGTAACTGCGAATATTGTCATAAAGATTCGCTAAGTAAGGACTATCTGGTGTCGTAATCTTTTCCATTGTTTGAGTTGTTCCATTATGTTCGATCATATCAGGCGTATGGACCAAGACATAACTTGCCCCTCGTAAAGTTGAATATTTCATAAACATCCCGCCTTAAATATATTTCTGGATCATTTCTTCGATCGCCTCTTTGGTACAATCATCTTTAGCTACTTCGTCAATTTTTTCACCATTTTGGTAAATTGAAATGACCGGAAGACCTAGGATTTTATGCTGGATACAAAAACGACGAACTTTTTTCTGTGAGGTATTAAATTTTGTGAAACGGAGTTTTTCCCCGTATTTGGCGTGCAACTCTTCTACATCAGGCATCAAAGCCAAGCAGTTTTCACAAGTCTCGCCCCACCAGTCTACTAATACTGGCGTGTCTTGTTCCAATACTTCTGCAGCAAAATTATCAACAGTTAATTCAATCATGTTACGGGTGCCTCCCTTTTGATTTTTTCTACATATTTTTGAGCTGAAAATGCCGCGGTTGCACCATCACCAGTAGCGGTCACAACTTGGCGCAGAACTTTCGGACGCATATCTCCGGCGGCAAAAACACCTGGGATTTGCGTACACATCGCTTCATCAGTAATCATATAGCCGTATTCGTTTAATGGGATCTTTCCTTCATAAAGCTTCGTGCTTGGCACATTGCCGATAAAGACAAAGATACCGAATAGTCCATCGTCTTCATCTGCTTCAAATCGGGTTAACTCGTCGGTTTTCGTATTGCGGATCGTCATGGCTTCCACCATACCATCGCCTTCGATATTTTCCACAACTGAGTCAAAAATATATTCTATCTTTTCATTGGCTTTGGCTTGCTCAACAGCGATCGCGTCCGCAGTCAGATCACTTAAATTTTGAACGATCGTCACTTTACGAGCAAATGTCGTAATGAACATCGCTTCTTCCACCGCTGAATTCCCGCCGCCGATCACAAATACTTCCATATCTTCGAAAAAGGCCCCATCGCAAGTTGCACAATAAGAAACACCTTTTCCGGCTAATTCACGCTCGCCCGTACAACCGATTTCTCTGGGAAAAGCGCCATTAGCACAAATGACTGCATGTGCTTCGTACACACTGCCGTCGTTACAAGTAATTTTCTTGATACTGCCTTCAAGATCCAAGTCAGTCACTTCTTTGCGCAGTTGAATCTCGGCACCAAATTGCTTCGCCTGGTCTGCCATTCGCCTGATCAACTCTGGGCCTGAAGTTTCTTCATCCGTTGATTTGATTGATCCAGGGAAATTCGCAATTTCATGAGTCGAAACAATTTGACCGCCTAATTTTGTTTTTTCTAAAAGCAGAACATTTAAGCGCGCTCTTGCATTATACAAAGCTGCTGTTAATCCGGCTGGTCCGCCGCCGATAATGATTACATCGTACATTTAGTTAGCTCCTTTCATCTCAATTAACCGCCTGAGTGAATATCACTCAGGCAGTCAACAATTATTCAAATACCGTTTGTTCATCTACAGGTGTTGTTAATGCCACTAACGCTTTTTCAACGATCCCGCGACGAAGCTTTTGCTCTTCCTTCAAGCTTAGGCTTGGATTTCCTAATGGATGAGGAATCGCGACAGCTGGAACGATTCGGTTTGCACCTACTGTTTGTGAGATTGGAACCACTGTACAAATATGAACCACAGGCAGACCTGTTTTTTCAATTTCTTTTACCATCGTTGCACCGCAACGAGTACAGGTTCCTCAGGTGGATGTCAAAATAACAGCATCGACACCATCTGCTAATAATTTTTGTGCGATCTCAGCCGCATATTTCTTGGCATTGGCAACGGCAGTCCCGTTCCCTACTGTCGTGTAGAAGTAATTATGCAGGCTGCCGATCACGCCTTCTTTTTCCATTTTTCTAACTATATCTAATGGCAATACTCGGTTAGGATCTTGGTTTGCATACACAGGGTCATACCCACCATGAGCCGTTTCGTATGAGTCAGCGGTCAAAGTATCAACGTTTTCAATAGAATATGTTCCATACTTCGAAGCACTACTCGATTCGATTCGATCTGGGTTGCCTTTAGGAACAATCCCACCGGAAGTTACAAGCGCGATCTTCGCTTTCGATAAATCACTTATCGCGGTGGCTGGCGCGACGTTATCAAATTCAGGCATCGGATATTCGGTCGTAAATTCTTGTTCATTCAACTTACGTACCAGCATATCCACCGCTCTAGCAGAGCCGCGTTTTTCATCCTGAAAATTCTTTCGATAACGAACAAAGTAATTATCCGTTTCCGGTGAAACTTGTTCCTTCTTCAACAATTTCAACGCAAGACTTGCAAGTACAGGTACTGCTTTTCTCATACCCGCCGCACTATTTCTAGTCGGTACGATATAAGCACCCTTTTTGTACATTTCAACTCCAGGGTTTTCTTCATACATCCCCGTCACAGCAGGGATGCCCAGTTCAGTCATGACCGCTTGAGCAACTTCGCCGCAAGCAATGCCGTATCTGCCGGCGTTAAAAGCCGGACCCGCAACAACAATATCTGGTTCAAATTGTTTGATTCGATCTAATACATCTTTTTTGGCACTATCCAAATTCTCGTTAAAGAAACTGTCGCCGCACACAACGGTACCGACGATTTCTGCTTCATCACCAAATGAATTCATAAAAGCAAGACCTGGTCCTACTACTTCGGCTTTCGAGAATGGTTGGATATCCGCCTTTTCTTCACCACCTATACCAGCGTAAAACTGGTTAATGTAGTGAACAACTTTAAACTTAGTCATAAGACGCTCCTTTACTGGTTAGTATTTGGCGTATTGATTCCTCATTTCGGACACTTCTTCAATGATGTCATCAACATCTAAAACCATTTCCATCATGCCGATCTGCTCTTCAAAAACATCTGAGTCGACAACTTCTTTAAATTCTGGCTCTACAGCGTGATATACAGCTAAACCTAGCTGTTCATTGGTCAATGGACCGGCATACGTAGGGTCTCCGTTAGTTACAGTTTCAGCAGCTAAACCAGCTGCTTCTCCTTCGGCAGCACCGATTAGAACGACGACGTTCTCTGCTCCGAAGTTTTCTGCTGCTTCTTTTACTCTACGTTGATTCTCTAAGTCCATTGCCCCAGCGGCCGTTCAGACGAAACATTCTGTTGATGAGAATATTACGTCAGCGCCGGTACCTTCAATACAAGCTTCGATAGCTTGTCCTGGGATACCGTCACGGTCGCCGATCACTAAGACTTTTTTATTTTTTAAATCTAAAGTCATTAGTATTTCCTCCCTATTATGTTTTAAACGCCTTTTGCAGACATTTTGTTAAAACCTAGTTCATTTGTTGCCCCGGTAATTGCCTGGATTTCAACTTCAATCGTGCCATCGTCTTTCAGACTGCCGTCAAAGCCGCCTGCGATCACATCGACATAATCTAATTGCCCAATCAAGCGATCCATTTTTGGTAATTGAATCGTTTCATTTGCGTTTCCGCCAGTGACAACTGCAGTTGCTAATTTATCTGCATCTGCTAATGACTGGCTAGCACCATCTCTTCCAGCATATTCATCTGTAACAATTACTGTTTTGATTCCTTTTTCTTCGACTTTTTTACAGTTCATAATCAAGTCCGTATCAGGATTCCCAAAGCCTTCTTGAGAAATAATCACCCCGTCTAACCCGAGATATTCGCTCAATTTCGCGACAAAATCGCTGGAACGATGTTTATCCTTTAGATAGACTGTTTCATTTGTTACGATTACACCTAAAAAGTTAATCTCTTTACCATGCTGCTTGTACAAATCAGCTATCACCGGATTATTTAAGTGATGATACGTCGTGTTCTTGTCACAAGCAGAAACACAGTTTCCGCTGATGATCGCGCCATCCATTACTTCTGTTGGATAGAGGATGGTTGGTACGATGTGCTTCGCATCTGTGCCGTAAACATAAGTATCATGAAGCAATCCTTGTGTTTGCAGCATATAAACATACCCAATTTTCGGCAGATCTGGATATTGCTGAATCTGTTCTAGCAGCGGCAAAGTCTCAAATGTTTCAATGGTATCTGGTTCGATCATTTCACCCAGCTTGCCGATATAATCAGCTGTTTTCAGTCCTGCAAAACGAGCCGCTTCTTCATATAAATGAGGATCTAACTCTTCTTGCGGTTTCAAGACTAAACAAATTTCGATTAATTGTGAGAACGGCGTCAGTTCAGAGCCAGGTCCTTGCATGTCCACAATACCTTCTTGAAAGCCAACGATTTTCCCCACGGTCATCACACCGCAGCCTTTTAATACATGAGTACGTCCGCTTCCCACAACATCTACTTTGTTGATAACACCTGGGAAAATACCTGTTGTTGAATCAACCTTGCATCTTGGTTCGATCACATCTTTAACTGGTGTGATGCGAACACTGTCACCTGGTTTAGCGATTTCGATCTTGCAGTCAGCTAAACGATCATCTGTTAAAACCAACTCTTTGATTTTTGCCGAATCGAGATACAGCGTTCCATTATCGATTTTCTCTTCTTCACCTAAAACAACTTCTTTGATTTCGATGTTTCCAATTTCGAGTTTCATTTATTCACCTCAGTTCTGATTAGTTGCAAGACGCTGAACTTTATCGTGCCACCCCCATTCTGTCCAACGTACTTTGCGCGATATAAAAGTCTACAAAAGCAAAATCTTTGAGTACCGCTAAGGACCAATTAGGGCGCTGCTTATTTTTGATAAACTTTTCATAGACGGCTATCGCTGATTCGATATATTCTAAACTCTCAATATCAATGTATTGAGAAGTGGTCTCTGCTGCAAAAATCGTTTTATAATAGGTTTCGTTTGGTTTGATACTGCCGCTTAGTGGATGCGACAGTAAGCAGACGTGTTTTTCGATTATCTGTCGCTTCACTTCAGCCAATACGTCTCCGTATGAACCTTCCACATAACTAACCTCGCCTAACTTTTCTTTTACCATTGGATTATTCGTTATAATAAACATCTATTCACCAGCCTTCATTGTGCTTGTTTTCACATGATGATTTTTCACTTTACTCCTAGAAAGCATTAGCAGCCATAAAAAAGGGGACAACGACACACTGTGCCGTTGTCCCCTGTTCCTAGCCTGAGAGATTCCCCCCTTTCAGGGGTTGCTCCTTCGGCGCATTTCTGCTCTCCAGAGTTTCATCCAATTGCGGTCCATTTACCTGAGATGTTCACTGCAAAATCAGCAAATTTTACAACTTATACCTTCGGTGGCAGTAGCTTCTGCACTCTCCCGCAATCTTCTTGAATATTTATGTAAACGCTTTCTACAATTAGATGTTAACAATTTCACGAATGAATTACAAGAAATTTTTTTTAGCGATAAAAAAATAAATCACAGTCTTCTATCACATAAAGAAAAAGAGTCACTATTTAAATTTCTTGCCATTCCTAGTTTGATAGCACTCGACGACTAAATAAATAAATTCGTCAAAAAAAAGATTTTTTTTGAATAACAATAGTTAAAAGCAAGGGAATTACAAAACTTATTGTCTTCTCATTTTTCAGAGGATTACACCATAAATAATCCCTTCGAATGTTCAAACAACGCAGTGATCATTAGCTGATCCTTTCATCATGATCCGCCTAATAGTGCCAAAGGTTCTTTGATAAACTGAGTGTATAATGTTTTTATTTTCTTTGAGACAAAAGTAAGCGCTGAAAATAAACGGCTTGTTAGCGACCGCCATTCTTTTTCGGTAAAATACTCCTCAAAATATTTATAGTAGCGGCGCAAAGCCCGAGTTGATTTAGTATTAAAGAAGATATGGCGAACAAGATCTTGATGGAAAAAGGAAAAATCGGCAATTCCTAATTCATCACGCACTTGAAGCGCTATCAAATATTTAATAATCGATTCTTCATCCCCAGTTTCTTCGTAATACGTCATCATTCTTTTTTCTAGTGTCTTTCTTTTTAAGGTGAATATCTGATTTGCAGTAAATGGTGAATTCGTCATGAATTTCCCTCCTTTGATTTTGTCCGGTGATCACGCCATGACTATAATCCCAAAGAATAATGGTTGTCAAACACGATTTTTTACAAAATGTGGAATTCACAAATGAACAATCCTGAAAACTCAACAATAATTGAACGAAATAAAAATTTATTTTTATTTTTCGATGTTGATGATTAAAAAATAAAAAAATTTGCCAATAATAAGCTATTTTAATGCTCTCGAAATATTGATTTATATGGAATTAACCCAGTCTCAACCGTTGTTTTTATCAAGCGGAAAGAGCATTTAAACTTCCACTTCTGCATGCTCAACTTTAAGCTGCTATTTTCATAAGCATTTTTTAAACGATTGTTCTGGCAACGTGCTATTATTTGTAAAAAAAGCAGGTGATTCTCATGACAAATGAGCAATCAAATCAAGTTTTCAAAATCTCTGAGCTAGATAAAGAGCTTCAAATGTTTATCTTGAAAGTGGACACAGACTTAACAGCAGCATCTACTATTTCCCATATAAGCCTTTTGAATTTTCGCTTTCAATACATCAATCAACTATTAAAAAATGAAGTTTCTACTTCTAAGCAGTTTGATCATGAATTAAAGCATAAAATTCGTACGCAGCAGGTTCACATTAAAAATGTTAATGATGCTTTAAAGACCAAGGAAACATTTGGTCAAAGGATTGCAGACGGCATCGCTAAATTTGGCGGGAGCTGGACTTTTATTATTGCTTTTATTTTTATCTTAGTTGCTTGGATAACCTTGAACACTTTACCGTTATTTTTTGAACCATTCGATAAATTCCCTTATATTCTATTGAATCTAGCCTTGTCATGTTTGGCCGCGATCCAAGCACCCATCATCTTAATGAGTCAAAATCGCCAAACTGAACGTGACCGAGTTGAGGCGGATAACGACTACGAAGTGAACGTTAAATCGGAGGTCGAAATCCATTTACTTCATGAAAAAATTGATTATTTGATGGAATCAAAATGGCAGCATCTAACTGAATTACAGCAATTGCAGATCGAACTTTTACAAGAACTGATAAAACAGAATCAAAATTTTTTAGAAAATGAAAAGAA
>NZ_NGLG01000001.1:679213-729762 GCF_002140655.1 Enterococcus sp. 3H8_DIV0648 | reverse complement strand
TTTTATTAATAACAGAGTTTCAATTAAGATTGTTTTTTAAAGATAATACTTTGTTCTATCTTCGCTTAGAATATTTTCCTTGTAGCCATCCAAGCCCTCTTGGATAGCAGCGATACTTTCTTCAAAAAGATCCTTCATATCAAATTCTATACCTAGATAAACATTTTCAAGTTGGCCATAAAAATCGGTGAAATTTGCTTTGTTTGCTAAATCAGCTGAATCAAGACCATAGTATGTCAGAACTTTTTGAACAAATTCCTGATCAAAACCTTCCTCATAATCATACATCAAGCAAACAAATTCCATATCACGATCATAAATCGCAACATCTCCAAAGTCTATCAATCTGCAAATTTTATCAGCAGCTTGGTCATAATATACATTGCTGGCTCCAAAATCATTATGGATCAAACATTTTTGATACTGAAAGTCCTGCTTTAGCAGCTGATGATAAACCTCGTCAATCTGGTGTTGGACCGTTTCCTTTAGATGGTGATAGGCAGCTTTTTTGATAACCTCATATTCATAGGCGGCTTTTACCTTTTTATTTACTTCAAGTCCTTCGATTTGTGTCGACAGCTCAATCTTGTGCAGCGCCTTGAAAAAAGCTGCTAGCTCCTTAGCCATTTCCTCCTTTCGTTCGTCTGTTAATGTTGCCAATAGCTCAGCATCCAGGGGCACACCTTCAATTTTTTCGTGACCAGCAAAAGTCAATTGATTCGGCTGATCCGACGTTCCAATAAAACAAATCGCTGGAACTTTCAGCGGCACTTTATCCTTTATTTCCTTCAGTACGATAGCTTCCTTATAAAGATTTCTCGCCGCTCTGGCATGACGGGGGAATTTAAATACGTAAGCCTGGTTCAGCAGAAAAGCCTCACTGTCATAACCCGCACCCAAAAACTCAATTTCTTCGATCACTAAATCAGGATATTCCTGCTTGATCTGTTTAACTGCTTCTAATTTATCCATTGGTCACCTCATCTTTTAAGTCTAAGCGCAGATACAATACCTCAAAAGGTAAATGTGAAAAATTTTGGGAACAAACAATTTGATAACCCATTTTTTGATACCAATTTTTCAAATCCTTATTTTCTTTGATGATTCCGATATTGATCGTCTCCATCTGATTGTTATAGGCAATCTCTTTTGCACGATTCAAAATAAGCTTGCCGTAATTTTTACCTCGTTCAGAAGGAATAATAGAGACTTTCTCTAAATCCGCTTGCTGATCCTCATGATAGACTAACTCAAAAAAGCCGATCATTTTCTTTCCCAAGTAAACACCAAACAGCTGATTACCATTTTCCAGATCGTTCATTAAATGTTTTGCTTGTGTAAAGGCTCCGTTGGTTGGGCAATTATCGATTGTTAAGTCAAAATCATTTGCTGTGGCCGCAAAGCTTTCTCGAATAACTTGAGCCGCAGTCTCTAAATCTGCCTCATCTAAGAGCCTAATCGTCACTTTTGGAGCAAATAACTGGTCACTGTTAAACAAGACCAGACCAGCCAAAATGATTACTCCGCCAACAATCGTTGATACATCAGGAAATTCTTTAGCAATAACCAATCCTAGGACCGTCGTCAATAACGGTGTCACGTACATATAATTACTGACTGAGGCGATATTTTCAGCGACTTCAAAGGCCTTTGTCCATGAAACATAAGCGATCGCACTTGAAAAAATTCCCATGATCAAGACAAGAATCACTGAATTGAAGGAGATCCCTTGTACCTCATTGATCGTTTTAGGCAAAAAAATCGCCAGCATAATCGTTCCGGCAAAAATACTCATCATCGTACTCTGGATCGCCGAGTACTTTTGAACTAATTTCTTTTGCAGCAAGTTGTAAGCTGCGAGTAATACCGCCGCCAAAAAAAGCCAGTTCAGACCATTACTGATCGTGAACCCCTTACTTAGAATCGTAATGATCAACACACCCAGAAAAGATACACCTGTTGCGAACCATTGCTTCACGGTAATTTTTTCTTTATAGAACAACCGCGAAAGTAATGCCGTAATCATTGGTACTGTCGCGATGATGACACTGCTGGTTGCCGCGTTCACCTCTTTGACTCCTTTGTTGAAGGCGATCATATAAAAGAAAAAACCAGCCGCTCCAGTCAAGAGGATCATTCCCAAATCTTTTGATTCAACCTTTCGTAATTTCAAAAAAGGAATCAGACATAGTAAAACGAGCGACGCAATCAAGTAGCGTAAAAATCCTAACGCTTCTGATGATATTTCCCGCATCACCAGCCGTGACAATACAAACGCTAATGACCAGCAAATGATTGTAATGCCCGCGTACACATGGAAACTGAAATTCTTTTTCATTTTTGCCCTCCTCAAAGAATTGTTTCTTCTTCTAACCACTTTAATTAATTCAATCATACAGGGAAAATAACGCAGCGACTACCCTGAATTAAAGAAAGCCCACAAGAGTAAACTTGTGGACTACTTTTCGTATTCAGTTAACTGTTCTTTGAACCAGGTCAAATTTACTTCATGATGGCGTTTGGAATTCTCCATCATTTTTACAAAATTAGGACGCAGCTGCTCTGGTGATTGCAATGCAAGTTCGATCAATCGGATTTTTTCCTGCGTCTGTTGGATTTGTTTTACCAATAACTGCTTCATCACATCGGAGCCTGCCTGATCGACAAACAGCATCGGCGTATAAAATGGAAAAATGATTGGATCATTTTGACTGCCGTATTTCATAAACAGCCGTTCAAATTCTTTTTCACCTAAATCTGTCAGGACATAGCGGTTTTTCTCTTTCTCACTAGGCAGCCCATTTGTCGGTACTTTTCTGATCATGCCCTTTTCTTCAAGCTGCTGCATATTATAATAGAAGGAACCCTTCGTAAAACGAACAAAATATTGGAAATAATTAGCTTGCATATCAGCCAACAATTCGTAGCCGTAGGACTCTGGCTTTTCTTTCAGCAAACCTAAAATCAAAAGCGGAATCATCTTGCTGCCCCTTTCACTTACTTGGTGATCTCAGTAAATTTTTCTATAAATTTCTGATAATCCAGTTTTCCGAGTGCGAAATCGCGACTCAATAAATAAATTTTTTCATTTTTCGTCGTTGCTCGACCATAAATCTTGCTGAGCTGTTCGTCTTCATTTCCCAAGGCCGTAGAAATATCGGTCTTCTTCGCAAAAGCTTCGTAATATCGAATTCCGAATTGTCGTTGTGATTCCCCATTGATATGAATACCGTCTGGATTAGCTGTCAGGTTCTCCGCGCTGACCAAATAGCAATTTTCTAACGCTGAGACAACTCTTTCTATCTCATGATTGATTTCCTCAAATTCCACCGCACTTAAACCAAAACCAGTTTTTCCTAAAAAGGTCGGAAGTGTTCCAACGATGATCGGCAATTCCGGCAGCCCAAGCTCTTGTCGAAAATGTTCGAAAACTGCTTTTAATTTTTCAGCATATTCTTTATAGCGCCCATTTAAGCTGTCAGTTTCACCCTGATGCCATAAAATCCCGATCAATTCACTAGATTCCATCGCAAATTTTGCTTCACTAAGTGCATGGCGGCTCAGAACTTGATCCGACGCCCATTCATCAATCGAACTTCCGCCTTCCGCGCAAGGGATCAAACCTAATTTCTCAGCGGGATGATCTTGTGACCAAGCGGCGGCAAAAGACGCGGCCGGTCCAACACCGGCAACTTCTCGATCTGAATGAATTGGTTCTGCCATCATTTGCCAGCGGCCATTGCGCAGCATCTCGATATTTTCATTATAAATAGCTGGGACTTCACTTAAATACCCTCGTCCTGCCATATTTGATTGGCCAATCAATAAAATTGATTTCATTTTCTACACCTCAATTTCTTTTCTCTGCACACTATAGTCTAATTAGACTATAGTGTCAATCATCAGCCCACAAAAAAGCCCCTCTAAAATAGAGGAGCAGTAAAATTATTCTGTAATCTCTTGAAAATTATGATCCAACCGTTTAGTTTTATTCGCGAAATCATAGTATGCTGGTTTGCGATCATAAAACAATTGCAAGCCAAAATCTGCAACTTCGATTATTCCCGGGAATAACTCTGCATTAAAGCAATAATGATCTCGTCAGATTTTTTACCATTTTAGCTCTAAGACGCTCTGGTATCGACTAAGTGCTGATCCATTCTTAAAATGGAATTCTCAAAAAAAAAAGAACTTCCAATTAGGAAATTCTCAAAAAAAATCGATAACCATTTTTATTTCAGAACCGCTGCGACTTCCCCAACTTGCTTCTCGCCTAAATGAACGGAGACTTCCTTATCTTTCATTTCTGGGAAAACAACGATTACGATGTTGTCTTTATTTTTTTCCGCTAGAAAAGCTAGATCGACCTGAACTAATGGATCGCCTGCTTTTACTTTTTGGCCCTCTTGGATCGATGAACTAAAGCCTTCGCCGTTCAGCTCTACAGTGTCCAGTCCAATATGAATCAAAACGTCTAATCCATCTTCAGCCTTCAATGTCAGCGCATGCAAAGAAGGAAAAACTGATTTGATTGTCCCTTTAACCGGTGAACAGATTTTTCCGTCTGATGGTTTGACTGCGAAGCCCTCCCCCATCATTTTTTCGCCAAAGACCGGATCGCTTACTTCTTTTAGCTCAACTACTTCTCCATTTACAGGTGTGTTGATTTCGTTGCTTTTACTTTTGAATAATCCAAACATTTTTGTGCTCCTTTCTACATTGTTTAAAGTACCGCTTACTTTTTTCCATTGCCCTTAGTGTATAATCTGTCTCTTATACACATCTAGATGTGTATAAGAGACAGGTATAATACAAAAGTAAGGAATTTATTAATTTATTTAGGAGGTGCAGGAATGGATCTAGAATTGATTACTAAAGGAAAACAGCTATCTGATAATGATCTGGCAATCTTGACTTACTTAGCTGCTCATATAAATGAATTAGACGGCGTTTCATTGAGAAAAATCGCCGCAACGCTTTATACTTCACCGGCGACCATTGTACGTTTAGCACAAAAACTGGACTTCTCTGGATATCTAGAGCTGTTTTACTTTTTAAAAAATCAATACCAGCCACAAAACCAATTTGTTGAAGCCACGGTGGATATCTCTATTCCTACAGAAAAGATCGCTCCTTCGATCCAAAATATGAAGCAAATCTATCAGAAAAACCAAGGAAAGTTCATTACGATCTATGCCACTGGTTTTTCAAGTATCATTGCCGAATATCTTTACAAAAAGCTGCTGGTAAACGGCATTAAGACCCTTTTTGTGAATGCGGCAGATTCTTCAGGGATCATCAACAATAACGCCGATACTATTAGTATGCTGATCGTCATTTCTAAATCCGGCGAGACTCAAAAGGTCATTGAAAAAATGCAATTTTCACAGGATCGCAACATTCCGACGATTTTATTTACAGGAAATAGTCAATCGCGGGCGACGGAAGCTGCGACGATTATTTTTGAAGTTGCCGATGAACGACCGCTCGACAGTCAAAATATTAAATACAACAGCTTTTTCGGTAAATCACTATTATTGATGGAATATATCGTTCAAGAATTTACCAAAACAAATTAATCAAAATAATTCTCTGCGATCTGATCATAGGCAGCATGATTGCTTAGATCTGGCAGAAAAATCTGCTGACTCTCTTCGATCATCAATTCCGGCTGTTCTAATAAATAGTATAAGCCAAAAATCGGTTCATTTTGCTGGGCATAGCAGCATTTCACACCAAAAACATCTGCTGCTAATTGCCCCAGCTCTGTCGTTTGGAAAAAGCCGCCGCTGACTGAAAGCTCTTCGCCTTTCGCGACTAATTCAACTAGTCGGCGAATATTCAACAACACACCTTCAACCACGCTTCGCAGCATATCGTTTCTAGTATGCTGCAAAGTCAGATCATAAAATCCGCCCTTGATTTCATTGCTCCAATAAGGCGCCCGTTCTCCATTCAAATAAGGCCAAAAGCGCAGCCCATTTGCCCCAGTCTCCGTTTCGCTCAGCAACTTCGGCAACCTCTTATAAAATCTCGCTGGATTTTCCGTTAAATGATTCGCCGCCCAAGCTAATACAACCCCGCCATTATTTGAAGGCGCTCCGCTAACCAATAAACTTTCTTTTAAATAGTAGCAAAAGTTTTGCTTCTTCTGATCCAATTGAATGTCTTTTGTGATTTGACGAACCGCGGCGCTTGTACCGATCGTCAGACTGGCAGTTCTTCCGGTAGAATAATAGCTGGCATATGCAGCTAGCGTTCCATCACTTGCGCCTACAACGACTTTTACATCTGGTGTAAATCCAAACAAATCACTTTTGTCAGGCAACATTTCGAAGCATTGATCCGTATCAACCAATGAAGCTAACTGCTCTGGCTTAACTCCAAGAACTTCAAGGATCTCTTCACTCCACTGTTTTTCCCGCAAATCAAAAAGCCCCGTCGCAGAAGCAGTCGCATAATCAATCACCACTTCTCCGGTAAAATACTCCATAAGCAATTCTTTGATGCCATACCAATGGATTCCTGCTGGATAGATTTCATTTTCTTGAAAATACAGCAGCTTCGCAAATGTTGACATCGCGTGGATCGGCGTTCCAGATAGCTTATAAAAGTGTGCCGCTAAATCCATTTGCTTAAATCGGTCAATACTCGTCGCCGCTTGAAGGTCAGACCATAAGAAGATTTGCTTTCTGCCATCATCAGGCATCAAGCTATGCATCGCTGTACTGAAGCTAATCGTCCTTACCTGCTGACGAAGCTCTATGGGGATCGCTAGCAACCCTGCTTGTAAAATCGCTAGAAGTTCATTTCCATCTTGATACTTTATCCGATCGTCGCCATAGGTTTGGAGAAGTAATTCACTCGAGTAAAGCAGTTCGTTTTCTTTGATCAGACCTAGTTTGATCGCTGTCGTTCCAATATCTATTCCTAAAAATACTGACAAAATCATTCATCCTTTACAATGGCGTGTCCGCCAAACTGATTGCGCAATAATGCGACAAGCTTCTCACTTATCTTATCACAATCCTCCGAAGCAAAGCGCGTCATAAGCGACTGCGTGATCACCGGCAGATTCACTTTTAATCTCAAGGCTTCCTCAACTGTCCATTTCCCTTCACCTGAAGAAGGAATGACTCCTGCTATTTCAGTCATCTCTTCAGGCTGCTGATAGATTTTTTCAGTTAACTCCATCAACCATGATCGAATCACTGAGCCATGATTGAAGACTTGAGCAACTTCAGCCAGTTGAAAATCATAAGGACTATGATGCAGTAAGTTGAAGCCTTCGCCAATCGACTGCATCATCCCATATTCAATCCCATTATGAACCATCTTGAGGTAATGACCGCTGCCGGCCGGACCAGTATGAATAAATCCTTTATCCACACATAAATCGGTAAGCAGCGGCTCGAGTTCAGCAAAAATTTGCTGGTCGCCGCCAATCATCATACATGCATCATTTCTTGCTCCTTCTACTCCGCCAGAGGTTCCGACATCAAGAAAGTGAACGCCTCGCTGCTGACAATAGTCAAAATTTTTTAAACTATCCTGATAGTGAGAGTTTCCAGCTTCGATCACAATATCACCCTCGTTTAAAAGATCAGCAACAGTCATTACCATATTATTTGTCAACATTCCTGCCGGCAGCATCAGCCAAACGATCTGCTGCTTTGTTTGCTCCGCTAATAAGCTTTCAATATCAAAATGGAAGCTTCCACCCATTTTTTGTAGTGCTTTAGCGATACTGGGATCAATGTCAAAGCCCTTTACTTGATGCTGGTGCCTTAATAAATTTTCGGCAATCCCCATACCCATTTTACCTAAACCGATCATTGCGATCTCCATCATTATTCCTCCTGCTTTTTAGAAAAAGGGAACCTAACGACAACGAATTCGCTGCCGTTACGTCCCTTAAAAATTAATGTAATTCTGGCCAAGTATCACCGTTTTCGGCAATTAAATCATCTAATAGTTCTTTGGCAACTTGTGCGCTTGGAACCGTTTTGGACAAGGTCAAGGCTTGCCACATCTTTTGATAGCTGTTTTCCACGTAGGCTTCGACCACTAATTTTTCAACCGTGACCTGCTGGAACATCAATGCCTGTTGGAAAGCAGGGATTTGTCCTTGTGCTAATGCTTCCGGTCCATCTGTTCCGACGATACATGGGACTTCCACCATAGCATCATCTGGAAAATTGGCGATCGCACCATTATTTTCTACGATCATCACCATTCGTTCATGGGTATTGAAGGCGATCGCACGCGCTAGATCGACGATAAAGGTCGCGTGAGCATCAATGTCAAAGGCAATCCCTTCTGCTGAACCATTTTCGATGATTTGGCGCGCATGATCAAAAACATTCTTCTCCCGACCCTGCATCACTTCATTCGCCCGTGTAAATTCTGGATGATCCTTCATGTGTTCAAAGACATAATCTGGATACAAGTAGTATTTTAAATAAGTATTTGGCAAGTACTCTGGCGTTACCGCTAAAATATCTTTTGCTTTCTTATGTGTTTCCTGCCAGCTGGGATCTGTATGCTGGGTGTCTACTTCGATTTGAGTCAAATAACCATGTTCAGAAACATAGTCGCGAATCTGATCAATATATTCATGACCTTCCTTGTCCTTGACGCTGGTCCACCAACCGAAATGATTTAGACCAAAGTAGCGTACTTCTAATTCTTCTGGTGTTTTTCCTACGATCTGTGACATCCGGCGTAACGTTCCTACAGGCATATCGCAAATATTCAGTACTTTGGAATCTGGCCGCAGCACGCGACACGCCTCTGCGACAATGGCTGCCGGGTTAGAATAATTCAACATCCAACAGTCTGGTGAATATTTTTCCATATAATCAATGATCTCCAACATTCCTGTGATACTGCGCATACCGTATGCGATTCCGCCTGGTCCGCAGGTCTCTTGTCCAAAGACTCCGTGTCGCAATGGAACTTTTTCATCCTTTTCACGCATCGCATATTTGCCGACACGAATATGCGCCATACAAAAATCAACATCTGTAAATGCCGTTTCCGGATCAGTCGTATATAAGAATTCAATCTCTGGTGCTTGTTCCTTCAATAAAATTTCTAGGGCTTCGCCTAAAATGCCTTGCCGATCTCCATCATTGTCATATAATTTCAATGTTCTTAATGGAAAACGATCCAGATTATCTAACATCATCATGACGATCCCTGGAGTAAACGTACTCCCGCCGCCAGCAATTACTACTGAGAATTTCTTCATAACTATTCGTCTCCTCCACTATCTCTACCTAAATATTTTTCAAGCTTTTCTCGTACTTGCGGTACAGTCAGACCGTAAACCACATGCACATTTTCACCGTTGCTGATGACACCTTTTGCTTGGGTTTGATTTTTCAGCAAGCCTTCATTTACTAAAGCTGGATTTTCCAACTTTAAGCGCAAACGTGTATAACAATTATCGATTGTTTTGATATTTTCGGCGCCGCCTAATCCCTCAACAATTATTCCTGATAATTCATCATCCGAAGTTGGGGCTGCCAATGCGCCATCAGCAGGTCCTGCCGTCTTTTTCTCGTTATACTCTTTTTTCGAATAAAGCTTCGTCTCTTGATCACTATCTTCTCGTCCCACTGTTTTAAAATTGAATTTAACGATTAAGAAGCGGAAGATAAAATAATAGATAAAGAAGAAGGCAACACCGACTAAAAGATAAATCGGCCATCGTGTCTTTTCTGTTCCTAATGGAATGTTGTACAGCAGAAAGTCGATAAACCCATTCGGACCGATCGCCCGCGAACCAAAAATATTCAAGGCAACCATACTCAACCCGCTTAACGCTGAATGAATCACGAATAATGCCGGTGCTACAAACATAAATGAAAATTCAATCGGTTCAGTCACTCCAGCGATAAATGAGGTCACTACTGCTGGAATCAAAATAGCTTTTACTTTAAATTTATTTTCTGGTTTAGCCGTTTGGTACATCGCCAAACAAGCCCCAATCAAACCAAACATCTTTGAAATTCCTCGTGCATCCCAGATGACACTTTGTGATAAAACTTTAACCGCTGGATCAGCAATTTCCGCAAAATAAATATTTCGCGCCCCTTCAAATACCTGCCCGCCGACTTCTGCCACACCGCCAAGTGAAGTATATAAAAACGGTGTATATATCAAATGATGCAATCCAGTTGGGATCAATAATCGTTCCAATGAACCATAAAGGAAGATACCAAAGTTTCCTGTCCTTTGGATTACACCGCCCAACCCGTCAATTCCTTGCTGAATGACTGGCCAGATAAATGAAAGTGCAATAGCCGCCAGCACTAATACTAGAATCAACACGATAAAGACAAATCGTGCACCGCCGTATACTTGAAAAGCATTGTTGAATGTCGTATCAATAAAACGATTATGGATCACTGCAACGACGATCCCAAGAATAATTCCTAGAAAGACCCCCATGTCCAAGACTTGAACCCCAAGAACTAATTCCTGCCCTGAACCCTGCAGCTGATCCGGAGCAACCAGCATATCTCGCAGCTCCATAAATTTGTTCATCGCGTATAAGAACACTAAATAACCAAGTAAAGCAGTAAAGGCCGCCTCCGCTTTTTTCTTATTTGCCAATCCTAGAGCAATACCCACACAGAAAATGACTCCTAAATTTGTTAAAACTGGTAATAAGGCCGCGGATAAAATACTGCCAAAACCCATCGTGATCGGATTATCTAAAAAGCCGAACATCTCGATCAATCGCGGATTAGTAAAAACGTTTCCAATTGCAATCAAGATACCTGCTATCGGCAAGATCAACACAGGCACGAACATTGCTTTAGAAAATTTTTGCATGCTATCCATGATTTTTGCTTTCATCATTCTATCTCCTTCTTTTTGTGATGTGTTCAGTATACGGGGCACACTTGCAAAAATAAATGGATACCGCTTACAACTCAACTGGTTTCATGATTTGAAATATGTTTCATAGATAAGATAAAAAAATGAGCCTCCTAAAATAGGAAGCTCATTAAACTATATCTATTTTGAAATCCGTATCAGACCACCACATCGATGGATTCGTCTATAGTTTCTTCTTTTGTTTTCTTTTTGTCTTTCGTTCGTTTGCCGCGATTTACGATTGCCACCTGCATGACGATACAAAGGAGCATCAATAACCCGACAAAAATCTTCGTCCACCACGAGCTGAGGGTTCCTTGAAAATCAACCATCGTACGAATCACACCCGTAATTAAGACACCTATCACCGGTCCAATCAAGGAGCCGACACCACCAGTCAATAACACCCCGCCGATTACACAAGCAGCGATAGCGTCCATTTCTAACCCCTGAGCATGCAAGCCATAGCCTGATAACGTGTAAAAGCTGAACATCACACCAGCCAATGACGATCCAAACCCACTTAAAGAATAAATCATAATTCTCGTGCGATCCACCGGCAGCCCCATCAAGATGGCCGACTGCATGTTGCCGCCGATGGCAAAAACGGTCCGGCCAAATTGGGTATATTTTGACACATAGATACAGGCAAGTACGAAGACGATCGCAACCAGCACATTCAGCGAAATAAAGTAACCCGGCAGCAAGTAGATTTTAAATTGCGACAGCTTATAAAACGTATCATCCGTAATCGGAATCGACTCGATCGAGATCAGATAGCAGACACCGCGAGCAAAAAACATTCCGGCAAGCGTTACGATCCAAGGATGCATCTTGAAATATTGGATAAGAAAGCCTTGAACTGTTCCAAACGCAATACCAATTAATAAGCAAAGGACAATTACGATAAAAGCATTCAGACCTTTTTGCAACAAAGCAGCCGCAATCATCGACGTCATTGCGATCACTGCACCGACGGATAAATCAATGCCGCCTGTTAATATTGGAAAACAAATCCCACAAGCCAGCACGATCAGATGGGCATTATTGATAAATAGATTCAAAACAACCCGTAATGATAAGAAGCTAGGATACATCACTGACCCCGCCAAAAACAACAAGAGGAAAATTCCAATGGAGGCCAACAACGGAATATTAAAATTACCAAGCTTAATTTTCAATCGAGACACCTGCCTTTCTTTTCTGCTTCATTGCTGTCGACCATTCTTTCATTTTTTCAGAGGAAAGCAGCACCACAAATATTACCACGATCGCTTTGACTACCATGATCGTCTCTGACGGAATCCCAAAAGTAAAAATAGTTGTCGTCAAGGTTTGGATAAATAGAGCGCCGACTACTGTTCCGCCAAGATAGAATTTCCCGCCATCCATCGACGTGCCTCCCAATACAACTGCTAGAATCGCATCCAGCTCCAACATCAGTCCGTTATTATTTCCATCTGCACTAGAAACATTTGCGCTATCCATCATTCCGCTCAATGCTGCCAGCACACCACAAATTATGTAGCAGATCCATAAAACTTGCCGCGTATTGATCCCTGCATAGCGAGCAGATTGCTCATTAATCCCGACCGATTCGATCGACAGCCCTAACGAAGTCTTTCTTGTCAGCAGATAAACACCCAGAACGATCAATCCCATCAAGATTGCTGGAAAAGGGATTCCTAAAAAATAGCCTCGGCCAATAAATGAATAGGATGTCTTTCCTAAAGTCAAAATTTCACCGCCGGAGATAATTTGAGCAAACCCGCGACCGACTGTCATCAAGATCAACGTTGCAATCATCGGCTGGATATTCAGCTTAGCTACAAAAAAACCATTCCATATCCCGCAAAGACAGCCCACAATTAGACCTGCTGCAATTGCCGCAACAACCGGAGTCCCAATTGTCAGTAAATAAGCAGCGACCATCGCTCCCAAGGCGTTGACTGAACCGACCGAGATGTCGATGCCTCGAGTGGCGATTACTAAACACATCCCGATAGAAACGATGACCAATGAAGCTCCACGATTTAAGACATCGATCATACTTCCATATAAGTGTCCGTTATTAATCGATAATTTGAAAAAGTTCGGTGAAAATATTAAGTTGAACAGTAAGATCAGTAATAGACCGACTACTGCCCACAGTTCCTTGCGTTTTAACAACCGTTTGAGTTTTTCCATTACGATACCTCCCCGGCAATAGCGCTCATGATATTGTTCTCAGAAATTTGCTCCTCAACCAATTCAGCCACTGAAAGCCGATCTCTTAGCACGATGATCCGATCGCAGCAGCGAACCATTTCCTCATACTCAGAAGAAATGAACAAGAACGACATCCCTTTTCTGGAAAGTGAAAGAATCAGACTTTCAATTTCCCTTTTTGAGCCAATATCGATTCCCCTCGTTGGTTCATCCAAAATTAGAAGCTTAGGATCGGTTACCAGCCAACGAGCCAATAACACTTTTTGCTGGTTCCCGCCTGATAGCTCACCAACTTTTTTATCGGCATCTGGAGTCTTGATGTTCAATAGCTTTATATATCTTTCAGCAATCTCTTGCTGCTCTTTATAACCGATTCGTTTCCAGCCCCGTTTTGCCTGCAAAGACACGATGATATTTTCACGAATACTCAAATCAGCCAAAATCCCTGAGACCTTTCGATCTTCAGAACAAAAGCCGATATTTTCTTTGATAGCCTTTTGCGGGAACATTTTTTTAATATGATCATTATCGATGTAAAGAACACCTTCATCAAACTCTTGTGCCCCAAACAACAGCTCGGCTACCTCGCTTCGCCCAGAACCCAAAAGCCCTGCTAAACCTAAAACCTCGCCTTCACGAATCTTCATGGAGAAATCATTGATCACGCCTTTTTTTGTGACGTTTCGCATTTGAATAAAACTCGTTTGCGGATAATCGGTGGTTTTCCTGAATGCCCGAGAATCCTCATCCTTGAATTCTTGACCAATCATTTTAGTCACCAAGTCGATCTGGCTTAGTTCATTTGCAGGATATTCTCCGATCCAGCGGCCATTTCGCAGGACTGTGATTCGATCAGAAATGGCATAGACTTGATCCAAGAAATGAGTTACGAACAAGATGGCCATCCCATTATTTTTCAACTCGCGAATAATCTCAAATAATTGCTCTACCTCATTGCCGTCCAAACTGGATGTCGGCTCATCTAATATCAAAACCCCGGCCGACATATCTACCGCCCGTGCGATTGCAATCATCTGCTGAACCGAAACAGAGTAGCTGTCGAGTGTTTGCGTTACATCTACATCAATCTTCAATGTTTCTAACAGCTTCTTGGCATCCTCATTCATTTTCTTCCAGTCAATCTTGCCCAGCTTCTTCGGTTGTCGACCAATATAAATATTTTCTGCTACCGTTAGATTTGGACACAAATTGATTTCTTGATAAACCGTACTAATGCCGGTCTCTTGTGCTTCTTGCGGTGTCTGCGGTTCGATTTCTTGATTATTCAGTACAATCGTTCCGCTGGTTTTAGGATAGACGCCGGTCATTACCTTGATCATGGTAGATTTTCCGGCACCATTTTCGCCCATTAACGCATGTACCTCACCTTTACGAAGCTTGAGCTTTACATCATCTAATGCCTTTACCCCGGGAAATTCTTTCGAAATATGCTCGAGGGAAAGGATCACTTCATTTTCCATGTAGGGATTCCTCCTTTTATCGCGATCCATAAAGTTTAAAAAAGGAATAGAGCGACCTCTATTCCTTTTTTAAGTATTAGTAAGGTCTTGGTAGGTTTTCTTCTGCGTTCTTACTATCAAAGATACCGTTTTCGACAAATACTTCCTTCTTAACTTTTTCGCCTTTGGCTAATTTTTTAGCTGTTTCGATGATGTCTTCTCCGTATAACGGGCTGCACTCAACCACACAATTGATCTTTCCATCGACAACTTGTTCCAATGCATCGTTAGTTCCATCGAAGGAAATGACTGTAATATCTTTACCAGGTGCTTTTCCTACCTCTTCGATTGCTTGAATTGCCCCCATTGCCATATCATCATTTTCTGAGAAGAGTACATCAATGTTATCACCATTCGATTTCATAAAGGCTTCCATTACTTCTTTGCCTTCCGCACGAGTGAAGTTTCCAGACTGTTGTTCAATGATTTTCCAGTTTTTGTGTTTCTTGACTCCTTCAGTAATTCCAGCCGTACGTCCAACTTGCGCAGAAGATCCGGTGGTCCCTTGCAGATGGGCGATATTCAATGCATCGCTTTCTTTGTCCGTTTCCTTCAACTGGTCTTCTAGCCATTTAATTCCTCTTTCACCTTCATCTTTAGAGTCGGTTCCGATCCAAGCGCTGTACAAGTCGTCGATCTTCTTGCCTTTCATCTTCCGGTCAACGATCAATACAGGAATATTCGCATCCTTCGCTTCTGTCAAAACAGTTTCCCAGCCAGTTTCCACAACCGGAGCCACTGCGATTACGTCTACACCTTGTTGAATGAAATTACGAATAGCTGAAATTTGGTTTTCTTGTTTTTGCTGTGCATCAGAGAATTTTAAATTGACGTTTGGATCATTTTTCGCCGCATCTTGAACTGATTTCGTATTGGCCGTCCTCCACTGACTTTCAGCACCTAATTGAGAAAAACCGATAGTAATTTTTTTGTCTTTCCCCTTTTTAGCACTAGAGCCATCTGTAGAACCGCCACCTCCACCACAACCCGCTAACAATGTAGCAACTAATGTAAGTGACAAGAACGCGCTGACCAAATTTTTCTTTTTCATCATTTTCCCTCGCTTCTTCTTTTGATGAGTTAATCATAAAGCGGAATTGAAAACGCTGCCACGGATCATTTATGCTAATTTCCTTTAAATATTTCAGACTTTTCCCTAAACTAAAAAATAAACGTCAAAGAACCTTGATTATTTTTAGATAGTTCCTTAAAAAAATTTCGATTTGCTATCTTTGGTATATTTTTTTTCATACAATATAGGTAAGAATAGTTGAGGATTTGAGGGGAAGAAAAATGAAAAGGGTTTCGTTTTTAATAGTACTGCTTTTACTGCTTACTAGCTGCTCTGCTGGAAAATCCAAGTCAGGTACAGATAAGAAACAATACGTGATCGGTTTTTCTCAGATCGGCGCGGAAAGTTCTTGGCGGGAACGTAATACCGAATCGGTCCTAGATGCAGGAAAAAAGGCCGATTATAAGATCCTTTATAAAAATGCCAATCAAAGCCAAGCAGAGCAAATCAAGGACGTGCGTTCCTTCATCGCTTCACGCGTTGACTTGATTATTTTGACCCCCATTGTGGAGACTGGATGGAAGCACGTCTTAGAAGAAGCTGCCGCTGCTGACATTCCGGTTGTTATTAATGATCGGCTGATTTCAGAGGAGGATTCTCACCTTTATCAAACATTTGTTGGTCCGAATGTTCCTATTCAAGGAATTCAAACAGCCGATTTTCTAAAAAAGAAATTTAAAAATGTTCCTGCACCGATCAATATCGTCGAAATCCAAGGAAGCAAAGATGCTTCACCAGCCATCAGCCGGCATGCTGGTTTACTAGAAGGTATAAAGGATGATACTCGTTTTCAAATGATCGCTTCCGTTCATGGCGACTTTATGCTCTCCAAAGGTCGTGAGGCAATTAAGAATGTGGCTAAATCTCATGATCTTCGACAAGTGGATGTGATTTACTGTCACAATGATGATATGACCGACGGCGTAGTCTCCTATTTAGAAGAAACAGATATCAAACCGGGAAAAGACATTATTATTTGCAGTGTTGACGGGCAGCAAAGTGCGATTAATCTGCTAAAGGCTGGGAAGATCAACTGCGTAATCGAATGTGATCCAAATATGGGTGAAATGCTTTTTGAGGTCGTAACTGCTGTATTGGAAGGAAAAGACGTTCCCAAAGAAAACTTTACTACCGGAAGGATTTTTTCTGAGTTTTCTGAGTTGAATAAAATTGAGGAACGAGGGTATTGAGCATGAAACGGATAAGTATCGGAAACACTTTAAACTTTCATTATAAGCTGGTGATCCTCTTAGTCATTTTACCAATGGTATTCATCAGTGTTTTCTTCATGGTCAATATTTTTCAATATCGGAAATCAATTGAGAACGTCAACTATGTCAACAAGTTGAATTCTGAAATGGCTACAAAAATCGACAACTCGGTTTTTTATTTGATTACCGGAAAACCCACAAAAATGCAGGACCCCGCTGAATTGATTCTTTATTATCACAAAAAACTGGACACCTTGAAGACCAGCTCTTCTTCCGTCAATCAGCAGCAGACCTTAGATGTGGCAAAACGCATATTAGATACTGATCGCCATTATGTGAATACGATCAAAGATAATATCGCCACAGAAAAGCCGATCAGTGAGAGTGAAGCGATCCTAGTCGAAATTCGCAACGTCAATGTTCTATTAAAAGACACCTTGCAGGAATTTGTGACGGGCGAGATCAATCTCTCAAATAAAAAGAGCAATCAGATTTTTCAAACGATTATTATTTTGCTGTTTTTAGAACTCTGTTTAGTCGTCATTCTCATTCTTATTATCAGCCGAAATAAAAAAGATTTAACTGCCCGAATACAGACACCTATGGACAAAATTCTAACTTCCCTCTCTGAAGTTTCTAAAGGAAACTGGGATACTCAGGTGGAAAGCTCTGAAATCATTGAGTTTGATCTTTTATCGACTGAGGTCAATCAAATGACCACTCAGATCAAAGCGCTAATAGAGCAAAACGAACGTAAACAACAAGCGATTGCCAAAGCCGAATTGAAAGCTTTGCAGGCCCAAATAACGCCCCATTTTATTTACAACAGCTTAGATGCGATCATCACCTTATCCGAATTAGATGAACCGGAACGGGTGGTCGAAACAACACTAGCCTTATCGAATTTTTTTAAGCTGACACTAAACAATGGCAAAGATTGGGTAACCGTCCAACAAGAAATCGAACATGTCAAAAGCTATCTGCAGATTTTAAAAACTCGCTATGGCTCGATTTTAGAGTATCAGCTTATGATTGATCCTTCGATCGAGAACATAAAAATGCTAAAAATGATTTTACAGCCGCTCGTTGAAAATGCCATGTATCACGGGATCAAACACAGCCGCCGACGCGGAGTCATCGAAATTCGCGGAACACAGCAAAATCAAATGCTGATCTTTGAAGTCGCAGATAACGGCAGCGGGATGTCCCCTCAGCAAGTGGCTGAGCTGCAGAAAAATATTCAAGAGCTCGATCCTACTGGTGTATCTGGCGGTTATGGTCTCTATAATGTTTATCGCAGATTGCGGCTTTACTTTGGCGCAGCGGCTGAGCTGCGAATAGCTAGTCAAGAAAATCAAGGAACAACAGTTACGATCATGCTGCCGATTCGAGATGATGCGTTTTTAGAAACGGAGGAAGAAGATGCTTAAAGTGTTTATCGCTGAAGACGAGGAGATCATTCGTTTATCGTTACGTAAACAACTTGCGAAATTGGAAAAGGAAGGCACTGTTCAATTTATTGGTGAAGCCAGCGATGGTGATATGGCTCTTTCCATGATGCAGGAGTTGAAACCCGATCTGCTTTTGACAGATATTCGCATGCCCTTTATGAACGGATTGGACCTTGCTCGTTATGCTAAAGAAATGCTGCCGTGGCTTCATGTGATCATCATTAGCGGTTACGATGATTTTGCCTACTCTCAAGAAGCTATCGCCATTGGTGTTGATTCCTACATCACTAAGCCTGTAACTACCATTGAGCTGATCGATGCTATCAAAACTTCACAAAAGCGAATTCAGCAAGAACGCGAGCGGCAGAATCAGCCAGATCAAAAAAATAAGCTCATGCATTTTGAATACTACAAGGAACACTTTTTCCATCATTTAGAAAAAAACGGCTACGACCCTAGTGAATTGATCGAACGTCAGGAGAAGCTCAACTTCAATCTATTGGGACAGTATCTAACGGTCATCTATATCAAATTGCCGCAACAGCATTTAAATGAACAAAGCTATCAGCATCTTGTTCTTCGTTTAAATGAAGTCTTTGACTCAGATAAAAATGTCCTGCCAGTGGTCTATGATACCCTTACTATCAAGTGTTTGGTTAGTGGTGCAAGCGAAGGCAAATCAATGGATAAAGCCTATTATGCGGCAGATATTCTAAAATATGAACTGCTAAGCATGGAGGAAACTGCTTTTGTTATCGCGATTGGCAATACCTCTAATCGTTTGACCGAGCTTCGCAACAATCTATTATTGACCCAACAATTTGCGCTTGAAAGTCTCGAACCCTTCAACGGGAAAATTATTCAGCGAGCAGACACACTAAATGTCGCAGATGCTGGTTTTGTCCTACCCGATAAAACAGTCTTAAATCTCAATCAGCAAGAATTTCAAGTAACCGAATTAATCAATACGATCTTACAGAGCTTAGAAACTGAGAATGGCTTCTCCTCCTCTTCGGCCTATCAAACGACCCAATACTTGATGAAATTCTTAGAAAAATTGAACACCAATCAAGGTCGAAAAGTTTTGGCAGAATACCAAGAAGCTGATTTAGTTTTAATCAGCAAAACACCTTCAGTTTTTCGGCTGCTCCTTGAAGTATTGCTGACGGCGATCAAAAATGGGCTAAAAGAAAAAAGCTATCAGAAAAAAGAACAGGAGCATCCTGTCGTAACAGCTGTCTACAAAGAGATCTTGGAAAACTACTCGGACCCGAATTTATCCTTACAAGTAGTTGCCGATAACGCAGGAGTTAGCCAAACATATCTAAGTACCCTTTTTTCTCAGTCAAAAGGAAAAAACTTCATTGATGCATTAACTGAGATTCGCCTAGATCACGCAAAGGAGCTGCTGAGAGAAACAGATCTGCTAATCACTGCGATTGCCTTTGAGATTGGCTATAATGACCCCAACTATTTCAGCTATCTCTTCAAAAAGAAAATCGGCGTTTCCCCAAAAGCCTTTCGCAATTCGCAAAATAAATAAACCTAAGAAGAAAATCAAGTTCTTCTTAGGTTTATTTTTCTGCAATTTTCCAACATCCGTCAAATTCTTAAACACTTATATTTCCATATAAAGAGTGCCTGAACCTCGACTAATTTAAAAATCATCGCATCCGTTAGAAAATGAAACGTTTCATGTAGCATCCAGCTCCTGAAAAAACTGAATCATACTTTCTCTAATTTTTTGAATTATCCTATTATCACGTTGGTTTTTGAGTGTTCGAATGTATAGTATCCTCTTTAAAGGCTGTTCTAGTGAGACAAGCTGGACTTCATTATCTTGTAATTTCCATGTTTTTCTAGGAACCAAGGCTATCCCCATTCCTCGATTAATCATATCTCTGTACAATGACGGATTATCAACTTCATAACTAATTCGGGCTTTTTTGACATGCTTAATAAAGTAGTCATCCATTGATTGTCTCAACTCATATTCCTTCGTTAAGCTGATCATCGGGATATTTTCGAGAGCAGTCAGGGAAAGTGGCGAGTCAAATAATTCCTTATCGTAAAGATACTTTGGAACCGCTAGTAAACACTCCTCTTCTAACACCACCTGACTGTCATACAGAGGGATGGCTGTTGGTATGGAGGATAGCACTATTTCTGCTTTTTCATTTTGTTTATTTTGAGTAAAATTTAAGGCTGAGGGAACTTGACAGGTTTCGATCCGCTCTAACAACTCCGTAAAATAAGAGGAGGCCACCTGCAATGAAATATTGATAGGCGCAATGTCATTCGTTTCACTGACTTCTCTTTTAGCCTCTTCCCAAAAATCAATAATCTGACAACAACGCCCTTGAAAAATTTTTCCTTTATCATTTAACGCAATCTTATTCCCAAATCGTTTAAAAAGCGGCACACCTATTTCAGTTTCTAATAAACGTATCGTTTTCGTCAATGTCGGTTGACTGATTTTTAATTCTTTTGCTGCCTTTGTTAAATTTTCGAATTTTGCTGCTGAACGAAAATAGTATAGTTTCGTTAAAAGCATACATCATTCCTCCTTAACCTTCTTCCTTCATAGTAGTCTATCCAATTAAAACTATCCACAGCCTGTCTCTTATACACATCTAGATGTGTATAAGAGACAGCTCGTCCATCTCCATGAGCGTCATGATTCCATCTTCGATACCCAATTCGATTTCTTTTCTGATTTCCGGCATATCCGAAGCCTTTACTTCACCTGCCGCTATCAAAAACTGATAAAACTTCTTCAGTGATGTCCCAGCTTTTTTAATCGCACTTTCGCTGATCCAAATATTTTTACGCGCACCCCAACTGAAGAAGTCGCTAATAATCGAAAAAGTAGAGACCGCTAAATCAAAGCCATAAAAAATCAAATAGTTATTTAAATAGTCTTCCACATTAGCTAGATGACGATTCACTGTCTTTTTAGTTAATTTTTCAGACTGCTCAAGGTAGTGTTGAAAAGCCGTTAAAATCAATCGATTGTTCGCAAACGCCGCTTCGAAATCATCTTCAGTAAAATCTGTTACATTGTAATCAGACAAACTTCGCCAATTCCTTTCTACCACGTACTCTTTCTCCACTTCTTCTTGAGAAACTTCATGAAGAACCAACGGCTCATTAAAAGCCGCTTTCAAGGTATCAAGTGGACATTCTTCTTTATAGAAACTATTTGCTAGGTAAAGGCTGGTCTTGGTGTCTATTAAAGTTGTAAAATCAAATCTACTGTGATACTCCATTGACGCGACCATATTATTCATGACCCCATTAACAACCCGATTGTATCCTGCATTCACCTCTATCCTCCCGGCTAAATCAAGATATTCCTCAATTTTTTTTGAAGGAATTTCTGCTGCATGAAATACTTCTGTGATTGCTTCTGGAATTATTTCATTCAACTGCTTTTTAAGCTTAGCATCGATACCTATTAAAACGAGCGGAAAATAAGTCAGATCATTGACCAATAGTAAAATCTTTTTTCGTCGAACATTAAAATAATTGGCATGCCAAGAAAACAGCGAATTATTACTTGAAAAATCCCGCGCAATTTTTTTATCGGAAACCTCTGATAAATAACTAAATAATGGTAATGCCTTTTTCGTTGGATTGATGATCATTTTTCGCACCTGCCTAATTCTCATTCTTTGAACAAGTATAGCAAAAAGATTACGAGAATACTCTTAAGATGAAAACAAAAAAAAGAGCTGCACATAAAAAGCAGCCCGCTAAAGTGTAAAATGGACCCTAGATAATGGACACTGATAAAAAAACGTCAGTTGATCCTATTATCTAGGATCTTTTTGTCGTACAATCAAACAAATGAGGTGTGACTATGGGTGTCAATTACTTTACCAATGAACAAGTTGAAGAACTTCGGTGTAATCCTTATGTAGACAATGTTTCTGCTAAAGCTATTACTTATTCGGAAGAATTTAAACAACATTTTATCGAAGAAAATGCACAAGGGAAATTGCCCACCCAAATTTTTAGAGAAGCCGGATTCGATCCAAAGGTTCTTGGAAAAATGCGGATTGATAATTTTGTCAGACGGGCACGAAAAATGAATGATCGAGTCGAAGGATTCACTGATTTGCGCAGCCTTTCTTCCGGTCGTCCTCGAACCAAAGACCGGTCAACAGAAGAAGAAATCGCGTACCTTCGTCATCAAGTTGCGCTACAAAAGCAACAGATCGAAGCACTAAAAAAAACGAATTCTATCAATCGCAAGGCTGCCCAAGCTTCACGCAAGAAAAATTCCAACTCATCCAAACATTAACTACTCGAGACAACAATCTGTTAAACATCACGTGGCTATGCGAAATCTCCCAAGTATCGCGCTCTGGGTACTATTCATGGAAAAAGAATCAAGAACAACGCGATCAAAGAGACGTCAAAGACCAAGCAGATTTTGAATGGATTTTGAAGGCCTATCAAAAACGCAATAAAAACAAAGGCTCACGTGGAATCCACATGACCCTACTCCATATGGGGATTTTGATGAATCGAAAAAAGGTTCAACGTTTGATGCGAAAATTCAACTTATTCTGTCCAATTCGAAAGCCCAATCCTTATAAACGAATGGCAAGAGCCAAACAAGAAGCCGCAACGAAGCCCAACCTTTTAAAGCGTGACTTCAAAGCCAACGGTCCTCGAAGTTCTTTACTAACAGACATCACCTATCTCTTTTACGGAAGAGGGAAGAAGGCTTATTTATCCACAATTAAAGATTCTTTTACCAATCAAATCCTTTCTTATGTCCTCAGCGATTCGCTGGAGGTTGATTTTGTGCTGGAGACATTGAATCGATTGTTTGAAAATCATGAGATTCCTAAAAATAAGAAGACCTTGATCCATTCTGATCAGGGTCTTCACTATACAAGTATAAAATTTCAATCATTAGTCAGCGATTATGAACTTAGACAATCCATGTCTCGCCGCGGAAATTGTTGGGATAACGCGCCGCAGGAATCCTTTTCCGGCCATATGAAAGATGAATTACCCGATCTGCATCAGTTAAATTCCTTTCAACAGCTTCAAGAAGCCCTCGATGATTATATGGATTATTACAATAATGAGCGCTATCAATGGAATCTCGCAAAGCTTTCACCGAATCAGTATGATGAGTTCATCAAAACGGGAGAGTATCCGTTGAAAAATCTAGTGACCACATCTGAACTCCCAATGGTTCATCTGTCATAAAACACAGAAAAAACTAACGGTTCAGTACTTGAAAAGATCGTCCTATTCTTTCTGGATGACAAGAACCCGCACTCTATTTGAGTGCGGGGCTGTTCGTGCCGTCAGTCCTCCTATGAGCGAATCATAGATAGAAATCAACAGGATTTATACAGTTTTTTATTAACTGTCCTTGACATGGGGTCCGCTTTAGTGTTTATATAAAATCTTGATTGTTTGCCTTAAACAATTTCATTACTCTGATAGGATAAGCAAAGCTCATCGATCCACTTAAATAGTTCCGCCAGATCATAATCCCCACAATGATAGATCCCCCAAGGCAATTCGAAATCTACATCGTATCCTTTGTTTTTAAGCAAGGTTGCTAAAATCACCGGAATCGCCAGCGACGTGTCCCGATCAAATGAGCCGTGGCGAATACGCCAGTGTTTTGCTATATCTGCTTTGTTTTCACGAATATACACGGTCGGATTCAACAGCCTGATCGTCATATCATCCGCAAGCTCTGCTTCTGGCACTCTGCTGTGTTCCATCGAAAAAGCAGTAAAGTGTCGACTGTCTATTACCTCATTCCCAAATTCTTCATTCTCAGGACTGGTTAAATCTACTGCATCAAAAGCCGGTGCAGCCTTCATCCGAGTAATCTTTGTCACAAAAGTATCCCAATCCAAATCAGTTACGTGATTGTTCGCAACTGTAAGATAGCTCTGTGTGTCAATCTCACTGCCATCCATCATCCAGCGGGTACGGAGCGATTCATTCTCATGTGTCTGCAATTCTTTATTAGCAGAAGCAAGCAGCTCTTCCTTTACGAACTCTTTAAAGCTGCCTTCTCCGTCTTCATCTAGCGTTAAAATTTCTCCAGCTTCATCTGTCAGTCCAAGACTATTCACATATGCGGGAAATAAAGCTTTTAACGATCTCGATAACGCCAGCTGCTGATCCGTCATCTGTCCATCATCGGGAATTCGGATAATGCCGTTGTCCGTTCGCAGGTGCTTGGTGCGATAATAATCCTTCTGTCCTGAAAAAAGCCATTCATAGGCACTATCTGCATTCTCAAGATTATGAATAGGACAATAACTGCTAACAGCAAAAATATCATCCCGTTCATCTGCTGCTCCGATCTCGGCCAAATACGAATCATAATCTGGGCTATTTCCGGTGGCTCCTGCCAGTGTTGAAAGTGCGCCACCCGCACTGGTTCCATTGGTGATAATGCGTTCCGTATCACCTGGGATCAAATGCCTATTGTAGCGAAGATAGCGAATCGCTGCCTTATAATCTACAATCAATGCTGGAGCACGCCCCACCATATGACCAGTTGCTTCTATATACTCTTCTTCCTTACTACCTTCAAAATAATCAGCCGTAATTCTGCCAGAGGTACGACCACGCACACCCGCACTGACTACCACATATCCATGCTCCAACGCTAGAAAGATTGAATTCACGTTTTTTGAATATCTATCCTCTCCAGGCTCATCGACTGGTCCAGGAAGATACCCTCCAACTGTATTAGGCATAAAAATTGGTGCACTCGATCGATCATAAGCCCCAATGGCTAATCCATGATAATAGTCCTCCGGCACATAGATACTCAATTTTTGAATCAAATCGACTGGCTTCTCACAATAACTGAGATTTTCGAAAGCTCGATAGGTTATTTTCCGGCCCCCTTGTTCACAGGTCTTGATGACATACTGCTCAGTTGGAAGCCGCAGTTTATCTGACATTCCATTTCCTCCCTATTAATTACAACAACATAGTGTAAGGTATAACAGGATGCCAAGAACTATCTAGGCATCCTGTGTTTTTACTGTTCTACTTGACCAAGAACCTGAGTCGCCTCTTCATCGTTGTAAACTAAAATCGTCGCAATAATTGTAAAGATCGCACCAAACGCAATTCCGATACAATATTTCACGATATCTTGAACGCCGCTGCCGCCAGCATAGTTTAAAATGCCGAAGAGTCCGCTTCCGCCAAACATATACATCTTTGTTCCCAGCGCACCGATAATTGCTCCGCCGATGCAGCCGCCAATGATATTGATTAAGAATAATTTTTTGATCGGAATTAAAACAGAGTACATCAATGGTTCCCCAACTCCGCAAATCTGTGAAATCGTTGCAGGTATTGCAAGATCGCGAACCTTTTGATTTTTACGACATGCCCAGCAAATTGCTAAACCTTGAAACACGCCAATCATCGGACCAATACCGCCACAGGCCATAATATTATCAAAACCATTTAACGCGATTAACTGCAGCGCCATACCAATAATGACCCAATGCAGACCAAAGAGTACTAATACTCCGAATCCGCCGCCAAGTATAGCACCAGCAATTACTCCGCCGACAACCGGTATGTTGAATAATGCGTCGATAACAATAGAAATCACACCACAGACAGCATTCAACACAGGGCCAATAACAATGTAGGCTAAAACAATGGTGATAATCAACGTAATAATCGGCGTCAAAACACCACGAATGGCCTCTGGAATTGTTTTTTTACACCATTTTTCAATTTTAGATGCTAAATACACCGCAAGAATCACCGGGAATACGCTAGACGTGTAACCTGCGCCCGGCATAATGATCGGGATTCCAAAAAAGGTATTATAATACGTCATTTCAAAAGCGGAACCTGCAAACAACGCATGAGAAACATCAAAAGCTTCGGCAATATTAACCATCCCCGGATAAACCAAAGCAGCACCAATCGCAGCACCAATGAATTCATTACAGTTAAATTTCCGAGCAGCGGTGAAGCCCAGCATGATAGGCAAGAAATAGAAGAAGCCATCTCCCAAAGCATAAAGCAGCATATAAACTCCACTGCTGGTACTAAGGACACCGATATTATCTAGTGCTAAAAAGGCCACAACACCTTTTGTAATACCTGCGGCTGTAAGTACCCCCAAGGTAGGAACCAAGATACCGGAAATAGTTCCCATTAAGGTGTTGAGTATCCCCTTCTTGTTCTCCTCTGCCGTTGATTCATCAGCCGCCACCTCGCCGTTGCCGGCAATATCATATTTTGAAATAATTGCATCATAAATTCCGCTGACTTTATTTCCGACAACAACTTGCAGCTGCCCGCCAGAATCTAAAACGGTTAAAACATATTCAGTTTTTGAAAGTCTTTCTTTATCGGCCTTGCTAGTATCCTTGAGAACAAAGCGAAGACGTGTGATACAATGAGTAAGGGATTGAACATTTTCCTTCCCGCCAACAAGCTCCATAATTTTGCCTGCAACAGCATCGTATTTCCCAGCCATTTTATTAACCTCCATAAAGTAATTTTTAGGTATGATAGATAACGCTTAACAACTGAGTTTCTGGATGGCCATCCTTACTAAATCATGTTGATAACTTGATTATAGGAACATCCGCTTGTTATGTAAATGCTTTCTGGAGTTTAGGCTATTCCTTGCAGAATTAATAAAGTAAGGGCTTTTATTTGAAATTTTATTGCAAAGCTAAATTCTTTTTTACGCTCACTAATCAGTATGAAATATGTAGGAGGATTATAATGGACATTATCGAAAAAATGCGTTGCCAAGAAAAATTCACTACCTCTGAGCTTGAAATCATAAAACTGCTGTTAAACGATCCAAATATTTTGTTGTCTAGTCCAACAGCAGCACAGCTTGGTGTGGCTGCCTATACATCTGCTTCTACTGTGGTACGTTTGTGCCAAAAGCTGGATTGTAAAAATTTTGCAGAGTTCAAGACCCAGTTTATTTCAGATTATCAACAAAGAGAACAAACAAATCTTTACGTAGATGCCGATCTGCCTTTTACCGCAGCAGATTCTCCTGAAACCGTCTTAGATCAGCTGACCGCTTTAGAAGAAATTGCCATTCGCTTAACTCGCTCAATAATTAGTCCAAAAGATTACCAAGCCGCGGCGAAGATATTAAACGAAGCTGCTTGCATTGATGTATACGGTGAAGGCGGAAATGTCAACTTACTCCATGATTTTGCTTATAAAATGGGAAGAATACATCATCAAGTCCATATCCATCAAGACAACCAGCAGCAGATGCTCTCTGCTTCCATCAAGCATACGGATCATTGTGCCATTGTTATTTCCTATTCAGGTGAGACGCCTTCAATTTTACGATACGCAAAGCTTTTGAAAAGTAATAATGTTCCTACTCTGTCTATTACCAGTCAAGGAACGAACAGCCTAGCATCAATTACGGATATTAATCTGAACATGGCTACACTAGAAAGCAAACCCTGCGCCAATGTAAAACTTGGCACATTTACTTCAAGCATCTCCATAATCACGATCATGAACTACCTTTATGCGGGAGTCTTTCAGCTGGATTATGAGACGCATTACGAACATTTAAATGAAGACCTGCTTATCTTCTTGAAAGATCGCTAGTCTTTCACATTAAGCTCCTTTTCAGAAAAGTTCTGATGAGGAGTTTTTTATTTTGAAATCAAATACTGTGAACACTCTATTTCCGAATTTATAAAATAAAAAAACGAGCCGCCCGTAAAAGGCAGCTCGTTAAAGTCTGTTTGAACAGAATTTTGATTACTCCGCAGCGTTTTGATCTTTGAGACCGTATTTTTTGTTGAAACGATCGACACGTCCATCTGCTTGAGTGAATTTTTGACGTCCTGTGTAGAATGGATGAGAGTCAGAAGTAACTTCGACACGGATTACTGGGTAAGTATTTCCGTCTTCCCATTCAACTGTTTCTTGTGAAGATTTAGTAGAACCTGACAAGAATTTGAAACCTGTAGTTGAGTCCATAAATACAACTGGATGATATTCTGGATGAATTCCTTGTTTCATAGTTTTTTTCGCTCCTTTGCCCTGAATCATTTGCTGGTTCAGAGTTATTTATTTACAACATGAATATACTATCACGAATGATTCGACAATGCAATTATCTTTTTAGATTTCTGCGAGGTGTTTTTCCACCGAAAGAAACATCTTTGAAGGCCTTGAAAACTCCCTCGTTATTCTTCGTCTTTTTCAAGAAGTTTATAAATTGTGAGGTATATTCCAACGAATCCCCTGTCATATTGTTACGCAGCTTAAAGATTTCTTCTAAACGATCTGGACTCATCAATAAGTCTTCTTTACGAGTACCAGATTTTTTAATATCGATTGCTGGGAAGACCCGACGCTCGGATAATTCACGAGACAATTGTAATTCCAAGTTCCCTGTTCCCTTGAACTCCTCATAAATTACATCATCCATCCGACTGCCAGTATCAACAAGAGCCGTTGCTAAAATCGTCAAACTCCCACCTTCTTCAATATTCCGTGCAGCACCAAAGAATTTCTTCGGTTTGTATAACGCCGCCGGATCAATACCACCGCTTAATGTCCGACCGCTTGGAGGAACAACTAAATTATAGGCACGTGCCAAACGCGTGATACTATCCATCAAAATTACAACATCTCGTTTATCTTCTACCAAGCGCATGGCCCGTTCTAAGACCAATTCAGACACACGAGTATGATTCTGCGGCTGCTGATCAAACGTTGAATACACCACATCTCCTTGAACACTGCGCTCTAAGTCAGTTACTTCCTCTGGACGTTCATCGACTAACAGCACGATCAACTCAACATCAGGATAATTATCAGTAATCCCATTGGCAACTTCTTTAAGGATAGTTGTTTTTCCTGCTTTTGGCGGTGCAACGATCAAGCCCCGCTGACCAAACCCAACTGGTGAAAAGATATCGATCATTCGAGTAGACAAACGACCGGGGGTTGTTTCTAGCACTAATTGTTTATCCGGATAAAGTGCCGTCAAAGCTGGAAAATGCGGACGTTCTTTGGCTTCTTCTGGATCTTTGCCATTGACGCTTTCTACATGCATCAATCCATAATAACGCTCTGATTCTTTTGGTGGACGAGCCTTTCCGGCCACCTTGTCACCATTTCTTAAACCAAAACGACGAATCTGTGAAGAAGAAATATAAATATCCTCCGCACTTGATCCATAGTTAATTGGACGCAAAAAGCCGTAGCCATCTTGCCCAACAATATCCAAGACGCCTTCCATATAGAAGAAGCCCTGCTTTTCTGCCTGCGCACGAATCACCGCTAACGATAATTCCTTCTTATTCATCTGGCTATAATAAGGAATTTTAAAATCTTTTGCATAAGTATAAATTTCTTTCAGCGTCTTGTTTTCAAGTTCCGCCATTGTTAAATAATCGCTCATTATTCCGCCTCTTCCTCGTCGATCATTTCGATAGTAGCACCAAGAGCCGTCAGTTTCTCAATAATATGATCGTACCCGCGTAAAATGTATTCCACGTTAAAAATCGTTGTTTTTCCTTCAGCCATCAAGCCAGCGATAACTAAACAAGCCCCGGCACGCAAGTCGGAAGCAACTACTTCGGCACCGTGTAACTTGCTTGGTCCGTTTAGTACGATTAAATTACCTTCTACCCGAGCATTCGCTCCCATACGTACCAGCTCAGGAATATGATTGATACGTTTTGAATAGATCGTATCAATAATTTCTGCTGATCCTTGGGCTTTTAACAATAATGGTGTCAAAGGTTGCTGTAAATCAGTCGCAAATCCAGGATACGGTGAAGTCGTTATATCAGCGGTCTTCAAATTTTTTGAAGGTAAGACCTCGATGCTGTCTTCTGAGATATTCATTTCCACACCGATTTCCTCCAGCTTCGCAATAAAGCTTTCGATATGCTCATAGATCACGTTATGGACTGTTACTCCTTCACCCATTGCCGCAGCCAAAGCCAAATAAGTTCCCGCTTCGATCCGGTCAGGGATGATGGAATGGACACAGCCATGTAATTCTTCAACACCTTCAATCCGAATTTCATCAGTACCCGCGCCACGAATTTTAGCGCCCATATTATTCAATAAAGTTGCTACATCAATAATTTCCGGTTCTCTTGCGGCATTTTCAATGATCGTTTTGCCTTTAGCCTTAACTGCTGCCAACATCACGTTGATAGTCGCGCCAATAGAAACCACATCCATAAAAATGCGGTCACCCTTCAAACCTTGTTCTTCTGTACGTAAATAAATCACACCATGCTCATTTGAAACGTCCGCACCTAGGCTTTCAAACCCTTTGATATGCAAATCAATTGGACGAGGTCCTAAGAAGCATCCACCAGGCAAACCAACTACTGCTTCGCCAAATTTGCCTACTAACGCACCCATAAAATAGTAAGAAGCACGTAATGAATTAATTTTTCCGCTCGGCATCGGGATCGATACGACATTCGTGGGATCAATTACCATTCGATTATCTTCAAACGAAACCTTCGCACCCATAATCTCTAAAATCTCGATTAACGAGTGAACATCTTGAATATCTGGAACACCTTCTAAAGTTACTGGCGAATCCGCCATGATTGCTGCTGGGATCAATGCGACCGCGCTGTTTTTCGCGCCGCTGATTGTAATATTACCTGATAATGGCTTTCCGCCATGGATTTCAATTTTTCTCATTTATTTTCACCTAATTAATTATTTTGAAGTTTATAGACCATTATCCATTCTAGCATATTATTGCTCGTATAAAAAGGAACCATTCTCAAAACTCAGGAGAAAATAAGCAGGTTTTTCGTATTAGAAAACCTTTTGATTATTAGACGGCTAATTTTCGAGTTGAATTCATATACTCGACCAAATTTATTGGAATTTTTGAAATATTCTATTGGTTGAATTGATTATTTTATAAGTTGACTGCAAGCCCCAACTCTTTAAGATTGATTTAAGCATAAAAAAAATCTCGAAGCATATGCTCCGAGACTAGAAAAAGCAAATTAAGCTTTGTTTGCTGAACCGAACCAGTCGATATGTTCTTCAGCATCTTTAACGATTGCAGCAACACCTGGTGCTAACAATTTACGAGGGTCAAAGCCTTTTCCTTCTTTATCTTTGCCAGCTTCGATATATTCACGAGTTGCTTTAGCAAATGATAATTGGAATTCAGTGTTAACGTTGACTTTAGAAACACCCATTGAGATAGCTTTTTGGATTTGTTCTTGAGGAATACCTGATCCACCGTGTAATACTAAAGGAACATCAGAACCTACAGCATCAGCGATAGCTTGTAAGTGGTCAAATGCTAAACCTTTCCAGTTTTCAGGGTATACGCCGTGAATGTTACCGATACCGCATGCTAAGTAGTCGATACCTGTAGCAACCATTTGTACACATTCGTCGATGTCAGCTAATTCACCAGCACCGATGATTCCGTCTTCTTCACCACCGATTGAACCAACTTCACACTCAACAGAGATACCTTTAGCGTGAGCTTTTTCAACAACGTCTTTAGCCAATTTCAAGTTTTCTTCAAATGGAAGATGAGAACCATCAAACATGATTGAAGTATAGCCAACTTCGATACATTCTAAAGCAGCTTCGTAGTCACCATGGTCTAAGTGGATAGCAACTGGTACAGTGATACCCATTGAGTCAACTAAGTTACATACGATATCTTTAGCAACTTTGTATCCGCCCATGTATTTTGCTGCGCCCATTGAAGTTTGGATAAGAACTGGTGCTTTTTTAGCTTCTGCAGCTTTTAGAATAGCTTGAGTCCATTCTAAGTTGTTTGTGTTGAATCCACCAACTGCATATCCGCCTTTACGTGCAGCTTTTAAGAATTCTGCTCCTGATACTACTGGCATAAAAAATTCCTCCTAAGGTTTTTTACTATTTGGTTAAGCCATGCTTAACTAACGTGTTAATTCTATCAAAGTTTCGGCATCTTTGCTACTCCCAACCTTCCGATAAAACCTTTACATTTCAACTTTTTTGCTTTTTTTGTAAAAAAAACTGAAAGGCATAGACGCCTTTCAGTCAAATTTACTATTTTGCTTCTTTGCTTTCTAATGAAGCTCCCACGAATGCTTTGATCAATGGTTGCGGACGGTTTGGACGAGAAATTAATTCTGGGTGGAATTGGCAGCCCACAAAGAATTTATTTTCAGGAATTTCAACAATTTCTACCAAGCGATTGTCTGGAGAAACACCTGAGAAGACCAATCCTTTCTCTTCAAATAATTGACGATATTGATTGTTAAATTCATAGCGATGACGATGACGCTCTTGGATCACCTCTTCGTTGTTGTAAGCATTTGCTGTTTTACTACCTTTTTTCAACTTGCATGGATACAAACCAAGACGCAAAGTACCGCCTAAGTTCTCAATGTTTTCTTGATCGGCCATCAAGTCGATGATGTTATTTTCTGTATCTGGAACTGTTTCCGCTGAGTTAGCATCTTCAAGACCAGCTACATTACGAGCAAATTCCACACAGGCCATTTGCATCCCTAGGCAAATTCCTAGGAACGGCACATCATTTTCACGAGCAAATCGGATTGCTTCGATTTTTCCTTCGATTCCGCGATCTCCGAAACCGCCAGGTACTAAAATACCGTCTGCGTCACCTAATAATTCTTTGACGTTTTCACGCGTAACTTCTTGTGATTGAATCCATTCGATCTCGATATCTGAGTCAAAAGCAAAACCAGAATGTTTCAAGGCTTCTACTACAGAGATATAGGCATCAGGCAATTCCACGTATTTCCCTACTAATGCAATCTTGACCTTCTTCTTAAGGCTCAAGACTTTTTCTTCAAGTTGACGCCACTCAGTCATGTCCGCTACAGGTACATCTAATTTCAAATGATCACAAACAATTTGGTCCATCCCTTGCGCCTGCAATGCTAATGGAATTGAATAAAGAGTTTCAACATCGCGAGATTCAATAACTGCTTCCGGAGCAACATCACAGAATTGGGCCAATTTATTTTTTGTTCCTTGAGAAACTGGCTGTTCGGTACGAACAACTAAAATATTTGGCTGGATACCTAAGCCGCGTAATTCCTTCACACTATGCTGCGTTGGTTTAGTTTTCATTTCACCAGCAGCTTTCAAGTAAGGAATCAATGTTGTATGGATATACATCACATTATCCGCTCCAACTTCTGCTTTCATTTGACGTAAAGCTTCAAGGAATGGTAATGATTCGATGTCTCCTACTGTACCGCCAACCTCTGTAATGATAACATCTGAGTCTGTCATCTTCGCTGCACGCATGATTTTTGATTTGATCTCATTTGTGATGTGTGGAATGACTTGGACAGTTGCACCTAAGTATTCGCCTTTACGTTCCTTACGAATAACCTCTGAATAGATTTTTCCTGTCGTTACGTTGGAGTATTGATTCAAGTTAATGTCGATAAAACGTTCATAGTGACCCAAGTCCAAGTCCGTTTCAGCACCATCATCGGTTACAAAAACTTCTCCATGTTGGTAAGGACTCATCGTACCTGGATCGACATTGATGTACGGATCGAATTTTTGGATGGTAACTTTCAATCCCCGATTTTTAAGCAAACGACCTAATGATGCTGCCACGATCCCTTTGCCAATTGATGAAACTACGCCGCCAGTTACAAAAATATACTTTGTCATAAATGAAAAAACTCCTTCATACTAATTTGCAGGAAACGTCTAGAAAAAACAAATACAGCTCCCTATCCAATTTGAATAGGGAGCTGTGAATTCACTAAACACTTGACCCTTACTAAAAGGGTGCCCAAGCAGTATAATACCGACACTTTGGAAAATTGTCAACAGTAATGATTAGTTGCTTAAATTTCTTTAATCAAATAACCGACCAAAAAAGCTTTTCTTTTTCTTTTGTTCGGTGGTCTCTTCCGTTGCATTTGACGGATATTTTTCTTCGATATCGATGATTTCTTCATTCACTGCATGATCTGTCACTAATAATACGCCGATGCTGTCCTCTGACTCGACCGTCGCATCATTTACGATGGTAAAATCCATTGCATTTTTTGAAGCTAATGCGATAAACTCTTTTTGCAGTTTTTCATTTACCTCGCCATTGATTAATAGTTTGCCCTCAGGATGCTTTTTGATTTCTTCAATCAAATTTTCACGGTCCTTTTTGCAATCCATCTCCCGCACTGTCATACTTACAAAGCAGCGTTCTCGAAAAGTTCCTAAATATTTCCGCTGTTCGTCCGGATTGATCCGCGGTGAACCATACCGTCCCTTATCTAAATGTTGCTGCAATTCGTCCTTTGCCATCTCATTCACTTCCTTATATGTAGGTTTCTTCTGGAACTAGTATATCAAAAGAAAGAAAAAAATGCTGATTCTCTGCAAAAAAGCCTAGAGAAAGCGATTGTTTCAGAAAAATCATAAGAAAACCATTGTACTTTTATTCCTTCTATTTTATAGTAAAAGATGGTGTTAATTATTATTAAAAGCCCGTTTATATGCGGGCTTTTGTCGTATTCTCAAAAAAAGGAGTGTTTTGTGATCAAGCGTTATAAGAATTTGTTACAACAGGAGTTCAAACACTGTCTCTTATACACATCTAGATGTGTATAAGAGACAGCAAAAAAAGGAGTGTTTTGTGATCAAGCGTTATAAGAATTTGTTACAACAGGAGTTCAAACATTACTCTAAAGAAAAACTTCAAAAGGATTTATTAGCTGGATTGACTGTCGCTGCCGTGGCATTGCCGTTGGCCTTAGCATTTGGTGTCTCTAGCGGAGCCGATGCGGCAGCCGGTATGATCACAGCAATCATCGCAGGTCTTGTCATCGGGAGTCTTTCAGGCGGTTTCTATCAGATTTCCGGTCCGACTGGGGCAATGGCAGCCATTCTAACAGGTATTATTGCAACACAAGGTTTAGCAGGCGTGTTAGTCGCCACGTTCATCGCAGGTATCATTTTATTGATTGCAGGGCTATTCAAGCTGGGAAGTCTTACGTCATTCATTCCCTCGCCTGTTATTACCGGGTTTACCTCCGGCATTGCCATCATCATTGCTTTAGGTCAAATCGATAACTTTTTCGGTACAACCTCTGTTGGTGATAATGCCCTAGCAAAATTGATCAGTTATGGTTCCGGCTTCACACCAGATTTTCCAACACTTTTATTAGGTATAGTCGTTTTATTGTTACTGATTTTTTATCCAAAAAAATGGAATCAGGTATTACCCGCTTCATTAGTTGCAATTATTCTAGCTACCTTTGCTACTATTATATTCAAACTGCCAGTTGCAAAGGTTGGTGCGATTCCGACTTCATTATTAACCAGCGAACGTCTTCACTTGGCAACTCTTAATCTTCCGTTAATTAAGCAATTATTTTTACCGGCTATCAGTATTGCCATGTTGGGTATGATAGAAAGCTTACTCTGTGGTGCTTCTGCTGGACGTATGACTGGAAAAGATCTTGACAGCAACCAAGAATTGATTGCTCAAGGGATCGGCAATATGATTTTGCCATTTTTTGGCGGCATTCCAGCGACTGCTGCGATCGCAAGAACGAGCGTAGCGATAAAATCAGGAGCTCAAACACGATTAGCCGGAATTTTTCATGCTCTCTTTCTGTTTTTATCAATGATTCTTTTTGCACCGATCATGTCTCAAATTCCAATGACTGCCCTTGCCAGTGTTCTGCTTGTCACAAGTTGGCGGATGCATGAATGGACAACTATAAAAACAATGATTCAGCAAAAAAATCGAACGGCAATACTTCTATTTCTCGTTACTATGCTAAGTACAATCATTTTCGACCTCAGCATCGCAATCGTGATTGGCGTCATTTTTGGCTGTATTTTCTTTATCGCAAAAAGCGCGAAAATTTCAATCATTACCGAAGAAATTGATTGGCAGAGAATGGAACTGCCGCATTCTGATGCTGGTTCTGATTGGGCGGTCATCTACATCACCGGCCCATTATTCTTCATGTCTGCTAATCAGTTGAAAAAAGAATTAGATCAAGCTGTCGACAAAGAAGGGATCATCTTTTCTCTTCGCGGAGTTCCCAGTATTGATTTAACCGCACGAGATACCTTTGCTGATTATTTTTCAGTTGCGTCATTAAACAAGCAAAAATTGATTTTTACTTCGATGCAACCTGAAGTTGAAAAACAGTTTCAACAATTATGGAATAAGCAAGACCATTGCCCGATTCAGCATCCAACTGTTGCACATGCACTCCACGCCTTGCATCAAGATGATTAGTCTGTTCTTTTTCTTAAAAAAGCTGTGAGAAAATTCTCACAGCTTTTTTAGTATTATTGTTCCTCAAGTTGTCTACGTCTTATTTCCTCTGTTTGCTTGTTTAAATCATTCTCTGCTTGTGCTAGTTCCTCATAGGTTAGGATGCCATCATTATTCAGATCCGCTTGAGACGTTTCCTCACTAACTACTCTCTCTCCATTTGGCAGGACACGCAAGACCGTGACCGCTTCACCATTTGGAGTAACTAAAACCTGTCCGACCTGATCGTCCTTCTTTGGCTGTTCAGCAATTGTCGATGGTGTGGTTTGTGCCTGAGTAGTTTCGGTAGAGGGTTGTGTTTCTGCTACAGCAACTGCTGAAGAACTTTCTTTAGAACGCTGATAGCTTACTGACGGCTCAATTTGAATCTTTTTCTCAGTCTCTTCATTCTTAATTTTAGCAGTCAATGTCAATTCTTTTGTTATTGGTTCGGATAATTGATACTCTATACGAAACAAGCCATGTTCATCTGCGGTTTCATTTTGATTTTCAATAGAAATGATCGCATCCGGTTCTGTTGTTCCAGTAATGATTGCTTTGCCTAACTCATCTGTTTCAAACGTTTTGAAGCAGATAATCTCAAGTTTCTTTTTCTCTTCTGAGGAAGACTGTGAGATAGTCGCTTCCCTTTTTTGTTCCTTATTGGTGTTACAACCAGCCAACATAAATACACTTGCAGATACAACTGCCATTCCAACAATCTTTTTCATAAATCCCTCCAAAATATAACGTGAAAATAGACTCCCAATCCTCTTTACGACTGATAACTATTCCTTACTTCTATTATAAACACATAACAGGACACATCGTCTAGCTCCCAAAGCAACTTATTTTACTATGCTAGAACTGAAAAATTAACAATAGTGGCTAACCTAGCAAGACTAAATCAGTTCTTTTCCTTTCCATAAAAAAATACCCCTAACTAGGATAAGGAAAATCCTTAAATCCTAGTTAGAGGTAACACATTAAAATAGTAGACAATTAAGTCTATCTCTATTATTTACCGATGAATGGGTTGTTTTTTAAGTTGTAGAAAGATTTGATTCCTTTGTATTCTGCAACATCACCCAATTGGTCTTCGATACGTAATAATTGATTGTATTTAGCAATACGGTCAGTACGTGAAAGAGAACCAGTTTTGATTTGGCCAGCGTTTGTTGCAACAGCGATATCAGAGATTGTTGAATCTTCTGTTTCACCAGAACGGTGAGATACAACTGCAGTGTAGCCAGCTTCTTTAGCCATTTCGATAGCGTTGAATGTTTCTGTTAAAGTACCGATTTGGTTAACTTTGATAAGGATTGAGTTAGCAACACCTAGATCAATAGCTTTAGCTAATTTTTCAGTGTTTGTAACGAACAAGTCATCACCAACTAATTGAACTTTGTCGCCTAAAGCTTCAGTTAATTTCTTAGTACCTTCCCAGTCGTTTTCGTCTAAGCCGTCTTCGATTGAGATAATTGGGTATTTCGCGCATAATTCTTCGTAGAATGCGATCATTTCTTCAGTAGTTTTTTCGCCTTCGCCTGAATCAGCTAAAACGTAAACACCTTTTTCTTTGTCGTAGAATTCTGAAGAAGCAGCATCCATAGCAAGAACGATGTCTTTACCAGGTACATAGCCAGCTTTTTCGATAGCTTCGATGATTACTTCGAAACCTTCTTCGTTAGAACCAAGGTTAGGAGCAAATCCGCCTTCGTCACCAACTGAAGTAGCTAAACCTTTAGCTTTTAAGATTGAAGCTAAAGCGTGGAATACTTCTGCACCATAACGTAAAGCTTCTTTGAATGTAGGAGCGCCAACAGGCATGATCATAAATTCTTGGAAGTCGATAGAGTTATCAGCATGTGATCCACCGTTGATGATATTCATCATAGGAGTAGGCAAAACTTTCGTATTGAATCCGCCAAGGTAGTTGTACAATGGGATTTCTAAGAAGTCAGCAGCTGCACGAGCAACAGCAATAGAAACACCAAGAATAGCATTCGCACCTAATTTACCTTTGTTAGGAGTGCCATCTAGTTCGATCATAGCAGCATCAATTGCAGCTTGGTCGCGAACGTCGTAGCCAATGATTGCTTCAGCGATAATGTTGTTCACATTATCAACTGCTTTAGTAACACCTTTACCGCCGTAACGAGCTTTGTCGCCATCACGTAATTCAACGGCTTCGTATTCACCTGTTGAAGCACCTGAAGGAACCATACCGCGGCCGAATGCGCCGTCTTCTGTATAAACTTCTACTTCGATTGTTGGGTTACCACGTGAGTCTAGGACTTCGCGTGCGTAAACGTCTGAGATAATTGACATGTTTTGTCTCTCCTTTAAAATTTGTTTTTTTGTAAATAAAGGTTAAAAACCCTTATAACCCATATTAGTGAAAATTGCGGGCAGTTGCAAACAAAAGCTGCAATTTCTGTAAAAAAATTATTTTGCGCCTTCTAATAAAGCTAAGAATGAATCAGCTTTTAAGCTGGCTCCGCCGACTAAAGCTCCATCAACGTTTTCTTTCGCCATGTATTCAGCAATGTTTTCTGGTTTAACAGAACCGCCATATTGGATACGAACAGCTTCAGAAACTTCTTTACCGTAGATATCTTCAACTGTTGAGCGAACAACACCACAGATTTCATCAGCAATTTGTGCATCAGCAGATTTACCAGTACCGATTGCCCAGATTGGTTCATAAGCAATAACCATGCTTGAAACTTGTTCAGCAGAAAGATCAGCTAAACCAGCTTTGATTTGGCCTTCGATCCATTCAGCTGTTTTGCCAGCTTCATAAGTTTCTAAAGACTCTCCACAGCAAAGAATTGGTAACATACCGTTAGCAAAGATTGCTTTCGCTTTTTTGTTGATTTCTTCGTCTGTTTCATGGAAGTATTCACGACGTTCTGAATGGCCGATGATAACATACTCTACACCAAGATCAGCTAAAGCAGCAGGTGAAGTTTCACCAGTGAATGCTCCAGCATTTTCCCAATAGCAGTTTTGAGCAGAGATTTTTAAGTCAGTGCCTTTTGCTGCTTCGACTAATTCTTGTAAGAATAAAGCAGGTGATCCAATAACAGAATCTACTTTATCATTAGCAGGAATGTTGTTTTTTACCGCCTCTGCAAAATCTTTTGCTTCTGAAGCAGTTAAATTCATTTTCCAGTTACCAGCAATGATTGGTTTACGCATTTAAAAAACTCCTTTTTTGTTTAACTTTTCAAGATAGCTCTTCTAACTATTTATCGTTGATTGCTGCAAGACCAGGTAATTCTTTACCTTCTAGTAATTCAAGACTTGCACCGCCACCAGTTGAGATGTGAGTGAATTTATCAGCAAAGCCAAGTTGTTCAGCTGCTGCTGCAGAATCCCCACCACCAATGATTGTCGTAGCATCTTTTAAGTTTGCGATTGCTTCACAAACACCGATTGTTCCGCGAGCAAAGTTGCTCATTTCGAACACACCCATAGGTCCGTTCCATACAACTGTTTTTGCGCCTTCTAGTGTTTGTGCGAATAAAGCGATTGATTCAGGTCCAATATCAAGACCCATTTGTCCAGCCGGAACATCACCTGTATGCTCTTCAGTTGGTACGTCATTTGAGAATTCAGCCGCTGTGATTGAATCAACTGGTAAAACTAATTTGTCTCCAGCTGCTTCGATCAATTCTTTTGCCAAATCCACTTTATCAGCTTCTACTAATGAGTTGCCGATTTCCATGCCTTTAGCTTTGTAGAATGTATATGTCATTCCGCCGCCGATCAAGATTTTATCAGCTTTTGGAATCAAGTTTTTGATTACGCCGATTTTATCAGAAACCTTCGCGCCGCCTAAGATTGCAATCATAGGACGTTTAGGTTCTTCAACAGCTTCGCCGATGAATTTGATTTCTTTTTCCATCAAGAATCCAGCAACTGTTGGGATTCCAGTAGAAGCAATACCTACATTAGAAGCGTGAGCACGGTGAGCAGTACCGAATGCGTCATTGACGAATACATCGCCTAATGAAGCCCAGTATTTACCAAGTTCAGCGTCATTTCCGCTTTCTTTTTTACCGTCGATATCTTCAAAACGAGTGTTTTCAAATACAACTACGTCGCCATCTTTCATGTCTGCGATTGCTGCTTCTAATTCAGAACCACGAGTTTCAGGAACGAATGTTACGTCTTTACCTAGTAATTCGCTTAAGCGAACAGCCACAGGTTTTAATGATTTGCCTGCTTTATCGTCTTCTGTTTTCACACGACCTAAGTGAGAGAACAAAATTGCTTTTCCGCCTTGTTCTAAAATGTAGTTGATTGTTGGTAACGCCGCTTTAATACGAGTGTCATCAGTAATCACGCCATCTTTAACAGGAACGTTGAAGTCCACACGAACTAAAACTTTCTTGTCCTTCAAGTCAAGATCTTTAACTGTCATTTTTGCCATGAAAGAAAACCTCCAAATAATTTTTTTAAATCTTTTTTATTATACAACTCTTTTCCAAAAAAGAGCCAATGATAAACTTACGAAAAAAACGGAGAAGCGCGTTGCTTCCCCGCCTTTTTTCAGACATTGTCGTTGTTTAAAATAAATCTTAAAGTTTAGCGAAGTATTCTAAAGTACGAACTAATTGAGCAGTGTATGACATTTCGTTATCATACCAAGCAACAGTTTTAACTAATTGTTGTTCGCCAACTGTCATAACTTTAGTTTGAGTTTCGTCAAATAATGATCCGTAAGTCATACCTACGATATCTGAAGAAACGATTTCGTCAGTGTTGTAACCGAATGATTCGTTAGATGCTGCTTTCATAGCTGCATTTACTTCATCAACAGTAACTTTTTTGTTAAGAACAGTAACTAATTCAGTTAATGAACCAGTTGCAACAGGAACACGTTGAGCAGCTCCGTCTAATTTACCGTTCAAATCAGGAATAACTAAACCGATAGCTTTAGCAGCACCAGTTGAGTTAGGCACGATGTTTGCTGCAGCAGCACGTGCACGACGGAAGTCACCTTTAGGATGAGGTCCATCAAGAGTCATTTGGTCACCAGTGTAAGCGTGGATAGTTGTCATTAATCCTTCAACAACACCAAATTCGTCATTTAAAGTTTTAGCCATAGGAGCTAAACAGTTAGTAGTACATGAAGCACCAGAGATAACTGTTTCGTCACCAGTTAAAGTTTCGTGGTTAGTGTTGTAAACGATTGTTGGAACATCGTTACCACCAGGAGCTGAGATAACAACACGTTTAGCACCAGCTGTTAAATGTTTTTCAGCAGCAGATTTTGAAGTGAAGAATCCAGTACATTCTAATACGATATCTACTCCTAGTTCTCCCCAAGGTAATTCTTCAGGGTTGCGGTTAGCAAGAACTTTAACTTCTTTTCCGTTCACGTTGAATGAACCTTCATGAACTTCAACAGTTCCATTAAAGCGACCTTGAGTTGTATCATATTTTAACAAGTGAGCCAACATTTTAGCGTCTGTTAAGTCATTGATAGCTACAACTTCTAATCCTGCTACATCTTGGATACGGCGGAATGCTAAGCGTCCGATACGTCCAAATCCGTTAATTCCAACTTTTACTGTCATTTAAGATTTCCTCCTTATGGAATCGAAAAATATATTTATTTTAAAGGGGATGTCCCTTTTAAAATCTCATTTGCAGCGGCTTCATCAGTGATGAGCCACGTTTGTTTTGGAGCATTTTTCATATACGCTGTAATGGCTTTGACTTTGCTCTTGCCACCAGCGACTGCTAGAACCGTCGGCATCTTTTGAATATCTTCTAAAGATAATCCGATGCGAGGTACTTTATGGACGATCTCTCCATTTTCGTCAAAAAAGTAACCAAATGATTCTGCAACAGCATTTTTTTGTTTCAGACGAACAATTTCATCTTCCGACATTTTCCGTCTGGCTGCCATATGCACAGCACGACCAATACTATGAACAACACAGTTGGCCTCTTTGATCATCGCCAAGACGCTTCTAATCGAAGGTTCTTTCAGCAGTGTGTGATAAGCTTCTTCACTTAATTGTTCTGGCACGTATAAAGCACGATGCTCTCCATGAGCATTTGCTGCCATCAATGCACTCACTGAGTTGGCTTGGATTGATACAGCCTCTCCGATACCACCTCGAGCTGGAACAAAAAGATTATGGCGTTTTGCTGTTTCTAATGGGCTGACATGTCTGGCAACTTCAGCCATCGTCGTACCACCCATCACTGCAATGATATTTCGGCCATCTGGTAATTGACGTTGCAATGCTTCATCAACTAGCTCGCCAAATTCACCGATTACTTTTTCCTGCTCATCACTGTTTCCAGAAACGATCAAGCAACGCTCGATTTCAAAAAGTGAAGCAAGTTGTTTTTCTAACTGATCCATTCCAGTAAATTGTTCCATCAATAGTTCTAGATGTTGCAGCAAATCCTGTCCTTTTTCAGTTAACAACATACCGCTCTTCGTTGCATCAATCAAACGCTGATCTCTAAGATAATCTGTCTCACTTCGTAAAACCCGTTCGGTAAGACCTAATGAATCAGCTAAGTTTCTTCGACCGATCGGCTGCATCCAAAAAATATTCTGCATAATGCGATATCTTTTTTTCACAACCTCTAACACATCAGGGGCGATTGCTTCAAGTACTCTTAATTCACTTAACAAAGGAATTCCTCCGTTGGACTTAAGTAGTCCCTCATAGACTTTTAGCGACCCATGAATATTAAAAAAAATGCAAGAAAGCCAAATTATTCATTTGAAATTTGCTAATTTCTTACATGACAAAGTGTAACAGTTTTATGCCTTCTACGCAAGGAAAAAGCCAAGTTTTTTTACTTGGCTCAATCAAAACGTTTTCTTTTCGAAGAGCTGGGTATATTTAGTGCATCTCGATACTTTGCGACTGTTCGCCGGGATATTTTTTGCTCCTTTTCTGCAAGTAATTCGACAATTTTTTGATCCGATAAAGGTTTATGTTTGTCCTCTTGCTCGACAAGTGAAGCAATCAATTGTTTGACTTCATCAGCAGACGTATCTTCATCATTAACTTTGTTTACGAAAAAGTTTCGTAATTCAAAAACACCAAAATCCGTTTCGATATATTTACCATTTACTGCACGGCTGATCGTTGACTCGTGAACCTCTAATTGTTTCGCAACATCCTTGAGCATCAACGGTTTTAAAGCACCTTGTTTATCTTCAAAAAAGTGCGCTTGATGTTGAACAATGATTTTTCCAACTTCCAGAATCGTATCTTTACGTTGACCAAGTGTTTTATTCAGCCACTCAAATTGCTGAAGTTTTTCTTTTAAGTAAATTTTGGTTTCTTCGTCAGCCTGTTGTTTCAAACGCTTGAAATAATTTTCTTGAAAGTTCAAGCGTAATTGACCTCGCTTGTTCGATAAAACAACTAACTGACCTTCTCTTCTAACTAATGTTAAATCAGGAATAATAAAGTTTGAATCTTGACCACCAAAACTTGCTCCTGGAAATGGATTCAAACTTCGAATATAGTCAAGTATTTGCTGAACCTGCGCCAAGCTGATTTGGTAGTCTTTTGCGATTTGCTCAAACTTTCTCTTGGCAATCGCATCAAAGGATTCTTCTATTAAAAGGTACGCCAACTCTGGTGCATAATCATCCTGCTCAGTCTGAAGCATCAAACACTCCTGCAGATTTCTAGCTCCTACACCAGGCGGATCAAGCTGCTGCAATAGTGTCAAAGCATCGAGATATTGAATATCCGTTGCATTTAACTCTTCTTTTATTTCTTCTTCTTCCACTCTTAAGTAACCATTCACATCAATATACTCAACTAAAACCAGCATAATCTCTCGGATAAAAGTTTCTCGATAGTTTAAATGTATCTGATTGATCAAATGTTCAAATAAGGAGACTGGGTGATCGGCGATTTGGATAAACGACTCTTCTTTAACCGCTCCACTGTGCATCTGCATCAGATCACTTTGGATTTTTGGTGGGACCACTTCAAACAGCGGATTCTCTAGAGAAACCGTTTCAACGTAATCCTGCAGCTCCTCAGTATTAAATTGTAGGATTTGAATGGCTTGCTGCAATTCCTGTGTCATCGCCAATTTTTGAGTTTGCTGCTGCTTTTGCGAATAACCTTGTTGAAACTTCATATACTTTCCCCTTGTTTTTTTAAAATTATATGCTAAACTAATAATCGTGCTTGCGCCCTTAGTGTAGTGGATATCACGTAAGATTCCGGTTCTTGAGACGGGGGTTCGATTCCCTCAGGGCGCATACTTTCGACGCTTCTCTTTATTGAGGAGTGTCTTTTTTCGATTCAATTAGAATATCTCCATAAAAACTATTATACTTTTTTAGCTGGTACTTATCAATTTTGTTTCAGCCCTACTCTCCGAAGACTAAAATAAGAACCTCTCTAAATAGGTATTTTCCTACTTAGAGAGGTTCTTTATTTATTCCTTGATCAATAGTGCTTTGCTTTTTGGATATGTTGGGAATTGATTCATCAGAATCTCCCAGTCTTGCTTCGGTACTGAAAATTGATACTTATTGACCAGTTGATCAGAAAATACTCGCAAGGTGTGCAAGGTGATCCACTCTCCCGCACAGCGATGCATCGCTTCAAATTTTCCGCCGCCTTGTGCGATCATTTCATATTCCTCATCATAAGAAATATGCTTTTCCTTGCCAAGGTAACGTGAAATTCGGAATACTTCTGGTGTTTCTATCGTCCGTTTATCATGATTTGTTCCATAAAGATCTAGTACTACCCAGCTATCTTTAGGTATCAAATAGCCGTCAATTTCCACATCTTGCTTTGCAAAAGCTGGAAGCATCGGGAAAAATGGGTAATAGCGGCGCATTTCTTGAATAAATGAATCCTGCAATTTATCAAACTCCGCATGAAGCCGTTGATAGATATCTGGTCTGCTGAACAACGCATGGCCCATTAGAGCGATCCAGACAGTCAAAGCAACAGTTGGTCGAATCACATTCAATAATTCAACAGCGGCCACGTCAATCGGCAATAGCTCACCATTATCATCAGTTGCGTTGGCAAAAGCGTAGAGCGCGATGTTCTCTTTTCCAGCGATCGGATTTGTCCGCGCATGTTCAATCAATGATTGTGCCCATTTTTCTGATTTTTTGCGATTTTCAATTCCTTTAACATGAGTCGCTGGATTAGTTACAGCCGAACTAATCATCGAAATTTGATATTCAGCCAGCTGATCGATTTCTTCCTTGCTCATTTCGGACAAATCAATACCGGCCCACTCACAAATTGAACGGAACAATACGTCCTTGGAAAGATCAAACAGTTCAAACACGCCATGTTGCTGATCTAGTTTTTGTGCTAAATTTTTATCCAATATCCGATGGTATTCATCCATTCGTTTTGGTGTCATTAAATTCATAAAAGTAGTTTTTCTATGCTCATGCGCCTTGCCATCCAGAGTTTGAACACCCTCTTCCCCAAACAAGGTCTTTAAGACAACCTTTGGCATTGCACCTTCACGTTTAAAGTTTCGGGGATCATAGAATTTTTTTGCTGCTTCTTTACCGTAAACAGCAATCACTTCCTTGTTTAATAAGCGTGCTTTAACAACTGGCGCGTCAGCTTCTTTACGTAATTCCGACAGCAGCAGATAGCCTTCGTCTAAGCGTTCTGTTACATCGGTTAATTTGATTTTGATTTCTGGTACTTTTTCCATCCTGTTCACCTTCCTGTTTTTCTTTCTAAATTCATACTATCGTGTTTCTTAGAAAAGAATCAAAGGAAGCGCTTGTGAAATATAAACAGAAAAAGGACAAAAAGAAAAGAATAGATCACATTGATCTATTCTTCCTCTTCGTCATCATCGTCAAACTCTTCGTCGTCATCATCGATCACACTTAGGTCATCTTCGATTCCGCCTGGGACAACTTCTTCATCGTCCTCACTGGCATCTGCTCCGATTTCTTGCAAATCAGAATTGTATGCTGCGATTTCGTCATCGTCATCATCATCGTCGTCGTCGATTTCATCTTCATCATCGTCAACTAATAGATCCGCATCTTCGGGATCGTCATCATTATAGTCAATTGCATCTTCATCATCATTAATGAAAGCATTGACCTTTTTACGTTTTTTACGACGTGGTTTGTCTTCTTCATCATCTTCTAAGCCATGGTTTACTTCTTCATCGATTGAATCGATCGCGTACCATGAACGTAATCCCCAGCGATTATCGCCTAGAGAAATAAAACTTCCATCAATATTCAAATCGGTATAAAATTGTGCTAATGCATCACGAATCTCACTGTCTGATTTGCCAAGATAGTTTTGGATTTGATTGACTAGATCAGAAAAATCCATTACATCTGCGCGTTCTTCCAGAATTGCGTGTGCCACTTCAATCATTGATAATTCATCTTTGTTCAAACCATCAAAAACACTAAGTTCCAAGTATGACACGTCCTTTCAAAGTCTACTCCTTATCATACAAAATCAAAGGATAAAAAGCAAACCTTTCTTATGTTTAAGTAGTAAATTCTAGCACTAAATGATAGTCGCCGACTTTTTCTTCTTTCATATAAAGTTCGTAATCGATCGTAATGTTACCAGAAAACGGACGATCTTTTAGACTCACGTGTAAATTTTTTGCATAAGTCGAAATCATAAAAATTCCAAATGGGGTCTTATAACTGGTTTCCATTTTTTCACGATACGCAAAACGCATGCGCATCCGCGCTTCGCCGGAACGAATCAATTGTACTTGCGAGTCCGGTGTCACCTTCACTGTAACTGGAACTTCTTGACCATCAGGTTGAATCTCTTTGTAACGAATGTACAGGGTGTCTCCCATCTTGACGACTTGTCCTGGGAGATCGAATACGAAGTCTTCAGTCTCATTATTTTGAGTGACCTTCGTTTGAACGTTTATTTTTGCGGGAATGCCTTCTTTTATATTCACAGAGCTTCCACTCCTTCCATTATTTATTTTTGTCGGTTTTGGCTTTTTTGTCAACTACTTCTGCTTTTTTGAGCGCCTTAATTACTTGCTTTCCCTTTTTTTGTTTATAATAGGAAGAAAGCATGAGGAACGAGAGGAAGATTAGATGAAAGAAGCGTTGCTTTTCGATCAAGGTATGCTCCCAAAAAGTGATTTATTCAACCCCTTCGCGTTAACGGATGTGTTGACAGAATTCAGCGGAGAGCAGAACCAGCCAGTTATTCATTTCTGGCAGCTGCCTAAGACATTGATTTTAGGAATGAAGGATAGTCGCGTCACTTATTTTGCCGATGCATTAAAAACTGTTCAAAAAGAGAACTATCACCTTCTTTTACGCAATGCTGGCGGATTAGGCGTAATCAGTGATTCTGGGGTCTTAAATGTTTCTTTGATTCTTCCAAAAGACACGATTTCTACCTTATCGATTGATGACGGGTATGAAGCAATGGTAGATTGGCTGAGGAAAACAAGCTTTGGAAACTTTGGTTTAGACGTTGGCGAGGTTGCTGATTCTTATTGTCCAGGCAAGTATGACGTTTCGATTAATGGAAAGAAAATCGCCGGTATCGCCCAGCGACGTGTTAAAGATGGCGTAGCAATCATGATGTATCTCAGTGTTAATGGTGATCAGAATTTCCGAGGTGAACTCGTGCGAGCTTACTATCAAAATGGGCTAAAGGAACAATTTGGTATCAATTATCCACCAGTCAATCCGGCTAGTATGACAACCTTAAATGATGTAACCTCATTTGATGTATCCATTGATTCTGTGAAAAAGGAACTGCTACAAGCGATGTCTCATAATGACCAGACAGATTTTCTATCAACTTTTTATCAATTAGAAGAATATCAACGACGCATTGAAAATATGCAGCAACGCAACTTGATTATTCAGGAGGTACTCAATGACATATAAATATCAAATGCTCCCACTGGAAAAAGTTTTTCGCGATCCCGTCCACAACTATATCCATGTCCAGCATCAGGTGATTTTAGATTTGATCAATTCAAAGGAAGTTCAACGATTGCGGCGAATCAAACAATTAGGTACAACTTCCTATACTTTTCACGGCGCTGAGCATAGCCGTTTTTCTCATTCTCTAGGTGTTTATGATATTACTCGCCGGATCTGTGATATTTTTCAACGAAATTATTCGCAAGAAAAATATGGAAAAGATGGCTGGAATGATTCTCATCGCTTAGTCGCATTGTGTGCTGCATTACTCCATGATGTTGGTCATGGTCCGTATTCTCATACATTTGAACATATCTTCCATACTGATCATGAGGCGCTGACTGTAGCAATTATCACTTCGCCAGAAACAGAAGTCTTTCAAATTTTGAATAACGTTGAAGAAGGCTTTCCAGAAAAGGTTGCCAGTGTAATCACGAAAACCTACGCGAATCCGCAAGTTGTTCAAATGATTTCCAGTCAAATCGACGCAGATCGAATGGACTATTTATTACGAGATGCCTACTATACTGGAACCGAATACGGCACCTTTGATTTAACAAGAATTTTGCGTGTAATTCGTCCGTATGAGGGTGGGATCGCTTTTTCCATGAACGGAATGCATGCGGTAGAAGACTATATCGTCAGTCGTTATCAAATGTATGTCCAAGTTTATTTCCATCCGGTTTCTCGAGCAATGGAAGTGTTGTTAGAGCACTTACTAGATCGTGCACATGAACTGTATCAAGAAGATGCAGAGATTTTCACATTCCATTCCCAATTTTTAATTCCCTTTTTGAGACAGGATTTTTCATTAGAGGATTATCTAAAACTTGATGACGGCGTGCTAAATACCTACTTTGCCCAATGGATCGAAGAACAAGATTTGATTTTAAGTGATTTAGCTTATCGCTTCTTAAATCGTAAACCTTTGAAATCAATTACAGTCGATTCAAGCGAAAATCCGCTGCTGATCGAATTGAAAACATTAGTTGAAAAAGCTGGGTTCAATCCCCACTATTATACAGCAATCAACTCAAGCTATGATCTGCCTTACGACCTTTATCATCCTGAAAAAGGCAGCCATCGAACTCAAATTGAATTGATGCAAAAGGATGGGACATTGATCGAACTATCAAAAGCCAGTCAACTAGTTTCAGCACTGACTGGCCAAGGTCAAGGAGATATTCGTTTCTATTATCCAAAAGAAATGACACAACAGGACAGTAAGAATTCCGATTTGTTTGATGACTATTATCAAGCATTTGCCAAGCATATTCGAAATGGCGCATTAGTAGATTAAAAAAGCTAAGTTATCCCCTTTGATGTTTATTAAAAAGAAGTAGAACAGGATTTATGCTCATCTCCTGTTCTACTTCTTTTTTCTATATGTTTAGGTCAATAAATGTGATGCCTCAAAGACTTTTTTTCTTTAACCATTCTTCTACGGCCCATTTATGACTGCCGCGTTTCAATAGTTCGATCGCCTTTTGCGGCAACTCCCAACTACTGTTGTTTCCTTCTTCCAGCGGTTCAGAGACTTTTTCCCAGCTTTTCGTAGTATAAAAATAGCCCGGATTATAAAAAAAGGTCCCTCGATGACGTGAATAGAAGTATTCATCCGCCTGTCCTAAATAGTTGGATAAAATGACTTCAACGCCTAGCTCTTCAAGCATCTCTCGCTCGATAGCCTCTTCTTTCGTCTCGTTCCCCTCAATTTCTCCTCCAGGTAAAAAGTATGCGCCATTAGGAGCTTGTACAAGTGCAATTTTTTCTTCATCATCCATTAAAATTGCGTAAGCTGCGTAACGGGCTTGATATTTTTTTTCGGCTTCTTTTACGCCAAATACTGGGATCATTGGTGTCCTCCTGCAAAATGTATTTACTAGTTAGTTTACATTAAAAAAAACTCATAAACAACCGCTGAGCATAATTGCTGGCTCTTATACACATCT
>NZ_NGLG01000001.1:677174-678721 GCF_002140655.1 Enterococcus sp. 3H8_DIV0648 | reverse complement strand
GGTATAACGTAAAATATCTGAAAGACAGTAGATCCTGTCTCTTATACACATCTAGATGTGTATAAGAGACAGATTTTAAAGATAATCCAGAAAAGTAATAATTGTACAATTCAGCGTACACCACCTATTCTTTTTACCATAATAAAGTTCGAAATGTATAATGCAAGAGAACTTATCTGTCTTATAATCAGTTTGTAGATGTTTTCACGATGAAATTCTTGTATGCGTTTACTTGTTCGATATCGTAAAAACACTAACTATTGATTTCGAGGTGAATTGAATGGACGAAAGATTGAAAAAGAAAGTGTCTCCCGCATTTTCAATGAAACAAAAAATGACTGATACCTTTACTAGGCAGGGCCTGGTAGCGGGATTTATCTCTGCTATCGCTTTTGGTTTATACAGTACCATTTCTGCTTATGCAATGATGAAAGAACCTTTAATTGGAGCTGCTGGGCTTTTTGCAGCACCATTTGTGGCTTCGGCATTAAACGATACTATCGCTGCAATTTGGCTAGTCTTGTTTAATATAATTAAAGGTAGATTCAAAGAAATTGGTCGAAGCTTAGCAATTTTCCCAGGTCTAATGGTTATCTTAGGAGCATTGTTCGGAGGACCTATCGCCAACGGTGCTTATCTGATTGGGATCGCTTCTGCTGGTACGGCAGCTATTCCAATTTCCGCATTATTCCCAATGTTTGGTGCAATTTTCGCAAAAATGTTTTTGAAGCAAGACATTTCTAAACGAGTAGCCGGCGGTATGGTAATTTGTATCGCGGGTGCCATCATGATCTCTATGGATGGCGGCGGCTCTGTCGGCAGCAACTTTTTCTTTGGAATTATTTGTGCTTTTATCGCTGCAATTGGCTGGGGTATGGAAGGTGTATTTTCAGCTTTTGGTATGTCGATGATCGATTCAAATATCGCAATAACGATTCGCCAAGGTGTTTCAGGTATCGTCTTTATTATTGTTGTGCTGCCTCTCTTTAAATCTTTAGGGTTATTTGTAGATGTATTAGCTGCACCAAATCTTGTCCTGATCATTGCGTTAGGTGCACTATTTGCTGCCGGATCTTTCCTTGCGTGGTATGTTGCCAACAGTAAAGTGGGTGTTGCAACTGGCATGTCTATCAATAGTACTTATGTATTATGGGGCGTGATTTTCTCAGTAATATTCCTTCGCAGCTCCTTGAGCCCTATGATGATCATCGGTGCGGTCGTCATTACTGCAGGTGCAATCATCGTCTCGGTAAATCCGTTAGACTTTATTAAGAAGAAGGAGGCTTAATTGATGCTACTGCCAATTCGTTCCCGAGTTTTACACTTTATCGGAAGTAATCAAGAAAGTAAAAATAATATTAATACAGTGATGGAAGGCTTGAAAGCTGAATACGGATCAGAGAGACAGTTTACTTATGCCAACTTTTTAGATCATCTTCTTTCACTAAAAGAAAATGGGTTGATTGATGAGGACACATATGAGATCGACAAAGATGGTCAATTAGTCATCGACTACGTAATCAATGAAGAAGGTCTTAATACCATCA
>NZ_NGLG01000001.1:675544-676024 GCF_002140655.1 Enterococcus sp. 3H8_DIV0648 | reverse complement strand
TAAAAAAAACTCATAAACAACCGCTGAGCATAATCTGTCTCTTATACACATCTAGATGTGTATAAGAGACAGGAATAATATACAGAATAATTTCAATATCAAAGTTAAAATTTGGAAATGTCCACAACTTCGAGGTACCGAGAATTAGCAAGACTCTATTGAAAGAATCTGCCGGATTAATCACACTGCTGCAGCTAGAAGATCGACAAATGCAAGTCCATTGTAATGATAACCTCCCTGTTAGATGCAAAACGTCATCCATAAAAATACCATAAGCTAATCACATAGTTCTCCAGATATAGCACCCTTACGATGAACTGTATAAAGAAATACAAGTCGAACTTTTGGTTCAAAAGTGGCATTACAGAAGTCCAATATTTTTAGCTTTAACGTATTCATGTGTACGAAATGCAGAAAAAGAGTCATACTTCATTCTAAAAAAAAGAGAATGAAGTATGACTCTGGAATGATCTTATAAGC
>NZ_NGLG01000001.1:672256-673576 GCF_002140655.1 Enterococcus sp. 3H8_DIV0648 | reverse complement strand
AAGAAAATTGTTGATGGGATAGCTTTCGATATTTATTAGGAGTTGTCTTCATTTGCTTAAAGAACACTCGATTGAAATAAGATGGGTCATTGAATCCACATTCATTAGAAATACGATAAGATGGAAAATCCGAGGTTTCCAGCAATTTACAGGCATGTTGAATTCGTAAATTATTGACGTAATCCGTATAAGAAACTCCGATTCTTTTTTTAAAAACTCGACTAAAATATTGCGGGTTCATGTAAACATGAGCCGAAACCATTTCTAGTGTCAATTTCTCACGATAATTTTTTTGAATGAAGCGGACTGCCTCTCGAACAAACCCTAACGTTTCTTCTGTTTTTTCGTTCACAGGTGTTTCTGTCGTAGTTTCTACTGCCTTTTTTTGCTGGTCAACAACAAGTTGCAGCACCCTCTCGATCTCTCTTGGTTTAACAGGTTTCAGTAAATACTTGAACACCTTCAAGTCAATCGCCTGCTGGGCATAAGAAAACTCGGAAAAGGCGGATAGTATCACTACCGTCACTTCTGGCAAAAAGCTCCGAACCTCCTTCAAGACAGTCAAACCATCTTTTTCTGGAATTAATATGTCTAAAAACAGGATATTCGGTCGATGCTTTTGTGCCAGCTCAACCGCCTGTGTGCCGGTGGCACAGCTCCAAACAAGGCATTCCTCTGTAATCTTTGTCTCGATCAGCGATTGCAAGAAATTTCTTTCCAATTCTTCATCTTCAACAATTAAAATTCGATCCATATTTCCCACCTAATTTCTTGGAAACTTTATTCCAACAATACTTCCACTATAATCAGATTTTTTTATAAACAAGCCATAGTCATCACCAAAATACTGCTTCAAGCGACGATCAGTGCTTTTAAACCCCAAACTGTTCGTTTGATTGATTGTCCCATTTTTGCGTACTGCTGTTAATACACTTTGCGGAAAACCATTACCATCGTCTTCAACATAAATAATGACTGTATCTTTGCATTCGTTGTCCGAATAAATTTTTAGACTTCCGCCATCTCTTTTCGGGGTAATACCATGTATAAGCGCATTCTCTACAATTGGTTGCAGCGTCATATTTAAAATATGCTGCGGCAGCAATTCTTCTGAGATATTTATTTCAAAATTTAAACGATCTTTAAAACGAACCTTCTGAATATACAAATACTTATTAATGTAATCCAATTCTGCTTCGATCGTGTGTAATTGGTTCTCTGATTTTAAGGTATAACGTAAAATATCTGAAAGACAGTAGATCAGTTCTTCAGTTGTGTGAGAATTCTCGAAATAAGCAGTTCGAGCAATCGAATTTAAAG
>NZ_NGLG01000001.1:670866-672100 GCF_002140655.1 Enterococcus sp. 3H8_DIV0648 | reverse complement strand
CTTTTAAACCCCAAACTGTTCGTTTGATTGATTGTCCCATTTTTGCGTACTGCTGTTAATACACTTTGCGGAAAACCATTACCATCGTCTTCAACATAAATAATGACTGTATCTTTGCATTCGTTGTCCGAATAAATTTTTAGACTTCCGCCATCTCTTTTCGGGGTAATACCATGTATAAGCGCATTCTCTACAATTGGTTGCAGCGTCATATTTAAAATATGCTGCGGCAGCAATTCTTCTGAGATATTTATTTCAAAATTTAAACGATCTTTAAAACGAACCTTCTGAATATACAAATACTTATTAATGTAATCCAATTCTGCTTCGATCGTGTGTAATTGGTTCTCTGATTTTAAGGTATAACGTAAAATATCTGAAAGACAGTAGATCAGTTCTTCAGTTGTGTGAGAATTCTCGAAATAAGCAGTTCGAGCAATCGAATTTAAAGTATTCTAGATGTGTATAAGAGACAGCTCGAAATAAGCAGTTCGAGCAATCGAATTTAAAGTATTAAATAAAAAGTGTGGGTTAATCACTAATGAATCGTTTTTCGTTTCCAAATCAAGAATTTTCTTTTCTAAGATCTCTTTTTCAATGGAAAGACGTTCGACATCGGTATGATTGTTTAACACTCTTTCTTCGACATCAAGTGCAATATTGCTAGATACATGTCCACAAATCTGTTCGTAAATCCGAATTTCTTTTTCGTCTACAGTGCCAAGCATTGAGAGTGCTTTAGCAATTCTTTCTTTGCTAACGCCAGTTTCCTCGCTCAGGCTTGGAACATCCAACAAATATTTTTTGTATTCAGTTTCTGTAGAATAGGCTTGTACCCCAATAACATATCCGAGTGTTTCTTTTCCAACAACAATCGGCATGTAAATATTTTCTAATCCATATTCGCATATATATCGATGCTCAAGATCATTTTCTAAACGGCCTAAGCAATAATCGCAAACAGTTCCTTCTTCTTTCTTACAAATAAGTTTGCAAAATTCAGGTTCTGGATTAAATTCCATCAAAATCTTCCCGACATTATCAACTAAGATAAGGGAAATATTCGAGATTGGTATTACACTTCCATAACGACCATATAATCTTTGATCTACTAGCTTTTTCAAAGGGTTTTCTGTTTTGTTCATAATAACAAGTACCACCTTAATCGTACTAACTCATCTAGATGTGTATAAGAGACAGATCCATTACATCTGCGCGTTCTTCCAGAATTGCG
>NZ_NGLG01000001.1:644843-670310 GCF_002140655.1 Enterococcus sp. 3H8_DIV0648 | reverse complement strand
GTTTCAGCCTTATCACCATTATTAAGCTTTTTGAGCAGGTAAAATATTTTCCACATCTGTATGAGGTCGTGGAATCACGTGTACAGATACTAATTCGCCGATACGTTGTGCTGCTGCAGCTCCTGCATCAGTTGCTGCTTTTACTGCACCAACATCTCCTCGAACCATCACCGTTACTAATCCCCCACCGACAAATTCTTTTCCGATTAATACAACATTTGCAGCTTTTACCATTGCGTCCGCTGCTTCAATTGATCCAACTAATCCTTTTGTTTCGATAAGTCCTAATGCTTCTGATTTCATAAAAATATCCTCCTAAATTTTATCTGATTATTATTACTTCGGATTTCGAAGTTAATCCCATGGCGTTTGCTTCTTCTGTATCTAAATGACATTCCAGCTGAAAGTTCTCGCTAACGCGAACAACGACATTGTTGTAAATACCGCCTCGCAGACCTTTCAATTCTAATCGCACGATTTGATTGTCCGATACTTGGAATCGTTCAGCATCTTGCGGCGTCATATGAATATGACGCTGTGCGATGATCGCTCCTTTTTTGAGAACAACGGTTCCTTTGATTCCAATAATTGTCAACCCTGGTGTATTTTCAATATCCCCTGATTGACGGACTGGAGCTTGGATTCCCAACTTAAAACAATCTCCATTGAGTATCTCTACTTGTGTGGCTGTTCGAGCAGGTCCTAAAACTCTGACTTTCTCGATTACACCTCTCGGACCAGCTATCAGAACTGTTTCCTTACATGCATACTGACCGGGTTGTGACAAATCTTTTAATCTGGTTAATTCATAGCCTTTTCCAAACAACCTTTCAACATCTTTTTGTGACAAATGAATATGACGATTGGAAATACCTAGCGGAATGTATAACCCCTCACTGTTATCGTTTAATACCTTGATAAACATATTGACTAACTCTTTGTATTCAACCATATTAATGACCACCGTTTTGTTTTAACAAATCTACCAAACCGGCCAATAACTGTTGCATGTCATCTTCAGTTGTTTCTTCAGATTTTTCTGAAACACAAGGAATAGACTCAATTTCTTTGATTCCATAAGCAACTCGCTTAATATTGATCAAATGCTCTGGTGTGACATTATCTGATGTCGCACTTCCACCCCAAGTTCCACAACCTAAAGTAAAGGCTGGTGAAATCGCAGTACTGACTCCGACTCCCCCTTGTGTAGAACCAGTATTGACTAAAATTCGGAATACTGGCTTCGCAGCAAACTTCATCACAATCTCTGGATTCTCAGTATGCATTGAGAAGCTGTGTCCGATTCCGCCATTATTTAGCAAGGCAATACTTAATTCGCAAGCCTCTTGCCAATCCTCTACTGAGTAAAAACCTAAAACAGTTGTTAGCTTTTCATAGGACAACGGAAATCCTTCACCAACACCGTTTTGTCTGCCGATCAGTACCTTTGTTCCTTCTGGGATATCGATATTTGCCGCGGCAGCGATGACTCGTGCTGGTCGCCCTACGAATCTTGCATTCATCGCATGACCTTTGACAAATAATATTTTTGCTACCCGCTCTGTTTCTTCCGGTGTCATGAAGTATCCTCCTTGACGCTGGAATTCAGCAACCACTTGCGGTTCGATACATTTTTCAGCGATAATAGCTTGCTCGGAAGCGCAAATTGTCCCATAATCAAAGGTTTTACTTGCTAAAATGTCTTTTACTGATTTCTTTATATTTGCTGATCGTTCGATATAGGCTGGTACATTACCAGGACCAACACCCAATGCTGGTTTGCCAACACTATATGCTGATTTCACCATCGCAGATCCGCCAGTTGCAATAATCAAAGCAATCTCACTGCTTCGCATCAATTCATCTGTAGCCTTCATGGAAGGTTTGGAAATGCAAGTAATAATATTGTCTGGTGCTCCTGCGGCGACTGCTGCTTCATTCATTAAGCGGGTCGCTTCCATCGTGCATTTCAATGCTGATGGGTGAGGAGAAATAACGATCCCATTTCGCGATTTAATGGAAATGATTGATTTATAGATCACTGTAGAGGTTGGATTCGTTGAAGGAATGATTCCCATCAACAATCCCATGGGTTCTGCTATTTCCATCATTTTATTTTGCTGATCATTCTTTATGATCCCAACCGTCTTCATATCTTTGATCGACTTATAAAGAGTGCTTGATGCATGATGGTTTTTGAATGTCTTGTCGGCTATATTACCGAAGCCAGTTTCTTTGTTAGCTATTTTCGCTAGCTCTTCAGCTTTTTCTTCCGCAACTTTCACCATATTGATGATAATTTTCTCTATTTGAGCTTCATTATAAGTGGCTAGTTGCTCTTGGGCTATTTTACCTTTTCTAGCTAGCGTTCGTGCCTCTTGGATCGATTGAAGATCACGATCATAATGGCATTTGTCCAAAGCATTCCCTCACTTTCTACTGATTCGTGTATTTCTCGAAATGTTCACGAAGAACAGCTCTAGTCGCTGTCTGCAGCTCTTCATTTGTCATTCCTAGATTATTATATTTCTTTGCCAGTTTTCTAAGTTCCTTTACATTAAGCTCTTTGTAATCTTCCTTGATCCTTAGTTCTGGCTTGCTTGATAGTGATTCTACTTCAGGTTCATCATTTTTTTGTTCAAGCTTAATTTCTGATTCTGGTTGCGGAACTTTTTCTAGAGACTCTGTTTTCAATTCCAACTGAACACCTGTTTCAGTTTCCCCTGATTCTTTTAAAACAGTCGGCTTCTCTTTTTCTTTAAAAATCACATCTGATACTTGCTCGTTCGGTCTTGGAATAACATGCTGGCTCAGCAAGGTTTCACTGCCAAAGTTTTGTGTGGCTGATGCTCCTGCATCAACTGCAGATTTAACCGCACCTACATCTCCAGTAACAGTGACCGTTACAATCCCGCCACCGACAATCGAACGTTCTATCAATTCTACTTGAGCAGACTTCAACATTACATCGGCTGCCTCGATAGCAGGAATCAATCCGCGTGTTTCAATAAATCCAATTGCGTCCACTGTATGCTCCTTTCTTTACTATTTTGGATGAATGGTCAGAAGCTTGCAGACTTCATCAAATGATACTTGTGTTGATGTATTCTTCGGAAAATGAACACAGTCACCCTTTTTTGCAATAACCTTCTTGCCATCCATATCAAAAGTTGCTTGTCCTTCCAACAAAAGAAGAAATTCTTCGGCTTCAAAGTGATGTTGATAAGTTTTTTTCGATGTTTCCAAAAAGTCTATCGTTAAGCCACCAAAGATGTTAGAAAATAAGGTTTGTTTTTTCCAACTGCCTTGAGAGAAAAGTTGAATGCTCTCCCCATAAATCAGCTTGATATCGGAGCTATCCGTTTCATAACGATATGGTTCTTCCAAATTGTTAATCATGTTCTGTACAAAATCACGATTACTCATTAGCACTTTTAAAGAATCAAGTAAATGCGATTGCTCTATCATTTCATTAGATTTCTTTTCTTTGATAATACTGATTCCATGTTCTTCAGCCAGATCCATGGCTGCAGGTGTAACAATTGCCCTTTCTTCTACACAGCATTCTGTTTGGTCGGCTTCAATCAATTTCAGAATTGTTGCGATGCTTACTAATTGTTTCATTTTTTACCCACCGTTTCCTAAAAATGGCAGTCTTCGTCAATGATACCGATAACGACAGCATCAATTGGCAGTTCTTTCTCAACAAAAATTTTTCGTGCGGCAGAACCTTTTGTGACGATCACTCGGTCTCCAATCCCAGCACCAACAGTATCCACAACAATAAAGCGCTGAGCTTCTTGTTCATTACCAATCGGTTCGGCCAGCATGAATTTCAGTCCGTTCAACGAATCTATTTTTCTTGTCGCCCAAACATTGTCTACTAATTTGGCAGCTATCATCTCATCAGCCTCTTTTTTTCATTTTCTGCTTAATATCATCGATTGCAGTTTCTACTGAAGCAGTATCCCCAAAAAGTGCTAGTAAAATCATGTTTTGCGGGCAGCTTCCGCGAACATCCACTGCAATGATCCCAGCAGCTTTCTCGGCTAAATCCGCAGCACAAACCATATCGATCAGCTTACCTTGAATTAAACCGATAGCATCGAATTGTTTGAAATCAATCTCTTTATTGGTTTGACTCAACCCCATCCGCTTAGTAATGATCTCTAAGGTTCCTCTAGATGGTGACTTTATTATTCGAAAATCCATTTACTCATCCTCCTAAAGAACCTGATCAGTGCAGTTCAGTGCAATTCCTAACGGCGTGACAAACATCGGATTATCAGGTTTATAAGTTGCTATACCTGTCTTCTTTTCGATGATCTTTTCAATACCTGTGAGACAACAAGTTCCGCCAACCAAATAAATTTCTTGAACGTTATGCTGTGAAATGTATTCAGAAACGATCGAGGATACTTTTTCAATCACTGGTGTCAATACCGGCAACAATTCTTGGTGATGGGTTTCATCTCTCTTATATTTATCAGCTTCTTCAAAAGAAATCTTATATGCACCAGCCACTACTAAAGTGAAGTGCGTTCCACCTGTTGCCTGATCATCTACACTAATCACTTTTCCATTTTCAATGATCGCTATACCTGTCGTTCCTCCACCGATATCCACGATCACCCCATTTTCTATTTTTAAAACAGCATTGGCTGCAGTCGGTTCATCTAGTAATGCAGTCAATTCAAACCCTGCTGCCTCAACGACATGACGAATGGCCCCGCCGTCTAACTGCTCAGTTCCTGGAGGAATCGCAGCGGAACAATACATTAACTCCGTTTCGAGTTGCTTTTCTAGTTGTTCTTTCAATTCTCGAACAATTTGAATCGCTCCTAAATAATCGACAACCATACCGTCTTTAACAACACTCGCATAACGATATGCACCAGCTACTGGCTGATGATCAGCATCCAAGACAGAAAGAACGATACATGACGTTCCTAAATCGACTCCAGTATAGTAAGTCGATGTTTGATTTTTTTTAGGAGTATTGATTGTGTGTTCAAAATTAGAAACCAATTGGTTGCAATAGGAAAAAGTATTTCTCACTTCCATCATGTAGCTTCACCACCCAGTATTTTTTTCATCATGCGAATGAGTTCCCACCTAATTCGACGAAATTCATTGTACATCGTTTTGTTGAGCGATTCCTTCAGTTCATCGGCAATTAACAAACTCAACTGTGTCTGTAACAAATTTAGAACTGCTAGCTCTTTGCCACGAGGCAACAGTACATGGAACATGGTTATTTCCACATTTTCAACCTCATCAACAATTTCTTTTGCTGTTCGAAGTAAATGAGCTTCTTGCATTTGTTGATAGAGCATCGATAATTTTTCTGCCATTACAGGGTCTGACTCAACCGTCAAACTTACAGATAAAAGAAAGAGCGATAAGATCAACTCAATATCTGGTTTCTCCCTAACTTCAATTACTGTTGTTTTCTGAAGCTGTTCGGCTTCTTCGTCAGTAATTGTAATTTTCCGATCAATTAAAAATTGCCGCGCTTCCGGTGTCAATCTCGTATCAGTAGATAGATGATAGACCTCAAACGGAGTTCGGATAAAAGCTGTGCGAATGTCTTGTTCAGTGATAAACCTCATCTTTTCCTCCTAATTCCGCGATCCATTGCTTTTTCATCGTCCCTAGTTTTTCATCTTCTAAATCAAATACATACCACTCATCGACTCCCGCTACTTTCAAATAATCAATCGCTATCTGTTTTTCTGCTTCTGTCTCAGGAAGTTTAATCAATCCAATCGCTGGACAATTGAATGCTTTGACAAAATGTGGCGGATAGAGATTCGTCAATCGTTTGCCATCTGCCATGCACAGTAGTCTTCCCGCAGTTTGTGAGATTGAAAAAAGATAGCGATACATCCAATCATTCTCTAAATAAGCAGCAGGAACGTCAATCGTATATTTTCCGTAAATTGCGTCTTGAGTCTTCTTCAAGGGACGGTTCGTTTCATTTAACCAATTAGCCACTGAGGATTTCCCACTATTATCCGACCCTATAATCATGAGATGCTTCTTCATGTTCGAGTAACCTTTACAACAGTGAACTCTAGCATCTCGCAAAGCATCTGATTAACAGACACGACAGAAGTCTCTACACTGGCAACATCACCTGTGATTACAAGCGAACCTGTAAAACGATCTAAGAATCCTATTTCCACATCAGCAGCCTTTGTCGCTACATCGGCTGCAATGATGGCTGTCTCTGATGGGGTAAATGTCATAATTCCAACAGAACCAGAATTTTCTACTCCTAAACGTTCACAAATATCAGGCATTGGCGAGGCGAGTACATGAGCTAAGGTCACCTGTTTTCCAGGAACGGATTCTTGAATGATTCTTTCCATTTTTTCACCTCTTTAATGTCGGATGACTTTCACCGGAAAATCGTAAGTTAAAATTTGTTCCTCAATCAAATCTAGATCTTCATCACTCAAAGACAGATCTTCAGTTACTGGATAGATTTGATCGAGTTGATCGTATTTATTGACCCCGAGTTTGTGGTATGGCAATAGATCAATTCCTAGAAAATTCCGATGATTCCTATAAGGTTGTAGAAATTCAATCGTTCGATGAATTGTTTTGGGATCATTGTTTAGCCCTTTCATTAATGGCATACGTACCTTGATATTTTTTCGATTTTCGATTAAATCCTTTAAATTTTCCAAAATACGTTCATTACGTACCCCAGTCAATTCCAAGTGACGCTCTGAATCAATCTGCTTTAAATCAAATAAGAATAGATCGCAAAATTCACCGATCTTCAAGAGATCTTTCAAGGAGGTATGCCCACAGGTCTCGATCGCTGTATGAATGCCATGCGCTTTGCACTCCATCAAGAAATTAGTTGCAAACTCACTTTGAGTTGTAACCTCACCGCCGCCTAACGTAACACCACCGCCTGAGGTTTGATAAAAGGGAATATCTTCGATCGCAATTTCCAAAAGGTCTGATAGCAGTCGGTCTTCCCCAGCAATCGATATCGCACGCTTCGGACAAACGGCTTCACAAGCGCGACAACCAGAACAATTGATTGTACGATCCACGTAATGACCAACTTCAGCATCCATTTTATGAATCTTCATCGGGCAAACTTTAACACATTCCCCACAATCAACGCACATATTTTTCTGGAACATAACTTCATACTTACGGTCGATACTTTCTGGATTGGAACACCAACGACAGCGAAGTGGACACCCTTTGAAGAAGAACAAAGTTCGAATTCCTGGACCATCATAGATCGAATATTTTTGAATATTGAATATTCGTGCTTTTCTTTCTATTTGAACTGTTTCCATCATAATAATCCCCTTTGTTCTCCTTAATCATTTTTTTTAAAAATGTTCCAGCATCGTACGACTGATAATTTCATCCTGAACTTCTTTACACAATTCAGTAAAGTATGCGCTGTAACCAGCAACCCGAATAATCAAATCGCGATAGCTGTCTGGATCACTTTGCGCTTTTTTCAAAACTTCATCGTCGACGTAACTGAACTGCATTTGACCATTTCCTAATACTGAAGCAGTTCTTAACAACGTAATTAATCCTTGACGACCCTCTGGAGTTTCCAGTAAACCTTTCAAAATCTTAAAGTTGTGAACCATACCAATATTCATGGCTGCAACATCCATTTTAGAAACAGATTTAATGATCGCAGTTGGCCCTTTTTTATCAGCGCCTTGTGTTGGACTGATACCATCTGAAAGCGGAGTCCATGCACGACGGCCATTAGCTGTTGCCCCTGTCATCTCACCAAAAGGGGTGTTGTTAGAAATTGACAAAGTTCCATGACTGAATACTGAGTATAAAGTCTTGTATTGACTGTGAATTTTTTCAGTCCAATTCACGATATCTGCTGCAATTAAGTCCGCATAGTCATCATCATTTCCATATTTAGGTGCATTCAAACAGTCTGCATGAATTTTTTCATAGCCGACAAAGTCCGCTTTTGTCGCATCGCGAATTTCTTCTAGGGTGTATTTTTTCTCATCAAAGACTAGTTTTTTGATTGCTGCCATCGAATCTGCATATGTTCCTAATCCAGACCACACCAATCCTGGGCCCCAATTATTAACACAGCCGCCAGCTGAAACATCGCGACCAGATTCCATACAACCTTCCATCATCAAGGACATCAATGGTTTCGGTGCCATATCTCGATGGACACGCTGACTGATGACCGTACCAACTGCTGAAAGTCGTGTGATGTACTCAATTTGTTTCTTCACTGCCTCTTCAAATTTTTCATAAGTGTCAAATTGAGCGACAGCTCCTAAGTCCAATCCTGGTTTCAGGTCACACCATAGCATCAAGCCACGATTTAATACGAATTCGATAGCTACCGGCCATTGGGTATACCCTGTTGAAGTCCACTGATATAGTCGTCCAGCTTTTTGCGGCTCTACACAACCCATCAAGCAGTAGTCTCTAGCATCTTCCATGTTGAACCCTTTTGCTAGCATCATCTTGATATGCGAATCATCGAAATGACAAGCTGGGAATCCTAATCCAGCACGAACAACATCTACGATTTTCTCTAGATATTTTTGCGGAGATTGATTGTGAATCCGGCACGACAATGATGGTTGATATACACCTACGTGACGAACAGCGTCCATCAGCAAGTAAGTCAAATCATTGGTTGCGTCTCCACCTTCACGCTTCACTCCACCGACACACATATTGACGAACGGCTGATACCCCGCAAAGAATTTAGACCCGCCCTCGCTAGAGATCCACATCATTTCAGAACACTTGATCAAGAAGTTCCCCGCTAATTCAAAAGCCATAAAATCGTTTAGATGACCAGCTTTTTTATCTGCTTCATAGAATGGATACATGTATTGATCTACACGACCAACAGATAAGCCAGTTTGGTTTTCCTCAATCATGAATAAAGATTCTACAGTCCAAACTGTTTGTAAGGCTTCATGGAAAGTTCTTGGTTTATTGGCCGGAACATGAGCATTGACCTCACCAATACGCTTCAACTCTTCTTTACGTTTAGGATTAATTTCTTTGTCTGCCAATGCAAAAGCATGATCAGATAGACGTTTTGCATAAGCCATAACACCTTCTGTTGTATCAATAACTGATTTATAATAATAAATTTTGTCGATATCATCCGGATTTTCCATTGAAAGTCCTTCTAAGTGGTCCAAGGCTTCTTTTTGAATATCCTTCATACCTTTCTTCATTAAGATGACATCATAGCCTGGGTTAGAATCCCCACCACCATTAATTTGATGGTATGATAAGTCACTAACAAACGCTTCACCAGAAAATTCCCAAAGTCCAGCTTCACGATATTGCTCTTCGCAAGCTTCATCTAGCGAACGCGTTTCCCAGAATGGGAATAATTCTTCACGCATGATTCGTTTATCTTCATCAGAAATATAAAAAGGATCTTGCGCCCGTTCGTGGATTGTATCAATCTCATCTCTCATCCAGCGCCACGCGATATCAGGTGAAAAAGCTCCAGCTCTTGGTGCACCACAAGGATGCCCAACGATCAATTCGTTGTCTTGTATCAATAATGGGGCTTCCTCACAGGCTAAACGAAAAGCTTTTGCGCGCATCATAATTTTGGGCAAGCCAGGATTTTCTTTCATCATTTTCGTAAAAGCTTTTGCGCGATGAGTGGTAATTGAAGGTACCGCTTTCAAATAATTGTCTTTTAGTTCTTTTAGACGCTGAGTCATTCCTTCTGGATAGTTTTCTGCACCGTATGCAGTTGGAACAGCTACCGATTCAGTTGTTCCTGTTCGACAAGCAGACACTGAACCTTCTTGAGTATTCAATTCTTTAGAAATACCTTGGAAAAGTTTCAACATTGCAGAGCGTTCTTCTGGTGACATGTTCGCTGTAACGTCCGCAAATTTTTCGGAAATTTCATTAATATTCATAAACAAACCTCACATTCTTTAATATGCTTTTTTATAAATCATAGTTAATTCTTCTTTTGTCGGCTTGATTGGATTTGCCGGTGTGCAGCGATCCAGCATAGCGGCTTCTACCATTTTCTCAATCGCTGTTTGGTATACTTCTTCCTCGATTCCTAGCTCAGCAAAACCTGATTCGATATTAAGTTGCTTTTTCAATTTCTTCACAGCATCAATATAACTGACTAATCCTTCGCGGACAGTTCTCGCTGGCAACCCCAGCAATTCGGCTAGCTTCGAATACCGCTTTGCTGCACGATTAGCTGCAGACTTTTCTAAGTCCCCATTAAACGCGATTACTTCTTCTAACAACAAAGCATTACAACGTCCATGAGGTAAATGCAGCGTTCCACCAATGGCGTGAGCCAAACTGTGATTGATCCCCAATCCAGCTTGATTGAAGGCGAGACCTGCCATGCAAGAAGCATTATGAACGTGATCCCTAGCATGTTCGTTACCAATATCCTCTGCAATTAAAGGTAGATTTTCGAATAGCAAGCGAATGGTCTTTTCTGCCAATGCATCTGTAAAATCTGTAGCATCGTTGGCAACATATGCTTCTGTCGCATGTGTCAAAACATCCATTCCAGTATCAATGACCACTTTCCTCGGCACACTAGCGACGCAATCTGAATCTAAAATTGCCAGATCAGGCGCCATATATTCATCGACCAATACGATCTTGTCGCCCTCTGCCGTAATAACGGAAAAGTCTGTTACTTCTGAACCGGTGCCGCTTGTCGTCGGAATAGCTGTAAAATAGGGCTTTTGAAACGTATCTCCCATCATTTGATAAGCACTATAGAAAATTCCCTTCGCCGCATCAATCGCTGAACCACCGCCCATTGCGACCAACACATCTGGTTGAATTTGTTGTAATATCTTTAGCCCATCTGCTAAAACTTTGGTGTCCGGATCAGGACGAACATCTGTGAAAACATGACTTGTTATACCAGCTTCAGATAAATAGCCTTTGATTGTTTCGATGTAACCAATCTCCTCAAGAACTTTGTCTGAAATGATCAAAGCTGTTCTTCCTTGCAAATTTTTTAATTCTTTTAGAGAGCCAGGATTGCAGATGATTTTAGTTTTAAATGAAAACTTCTGGTTAATCTTTATCACCTCACTCCATCATTTTTTTTAATAATTGTGCAATCACTTCTTCAATTGTTTCCTTTGCTTCATCCTGAGTTTTCTTCTCAAAACATTCTTCGATTTCTCTCACACCGTACCCAATATTTCGAATCGTCGTTAAATGCTCTGGAGAAATATTATCGCTAGAAGACATGATTCCAAAAGCGTTGCTCCCGAGCGTCATAGAAGGAAACAGATTCGTTGTAGCGCCCATACTGCCAAAGGTAGAAGGTGTATTCACAAGCATACGAGAAACTGGTTTCTTCAAAGCAAACATACGAATTACTTCTTCATCCCGTGAATGAATCACTAATGTGTGACTCTTCTGAGTTTCCATCAAAAGTTCTATACATCTTTCACAAGCATGCTGCCAATCATTTTCTACATAATAAGCCAATATGGGACTTAAAAATTCCTGTGCAAATGGATTGCTTTCATCGACATAAGGCTGCGCGTAAATCAAAAGCTTCGTATCAGACGGAACGATCACATTCGCCTGGTCTGCTAGATATACAGCCGACTTACCAACGTAAGCTGGATTCAATGACCCATCCTTCTTACATAGTAGGTTTAACAGTTTCTGCTTTTCTTCATCTGTCATAAAGTACGCACCCTGACGTTTGAACTCAGCTTTTATTTCTTGATCTATCGGCTGATCAACAACGATCGACTGTTCTGCTGCAGAAATCATCCCATGATCAAATGTCCTGCTGTCGATAATGTCTTTAACCGCCTGAGGGATATCACAAGTTCTTTCTATGAAAACAGGTCCATTGCCGCTACCTCCGTATATATACGGCTTTGCTGACTGCTTCAATTTATCAATAACTTTTGGAATTCCAGTTGCTACTAACAAGGAAACATCTGGATGCTCCATCAATTCCTGTGTTCCTTTTTTTGACACTAATTGCATACAACTAATAGCTCCTGGTGGATACCCAGCATCTTCTGCCGTTTTGGCTAAAAGCTTGATCACACCGCGCACCGTTTCTTTCGCTCGCGGATGCGGCGAGATGACGATTGCATTTCCTGATTTTACAGCGATCAACACATTATGGATCGTCGTAGAGACAGCACTGGTGGCAGGAATCATACTGACAATCACACCCACCGGCACACCAATTTTCAACAGTTTCTGGTCTTTGTTCTCATCAAGAATGCCAACAAAACGTTGATTTTTTAGACGCTGTGGAAGATACTCTGAAACAAAACGGTTTTTGATAACTTTATCGTAAAACGTTCCATAATCAGTTTCTTCAACTGCCATCTTCGCCAATTTCTCGATATGAGGGTGAAGTGCTTCACTCATCTTCTCGACCACGAAATCTAACTGATCCTGTGAAAAGCTTTTTAACTCCTTTGCCGCATCACGTGCAAGTTCGATATTTATCCTTGCCTCTTGGATAGATAACAGATCATTATCTACTCTATACTTCATGCTCGTCTCACTTCCTATCTTTTTTATACATCAAAAGAATAGCGAGTAATGATTTTTTCAATATCGGAGTGGGGATGAGCAATCACATTTTGAGAATAAACTTCTCCACCCATACTTTCTACTGCTTCAACACCTGTTTCCACTGCGGCTTGTACTGCACCTACATCGCCTTTCACCAGAACTGAGATATAACCAGAGGCAACATTTTCATATCCAATCAGTTCAACATCCGCTGCCTTGCACATCGCATCCGCCGCCTCCATTACAAAAACTAAGCCAAACGTTTCAATAAATCCTAAAGCATTATTCATCCGGTTCTATACCTCCTCTTTAGTTGGAATCAATATCATGTGCCATCACGATATGACCTATTGGTCGAATTGGTCTGGGCATAGTATTAAATGCAGTTACTTTCCCAATTTTAGAAGCTGCCTCTGCACCAGCTTCAACAGCAGATTTTACTGCTGCGACATCACCTTTTACCATGACTGTTACCAAGGTAGAGCCTACATTTTCATAGGAAACTAACACTACATCTGCTGCTTTCAACATCGTATCTGCCGCTTGAATAGCAGGAACCATTCCAATCGTTTCTACTAATCCCAATGCTTCATCTCCACGATATTCCATCAATTGATCCTCTCCTTACTTGCTTACTTTTTTTGACGATTGCGTTTATCTTGTTCGATGAGTCAATGCTATCATGCAGGTGGATGAGAAAATCGCAGATTTAATAGATGATTTTTGCATTTTTGCAACCGATTACTTTTTTTCAAGTTGCACAATCGATAGATTCTTGCACAATTATTAGATGCGCGGAAAATAGAATTATTTTGGCTACTTTTTGCAGATACTTGTCATTCTCTTTTTTTTTCAAATTCTATGCAGTATAATACTTTCATAAATGTTACAGTTATAGGACTTGGATTGCAGAAGGACGGTTGAAGAAATGGATGTGCCAATAGTGACGGATAATGTATATGAACAATATCAATTAGAGACATCGCGGATAATTACTCAAACTCTGCGCTCTTTTTTTAATGATGAGACATTAAGGTTTGATCGTTCACGCTTTGCCGGTGGACTGACAAATTACAACTATGTAATGAATATTCATGGTGAAGACTATATTGTGCGTCAGCCCGGTCCATTGACTGAGGTGATGATTGATCGGAAAATAGAAGAATTTAATACTGAAATCGTAGCAAATTATTCTATTAATTCTGAATGTGTCTTCTTTGACGCTGAAACAGGAATCAAGATCAGCCGATTCATCCCTAACAGTCATAATCTGGCTCAGCTCAACCCTACTTCTTCAAAAAATTTGAAAGCAGTTTCAGATTTAATGAAAAAAGTCCATACAATGCCTCGTTCGTTTCGTAATATTTTCTGTTGGAAGGCAGAATTAAAAAAGTATGAAGAAGTTGTCAAAATGGTTAACGGTATTTTCTTTTTTGACTATATTTCTTTGAAAAATAAGGCCTTTGCCTTTTGTGAAGAAAACATCCAAAATGTCGAACTTGTACCATGTCATAATGATACCGTTCCAGAAAATTTCTTATTAGGTGAAAATGATGATTATTATTTGATTGACTGGGAGTATTCAGGATTGAATGATTTGAATTTTGATTTGGCGGCTTTTATCGTGGAAACGCGATTGACTCGATCAGAAATCGATGAGTTGCTTCATAATTATTACGGAGATAATATTCCTAATAATGCAATCCAAAAAATAAAATCCTACATCCTAATTCAGGATTTGTTATGGACCGTCTGGGCAATCATTCGTCATTACTCAGGAGAAAATTTTGCTGATTATTGTGAAATGCGGTATGAGCGTTTTCGTAGAAACACCTTGGAATTGACCAAAAACAAGGATTATCCTTTAGACAAAATGGTAGAAACAGTTGAATAATTATCTCTTTAAATAGTAAATTATGTAGCTTTCATATATAATTGGCAGTCTTTTTATGTATTGATTAAACTTTGTGAAAATCATTTTTTTGAAGCATGGACAATTCAAATACAAAAAGTCTCACATTGGATCTCATTTCCAATGTGAGACTTTTATTATCCAATAATAACACTTTCCTCGGGCAGTTTATAATGTCCGGTATTTCCTTTTGTTAATCGCAGCGTTAATGAGAATCCTACAGTCAAGATACCAACTCTCCCAATATACATTAAACCGATGATCAAGAGTTTTCCCATTAGACTCAAACTCGGAGTCAAACCCATCGTAAGTCCGACTGTACCAAAGGCAGAAAAAGTTTCAAATAGAAGGTACTCGATTCCCCGAAAACGCGGCAATACTTCTGTCACTGACATCACCATAGTCACCGCAATACATAAAGTCAACGTAATAAAGAAAAGTGTAAGTGCGCGCGAAACTACAGATGGGCGAATGGTCCGTCGAAAGGCTTCTGCATGAACTCTTCCTTTCAACATAGAAATCGTTTGAATCAATAAAACCCCAAACGTTGTTGTTTTGAGTCCCCCGGCTGTTGATCCCGATGTTCCTCCAATGAACATGAGGACAATCGTAAAGAGAATGCCCGCCTGGCTGACATTTCCATAATCAACTGAAAAGTAACCCGCGGTTCGAGCTGTCACAGACATGAAAAGCATATTCGCAAAACGATTGATTGGAGATGTATCGCTGACGATAAAACGCCCACCAGATTCTGAATTATAAAAGACTACTGTTCCAAAAATCAACAGTCCAATCGAAACAGTCAAAGCCAGCTTACTATGAAGGCTTAATCTCCTAGTTTTACGAAAAGCCATCAAATCCTGCCAAACAATAAATCCTAATCCGCCAGCAACAATCAACCCTGAAATCACGAGTAATACATACGCGTTGTCTTGGAACCCAACTAAACTATCTCCAAATAAATCAAATCCTGCATTACAAAATGCCGAAATAGAATGAAAAATGGAATACCAGACTCCTTTTGCTAGTCCATAAGATGGAATAAAATCAACTGCTAATAAAATGGCGCCTACCAGTTGAAAGCCGATCGCAAAGCGTAAAATATAGTACATCAGTTTGATTACACCGGATAGATCATCCAAATTTAAGGACTCGCTTAAAATGATCCGTGTCACCAAGCCAACTTTTTTCTTCATAACTGCAAAAAAAATAAACGGCATCATCATGAAGCCTAAACCACCAACTTCAATCAGAACCAAAATGATCAGTTGCCCGCCCATATTCCAGTGTTCGCTAGTAGTTAGCGTCGTTAAGCCAGTTACGCAGGTCGCCGATGTTGCGGTGAACAAAGCATCAATAAAAGGTGTTTCTTCACCAGATCTTGTAAACACCGGCAAAGTCAATAACAAACTTCCTAGCAGAATTACTCCACCAAAACCTAAAGCAATAAATTGAATCGGATAGATTTTAAACGGCCAGCGTTTTTCTTTATTCATAAATTCCTACCTTCAAAAAAAGGTACTACTTTCTCAAGTAGTACCCATATTCTTAACTTTGATCATGCGGGTAACTCCCGCACGCTCATTTTCTTCCAACTTCATTTTGATAAAGTAAATTGTTTCTTCCAATTGAGGGATCGTCATATATTCTAACGCATTGACCCGTCGTCTTGTCTTTTCAATTTCTTTTGCCATGAGCTGGCAAGTCTTTTCGATTTCAGTCAGTTCCAATAGCTTTGGTAAAACCTCAGTAAATTTTTGAATACTTTGATCCAAATCATCATTAGAGTTTAAAAAACCATATTCTAGTGGACCATCTGACAATTCCGACTCGTGTTGAAAATTCATTATCGGTACTTTGACACTCATGACATCTTTTTCGATCACATCAAGAGACACACGCTCTTTAGGAACAGCCAACAATTCTTCAATATATTTATCATTCAACAACGCATCTGCTACCGAAAAATTCTTCATTGCTTGCTGCAGCTCTTCTTCAACTTCGGCACGCATTACGTTATTCTTCTTGACTAATAAAATGAATCGTCTCATCAGCTCATCTTGCTTGTCCTTTAACAGTTTATGACCACGACTAGCAGTGGTCAGCTGCTTTTTCAGTCGTGTGAGTTCCATTCGTGTTGGATTGACATTTAATTTCACCATAGGATCAAACTCCTTCTGTTAAATATTCGTCCAACATATCGTCTTTGATCCGTTTCAACTCAGTTCGCGGTAACATCGCTAAAAGCTCCCAACCAATATCCAACGTTTCGTCGATCGAACGATTTTCGTAAAAACCTTGATTAACATATTCTTCTTCAAATCGCTCCGCAAACTTCGCATAGATTTTATCAACATCTGATAAAGCAGAGTCACCAAGTACCACTGCTAATTCTTTCGCTTGTTTACCTTGGGCATATGCCGCAAACAACTGATTCATTGTTGGTGCATGATCTTTTCGTGTCTTTCCTTCACCCGTTCCTTTATCTTTCAAACGAGACAGCGAAGGCAAAACATCGATTGGTGGTTGAATACCATTTTTGTCCAATTCACGAGATAAAATGATCTGTCCTTCTGTAATATAACCAGTCAAATCGGGAATCGGATGGGTTTTATCATCTTCCGGCATCGTAAGGATTGGAATTTGAGTCACTGAACCTTTCAGACCGCGAATTCGGCCAGCACGTTCATATAATGTAGCTAAGTTAGTATAAAGATACCCTGGGTAGCCACGGCGTCCTGGTACTTCACGACGAGCTGCTGAAATTTCTCGTAAAGCTTCACAGTAATTGGTCATGTCCGTCATGATGACTAATACGTGCATCCCTTTTTCATAAGCTAAATACTCAGCCGCTGTCAACGCCATTCGTGGTGTCGCAATTCGTTCGATTGCTGGATCGTTTGCCAAATTCATAAAGACGACTGAACGATCGATCGCGCCTGTCTGGCGAAAGTCTTCCATGAAAAATTCTGCTTCTTCAAAGGTAATACCTATACCCGCAAATACTACAGCAAAATCATCATCCTTATTCAGCACGGTCGCTTGACGTGCAATTTGTGCTGCCAATTCTTTATGGGGCAAACCAAATCCTGAGAATACAGGAAGCTTTTGTCCTCGGACTAGTGTATTCAAATGATCGATTGCCGAAATACCCGTTTGAATAAATTCATCGGGGTAATCCCGAGAAACAGGATTGATTACTTCCCCGTTAATATCGACATTTTTTTCAGCTAAGATTTCTGGTCCGCCATCTTTAGGTCGACCCAGTCCATCAAAAACACGCCCAACCATATCTTCTGACACGCCCAACTCTAAAGGATGTCCTAAAAAGCGCGCTGTCGAATCCTTTAGATTGATGCCACTGGTTCCTTCAAAAATTTGAACAAGAGCTTTATCCTCGTGAATTTCCAGTACTTGTCCACGACGCAGCTCACCATTATTCAGTCGAATCTCAAGCAGTTCTTCATATTTGATACCTTCGACTTTATCAATTGCCATCAAAGGTCCGACCACTTCATTGATGGTGCGGTATTCTTTAATCATTGGTCATTCCCCCTTCAGCAACAATCGCTTGAATCTCTGTTGTGATATCCAAATTAATTTGATCTAACTTTTCTAATTCAGTTTCAGGAATGTATTTGCTACGTGCAATTCGATCTCGTAAGATGACTGTTCCATCGATAATTTCCTTCAAATAGGTTCCTAACTCTAAAGCACGTTGGCCTTCCTTATTGAAGGTCAAAATATTTTGGAGCATTTTGAACTGTTTTTCTCTCGATGTGAAGGTGTCTACCTCATCAAAAGCATTTTGCTGCAAATAGTCTTCACGTAAAGACTTCGCGACCTCTAGCGTCAAGCGATCTCTCTCTGATAATGAGTCAATTCCGACTAAACGAACGATTTCATTTAGTTCAGATTCTTTTTGCAGCATCCGCATACCTTCTGCTACCATTTGTGACCAGTTTGTTTGTAATTCATTATCTAAATACCTTCCAACTTCAGAAGAGTACAATGAATAACTTTGCAACCAATCAATTGAAGGGAAATGACGTTGTTGAGCTAATGTAGCACTTAATCCCCAGAAAACTTTTACAACACGTAGTGTATTTTGTGTTACTGGCTCAGAAGTATCCCCTCCTGAAGGTGATACCGCACTGATAGCCGTAATTGAACCTTCACGTCCATCGCTTCCTAATGCAATAACTCGTCCAGATCGTTCGTAGTATTCCGCCAAACGACTACCTAAATACGCTGGATAACCTTCATCACCAGGCATCTCTTCTAAACGTCCACTCATTTCACGTAAGGCTTCCGCCCAACGTGAAGTAGAATCAGCCATAATCGCAATATTGTATCCCATGTCACGAAAATACTCAGCAATAGTGATTCCAGTATAAATAGATGCTTCACGTGCAGCAACGGGCATGTTTGATGTATTAGCAATCAAAATGGTCCGCTCCATTATGGATTCGCCTGTTGTAGGATCGATTAACTCTGGGAACTCGTTCAATACATCAGTCATTTCATTCCCACGTTCACCACAACCTACATAGACAACAAGATCCACATCTGCCCATTTTGCAATTTGATGCTGAACGACTGTTTTTCCAGCCCCAAATGGTCCAGGGACTGCTGCCGCGCCGCCTTTTACCACTGGGAAAAAGGTATCAATTACTCGTTGTCCAGTAATCATTGGTGCCTCTGGATTTAGCTTTTCTGACACAGGACGTCCACGACGCACTGGCCATTTCTGTAACATAGAAAATTCTTGCAAACCGTTTTGTGTCTCGATCACATATACAGTATCATCGATCGTGAATTCTCCAGATGAGATTTTCTTCAAAGTTCCTTTGATCCCATTCGGCACCATAATTTTATGCGTAATAATTTTAGTTTCTTTAACCGTTCCAACTATATCACCAGCAGATAACACTGCTCCTTCTTCAACAGTAGCCTCAAACCACCATTTTTTCGTATGATCTAATGCTGGAATCTGAACACCACGGCTAAGAAAATTACTATTAGTTTGTTCTTTAAATGTATCTAACGGACGTTGAGTTCCGTCAAACATTTGGGAAACAATGCCCGGTCCTAGTTCAACCGAAAGTGCTTCCCCCGTTGTCCTAACTGGTTCGCCTGGTCCAATACCCGCAGTCTCTTCATATACTTGAATGGAAGCAACATCGCCACGCATCTCAATGATTTCGCCGATAACCCCAAGGTCACCTACGTAACAAATATCTTGAATAGCTGCTTGCTCCATTTTTTCTGCCAACACTAGTGGACCAGAAACTTTTGTTATTCTACCTTCTTGCAAGTCATTAGCTCCTTTATAAAATATTCTGTCCGACCGCCCGTTCAACTTGTCCTTGAATCAAAGACTTACCAATTCCTAAAGTTCCCTCGTGATTAGGAATCAATACAATCGCCGGGATCATCTTTTCTTCATAACGTTTGATTGTATCGGGAACAAGCTGAGCAAATTCTTCGGTAATGTAAATAATTCCATAGTCATTTTTAGCCATTTCATCAATTTGTTGACGAATAATTTGCTTATCTTTTGTTGTTCTAGTATCAAAATCGAAGAGTCTGAAAGGCAAGACAGAATCCTTATCACCGATTGCAGCAATTTTATGTGCCATATGTCTCACGCATCCTCTCTCTAATTTGATCATCCGTTAAGCCAACTCGTTTACCTGTGATGATTAAGCGAAGATTTTTTGTTTCAATCGCCTTCGCATTTAATAACGCTAAAACTGGTAGCGGTCCAAATGCTTGTGTTTGTGCAGTTTCATAAAAGCTTGTTAAATAATCATCACAAAGTCTTTCCAACTGACTCAAGTCAATTGTATTATCCTCAATAATAGGTTCGATTATTTCATTATAAGTAGTGGTTCTCAAATAACTAATTAGCTTTTCGAGACCAACTTCAACACAATCGAGTAATTCTTCTTTTGGAATACTTCCTTGGCTAGACAGCGCAGTCGACATAAAGTTTCGACTTCTTTTCTGTTTAATCCCACGTGCCGTCATCAAAATATTGGTAAAATCGATGAAGCTGATAACTTCTTGTGTCAGCTCTGGTTCGTTTATCGTGTCAGCTATTTTTCGCTGACAATATAAAAATTTTCGATCCAAAATAATATCGATTCCTTGTAAACTGTTGGATTCTTCGAAATGCTCCCTGACCTCTCGGATACTATCAAGCAAAATATTTGGTAATCCGCTTGCTTGACCAGTTCGAATGGCCGTCTTGATCTGCTCTAAAGAATAAAAACCATCGTAAATATAAAGCTCATCAAAATTTTTATCTAACAAATCAGCTTTGATTAATGCTTTAAGGTTATGAAAGGTAAAACGCATTGTATAGATCCAAATAACATTCGGATCAGGAATAATCTTTACCAATTCTGCCAACAGATTATCTTGCGCGGTTCCCAGAGCTTCTTCAAAGCTTTCATAGAAATCATCTGACAAAAATTCACCATAAATCGTTCCTCTAAAAAGAGCTTCAACCTCTGTCAAATCTTCAGCTTTTATCATTCTCGCCATAAGCTCAGGAGCCAGCAAATCCAATTCTTTCAAACGAACCAGCGGATTCAATTCATGATACGTAGATTGTTTCATTCAATGCCTCCTAATTCGTAGTCTTTTAAAGCAGTGTTTATTCAAAAAGCGTCTGAGCCGTTTGATAACTTTCTCGCTGTTGAATTTCTCTAACTAAACTCTGATATAGAAAGTTATACTGCACACCTTCTTTATCTAAAACGAATCCAGCCTGACCAGTAATTGGTTCATTACCCATTACTAATTGATAAGCAAGCTTGCGGTTTTGCTCGTTCAACCATTCTTCACTAAAAACTGCTTGCGACTTTTCGCCAGGAATAAAAACTAACTCGCCTTGCAATTGCATCTTTTCCAAAGCATTATGAGCAAATTTTTGCTGCTCATTTAATGTCCAGTTTTCCATTTGAGTCACAGCCTCAGCAAAAACACGCTCCAAAATAGCTTGTTTTTGATTTAGAATCATCTGTTTTTGAGCAACCTGTTGCCGATTCGTAGCCTGCTTGTAATTGTTTTCTAAGTTTTTTAAATTTTTCTCCAAGCGTTTTTGGTGTTCAGCTTCTATTTCTGTCAACTCCGCTTGAAATTCTTGATCAATCCGTGCTGTTTCTTTTTCTTTCAGCTGACGCTGTTCCAGATCTGCTTGCTGATTCAACTGTTCGACTATTTTTTCGATTGCTTCCATCAGAAATACTCCTTACACTTGTCCAACTAACAAGAATGAGATAACGAATCCTAAGATCGCATATGTTTCAACCATGGCAGCATAAATGATTCCTTTTGTTGAATGCTCTGGTTTTTTCGCTAGAATTTGAATACCAGCGGCGGCTACCTTACCTTGGGCAATCCCAGAAAATAGACCAGTAAATGCAATCGGTAATGATGCCCCTAGATAGCCTAAACCTTGAACCACTGTCAAATCACTTGATAAATTTGTAAAAATTAAGAAAGCAATAACGAAACCGTATAATCCTTGCGTTCCTGGTAATAACTGCAAGATCAAGGCCTGACCAAATTTTTCTGGTTGACTAGTAGTCAAAGCGGCAGCAGCTTCACCAGTCATACCGACACCTTTAGATGATCCAATACCAGAAAAAATTGTTGCTGTTGCCATTCCTAAGATTGCGAAAATAATACCGCCACTGTTGTTAATCAAATACTCCATCATTGTCTAAAATTCCTCCAATTATTTTTCTTGTTCAATATTTACATATTTTTCTTCCGACTTTAATGGACGAAAGGCACGTCCTCCGCCTTCGTAGAACTTACCGAAAAATTCTACATATTGTAGCCGAGCTCCATGAACATAGGCCGATAGTAAAGATAAAAAGATATTTAAGCCGTGCAGAGCTAACATTAATAAAATCCCAACACTAAATCGTGCAATCGGCGGCATATAACCAACCAGCATATTAAATGCTGCTGCAATACTGCCCCCAGAAATCCCTAATGCCATCAAACGTGTGTAACTTACTAAATCACCAATATAACTGGTAATTCCATACAAATTGTAGGCGCCTTTTGCTAACCCTTTGATCTTAGATTTCGATTGAAACATCGGTGTAATAACAATCAATAAAGCACTAAATACTGCTAAACCAACACCGATTAAAAATAGCGGCTGACTGTTCATCAACATTTTTCCTAAACCACCAACAATCGCTCCAACCATTATTCCTTGCCACGCAAAACCATCTGACACAGCGCCTAAATAATTCTTGGCCTTGATGTTTTCTTTTGCAGCTAAGCCTAGTCCAATAAAAATTTGTATCACACCAAAGATGATCGATAGAATTAAAATACTGATAACATCATCACTCGTTGAAAGAATCGGTGTGTAACCAAGCGAAAATCCAAAGAATGAATTATAAATTAACCCCCAAATGATGGTAGGTACAGCCAAGATTTGGAAAAAACGCATGAAACGTTCCATTCCACGTGGCAAAATCGTTCTTAATCCAATCGTTGTCGCTACTAACATTAATGCCCCGTAGCCTGCGTCAGCCACCATCATTCCAAAGAATACAAAGTAAAAAGGCATAAACCAGGGTGTCGGATCGACTTCATGGTATTTTGGCAAGCTGTACATCTCTGTCAGCATCTCAAATGGTTTCACCACTGCATTGTTTTTTAATTTTGTTGGTATTTCTTCATTGATCTCAATGTTTGTAGGCTCTTCAATCTCAAGGTAAAGATTTTCACTGCCTATTGCATTACTAACAAAATTTTCAAATGCCTTGAAGGTTTCCGTTTCGATCCATCCTTGCAGCAAGAATAATTTATCATCCTTGATAAAACGGTCGTGGATCAGCCAACGATTTTTACGTGCTAATAGAACCTCTTCTGCAGTTTCCAAGTTTTCAATCACGCTTTTTTTCTGTCCGATTAATTGAGCCAGTCGTTTTTGCTCTTCGACTAACTCAAGCAATTCTCGCTGAATAGCTGTCAGTTCAGCCTTGGGTAAATATGGACGATTGTAAGTAAACGCAGTTACACTAAATTGACGCGTTAGTTCTTGAACTTCTCTTTGTTCGGCACGCAAGTACAATAGAACAAAATTAACAATATGATCGTCACTATAAATGATTTCACGATGAATCTGTCTATCCTTTAATTCCTGTTCAAATAATTCCCAAATACTCGCATCCGCAGTTCCCAAAAAGCATTTTGTTGAATGTAGTGAATAATCCTTTGGTAAAAAATCTAATGACTGCCACTTTTGCAAAAGATTCTCTTGTTCCTGCAGACTCAATTGTTTCGAGTTAGCCTCTGAAAAAAACTGTTCTAATTCTTGGATACTCTCCAATTCTGATAGCATTGCTTCTTCATCGAATGTTTCTTCCAATTCTCGTAAAGTCGCTCGCTGACGTTTAAGATGATTTCCTTTTTCACGACTGCTACCATGGTGTTCCACGAATTGTATGGCATGTGTTATTTGTTCTAACTGATGATCGACTCGTGCTAATGCATCTTGACTAGGCAGAGGATCAACTTCATTGAAATATTTTTCTACCCAATCATTTGTAACTGATTGTTCAAAAAGATTTCGAATCTCCACCCCTTGGAATCCCTGAACCGCAGATAGAATCTGTTCACTATACCCTTGCTGGGCAATCAAGGTCAGCTTACTCATTTTACTGACTGCCATATTCTGAGATCACCCTTTCAATAATTTTTTGAATCGTTTGTTCTTTTTTTACCATATATTTTTCTTCCATCATCCTAATCGCTTCTTCTGCATTACTAGTCAGTTCCTTTTCCTCAGCCTCCAATCCTGCAGCTAATTCTTGTTCTCTTTCTGATAAGACAGTAGAAAAGTTTATTTTTAGCTCTTCACGTTTTTCTTGCAATAATCGTTTCTTATTTGCTTCATAAACCGCTAATTCCGCTATTAACTTTTCTTTTTCTCTTTCATTTTGCTCTTCAGCAGATTTTATTTTTTCTAAAGCTTCTAACACACAAACCCTCCTTTAAGATACAAAAAAAGAGCGCAAAACTCTCAAGGTTGCTCTTCTCACCCCTTGAAGAACACGATCCTTGAAGCTTACGCCCAACCATTTTGTATTTATTCAATGAACATAGTATATCAAAAAAAGCGATGTTCGTAACTGTTTTTCGGTAAAATGGTTAAAATTTTAATATGTTGGTTCTGCAACTCACGTCTATTTTATAGTAGTTTTTTACAGAGAAAGAATGAGAAAAAATTAATAAGTGAATTACTTGCTTTTTAAGTTTTGACTATGGTATCAAATAATAGAAGGAGTGGTCGGTCATGAAAAAAAATATTATCGGAATAGCAGCAAATCAACACTATCAAAACAACCAAGATTTTTTTGATCAACAGTTTACCTATAGTCCGCAAGGCTTTATCGATGGGGTACACCAAGCTGGAGGTCTGCCCATCTTACTACCTATCAGCGATCCAGAATTAGCCAGTGAATATATCGCATCGATCGATAAACTATTATTAGCTGGAGGTCAAGATGTAACACCCTTTCTTTATAATGAGGAGCCTCATCCAAAATTAGGCCCAACCAGCATTGATCGGGATACTTTCGAAATGGCTTTAATTAAGGAAGCAATCAAACAAAATAAACCGATTTTTACGGTTTGTCGAGGAACGCAATTGTTGAATGTCACTTTAGGAGGGACTTTGTATCAAGATTTAGCCCAATATCCTGATTGGGAAGTAAAACATGATATGTTTCCTACTGTTCCTGACTTTGGTCTGCATTCTATCACTGTTAAGTCTGAGTCAACTTTAGCTCCACTTTTTGGTGAACGAGCACAAGTCAACTCTTATCATCATCAAGCCATCAAAGATTTAGCCGAAAGTCTTGTACCGATTGCATGGGCTCAAGATGGTATCATTGAGGCCGTCGAAAGCCGTGAAAAAAATACGAAAATTCTCGGTGTACAATGGC
>NZ_NGLG01000001.1:641521-644743 GCF_002140655.1 Enterococcus sp. 3H8_DIV0648 | reverse complement strand
ATACCCTTGCTGGGCAATCAAGGTCAGCTTACTCATTTTACTGACTGCCATATTCTGAGATCACCCTTTCAATAATTTTTTGAATCGTTTGTTCTTTTTTTACCATATATTTTTCTTCCATCATCCTAATCGCTTCTTCTGCATTACTAGTCAGTTCCTTTTCCTCAGCCTCCAATCCTGCAGCTAATTCTTGTTCTCTTTCTGATAAGACAGTAGAAAAGTTTATTTTTAGCTCTTCACGTTTTTCTTGCAATAATCGTTTCTTATTTGCTTCATAAACCGCTAATTCCGCTATTAACTTTTCTTTTTCTCTTTCATTTTGCTCTTCAGCAGATTTTATTTTTTCTAAAGCTTCTAACACACAAACCCTCCTTTAAGATACAAAAAAAGAGCGCAAAACTCTCAAGGTTGCTCTTCTCACCCCTTGAAGAACACGATCCTTGAAGCTTACGCCCAACCATTTTGTATTTATTCAATGAACATAGTATATCAAAAAAAGCGATGTTCGTAACTGTTTTTCGGTAAAATGGTTAAAATTTTAATATGTTGGTTCTGCAACTCACGTCTATTTTATAGTAGTTTTTTACAGAGAAAGAATGAGAAAAAATTAATAAGTGAATTACTTGCTTTTTAAGTTTTGACTATGGTATCAAATAATAGAAGGAGTGGTCGGTCATGAAAAAAAATATTATCGGAATAGCAGCAAATCAACACTATCAAAACAACCAAGATTTTTTTGATCAACAGTTTACCTATAGTCCGCAAGGCTTTATCGATGGGGTACACCAAGCTGGAGGTCTGCCCATCTTACTACCTATCAGCGATCCAGAATTAGCCAGTGAATATATCGCATCGATCGATAAACTATTATTAGCTGGAGGTCAAGATGTAACACCCTTTCTTTATAATGAGGAGCCTCATCCAAAATTAGGCCCAACCAGCATTGATCGGGATACTTTCGAAATGGCTTTAATTAAGGAAGCAATCAAACAAAATAAACCGATTTTTACGGTTTGTCGAGGAACGCAATTGTTGAATGTCACTTTAGGAGGGACTTTGTATCAAGATTTAGCCCAATATCCTGATTGGGAAGTAAAACATGATATGTTTCCTACTGTTCCTGACTTTGGTCTGCATTCTATCACTGTTAAGTCTGAGTCAACTTTAGCTCCACTTTTTGGTGAACGAGCACAAGTCAACTCTTATCATCATCAAGCCATCAAAGATTTAGCCGAAAGTCTTGTACCGATTGCATGGGCTCAAGATGGTATCATTGAGGCCGTCGAAAGCCGTGAAAAAAATACGAAAATTCTCGGTGTACAATGGCATCCTGAATTAACGCATAAAAATGATTCTAAGGAACAAAGTTTATTTGATTATTTTGTTCAAAATTTTGAGTAAATCAGTGGTTTACTCTTTCGGATGAAATAACAAATCCCTCAAATTTTAGTTATCAAAGCGAATAAATGGTCATTCAATTTCAATACATCTCGTCAAAATTATGAGAATACTACTTTAGCACCATTTTTAAATGAAGCATCTGTGACCAGTCAACGCTTTACGATACGAATAGAAAAGAGCCGTAGCAAAACATTATTTTGCTACGGCTCTCGTTTTTTATTTCTTAATCATCATCAAGAGATGTATCTGTCAAAGAAACAGATGGCAACTCCTCTAATTCACCTGCTGACAAACGAGCGAAATAAGATTTTGTTTCCTTAAATACAACTGGACTCAATAGAATCAATGCAACAATATTTGGAAATGCCATCAATCCGTTGAAAATATCGGCAATCGTCCAAACAGCTGATACGGTTAAATAAGGACCAATAAATACTGCAAAAATGTAAACCCATCGAAATACTGCGGAAAATTTAGTATTTCCTCCTGTTAAATAGCTTAAGCAACGCTCTGAATAATAATTCCAACCTAAAATAGTTGTAAAGGCAAAGAATGCCAAACAGATCATTAATAGTAAAGAAGCAATTGTTTGAGAAATAGGCAGTGCCTCAGAAAATGCGTAAATTGTTACTGCTGACCCTTCTAACCCTGTTTTCCACGCTCCAGTTAAGATAATTGCCATTCCCGTCATATTACAAACAACCAAAGTATCAATAAATGTTCCAGTCATCGAAACCAGTCCTTGACGTACAGGTTCCTTTGATTGCGCAGCTGCTGCAGCAATCGGTGCACTTCCCAACCCAGATTCATTGGAGAATATACCACGAGCGATCCCTTTTTGCATCGCAATCATCATGGCTCCCATAGCCCCGCCGGAAACAGCCCGTAGCCCAAAAGCACTTTGAACAATTTCTACAATAACACTTGGCAATTTGGAAATATTCATTGCAATCATGAATAAACATAACCCTACATAAATAACAATCATCAACGGAACAATAATCTCGGACACTCGGGCAATTCTTTGTACACCACCGATTAACACGATAGCCACCAGAATCGTTACGACGATCCCAGTAATTATCACTGCCCACGAATACTCGTTACCAAAAAGAGTAACCGTGTTCATTTTCTCAGGATCAAAGAATGTTTCTGCTGCAGAGGTGATCCCATTGATTTGTGCAATCGTACCGATCCCAATCACACCTGCAATTGCTCCAAAAAAGGCGAACATCTTTGCTAACCATTTCCATTTTTGACCAAGTCCATTTTCAATATAATAAAACGGTCCGCCTAATGCCTTGCCATGATCATCAAAAGTACGATATTTTACAGCTAATAAACCTTCCGCGTACTTTGTTGCCATTCCCAATAATCCAGCTAGTTCTAACCAAAATAATGCCCCAGGCCCTCCTGCAACAATGGCTGTAGCGACACCGACAATATTACCTGTACCAATCGTAGCTGATAAAGCTGTACACAACGCTTGAAAACTCGTGACATCTCCTTGTCCGCCTTCCTCGTTTTTCACCATATATTTCAGTGCTAACGGTAACCGGCGAATCTGAATCATGCGACAACCAACAGTTAAAATAATACCAATTCCTAAAATTAAGACGATCATTGGGGCACCCCAAATTAGCGAATTAATTTTTGATAAAATATCACCCATCAAATCCCTCCCTTTTTCTTAACATACATCTAGATGTGTATAAGATACCCTTGCTGGGCAATCAAGGTCAGCTTACTCATTTTACTGACTGCCATATTCTGAGATCACCCTTTCAATAATTTTTTGAATCGTTTGTTCTTTTTTTACCA
>NZ_NGLG01000001.1:637868-641421 GCF_002140655.1 Enterococcus sp. 3H8_DIV0648 | reverse complement strand
GATTAGTATCTGCTCCATGTGTTTTATTTGAATATATCATTAGCTAAAAATCAAAATTATCTGGATCGGCCCCGAGACGTTCATCAATATTTAATGCATTGATTTGACCTATCTCCTCATCAGTTAATTCAAAATCAAACACGTCGTAGTTTTCTTTTATCCGCTCTTCATGAACTGATTTTGGAATCACGATGATATCGCTTTGCAAATGCCAACGAATAATTACCTGTGCTGCTGTCTTGTTGTGTTTTTTCCCAATCTCAACAAGTGTTGGATTTTGCAATATCTTGCCTTGTCCAAGTGGCGACCAAGCTTCAACGGCAATACCTTCTCCAGCCAAGTAATCACGCAACTCAACTTGCGTCAAAGTAGGATGCAACTCAACTTGATCAACCATAGGCTTAATTTTTGCCGTTGTCATTAATTCTTCAATATGATGCTGATGGAAATTTGATACACCGATGGCTTTCGCTCGACCACTCTCGTAAATTTCTTCCATTGCTCGCCAAGAATCGTTGAACTTTCCTTCAACTGGCCAATGAATTAAATATAAATCTACATAATCTAAGCCCAAACGTTCTAAGCTTTCATTGAAAGCTTGATGAGCAGAATCATAACCTTGATCAGCGTTCCAAAGTTTTGTTGTAACGAATAAATCTTCACGTTTTATTCCAGATTGGCGAATTCCTTCACCGACACCTTTTTCATTTTTGTATACTGCAGCAGTATCAATCAAACGATAGCCGTTTTCGATCGCCCATTTAACAGAATCTGTCGCGTCGCTTTCTTCCACTCGCCAAACACCTAAACCTAACCGAGGCATTTCGATACCATTTGCTAACTTTTTACTTTTGTCCATCAAATCTCCTCCTTGAAGTTCGTGTTGCACCTCTATTGTGAGAGACTTTGGATCAATGGTCAACTAGTTTATCTATTTCTTTTTTCGATCATTTTGCATGATAGAGATTGATTGTTTCAAAGCACTCAAAGTTCCACCTTCACTATAGACCAAAACATTCGATTTATATAATTGAGCTGAAAAAACGGTTAACAAAATCGTAAATAAAACTAATATTCCCAACGATAGCAATGCACTAGATATCGCTGCTGTACCAGAAGCTAACCGCAATGGCATGCTGTAAGAAGACAGAAATGGAATATAGGAAGTGACTTTAATAATTACATTAGTCGGATCGGAAGTTCCCAATATCAATCCCAACATATATCCGATCATCGACAGATAAGTTACCGGCTGAATAGCTTTTGCCGTGTCTTCCGGCTTGCTTACTAAAGATCCGCATAATGCTGAAAGTACCGCATATAAAAAGAGCCCGACTAGCATAAAGGCAACAATCGTAATTGCACCAGTGCCTAATATAGATTTGATCGATACGTTATTGATTAAGTCTTTCACCACATCTATATCTTTAAATTGATGATAGCTGACAACCAAAGCTACACCATAAATCAATAATTGTGTCAATGCTACTAACAAGACACCCAATAATTTCCCATAATAATGAGTCTTAGCTTTCATACTAGAAAGCAGTACTTCCATAATTCGTGTTCCTTTTTCGGAAGCGATCTCTTGGGCAATGATCGATGAATAACTGAGAATAAATACAAACATCAGAATTGTTGTTAAGAAACTTAAAACAAACTGAGTACCCGAGTCTCCGTCATCGCTTTGCATTTTCCCATTTTCAAATGTCACTTTTGTTGATTCAAATTTTGCCGGCTCCATAACTTTTTGAACCTGCGCTGTTGTTAAATTCAACTGGCTGGCACGAATACTCGCCTGCATTGAACTCAAAATTTGCTGCAATTGAGTTTCAGTTGATGTTCCTAGAGACGCTTTGCTATAGAGCTTGCCTGAAACTTGTTCCTCGCTCATCTTCAGATCAAGATAAGCATCGATTTTCTTATCTTCCATCTGCTTCTGAGCCTTTTTACCACTTGCAACTACCTTGAAGCTATAGTCCTTACTTTTTGTTTTAGCCAATTGTTCAGCTACTGCCGGCTGGTCACTTACGATGCCAATTTTATTAATATCGTTTGCATCGCCAAAGAAATGCTGTGACAAATAGAAAATTCCCATGAGTAGAAATGGTGCCAAAATCATAATCAAAAAAGCCGTTGATTTTACATTCTTTTTATATACGTCCTTAATAATAATCCCCATTTTACTCATTTACAGCACCTGCTTTCCATTTAAAGATCTCTTCTAGTGTTGGTGGTTGTTGATTAAACATTGGAATGTAGCCATCTTTCGTTGCTTCAGCGAAAATAGCTTGTCCAGCATCTGGATTTTCTAAGGTAATATCAAAACTGCCATCTTCCTTTTGAATTACTGTATGCACACCAGCAAAAGCCTCTATTTCTTCTTTTGTTAATTTTGATTCTAAATACAGCTTGCTTCGGCCAAAAGATTCGCGAATCTCATGAACTTTACCATTCAAGACCGTTTCGCCATTTCTTAACATTATCAAGTGATCACATATTTTTTCAACGTTGTCCATATTATGACTAGAGAATATGACGCATGATCCCTTTTCCTTCAATTCAATAATGCCATTTTTCAGCAATTCAGCGTTAACCGGATCCAATCCGCTGAAAGGTTCGTCTAAAATAACTAGCTTTGGTTCATGGATCAAGGTGGAGATCAACTGAACTTTCTGTTGATTCCCTTTTGAAAGAGATTTTACTTTGTCAGTTTTCTTACCTTTGACTTGGAATTTTTCCATCCATTCGTCAATTTTCGGTGTGATCTCCTGTTTGCTCTTGCCTCGCAGTGAAGCAAAGAATAATAATTGATTTTCAATTGTTACCTTCGGATACAGTCCCCGTTCCTCTGGCAAATAACCAATCGTATTGTAATCCTTGCCAGACAAGGAGTGACCATTCCATAAAACAGTTCCCGAATCTTTTGATAGAAAATCTAAAATCAATCGAAACGTCGTTGTTTTTCCTGCACCATTTTGGCCAATCAACCCTAAAATTTTCCCATCTTCGATCGTAAAATTCATATCATCCAGTGCTTTGTACGATCCAAAACTTTTACTTAAATTTTTTACTTGTAACATTTCCCCACTCCTTATAGTTTCTTTTTAAAATAAAAATAAAAAATCAGATAGCTGATTAGAAACACATTCATTAAGCCGCTTGCTGTATACATTAACTGCTGCGATACAAAACTGCCGATCATAGCTAAAATAACTAATACAAAAATCATTACATAAGTAGTAAAGTACATTGCTCGCGAACCAATCTCAATATTCCGTTCATCCGTATGAGTGATCCTGTGTAGCTTCAATTTCTCCGGATCATTCATCGTCCGCCGATTTCTGAAGATGTTAATCACAAAAATAGTGGTTAACGAAATAAATAATCCTAGTAAAAAACTAAGTGCATGATCATTGATTTTCAGAACATATCTATTTATTCCAATAAGAAGTATACCTGAGCAGGCCAACACTGTCTCTTATACACATCTAGATGTGTATAAGAGACAGAAACTAAGTGCATGATCATTGATTTTCAGAACATATCTATT
>NZ_NGLG01000001.1:635286-637768 GCF_002140655.1 Enterococcus sp. 3H8_DIV0648 | reverse complement strand
AGGTGATAACGACATGATCTCATTTAACTGTTCATTGACCAAAGCTGTAACCATATCCATATGTTGCTTCGATTCTTGACCAATGATAGTATAAGTCTGACCGGCAACGATTGCCTTATAGCGATTTTGCGCCATATCGATCAACCTTTCTAATACAATTTTTTAATAACCCAGTATCAAAAATACTAATTTATTATATGCTAAAACCTTTCATATGTACAACCTGTCTCTTATACACATCTATCTATTTATTCCAATAAGAAGTATACCTGAGCAGGCCAACATAAAAATAATTGCAACTACATAGAATATGTTCATTCTTTTTAATTTTCGGCGATACTCACGATCCGCTTTGGATAAATTCTTCTTCATTCCTCATCCTCCTCATCAAAAATGAACACATCTTCGATAGCCCGATCAAAATAGCGTGCTATTTTATGAGCTAAAATTAAAGAAGCATTGTAACGTCCATTTTCTAGTGAAATAATTGTTTGTCGTGTGACCTCCAATTCTAATGCAAGATCACTTTGGGTCATCTTGCGTTCTTTGCGAAGCATTTGAATTCGATTCTGCACGTGATCACCCCTTAATGTACAGTGCGCTTTACATCTACAAAAAAAGTATAGCACCCTTTACATTTTATGTAAAGGGTGCTATACATTATTTTTTCTGAAGTTGATTATGCGTGTTTTCAGCTACTGCTTTTGGCAAGCCAACTTTTTGTAATTCTTCAATCGAGGCTGCTTGAATATTTTTTAATGACTTAAATTCCTTTAACAGCATTTTTTTTCGTTTTGGTCCCAAGCCATCAATATTATCCAATTTTGAAGCAAAACTATTTTTACTGCGTAATTGACGATGGAATGTAATTGCAAAACGGTGAACTTCATCTTGAATTCGCTGAAGCAAGAAGAATTCTTGTGAATTGCGCTCTAAAGGTACAACACTTAGCTCTGGACCAAAAAGCAACTCGCTGGTTTTATGCTTATCATCTTTTGCCAGACCAGCAATCGGAATGTCGATACCTAATTGGTTGGCCAAGACATCCTTCGCGACATCTACCTGTCCTTTTCCTCCATCAATCACGATCAAATCTGGAAATGGTAAGCCTTCCTTTAAAACACGGGAATAGCGGCGATAGATAACTTCTCGCATCGAAGCGTAGTCATCGGGACCCTTAACCGTTTTGATCTTATATTTACGGTATTCTTTTTTAGCTGGTTTACCATCGATGAAAACTACCATTGCCGAAACTGGATCAGTCCCCATAATATTAGAGTTATCGAATGCTTCGATTCGGATCGGTGCGGGAATATTCATAGCATCTCCCAATTTTTCGACAGCACCAATGGTCCGAGCTTCACTGCGTCCAATCAAGTCGAATTTCTCATTTAGAGCAACCTGTGCATTTTTCCCTGCCAACCTTACAAGTTTCTTCTTTTCGCCGCGTTGCGGTTGTAGAACTCGGGTCTCTAACATCGCTTCTACACTTGGTTTATCGATATTATCAGGAATCAGCACCTCTTTGGGAATGAAGTGTTCATTCTCTTGATAAAATTGTCCGATATAGGTAAGAAAATCTTCTTCCGCATCATTATAAAATGGAAACATTGAAACATCTCGCTCAATTAGCTTTCCTTGACGCACAAAAAAGACTTGAACACACATCCAACCTTTATCTGTTGCGTATCCGAAAATATCACGATCAACTAAATCAGTATTAGTCATTTTTTGTTTCGTCATTACTGTTTCGATCGCTTTGATTTGATCACGATACTCTGCGGCTTTTTCAAATTCCATATCCGCAGCTGCTTGATTCATTTTTTCTTTTAATTGATCTTGAATCTCTGTGTGGCCACCATTCAAAAAGTTTTTTATTTCCTCCACCATATCCTTATAAACCTGTGGGTCCACATGAAAAGCATAGGGACACAAACACTGGCCTAAGTGATAATAAAGACAGGGTGTTTTTTGCGATGGTTTACATTTTCGTAACGGGAACAGTCGATCCAATAATTTTTTTGTTTCATTAGCAGCATTCACATCAGGATAAGGACCAAAGTAATGAGCTTTATCCTTCAACACCTTACGAGTAATCATCAATCGAGGATATTTTTCATTCGTAATTTTTAAAAACGGATATGTCTTATCGTCCTTTAACATGATGTTGTATTTTGGATCATTTTTCTTGATTAAATTAATCTCAAGCAACAACGCCTCGATATTGGATTCTGTCACGATATACTCAAAGTCCACAATCTCACTGACTAATCGCTCAGTCTTGGTGTTATGACTACCCGTGAAATATGAGCGGACACGATTCTTTAAAATTTTAGCCTTCCCCACATAAATGATCGTGCCGTTCTTATCTTTCATCAGATAGCAACCTGGTTGATCTGGTAAAAGCGCTAATTTATTCTTAATTCGTTCGTTCATAAGTTGCTTCCCTTCACAGCTATCTCCTAATATCTTATACACATCT
>NZ_NGLG01000001.1:630762-635152 GCF_002140655.1 Enterococcus sp. 3H8_DIV0648 | reverse complement strand
CGTAATTTTTAAAAACGGATATGTCTTATCGTCCTTTAACATGATGTTGTATTTTGGATCATTTTTCTTGATTAAATTAATCTCAAGCAACAACGCCTCGATATTGGATTCTGTCACGATATACTCAAAGTCCACAATCTCACTGACTAATCGCTCAGTCTTGGTGTTATGACTACCCGTGAAATATGAGCGGACACGATTCTTTAAAATTTTAGCCTTCCCCACATAAATGATCGTGCCGTTCTTATCTTTCATCAGATAGCAACCTGGTTGATCTGGTAAAAGCGCTAATTTATTCTTAATTCGTTCGTTCATAAGTTGCTTCCCTTCACAGCTATCTCCTAATAATGATTTTATCTGCAAATCTACTGAAAAACTATCTATTAAATAGTTTTTACTGTTTCGAACTATGTATCTTTAGAAGCAGATTTGCTTTATTTAAAAAAGCTGGACTCAAGGTCCAGCTCAATATCTTACATGTGAGCTTGGATAAGCTCTTTTAATTGATCCTTAGTGTGAACACCGATAACCTTATCAACAACTTGTCCATCTTTTTTCAAGACAAGTGTCGGAATGCTCATGATTCCAAATGATGCTGGAGTTTCTGGATTTTCATCCACATCCATTTTTACAACTCTAAATTCGTCTTCATCATATTCCTCAGATAATTGTTCCAAGATCGGTGCCTGCATGCGACAAGGACCACACCATGTTGCCCAAAAGTCAATCAAAACAAGACCGTTATCTGTTTCTTCGTTAAAAGTTTTATCAGTAACTACTTGTGCCATTTGAATTCCTCCTATATAAATCGGATACTTAAAATCAGTATCCTTTTTTCTTACTAAAAGTAGTATAGCACGGTCCTATTTTCTTCGCTACTCTTCTGCTTACACTTGTAAACTATTTAAAAGTTACTACAGTGGCTCCACTGCCCCCTTGATTTGCTGGAGCAAATTCGAAGCTTTGAACATTGCGATTATTTTTCAGATAGTCAGTAATACCTTTTCGTAAAGCACCTGTTCCTTTTCCGTGAATGATACGCACTTGAGCAAAGTTTGCCAAAAGTGCCGCATCAATATATTGATCCACTTCCGCAAGTGCTTCTTCGTAACGTTTACCTCGTAAGTCCAATTCAGGTTTCACACGAGCACTCGCTCCTCGTTGAACGCCTGTTATTACTCGTTGCTTCGGCTCTTCAACAGGTGTAGTCAAAGTCATGTCATCCTCAGATACAGTCATCTTCAAAATTCCTAATTGTACCTGCCACTCGTTATCTGCGACCTTTTGAATTAAAGTACCGCGTTGTCCATAAGTTTCCACAATAACTTCATCATTTGGCTTGAACTGCTTTTTAGCCTTAGCTTTTTGTAAAATTTTATTTTTTTTCAGATGTTCATCTTGCTTTAAATCAGCTAATTGCGTTTTTGCATCAATCAATTGATGCTCTTTTATATTACCTTGACCATCTAATTGCATTTGGCGGATATCTTTAATAATTTTTTCGGCATTTTCTTCCGCTTCATTAACAATCTTATTGGCTTCTTTACGAGCTTTATCCATCTCTTTTTCCCGCTCATCAAAGAAATAGGAATAAGCGTTTTTCAAATCACGATATAATTTTTCAGATTCGTCTACATAGTGACGAATCTCCAAATACTCAGTTTCCGTGGCTTTGCGTTGATTTTCTAAATCAGAGATCATCTCATTCAAATCTTGACTTTCTTCATCAATGATTTGTTTCGCATTTTCGATCACCATCGAATCGAGGCCTAAGCGACGAGAAATTTCAAAAGCATTGCTTCGCCCTGGAACCCCGATCAGTAAGCGATAGGTCGGACTTAAGGTATCGACATCAAACTCCATACTTGCATTAATCGTGTTAGAACGATTGTAACCGTATATTTTCAATTCCGGATAGTGAGTTGTCGCCATGACGTAAGATGATTGAGCTCCAACTGCATCCAAAATCGCAATTGCTAGCGCCGCACCTTCCTGCGGGTCGGTTCCTGCACCCAATTCATCAAATAGCACTAGACTATGTTCATCAATTTTATCTAGTATTGATACAATATTGGTCATGTGAGAAGAAAATGTCGATAAACTTTGTTCGATAGATTGTTCATCACCAATATCAGCGAATATTTCTGTAAAAATCCCCATTTCACTCTCTTCACCTACAGATAACGGCAACCCTGCTTGCCCCATTAATTGTAAAAGGCCCAGTGTTTTTAGAGAGATAGTCTTCCCGCCAGTGTTCGGACCAGTGATAACAACAGCTTGGAAATCTTGTCCGATCATAATATCATTCGCGACAGCCTTTTCCTGATCTAGGAGTGGATGTCGAGCTTGTTTGAAAAATACGTGATTCTCCTGATTAATCACAGGTACAACTGCTTTCAATGACTTTGCAAATCTGGCCTTTGCATTCATCAAGTCAAAACGACCTAATACGTAAGCATTGTGTAAAATATCTTTTCGCGGAGCTACTAATTCAGCCGATAATTCAGCTAGTATACGCTCTATTTCTGTTCGCTCAGCAATTTGCTGCTGACGTAAGCGGTTGTTTAACTCTACAATCTGTTTCGGCTCCATAAACAAGGTTTGTCCAGAAGCACTTTGATCATGGACAACACCGCCAAAAACACCACGATATTCTTGTTTTACAGGAATCACATATCGATCATTTCGCATGGTAATCAAGCTGTCACTTAAATATTTTGCGTTTTTTCCACGAATCAACCCGTCCAGTTGTTCTCGAATAGTTTGTTCGCTGCGGCGAATCTGACTACGAATCGTACGCAATTCAGTGGATGCTTCATCACGAATTCGTCCATCCTCTTCTACAGAACGCCGTAATTTCCCACTCAATTCTGGTAACGTCGTTAATTGCTCTTCCCAAAAATAGATCCGTAAAAATTCTAATTCACTATCCTTTAAATCATCAATAAAACGAACCAGCTCACTGGTCGTTGACAAAACACGAGAAACTTCTGCTAGTTCTAATCCATTGAGATTTGCACCAATTTCAATTCGTTTCATGTGCGGCTTAATATTATTTAGTTTAGGAATAGGCAGTCCACCGCGTAAACGTTGAACCTTCATCCCGTCTTCCGTTTCATCCAGCCAGGCTTGAACCGTTTCTTCATTACTCGAAGGTGCCAATTGACGAATTTCCTCTTCACCTTGTTCGGTTGTTAAATATTGTTGAATCATTTTTTTTACTTGCTCAAATTCTAATGTTTTTAGAATGCGCTCATTCATTTTTTCACCTTCTATACATAAATAAACCGAAACCTGTCAAACAGCGTCCCGGTCTTTTCTTTATCCAATAATTTTTGTCACCCATAAGTTGTCAAACTGTGAACTTAAAAACAGTGAGTGCTCAATCATAAATCGAGCATACCAGCTGCCTTCTAATTGATTTTGAATCAATGCCATCGGTACGAAACTGACAAGCTTCAACATCAAAAAAATAAATACATAACAAACAAACAGTTGGAGAACTCCAGCAACAATCCCATCATACTGAGGAATAATCACTTTAAACAGCAAGTCTTTGAAAAAGATCGCGATTAAATGTGTTGCTAGCCAGCCAACAATTAAAATCATTACAAACGCCACACCCGCATAAAAAGCCTTATCTAAATTAAAAGCTTGTTCTACAGAGTAATAGACCATTTTTGATTCGCTAGTAACAGATGGATATGGTACGAATAAGTCCAAATGGGAACCTAATTGTTGATAAAACATTTGGGCAGCGATAAACGACAGCAGATATCCGATTGAAAATACTATCTGGTAAGCTGCACCTCGTCGATAGCCAACATAAAAAGATAGCAGTAATGCAAATAAAATTACTAATGTTAACATAGTATCCCTCACTTATTTATTTGCCGCTCTTTTTTGAATCTCACGTTTCCGGTTTTCGTTAACGATTTGCTGCGCTTCTACGTGATTTCGGATCGGGACATTTTCTTTTCCGTTTCTCCGCATGATTTCTTTGGCTTCGGCTTCAATTGCTTCGATTTTTTTGATTCGATTCTCTAATTCTAAATTATGGGCGGCCTGCCCATCCAGCGTGTATTGCTGCTTTTCCAGCTTCATTAACGCCTCTTGTTTTTTCAATTGATCTGAGACCGCATTGATCGCCAACAGCATCGCAGCTTTTTCTTGTGTGATCTCAGGTGATAACGACATGATCTCATTTAACTGTTCATTGACCAAAGCTGTAACCATATCCATATGTTGCTTCGATTCTTGACCAATGATAGTATAAGTCTGACCGGCAACGATTGCCTTATAGCGATTTTGCGCCATATCGATCAACCTTTCTAATACAATTTTTTAATAACCCAGTATCAAAAATACTAATTTATTATATGCTAAAACC
>NZ_NGLG01000001.1:626831-630662 GCF_002140655.1 Enterococcus sp. 3H8_DIV0648 | reverse complement strand
AAAAATACTAATTTATTATATGCTAAAACCTTTCATATGTACAACTTTCATCGATTAAAAGCAAATTAACTTAAAGAAAAGAGAAAAAATTATGAGTTCTGCTGTTTTAAAACTATCAAAAACTGAAATTCAAAAACTAAAATCATACTACACTGACTATCTGTTAAACAAAAAAGTTCCTTACAGTGAATTCTCTGCCAAGAAAAACGGCACGAGTATCACCGCTTATACGTCAGGAAAAGTATTGTTTCAAGGAAACAACGCCGAACAAGAAGCGGCACGTTGGGGAAAAACAGAAGCTTCTGCTGCCAAGAAAAGCAGCAGCTTGCCTAAAAATTTTGCCGCACTTTCCGTTTTAGGCAGTGATGAGGTCGGGAACGGCAGTTATTTTGGTTCGCTGTGTGTTTGTGCAGCTTATGCTGATAAAGAACATCTTGAACCTCTAAAGCAGCTGGGAGTCAAAGATTCAAAAATGCTGACAGATGAGCAAATCCGGAAAATGGCGAGAGAAATCAAAGAACTGATTCCCTTCAAACTACTAGTTGTTAATCCAGAAAAATACAATGAAATCCAGCCAAAATACAATGCTGTACGAATGAAGGTCGCACTTCACAACCAAGCAATTCGCATATTGCTCGAACAGATTGCACCAACCAAACCTGACGCAATTCTAATCGATCAATTCACTTCTGAAGCAAATTACATGAAATATGTTAAACAAGAAAATCAACGCGTCGAACAAAAAATCTATTTTGTCACCAAAGGAGAACAGTATCATCTTTCTGTCGCGGCAGCTTCAATCATCAGTCGAGCAAGCTTCCTTGAAGAACTAGATAAAGCTTCTCTTGAGTTGGGAACGAAAGTACCATCTGGTGCCGGCAAACCTTCTGATGAATTAGCAGCAAAATTGTTGCGACAAGGCGGAATGGAGCTGCTAAATAAATATGTCAAGTTGCATTTTGCGAACACGGAAAAAGCACAAAAACTTGTTTAGTATGTTCAACCCATCAAAATGACCACTCATTTTGATGGGTATTTTTTTAAACCTCTATTCCAGCCAAATACACTTGGCGAACATTTCTTAATGCTTCGATGTCGGCCGTCGCATCTCCTTCGACCACCAAAATATCCGCTTGCAAACCATTCTCCAACTTACCAGTAACTTCTGATAAATCAAAAATTTTCGCAGGATTTTGCGTCGCAGTTTGAATTGCCTCGACCGGCGTCAAGCCGTAACGAACCATTAGCTCTAATTCTTCTACGATCGGTACACTAGGTGCTTCAAGCATTACCATATCAGTTCCTGCTAAGATTGTTACACCTTCATCGTAAATTGCTTTAAAATTTTCTGAGTATGCTTGAACAGAACTTTCAAAGAAATCCAAGTGATGTGAGTAGGTCTCCGTAGATTGATTTGAGTGGTCAATTCCCACTTCTTGGACTTTTTGATTGTATTCTGCTAAGAAATGATACGCAAACATTGTTGGTGTCCATGATTGCTGATTTTTTACCATCTGTTTTGCCTGCTCAACTGTTAAAAAATTTCCGTGTTCGATCGTATCAAATCCAGCATCAATACACATTTGAATCCCTGGTTGAGTCCCCGAATGGACAACACATTTTAATCCAAGTCGATGAGCTTCCGCCACACCTGCATCCAGTTCCTCTTGTGTGAATTCACAGATGTCATCACGATTAGTGGTAAGCAGCTTAATCCAATCGGCACCATCTTTTTTCTGACGACGAATCGTATGGCGAATATTTTCTACCCCATCGACTTCTTCGATTCCATCTTCATGCCCATGACCGCCAGTTATACAAATCCCACGATCTGTATGCAGGATTCGAGGTGCCTTAACAAATCCTTTTTCAGCCGCCAAACGAAGAGTTTCTAATAAAAACTGCGGCCCACAACAATCACGAATCGTTGTCACACCTTTTGCTAGACACGTTTTCGCTTGCTTTTGTGCATAATAAGCAATCATGTAATCATTAAATCGATGTAAATCTGGCTGTGTCCAATAATAGCCAAGATGAATATGGGCATCCATTAACCCGGGTAAAATCGTTCCATCACCATAATCGCGTACTTCTGCCTGTGGAAACTCCTCAGATAAATCCGCTGCCTTTCCAACAGCTAAAATCACATCCTTGGCAAAAACAACACCGCCGTCTTCAATGATTGTTTTTCCATCACCTGTTATTACTTTGTGCGCCTTCAATAAAATCATTTTCGTCATAGCCTCCCAATGAAACGTTTTCATTTTCTTATTTAAGTGTAACAAAAGAACCCTCAAAATAGATAGTCAATTTTGAGAGTCCAATGAATTAGTTCTAATTTACTGTTATCGATAATACTCAGGTAATTCAAATCCATATTCTGTTTCAAATAATTTTCCAATTTGCAGTAATAGATCTTCCCGTCCTCGTGCTGCCATGAATTGAATTCCTAAAGGCAGACCTTTTTGTGTCACATAGGTTGGCAGACTAATAGCCGGCTGACCAGTTAAATTAGCTAATTGAGTATATGGCGTAATTTGTAGACTCCGTTCAAACATCCGCTCGATCAAATGCTGTAATTCAATCTCCGATAGGTTGGATGAAGCTTCTAGTGCATCGCGAATTTCATCACTTAATAAATCATCACTCAATTTTGGTGCTGTCATTGCGGCTGTTGGTGATAAAAGCAAATCATATTCTGTGAATAATTCTTCCGTCTTGTACGCAGCATAATCCCACTGGTTCAATGCATTTACATATTGACTAGCTGGAATCTTTTTACCATATTGATAGATGCCCCATGTCATTAATTCCATATCATTTTTTTCGACGGGGCGTCGAATTCCTTGCTCAATACCGGCAAACATCGCAGCTGTTTCAGCACCATTCATCAAATAATAGCTGCGTATCAGTTCTCTCCCATCAAGTGGATAGGTAATTACTTCTACTTCATGGCCTTGCTTTAGTAAAAAATCATGTGCTTTTTCTACAGCGCCAGCCGCATCAGGAGAAACTTTTGAATCGACCGGTGAATCAATAACTACAGCTATTTTCAATTTCTTCTGTTGAAAAGCTTGCGTATGCTGCCATTCTTTTGCAGGTGCCTGATAAGGTGCTGCACTGTTGATACTTCGCATACTATAAAATAGCTTTTCAGTGTCACGCATTGAGACAGTTAACGCGAAATCAATCGCGGCCCCTTGCCATCCACGCCACCCGCTTGGTCCTACTGGCATTGCGCCGCGAGTCGGTTTCAGCCCGATCAACCCGCAGAATGACGCTGGTATTCGAATCGAACCGCCTCCATCACTTGCACCAGCAATTGGTACAATTCCGGATGCCACTGCACTAGCTGCACCTCCGCTCGATCCACCTGAATAGTAATCTAAATTCCATGGATTTTTTGCCGGTCCATAAATTTGTGCATCCGTAATATTTTTAAAGCCAAATTCCGGGGTGTTGGTCTGCCCGAAAGGGATCAATCCAGCCGTTATCATTTGATTGGTAAAATTACTATTGCGGCTTGCACGATGCTCGACTAGTAATTTAGATCCGGAAGTACTTAACCAGCCCTTTTTTTCTTGTCCCAACATTTTTAGCGGAACTGGCAATCCTGCAAAAGGACGATCCTGTATATTTTCTTGCTTCTGATACTCTTCAACAGCCTCGTGATCCATCATTGTAACAAAAGCATTCAGCATGGGATTTTGCTTGCGCGCTTTTTCTTCAAATGATTCCAATAATTCTCGAAAACTCATCTCTTTATTATGTAATTTTTCTGCCCAGTATAGTCCGTCTTTCATAGCCAACTCCTCTTACACTTTTTTATTT
>NZ_NGLG01000001.1:617978-626731 GCF_002140655.1 Enterococcus sp. 3H8_DIV0648 | reverse complement strand
CATCTCTTTATTATGTAATTTTTCTGCCCAGTATAGTCCGTCTTTCATAGCCAACTCCTCTTACACTTTTTTATTTATTATCACAGATTATTTCTTATAATACTAGCAAGTCAGCAGACAGTGTATTTTAATAATTTAAAAAGCCCGATGAACAGGCACTAAAAACTTGCTCATCAGACTTTTCCTTATTTCTATATTAAAATTTTTTCAAAACATCTTGCTCTGGGACATGGGTATAAGAACAATCACGTTCTTCAACAAAAATACTGTACGAATGATACGCTTTGTTAGAAGAATGGGCAAAATCTGTAAGCTCAATAACACCAGTTAGAATGCTGTCTGCGACTCTGAATTGTACACTATCGTTCAACGCAAATTTTGAAGGAGGTAAATGTCCCATAGCTCACACATCCAATCTTTTTTATTTTCAGTTTATCAACTCTTTTGAGTTAATTTTATATTTTACCGAAAATTATTGGGAAATCAAGGAAAATGAATTTAATTAAGATAAAGACTGCCTTTTTTTAACCTTATCTAACCCTTGATTCGTTCCGCCAAAGCTTCTTTTCCTGAAGAATTCATCACCAGATACGGTGTAAGTAAACAGATCCCAACCATTAAGAGTAAGGATATCCCGATTTCCATCATCGGCAAACTAAAGCTTGCGTAGGTTGCTGATTTTTGAACGATAGAAAATAGTACGTACGTAACACCTAATCCAAAAGTCAGCACTAATCCTATAACAATCAAGGCGTAATACCCACCTTCGATCATCAATACAGTATTCGTCTGTTTTCTTGTCATGCCAATACTCTCTAATGTAGCCAATTCTTTTTTTCTTGCAAGAATACTAGTAGTAATGATATTGACAAAGTTTAGCAATCCAATCAAAGCAAGAATTAAAGCTAGGGTATTACCCATCATTCTCATTGTGCTGATTTCACTAATAGCCCGATTCTTCATTTCAGTTTTTGTTACGATTTTATAAACCGACTGTTCGTCGATGAAACTTTGAAACTGAGCTGAAACGGTTTCAGCTTTATCCTTTTCAAGATTGAAGTAGGCATTCCAAATGCCCGCATTAGGTGCAATTTCATCTAAATAATTCTTTGAAATGAATATTGGCGGTGCGCCACCCGTTTGAACCTCCAAATAATTGTTAGGAATAAAGCCGTCGATCTCTACTTGATGTGCCTGTTTATCACTAGTTGAAAACTGTATAGCTGACATATCCCTGAAGTCCTCTGGATGGTCTGACTGAATATAGGCGGTCTCTCCTGCATCAAAAGCTTTTTTGTCAAATGAATTCTTTTTATCTGCTGGTAATAATTTTTCTAATTCCGCAGAATCAATACTGATGACTTCTCCTCTAAAATCGTCCGGTTGGATCTTCTTCTGATCAATCTTACCGTATTTAAAATATTGATTATAAGAACGGATATAATCGGAAAATTTCTGTTTGTCATAGGCTACTTGAATTGGTTCTGAATAATAAATACGTGTATCGGAGATAGCATCATTTGCCGCTAGTTGATTTAATTGTTGACTAACTTGCTGCTTTTCTAATCTTTTAGTAGCAGAAAGCGTATTATCCGAACTGGAATAGCTGGGACTGATCATGATATCATAATCCATTTCACTTAATACGAATTTTTCAAAATCCATACTTTTAACGATCGAATTTACTGCAACAAAGGAAGTAATTCCGAGAGTCATAGAAACAATTACGATCAGAGCGCGTTTTTTATCTCGAAAAATATTTCGCCAAGCCATCAAATATAATTTCCCCCCATTGCGCGAGCGGACATTGTGCTTTTTCACTTTTGATTCAGTGAAATTGATAGCTAAAACCGGCGAAACCTTCGCTGCATAATTTGCAGGCTTAATGGAACTTAGCAGCATCACCAGCAGAGAAAACAAACAAGCACCTACGTAAATCAATGGCTTTGTTGAGACTACCACTGCTTCTGAAAAATTAGTCGCTTTCATAACAAATGGAATAAAAACTTGAGAAATGCTGAAACCAACGACCAGTCCTAAAGGAATTCCAATAGCTGATAATAGTAATGATTGATTAAAAATAATTTTCTTCAATTGTCTTTTGGTTGTTCCAAGTGCTTTTAATAATCCATAAAAACGAATATCATTAGCGATCGAAATATAAAGAACATTGTAAATCAGCAATCCACCTGAAATTAGTATGATTGCCAAAAACATTCCAACTCCAATAATTGTTGACATCGAACTTTCTGAACTTTCTCTTAGCGTTGGTTTGATCTCCTGCGTTTCAGTCAGCTTTAATTTTTTCGCTAATGTTTTATTTTTTTGCGAAAGATTTTTATTGTCTTTGTACTTGATCGAATATATTTTATTATTCTCAAGACTGCTGTATTCTTTAGCAAATTGATCCGAAACCAATACATAGCTGAAGTCTACTACTCGAGCAATCACGAATTCTTTATAATAGCCTGATAAAACAAATTCCTTTTGATAGCTTTTTCCATCGATGAAACAAGGCAATAAAATTTTCTGACCTATCTTAGGTTGTGAGATTCCTAGTTCTTTTAGAGCTGCGATTGGAGCCATCAGTTCATTTTCTTTTACTGGAAACTTCCCAGTAAAGTCATTGATTGCTTCTTTTCTTAACCCTGTCCATTCATCCTTGCTATACCAATGTAAAGCCATTTGAACTTTTTTATTTTTCAACCGTTGACTATCAACTGCACCAATTGTTTGTTGTTCACCGACGACTTCAATCGAAGAGTCTTTTTTTAAAATGTTGACTTGTTTATTTGTTAAATCGTTTAAATTCGCATCCGCAATTGTTCCAACTCTTTGAATTGTCTGTTTGTTGTTCGCTTCGATAAAACTCATACCTAGCCCAATAACTGAAGAAATCAATAAAGTTGTTAAGGCAAGTGCTATTACAACAAAAATGTTTCGTCTGCGATTGTTTTTAAAACTGTTCATCCATAAATTACGGATTGCTTTTCGTTGTTCTCTCATGACCAATCACCGCCAGTAACTCGCACATCATAAAGTTTTCCATCCTCAATTCGAATGACCCGATCAGCAAGTTGAGCGATTTGATCATTATGAGTAATCATGATGACTGTCTGATTGAATTTTTTCGCTGATTGTTTTAATAGTCCTAGAACATCCTGACTGCTTTTACTGTCTAAGTTTCCCGTAGGCTCGTCGGCTAAAATAATAGCTGGTTTTGCTGCTAGCGCCCGTGCAATCGCTACTCGTTGCTGTTGACCTCCCGATAGCATGGAAGGCAATCTGTTTTCTCTTCCTTTTAACCCTAAAGTATTTATTACTTCCTTGACGAATGTTTCGTCTACAACATTTCCATCTAACTGGATAGGTAAAACGATGTTCTCATAAACACTCAAAATCGGAACTAAATTGTATTGTTGGAAAACAAAACCAACATTTCTACGTCTGAAAATCGTCAATTCTTCTTCAGTTAGATTTTCAAGCTGCTTTCCAGAAACTTCGATTGTGCCTGAAGTTGGTCGATCCAAACCGCCTAACAGGTTCAACAATGTACTCTTTCCTGAACCGGAAGTCCCAACAATCGTTACAAATTCTTTATCCTCGATTGTTAAATTGACCTCATCTACCGCATGAACTTGATTTTCTCCTTCACCATAAGTTTTTGTTAGATGATTCGTTTTTACTATTTTCATACCAACAACCTCCTTCGTTATATTTACAATATAGCAGGAGAGACTTACAGGAAAATGTCAGTCAAACACAATAATTCTGTCAGTTCTGTAAGAATAGACAGATAGTAGTTTCCTCCGCTCGTGATTCTGCCAGCACATACCCACCTTGCGCTTCACAGATCAATCTCGTCAAATAAAGTCCGATACCAAAACCTTCAATGGTATTCCGATATTCCGAGCCGCGATAATACTTAGAAAAAATATTTGGCAATTCTTCTCTTGGAATCGTTTTTCCATGATTTTTGATTGTAATTCTCGTATAAGAAATCAATCGATCAACAATGATTTCGATTTTTGAATCTTCATATGCATATTTCAGTGCATTTTCTAAGACATTCCCAATTGCTTCACTTGTCCATCTGATATCATGAGCTAACTCCGAGTCTACACCCTTCACCTCGAAACGATTTCGTGTATTCATTTTTTCATCACTTTTGAGAATAGCTTGATCAATAGTCATGCGAATCGGTTGAACCACTGTAGTTAATTTCATCGACTCGGTTTCAAATTTTGACATATACAAAAATTCTTCTACGAGCCAACTTAATCGTTGGGAATCAAAAGTTAAGCGAGTCAAAAATTCCTGCAACTCGCTTTTAGAAAGATGTTCATTTTGCATCAATTCAGTAAACATTACCATGCTAGTAATCGGTGTTCGCATCTGATGAGCTGCGTCGACCATCAATTCTTGAACACGACTCTTTTCACGAGCAGCGGCTTCTTGATATAGTTGGTTTGTTTCCGCAATTCTCAATACCTTAAAAATCAATTTACTCTTTTGGCCTTCTTGGTAAGAAGAGACACCTTCAGGGAAATCGCCTTTGATCACTGAGTCTAAAACTTCTTCAATAGTTGATAATTCTGTTTCATGTTGTTTTCTAGTCTGAAAGAAAAAGAGTAAGACAACCGCTGTGAAAAATAGAACTGTTAAGCTGTATATTAACAAAAATCACTCACCTCTTTTCCAAAGATATCCAATCCCTCGGATAGTCTCAATGTACTGTGGATTTTTAGGATCTGCCTCGATTTTCAGCCGAATCCTGCGAATATTTACCGACAGGACATTTTCATCAACAAATTTCCCTTGATCGTCCCACAATGCTTCAAGCAATAATTCCTTTTCTAATACAATGCCTACGTTTTTCATCAAGTAATTGATCAAACGAAACTCTGTCGTACTCAAGGGGATTTCCACATCATTTTTGAATAAACGATGGCTGTCCAAATTTAAAACAAAAGGCTGCAATACGATTTTTTTGGTCCGATCCTCTTGCTTTTTAAAGAGTAACGCTACTTTTGCCTTCAAAATTGCTAAAGAGAATGGCTTAGTTAAATAATCATCTCCGCCTATTGACAATCCAGTCAAAATATCCGACTCTAAGTCATGCGCTGTCAGGAAAAAAATCGGTACAGTTGAAACTTGTCGTATTTCTTGGCACAACTCAAAGCCATTTCCATCAGGAAGTGTCACATCTAAAATAATCAAATCTGGAGATGTCTCTTGAATCAATCCAAGAGCCCCTTTAACCCCACCATTTACAAAAACTTCGTAGTCCTCTTGCTCCAAATAAAACGAAATTCCCCTGCGCAGATTTTCGTCGTCCTCAATCAAAATAATTTTCTTTTTCATTTTCTTATCCTCGTCATTTGTCATTATGTTTTTTATTATCCTGTTTATCATTCTAATTATCAATGATGGATCAGAAAAAAAGCAAAGTCGTTTGACTTTGCTTAGTTGCTTACTTCTTTAGTTTTTAATCGACAATCGTTGATGAGCGATGACTGTCTTGAGTATTGATGATTGCCTGAGCGTATTGCTTAACAAAATCAGCAAGCTTTACTGTCCCGACTGTCGTATTACTTTCGTTAAGGGCAGCGTAAATATTTTTACCACTTTTTTGGTATTGATTTGTTTTTAAGAATGCATCGATAATGGTTTCAGGAACTTGATTAGCCATCATTCCTTGTTTCATTTGTTCATCAGTGATCTCCACAAAATGCAGGTCTGGCATACCCGCCGCTTCAGCAAGTTTGCCAATAAAATCTTTCATTGAAAATGTATCACTGACCGCATAGTGAATGGTTACTCCTTTTGGTACTTCCTCGATTAGGGGTAAAGCGACATTGGCGATATCGCTGGGAGCAACATATTTTTGTACAGTATCTTCTGGAATATTTGAGTAAATGGCATGTTCGTTTTTAATAGTAGCTAGATTACTGTATAAATTATTGTAAAAACCAACTGGACGGACAAATGCAATATCGACATCAGTCATTTTTTTAAGCTCTGTTTCAAGATATTGATAAGCGTGTAATGAGCCTGCTTCCGGACCTGCCTCTGCTCCAACACTGCTTAATTGAACAACTTTATGCACACCTGCATTCGTGATTGCCTCTCTAAAAATTTCTCCTTGCTTTTTCATTTCTAGATTTAAGTCGAGTCCGGCACCAGTTCCAGAAATCATTAAGTAAACAACATCTTTATCAGTAAATACTTTTGTCAAAAAATCTGGATCAGCCATCGTACCAACTTCAGCCGTTGCACCTAACTCTTCTATTTGAGGAACACGTTCTGTACTAGAGGTAATAACTGTGACATCATGACCTTCCTCAATCAATTTGGGAATCATCAAGCTATTTACATTTCCTAGGGAACCTAACATTGCGATTTTCATAATAAGAAACCTTCTTTCGTTTTTAAAAGATAGAACTATCTTTAAAGGAAATTATAAAAGATAGTTCTATCTTTGTCAATCTTGATAAACTAAAAAATTAGTTTTATACTCAGACTATGAAGAAGAAGGATAATACAAAAATCACAAAAATTTTAGATGCTACTGTTCAAATTATTTTGCATGAAGGCGCCGCGGCTGTGTCTACTGTAAAAGTAGCCAAAATCGTAGGAATTGCACAGTCTAATGTTTATCTGTACTTTAAAAATAAGAATGACTTGCTCTTAAGTGCCTACAATCGTGAGCTTGAACAGATAAAAGCAATGGGTCGCTTGGAAACATTGAACGATTCAAATATACCAGTCAAAATAAGGATCGATAACTATATTAGTTCCGTGTTTGATTATGCTATTCAGCATCCCGATGGCCTGACTTTGATTGAACAAATTAAAATGTTGAACATCTCTGAAGACAGTCTCTATGAAAACAATACAATCGTAATTAATCTGCTAAACGAAGCAATCAGCGTTGGCTATTTAAAAAATTTACCCGTAAACTTGCATATGACTACTGTCTTTAATGTTTTACATCGTCATGCACTGAATATTAAGGAAGGTCTGTACGATCAACAAAAGTATACTTATGATGCTGTCGCGCAAATGGTCTTAGATGCGTTGAAAGCCTAAAAAAGAGAAGAACCCACAATTTTGTGTGGGTTCTTCTCTTTTTATACATATTTTTTTTGGAAAAATCTTTCCAAACGAGACTGAATGTGTCCGATCCCGATACAAAGCAGCCAATAAATCAATGCAACTAAAATATACATGGAAAGATAATCAAAGGTTCGGCCGCCAATGATTTTAGCTTTTTGGAAAATATCCGGGACCGTGATCATTGCCGCCAGCGATGTTCCTTTGACAAGGTCCATCGCCACATTGCTCAATGCTGGGATCGAGATTCGTGCCGCCTGTGGCAGAATAATGTACCACATTGTTGGAAAGAAACGATTCCCCAACGCATACGCGGCGTCCCATTGTCCCGCATTAACCCCCGCGATTGACCCGCGGTAAATTTCGCCAATAAATGCACTGCTGGTCAAGCTGAAACAAATGACTGCTGCCACTACTGCATTCAATTGGTAGGGCAAACCGAAATATAGTAAAAACAATAAAACTAGTGCCGGTGTTCCTCGTAAAAAAGATAAATAGAACTTAACAAAAAGTCTTATTGGCCTCCACGAGAAAAATCCAAGAACGGTCATTAGAATACCCAGCAAATTACCAAATAGAAAAGCTGTGAGGCTAATCCCTAATGTATAGCCTAATCCGCTCAAGAGAAATGGAATTGACTTCACCATTAAAGATAGATCGATCGTTGGAATATACATTAATCTGCCGAAACCTTCTCGCTCACTTCTTGTTTTGGTTTCACGGAAACATCTGTACCAAAATATTGTTCAGCGATTTTCTTTAGCGTCCCATCTTTTTTTAGGTCGGCCAAGGCATCATCTATTTTAGTTTTTAAGGTTTGATTTTCTTTATCGAACAGAAAACCGGTTGAATTCGCATTGAAATAGACATCTTCTAAAATTTTGACAGGAATATCTGGTAAAGCCGCAACCGACATCTTTTGTAAATAATAGTCATTTAAAATTACGTCTGTTCGACCGTTTGCTACATCAGTCAAATATTGATCATTTGTAGCATTGTCGTATGTCACTGCTTTTGCCCCATATTTTTCAGCGATCTTCATATAGCTGGTATTCGGTTCACCGGCTGCCTTTTTATCTTTTAAATCTTTTAAAGAATGAATACCAGAATCATCGCTTTTTCTTACAATCATACTATCAAAGGAATACTTGATTGGTGAAGACAACGAAAATTTCTTTGCCCGTTCTCCTGATAAACCAAAATCGTTTGCCGCAAAATCTGCTTCGCCGCGCTTAACAGCTGTCACTTGACCATCAACGTTGTACTCTTTGAACTTTATTTTTAGATCTAATTTTTTGGCTACAGCTTTTGCGACATCCACATCATAACCAATCAGTTTATTTTCATCATTGTAATAAGAAGAAGGAAAAAGTGTTCCTGAAGTTGCTACTACTAACTCTTTCTTTTCCTCAACTTTCTTCCAACTATCATCTTCACTAGATTGTTCACTGCCGCATGCAGTCAGAACCACCCCTGCTATAACCAAGCTTAACCCTACCAACCATTTTTTCAACAATATCATCTCCCTTTTGATTTTAGTAAATTCTAAATGATGATTTATTTATAGCATATAAAAAACATAAACCTATAGAAACTTGCTTATGAAAAACAGCTAATAATACAGTTTTAATTTGAAT
>NZ_NGLG01000001.1:616508-617833 GCF_002140655.1 Enterococcus sp. 3H8_DIV0648 | reverse complement strand
GGAAAGAATGCCCGCTCAGTCAGCACCCTTTCCTGCTTTTATAAATTATCTATCGCCATTGTTCGAGACTTAAAACGAATTACTATTGAATCTCCATCAAGTAAGAATTCAACCTCTATAAATACCTATTTTCTCTTAACGCAATCTTTTTAATATCATTGACCGTTTGTGTTCCAGCTAGTTGCATCACCATCTCTAATTCCTTTTTAAAGAAATCAAAAACTTGTTGAACGCCTGTTGAACCTCCCAGAGCCAAACCATAAATAGCGGGTCGGCCGATTGCGACCAAATCCGCACCAGAAGCCAGTGCCTTGAAAATGTGCTGTCCACGACGAACACCACTATCAAAAACAATCGGTGCTCTTCCTGCAACGGCCTCAGCTACATATTGCAAAGAATCAAAGGCAGCTGGCCCACCGTCTAATTGACGTCCCCCATGATTAGAGACCCAAATACCTGAAGCACCTGAACCAAGTGATCGTTCAACATCTTCTTCTGATTGGACACCTTTTACATAGACTGGTAAATCAGAATAACTCGCAATAAATTCCACATCTTTTGAACTGAGTTTTTGCTTTGATGAACCATAGACGGCATCCATCGTCTGTCCAATGCCTGATTGATACGCTTGAACGATCGGCATCGCTAAAGGAAAAGTAAAACCATTTCTTCGATCGGTTTCTCGATTGCCGCCCACTGTCGCATCAGCGGTCAATACGATTGCTTTAGCACCATTGCGTTTTGCCATAGCCAAAATATCGCGATTGATTCCATCATCTTTACTCATATAAAACTGAAACCATTGAGGTGCCTCTGCTCCACCTGCCTCGCGAATCTCCTCTAATGTACAAGAGGCATATGAACTAGCCGTATAAATTGTACCAAAACGTGCAACACCTTTTGCCGAAGCTCGTTCTGCCGCAACATTTGCTAAGCCGTGAGCAGCAACGGGGGCCATAATGATAGGAGCGGTCAATTCTTCTCCCTCAAAATCTGTCTTTGTAACTGGCAGCTCAACATCTCGCAATACGTGAGGAATAATCAATTTATGGTTAAAAGCCCTTTCATTTTCCTGATACGTAAAAATATCTCCAGCACCACTGCTGATGTATCCGTAACCGCCTTTCGGTATAACTTCCTTTGCAGCTTCTTCTAAATCGTACATATTAATAAAATCAATTGCACCTTCTGCTGTGCTCGCTTGATAAATCTTTTCCATCTGAATCCCTACCTTCAAAGTGATAACGTTTACACAAATTATGTTACGCTTACCTCTAGCAGGTGACAAATGATTTGTTTGAGTCGGATTTTTAATTGATTGACAT
>NZ_NGLG01000001.1:610816-616408 GCF_002140655.1 Enterococcus sp. 3H8_DIV0648 | reverse complement strand
TGACAAATGATTTGTTTGAGTCGGATTTTTAATTGATTGACATAAAAATACTTATTTTTATTGACCGCTTTTACTTATTTAGTATCAGAACAATGAATTACTTATAAAAAAAAAGAGGAGTCCTAGAATGTAGGATTCCTCTTGCTTTTTGCTATTCTTCTTCTTCGGTCATGAAGGTATTAAAGACCTCTTCGATCATATCCCATTCAGCATCTGTTTCGATTTGTTGTAATTCGCCTTCGCTGCCGTCTTCGTTTTCAACGTATGCGTAAGCTTGCAATTCAACATCCTCATCTTCAGGTGCGCCTGCTGGGTAAAGCAACACGTAATTACGATTGAATTCTTCTTGACCATCGATAGTCAAAAGAATCTCGTATAGCGTTTCATTTCCTTCATCGTCTACTAGAGTGATCACTTCATGTTCGTGGTCATGATCATGCTCGTGATCATGTGTGTGTTCGTGTGCCATTCTTATTCCTCTTTTCTAAATTTTGTTGCCGGTACGATCGAGATAATTCTGCAAAATCATAACCGCCGCAAGTTTATCGATAACTTTTTTTCTTTTCGAACGCGAAACGTCCGCCTGTTCGACCAACATTCGTTCAGCTTGCACTGTAGTTAGTCGTTCATCTTGAAAATCGACCGGCAAATCAAAGAGCTCTTTGATTTTTTCGGCATAGGCCATCGAAGCTTCGGCCCGCGGACCGATCGAATTATTCATATTTTTAGGAAGTCCAACAACAAACTTGGTGACTTGGTATTCTTTAACAAGCTCACCTAAGCGTTCAAAACCGAACTTCCCTTGTTCTTCGTCGATTCGGATGATCTCGACTCCTTGAGCCGTCCAACCAAATGGATCACTTACCGCGATCCCGACAGTTTTAGAGCCGACATCTAGTCCCATTATTCTCATCGAATATCAATACCATGATCTTTCAGATAGTATTTTACCAAAACTTCCATAACTTCATCGCGTTCGTGACGACGAATCAAGTTTCGTGCATCTTGATAACGAGGAATATACGCAGGATCTCCTGATAATAAATAGCCGACGATTTGGTTGATCGGGTTGTAGCCTTTTTCGGCTAAAGCATTGTAAACGATCGTTAATGTCTCGCTGACTTCTTTCTTGCGATTATCATCAAAATCAAAACGGACTGTTTCATCTGTGTATCCCATTTTCTCACACCTCTCCTTGGAATTATCAACAATTATATTCTACTAAAAGAAGACAAAACTTACAAATTTTGCAAGTTGCCAATCTCTTGGCTTTAGAAAATCTTCCAAATTATTATAACATGATTTCCGCTTACATATGGCTTTTTTTGTAAGCATCTTTTTTTATTTTATGGATAATGCTCGTTATACTGAATGAGTAGATGGCGTTGTAAAGTGTAATCTAGCCCACTATAAAAAACAAAGGAGGTTCTATCTTGTTAAATAAATTTTTAAAGCTGCTTGCCTGTATTATCGGTGTAGAATTAATTGGGTCGATATCTGGCTTTTTTGCTGGCAATATTCCAGCGGTTTATGCTCAGCTAAACAAACCATTTCTGGCTCCCCCAGGCAACATCGTAGGAACTATCTGGATCATCCTTTATGCCTTGATCGGATTAGCTTTATTTTTAGTAATCGATAGCAAAACTGCGAAGAATAAAACTCGTTCTTATTTTTTTTTCGGAATCCAACTGGTTTTAAACTTCATTTGGAGCATTATTTTCTTTGGTGGTTCGCATTTTTGGATCGCTTCGTTTATTAGTTTGTTCCTATTAATTACTATTATTTTTAGTATTCGTGAATTTCGTGGTATTTCCAACGGGGCAGCAATCTGTTTTATTCCCTATTTAATTTGGATTATTTATGCCACATATCTTTCATTTGGTCTAGCGATTTTGAACTAAACACAGCTAAAAAGACATCAAAACTGATGTCTTTTTCTAGTTATCTAAATGTTTCACCAATATCGCCGTTCCATCTACGCCATAATCTCCGCAGCCATATTGTAATTGATATTCTTCTGTCAAAAAAGTTTTCATCGCTTTGTCTGTCCTTTGGAAGCCAGCTTTTTCGTAAGATTTGATTGCTCGTATATTTTTATTGGCTGGAGCAATCAATAAAAGATTGATTTTTAACTCTTCCTGCAAATAATCACTCAAGGTACGGAGCGCGTCATTACCAAAACCCTTTCCACAATTAGTTTCGTCCTTCATCCAAATATCCAATTCAGCTGAGGAAGGTTTCAGATGATAGGTTGAATAGCTGATAAAACCAACGGCTTCTTGGTTGTTCATAATCAGGAAGCCTTGTCCTTTTTCTGGATAAGCTCCTGTAAAATAATACTCTTCATAATAATCATCACAAAACTCCTGATAGGTTGCAATAGCTATTTCAGGATAATCCGGTGGGCCGCTGTGTGACTTGGTCGTTTCTGATTGAAAACACCAATCATAGACTCTCTGACGATCTGCCAAAGTTGCTGGTCTCAAGTCAATGCAGTTTCCCTTCACTATCATTTTCATCCCTCTATTCTTGATGTGATCTGTGATTTGTACAAAAATTAAAGAAAACGAATTAACCTGCTTTTATTGAGCAACAACGATTAGTCGCTTGCTTTCTTTATCATAAGCATTTTTGTCGTAATCTCCATAAATCTCAATATTTTTAAACCCGGCTTCCGTTAATAGCCGTTGATAGTCCTCGTCCAAAATAATTTTATAAACGATATCATACTGATTATTTTCCATTCGTTCAGTCGAATGATACATATCTAAAACGTGGATCGTTTGAAACTCCTCATCTTGCTCCTTGACAAATACCCTTGAAAAATCCAAGCGATTTACTACTACCTCAATCGCTGGCAGCGCCAAATTATGATGAGTCGTTCCTTGCGTGAGAACAAGAACACCCTCACTATTGAGTCTAGCTTTCATTGACTTAAGCGCCGTAACTAAGTCCTGTTCGTTATGCAAATGAGGCAAAGCGGTTGTTAAACAGGCGATCGCATCAAATTTTTCTTTGTGTACTTCTTCTAAATACCTAAAATCACATTGATGCAACGGTACTGTTATGCCTCTTTCGGTCAAGTTCTTCTCTGCCACTTCCAGCATCGCCTTCGAATAATCCGAACCGACCACTTCTAAATTCATTTCTGAAAACATATAAAGATGCTGCCCTGTTCCACAAGCACAGTCCAACACGGTCTTAGCATCCCGCTCTGAGAACAACTGCTGGAAAAATAATCTTTCAGCACCCAAATAGTCTTCAATACTGCCGAATTCATCATAGTCATACGCAAACGTTTGATACCTATCTTCCATCCCTCTCACCTCACAAATTGTTGAATCTATTATAGCAAAAAAAGTTTTGCTAAAAATTGCCACTTCTATATTGGGACCCGAATTTCTTTTCCTTTATTCAACTTAGACAGAGTCAATCAACACTTGGAGAAATTCTATTAGTTCAATTTTTTGTAGTTAGTTTACGAAGTAAGAACGCTAGGATTTATGCTCACAAAAAAACTCTTGAGGAAATCCTCAAGAGTTTTGCGAGTTAGGTTTAGTAAAGCTCTAAGTATTGATCGCGTTCCCACTCTGATACTGTTTGACGGAACGCTGCCCATTCCATACGTTTCGCTTCATTGAAGTTCGTATAAATATGGTTGCCTAGTGCATCCACCATGGTTTGATCTTCACGCAATGCTTTGATTGCATTATGAATTGTAGATGGCAAGTCATAGATTTCTGCTTCTTTACGTTCTTCTTCAGTCATCACGTAGATATTGCGATCAACCGCTGCTGGCGGTGTCAATTCGTTACGAATTCCATCTAAACCAGCTTCTAATAAAACAGCCATTGTCAAATATGGGTTAGCCGCTGGATCGACTGAACGTAATTCCAGACGCGTAGACAAACCACGAGATTCTGGGATACGAATCAATGGTGAACGGTTGCGTCCGCTCCATGCTACATAAACTGGAGCTTCAAAACCGGGAACTAGACGTTTATAAGAGTTAACAATCGGGTTACATACTGCCGTGTATGCACGCGCGTGTTTTAAAAGACCTGCTAAAAATTGATAAGCAGTCTTACTTAATTTCATCGGACCATCTTCATCGTAGAAGACATTGCCTTCGTCATTAAATAAAGACATGTTGCAGTGCATACCAGAACCGTTGATGCCGTATAACGGTTTTGGCATAAATGTTGCGTGAAGACCATGCTTGCGAGCAATTGTTTTAACAACCAGTTTGAAGGTTTGGATATTATCGCAGGCTTCGATCGCGTCTGCATATTTAAAGTCGATTTCATGTTGACCTGGAGCAACCTCATGGTGTGAAGCTTCTACTTCAAAGCCTAAGCTTTCAAGTTCCAATACGATATCACGACGACAATTTTCGCCTAAATCGGTTGGGGCGAAATCAAAGTATCCGCCTTTGTCATTCAAGTCCAATGTTGGATCGCCATTTTCATCCATTTTGAATAGGAAAAATTCCGGTTCAGGTCCTAAGTTGAATGATGTGAAACCAAATTCATCCATTCCCTTTAACACGCGCTTCAAATTCCCGCGAGGATCTCCTGCGAATGGTGTGCCATCTGGTCCATAAATATCACAGATCAAACGCCCAACTTTGCCATGATCACTTTCCCATGGAAAAATCATCCAAGTTGTCAAATCTGGATACAGGTACATATCACTTTCTTCGATCCGGACAAATCCTTCAATAGATGAACCGTCGAACATCATTTTATTGTCTAAGACTTTTGCCATTTGGCTAACTGGTACTTCAACATTTTTGATTGTTCCCATAATGTCTGTAAACATCAGACGTAAAAAGCGGACGTTCTCTTCTTCGACAATTCGTTTAATATCCTCTTTACTTAGATCTCTTTTCGGCATAATATCTAATCCCTTCCTCGCACTTCATTTTTTTATATTCCACAACCACTACAGCTTAGGGCCTTGCGATTGATATGGATTTTGTTGTTGGAAACCACCTTGCGTCAACATCTCATCATAGAAAATCCGACGCACATCCTTGTCAGTCAAAGGCGGCTTCTCTTTGGCAGCTTTGACCTCTTCTTGACGCATTTGATAGACACGTTTGATTCCTGCCATATTCAGTCCATCAGATAGATAATCTTTGATTTCTAGCAGCACATCAATGTCATTTAGAGAGTACATCCTACGGTTACCTTCACTTCGTTCTGGATGGATCAATTCTTGTTCCTCATAGTACCGAATTTGTCGTGCAGTCAAATCTGTCAACTTCATAACTGTACCAATTGGAAAAACAGCAAGCGAACGACGCAATTCTTTTTCCCGCATAACATCTCCTCCTTGTTTTTTGATGTTGGAAAAAGGATACCACCCCATAGACCACTCGTCAAGAGTTAATGTCAGATTTCCTTACATAGATTTTATGAATGTTCGTTTTTTTAGAAAAAACTGCACTGGAACAACGTTTTAAGTTCAAAAAAATTTGTTATACTGGTGAAAAAGAATGAGAAGGTGTAAAATTGTCTAAATTTGAACTTGGTGAATTCGTTCAGATAAATAATAAACATCCAATGGCAGGTTTAGTTGGTGTAATTA
>NZ_NGLG01000001.1:601077-610716 GCF_002140655.1 Enterococcus sp. 3H8_DIV0648 | reverse complement strand
CATTTAGAGAGTACATCCTACGGTTACCTTCACTTCGTTCTGGATGGATCAATTCTTGTTCCTCATAGTACCGAATTTGTCGTGCAGTCAAATCTGTCAACTTCATAACTGTACCAATTGGAAAAACAGCAAGCGAACGACGCAATTCTTTTTCCCGCATAACATCTCCTCCTTGTTTTTTGATGTTGGAAAAAGGATACCACCCCATAGACCACTCGTCAAGAGTTAATGTCAGATTTCCTTACATAGATTTTATGAATGTTCGTTTTTTTAGAAAAAACTGCACTGGAACAACGTTTTAAGTTCAAAAAAATTTGTTATACTGGTGAAAAAGAATGAGAAGGTGTAAAATTGTCTAAATTTGAACTTGGTGAATTCGTTCAGATAAATAATAAACATCCAATGGCAGGTTTAGTTGGTGTAATTATAAAGCATAACGAGGTTAACCATACCTATCTGGTACGTTTAAGTCATGATCACGATTTACTCCTCCATGAGGATGAAATAGAGATTAAAAAAGCGTAAAAAAATTCGAAGCCGCTTAGACTTCGAATTTTTTATTGTTTTTATTGATAGTACACTTCATTCACAGCATTAGTCACTGCAACTTTGACATGCTCAAAGGTCAAACCACCTTGAAGATACAATGAGTATGGTTCTCTCAACGGTCCATCAGCACTCAACTCAATGCTTGCTCCTTGTACAAAGGTCCCTGCAGCCATAATAATATCATCCTCATAACCAGCCATATACGAAGGAATTGGCGCAACATAAGCATCAATCGGTGAATATTTTTGAATTGCCTGACAAAACTGGATCATCTTCTCTCGATCGCGAAAATCAATCAACTGAATCAAATCAGTTCGCGGCTGATCCCACTTCGGTGTAGATTCTAAATTGTATTCTGCCAATAACGCTGCAGAAAAAATTGCTCCCTGAATCGCCTGACTCACTACATGAGGAGCTAAGAAAAAACCCTGCAGCATATCAAAAACGCTGTCCAACATGGCCCCGCCTTCTGCACCGACTCCAGGTGTAGTTAAACGATAAGCACATCGTTCGATCAGTTCTTTTCTTCCAACAATGTAACCACCGGTTTTCGCGATACCGCCACCCGGATTCTTGATCAATGAACCAGCCATCAAATCAGCGCCAACCTGTGTCGGCTCCAACAGCTCCGCAAATTCCCCATAGCAATTATCGACAAAAATCACAATATTTGGTGCAATAGTTTTTACAAAATCGCACATCTCTTTGATTTTTTCGATCGTAAACGATGGTCTGGAAGCATAGCCCCTTGAGCGTTGAATGGCAACTACCTTGGTTTTAGCATTGATCTTTTCTTTAACTCCATCGAAGTCAACGTTTCCATCTTCTAAAAGTCCTACTTCGTCATAGCCAATATTATACTCTTTGAAGGAACCAATTCCATTACCTTGTACGCCAATCACTTCTAGTAAAGTATCATACGGCGTACCTGTGATATAAAGCAACTCATCCCCCGGTCGCAATACCCCAAATAAAGATGTAGCAATCGCATGCGTTCCTGAAACGATTTGCGGGCGAACTAAGGCGGCTTCCGCACCAAAAGTTTGCGCGTATACAGCTTCTAAAACATCTCTTCCTTGATCGTCATTACCATAACCTGTAGACGGCAAAAAGTGGCTTTCCGAAACATGGTTCTCGCGAAAAGCCGCTAATACTTTTGCTTGATTCGATAAAGCAACTTCTCGAATTTCTTGCAGCCGTTCAGCAATTTTTTGATCAACTTTATCAATTTTCCCAACCAGCTCTGGTGCTAGCTCAGTCGTCCAATTCATCTTCCATTCTCCTAATCCAAAGAGATTTTTTCTTGGCAAACCCTCGCACGATATACTGTTCCTTTTCTTCATCAAAAGTCTCGCTTAAGACAAGTGTCTCGCGTTTCATCTCGCTTAATGCTTGCCCTTCATCTGAATTTAGGGTCAATAAATAAGGTTCCAGTAAATTCATGATTTCTTGCTTGATGGCATCAGCCAGTAATTCTTTGCCCTTAGTTGTTTTCGCAGAAATCAAAACACTTGGGAACAATGTTGGTGTGAAGGAAAATTCATCAATCCGATCTGCCTTATTATAGATTGTAAGCATTGGAATATCGTCCATCTCAAGCTCTTTCAATAAATCGATAACAGTCTTTTCCTGTTGCTGGCGATCTTCGGCACTAGCATCTACGATATGCAGCAACAGATCCATCCCTTTGCTTTCTTCCAGGGTGGATTGAAATGCATCAACTAATTGCGTCGGTAAATCTTGGATAAATCCAACCGTATCCGTAATTGTCGTTTCCATCCCTTGCGGCAAATGCCAACGTTTCGTCAAAGGGTCCAAGGTGGCAAACAATTGATCTTCAGAAAACGTATCAGCATTCGTTAATAGATTCAGAATTGTTGATTTACCCGCATTTGTGTAGCCAATCAGTCCCATCTGGAAAATACTTGATTGTTGACGTTTTTGACGACTCCGCTCACGATGGGCTTCCACTTCTTTTAGTTCTTTTTTGATGGCAGAGATGCGGCGGCGAATGTGGCGGCGATCTGTTTCAAGCTTTGTTTCTCCGGGGCCGCGAGTTCCAATTCCTCCACCAAGACGCGACAAGCTCTGTCCTTGCCCTACTAAACGAGGTAACAAATAATCTAATTGCGCAAGTTCAACTTGCAGTTTTCCTTCTTTTGAACGAGCACGTTGAGCAAAGATATCTAAAATTAATTGAATTCGGTCAATCACCGGAACCCCCACCTGTGTTTCGACCGTCTGGCTTTGTCTCGGTGACAATGCATGGTTGAAGATAACAAGATCGGCTTCATGTGCCTCAACAAGCTGTCTAAGTTCCTCTATTTTCCCTTTACCGATGATCGTTTGACGATCAACTTTAGGACGCTTTTGTGTTAATGAAAAAACAATCTCGCCATGAGCCGTCTTGGTCAGTCCCGCCAACTCATGCATCGATTCTAAATAATTATATTTACTCTCGTCTGTCTCGACGCCGACTAAAATGACTCTTTCTGACAATCCGTTTCCTCCTAATATTTATTAATATAGTCTTTTATTCATAATGAATCTTTGTTGATTTAATAGTTATAACACAACAGTCCCTATTTGCTTGCCTCTTCTTCATCTGTTTGAAGCGTTGGTTTCACATCTGCTAGCCACTTTTCGATAGTTTCTTCAATCTCATTAATTGTACTAGGGTGTTGAACTAGATCATACCAACGAACGGACATTCGATTGCGAAACCAAGTCAATTGACGCTTCGCATAACGCCGTGAGTGCAATTTGACTTCTTCAAGCGCTGCTTCCAAAGAAGAATTGCCAGAAAAATAAGGAAACAACTCTTTATAGCCGATTCCTTGGGCCGCCTGAACCTCAGGCGTTTCCGCAAGTTTCTCTGCTTCAGTTAAGAGTCCTTGTTCAACCATTAGATCAACACGCTGATTGATTCGTTGATATAAAACAGCACGATCCGTATTTAAGCCGATCAAAAAACTATCGTAAAGTTCTCTAGGCTGTTCCTTGGGTTCGAGGATTGAATGACCGGTCAATTCAAAAACTTCTAATGCTCGGATCATTTTTTTTCGATTATTATAATGGATTTTCTCTGCGGCTAATGGATCAACTGCCTGTAGTTTTTCCCACAAAGCTTGATTGCCATTGGTCTCAGCGAAAGCTTCATATTTCCTTCGTAATGAGTCATCCTCGGGATCACCTTCACTGCCTAGCTTATAATCCCATAATAACGATTGGATGTACAAACCTGTACCTCCGACAATAATCGGCAGCTTGCCCCGATTGTTGATCTCCTGAATCGCCTGTCTAGCTGCTTTTTGAAAATCAGCAGCAGAATAACTTTCATCAATATTCCGCACATCGATCAAATGATGCACAATTCCATCCATCTCTTCCGTCGTGACTTTGGCAGTTCCAATATCCAACCCGCGATACACTTGCATGGAATCACCGCTGATGATCTCTCCATTGAATTTCTTTGCCAAGTCAATACTCAAACTGGTCTTGCCAACAGCAGTCGGTCCCACGATTGCAATTACCTTCATTGCTTGAACCTGCTTCTCGTGCGTATCGCTTTTTCCGGAAAATCGGTAATTATACCAGCCAAATTATTTTCATAGCAAGTCATCATGGTTTCATAAAGATTGGGTGTCCATGGTCGAATTGACTTTTTAAAACTCTTAACGATTTCAGGATTTTGTTTTACCCAATCAAAACTCGGGTGCAGTCCTTCAATAAAATCAATATCTAAAACAGCCTTATATTTTTCCAAATCGTTTTTCTGGATTAAATCATACTGTCTGTCTGGTTCATATTCATGCATGATTCTCAAAGAATCAATATTGAAACTTGTATACCAATATGTGAAAGGCCATTCCTTGCTCGTCATAACTTCTGAGATTTTTTCCTCAATTCCGGGATAATGAAATTTATTGGTTTTGATCTCAATACATAAAAAGCCGCGGAAACGCATCTGCAGCAATAAATTTAAAACTTCTTGCAATGTCGATATTTTGGTTGCTTGATATTTCTCGTCAAACCAACTGCCAGCATCTAGCTCTTTTATTTCTTCCAATGTTAATTCTCGAATTAAACCTTTGCCGTCTGTTGTACGATCAACGCTCTCATCATGGATGACAACTAACTGCTGATCAGCTGTCAGGTGGACATCCAGCTCGATTCCATCTGCACCTGTCCGTACCGCCTCCATGAAGGCAGGCAATGTATTTTCTGGATGAGTCCCAGCACTCCCACGATGAGCAATAATAACTGTCATCTAATACCACCTCGTTTGTAATCACATAAATTTACTAGTCAAAATGCTTTTCAAAATTTCTTCTAAACTGTTACTGTACATTGAAATAGCGTAAAGGCTGCTTTGTCGAACGAGATAGTTGCTGCCTTTTCTCGTCCAAGATTTCTAAGAGCTGCTCAGAAAAAGTCTCCATAACAATTCGTCCGCCCTTGTAAGTATATCCACCGATCTTAACTGTTTCTTCGGGAGATAAAATAACTTTACGATGGGAAATGTTTTTAAAGAATTCTTCAATCAAATAATTTGGCAAATAAAAATTATTTTGAGCCGCAAAGGAATTCAAATAAATAAAATCGTCGATCGTAATGTAACAGTCATCAAACGAATTAAATGTCACATAATCCTGCATTAGAACATTTCGTTTGGATAAAATCTCATTAATTTTTTTGTTTAAGAGATTAATTGTTTCAATTTCTTTAACTTGATGCTCCAATTCTCTTTCACGTTGATGGCGCAAGTCGATATACTTAAAAACAAAATAAACTGCAAGACCTGTTAATCCTGCCCCAATCAATACGCCGATTAGTCCAATAAATGCGATTTCCACGTTTTTCCCTCCTATTTTTATACTTATGGAATTGTTGCCTACACAAAAAAATTGATTCTCAACACGCTCGTCATCCCACTGAAGTAATATAAAATGTGGCAATCTGACATCTTGTTATCATCGTTATTAATAGTACCATATTTTCATGTTTCTAGGATAGTTTGACCCGTTTAAAAAAACGAAGCCTTATATTTGACCAAAACTGACCAACGTTGTATACTTTCCTTAAGTTTTAGCAATCTAACCCTGTTTGTGCTAAAATGATTTACGAACAATATTTTAAGGAGGATTCACTATGAATTTAGTTCCTACAGTCATTGAACAATCATCTCGTGGCGAACGTGCTTACGACATTTATTCTCGTTTATTAAAAGACCGCATCATTATGTTGAGCGGCCAAGTAAACGACGATATGGCAAACACCATCATCGCCCAATTACTTTTCTTGGATGCCCAAGATTCTGAAAAAGATATTTACCTTTACATTAACTCACCAGGCGGTAGCGTTTCTGCCGGCTTAGCAATTTTTGATACAATGAACTTTGTTAAAGCTGATGTGCAAACTATCGTACTTGGTATGGCCGCTTCAATGGGTAGTTTCCTATTAACAGCTGGTGCTAAAGGCAAACGATTTGCATTACCAAATGCTGAGATTATGATTCACCAACCCCTTGGCGGTGCACAAGGTCAAGCTACTGAAATCGAAATTGCTGCGCGTCATATCTTAAAAACTCGCGAACGTTTAAACAACATCTTGTCTGAGCGTACTGGTCAACCAATCGAAGTAATCGAACGTGATACCGATCGCGATAACTTCATGACTGCCGAAGAAGCAAAAGCTTACGGCTTGATTGATGAAGTAATGGAAAACAGCAGCTCATTAAGCTAAGCTATTAAAAAAACCGAGGAATTCCTCGGTTTTTTTATTATCTGTTCACGGAACTCTCACAAGCCAACTTCTTCAATAATCAAAAAAATCACAATGCGGTCTTTTGCCATTGAGCGTCTGGTGATTGCAATCGTATTGCAGATACATTCCGCCTGTAAACAGTCTCCACACGTTCCTTTCTTGATGCATGGTGTCTTTTCAAGACCTAGACGATGTGCATTTAATGGTGCTGTATTTCTTCGTACCATTTCCACTGTTGTATTCAAATCTCCATAAACTTTTCTCATACTGACAAAAGCAATTACTTATCAGGTCCATACGTTAACGCTGCTACACGGTTTCCTACGCTATCTATATTGACTAATACCCCATCTTCGGTGATGCCGTTAATGCTCGTCAAGAAGCAGTCAGCTGTTAAAGCTTGTTTCATGACTTGATGCCGCTCCTCTGGCGAAGTCGTTTTCTCTCGATCGATCATTTTTTGACCGCGTTGATACAATTCTTCGATAATCCCAGATTGCTCTATAGTGATCGAGCCGCCGAAACCAACAGATTGATTTTGATCAATTTTTTCTAAGGCTCTTTCTTTAGCTTCCTCTAAATTCTGACAAATAATCGGTTGAAAATTTCTCCGTACTAATTTCTTACTTAAACTTGCTGCCGTAGCTGCGTAACGTTCTTTTAAATATTCTGCCATTTTCACTCTCCTTAAATCATTCTGATTATATATTTTTGATTTCTTTTAAAGATAGAAGTTATCATGTTTCCTCCATTTTCGGTGATTGAAGACTAATTAGCAACTACAAAAAACCGCCTAAAATTTCTTAGGCGGTTTGTGTCGTATTCTTTTTGATGGAATATGCTCTGAGAGCAGCGAGTTCTTTGATATCATGTAAAATTTTCTCGTTGGTTACTTCAAAAGAAATTGATTTTCCAAGTTTACTCGATTTCGCCTGATGATATTGGTTCTTAGTATATTCATCGCACAGCTGGATTAATGCGTCTGCATCGTCCATTTCCTTTGCATTAAAAGAGACCATTGCAACAAAGTATCCTTCTTTCGGATAAATCGTACATAATGCTTTTCCACTTTTTTTGAATTTTATGTTCCAGCCCTTCCAATAGCCGTCTCCCATAGAACATCCGCTATAAGCACATTTAGGTTTTATCTTATAAGTTGATTGTAAATGATCTGAGAGTTCGTGCCACAAAGGATTCGCAATGAACTCCGTGATTTGTTTTTCTGTCGGTTCCTTCTCAGCTTGAAATAATTCGCTCCATTGCATCGTTACACCAGCTTTCCTTTACTAATTGATATATCTTATAATACGTGATTGGTAGACAATTCGCTTGTTCAACAGTGCTCTTTTTTACAAAAAAGCCATCCAATAAAAATTTGGATGACTTCTTTGCTATTCTTTTTGTGAATAACCATTCTGATAATCAATCTTAATACCATCTTGGACATTGTATACAAAAAGATTAAAAGAAATTTGGTCGTCTTCAATACTTTGTGCTTCCATTTGCACCCCGCGAGCTATTAATTCATCTCCTTTGAAATAAGGAGTTACGCGATAACGCACGTGGTGATTCGTTTTTCGGATATAATTTCCGATTTCAATCTCATGGTCATTCATTCCCGGATCATTCATTGAAGCAGTACCTGTCATTAAATTCTTTAAATTATTGTTTTCACCGGAGAATTGATAAGCGATCAAATGGGCTCGATTATACAGCGGTTCATCATTATAAAATTTTTGATGCCAGCCTGTTGGTTTTACATATAGACGTTCCCGCTCCTGATGCGGCATCAAATCTTTTCCTAACATTGCATTCGCGGCGCCAACACGATTTAACTTGTCCAAGTCGGAAAAACGCGTCCATGTTCCATTATCTAATGAAAGATCACCTGTAGAAAAATTAGGCTGATTCTGATTCAACTGGATTGTTTGATGCTTGCCATCATAGTCTGGAACTTCTGAAATTTTTTGTATATTAACTTCTTTTGTAGCGTTGTTTGGCTCATTATCCGGTATTACTTGCGAATAAATACCATATATTCCGGCCAATACTACGACGATTGCTGAAATAATTTTTGGGGCCTGTTTTTTTCCTGCGATGGTGATTCAACTCCTAAGTTCTTTTTCCCATCACGCTGATCCGTTTATTTTGTTTGCTGCCAAATTTCTTTAATTGCCGGAACGTTGCCGAGTTCTGTCAAATTACTTGGCATAATCACAGTATTGCCGTTGTTTTCGACCACATGTTTAAAGGCTTCAATACCTAGATACGCGATCATTTCATCGGTTAGATTGCTTTCTGCGATAGCTTTATTGATTTCCTTGATACGAGCCGTTTCAGCTTCAGTGATTTTTGCAATCCGATCTGCCTCTGCCGCAGCATCGATTCTAGTACGATCAGCACGTGCATCGGCATCAATCTTTGTTTGTCGTGCTCGTGCTTCCGCATCAATCTGCATTTCAGAAGATTTTGCCTCAGATTCCAAAATCACTGATTGTTTTTTCCCTTCAGAAATCGTAATCAACGACTCTTTATCACGACTAGCTGTAATTAGCTTATTCATAGAATTAACAATCTCATCAGAAACCGAAATTTCCCCAATGTTAATCCGGTCGATAGACAGACCGTAGCCAGCCGTAATGTCTTTTACACTCTCATAAAGATTTACGTTAATTTCTTCAGTACCGTTCAGCACCTCGTTCAATTCCATCTTACCGATGATGCCTCGCAAGTTGGATTGACAGTCTTGGATCATTGACGTGACAGAATCTTCATTATCATACACAAAAGCTCTAGCATCTGTCACGTGATACTTGATGGCTTCATCGATTTCAACGATTACATTGTCTCGAGTAATTACGCTCTGAGGTTCAATTTGGATCGGTGTTTGTTTTAAAGAAACTCGACGACGTACCACATATAAAATCGGAATCAAGAAATGTAAGCCTGGATCTATCGTTTTAACGTATTTACCAAAACTTTCAACAACCTTGACTTCCCCTTGCTGCACAATTACAACCAATTGGCTGAGGATAAATAGAATTACAACAATCGCAATGACAAATAGAATGATATTAAATATTAACAATGTAGTTCACATCACTTTCTTTTAAAGTATTATTAATGACGACTAACAACTCTCGACTAGTAAAGTCGATGACCTCCAGCATATCTTCTGGCTCGGGCGTTCCATTGACTACTTTATAATCATACCAACTACCCAAGATTCGAATGATTCCAGTAATACTTGACCCTTTACTGCGAAAACATTTCCCCATCGTTTTCTGCATTTGATAATCCAATACACTCTCCCTCCCTTTTTAC
>NZ_NGLG01000001.1:595035-600977 GCF_002140655.1 Enterococcus sp. 3H8_DIV0648 | reverse complement strand
AATCCAATACACTCTCCCTCCCTTTTTACTAGTATACCAAAACAATCACAAACAAAATTATTCTTATTTCATATTGCTTTACACATTTCATCCATTTTTTTAAAATAAAAAAAGAATGGAGGGTTAAAGATGGCTTCAAATAAAAAACATTGGTGGGGGCTTTTTATCATTCCATTAGAATTATTGATTGGTGACTGCCTTTTCCCACCCCTTCATTTAGGTAAAAGCCCCGAAACTGCTCTGCTTGCATCAACCCTGCTTTTTCTAACTGGATTTGTGGCTACGATTTATTTGTTTCACGATTTTCTAAGAGAGCAATGGCATCTTTATCGATCGAGGCTTTTTCTTAGATTATTAATGAGTATTTTTTTAACTGCGGTAGCTTTTTTACTGTTGCGGGTTACGCGTGAAATGATTCCTAGTGAACTTCTACAGCTTCGTGCGTCAACAATTCCTTCTCCGCAAACGCTTAATCCAAGTTGGACAGTGTTAGCTGCAATTATCCCTTTTATTGCTCCTTTTACAGAAGAATTGACTTTTCGCTATTTACTATTAGGAAAATTTTCTAGTAAATTTTTGCGTGTAATCATGCTGTTCATCCAAGGTATTCTATTTGGATTAATACATTGGACCACTTTTAACGGCAATGTATATGCTATGATCCCTTACATGGTGCTAGGTGTTTATTTGGGATTAATCTACTTACTGTCAGAAAACATTTGGGGATCCATTATGGTTCACTGGATGTTTAATACAATGAACTCGATGCTGCCGGCGCTTTTGCTGTTAATCTTAAACCTTCTTGGGATCACTACTTAATCCCATATGAGATTTTCTATTCCAGCATCTGTGAATACAGAAAAAAGAGATACGCTCCTACACCGCAGATTAAAAATTGACAACCGCACAAAATAATCTTGTGTAATCGATTCTCTCCACCCACACCCGGATATTTCACATCAACGTACTTGCTTCTGCTAATCAATGTGACCAGCAACAAAATTGTTGGAAAAAGAAAAACAGTTACTTTACTGCCCCAATTATTTACTCTTCCATCAACCCCAAATTGGATCGGAATTTCAGCAGGCAGGCGAGAATAGAAAAAAATTCCTAATCCGTAAAGCACTACAGTAAATGCAAAACTAATCCGTATTACCCAGCGATAGAATCTTTCAAAAATCATTTTCCACCCCTCCTTCAATGATTAGCTCATAGTATATTCCTAGACAAGAGTGAACTCTAGTAAATTCCAAAGAGTATGATGCGGTTTTTCAGTATAAATAAATTCCTTCATTAAAGTAAGCAGCTCTGACAAATTGGCTTTAATTTAAAATATTCTTTTTTGCATAATCCGCTTACAAGAAAGCACAAAAAAACCAACGCTCAGCCACAAACGTTGGTTTAGTCAGGATATATTACCCTAAGTGAGAGTTTCCCCTCACATCACCTTTAGCATACATCAATCACTATTTGAATAGCAAGAGGACAATGAAAGAAAAGTACTTAATACCAAAAAACACGGCAACTTATCAGAAATTAAGCTGCCGTGTTCCATATGAAGCGGGTGACGAGAATCGAACTCGCGACGGAAGCTTGGGAAGCTTCTGTTTTACCACTAAACTACACCCGCAGTACATTAGAGAGTATAACGCTTTTTATTAAATCAAACAACTATTAATCTCGAACAACAAAATTGACAATTTGACCAAATCTGATTATCTTACAGATAGTAAGTATTGTTTTAGAAAGGAAGACTACTATGAAAAACTTAACGACTGTTCAAGAGTCTATTACTAATAAAACGAATAACGTGGTCTTTATCTCTTCTGAATCGTGCAGCATTTGTCATGTTGATGAACCGAAGGCAAGAAAACTTGCTAAGGATTACGATATTCCCTTTCATCACTTGGACATTATTCAAGAGCCAGAGCTAGCTGGAACTTTCGAAGTTCTAACGGTTCCTGCGGTCTTGGTCTATCACAACGGAAAAAAAATTGCGCGTCAAGCTCATTTTATCGACTTCAGATCGTTGGAAAATCTTTTACAACAACTTCCTAAAGATTCAGAGGCGACAGATTATCAAAATTTATTCAGATAAAAAGACTGAGCGTGTGCTCAGTCTTTTTATTTGTTATCTGTATTGTGATGCAAGAAGTAAATCAATGTTTGCAATTCGTTAGTTAAATCAACGCTTTGGATAATAACATCTTCAGGCGCAGTTAAACGAGCCGCAGTAAAGTTTAGAATACCTTTGATTCCTGCATCGGCTAATTGATCAACAACTTGTTGGGCTTGTTGTGCTGGTAAGGTTAAGATCGCAATTTCGATCTGCTGCAACTTGATTTGTTCCACCATATTGTCTAATGGATATACTGGAATACCATCAACGATGCGGCCCACAATATCTTCTTTGACATCAAAGGCACAGCTTACACGAATACTGTTGCTTTGATGAAACTTGAATTTCAACAAGGCGCTACCTAGGTTACCGACACCGACTAAAGCAACATTAGTCAATTGATCGTCATTTAGGATTTTTCCGAAGAAATGCATCAAATCTTCAACGTCGTATCCATATCCACGTTTTCCTAATTCTCCAAAGTAAGAAAAGTCGCGGCGAATCGTTGCACTATCGACTTGGATCGCCTCACTTAATTCTGTAGATGATACTTTGGTTTTTCCAGCATTATTTAAAATACGCAAATACCGATAGTATAACGGCAATCGTTTAACAGTCGCTTTTGGAATTGAATGTTCTTTCACAATAACTCTCCTTTATCAAAAAAATTCGTAAATGTTGACTACTGCACTATAATAGCAAGAATCTGACTGAAAATGCAACGCACTTGCTCGAAATTTTGTGAAAAAATCACGATTTCTTGAAATGACCGCTTCCAATCGCAAGCTCTTTAAAAATATGGTAGACTGAATCCATTCGGAAAAATAAATTTAAGGAAGATATATCCAATGATTTTACTACAAGCAAATCAAATTGCCCGTTACTTCGGTGCTGATACTTTATTTGAAAATATTCATCTTGAAGTTGCCAGTAAAGCAAGAATCGGTTTAGTCGGAAGAAATGGTGTGGGCAAATCGACACTACTAAAAATTATCGCCAACATCGAAGCACCCGATGCTGGGCAAGTGATCAAAAATAAACAAGCAAGCTTAGGTTATTTAGCGCAAGATACAGGTTTGGATTCAAATGAAACCATTTGGAATGAAATGCTAAAGGCCTTTGATAAAGTGCGCCAAATGGAAAGTCGGATGCGAGAGGTCGAAGTTGCACTCGGTGAAACACCCGAAAGTGATAGCCGCTACGCTTCTTTATTGAAGGAATATGATCAGCTGCAGCATGATTTCAATGATCAAAACGGCTATGGCTACGAAAATGAGATTCGCAGTGTGTTGCACGGATTTAAATTCGATGAAAGTTTTTATGATAAGGAAATCAGCACATTGTCAGGCGGACAGAAAACACGCTTGGCCTTGGCACGGATGCTACTGGTTCGACCAGATATTTTGATTCTTGACGAACCAACCAACCATTTAGATATTGAGACATTGGCATGGCTGGAAGATTACTTACAAGGATACCCAGGCGCGTTATTGATTGTCTCTCATGACCGCTACTTTTTGGATCGTGTCGTCAATGAAATCTATGAAATTTCTCGTCACAAGATTCGTCACTACACTGGAAATTACTCTCGTTATTTAGACTTAAAGGCCGCCCAGCTTGCTAGTGATTGGAAAGCTTATGAGAAGCAGCAAGTCGAAATCGACAAATTGGAAGATTTTGTTGCTCGTAATTTAGTTCGAGCGTCAACAACTAAACGAGCGCAAAGTCGACGCAAAACATTAGAAAAGATGGACCGGCTAGATCGACCAGATGGCAAAGAAAAATCAGCAAAATTCATGTTTGATATTGATAAAGTTTCTGGCAACGTTGTTTTACAAGTTGAAGAAGCTGCGATTGGTTATGAAGAAACATTATCTGAACCGATTGATTTAGATATTCGCCGTGAAGATGCGATTGCCCTTGTTGGTCCAAATGGAATCGGGAAATCTACTTTATTGAAGTCGTTAATTGGTCAGCTTCCTTTTATTAAGGGAAATCCCCATTTTGGAACCAATGTTACTGTCGGCTACTATGATCAAGGTCAAGCAGATTTGCACGGGAATAAAACGATTTTGGCTGAACTTTGGGACGAGCACCCTACCACACCAGAAAAAGATATCCGTAATGTTTTGGGCGGCTTTCTGTTTAGCGGTGAAGATGTAGAAAAAACGATTCCTTTATTAAGCGGCGGTGAAAAGGCGCGTGTTGCTTTAGCAAAGCTTTCTATGAATAAAGAAAATTTCTTGATTCTGGATGAACCAACGAACCACTTGGATATCGATAATAAAGAAGTTTTAGAAAATGCCTTGATCGATTATCAAGGAACACTGCTGTTTGTCTCCCATGACCGCTACTTCATTAATCGGATCGCTAACAAAGTGATCGAATTATCTCCTGAAGGTAGCAAATTATATCTTGGAGATTACGACTATTATTTAGAAAAGAAAAAGGAAGAAGAAGAAATTGCCGAATTACAGGCAAAAGAAGAAGTTCCTGTTGAAGCTCCTAAAAAGAAATTTTATCAAGACAAGGAGCAGCAAAAATTGATCCGCAGTTTGCGTCGAAAGATCGAAGCAATCGAAGAAACGCTTTCTGCTTTAGATGAAAAAATCGACAAACTGGAAACACAAATGAGTCAGCCGGATATTTTGAATGATCATGTTCAATTATTGGAATTGACTAATGAATTAGAAGCAAAAAAAGCAGAACAAGAGGAACAGCTTTCCAGTTGGGAAGAGCTCAGTCTTGAACTAGAAGAATTCGAATAATTTACAACTTTTGACCGATGACACCTCCCCCTTTTTTCGTTTTAATATAAGGGTGGAGGTGTTTTTTTATGAGGCGAAGAATTCGACTTTTTCCAATTTTACTCGGAAGCTTTTTAGTGATCGCCAGTCTAGGTATCCTCTCTACTCGATTCTTTCACTTTAATAATAAAGTCAGCAGTCAGCAAGATTTCTCTGCCAGTGCCAATCAATATTTGCAAGAGCATGGACAAGATTTCTCATTAGCATTACAAACAGACCCGCGATGGGCTGATAAGGCTTATGGGAGCGGGTCTAATCAAAATGATCTAGCTACCAATGGCTGTGCTATTACTTCTTTAGCGATGATCCTTTCTTATCAGGAAAAACGCACGGTTTATCCAACAGAAATTCTGGAATGGAGCGGCGACCGCTATTATGAATCTGGGCAAGGAACTGCGTGGTCAATTTTTCCGGCTTTTGCACAAAATTATGGCTTGACTATGCAAGACTTAGGGAAGGACCAAGCCCAAATCCAACAACACCTAAATCAAAATCAACCAATCGTCATTTCTGTTAATCCTGGTGAGTTCACGGATGTTGGACATATCATGGTTATCAAAAAAGATCTGCAAAGCGATCAATTGATCGTTTATGATCCGAATGATAATTCGGATAAAGAGCATTATATGCAAAAATACTCTCTCGACCAGCTCATGCCTCAGCTTGCTAATGCGTGGGTCTACAGTTAAGCCAAAGAAAGAAGGATGACACACTTGTGTCATCCTTCTTTCTTTGGGGGTTCCTGCTTTCACAGGGGAAAAAGAATTATTTTTAGGGTTAAGTTCATCTTACGCCAAATATTTGAAAAAGGTATGAGCTTTTTGAAGGAAAGTTAGAAAAAAATATGGCGTTATTATGAAGAGCCGTTCTTATTATAATTAAGCAAAAAACATTCATACTTTGTTCCTCTGTTAAAGAACTCAGCATGAATGTTTCTTTGTTTTAAGTTACAATTATTGGATTAGATGTGTATAAGAGACAGGTAATGACAAGCGGCACCGGCCAAAACAAAGAGG
>NZ_NGLG01000001.1:564609-594919 GCF_002140655.1 Enterococcus sp. 3H8_DIV0648 | reverse complement strand
CATTCATACTTTGTTCCTCTGTTAAAGAACTCAGCATGAATGTTTCTTTGTTTTAAGTTACAATTATTGGATTTGCTCGACCAATGACTTGAGAATCTGATTCATCTTCACTCCATTATCCTCTTTGATTATTTTTTCAGAGAGAATAAAGGAACCGCCGACACCTAATACATGTGGATTCTCTAGATACTCGACAAAGTTTTCCTCATTGATCCCGCCAGTCGGTAAGAATTTTATGTCATAAAAAGGACCGCTCAGTGCATTGATCGCTTTTAATCCTCCATAAATATCGGCCGGGAAAAATTTCACAACGTTGATTCCGTAATCTGCTGCTAGTTGAATATCTCTTGGTGTCGCAGTTCCAGGAAAAACTGGGACATCTTGTTCTAAGCAATACTCGATTACATCAGGAACAACTGCTGGAGAAACAACAAATTGCGCACCATTTTCAATAGCAATTTTAGCTTCTGCTAATGTTCGGACAGTCCCCGCTCCCACCATCAATTTACCGGATGCTGATAATTGCTTGATCGCCTCTGCAGCCAATTCACTGCGAAATGTCACTTCGATCGTCGGCACCTTGTTCTCCAATAAAATCTCTTCAACTTTCGTCAAATAGCTTAAATCAGTTGCCGTGTATAGTGGCAATAATTTTGTTTGCGTTAGCTGTTCATAGACTTTATGCTTCATATTTACTGGCATCTTTTCACTCACCTTCTACGCAATCTTTTAGTTTTTGCTTTTAGTAATGGCTTCATGCAGCCCTTGCATATAGGTAATTCCCATCGCTCGATCGTATAAACCGTAGCCCGGTCTTGCGACTTCACCCCAAAGCGTCCGGCCATGGTCTGGACGAATCACTCCATCGAAGCCAACCTCCACTAAAGCTTCCATGATTGCGTACATATCTAATGAACCTTCCGTAGATAAATGCGCAGTTTCTTTAAACTTGCGATAGTCTAAGAATTCCACATTGCGGAAGTGAACAAAGTTGATGCGATCACCAATCGCATGAACGATCTCTACCATGTCATTATCAGGATCCGCGCCTAATGCTCCGGTACATAACGTAACGCCATTGTATGGTGAATCAACCATATTGATAATTCGCTGCAAATCTGACAAATTCTTCGTGATCCGCGGGAAGCCAAAAATTTCCCAAGGCGGATCATCCGGATGAATTCCCATTTTAACATCCGTTTCTTCACAAACCGGAATGATTTTTTCAAGGAAGTACTGCAGGTTATCAAACAAGTCGTCTTCGGTTACACCATCGTACATTTCAACCAATGAATTGAACTTGTTCAAGCGTTCTTCTTCCCAGCCAGATAATTGGAAGCCTTTTGATTGGCTGCTGATTAATTTATACATGTCGCCAGGTTCCATATTGTCTACTACGGCTTGATCGTACAACAGTGCGAAACTACCATCTTCATTTTCATAATTAAGGGTCGTTTTCGCCCAGCCGAAAATCGGTTTGAAGCTGTAACAAATTAAATTAACACCACACGCAGATAGATTTCTGATCGTTTGAATATAGTTGTCGATGTAATGATCCCGCTCGGAAGTACCGGCTTTGATCGCATCATGAATCGCAACACTTTCAATGCCTAGTAATTCCAATTTTTCCTTTTCGATTGACTCTTTGAGTTCGCGGATCTCAGAAACTTCCCAAACATCGCCTGGCATTTTGTTCAACAAAGTACCGACTACGCCGTTGATTCCTGGGATCTGTCTCACATGATTTAAAGGAATGGAGTCGCCTTTCTCTCCATACCATCTAAAGCCCCATTTCATTAATTTTAGTCTCCTAACTATTTAAAAGTCATCTTCATCGTCATCTTCTTCAATTGCTGAAGCATGCCAAATATCTAAACTATCGGCACCTTGGGCCATTATTGCTGGTGCGGCCTGTTCAACTGGTGTACTCAAAATTTGATGATTAATCGTTTCTAATAGCATCGGCAAGTTTACTCCGCCGATCACATATACGTTTGCCTGAAGCTCTGGATCTAAACCATTAGTGATCAATAGTGATTGATTGTACGGACTTGCACTTACTAAATCCGTTAAAATAATCACGCCAGCTTTCTGATCAACCTCTTTGACAGCTGATTCAATTTTTTTACCTAGTTCTTGGACATCATCTCCGGAATTTAAATTGACTGTTGCGATATTATTTGTTACGCCGACGATAACTTCGGCGGCATCCTTCAAGCCATCACTTAATTTTCCGTGTGTGGCAATTACGATTCCTAACATATGCCCCTCCATTTCTCTCACTGAAACAAGCTTGTCACAGTGGCAATATTTTCCATGTTCAACTGTTTTTCTTTTAAATCAGCTGGATTTAAATAAAAACCTGTATGTTCTTGATCTTTTCTTGCGCTAAAAAGATAACTTACCTTTTGATCAGCCGCTTGATAGTCCACGTTGCCATTGATTTTGCTGCTGTTTGGCGATTCACCAATTAGATGCAGCGGTGCTGAGGCGCCAACACTGTCCAAATAATAGATTTTGCAGTGATTCTTGACTTGATCTTGCAGTTCGTCCAAACCTTTATTGCCATAGCTGCCCTCATCTAAAAAAGCATAGGCGATATTTTTTTGCTTGTTTTCCGCGATCATTTTCAGCATCGCCAATATCGATGACGTATTGCGAACCAGCGTTTTTCGATTGGACAGCCCTTTGGTGACTTTACCCAGCAAGGCAAAATAGGCTGCGTAAATCGCCACGATCCCTAATGTACCAATGGAGTTCAATTGGAACGAGTTAGGGGAAAGGCGCATATAAATCAACGTACCGATGATTCCCAACAGAATCGCAACTATCGTACTCGCCAAAATGAATCTGGTCGTCTTTTTGGCTTGATCCTTACGATCAAACAGCTGATAAGAACCGAAACTCTCAGGAGGAGTATCATAGAAGGTGCAAATCACGCGATCCGCTTGTTTGATATTACCAACATAGACATTTCGAGCAGCGTATTTCTTTTGCTGGTTGTATTCAATGACCCGCACATCTTCTCGCATTTTAGCAATATCTGTTACCAACGCAGCGAGGAATCTTTTTTTGCTTTTTTCTGTCCGACGCAGCCGGTAAACATATTGGTAACGGAATAACCAATCTTTGAATCCCTCTGTTTGCTCCATCTATACTCTCTCCTGTTCTTTCAGTTAGTAAATCTTACAGACCGAATTGTTTTAATACATCTTTTAAACTAGATTTTGGTGCCGATGGCGTTGCTTGGAAGTAGATATCTTCGACGCCATAATTTTCATTCATATCCTTTAATTTTTCCGCATCGTCTTTATTCAAATAAACAGATTTCGTCACTAGTAAATCTTTGTCTGGATCCTTTTGGGCGATTCCGCCGATGTTTAATTCCTTCATTGGTACACCATGTTTTACCAAATCGTAAATAACACTGACTGTTTTGGTGATCAAAATGCAGTTATATTCTTTAAAGTTGAATTCATCCCAGTAGAATTTGGCTTTTTCCGGAGTGATCACGATTGTTTTCTGACCCGTTCGACTACCGGCATTCTTATACAAATCACGCATAAATTTATCTTTAGCTACTACTTCGTCTACTACGAAAATTGAGTTCACACCGCTTTTTTGTGATAAAGTCATCATTACTTGTCCGTGGATCAAACGTTCATCCACTCGAGCTAAATTAATTACGCCCATTTAACACACATCCTTTTCTAATTATAAGATTCCGATTCCGGCTAAAACGATTAAAATCAAGGTCAGCCAGAGTAGTGCTTGGGTTACTTTTAAGCCTTTTTTCGTGTAGAACCAATACACACCCATTACGACTGCCAACGGTAAAATTCCTGGTACGATCTGATCGAGAATTTCTTGAATAACGAACTTCCGTCCCGAGATCGCAAACTTCAGTGTCGATTCGACTTTTACATAGTTTCCTGCCAAAATTCCCATCATGAACAAACCTAATACGGAAAGAGCTTCGATTGCCGTTTGGACTCCAGTGCTTTGCATCAAACCAGTGGCATTTCGTCCCATCGTAAATGATTGTCTAGCAAAGAAAACACCTAGTGCTGCTTGATAGATAGCGAAGAAAACAAATGGGAACAACGCACCTAATGCACTACCTTGTTGCGCCCAAGGAACAGCGATTGCAATGAAAATATATTGAACAGTCCCTGAGTCGATCGCATCCCCAATTCCGGCTAAGGCTCCCATCAAACCAGCTTTCGTATTGTACATTAAGTCATCTTGCATTAAGATTTCTTTGTTCTCATACTCTTCTTGTGCCCGCTGCTGCTCCATAGATGACATCAAACCAGTGATAACACCGCCGCCCCAGCTCAACTGGGTATTGAAAAATAGTAGCTGGCGTTTATAAGCAGCTCTCAAGGAGTCATCGTCCTTGTATAATTTCTTCAAAATCGGCATCATGGCATAAAGCAGGGATGGTGCCAAGTAACGTTCAAATGAATGAGGAATCTCATTTGCAAAATGCCATCTGAGATAGGCTTTCGTAACATCTTTACTGGTAATTTCTTCAGGCGCTAAACTTTTATTAGCCGCTGCTTGATTATTTGATACTTCAGTCATTGTTTTTTCCTCCTAATTTAGTCCTTTAAAATCCGTCATCATAATCATCGTCATCATCAAAGGAGGCACTAGAGCTCGTTCCTGCCGATTCGGCTGCTGGAGTTCCACCTTTGCCCTTTTGCGATTGAACAAAGATCAACGCGATTAAGATTCCAAAAATCGCATAAGTTACCATGGTAATTTCAAGGGATTTCAATACTACACTCATGAAATAAGCAAGGAAGAAAAAGACCATATAATCTTTTCGTCCAATTACATATACCGTTGTTGCGATACCGATAGCAGCTAAACCGCCACCGACTACTTCAAGAATATGAATGACGACCGTTCCTTCTAACGCATTAATGACATCTGCAATAATTGGCGCACCTAAGTAAAGGGCAATAAATACTAGTGGTACAAATAGAACAAATGAAGCGATCGTTGGATATAAAATAATTGAACGTTTCATTGCTTTGGCATTCAAATCCTCAACAGCCTTGTCCGTATACTTTCCTAGGAATGTATTAATGAAGAAACGGAATTGATACAAATAGCTGCCTAAAAGTCCAACTGGCACGGCAACTGCAATCGCCGCTTCTGGTTTCAAATTTCCTAACAACGCTACTGGAACAGCAATCGCTGCTGCAATTGACGGTTCCGCCGGCATTGATCCACCTGGTGAGAAAACCCCCATATAGATCATTTGCAAAGCGGCAGTAACGATCATCGCCTGAGCAACATCTCCCATAATAATCCCTACAACTAAACCAGTCATAAGCGGGGAAAAACGCAAGGTCAGGGTTGCCCCTCCTCCTAGCCATCTCGACATTACCGCAGCGACCCATAAAGCAATCAGCAGGCTCTGCATTACACTTAAAGTATCCATAATTTCCTCCTATTTCGTATTGATGTTTTATAAACAAAAATAATTTTATTTCCCATCGGATGTGTCACTTCACTAAGGTATCTTACTTTTGTCTCTGCAAAATACTGGAACTGACTTTTACTCTTGATTAATATACTTTTCTAACTCAAAGATTGACTCCTTCAATAAATCGACTGTAATTGGAATCGGCAGCAGATGAACTTTTTCCTTTGAATCGACAAATGTCACGATTTGATCGATGACTGTTTCATCTGCTGGGAAAAGCTTCATTTGCTCTAGCGACATTGGCAAATTCAACTCTTGATAAAATGGCAATAACGCATCAATTTGGTCCCATTTCTTTTCAACCGCCAGCTGATAGAAAATCCCATAAGCAACCTTTTCTCCATGCAGGAAATCATGACTCTTTGGAATATATTTGCTCATCCCATCATGCATCGCATGAGCAATCGCGTTTCTCGCGTACTTGTCACCCAATCCGCCGACCAAGCCGGCAACCGCAAAGACAATTTCAGATAAATGAATAAATTCTTCTGTTGCGTTTCCTGCCTGCATATCTTGGATTGCTTTGGCTGAATTGTTCAAAATCGCATCTTTGCAAAGTTCGGAAGTATAGCCTGCCAGCTGTAAGAACGGTTCATTTATCAAATGTTCCTGCTGTAAAATAGCATCCGACTCATACCATTTGGCGATCGTATCCGCTAGACCAGCGACAAAATAGTTTACAGGTGCATCAACCACGAGTTCGGGATCTGTAATGAAAAAGACCGCTTGTCGTAAGAAATGTTCGCTCTTTCCTTCAGACTCGCCACTTTCCTTGTACATTACCGAAAGCGGAGTCCAAGGTGCGCAATTGCTAGCCAGTGTCGGGATCACTCCGAAATTCACATTCAACGTATGAGCGGCATAGCCGACTAGGTCTGACAGTTTTCCGCCGCCAACACCAATAATGAAATCAATCTGATTGTCATTTACCACTTTAGCAATTCGCTCGGCACCATAATAGCTGCACTCGCCAGTGTATTGTAGAAAATGAAAGTTATAATCTGCTTGATTTAAAAAGGTGAGAAAAGGTTTGGCCTTTTCAAATGAAATCTGACCATGAACAATCAGCACGTTTTTCGCTGAAAATTCTTGCAACACATCTGGTACAAAATCGATCGCACCAATATGGTATCGATAAAACTGTGGGCCAACTTTAACCTTTAAATCGGTTAACATCTTTGCTCTCCTTCCTAACTTACTAATTTGCTTTCAGCTTGAACGGAGCGCTCAGGAATTTTTCCAGCTACCACATCTTCAACATCCCGCAGACATTTTGCACCCATTTCCTGTAAACATTCCATCGTGTACGCCGAAGTGTGAGGCGTCATCACGACATTGCTGAAAGCTAGATAAGGATGATCTTTTCGTCCCGGCTCTTCTTCTAAAACGTCCGTCGCCAATCCGGCAATTTTGCCAGATTTTAAAGCGCTGACAATTGCTTCTTCATCAAGTAGTGCCCCACGAGCACTATTGGAAAGATAAACATTATCCTTCATCTGAGCTATTTCTTCCGTAGAGATCATGTGATAGTTTTCTTCATTTAAACTGGCACAAAGACAGATAATGTCTGCTTCTTTCAATAATTGCGGTAAATCAACTTTTTTAGCTCCATAGCTTTCCACATGCAACGCCGATTTATAAGGATCATATGCTAAAACATTGCAGCGAAATCCGTTTCGTAATGTTTCTACAACACAGCTGCCGGTATTTCCAACGCCGATTACGCCGACGGTTTTATTGAATAGAGTTCGACCGACAAAATTGGCCCGATCCTCCCAACTATCATTTTTTACGCTTAAATCTGCTTCGACGGTTTTTCTTAAAAGTGCCAACAAATTCGTGATGTTGTTTTCAGCAACCGCATCTCGTTCCACTAAAGCTGGAATGATCGAAACGATTGTATCGTGCTCACGAGCGGCTTCAATATCAATATTGTTATATCCAATACCGTGTCTGGTAATTAAAATAAGTTCATCCTTATGCTCAAAAAATTCCTTCGTAAAAAATGGTGTGACACTTGCAATAATGATATTGTAGCCTGCTAACAATTCTGCTAACTCACGTCCGCCGATCTCTCCATCGACTGTAAATGAACGAACCTCACCGATTTTTTCAAGCCGTTCCAATTGATCGTGAAAAATTTTGCCGAAACTACTTGAGTTTACTATCGCAATTTTGTATGTTCCCATCACTAAAGCTCCTTTTAGTCTTGTTTGATCCTTCATGACTGACAAATTCACTTCTATTACAACTTAACCTACTACTCTCCGATCTGATCCGCCTCCTTCTTTTGCTTTAATCACCCGTCATCCATTTTGACCAATTTCATAGAAACCGATTTCTGATAACGCATTCAAACTTATACTCTTATTATACAAAAAAATATTTTTTTGTAAACAATAAAAATAAAAAATATTTTTGTTGATTTTTTTTTCGTTTACTAGTATCTTAAGAATAACAACCACTAAAAGATGGAGGGATACAGATGTCTAGCCCTATTCACTTGCAAATTAAGTCGATGTATAATGACTTCAGCCCCAAAGAACAAGCGATTGCTGATTATATACTAGAAAATCCCAGTAAGGTTAGTCACAGCTCTATCAGTGATCTTTCTGCTGAATTAGGTATTGCTGACTCGACTTTTTTTCAATTCACTAAAACTTTAGGCTTTAATGGCTTCAAAGATTTTAAAATGGCCTTATTGAAACAAGAAAACGACCTGACTGCTATCACTATCCATGAAAATGTGCAAAAAGATGATTCTGAATTAGTGATGGCGCAAAAAGTTTTCGATTCGAATGTATCCACTTTGACCGATACAAAAAAACTATTAAAGGAAACAGATTTGAAGAAAGCAGTGAAGATGATCTCCGACTCTCGACGGCTCTATTTTTTTGGTGTCGGCGGATCTGAGATTGTAGCAACTGATGCTTACCATAAGTTTCTGCGTTCACCTATCCCGGTTGGACACAGCACAGATTATCACCTTCAATTGATGGAGGCTTCTTTACTCACTGAAGAAGATTGTGCGATGTTCATCTCGCATTCGGGAAAATCAAAAGAAACCATTCATATCGCCGAAGCCGCGAAAAAAAATGGGGCAAAGGTAATCGTGATGACCAGCCAAATCAACTCTCCTCTAGCTAAATTAGGGGATGTGGTCTTCATTTCTATCTCTGAAGAAATCGAATTTCGTTCGGAAGCTTTAGCATCACGAATCGCTCAATTGAGTATCATCGATTCGCTTTATGTGATTCTAATGTTCCATAATCGTGAGAACGCACAAGACACCATTTCAAAAGTAAGAGAAGTTATTCAAGGCCTAAAGGAAAGTAAAACTGATTGATTTTAAATATGTAATATTCACTTCTGACTTGTTGATTAAATGAGTCAGATTTTTTTGTTTAATTTGAGTCATAACCGCTTCTATAAGCTTAGTCTACTCTTTTCTGTCTTTCTTCATTGACTCAAACAGCCCCTTTTTTCTTAGCAATTGTAAGAAAAAAGAACTAAGGGCGAATAGCCCTTAGTTCCAAAATCGATAAATTAGTTTTCTTTAACAACTTACAAAACATATTGGAAAATCATATAGTAATGACAAGCGGCACCGGCCAAAACAAAGAGGTGAAACAATTCATGATTGCCAAAAGCCGGAAAGTGAAATTGACATTTCTTAGAAGCGTAAACGACGGCCCCCACCGTGTAGAGAACGCCGCCTATAAACAACCAAACAATTGCTGCAAAGGGCAGATTTTGGGCAAGCGGCTTGATCAAAAATACGATCCCCCACCCCATGATTACATAAATAATAGCGCTGAATCCTTTTGAGTCTTTAAACCAGAATATTTTTCCGATGATTCCGACTAAGGCTAGTGACCAGATCAGAATCAAACTGATCCAGCCAATTAAGCCATCCAAACAAAGCAGGCAAATCGGCGTATAGCTTCCTGCGATCAGACAAAAGACCATTGAATGATCAATCTTCCTCAGGATTCGATGGACTTTTGGTGAAATATAGAAAATATGAAAAATAGTCGACGCTGAAAAAAGTAAAATCAAACTGGCGCCATAAATACAAAAGGAAACTAATTGAATCGGTGCCGCTCCTTTTCTAACAGATAACAAAATCAATAGAACTGTCCCGCCAATCGACAATAACGCGCCCCACAAATGCAATAAACCACTGGTTATGCTCTCAGCACTACAATAGAATCTCCTCGTTTCTTTCATGCCTCATCCCTCCTATAAAAAACTAATTCACATTGATATCACCGTTTCTGGTTTCTACATTAATTCGTGGTACGGAGCTTTTAGTTCCTTCTGTTAAATCATCCCTTTGATTTTTTATTTTTCCTTCCTTGGTTTTTAAACTTAATTGAGCTTTTTTAGAATCCGGTAAGTTTAGTGTGACCGTTCCGTTTTTTGAGAATGCTGATACATCGTCGGTTAACTTCTTGATTTTTAGTGTCATACTTCCTTCACCGCTAGCTGTGAACTCACCGTTGCCGGAGAAATCAGAAAGTGTTAACTCTCCACTTTTTGTTTCATAGTTTACTTGCCCCTGTATTTTCTTTAATTCGGTATCCGCACTCGTTGTCTGCAGCTCCATTTTTTTAACATCAACATCTTGTAAGTTGATTGGTCCACTGGTGCTTTTGATTTTAATTTTATTTTTGGCAATTAAGGTACTGCTGGAAATCACTCCGCTCGTCGAAGTCAGTGTAATCGTATTTGCTGCTAAGTCATTGCTAGAAATTTTGCCACTCGTGGTATCTAATGAAACAGACGCCAAAGCTTGATTTGAAAGAGTCGTTTCAACTTTTCCGCTGGTAGAATGAATTTCTAACTCGCCTGAATAATCCTTTGGCACAGACAAAACCATCTTACTTTTAAAACTCGATCCGATCGGTCTTTTTCCTTCTTTGATTGCTACTGCATGATTGTTTTGGGATATCTTTGAGTAATATTTGCGTTTATCCCTGCTCATATATTCCTTCAGAACAATCTTTTTGCTCTTAGAATTTTGAATCAGCAGATCGTCTGCATCATAATCTAGTGAAATATTAGAAACTGAATCAATCGAAATTGACTCCGTATTAACGAGCTTCATCTCCTCGTCAGAGCCGCAGGCAGTCAAGCCAACGATTATTGAAATCCCCCCTAATAAACAATAAAACAGCTGTTTGCGAACTTTCATCTTTATTTCCTCCTTGTTAATTGAACCGTTCATTCAATTTCTTCTTTTAAGAAAAACAGAGCTGTGCTCTGTTAGGCTTGATAAGCATGCAGTAATAAATCTAAACAAACTTCTTTTGCTTTTTCTGGTGAGATGTCTGTTTCCGTTTCAAACGCGTCATATCTAACGTGCATTCCCCACCAGGCTAGGCTTTCTACTATTGCCCTGGTCGTATAAAAAGTGTTTTCCACTTTACGAAATTCATTTTTTTCAATATACAGATCAACGTACTGCTGAACTTGAGCAAAAAAACGTTTGCGATAATCACGATAATAATGAGCGAGCTCCGGCAGATCCGCCTCATTGTGCTCGATGATCAAACAGCTGACTGCATAATTTGCGATTACGTCAAAGGCATCAGATAACATCTCTTCCAAGGAATAATCCGCCGCCTGATCCTTCAGATGAGTATCAAAATCTTGCTGATTTTTCTCAAAAGTCGCCTTGATCTCCTCTTCTAAATGATCAAAAATACCAGAGGCACCTGAAGTAACTGGGAATTGCCTTTCATGATCAAAAAATCCTGGATTGACCGCTTCCTTCAAAATAAAGCTGAGAATGTCCTTTTTCCCACTAAAATACTGATAGATCATCCCGGTAGATAGCCCGATTTCTCTGGCAATATCGCGTACTTGCGTTCGTGCAAAGCCTTTATTGATAAACAATCGACTCGCTGCTTCATAAATTAAATCTAAACGATTCTTCAAAAATATCACCTCAGCCATTAATTGAACGGTTCGTTCAATTTTAGTTTACTCGCTTTTTTTCTATTCGTCAAAACATTTTCTGTTTTTGGCAGTAAAAAAGAATGTACTTTGAGTACATTCTCTACATCTATCGTATCATTCTGTTAATCGTTTCTTCTTTTGGCGAGACCAGAAAGATTTTAATTTAATATTTTCCAAAATCGAAATATCCGCTTGAATCATTGGCCCTAATAGGAAAATCGCAAAGGCTGTCCCTAAACCAAACGAACCTCCAAGTAAAACACCGCTGATAACAATAATCAAATCTAATAAAACCCGACCTTTTTGTAAAGAGATGTGCAAAAGGTCGCAGATACAAAACATCATTCCTTCCAAAGGTCCTGAACCTAATTCTCCAGATAAATAAAGAGCGGTTCCCACCGCCATGATAAAAAAGCCCAATAATGAAGCAAAGATATTATTCTGGAGCACGTCAATTGATTGGAGGGTTGGAGCAATTCGATTAATCGTCTCACCAACTAATAAAGTATTGATGATACTGCCTGCTCCCAACATGCTGCGCTTATAAAAAAAGGTAACCAGTAAAAATACTATACTGATTAATTGGCTCCAACGGCCAAACGGAATCGTTGAATGATTCATTAAACCTAGAATCAATGTACTAACTGAGTCAAAGCCCTGATCAGCGACCACGATTATCTCGATTCCGATTCCCATCAGGATCGTACCGAGAAACACTGGGATTATACGAATTAAAAAATTTTTACTCATCGGCTTCTACCATAGACTTGAGTCGTAAAATAAACTCGTCATAATCTTCACTCATACTTAGTTGTTTTGTATTGATCGGCTCAGAAACAATCTCGATGAAGGTTTCAAAAAAATTATTGAATTCATTAGCTTCATTTTTATTGATCGCAATGTAAGCAATTAGTTTGATCGTATGATCTGCCCAAACTAGCGGTTCTTGTAAGGTCATGATGGCAACACCGCTTCTCTGTGCCTCTAATTCAACCGAGTGAGGAACAGCAATTCCAGATGGAAAACTTGTTGGAGACATCCGCTCACGTTTTTCTACTCTTTCGAAAAACTGATCATCTACAAAATCTTCCTCAATCATCCGTTGATTGATTTGTTTACGGATTTCAAAAGGTTCCAAGCCAGCAGGATCAATCTGATTAAAGTACAGCTCCGGCAAAATAAATTTTTCAATGGCTTGATACATGCGGCGTTTTTCCCGCTGTGATTTTAAAGAATTGATTCGTTTTTCGATTTTTTTGACATCCTTGTTGGTTAAAAATGGATGGATAAAGACTGAACCAGCATATTCAGAAGCCGTCTCACGATCTGTCGTCAACAATAGATCGTAATTGCCCTTGGCTGCTTTCCATTTTTCCGTAACTAAGAGATTGATAGTTTCCCCGAAGCGTTCTTCGATCTGCTTGCTCAAATTTTCTGCGATATCATGGTAGTCGTTCACAATCAGTTGGATTGTGACTTGATTGCGAAAGTGTTTTTGTGTTTCAAGAAAAGAACCAATATGTAAAGCAATGAAGGAAATCTCGTCATCATTGAACCAAATGTCTAAACGATCTTGAATCAACGAAGAGATATACACTGCTAAATCATAGGTTAATGGATAGGCTGTTTTCAGATCCAGTAAGCTGCTGTTGCGTGTGAAGGTTTCGTAATGGGAGCGATAATACAAGCTTTGTAAATGAATCGCCAGCTTATTGAAAAATTCTTCATCGTGCAATTCGACTAAGTATGTCTGCTCCACTTCTGTTAAAACATCCTGCAGGGCGGTGATGATTTTCTGATTTACAAAATTAGAGAGCTGCTGACTATTTTCACTCATTAAAGTTTCATTTTGCATGCCGATAAATAATAAGGACAATTGCTCCAACTCTGCATGAGAAAAATGAATGTCATATTGCTGAGCTAATTTATTACTAATTTCTTCAGCAATCAAGAACTCTGCATTTCTTTGTGCAGAATCTCTATTAAGGCTCTTTTTTAAACTATGACCTTGTCGAATACGCTCGATACTAATAGCAAAGTGTAGGACGATATTATTTAATGAGTATTGATTGATCTGGATATTACGATCAGACAAGACATCCTGGATCGTCTGCTGCAGCTTCTCTAACGAAATGTAGCCGATCATTTGCTGAATACTAGCTTTTAGTTTTTCCTGCAGATCACTCTCATTGTATAAAAGTGAAATGAGATAGCGGCGCTTGGCCCGCTCTGGACCGGTTAACTTAATGTATTCTTGTTCAAAAATGATTTGAATCGCTTCATTTGTGATCTCTTTTTTTAATTGTTGAATATCGTTTTTCAAGGTGGATTCGGAAATAAAAAGTTTTTCAGCCAACTCGTAAAAATCCACACCTTCAGAGGAATGCTTCAAAAGCTCTAAAAAAATTCGAGATTTCCGATCTTCCGTTCCACCTACAGGCAATTTTACTTCTGCGTTCAGTTGATAGCCCAAATGGCTGGTTGAAATGAGTTCTGGTTGATTTTGATTGATCTTAGCTACGCGATTGCGAATCGTACGGGTCGTGCACTTACTAAATTCTGCCAGTTCATCCGAGGTCACCCAGCGTTTCTTCTTGCTTAAATAGTCAATCAGCTCTTTTTCTTTTTTAGTCAGCATCTTCGCACCTCCATTCAAAGAAAAGTTGATCACAAAGACCAACTTTTCAATTGATTATAAAGTTTCACCATTTGAGGCAATCACCTGTTTATACCACTCAAAACTGTCTTTTTTGATTCGTTGACCAGATCCTTTTCCCTCATTGCCTAGGTCAACATAGATGAAGCCGTAGCGTTTTTCCATTTGCGCTGAAGAGCAGCTGATAATATCAATTGGTCCCCAGGCACAATAAGCAATGACATCTGCTCCATCATACATCGCTCGCTTCATTTGCGCGATGTGCTCGGAAAGATAGGAAATGCGATAATCATCATGCACTTTTCCATCTTCTAATTTGTCATACATGCCAAAACCATTTTCAGCGATAATAATCGACTTGTGATAGCGATCCCAGTATTGTGATAATGAGTTATATAACCCTTGTGGATCAACAGCCCAGCCCCAAGGATTGGCCTTTAAATTAGGGTTCGGCGTAACCGATGAAGGACTCATTGTATTTTTCGACGCATCAATCATCTGTGAATAGTAGTAAGAAAGCGCTAGATAATCCATTGTGTGATCCTTCAACAATTGTTTATCCTCTTCTGTAACTTCTAAATGAATGTCATTTTCGGCAAAATAATTCAGCGCATACTGCGGATACTTTCCTTGAAATTGAACATCTGTATAGAAATATTGCATTCGGTTGCGGCGTAAAGCCAAATTCACATCATCTGGATCACAAGAGTATGGATACGCCGTACAATCAGCCATCATCGTACCGATCAGCATATCAGGATTGATCGTTTTGGCATAAGCAGCTAATTTAGCACTAGCCACAAATTGATGATGAACCGCCTGAAAACTTGCTTCTTCATAATTATCAACAGTATCATAAGGAATTGCTGTTGAATTGAAAGGCTCAAATTGAATCAAATTGACTTGATTGATTACGATCCAATACTTCACTTTGGCTTGGTAGCGTTCTAAAACAACTTTTCCGTATTTAACAAATAAATCGATTACTTTACGATTGTTCCAGCCGCCATACTTCAGCGTAATCTCAACCGGTGTTTCATAATGCAAGATGGTAATAATCGGCTCCATCCCTAATTCGATGATTTTGTCGATCAAACGATCATAGTATGCCAAACCCTCTTCATTTGGCTCCTCTTCATCACCAGTCGGAAAAATACGTGTCCAATCAATCGATGTCCGAAAAGTCTTAAATCCCATTTCGCTGAGTAACTCCAAGTCTGACTCATACGTATGATAAAAGTCAATTCCATGACGTTTTGGATAATAACTAGTGGTGTCAGCCATATTGGCTTTTACATCTGCAACAGACATTCCTTTATGCTGCTCTTCCGCAATTTCAGCGTTGCTTTTATCTGGATAATATTTATGCAAGTCAGCCAAGCTGATTCCTTTTCCAGCAACTTTATAAGCTCCTTCGGCTTGGTTAGCCGCAATCGCTCCTCCCCATAAAAAGTCCTTAGGCATTTGATAATTTTTCAATGAAATTCCTCCTAATTCAGTCTGTCGGTCAAACAGCTAGTTTTTACTAAACTTTTCAAACAAGCGAACTAAATGCTCACCAATTAGAATCTCGCTTTGAGCGGTCATCAGGGTATCCTGCGCATGGCAGAATAATGTTGAATAACGAATCTGTTCGCCGGAAGCCTCTAATTGCAGCGTATCTGTTTGCAATCCGTGAGCAACCACGACTTCTTTTCGAGCTGCTTTGACTTCCTCTTTTGCTTTTTCAAAATCCATCTCCTCTAAACTTTCTAACGAATGGACCAAATGATCTCGCGCATTGCCAGCATGAACTAAAATGTTCATGGATAGTTGATTTAATTGATCATTTTCCTCTAAATATTTTGTCTCTTCCATAAAGTGACCTCCCACTACTTGTTCTATAAACTTTTAATGAACGGCTTCCGCCTGAGCTTCTTCTAATGCATCTTGCGCTTCTTGTTTTACTAATGAATTATCGTATGCTTTAAAGAATGGTAAAAATACCAGCCAAGTGATCACGAAAATCAACGCACAAACGATAATTGCTCGCCAATCCTGTGTCGCCAAATAAGATGTGAAAGGATACGGCATATACCATAATAGAAATGTGCTGGATGGAACATTGACCAAGCCTAACGACATCGTGACATAAGCAATCGTTGGAACGATAATACTATTGATCCACATTGGCACCATCAGATATGGATTAAAGGCGATTGGTGCCCCAAACACCAGCGGTTCATTAATATTAAAGATAGAAGGAATGATCACGGCTTTTCCGATCGCCTTTAATTGTGCTGATTTACTCAACAGCAGCATCATCACTGACAAAGCTAGCGTTGTTCCGATCCCACCCATTGAAGAAAAAGCATAGCACGTTTCCTGAGTCGCAATATTTAACGCTTGTCCACCGTTAGCAACCGCTTCAGCATTAGCTGCTAAGCCTGACATATAAACTGGATAAACAACGGGCATCATTACCCAACCAGAAATTCCGAAAGTATACAAAAATACCGGAATAAAGACAGATAGTACAAAACCTGGATAGGATTGAACAATACTTGCTAACGGACTGAAAACTAGTAAAACAACATCAAAGAAATCAATTTTAAATTGGAAGGTGATCAGCCAGCCCACAAGCAAGACAAAAGTAATCGGCAATAAGCTGTTGAACCAACCTACAACAAAATCTGGAATAGGTGTATCTTCATCAAAGAATGAATATTTCACTGCAAAATTCATCACGAAACCAACAAATAGACCAGTAATCATCGATAGAAACATCCCGGTAGCACCAAAGCGAGAAAGAATAAATACCGCTTCACCATCTGCTGTCATCGTTGGAAACAAAAGCATCATAAATAATACCAAGGAAGCCGCACCCGAAATCAGTTTCTGACCGCCATAGCCTTTTTTCTCCATTAAATAATAAGGAATCAAAAAAGCGACCACTAGCGCATACATCCCAAATGAAAAATTACTAATCATTGAAAAATCAGGCATGCCGCTAAAGATATTTTTTAATAACGAAACAACCGTTACTAACGAACCGACGAAAACCAACGGTAAAGCTACCATAATCGAATCTTGAATCGCAGATATCCAAGGATTCTTAACTACTTTATTTACTTTTGGTGCAAAAGAATTCGTCATGAAATTCATAATTTTATCCATCAACTAATCCTCCATCTTTAAAATCAAGTCCAATGCCTTGTCGCCATTCAGCGTTCCATAAACTGCTTGCGGAATAACTGCGGCTTTAACATTTTTGTCCTTTGTTTGTTCTTGCAGATCATTCAACATGTAGGACAAGTGTGGGCCAATCAACAAGTAATCGATTTCATTAATACGATCATCCAGCTGCGATTCACTCGCTGCTTTGACCGTCACCTCAACCTTTCTTTTTTTCGCTGCTTTTCGGATCGCCGCCGCCATAAATCCGCTTGAAGCGCCTGAACCACAAATTAACAAGATATTTTTCATTTTCTTCACCACTTTCATTTATTTACATGCTCATTATAGGAATTTCAATGTGTCACTCACAAACTTACTTTTTTCCTAGAGATGGGAAAAAGCGAAGATAGCTGCTCTATCCTCGCTTTTAGATTATTGTTCGTTAGCACATTAATAAAAAATGATAATGGAAGCATTGGTTAAACCAGCAAGATATTTTCACTCAAAAAAACGCAACGATCTTGTTGAGATTCGTTACGTTTCGCGATTTAAATGGTTGCTAGGTATTCAGAAAACTTCTTCAAGCCAGCGATCAATTCTTCCGTACTGCAGCCATAGCCAATGCGGACACAAGATTCGAACTCAAAACAATCGCCGGGAGTAAACAGCAAGCCATGGTTATTGATCAAATCCAGACACAGCTCTCTGCTTGAACGATCGAAATCATAATAAAGCAGTGTTACGGTTCCTGCTTGCGGTTTTACATAAGAGATATGCGGTTCCTGAGCAATCCATTCATCTAAAATGTTCAAATTTTTCCGAATGATTTGCTGATTTCTTGCCAAGATTTTATCTTTATTCTCTAAGGCGATCGCGGCTAATTCCTCATCGATCATGCCGCAGCTAATGGTATTGTGATCGCGATGAAGCAGACACTGCTCTAACGCTGCCTTGTTTTTCGTTGCGATCCAGCCTAAACGCAGACCAGCCAGCGACCAGACCTTGGACATGCTGCTGACGCTGATCCCTTTATCGTAAAGATCAGCAATCGATGGACTTTCCACCTCTGCTTGAGTAAGTCCGCGATACGTTTCATCAGATAGGATATATGCGTCTGCTTCTTTGGCGATCGCAATCATTTCTTCCAACATTTCTCGATCCATTAATGAGCCAGATGGATTGTTGGGATTGTTGATAATAATCAGTTTGGTCTTTTCGGTGACCAGCTTTCGCACCTCTTCTAAGTCCGGCAGAAAATTATTCTCTGGAGTCAATACATGCTGTTTAACTGTTGCCCGAAAAGACGCCGGAATCGAGTAAAGTTGCTGGTAAGTCGGCAAAACGGCAACTACTTCATCCTCAGGTTCAACCAGTGAGTAAAGCGCTAAATGATTTGCACCAATCGCACCATGCGTCGTTGTGATATCCTCTTCCTGGATCGTTTGATAGAGAGAAGCGATCCCTTTTTTGAAGCGCGGATTGCCAAAAATATGTCCGTAAGTCAGACGCTTCTGTGCCAATTCGTTTAACGTTTCAGTCTTATCCAGTCCAGCAATCTCAAACAGCTCATCCATACTAATCGAGTCAACACATGTTTCACCCGTATTATAAATCGCCTTGTCCTCATGCTCATTCATCCATAATTCCACTTTAAATGGTTCAATTTTCATTTGATCGCTCCTTTGCCAATTAATGGTTTTATTACCAAAAACTCATGATTAACTTATTATAATGAATAAAATCCAACATAGCGAGAAAAATTCTTTTGAATCAATTTGTTGCTTAAAATCAGATATTACAAAAAAGAGTGCGTAATCTTTTTCAACGACTACACACTCCTCTGAAATATTTATACTATTGTCCACTAAAAATTTCTATTGCTCGTACATAATCTTCTTTCAACGCCTCTGTCGCTACCTCAATGCAATCTTCTAAGAAATAGTCCTGCTTTTCTTCATTCAAGTATTTTATCAGTGCAGCGGCTCCTGCTTGATTCGCATAAGTATAGTAATTAATTTTGGTGATGCCATTTTTGATTGCTGCTTGATAATCTTCAGCATGGACTCCTGAACCGCCGTGCATCACTAAAGGAATTTTGACTTCCTCATAGATTTCCTTCACGCGCTGCAAATCTAATCTTGGCTCTTTCAAGTAGATACCGTGAACTGTTCCAAAGGCTACTGCTAAGCAATCAACATTTGTAGCATCGACAAATTCTTTAGCCTGCTTTGGATCTGTATAGATATCGGTATCGCCAATTTGATCGTCATCCGGTGCACGTCCTTCGCCGCCGCCCAAAGATGAAGTAAAAACATGACCCAATTCCGCTTCCACACTAACACCTAAACTATGAGCCGCCTTTACCACTTCTTGTGTTCGTGCCACATTTTCTTCAAAAGGCAAATCAGAGGCGTCGATCATAACCGATGTAAAGCCTAGCTTCATCGCCTGCATAATCGCCTCGAAGCTTTTTCCATGATCCAAATGAACCACTACTGGGACAGTGCTGCGTTCAGCGTATTGAATCATGATTGGTCCGATCTCTTCTAATGTGATCAAGGAACCATGACCTTCTGCATGCTGCAAAATCACCGGCATATTCATCTCTTCAGCGGCTTGGATCGCTGCTCGAACCATTTCTAAATTCGGTACGTTGAAGGCCGCCACTGCTTGATTTTTTTCTCTGGCCTTTACTAAAACCTCTTTTAAATTAGCTAACATACAGCAAGCTCCTTTGATTGTTTGACTTCGGTTACAATATTAGCTGCTAATGAACGCATCGTTTTATACGCCATGCTGTCTCGATTGATAAAGTTAGGAATCAGCCAAATCTCCCGCGTATCTTTTTCAAAAGTCAAAACTACTTTGATGCAGCCTAATTGCTGTTTCTTTTTCTTAACGAGCCTTTCGATTTGTTCTTCCACCACCTGACAATTTAAGATCGCTGCAAATGGATAAATTTCCGGCTTCAAACTCTCTTTCGTGTACTTTCTATGATTCGGCAGACAAATCTGTTGATTCTTATCGTCAAAGAAAATCAATTGATTTATTTTTCTAGAAAGCTCAAAAGATGAGTCAACTGACTCTTCTTGCGAGGATTCAAGAATCGCCATAAGTTCTTCTTTAGTCTTTGTTTTGATCGTTTGAGTGAAATTGATACTGACCTTCTCATAACATCTTTTACATACATGTCCATCCGCACATTTGAATTTGATTAGTTTTAATGATGTACTGCAAATCAAACACTCTTTCATTTCTCGTCACCTCCAAAACTTAATAAAAGCTGGGTCAGTTTTACATACTTTTTATAGCGCTGATTGTATTTCTCAACAAGTACTGGATCAGGCTGAAGCAGTTGAGCGTCATTCTTTGGAAAAGTGAAGTTTTCCTCAACACCCATAATTGCTAAGATCGCTGCCCCGTGAACCGCTTCTTGGGAAGTCAGCACGCGTTTGATGGGATACCCTAAAATATTGGCGAATATTTTGATCCATAATTTGCTTTTTGCTCCGCCACCAACGATCGTGAAATATTCAGGCGGCTTTTCATTTTTCATAGCCTCGAACAGTTGACGAATACCGAAAGCCAATCCTTCTAAAACAGCCAAATATATTTCTGTTCTTCCCGTTTCCAGTCCTAAGCCAATAAAAGCACCTTTTAAATCAGGTTCAGCGAATAATGTTTTTTCGCCATTCATGTGAGGAAAAAAGAAAACCTCGTTCTCACCAAGCAGTTCTTTTGGAATCTTTTCCTGCTCTTCACTGTATTTATCAGTCTGCAGAATTCTTTCCAGCCACCAGTTGTTGATTTTAGCACCGGCTTGAACAGTTCCTTGAGTGATGATCGAATTATCCTTTTCAGTAATTCTTGCTATAACATTCTTGCCTCGCGCTTTTAATTGATGCTGACCATTAGGAATCACCACAACCCCGGAGGTTCCAAGTGAAATCAGCGGCTGCATCGTTTCAAAGCTGCCGGACACCAGAGCAGATGCTACATTATCGCCTGTTCCTGATACGACTGGAATAGCTTTTTCAAGTTTCAGCTCCTTACAAAGTTCTTCTGTCAATTCGCCGACAATTGTCGAACCAGGTCGAATCTCTGGGAACAGTTTACTGTCCAGTCCAAACAGCTCTTGAACCTCTTTGGACCAATGATCCGTATGTAAATCAAATAAAGAAGACGTTGAGGCATCACAATAATCCGTTGTATAGGTTCCCGTCAATTTCCATTTCACATAATCCTTAGCAATCAGAACCTTAGCAATCTGTTCAAAAAGCTGCGGTTCATTTTCTCTTACCCACAATAAATTGGCTAAGGGGCTGCCAGTTGAAACGACTTTACTTATATGAGCCGATTGGTCATTACTTTTGAGGACTTGCTTAATCTCTGGAATGCTTTCTTTCGTTCGATTATCGTTCCACAGAATGGCTGGTCGGACAGAAAAACCGTGTTTGTTAACAAACACGGTCGTGTGCATCTGTCCAGTGATTCCGATTCCCTTGACCGTTTCAGCAGGAAGTTCTTTGAACAGTTCTCTCAAGCCATTTACTGCGATTTCGACCCACGTATCCGGTTCAATCTCTGTCCAGCCTTTTTGCGGAGTCAGGTAGTCATACGCATACTGCTTCTCAAAAACTGTTTTTAATTGTTTCGTGACAGCAGCCACCTTGATCGCCGTAGTCCCGATATCAAGCCCTACATACACAGATGCACTCATTTTTGTTCCTACTTTCTACTAATCAAAGGTAATGATGGTTTTCAAGGTATCCGGCCGCAGCGCATATTCAAATGCTTCCACTGCCTCAGTATAATCAAAGGTTTTCGCTAATAACGGCGTCACATCCACAATGCTTTTGGCGATCAATTGTACTGAACGATAAAAGGTTGGAATTTTGGGACTGACTGTTCCCGTAATTAGTTTTTCATAGGAATGCACTACGCCCATATCGGTCGGTACAGGATCGTTTGGATGCAGCGAACTAAACATAAAGGTCTGACCGCCTGTCGCAGTGAAGTCCATCGCCTGTTTGGCAATTTGCGGAAGTGCTGTGGTATTGAAGACAACTTCCGCCCCGCGCCCTGCTGTTTGCTCCTTGACGAAGGAGACTGCATCGACTTTTGTCGGATCAAAAGTCACATCCGCTCCTAATTCTTCTGCGAGTTTTCGGCGTTCGGCGTTCGGTTCGCTAACAATTACGCGAGTACCTGATAGCTTTGCCAAAATCACATGAAATAATCCCATTACACCACCGCCGATAATTACCACATCTTGTCCAAACATCAGCTGCGCTCGTTCAATACTATTTACCACACAAGCCAGAGGTTCCGTAAAGGCACTATGAGTAAATGGTACATCTTTTGGATATTTGTAAAGATCACGGCTTTTAACTGCAATGTATTGTGACATTCCTAGAAAGCCGGAAATACCGTCAGGATTTTGAAAAGTCGTCGAACTCGCCACTTCAGTACAAAGATTCTCCCGACCAGTTTTACAATAATGACACTCTCCGCAGGCAGGAATAATGTATTTCACCACATGATCGCCGACGTCAAAATGCTTAGGATTCACATCACTGCCGATTTCCACCACTTCGCCGCTGAATTCATGACCGCCGATTCTCGGATAGGTGTATTTCATATCCCCTAAGTAATCCCGTAAATCGTTGGTACAAAGACCGTTCGCTCGGACCTTCATCAATACTTCGTCTGCTTTAATCTCAGGCATTGGCAGTTCTTGGATTTCCAGCTGCTTAACACCAGTTTCAACAATTGCTTTCATTTTTCCGCCCCTAACCTAAAATTCCAAAGAATCCTGTAACGATCCCGACAACTACGATCAAGCCAATGATCTTCAATGAAGACCAGCCGCGTTTCATTAGCAAATAAATCAACATCGTAAAGGCAAACGGCAAGATATTTGGCATCACTGCATCTAAGAATTGTTCTTGAACCTTAAAAGTCGTAGTGGAACTGACGATTTTTAACGCTACATGCATTTTTACGTAACTAGAGATCAAGCCGCCCATTACCATACAACCCATGATTTCAGCGCCGCGTAAAACTTTATTTAGTATTCCTTTTTCCAGAAAGTCCATGACGGCATCCGCCCCGGCTCGATACCCAAACATAAAGTTGGCATAACTCATTCCCCAAGCAATCGCGATAATAGCAACAGCATAAATAATCGAGCCCCAAATCGTGCCTTTTAATGTTAAGTCAATACAAATCGCTAACAGAATCGGAATCAATACGCCTTGGAAAATCGTGTCCCCGATCCCTGATAAAGGACCCATCAAGGATGTTTTCAAACTCGTAATAAATTCACTCGGAATCGCCACACCTTTAGCCTTTTGTTCTTCCAGTGCGATGATCATGCCGATAATACATGATCCAAACTCAATGTGAACGTTAAAGAACTCTATCTCGCGTTTCATCATTTCCTTTTTCTTTTCCGGATCATCATTGTATAGTCGTTTTGAGATTGGAACAAACACATGCGCAACCGCTTGTCCCATCATTCGCTCGTAGTTGTAGCAGGTTTGCGGTAGATTTTCCCAGATCAGCCAAGAACGGAATAGATCTTTTTTACGAATCAAACTTCCTTCTGCCTCTTTACTCATAGATTTCATCCTCCTCTGAATCAGATTTGTTGCCTGTCGCTTGTACATAGATCAAAGCCGTCAATCCAGCAATCACACCTAAAGGCAATAGGTCCAAGCCAGAATACGTTGCTAGAATAAAACCTAAGAATAGGAAGACACGCGCTTCGCCTTTAAAAATGTATTGCAGCGTAATCGCTACCCCTAAAGCCGGCATCATTCCGCCAATAACCGTGAAGATCGTCAATGCGGTTCCGCTTAATGCCTCGATAAATCCCGAAATATAACTTGCACCGAAGTAAGCAGCTAATCCGCAGGGAATAATCGTGATCAGTGCCGTCATGAGCTGCGGAAAGAGAACATTGGCTCGCCAGATTTTATGATACTCGCCCTTTTCAATATAGTTATCTGCTACGTGAACAAAAACTGAACCAAAAGTCATGCGACCATACCATACGATTGTTCCCAATAATCCGATCGGTACAGCAACGGATAAAGCTGTTTTAGCATCTAGTCCGCCAGTGATGGCAAACGCTGTTCCTAAAATGCCTGCTAGTGCCATGTCAGCAGGCATTGAGCCGCCGGCAGAGATAAAGCCTAAATAAACCAAATTGATTGAAGCACCAGTCATTGCGCCTGTCACTGGATCACCTAAAATAATTCCTGTAATAAGTCCGCACACCAACGGCCGCTGCAACGACCACAACCCGACGAAGGGCAGATTTCCTATCGCTAGAAAATATACAACCCCACATAGAAATGCTTGAAAAATCGACATACATTTTTCCTCCTTTTTTTATAATAAATTAGTAATTTCAATCAAACGTTGTTCCGGTACTAGCTGGTAGAACACATGCACACCTTTATCCACCATTTGACGAATCGCCTCTATCTCTGCTTTATCACAAGCAACATTCTTGATAAAAGGTTCGCGCTCATCGCGGATACCCATACCGCCTAGATTGACTTGCGGTAATTCGATCCCACCTTCAACAAGCTTGGCATACGTAATTGGTGTTTTCGTTAACAACAAGATCCGTTCCTTTTCGTTATATGGCTTCTTCAATTCGGCAATGCCTTCTTCTGTCGTAAAAGCATCTACTCTGACTTTCGTTGGTGCTAACGCTTTCAATATTCTCTTTTGAAATGGATCACTGGCTACGATATCGTCAATGATAACGATATGATTAATACTGTAGGTCGGCGTCCAAGCTGTCACTACCTCCCCATGAATTAAGCGATCATCCACTCTGGCAAATACGATATTTTTCATGCTTCTCTCTCCTTTAATATGTGTTTTTAGTCTTCCAAATTTACAGCCAAATAATGATTTACATCGATTACAGTGGTAGGAGCCTCATCCAATAATTTTTCACAAATCGTTTCAGCTGAATTTTCTTCGTTCATGCGAGACATGAAGGCCTCTAATATCATTGGCAGGTTCATGCCGGTAATATGCCGGATTGGGAAATCTCCCATCAGTGCAACCACTGCATTGAACGGACTGCCGCTAAATAAATCCGTAAAACAAATGATGTCATTCCCGCCGCCAAATTCTTCGATAGCTGCTTTGACTTGATCCTTCAAACTTCCTATATCATCATTTGGATACAATCCAAACGCTTTAACATTCGTTTGTTCTCCAACGATCATCTGTGCACTCCCTAAAATACTTTTTGCAAGATCACCATGAGATACAAAAATATACTTCATCTTCAATCCTCCTATTTTCACTATGGTCTAAATATATTCGTCTAACAGCTGGGAAAGATTATCCTTAAAATTATCAAATGTCGGATCTTTGACGACTCGTTCAACAAAGCCTTTTTCCTGAATAATTTTGGCTAAATAATTCCACAACTGAAACACCTTTGCATTGTTCTTTTCAATTGCTACCAGCATGACCAATCGGACTCTGTTCCCATCTGAATCCCAATCAAGTTCATTTTTCAATAAAATGACCGAAACAAAAGTTTCAGCGAGAATCGGGTTGATCGGATGCGGCAAAGCAATCTTGTTTCCAAAATAGCTGCTCCCCAATTCTTCTCTTAATTCAACAGCCTCTCGTAATTGGAATACTTTATCGCCAACCTTTGAGACTGAAATCGAACAAATTTTATCCAATACTTCCTGCTTTTTCGTGAAATGTCCAAAATGAAATAGTTCTTCATCAAACAAATTGACGATCTCAAACTTATCGTTGAATCCATCAATAGCAAGCTTGATTTTGGAATACTCCTGTTCACTCGGGAAGAAACTTATTAAGATAGCACCCATTTGGTCAGTGATCTCTGTCTGCTCTGTTGTAAAAATGACATCGTAATCTTCAATATCGACCGAAACAACTTCATGCGTATTAACTAAAGTCAGAATCGTAATTTCGTTCGAAAACCAGGTAGCGAATCGCTGCCTAAGAAGAATACTTTCACTGCGTTTCAGACTAGTAATGATCAAAATTCGTTTCTTGCCGGAAATATCATTGTACTTGGCTAAGTATTGGTTAAAGTAGATAGCCAAGTAGGCGATCTCTCCTTCTTCGATTTTCTTTCCGATCGAGTTTTGCAGCAGCAGGCACATGTAGGCTGCAATATCAAAACCTAAAGGAAATGACTGCTTGATTTGATCCAATAATTGATTCTCGTTTTGAATGTTGTATTCGATCCTAGTCAGCAATGGCATTAAATGTAGCGCTAACGAGATTCTTAGATCGATCTCCTGACGAAAATCAATATCGAACTTCTCGTTGATTTCCTTCAAGGCATGAAGAATGAAGGTATTAACCTCTTCTGAGATATAATCGTCCTTCTCATAGTCGCTTTTCCCTTTGATATAAATCGCCAGATTGATAATCTCTTCCTGCGAGACCTTAAAGTAAGATCGTTCAGCCAGACGGTGAAATATCTCAGCCGATACTTCCATCTCCGAATCAAAGTCTCCAATTCCTTCAAATTCTTCAGAGCCGATATAAAAACCACTGTTCATTCGTTTAACCGCCATTTCAATATGAACGATCAGATTTTGAAAAAGTGTTTCTGAAATATGAAAATGATGCTTCAATAAAATATTAACTAAGACCATTTCAATATCTTGCCGAAACATTTCTTCGGTTCCCATATTGCTTTGTTCCTGATGGATATCTAAATGCCCCAGCTTCAATAAACACTTCCGCTTATCATATTCATTCCCTCGGATAAAAATACCGGAATTTCTTTTCCGCTCAACGCTCAAACGATAATTATTAAGCAAATTGTCAGCCGCTTTTAAATCCGTATTAAGTGTCGATGACGCGATAAACAGCTGATCAAGTAATTTTTGTCGATTGATCGGCCTCTTTTGATTTAATAGCAGGACACATAATTTTCTTACTCTGTCCGATTGATTGGGTTCGCTAACGACTGCCTTTTGATGGTTGTTAGCTTGAAAGCCAGAGTAATCTTTTATGATCAGCTGGCTGCCTTTAGAAGCAACTGAGATCAATTCAGCATAGCCGGCAGCTGCCAAATACTCGCGGACTTTTTTGATATCCGATTGAATCGTCCGCATACTCACATGAAACTTGTCAACAAAATGGTCAGCAGTTAAAAAAGAGGGACTGTGTCGTTCAAATTCTTGAATCATTTCTTTTTGCCTTTTATTTAGCACGATATCCCCCTCCTTGTTTTAAAAATTATTTTTCATTTACTTCTGTGATGATTGCCTTTACTCGTTCTTCGACATTTTCGATCGCCGACTTTGAAAGCGACATAATATCAAATTCATTATGATTACTCTCATAGGCTTGGCCGAACGTGCGAATAAATGCTTGACGAAGATCAGAGCCGTAATTTACTTTAATCAGATTCTCTTGTTTCGCTCTTCTAACTTGATCGAAGGGAATTCCTGATCCGCCGTGCAGCACTAACGGAACTGACGAAATAGCCGCGATCTCTTCCAATAATGGAAAATCCAGTTTCGGTGTCAAATCCATTCCATGAACATTTCCGATCGAAACTGCCAATAAATCGCAATTAGTCCTTTCAACAAACTCTTTTACATCTGCCGGATTCGTTTTGGCATCTTCTTCAGATATATGGTCGTCTTCTTTGCCGCCGATCGCTCCAAGCTCAGCTTCAACTGGGATGCCATAAAAGTGGCAATACTCAACCGTTCGTCTAACCTCTTCAATATTTTCTTCAAAAGGTAAATGAGAAGCATCCACCATTATCGAAGTAAACCCGGCTTCGATACAAGCCTTCACATCCTCAAAGCTTTTCCCATGATCCAAATGTAGTGCAACTGGAACAGAGGCTGTTTTCATCGCTGACTTAACCATGTCCGCAATGATTTTTGGACTAGAAAGTTTTAAGTTGCTCGACGAGATTGCAATATACCCGCCCATTCCTTTTTCCTGATAGCCTCGAATGATACCGGCTGTTAATTCGTAATTAGTTGTGTTGAATGCTGGTAAGACAAATCCCTTTTCTTTCGCATAGTCCATCAACTTATAACCATTTACTAATTGCATGTTGTGCCCTTCTTTCTCTCTTGCTACCTGAATCATATAATGAAAAAAGTGCTCTTGGTGCCGAACATTCTGCAAGATGAATCATGCAATTTTTTTAAAGTAATGTTGAAAGCTAATTGAAAAAAAAGAGTCTGTTCTCTATTAATTGGAGTTTTTGAAGCAAATGATCTTATTATTGAGCGAAAAGATTCTTTCAATGATTTGTAGTGACAGAAAAATTGCAGGATATATCCTGCAGTTTTCGTTGTAAATGTTTAAGCTCACCTCTCTTAACTGCTGACCATGACTATAATTGCTAACTACTTGATTATCTCAAAATACTCCAGCGGTTTATAGCTCAATTCTTTTAAACACACTATTATATAAATCATTTCAGCACAAAAAACCTTAGAGAAAACTGCGAAATTCCGCAGAAGTGCTTCTAAGGTTTTCCTATCTAACTAATTGGACTTATAACTCAATAACTAAACTACATCATTATTCCAATAAGAGGCATTCTTTGCAAGTTCTGAATCCATGACAAATAAAGCCTTGCTTTACAAAGAATTTAATCTTTATTTCCAAGGTTTCTTTTTCCCTTGATTAAATTTTTCCAAAAGTTTCCGGTCTTTTTTGGAAAGCTTTTTCCCATTTGGCTTAGCAGGCGTGTCAACCTTTGGCGGCTTTTCTGTACCTTCTTCAAGAATAGCCCCTGCTGCCAGAGATGGGATCAGATCATTTTTCGGTTTTGCTAACGTTGATAATGATTCCTGTTGCTGATTTCCTTTTTCCTCTGGAACAATCCTTGATTCTATATTCTTCTTATTGCCAATAGGCAGATCTGCCGGCAATTTTTCAAAGCCTTTTTCTGGCTCATCAGAAGTTTCCTCCAACATAGCCGCCTCAGCTTCCTCAAAAATCCCTTTAAGTAACATGATAAGCTCTCCCTTAGTCAACGCAGAGAGGTCAAAACCATCTATCAAAACACGCTCAACACTTGTATCCGCCTTCATTTTTGATGGTTCTGCCATCGAATTTTGGACAGACTCCAGCTGCTCTTTCGGTTGTTTCGTACTATAAAGCGTCGTGGTTCCTTTAAACTCACAATCCAAAAATTTGGCAAATTGGCGCACATCGCCCTTTTGAAAAATCGTCAAGGTCGTTAAAATGTTGAGGATTCGTTTGGTTTCTTCAAGGGTATTGCCCGGGTTGGCATCTCTTAATTTCCAGGTGTGTTTTTTCCCATTGGTATCTTCAAAAATAGAAACCAAAGTGTAACTATCATAGTTATCGGCAAGCGCAGCACTGCCTCGATTTTTCAGAGAATTTTCGTGTATTCGCATCTTTTTAGTCGCTTTATAATACGCATTTTCATTTTTGAACAACCGCTTGATGACGCTGATCCATTCGTTCTCATCCAGATAGTCCTTGAAAAATGGACTGAATTTTCTTAGTGTCTCGCTTGGTTCGGCTTGAAAAAGCAGGTCCCGCACAACATCTTGACACGGCAGCGAAAAATCGCTTGCCACTAGCGCATTTCTTACAATAATCGCTACGATATATTCCACTACTAAATCCGCATTTTTAGTTGCTTCCCAAAACTTGCGTACTTTCGTCTCAAGGTTCTTTCTGTTCTTCATCGTAAATAGTTGTCGTCTGGTTAGTTGTTTGATTTCCATGCTTATTCGCTCCTTTTCCAATCATGAATCCAATTTCTTTTCTCTTTTATAAAATATACGAAAAAGAAAGCAAAAGCTCGTTCTAAAGTTTTCGGAAAAATTAACGTTTTGGGTGTAGATAACCTTTTAAAAAACGGAACTCTTATAAATAAAAGCGAAATAAATAAACCTTCAAATAATATTCAAATAAACAGATTTTTATAGGATTAAAAAAACAATAAAATCTCTATTTCGAATAAGAAATAAAAACAATGCATATCACTCATACAA
>NZ_NGLG01000001.1:543919-564476 GCF_002140655.1 Enterococcus sp. 3H8_DIV0648 | reverse complement strand
AGATGTGTATTTTTTTACACTATTTATTAAATTGGTATGACTTGAACAACTAGTTTCAATAGAAAGTCATCAAATTTCTGTGCTGCCAAACCATTGAGAATAACATCAATATAAATATCTCCCTTGACTCGCAACTGCTTTTTCTTTAAGTAGTCCAACATTTGAGGAAAAATGTCAGACTGGTCGATCGGTCCAAAAAAATAGCAGATTAAGTACTCCCCAGCCGGTCGCGCCTCAACAGCTTCTGGTACTTTTACGTAATACTGCATTTTAGGATTTTCAAAAAAGTCCATATTTGAGAAATTATGTTCATTTTTGAACACGATTCCTGCTGGGTAAATAAAGCGATACCCTGCGTCAAAACTCTCATGATACATTTGACTTAAAGAAATCGATGCTCTAAAGTTGGAGCCTTGATAAACTGTCGAACTAAAAAATAGCGGCACTCTATCAAAAGATACGATAGAAAATTCCAAACGATCTGCCTTAGCGTATTCCTCTAATGAAGCCAACTGACGATCGACCATTCCAGCCATTTCCTCATAATATTCTTGTTTCTGACAAATCACCTCTCTTTGGCGTTTAAGCAAAAAGGCCGCCTGTTCTGGGGTACTGTTTTGTAAATGTTCCTTGATTTCTGCTAAAGGCATTTTAATTTCCCTGAATAGGTTAATCATGTTGACTCTGTAAAGTTGCGGATAATCATAATAGCGATACCCATTTTCAGCAGTATACTCTGGTTTTAAAAGACCAATCTGATCATAGTAGATTAAAGTTTTCCTTTTGATCCCTGATAACTTGGCAAATTCACTGATTGATAAGTAGTTGGTTGTATCCAAAAGTAGATTCCTCCCTTATTTTAGTTTCTTTTCTTGACTGTCTAATTACTAGACAGTTTAACATATGGTTATAGCAAACAACTTAGCGACCTAAAGCAATCTGCAAGAAAATTTTATAAGGAGGTCTTTTATTATGAACAATTCACAACTATCAGCGCAACGCTCGACGTCAGCAGAACGCCAACTTGTCCTATTCCTGGTAAAATTAGCGAAAGAAAAATACATGATCACAGATAATTTCTACCTAAACAATAACTTGTCCTATTTCCTATTTAATGCCGCTGAAATGATTCCTATGACCACTACCTACTCCATTTCTTCGATTGAAATCATGGAATATTTGTTTAAGTCAGAGATCGACTTTGCTAAAGAAGCAGTTCAGTATATCGAAGAACATTTGCAGCATTCCTTGAGAAAGTCTGATTATCTAGTATTAGCAGAATCTGTTATTGCGGCAAACTATCAACTCAATATTAATGATCATGAACAGGAAAGATATCTTCAATTGATTCATTACTTAATTACACAAATAGCCTTTTATGTAAATCTGCCACGTACTCTTTTACTTTCTGGAACACCAAGATTGATGCGCCACATCAAGTTTTTAGCCTTGCGTATCTTAAAAGAAAAGCATGATTCAGTAGAATCTAACAACGATCTTTATTTCTATGTAATGAAAAACTATTCAAAGGAATTTTACGCAGCCAATCAAATACGTGTTTTTATCACTGAAAACTTCGACTTTGATTTATCAAATGATGAAATCAGTTATCTCACGATGCATTTTCGCGAATTTAAAAGACGCAGCGACGAGTATCAATTAACTGATCGAACCAAATGTCATCTAGAATGATAGCTCTCTCCTCAATTCCTCTTTTATGAAAAAGAAACGAGACTCTCACTATCTAATCGTGAAAGTCTCGTCGTTATCTCTATGCTTTTACTTTATTCATATCTTTAATACGAGTCGTAACACCGCTCAAGTTGTAGCATTCAGCATAATCACGGATTGGACGTTTGATATGGTCTACCACATATCTTTGCCCATCAATGTTATGTGCTTTTAAATTTGCATACAGCTTTTCAATTTCAGCTTTTACTTCATCATCGTTAAAGGTATAGTGACCAGCGATATCTAAAATTTCGGCCTGTAATTCTGCATCATTTTGTGTCAGGATCTCTTCAACTGTCAGAGTTTTTTGTTCCCCTACCATCCATTTTCTCCAACGTTCACTCTTGATTGCATGTTCTAGCAAGACACCACGAGTATTTGATACATCTTTTACTAACCCATACTCCATTAATTTTTCTTCTACCGCCGCTAGATTTAAATAGGCCCGTGTTTCCTCTGTACCATACTGAGGTGCAACATTTGTCGCAGTAATTTGTGATGGAATATGCTCCAATAAAGTTACATCGTCTAGATAATCGCCATTGTGTTCCTTTAAGCCAACCCCATATTCTTTTGCCATTTGAGCCAAATCATAAGCATTTTTGAAATTGAAGGTGCCGATTTGTTCTGTTTTCCGTGTTAAAGTTCCTGTTTGACCTACGATAAAGGTAGGCATTGGCAGTCCGCGTTTCTCTAGCTCATCCTTCAACCGTAAAATGAATGTTTCATAGGTTTCTGTAGATGTTAATCCGCCATTGGTTTCTTCTGTTCCTACTTCATAACCAATTTCTGGTAAATTACGGGCTTTCCGTTCTTGTTCACAGAATTCAATAAGATCAACAGTTCGTTCTAATACGGTATCTAAAGGAATCACTTTCCCAACTTCAAAGGGATCTTTTGTAGGATCAATCATTAATAAATCAAAGCCCGCTTCAATATCCGCGACATAAGATTTCTTCCCTAAATCCATCGCCTTTTCCGTCGATAAATGATCATTTCGTTCTTTATCACGCTGCCAAGGTCCTCCGTGATCTCGACATAAGTAATATAAATTGTCATAACTGATTTCATTGGCCACTTCTTCCACTGCTTCAGCAAAAGTGAATTGATTCCAGCCATTTACATAGCCGCCGCCAAGTTCATCGGCATCAACTTGATTACGGCTGGCAATAAACATCACGGGATAATCATCATCTTTTGACAATTCAAGTGTAGCTTGAACACAATTTTTCGACATTGGTCCGATTCCCAATAATGTTGCACTTTCGCCTGTTGCTTGCAGAGTCAACAAACTCTCCACGACTGTCTTAATAGGTAATTTTTCCATCTTATTGACATCTCCATTTCGTGTAATTAAATGTAATCCTTTGTTTCTACCACATCTAAAGTATATGACGGGTAATTGAGTATGAATATTACATTTATCTGCAACAAGTCAATGCATCAACCTATTTACTTGTTGCAAAAACAATCGAGACATGTTGCAAAATAAAAGATTTGGAATATTAACAGCTGTTATTTATACACAAAAAAGACAAAGGAAAATGCGCTTATTGCACTTTCCTTTGTCGTCACAAATATTTGAAGTTTATTTTGCTACTTCGATCTGTTCATTGGTTTCTTTCTTCTTTTCTTTCGTTGTTTCATCAACTAAACTTGGCTTAGTGAAATGCAAAATAACTGCTGAAATAACTGCGCCAACAATGATTGAAAGAGCGTACCACAATTTGCCATTAACAACCGGTAAGATGATAAATCCTCCATGAGGTACCAACGCTTCTACACCTGTCGCCATACCCATTGCACCGCCTACAGCACTACCGATGATGATTGCTGGTAAAACACGTTTGATATCTTTCGCCGCAAACGGAATCGCACCTTCTGTAATACCAATCAGCGACATAAAGAAGGCTGAGATACCTAGGTCTTTATCCTCTGGAGTATATTTTTTCCGATCGATAAAAGTTGAAATAGCCATCGCTAAAGGCGGAATCGCACAAGCAATTCGATGCGCTCCATTCGGGCCATAAACACCTTCTGCCATCAATGCCAAAGTAAAAGCAGTCGCTGTTTTATTGATTGGACCACCCATATCGATCGCGGTCATCGCACCCAAGATCAACCCTAAAATAAGTGCGCTGCCGCCTTGCATTTGACCAAGAACCTTAACAAGCCAGTCCATCCCTGCACCAATTGGTACGGCAATGATATAAATATAGAACATACCCAGTACAAAAGTGGTCACAACTGGAACAATCAATATCGGCATAATCGTTCGAATAGTAGACGGCACCTTCCACGTTTTACACCAACGAACAAAGTATCCTGCTGCCACACCCATGATCATTGCTCCAAGGAATCCTGTCTTTATTTGCCCTTCACCAATGGGATTATTGGCAACAAAACCTAGGATCATACCTGGAACTAAACCAGGTTTTCCAGCTAACGAGTTAGCGATGTAGCCTGATAACAATGGAATCATCATCGCAAAACCTGCCGCACCCAAATCATTTAGATTTTGCATAAACGGACTAGTGATCTCCATTCCGGCATCTGTGGCTTTCCCAGTTGCTAGAGCCACAGCTAAGAAAATCCCCCCAACAACCACTGACGGCAACATGAAAGATACACCTGTATTGAAGGCTTTCTGCAAGTCTTTAAAGAACTTGTTCTGTTTTTTCATTTTTATAATCTCCCTTTATAATTTCTCTGCTTCATCAATATATTTTGCTGGATACTTGATGATGTCTCCCGGATCAACCGACAAAGATTTACCCAAATCGTTTTTTTCTTCGAAACGTTCGCCATTTTCCACATCGATTGCTACTGCTAAAATTAATACATCGGCCTGATCGATATCTTCTTGTTCCAATTCATTTTCAATTCCCATACTGCCTTGTGTCTCGACTTGAACTTCATAGCCACGTTTCTTACATTCTTTTTCGATAGCCTCTTGTGCCATATAGGTATGCGCGATTCCTGTTGGACACGCAGTCACTGCTACTACTTTCATCTTTAAATCCTCGTCTAATAATTTTTTACTTAATTGTGAGATGAATTTAAGATGCATTGTTTCCTCACTATTTTTTGGAACACCGATCAAGAAGATCAGCCGAACCTTCTCTTCATTCGTTGTCGTCCATTGAAATGCTTTGTTTGTTCTGACAAAAGCAATAAACGGATGCAAAACGGTTTCATTTTTCCCATGCGGAATTGCAATATCATAGCCAATCGCTGTAGAGACTTCTTGCTCACGTTTCTTGACTGCTTGATACAACGTTTCTGAATCATCGACATAGCCAATAAATTCGGCGACTTCTACGATATGCTCCACGACTTCGTCTTGATTATCCAGATCACTATCCAAAAAAATCAAATCATTTGTAATCACACTTCTGCCATTTTCCTGCACTTTCTCCACACTAATCACTCCCAAGTTTTCTGAGCACCTCTTCATTTGAGGCAGCTTTACGTAATTGTTTCAGTTGTTCGCTATTATCGATAATGTTATAGATATCAGACAAAATATTTCTCGTTTGAAAAGTATCCTGCTTCGCGATACAAATCAAAAAAACAAGATCGACATAGTATTTGTTCCATTTAAATTTCTTTTTGTTCTTGACCACAACGATGATGGTTTTATTGACCGACGTTGAGTTTCCATGCGGGACTGCTGTTCCAGAAGGCAGGTCTGTTCCCCCTAACGCTTCTCGTTCTTGAACCGTTTGAATAAATTGGCGGTTTACAAAATTCTTTTCCGCTAAAGCAGTCCCAATCTGTTCGATCAATTCTTCCTTAGAAGAAAAATCAGTGTTTACAAAAATGAATTCTTTATCGACAAATCTTATTAAATGATGTGCTCGAACTAAGTCGATGATTTTACCATCTATACTCGGCAAAAAGTTCGACGTTTTGACTCGCTCAATATCCTCTTTGGTTAAAAATGGTGAGACCTGGATGACTTCTTTTTTAGGTATTTCTATTTTTGTTGTAGAGATAATCAAGTCATATTCATCAAAAACGATTTGCTCTAACTCTGCTACCGAAGCAACTTCAAACGTATCCAAAGACGGTAAAATACTTTTTATCCGATTGATCAATAATTCTGAGGTCGCTATCCCCATTTGACAAACGATTAGAATTTTCCGATTCATCCGTGCCCGTTCGATCGCTGCCTGAAAGTACATGGTCAAAAAGGCTATCTCGTCTTCATTAAAACTGATACCTAACTCTTCCTCGTACTCACTAAGCACGACCCAAATAACATTGAAGGTCAACGAAAACTCGTTTTTGATCTGAGAAGTAAAAGGATTTTCCGTTTTGTTGTTTGATTTCAAACGATAGATCATTGGCGGAATATGATTTTTCAACTGTTCTTCCAGCTTCTGATCACTGGCAAAATTAATATTCAACGCGGCCGAGACTCTAGAAAGCAAACGTTCAACAATTACTTCATCGATTTCGTCATCTGGTAAAGCTTCGAAGCGATTTGAGATCAGTTGCAAGGACAAATAGTGGACATCCTCATTCGTATAGGACAGCTCTAAGCGCAGAGCTGCTTTATGCAGCATTCGAACAGCACTTTCCTCAAAGAAAATCATCGCTTCAGTGGAATCTGCCGGCTTTAGTTCTTCAATGTGATACCCCTGAGCAATTCGGTGAACTAGGATAATAAAAATACTTAAGATATTCTGAACATAATAGTCAGAAATGGCATTTACATTTTCCCGAATATAGGTATATAAAATATTTGAGCAAACACTAATTAAGCTCTCCCCATAATAGGTATTTAATCTGTCTCTTATACACATCTAGATGTGTATAAGAGACAGCTTCAATGTGATACCCCTGAGCAATTCGGTGAACTAGGATAATAAAAATACTTAAGATATTCTGAACATAATAGTCAGAAATGGCATTTACATTTTCCCGAATATAGGTATATAAAATATTTGAGCAAACACTAATTAAGCTCTCCCCATAATAGGTATTTAATAATTTGATTTTTTCAGCAATATCTTCGTCTAAATAAATTTCAGAATTACTCAGCAAATAGCGGTTAAATTGAAGCATCGCTTTTTGAACATCTTCTTCCGTTCCTATTAGCGAAGTTCCATGAACATCGCTGCACAATTTGATGTCTGAGCCAACATTCAAAATTTTCATGATGAACTCAAAATCCTTGATAATAGAAGTTTTACTCACCATGAAAATATCTGATAAATAGTTAAAGCTAACCACTTTTTCCTTAAAAAGCAGGATATTCAAAATTTCGATCCGACGATTAAACGTATCGTAAATGTCGCTTCTTTCATTTTTCTCTTTGATCACTTCAACTTCTTTGAATCGTTTTAACCCGATACCAACTCCGCGTTTCTTTTCAAGATACTCTCCTGAACTTTGAAGATATTCGTCAATACTCCCTAACTCGTTATGGATCGTTCTCTTAGAGACACCCAGTTGACCCGCGAAATACTCCGCTGTCTGAAAGTCACTTTGCTGCATCAACAACTCTAACAATTCTTTTTGTCTCTTTGTAAGCATAATGATAAACACTTCCTTACTATCTGGAATCAAGGCCTTAATCTTTGATAGCGTTCTCATGATCATGACCTTATTATAGATGTGGGCTTAAAAATTGGACATTACATTTCGTTGCAACAAGTCGCTACAACAATCGTTGAACTTGTTGCAGAGAAGCACTTCCGTATTGTTGCAAGTTAACTAAATGATAAAACCAATCTTGAATTTGATTATATCGTTAGTTTGATCCCTAAATTTACTTTCAATAGAAAAACCTTTCATTTACCGTATTGTTTTGTTGGTCAGTAAGTGAACGATTTCTCTTACTCAATATTCTGACAAAATCGTTCTCAACACAAAAAAGCTTAGAAGATCGATTTCATTCAATCATCTTCTAAGCTCTTAATTTCTCTAACTATGAAATTTTCTTAAATCATAACAAAATCTAATTTACCAGCAACTTTGACTTTGACATTAACAGCCTGCTTTGGTAGATAGGCCAAAGGAATGACCTCTACAAAAATTGTTTTGAGCGATTCTTTAGAAGCTCCTGCTTTAAGTGCTTCTTGTTCAGCATGCTCTACCGCTTCAGCCACTGCCTCCTCTTGCGTTTGTTTCTCTAATGAATACACCGAATTCACTTCACCAGAAACCTCTCCTAACGCTGCTCCGATCGCGTTAGCAGCATCATAATTATCTGGAATGATCACTTTAGAGACACCATTCATTTCTTTTGGCAGGATGATACTTCCTCCCCCAACCAAAATGACTGGGATTTCTTGACTATCTGTTTTCATCTGGTCGATCGCATCCTCAATCAATTCTCTGATTTTGTTCTTAGCACCATTAATTAATGAAATCTCCAATTTTTGAGAAACAGCACCATCAACCGGATGATTTGTTTGATTAGCGATCGCAATATCCGTCGCACACAAGGTGGTTCCTCCAAAAGATAGACTCTCCTGTAAAATTCGATAGCCTAAACTATCCGGACCAACCCTAAGTTCATCTTCTAAATGAATGATCGTACCTCCGCCTAATCCAATCGAGAGGACATCCGGCATCCGGAAATTCGTTCGAATACCGCCAATAAGCGTTGCTAAGGAAGATTCACGTGGAAATCCCTTCTTTAGAACTCCAATATCAGTAGTTGTACCGCCAACATCAACCACTAAAGCATCCTCTAGCTGACTTAAATGTGCGGCCCCGCGAATCGAGTTAGTTGGTCCGCAGCCAATTGTCAGCACAGGATAGTTCAGTGCTTTTTCTAAATCCATCAAAGTTCCATCATTTTGACAAATAAATACATCCGCGGCCACATGGTTATTACTTAATGCCTGTTTCAAACCTTGGATCATTTGAATGATCGTTTGTGTAAGAGCTGCGTTCAAGATACTGGCATTCTCTCTTTCCAGTAAGCCGACTGAACCGATCTCACTAGATAATGTGACGGGAACCTGAAGCTCTTCTTCAACAATCGCTGCGACCTGCTGCTCTTGCTCACTATTTACTGGAGAGAAAACTCCTACAACCGCAACCGCCTCGACCTTCCCTTTCATTTTCTCGCAAACTGCTCGAATTTCTTCTTCATCAATCTCAGCAATTGTATTTCCGTTATATTCATAACCGCCAGAAACAATAGCCGATTGTGCCATCATTTTGCTTGCGAGATCCTCTGGCCATCCAACCATTGGAGCCACCGCCGTCGTAGCCGGCTTCGCTAGGCGAATAATCCCGATCCTGCTCAGCTCTTTTCGTTGAACGATTGCATTAGTACAATGAGTCGTTCCCAACATCACAACACGGATTTTTTCTGTCGGAATCTTGGTTTCTTTTAAAACTTTTTGTATCGCGACATCAATGCCTTCACTGACATCGTCCATCGTAGGACTTTTGACTTTGCCTATACATTTCAAGTCTTCGTCTAAAATCGCACAGTCGGTATTTGTTCCACCGACATCAATCCCTAGTCTATACATGCGCCTTTTCTCCTATCAATTCTTCCACTGGTTGGTAGTCCACTTCATAGCCAAAGTATTTTGGACCGGCAACTTCCAAACCTTTTTTTGTCCGCCATTTTTGATCACAAGGTAGAGCAATCACATGAATTCGCGCGCCATATCGCAACGTCTCTGTTGTAATTGGACGGCCGGTTTCATAATCCAGCGCACAGATCAAATCCGGCGTCGATGCAAGGACAGCACCATCCTTTTTAGCCAGTAGTAATTCATTTTGGAAAAGAATCTCTAGTTCTTCTCCTTTATTGCGATTAATCCCTGTAAACGCTGCTCGTCCTCGAGTAAAACCACCTTCAACATTTCGCTCAATGTGACTGATTTTTCCTTCAAAAAGTGAAAAACCATTTAACCGGTCAAGTAATCTTTGGACTGGCGGCACAGAATCATTTAATGTTGTCAGCTCTTCTCCGATTTCTTTCGCCAAGCTCAATGTTCCGCGAATTCCGCATTCTTTAACGATTTTTCCGGAAAAAACATTGTCGACCATGTTGGCATTTCCGCCCATAACGTCGGTAATCGCGCGGGCGATCTTTTCAGACCACTCTCCGTCTTTCGGATAATAGACAATTCGATTGCCTTGACTATCTGCCATCGCAACGATCTCAGGTTGATAACCTTTCAAGAAGAAAGTAACCATTTGCGACTCGGGAAATGCACGGCCCATTGCGTCAGCATCAACGATCGGCAACCCCATTTTAGCTGCACAAGCAATCGGTAATAATGAATTGCCTCCGCCAATTTCAATCGGCATGATCGCCTGTGTCCGTTCAGGAAAAAAATCCTTCAGAACTTCTGCCGGAGCATAAACCTCTTCTTCGGAGGCGATTTTTTCATTAGAAACAGAGGGCGCTCCGATAGATCCTACAGGCATCACTAATGCCTTATTATCTAACTCATCTACCGTTAAAACTTTGACTGGCCCATATTTCTGGATTGCTTGCAACGCCATCAGTTTACCGACAAAGGGATCGCCTCCGCCTCCGGTTCCTAACAATGTCGCGCCAATCGCAATATTTTCTAAATCTTCTGCAGTAATCCACTTCATGAATTATTCCCGTCCTTTAGTTAATTTCGTAATAATGAAATAGCAGATTCCCGCTGCTAAGATACCATCCAATGCTGAAACATTCGTTAATGTGAATAAGCCAAAGCCAGCAGGCGGCTGACTAGTCATAAACGCTATCGTACTTCCCACCAGCCATGAAAAAAGCGAGGTTGGGTAATAGTTCTTTAATTTTTCTTCATATGAAAAATCGTACTTTTCTCTATAAAAGAAATAATCGATCATATATATCCCTGCAATCGGTGAAACCAGTACAGTGATAATGGATAAAAAATTCTCAAACATACCATAGATTCCAAACATCGCCATCAAAATACCTAACGTTCCGCAAATGACTGTAATGACTTTAGGATTGGCTCTTTTAAAAACAATTGAAAAGTCTAAAGATGCGGAATAGAGATTATTCGTATTCGTTGTCCACTGAGCCAAGGTCAGAACCAAAATGGAAGGAATCCCCAACCCCAAAGCGAAAAATACTGCGGTAAGATCTGCCGTATCCATCACTTTAACTAAAATCAATGAAATGATGATCATAAAGCTATTGCCGATCGTAAACCCGACAAAGCCCGCGATCATCGCCTGTTTAGGACTTTGCGCCCACCTTGCCACATCAGGTGCCATAACAACTCCGACCATATAGACACCAATGACTAATGAAACTGCCAAACCAAATGAAATCGGCGCTCCTTGCGGTGGACTAGTCAAACCTGATGACCCATTGTTGTTCAGTGACATGATGGTCGCAATAATGATTAACGCTGCCAATAAAGGAACTGAATAAGTGCACAGCTTTTCGATTGCTTGATAGCCCCAAAAAGCAGATAACATCATGAGACTCCCGCCAATCAATGATAGTAACCATGATGGCATATTCGTTCCCGTCAATTGACGGATCGCAGCGCCTATATTTTCAGCAAAGAAACCAATCTGCACGCCAAACCAGCCAAGTGACGAAATCCCCATGATCGCTCCCATCAACGAAGCGCCATTTTTACCAAAAGCAACTCGCGAGATCATTCCCGTAGACAATCCCGCCTTTGCGCCAATATAAGCTGTCCCGATCGCTAAGACACCTAAAACGACTGAACCAATCATTACTGCTAAAATTGCTGACCAAAAGGCCATTCCCTGGGCCAAAGCAACACCCATGAACATACCAGATAGATCGATCCCGATAGCGATCCAAACCATGCTGATAGATAACCAGCGTTTTCGGTCTTTCTCAGGCACCCGTTCTCTTTCGTAATTTCCCGAATTTGTTTCCACTACTTCTTCCATTTATCCCCCTCATTTCTGAATATTCTGACAAATAAATATTTTATCATTATAGCGAAGCGAGAAATTTATGACTATGTTATTAAGACAAAATATAAGAAGCCCCTTTGTCCAAAATGACAAAGCGGGCTTTCTATCAATGTTTATCTCTATATTTTCGGTAATAAATCAAATTTTTTATCAGTATATAGCGAGAAGCAGTCTGTGAAAAAGATAACTCCAACCGTTCCTGTGCACGCTTCAATCGATATTTAATCGTATTATTATGCAAAAAAAGTAAATCAGAAGTATCTTTTATACTCTCGTTACAATCTAGAAAGTACACCGCTAAAGTTTCGAGCAACTCATTATCAAGATAACGCTCCAAAGAAATTGAATCCGTCTCTCGCGTCACATCCTCCAACAAATATAAATCTTCCGCGTAAAAGCAATTTTTCTTAGGAAAAACCTGTTTTGCTTCTTGAATATGGTCTTCTATTAACTTCATTTGTTGAGCAATTCCCGTCACTCCCGAGAGTTCTTTGCTGATAAAGAGAAGATCGGCTGTCGGATCATCTAATGAGAAAACAGGATGAACACTTTTTGCTTCCTTATTTCCCACGATCCATTCCCGATTTCTTTCTTTATAACTGATTAGCTTTTGGTAAGAAAATATAGCGGCAGTCTCTTCTTTTCTTTGTAAACAATACAATATCAGCGGCTCCTCCACATCAATTCCAGCTTTTTGAGCTAACATTGCAGCCGTATAAAAGTCTCCCGTTTGACAGGCAGCGAAGAACTGCTGCCCTGTATTCAATAATTGTTCTTCACCAAAATACTTGATAGTTTTTTCAACAATTGTTTGGATTCCAGCAAGCTGATTTTCGGTCAATGGTTTTTTTCTAAATAAAGTCAAAAAATATGAATGACTCAATGTAGGCAGTTCCAAAGAAAGAGCTGTTTGAAAATGAATGACTTGATTTAACTCAACAGGGTCATTCTTTTTCGCAATGTTTATTTCTCTGCGGGCAATAGCCTGACGTAAAGCCGAATCTAAACTTCTGGGCCAAGCTTTTGATAATAAAACCTCATTCTCATCGCTCATGATGAATAGACTGCATTTCAATTTATCTGATAAAATACTCAAACCCGTTTCGATTTGATGCGGCGCGGGTAACTGACGAATCGTTTCCAGCAAAATAGCTTTTTGCTGATCCAGCTCCTCTTCTTCTTCATTGATGTAAGACAACACCTCAGATATTACTTCACTATATCTTAAGTCCATCCGGTTCATCGGCATCAAAATCAAAACCATTCCAAGCTCATTCATTTTAGCAATGACTTTTTCTGAGACTTGAGGAATGATCAGGCCCACATAATAAAGAACGATCCCCAACTGACTATGCTGATGAAGAATAGCGATAATTTCCAGCTGCTTCTCCACATCCATTGCAATTTGAGCAAAGGACGTCAGCACCAACTCATTACCAGAATACTCCCCTTTAAGCGGCATCTGGCTGTATAGCTCTGGTTCCGAGACCTCTAAAACAGAAATCGTCGTCACTAAACGATGTCTTTGCTCCTTGCCGGCAATTATTTCAGCCCCCTTCATCGAAGGCAGCTTCAACATATCTTGAATATTCAAATGCGTCCCTCCATTCCTGAAACGTTTGGGCTATTTTACCAAAAAATGAAAATTTTATCATTCTTTATTCATATTATTTTTATTTAACAGCAAAAAAGCAACATTGCAAGAAACGCTCTTCTCACAACGTTGCCATAAAAATTGTTTTCTCTCCTTAGTCAAGGTTCCTTTTAATTTCTCGGATAGATATTGACCAATCCCAATTGTTCGATATGCTCCGTTTTAGGAGTTGATAAATGCCAGTCGTCTTTAGTTTTGTATATCAGTGTCTTTTCAACTGCAATTTGTTGCCTCCTTAGATCGACTTGTTTCCATGTCAAAGCCTCCAGCTCTCAAAAATCAACCTTATTATTCTCTTTTGGAAATGAAGACACATCCTCCGCAGGATTTTTGTTGATGAATCCTTCTCTGACTGCTCTATCAAGTATTATCTTCAAATGACCGAGAATACGATTAATATAGTTTCTAGAAAGAGGCTTGATCTCATCTTGATTTCTTGAGTTCCTTGTAGCGGTTTGACTTAACTCATATATCCAATCCTCAATATCTTGACCAGTGATATCTCTAACTTTGAGATTGTAGAAATAGCCAACTTCTTTTCGGAGATGAGCTGAGTATTTTCATATGTTTGACTTTTTCGCCTGTTTTTCATACCAATTAGTAAAGCGAACATGGTGAAAGTCTTTAAACGTCATCTGCGTCGTAATACTAATTTTTGAAGTGAGGGTATAGTGAAATCCAAGATTAAGCATATAATTATCATACGCTCGTTTCGCTTCTAATTGTGTTGAATACGTACAAGAACTGTACCTTCTCTATTGAGATAACTTATTTAGTTCTAGAACTTTTTATATAATCAAATCAAGCTGTTGCGAGAATAGTTTTCTATTTCGCAACAGCCTCTTTATTTTTATTCTTGTCAATGAAATTGGGTGACCACCACACGACATATTCGATTAGCCAACCTGAGAGTCCTGTTGACAACGTAGTAATCTAACTAGTTGTTAACGATGCTGTTACAGGTCTCCTCATTCTACATACTACTTATGAATACATTTTTCATTTTTGAAGAATTATTGGTTTTCCAGCGCAATACAATACGCCGTTTTCTACACTGATTTTTTCATCCGATAGTAAATTGTTGTATTGCCCATCAGGAAAGTCGACATGTACCATTCCGACAGCACTCTTTAACGAAAACACGCCTAAAAAATGTTGTTCGCTGTTACGATAATAACCTACGACAGTATCAGAAGCAGCGGCCTTCAATTTGTAACTCCCCTTGATTGGCAATGATTTCTTCACACTCATCAATCTTTGAATAAGCGGTGTGAGATCAATTTTCTGTTCCCATTCAACTGGATCTTTGACGAAAAGATCTGGCAGATGATCAACGGCTCTTTCCTGTCCGCCATAGAGTTGGGGGATTCCCTTTTGGAAAAATAGAAATGCAGTCCAGTTAATCAAATCATTCAGATTTCCAATTATCTGCTTTGCTCTCTGACGATCATGATTTTCCAAAAATCGCATTTTAACATAGTTTTCTGGATAGATTGAATCTTGGAAATTCAAAATGCTTATATAGCTTTCTAAAGAAATCTTTCCTGTTAAATAGTCAACATAGCTCGGATAAACATCGTAATCATAGGTTATGTCGAACACCTGATAAATCTCACTATCCGACAATCCTACTTGATCTATCTCCCTCAGCTCTTTCAAAAAGTCTGCCTCAACTGTTTCCGCCAACCAAAGAGTATCAGGATTGACTGTCGCGACCGACGTACGAGCCTGATGCCAGAACTCAAGTGGTACTAAGGATGCTACGTCACAGCGGAACCCATCCACATACTTTGCCCAAAATTTCAATGTATCTATCTGATGCTCCCACAAATCTGGATTATTATAATCGAGATCGATGATATCAGCCCAATCAGCGACTTTGTTGCCAAAATCGCCGCTTGCTGTCCGATAAAAGAATTCCGGATGATTCTTTCTTAAATAAGAATCTGGCGAAGTATGATTGAATACGACATCAATGATTACCTTCATGTCGCGTTTATGGATTTCCGCGACCAATTCATCCAAATCGTTTAACGTACCATAATCTGGATTTATTTTGTTGTAATCTTGGATAGCATAGGGAGAACCTTCATTTCCCTTTCGATTCAATTCACCTATTGGATGAATCGGGAGCAGCCAAATAATTGATGTCCCCAACTCTTTAATTCGATCTAAATCAGGAATTAAACTTAAAAAGGTTCCTTCCTGTGTATGATTTCTTAAAAAAACCGAATAGATCAACTGATTTCTCAATGTTTTTTTCGTTTCTAAGCTCATCGTTTAACCTACCTCCTGATAGATATGTGTCTTCAAGAATTTCTGATTACTCAATACGATTTTTTCGTCATAAAGCATCAGCTCTAACTCTTTTTCAGAATCCGTACTCAGTTCAACGCTGTCATCCAGCACTTTAATGTGGATTACTTCTCCACGGTATTGAACGCTAAAACGATAACTTTTCCACACTTTGGGTATCGATGGACTTAATCTTAGTAACGGACCGTCACTTCGTAATCCGCCAAAACCGTAAACGATATTCATCCAAGCTGAGGCGATCGACGTTGTATGTAAGCCATCTTTAGTATTGCGATTGTAATTATCTAAATCCATTCGTGTCGCAAATTCAAATAATTTATAGGCCTCCTCATCTAACCCCAACTCTTGAGCGAGGATTGAATGGATAGCAGGTGACAACGAAGATTCATGGATCGTGCGTGAAGCATAATAATCAAAATTGATTTGCTTGATTTCTTTTGAAAAACTCTGGTTATACAAGAACATAAACATCAAAACATCCGGTTGCTTGATCATATCATTGCGATAGATGTGGTCATATGACCAATGATCATACAAAGGAAACTCTGCAACGGGTATTTTATTGATATCGAGGTGTGGCAAGTCAAAGAATCCTTGATTTTGTTCATAGATTCCTGATTTACTTTGTAAAATCAACATGTTTTCATTTGCTTTTTGCCACTTTTGTCGTTCATCTTCATTAAGATTCGTACGATCGATTATTTTTTTTAATTGACTAGGGTCCTCTTTAGACATCCTATCCAGAACTTCTAGTGTGAAGCCCATTGTTCTCTGAGCCATATAGTTTGTATAAGCGTTATGATTAACCATCATTTGAAACTCATCAGGTCCCATTACACCATAGAAGCTGAACTTTTTACTAAGCTGTCCCCATGCTCCACGAGAATATAGAAAACGACTTACCTCGATTAACATCTCAATTCCTTCCTCGTATAAAAAATCATGATCCTTTGTGAGATTGCAATAATGATAGATTCCATATGCTACCCCTGTACTTGCTTGGAATTGAAGACTGGCATGCTGCCATAAATGAGAGGCCTCATCTCCATTGATTGTGGCCACCGGGTAGCAGGCTCCTTCACAGTCTAAGTCTTTTGCACGTTTTTTAGCTTGAGGTAGTCGGTTGTAACGAAATAATAATAGATTTTTTGCTGCATCCAAATTCGTAAATAAGTAATATGGTAAACAGCACGTCTCCGTATCCCAAAAAGCTAACCCGCCATACGCCTCGCCAGTCAGCCCCTTTGCTCCAATATTGTTTGATGGGTCCTGACCATGATAAGTCTGCTGAAGTTGGAAAATACAATATCGGATCCCTTGTTGATTTTTTAAATCCCCCTCTATCTCGATATCATAATTTTGCCAAACATTTTGCCAAAAGAGTCTCTGCTTTTGAAGCGATCGAATGAATGATATAGTGCCATTCATCAACTCTTTCCCTTTTTTGATCAAAGCTTCACTAGCATATTGCTGGTTTTTGTCCACAACGTTCGTAATTCGCTTTTCCAGCTGAGTTCGCCCATTTTCCTGCAATTCAAGTTTCACTTCAACACCGATGAATTTTTCCCGTTCAATCTTTTTTTCTTCCAATAGTTGTTCAGATGTATATTGAAATCCAGAAAATACTTTTTGATTCGTTGTTTTGGTTTCACTTAAAATATAGCACGATTGCTCATCGCTCTTTTTTTCGAGCTCGTTCCAATAATTTGCTTTTTCATGCCCGTGGATCGTATCGAAATCTGCTCCGATACAAATTGATGCCGTCCCATCAAAATCCGCCAATAAGGTGATACGCTGAGTTGCGTATTGGACATCTGTCATATCCAACAGCCGTTCAAAGATTACTTGAACTTTCTTGCCATCCGCTAAAATCCAATCAAACGAGCGAACGAGTAGACCCGTTTGAAAATCTAAGCTCCGTTCAAAGTTTTGGAATGCTATTTTACCTAAGTCCAAGACCTCTCCATTAATCTGAATCCTAGTAAACAACCAATTCACACTATTCACAATAAAGTGAGAGCGATTAATGATCCCTTTATAAATTTGCGCATCTTTTAACTCATTGAATTCATATACACCATTAAAATAGCTGCCTACTAAAGAATCTACACTTCCGCCTTCCTCAAAATAGCCACGCATACCCATATACTCATTTCCTAAAGAAAAAATTGATTCCGCTACTTTACTATACTGCGGATCAAAACCTTTTTCGATCACTTTCCATGGGTCTAGTTTAAAATACTGATCAGCGATTTTTGCCATACTACCTGTACCTCTCTTCTATTTGCCGGATCCGGTTGCGACTCCAGCAATAAATTGTTTTTGGAATATCAAATAGATCACGACTACTGGAATAATCGAAATGGAGGTAGCTGCGAACAACCCACCATAATCCGTATCATATTGACCATTGAATAAACGAAGTCCTACTGATAATAACTGCTTACTATCATCATTAATCATCAAATACGGCCATAAGAAATCTTCCCAACACCATAAAAATTGAAAAATTGCTAAACTAGAAATCGTATTTCGGCTCATTGGTAAAATGATTCGATGAAAAATGAAAAAATCCGATGCTCCATCGATCCTAGCGGCTTCCATCATTTCATCAGAAATCTGCTCAATTGCTTGTCGAAACATATAGATTCCAAATCCACTAGTCATCGCGGGTATAATCAAGGATTTGTAAGAATTCATCCAACCAAAAACTTCCATCATCTCATATTTAGGAATGATTGTTACTGCCCAAGGAAGCATCATGGTTGAAAGAATAACTCCAAATAGCAGACTCTTCCCTCGAAAGTTAAATTTGGCAAAAATAAACCCGATCAAAGCACTCGTGTAAATCACGATCGCGGTGATAACGATTGAAATTAAGAGACTGTTAAGAAACATTCGCATGAAATCAAATTTTTCTTGGATATTCATGTAATTGTCTAAGGTTGTAGGCGTTGGAAAAAAACTTCCGCCTATTTTAACGATCTCACTATTAGGAGCAAAAGAAGAAAGGAACATCCAAATGAAAGGAACAATCGTCACTAAAGCCAATAATATTAAAAAAAGATTGTAGATCATGACTTTTGCTTTATTTTTTTCGTTCATATCGTTTTCTCCCTTTCCTTAGTCACTTTGAACATCAATATTGTCAAAATACCGATCACAATAAACAAGAGGATCGACATCGCTGAAGCAGAACCAAAATTATAGTTGACGAAGGCTTCATCATAAATTAGATAAGAAATAACATACGTTGAGGTTCCTGGACCACCTTCTGTCATAATCAAAATTTGAATGTACGCTTGAAAATAAGTAATTAATGAGGTGATCGCCACAAAAAGTGTGGTCGGTTTTAACAATGGCCACGTAATATAACGAAACCGTTGCCAACCAGTTGCCCCATCGATATTGCTTGCTTCAAAAACTTCTTCTGGTAGAGACATTAATCCACCTAAGAAAATTACAGCAGCATAGCCAAAGTCTTTCCAAATAGTCATAAGAATGATTGCAGGTAATGCGTATTTCGTATCATTCAACCAGTTGATATCAAGGTTAAAGACTTTATTGATCAACCCAAACTGAGGATTGAACATCCATGTCCAGACAAAAGAGACTGCTACGATTGGAGTGATCGTCGGCATGTAGAATAATCCTTGAAAAAAAGAGCGAGCTCTCGTTAGTTTTGAATGAATAAGCAAGGCTAAACCTAATCCGCAAACGATCCTGAAAAATACAGAAAAAGTAGTAAAAAAGACCGTATTCGACATAGATTTCCAAAATAATTTATCAGATAAAACATTTTTGAAATTATCTAACCCGACAAAATCATATTGGTCAATCATCGGGTTCCAATCATGTAAGCTCCCTGCAAATGCTTTATAAATTGGATAAATGAGAAAAATCGAAAAATAGACGATGACAAATAGGATTGTAATATTTTTCAAGTTAATGAATTGCAACTTTTTTGACGTCGCTTGCATAAGCTTTCCCTCCTAAAAAGTGAGTCATTTTAGTTTCTAGATTTGAAATAAAAGCAGCGGATTTCTCTAAACTATTCAATCCACTGCTTCAACTGTCTATTATTTTTCCTCAAAGTATTGGTACTTTGATTCTTGAGAAACAAATTCTGATCCCTTCATGTCCTTTTCCATTTGTGCTTGACCTTGACTTAAAGCCTTATCAAGAGTCATTCCATTAAATTGGATGTCCTCCATCGCTTTTTTAGCGGATGTTTCCACTGTTGACGGAAATGCCCCTGGCCAAATCAAATGATCTACTCGCTCTGATAATACTTTTAGTACCGGATCTGCCAATATTTTTTCATTTTCAGCTAAGCTTTTTTTAGCTGGGAAAGAGCCCATCGACAATGCTCCGTCAATTGAATACTGATCTCCTGCTAATAAGAATTTAAGGAAATCCTGAGCGACAGCTTGTTGTTCTTTTGACTGTTTGTTGTTGATTCCAGGTGTACTTTCGCCGTTATATCGATCGTAAGCAAATGGTACTTCTTCATCAAACGTTGGCGTTGGGAAAACACCATAATCGATATCCTTGTATTTATTCTGCAGCTCTGCTTGGAACCAGCCCCAACGATAAACCATCGCTGTTTGACCATTACCAAAGCTCAAACTACTTTCATCACCAAAATCTTTCGATCCTACTTTATCTTTCTCATATAGATCTACCAAAAATTGTGTATTTTCTTTAGTAACGTCACTATTAAAATTAAGTGATTTGCCGTCATCCTTGAACATTAACGCACCTTTTTGATAATTCAATCCATAAATCATAGTTTCATATTCTTGATTGAAGTTAAAACCGGCTTGAGTAATTTTGTTTCCATCTTTTTTCGTTAGCTTCTTGGCAACTTCTCTAAATTGATCCCAAGTTTTTGGAATATCCGCATCGCTCAAACCAGCCTCTTTCCATAATTTCTTATTATAGTAA
>NZ_NGLG01000001.1:534108-543416 GCF_002140655.1 Enterococcus sp. 3H8_DIV0648 | reverse complement strand
TATAATAGATTTACGCTAAACCTAGAGGTGAGTATGATGATTACTTTAAAAGAAATTGCTCAAGAAGCAAATGTAAGTCCGATGACTGTTTCAAATGTCATTAACGGAAATTTGAAACGCGTTTCAAAGGAAACCGCTGATCGCGTTCATGCCATTATTAAAAAGAACAATTATGTTCCAAACTCAGCAGCAAGGACACTCTCAACCAAGTCATCGATGATGATTGCTCTATGTATCGCTGATAATTTTTACACTGACCTAGCCAATGAAAATTATTCCCAGAGTCCGTATAATATCGATATGATAGGAATCATACAACATTTCGTCGAAGCGGAAGGATATGTTTTGTTGCTTTGTGGTGGAGAAACCCCGCAAGAGATTATTGACAATATGAAAACTTGGAAAGTCGCCGGCGCCATTTTTCTCGCAGGATTTGACTCATTCATTCCTAAAATTGAAAAAGAATTAGGTGTCCCCACTGTCTTCTTAGATAACGTTTATAGCGATGGTGCTATTTCATCTATAAATATTGATGATTATTATGGCGGTGTCTTAGCTGCACGCTTTCTATTGAATCAAGGTCACCAGAACCTTGCTTTTGCTTCAAATATCATTCATGAAAATCCTTTGTTAGAGCTTCGCTATAAAGGTTTTTTAGAGGCTCATCGGCAGAAAAATAAAGATTTTGACGTAAATTGTGTTTTTAACGGTCCAATCACTTACGAAGGTGGTATTAAGATCGGTAAAGAAATCGCGCGCCATCCTGAGATCACAGGAGTTGTAGCAACTGCTGATGTACTAGCTATTGGTATCATTGAAGGCATTCGTCTTAGTGGGCTTTCCGTTCCTGACGATATCTCTATCATTGGTTTTGATGACATTCCGATGGCGAAATTTGTTTCGCCAAAGTTGACTACGATCAAACAAAACATGCTGGAAAAAGGGAAACTGACGACAGAGGAACTATTCAGATTGATTGAAGATCCTAAGGCACTTCCAGAGAGAAAAATGCTACCAGTGGAAATCGTTGAACGCTTTTCAACTAAAAATTTGAATTGATCAAAAAAGCTCACTAAAACGGTGAGCCTTTTTGACATCCTCTTTTCGACTCTAACGGAAAGTTTTGAAAGACAAACTATAGTAAGTCAAGTACATAATAAAAAAAGGATTAACACATTGATTTTCACTTTTTGCCAACACAAATAAGCTTCAGAAACATTCAAGCTTAAAAGTCAGAAATGAACAATCATTTTTGGGGACATGAGAAGTGATTCGAACAAATTTTCTAACGACATAGCTAATAGCGACGTTGTAATACTTGTTTTCAGAATGATTTTCCTGATAATAGTACGATCAAATTGATATGAGTCTAGCCGCTTCGTGTAACACCTAGAAAAATCTGAACATATAAGGAGGAAAGAAAGAATGGGAAAGCTTGAAACTATTTTTCCTACTGAAAAAAATTATAAGAATATACCCACAGATTCGAGTTTGCTTTGCATAGAGAATGACGATTACTTAGTTGGTAATGCTAAAAAAGATTTAACTGATATAGAAATTGAGGTTCTTTCATTATTTACTGATAAAATCAATAAACCTTTGATTAATAAAAATAGCGAATGGTATCAGATACTAATGAACGACGCGTTCCCTACTGATATAGGAGAGTACCGCATCATTCAAGTCAATCTGATAAAAACGAATCCACATTTTTGTACTCAATGGGAAACTGAGATAAAGCAAATATCTAATTCTATACATGCAGTTCTCAAATTAAGTGACGAGCGCATCCTTATAATCGAAAAAAAGAAGACTAATACATTTAGCATTGAAAAGATTGAAGACTTTTTTCTCGCTCTTGATATGAATTATGATTGTCAAAGTAATCTTTTCATTGGTACTTTTTGCGACTATCACTTCAGTTTCAAAAAAATCTTTTCCGAGGAACGGAGGATTTTTGATTTTAGTTTAACTCAAAGTAGCGAAACAAAGTCTCTCACTTTGGCAAATTGTGCGCTTGATTTCTATTCTCAAGAACCTGTAAACAAGAGCTACCTATTAAAGACTCTTCATACCCAATGGTTTCAGCATGGCGATAACTGTTCGGAAATTATCGAAGGATTGTGGAAAAATCATGGGAATATCAGTGTTACGGCTAAGAATCTATCCATGTACCGCAGTACACTCGTTTATAAAATTGATAAAATATTTGAAGAAACACAACTTAATTTACGGAAAATGGATGATCTTTTTTTGCTCTATTTGTTAGTGAGTAATTTTTCCTAATAAGGTAGTCTGCCAAAACATCGCTGATTTAATTTTACACATCTCTATTGAGAAGCTGCTAAAGAATCCTTTAATGTACTTAGTAAAGATGCTCGAGTACTGTTTAGTAAGTCTTGAGTGAAGCTTTATCAACAGAAGAAGTTTGATTTATTTATGAATTTCACTGCTTTGAAAAAAAAGCTACTGACACTTAACGGAATTTTTGAAACTCTCGACCGTAAATAATCTGGCTACCCTCTTTAGAAACGATTTCCTGTCAGTTGACATATTATTTAGCAACTAGCCACCAGTAAAGAAGGCATTTTCAAAATAGATAAATTTCTGAAAAAGTTAATTCTCTCTCTTGCAAATGCTAGGATAAATTAAAACGATACTTATCAGAATGGAGTAGTTATGAATTTTCAAAAGCTCAAAGCCATGTATCCAACAGCCTATTTTAGTAGGGCAAGTCATTCGGATAACCAAGAAATTTGTTTGCCTACAAAAGACGGTTTCATAAAAATCCCAAAAAAGGATTTAACAGAAAAAGAGTTAGATTTAATCGCGCTCTTTATTGAGCCGGACTTTAAGATAAATAAAGACAAACATCCTTGGTATTCAATTTTATTTGAAGAACAAAAAGATATCATTGAAAATTACTATCGTGTTCTTCAAATTCAAGTCACTGGTCTGTCTTCCTTTCAACAACCCATCTTTCTTGAGGAACTTCAGAAAATATTCGGTAATACTATTGATCTTTTTTTTATTAATGAAAATATGCTGCTGCTGATTGAAAAACAATCAAAAGAATGTTTGTCCATTGAAGATCTTGAAGGTATCTTTCTCGCATTAGAAATCGACTTTGATTTCTCACTTCGTGTGTTTATAGGTCCATTTCATAGTTCCGAGAGCAATTTATCTACGCTTTTCGCAGAAGAACAAAAAATCTTTTATCAATACAATTCAAAGTATAAATGCTTTGATCTTTCAACGATCGTAGTCAACTATTTGGCTACTGAAAACATACAAGATAGTCAATTACTGCTTGATTTATATACTTCATTTCTCGGAAATAGCGAAATTCGCAACATCATCTCCTCATTATGGAAGAATCTGGGAAACCTCAGTTCTACCGCAAAAGATCTTTATATGCACAGAAATACCCTGCTCTACAAAATTGATAAGTTTTACACTGAATCAATGATCAATCTTAAAGACAGCAACAACTTATTCTTATCTTACTTGCTGGTCTCAACATTCCAAGCTTGATACTAAATTCGGCAAACTGACTAATTCTGCCTCTTCTTTCTGTACAGTTTGACATTGAAGAAAGACACCGCTTTCAAGTATATTTTATGTACAAACCACTAGGAGGTAATGACATGGTAGAGATTGCTTTAAACAGTATTCACAAAAAATATGACAAAAATAAAAATTATTCTGTAACTGATTTCAACCTGAACATTAAGGATAGAGAGTTCATCGTTTTCGTTGGCCCATCAGGATGTGGGAAATCAACTACCTTGAGAATGATCGCGGGCTTAGAAGATATTACAGAAGGCGAATTGCTGATCGATGGTAAGCTGATGAATGATGTGTCTCCAAAAGATCGAGATATTGCAATGGTTTTCCAAAACTATGCACTATATCCACATATGACCGTATTTGATAACATGGCATTCGGTTTGAAACTACGCAAAATGCCTAAAGAAGATATCAAAAAAAGTGTTGAAAATGCGGCGGAGATTTTAGGCCTTACAGAGTATTTAAATCGCAAGCCGGGGGCTCTATCTGGCGGACAAAGACAGCGTGTTGCCTTAGGTCGAGCGATCGTAAGAGATGCGCAAGTCTTTTTAATGGATGAACCGCTATCCAACCTTGATGCAAAATTGAGAGTCGCTATGCGTGCGGAGATTGCTAAACTACACCAAAGACTCAATACCACTACCATTTATGTTACGCACGATCAAACGGAAGCGATGACCATGGCAGATCGCATCGTCATCATGAAAGATGGTTTTATCCAACAGATTGGTACGCCGCAAGAAGTTTATAATACGCCTAAAAGTGTCTTCGTCGCCGGTTTCATTGGCTCCCCTGCCATGAACTTTTTCAAAGTAAAATTAGCAAACGGTGTAGTGACCAATGACTATGGTCTACGATTGGAAATTCCTGAAGGTAAAAATAAAGTACTGGTGGAAAAAGGGTATGAAGGATCAGAACTTATTTTCGGTATTCGGCCAGAAGATATCCGTACCGAGCAAATCGTTCTCGACACCACGCCGGAATCGACTGTTACAGCGGAAGTTGTCGTTTCAGAGCTACTTGGTGCTGAGACAATGCTTTATTCAAAAATTGGTGACACGGAATTTATCTCAAAAGTAGATGCTCGAGATTTCCATAAACCTGGAGAAATGATTGATCTAGCCTTTAATATCAGCAAGAGTCATTTTTTTGATATTAAAACGGAAGAAGTTATCAAGCTGCCATAGATTTTTTAATTTTGATACAAAGAAGACAACAGTTCCTCTCTGCTGTCTTCTTCGTTTTTTCAACTAATATGGTAAGCAACTTTGATAACCGAAAAATTTCATAGAGACGCACTACTTATGAAACTTGTCTTTGCACAACAATAAATGCTGAGCGGAAATGGTATCCCTTTTTAAAACTAGAATAATCTTTCATTATTACAAAATAAAAAAAGACGCTATCCGGTTTGTGATTCTAGAATCTCCGGATAGCGTTTTTGAATTATTTACTTACTATTTTCATTATAGTGCTTTCGCCCTATTGAACCTCTCCATATTCACAAAATTGTATTTCCTTTCCATTACTATTCAATACAACTAGTATTACGGACAAATCAAAACAGTCGTCTTAAGAAATGGTAGATCTATTTTTACTAACGTTTCGCCTAATGAGGTCGCGAATATGTACCAATCCTGTTGGCATATCGTACTTTTCTTCAAACATCTAAAACGGATCCCAATAACCATTAAATGACTTTATTAGCAAAACAAACAGGACACAATTATTCAAGTGATTCTCACACTATTGAGATAGTTCTAATCTATTTAATCAAGATTAAACACAAGATCAGCGCAACACTTTTCCAACTGAAGTGTCCGTTTCACTATTTGATATTTGAATCAGCTGGATATTGGTTAGGTCGATATCGACAAAATAGTCGAAGAAAAAAATAAACATTTTCTTCCAAATGATTTTTTACTTAATGTCGATTACTCTAAATTTTAAGTTATAGCCGTACTGTAAATTTACTTCCTACTCCAATTTCACTATCTACACATATCTCACCTTCACATAAATCGACAATTCGTTTTACTAGTGCAAGACCTAATCCATTACCAGATTTTGAATGTGAAGCATCTCCCTGATAAAAACGCTCAAATAAACTATCTAAGGTTCTATTATCCATTCCAGCCCCATTATCTTGAATCTCAAATTGAATGCCATTTGTAGACGTAAGCTTCACTAGAATAGTTCCACCTAAATCAGAAAACTTGATGGCATTGTCTAAAAGATTAATCCAAATCTGTTGTGTCAAATCGTCACTGCCAACATAATTCACTTCCTCCAATTGTAAATCGATGGTAATCTCTTTTGCTGACCATTTTGAAGCCATTAGGATAACTGTTCGTCTAATTTGTTCGTCTAAGCGAAATTCCGTTTTATTTCTGACGATTTCAATCGTATCATATTTGGATAAATTCAAAACATTGGTTGCTAGATCAGCTAAGCGTTTAGACTCCACAATAATGATATCAAGATACTCCTGTTTTTCAGCCTCACTTAGTTCGCTTTCTTTTAGTAGTTTAGCGAACCCCCGTATTGATACGATGGGCGTCTTAAATTCGTGAGAAAAATTATTAATAAAATCACTACGCAACGTTTCAATGCTTTTCAAATCTTTGGTCATTTTGTTGAAGCTTCGAGAAAGCTCCTCCAGCTCATCAACCCCTTTCAAATCTATTTGAACATCGAAATCGCCTTCAGCAACCTTGCCTGTTGCTTCGATAACATTCCGAATAGGCAACAGGGCCTTTTTGCTAAAAAATGTTGTCAGAGTGGTTCCCATCAACGTACATAGGATAAACAGAATAAAAATAGAAAAAAAAGGATTGCCTCGTGTAGCGCGTTCATATGATCCAAAAACAGAAATAATGCCAAAATATTGTAAAACAAAAATAGTTCCAGCGACGATGACAAAGGTTGCTATTAATACGCTCACGACTATCAGAACAAAAGTAGCCGCCAGCGTGATTCTTCTGCTAATAAAATTCCTCAAACCTTTTTCACCGCCTTATAACCTAATCCACGAACGGTTACAATTTCAAATTCAGACCAATCCCAAAATTTGTCTCTAAGTCGAGCAATATGAACATTCAATGTGTGATCATCTGTTTCAGAATCTGGTCCCCAAACCTCATCCATTAGCTGTAATCGTGTAAAGATTATTTCTGGATAAGAGAGCAATTTAAATAGCAGATAAAACTCTTTTTGAGGTAACATAATACTCTTGTTATTCTTGGATACAGACAAGGTATCATAGTTCAAAGTAACATCGCCTATTTTAATTTTGTGTTCATCTACAATTTGGGCACGTCTCAATAGGGCTTTAATACGCAGAATCATTTCCTGTTCATCAACTGGTTTTGTCATATAGTCATCGGTACCAACCATGAAGCCTTTTCTTTTATCCTGAGGTTCTTGTTTGGCGGTTACCATCAATATCGGCAAATTTTTCCATGAAGCACGGAGCTGCCTTGTCAACTCATAACCATCCATGTTGGGCATCATCAGGTCCAAAATAACCAAATCAATGTGCAGTTGTTCCATCAAGTTAAGAGCTGCAACTCCATCCTCAGCACTATATGGCTCAAAGCCATTCTGTTTTAGCACTGCACACAACAACTTCCTAGTATTAATATCATCTTCTACTACTAATAGTTTCGTCATAGCAACTCCTACCTTCTTTATTTTAAATAAATCCCGTTCTTTATTTCTATACAAAATTATACCTCAGAAACCTCAACTGAATCTCAACGAAATTTTGCTCTTCTGTTGAGATTCAGTTGAGGTTCAATTTGTAAGCTTAGAGCAAGTTAGGAAATGGAGGAAATAGCATGATCAAATTAAAATTAGAAAACATTCAAAAAATATATAGTAATGGGGAGAATGTCACTGCTTTAAAAAATGTTTCAATAGGGTTCCGTGAAAATGAATTTGTTTCTATCCTAGGCCCTTCTGGCTGCGGGAAAACCACTTTACTGAATATCATTGGTGGTCTTGATCACTACAGCTCTGGTGATTTAGTAATTAATGGTCACTCAACCAAAAATTATATAGATAGGGATTGGGATTCCTATCGAAATCATTCAATTGGATTTGTGTTCCAAAGCTACAATTTAATTGGTCATCAAACACTGCTACAAAATGTTGAAATTGCGATGACCCTCTCTGGCGTCTCAGCACTCGAAAGAAAACAGCGAGCAGCAAAGGCATTAAAAGATGTCGGTCTTGAAAAGCAACTCAATAAGAAGCCTAATCAGCTATCGGGCGGCCAAATGCAACGAGTCGCGATTGCACGAGCTCTGGTAAATGATCCAGATATTATTTTAGCGGATGAACCAACAGGAGCTTTAGATAGTAAAACCAGTCTTCAAGTCATGGAAATCTTAAAAAATATTGCTAAAACTCGACTTGTTATTATGGTTACTCACAACAGTGAATTAGCAGAAAACTATTCGAGTCGAATCGTTCGCATTTTAGATGGTGAAATCCAAGATGATAATAATCCATTAACAAGCAGTGAGTTGACCGATGAGCCATATAAAAAGACGGCTGAAAAATCCACTGCGAAAACCTCAATGTCGATGATCACAGCAACTACTTTGTCCTTTAAAAATTTGTTGACTAAACGAGGACGTACGATAACCACAGCTTTTGCCGGCAGTATTGGTATTATTGGAGTTGCATTAGTACTAGCCTTATCAAGCGGTTTGTCTAACTATATGAGCACCATGCAGGCCGATACACTAGCCAATGCCCCTATCTCCATTCAAGCAGGAGAACAAACCTTAGATGATAATAGTGATGATTTTTTTGGAAACACCAATAAAAACACTGCTAGTAAAAACGGTACTGATGATACCATTCGTGTCGCTGAACAAACAAAAGAAAAAACTACACATACAAATGTATTATCCAAAGATTATTTGAATTATATCGATAATCTTTCTTCTGAATTGCCTGAAGCGATTAACACAATCACTTTTGAAAGAAATGTCAAGATGAACTTATTAGCAAATACAGAAGGCAGAGTCATTGAATTTGATCCAACAATTGAATCAGAAACAGGAATGAACGATATGATGGGGATGAGTAGTAATTCCTACTGGCAGGAAATGCCGGATAACGATGAGTTTATTCGATCCCAATACGATTTTGTCGGGACTGATAGTCGACTCCCTTCTTCCAAAAATGAGATTGCAATTGTGGTTGATGAAAATAATAGTATCAATAAAACTTTTTATGACAAGCTTGGTTTGAAATCAGAAAATACGACATATGAATTGAGTGATTTCATTGGTCATAATCTGTTAAAGGTTATTTATAATGATGAATTCTATACACGAGATGGCGATTTATTTTCTAAGGCTACTCCTGCTGAATACACTGCTCTTTACAACAATCCTGAAGGTGAACTTTTAACGATTGTTGGTGTATTGAGAATGAAAGAGGATTTGGACTCCGGTTATTTTTCAGAGGGATTTATCTATACATCAGATTTGGCTGAAGCTGTAGCAGAAAATGCGAATAATTCTACTATTGCTAAGACTCAAAGCAGCAGCGATACAAATGTACTAACTGGTTTGCCTTTTACTGATAAAAAGATGAAGGAAAATGCAAATCAAAATCTAGGTGCAGATATTTCACCTACTAATATCAATATTTATCCAACTGATTTTGACCAAAAGGAAAGTATTAAAGATTATTTAGTTAACTACAACAACAATAAAAGC
>NZ_NGLG01000001.1:531308-534008 GCF_002140655.1 Enterococcus sp. 3H8_DIV0648 | reverse complement strand
CAATAAAAGTGCTAATGAACAATTACTTTTTTCAGATTCAGCAGAAATGCTCACTGATTTAACAGGCACCTTAGTCAATACAATCAGTTACGTTTTGATTGGTTTTGCCGCTATCTCATTATTGGTATCTACAATTATGATTGGTATCATCACCTATGTTTCAGTGATTGAACGAACTAAAGAAATTGGAATTCTCCGTAGTGTCGGTGCTCGCAAAAAAGATATTTCAAGAGTTTTCAATGCTGAGACCTTAATTATTGGTTTTACTGCTGGTACACTTGGAGTTGTCCTTACCTATCTGCTTAGCATTCCTATCAATGCTATTGTCTTCAATTTGACTGGCATCACGGGCATCGCTGCTTTAAATCCATTGAGTGCTGTTTTACTAATAGGAGGAAGCATGGTATTAACCTTGATTGCCGGTTCAATTCCCTCCAAAATGGCTGCGAAGAAAGATCCAGTGATTGCTTTAAGAACGGAATAGAACGACAAATAAACACTAATGATAAGAGATAGTCTACAAAGTAGGCAATGGCGTATATTCAAACGTCATTGCCTGCTCCTCTTCATTTAAAATTCTTCGCCATTTGATGCGATCACCTTTTTGTACCAGCTAAATGAATCTTTCTTATACCGTTTCATTAAACCATTCCCTTCATTATCCCGATCCACGCGGATCATGCCATAACGTTTCTCCATTTCATCTGATGATGACACTACTGCTGTCGGCGCAACGAAAGCGTTACAAGAATATGGTTATAAAGTTCCGGATGACATAGTTGTTGCAGGTCGACCAAATAGTGAGATTACAACACCTCCGCTCGCTACTATTGACGAAAACAGACATCTACTGGGAGTTGCAGCCATAGATACCTTAGTCGATTTAATTGACGGAAAAAGTGAAAACAACTTTAAGTTTCGCATTAATACTTAACTCATAAAACGGGCATCTACTTAAGTAGATTACCCTCGTGATAGATTATTATGCCAGTCAACAGTCGTAAGCCCAATTAAATAGATGCTATTGCGTTCTTTTTATCTATTAGTATAAAAAGGCTAAGCCAAGAACCGGTTTCACAACTTCTTGGCGTAGCCTTTTCTTGATTTCAATTAAATATTTCCGTTATTCCATCATCTCTCCTTCAAAATAGACGAATCTGAAGACCGTTCTGTCTCAATCTGTTTAGAAGAAGTAATCTTCAAACGAACATTCTCGTCGTATTCTTGAGAAAAGATACAGGAGTAAATGACATTTAATAAGTAACTTGTAGCGGTATCAGTTGAAAATGTGGAAATCTTGGAATAGAGTCTTTCTCGGGTCGAGATGTTCAGTGTGACAGCTGCTTTTTTGGCGGTAGTATTCTCACCAATACTAGTAATTGCAATAATCGGCACCTTATTTTCGTTTAGCAAATCAGCGATCCGATTAAGAATCGTCGTTTCCCCTGAATAGGTAATAATCATCGCACAGGAATCAGCGTCGGCAAGTTGCGCGTCAAATAGAACTTCACTTTGCAGACTGTGGATGCGAACTTCTTTTTTGATTCGCTTCATTTGATGCTGAAATGTTTGCGCAACAAGCAGGTTGCTGCTGACAGCAAACAAATGGATCCATCGACTCTTCATAAGAATATTTACCACCGCTCTCAAATCGTCATGGGTCACCAGTGAAAGCGTGTCTTCAATGGATTCTATCTCTAATTTAGCAATTTTATTGGCCACCGAAACAAAGGAATCTGCCTTTGTAAAAGGATAGTTTGCGTCGATACTTGAGTCGCTTTTCGCTAAATAGTCTAATTCATTTAGGTAGTCTGTTTTAAATGCAAGCCACCCGTCATAATTCAACTTCTGGGCGATGCGTACCAAGGTGGATTTTGAAGAAAAAGTGGCTTTCGCGATCTCTGTTGTTGTTTGATTCTGAATATTGTGCTGTTCCTTCAATAGATAATTTACTACGTGCCTTTCGCTCGCTGAAAATGAATAGGTTTCTAATTTTTCCTGTAATAGCATGTCTATCTCTCCATGATTGTAAAACTTCGAATAACGTTCCAAAATAACCGTAGTAAAAACAGAGAATCATGAAACCTTGTTCTAATCTCATCTAAAATCATTCAAAGTGATTATACCAATTGTTAGGATGTATTCGAAAGATGAATTGCATGAAAGGAAGATTGACCAGATGAAAAATCAAAAGATCATTATCGTCGGAGAATCAGACAAACGAAACATCACAAAGGAGTTAACTACACGGATGAAAATATTACTAAAAGAAACAGGGGTTGATAAAAACATTAGCTATTATTCGATAGACAAAGTGAAAAACAGGTCTTTCTCAGGTGATATTTTACTAGCCGGGTTACCGCTTATGCGATCAATTGAAGTAATCAATCGTTTATCTAGCAATTTTTCCTATGTTGGTTTTATTGACACGAATGCCTATAGTCAAATCGACCCGCAAAGACTTCTAGATCAACTTACTATGATTAACCACTTCGATCAGGACACGCTACAAGAATTTCGACCAAGAAACAACTGGTCATTCTTCGATTATTTTCATATTAACAATATTATGAAACAGCAAGTGAAGAAGCAACCAGCCGTGAAATGATATGATAGGAAAATAAGCCCAAAATAAGTGGTCGCTGTCAATTATTGATAAACAGTGACCACTGGTCTACGATATATTTTTCTTGATTATCA
>NZ_NGLG01000001.1:525736-526256 GCF_002140655.1 Enterococcus sp. 3H8_DIV0648 | reverse complement strand
AAATATCTGTTTTGTTTTATGTGATCTACAGAATCTGTCTCTTATACACATCTAGATGTGTATAAGAGACAGGTTTTGTTTTATGTGATCTACAGAATTGCTCAAATACAGTGTTTTAAAGGAGAAGAAATTACAGTTAGCCACTATACACATCTAGATGTGTATAAGAGACAGACCTAATAGACAGGAGAACCTCATGGAACAAAATGAAATCTCCAATTGTTCTATTTCTGGATGATTAATGTTTGCATGAAACCAATGAAGCAAACAGCTGAATAATCATGACTATGACCATCCCTATTCGCACATTTAGTCCTTTTACTTTCTCCATGTATTCGCCCTTCCTTATAGTTTCATCAATATTAATTACCTGTGTGTTGGACTTCCATTTCTGTCTCTTATACACATCTAGATGTGTATAAGAGACAGATCTACACATATCTCACCTTCACATAAATCGACAATTCGTTTTACTAGTGCAAGACCTAATCCATTACCAGATTTTGAATGTGAAGCATCT
>NZ_NGLG01000001.1:510687-523130 GCF_002140655.1 Enterococcus sp. 3H8_DIV0648 | reverse complement strand
AATCAGATAGCTAAAAACTTTTTACGAAAATAAAAAGAGTACATCCATTTTAGAGAATGTACTCTAAAAAACCTATTCAATTTTAACTTTTGTTAGTGGCTAACTGTAATTTCTTCTCCTTTAAAACACTGTATTTGAGCAATTCTGTAGATCACATAAAACAAAACAGATATTTCCAAAGAAAAAAATTAACAACCAAAAGTCCCTCTAGCCCTTTATTCCCAACAGTTACAGCGATTTTCCCTCTGGTAGAAAATTGGAAAACAGATAGTAAAAAAGGCCGTTTATTCCTCTTTTTTGTTGCTGATTTAACGCCTTTTTTAACTGAGTTTTCCTATTATTTCCTGTACATCTTAAATTCTAAATACAGATCATTATAAATCCCCAAATACTTCGGACCTAGATCTTTATACACTTCCAAATGGCTAATCGTTTCATCATCGGGATAAAACTGCTTATCGCCAGAAATACTTTTTGGCAGCATCGCCAACGCCTTTTTGTTTGGTGTGGAATAACCGATGTATTCTGCATTTTGCTTGGCATTTTCTGGTTTCAACATAAAGTTGATGAAATCATAAGCTCCTGCTTGATTTTTAGACGTCTTAGGGATCACGATATTATCAAACCACAGATTTGAACCTTCTGGCGGAATCACGTAATGCAGATGCTCATTCTCCGACATCATATCCGCGGCCTCACCAGAAAAAGTTACCGCCACCGCACTTTCTTCATTGGCCATATACATTTTGATTTCATCGGCAACGATCGCTTTAACATTTGGAGTCAGACTGCTTAATTTCTTGATGGCTTGATTCAATTGTGCCATATCCTTGCTATTGATCGAATAGCCCAAAGTTGTTAATGAAAGTCCCATAACCTCCCTAGCACCGTCAATCAGCATGATATTATTCTTTAATTCTGGCCGCCATAGATCGTCCCAATGTTTTATTTTATCACCAGCGACGAACTTATCGTTGTAAACAATCCCTAACGTTCCCCAAAAATATGGAATCGAATAGTTGTTATCACGATCAAAATCCAAATCTAAAAAACGAGAATCGATATTTTCTAAACCTTGAATCTTTGAATGGTCCAGAGGAAGCAGCAACTTCTCTTTCTTCATTTTCTGAATCATGTACTCACTAGGAATGGCGATATCATACGCCGTTCCGCCTTGTTTAATCTTCGCTTCCATCGCTTCGTTGGAATCAAAGGTTTCGTAATTAACCTTGTAGCCATATTCCTTTTCAAATTGTTTGAGCAGTTCAGGGTCAATATAGTCCCCCCAATTGTAAATATTCAACACTTTGGAGCTGGCATTAGACGAATGGTTCAAACGAACGACCATAAAGCTCAGCAGGAGAATGATGGCAACAACACCGATAAAGAGTGATTGTAATTTTCTCATTTGAGTACTGCCACCTCCTCAAATTCGCGTTTGCGTTTCCGAGCCTTTTTCGACGTGTCGCGGCTGATAAAGTAATAACCAACAACTAATAGTAGTGAGAAAATAAAGACAAGTGTGGATAGCGCATTGATCTCTAAACTAATTCCTTGTCGTGCTCGCGAATATATCTCCACAGAAAGAGTCGTAAAGCCATTTCCTGTTACGAAAAATGTTACCGCAAAGTCATCCAGCGAATAAGTAAAGGCCATAAAATACCCTGCAATAATTCCTGGAGTTAAAAACGGCAATATGATATTCGATAAAACTTGAAAGTTATTGGCACCCAAATCACGAGCTGCATCAATCATGGAGTCATTCATTTCCTTCAATTTTGGCAGTACCATTAATACCACGATTGGGATACTAAAAGCGATATGCGAAAGAAGAACACTAACAAAGCCCAGCTGGAAGTTTTTCAAAACACCGCCAAGCATCGTAAATAGAATCAAAAAACTGGCACCAATAATAACATCCGGAGATACCATCAAAATATTGTTTAGACCCAACAGAACATTTCGCGAATTGCGTTTTCGCGTATAATAGATCCCCATCGCGCCAAAAGTTCCAATCACTGTCGCCAGCAGCGCTGACAAAAAAGCTAATACAAAGGTTTGCACTACAATACTGATCAAACGCCGATCTGAGAACAGACTTTGATAATGCTCCCAAGTAAAGCCGGTGAAAGAACTCATATTTCCGCCTTGATTAAAGGAGTAAAAAATCAAATAAAAAATCGGGATGTATAACAAAACAAACACAAAAATCAAATAGAGTGTTGACCAAGAAAATTTCCTTCTTCTCATTTCACCCGACCTCCTTTACGTTTTTCACCAGTCAGCATCATTACGATAAACATCGCAACAATCAAAATCACACCGATCGTAGAACCCATGCCCCAATTTTGAGTGACTAAGAAGTGCTCTTCGATCGCTGTTCCTAGGGTAATCACTCGATTTCCGCCGATCAAACGCGTCAACATGAATAGAGATAGTGATGGAATGAAGACAGCCTGCACACCACTTTTGACCCCATTCAATGAAAGCGGAAAAATCACGCGGCGGAAAGTATCAAAATTATTCGCCCCCAGATCGCGACTCGCACTGATCAAAGAAGGATTGATTTCCTCCAAAGCGTTAAAAATCGGCATGATCATAAACGGCAGCTCGATATAAGCAGCCACAAACATAAAACTAAAATCCGTGAACAACAGCTGCTTTTGCCCAATTCCAATAAAACTTAAAAAGTCATTGACCGAACCATTCGCGCTAAAGATTCCGATAAACGCGTAAGCCTTCAGCAATAGATTGATCCAAGTTGGCAAAACAACGAGTAGCAGCAGCAATTGACGATGCTTTAGTTTAGATAAAAAGTACGCTGTCGGATAGCTGATCAACAGCGTCATCAACGTAATCAAAAAAGCAAACAACACGGAATTGACCGTCATCATCAAATACGTTTTTGATGTCAAATAAGTATGGTAATTCATTAAAGTAAAATTCCCGTGCATGTCAAAAAACGACTGGTACACGATCAACATTACTGGCGCAATTACAAAAAACAACAACCAAAAAAAATAAGGGATCGAATAAAAACGACGCATACTTTTCATTGTCTACTTCCCTCCCTAATCTTCGTAGCTGTCTAAGCGCGCTTCGAAATCTTCTTCACTTTCATTAAAGCGCATCACATGGATATCTTCCGGTTCAAAATGCAGGCCAACCTTGCTGCCTTTCTTGGCCTTTCTCGTCGAATGAACCATCCATTCATTGCCGTCCGCATCAATACAGTTCATCTCATAGTGAACCCCGCGGAACAATTGCGTATCGACAGTCACCACTAATTTTCCATTCTCAGGTGTCGTTAAGGTCAAATCTTCCGGCCGCAAAACAACTTCGACCGGTTCATTCGGACGCATCCCGCCATCGACGCACTCGAATGTTTTCCCGACAAATTTGACTAAATTATCTTCTACCATTTCACCAGCAACAATATTGCTCTCACCAACAAAGTCCGCAACAAAATGATTGATTGGTTCATCATAGATATCAACAGGTGTTCCGCTTTGAACGATCTTCCCCTTGTTCACAACAAAAATCTCATCACTCATAGCCAGTGCTTCTTCTTGGTCATGAGTCACGAAGATAAAGGTAATGCCCAAGCGTTTTTGCAAGGCACGTAGTTCATATTGCATATCTGTCCGTAATTTTAGATCCAAGGCGGATAATGGTTCATCTAATAGTAGAATTTTCGGTTCATTCACGATGGCCCGCGCAATCGCAACCCGTTGACGCTGTCCACCAGACATTTCGGTAATTTCACGATTCTCATAGCCAGGCAGTTGAACCAGCTTCAAAGCCTCTAGGACTTTCTTTTCAATTTCCTTTTTTGACAGCTTTTTGATTTTCAACCCAAAAGCAACATTCTCAAAAACATTCATATGAGGAAACAGCGCATAATCTTGGAATACTGTATTGACTTGACGTTTATTAGCAGGAATATCATTCATCCGTTTTCCTTCAAAAAAAATATCCCCCTCGCTCACATCTGTAAAACCGGCAATAATTCTTAGGATCGTGGTTTTTCCACAGCCGGAAGGTCCTAATAATGTATAAAAGCGACCTTCTTCGATATCAAAATTTATTTTTTTCAATACGGGATCATCATCGTCGTATCGTTTGATTACATCTTTAAAAGAGATAATTGTGTTTGGCATGACTTCACGTCCTTCTATAAGTAAGATTCTGTGGCGACGATCAAAACTTTACTGATTCCTGACGCCTGATTTTGTAACCGATGCGGTTTACTGGCTTCGTAATAAATACTTTCACCTTTTTCCGCCTCATATAATGTTTCACCGAACTGTAAGGCTACCTTGCCCTCTAATACATAAATGAACGTCTCAGACAATGAAGGCGTAAATTGCTTATACTGGCCTTTTCTATCCAGTGTCAATAAAATCGGCTCCATTTCCTTTTCGTTCGATTCAGGAATCAACCATTTAATCTGGTAGCCGTGTTCTTCATCGCTGTAAAAAGTTGTGTCTTCCTCTTTATAAACAATTTTTTGATCATTCGTCTTTTGCTTAAAAAATTCAGCTGGTGTAACACCTAAAACTTCTAAAATATCAAAAAAAGTCTCCATAGAAGGAGAACTCAGATCACGCTCTAATTGAGAGATGTATCCCTTGGATAAATCGGTTCGTTCCCCTAGCTCCTCTTGTGTTAAATTTTTTTGAATTCGTAAGTTGCGCAGCTTCTCACCAATATCCATAGTCTCACTCCCTATTCGTAATCATTTTCTTCAGAAAATAGGACTAAGCCGCAGTCCTTTGATCTTTTTCACAATGTTTGCTAATAGTAAACTTATTGTTTAATAGCACTATTCAAGTATACGAACTTTCTACTAAAAATCAAGCATTTAAAACCATTTTCTTAGGAGAGTTTTATGGAAATAAAAGAGAAAAGAAATTTGCTTTTTCCTTCATTTTCGCTAAGATAGTAGTAACCGATTTTACGAGTCTAACGTCTCACAGGTTACTCTATTTAAGAAGGATATAAAACTTTTTATACAAATGGGATTTGTCCCAATCGAAAACAAACCATTAAAAGAGAATCAGGAGGATGAAACATGACTGAGTATCGCCGTTTACGTGTAATGAATGATGAAAACCTTCACACAGAGATTGAGGCTTTTTCTAAACCAGAAATTGAAGAAAATGAAGTATTGATTGAAGTGAGTTATTCCGGAATCAATTATAAGGATGCCTTGGCAACTAAAGCCAACACGGGCGTATTACGTGATTATCCAATGACACCTGGAATCGACTTGTCAGGAAGAATCATCGCTACGAAAGATGCGCGTTATGATGTGGATGATCAAATCTTAGTGACTGGTTACGGATTAGGTGTCAAACAAGATGGCGGTTTGAGTGATTTAGAAGTGGTCCCTGCTTCTTGGGTCGTTAAACTCCCAGAAAATTTGTCCCCAAAACAAGCAATGACTTTCGGAACTGCCGGCTTTACAGCCGCTTTATCTGTAGATGCTTTGGAAAATCATGGACTTAACAAAGACAGTCGAGTTCTTGTTACGGGTGCAACTGGCGGTGTCGGCGGTTTTGCTCTGCACTTTCTCAAACAAATCGGCTGCAAAGAGATCGTTGCTTTAAGTCGCAAGAGTGATCAAAGCGATTATTTGAAAGAATTAGGCGCGACTTCTGTTCTCTCACCTGCTGAATTGTTTCCCGAGAAGAATCGTCCATTAAATAAACAGCTCTTTGATTATGTAGTCGATACTGTTGGCGGTGATACGCTTGCTCAAGTCCTTCCTTTTGTTAACTACGGCGGCAGCTTGGCCCTTTGCGGAAATGCCGGCGGAATCAAGTTGAATACAACGGTCTTGCCTTTTATTTTACGTGGCGTTAACTTATTAGGTATCGACTCGGTTGAAGCATCGATGGAACAACGACAAAAGCTTTGGAATAAAATGGCAAATGAATGGTCTCTGCCAGCCAACTTCAAAGTTCAGCAAATTGAATTAGAGCAAGTACAAGAAACAGCTGATGCTCTGCTAGCAGGAAAGCATGTAGGACGTACGATTGTTGCTTTAGGAGGAAAAAATTAGTGAGAATCCTAATTACTTCAGGCGGTACTTCGGAGAAAATCGATGATGTGCGCGCCATTACCAATCATTCCAGCGGAAAATTAGGCAAGGCGATCGCAGAAAGCTTTGCCAAAGAAGGTGTAGTGATCGACCTGATCACCACCCGTAACGCTGTCAAACCAGAAGGAAAAATGATTCACTTTCATTTGATTGATTCAACGGCTGATTTAGAAAGAACCTTAAAAGATTTAATGACTACTAATACTTATGATGCGGTCATTCACAGCATGGCTGTCAGTGATTTTACCCCTGAAAGCTCGGTCACTCTTGAAGATTTAGAATCAGCGATTGCCAAAAAACCTGCTGATTTGCCGAAAGCTTTAGTTGATATTGCTAATGAACGGACAGAGAAAAAGATCTCTTCCGACACCGATCATTTAGTAGTTGTCTTAAAGAAAAATCCAAAAATTATTTCTTTGATCAAAAATTTGCAACCCAAAACGATCTTAGTTGGGTTTAAACTATTGGTTGACGTACCGATGATCGAATTACTCAATGTTGCCAAAGCGAGTCTCGAAAAGAATCACGCTGATTTTATCTTAGCCAATGATTTAACTGAGATTCGCGGTGAGAAACATCATGGCTACCTCATCAATAAACAGCACAAAGTCAAAGAAGCACACACAAAAACGGAAATCGCTGAACTGATTAAAGAAGAAGTCATGAAACTGGAGGAAGTAAAATGAAAAACATTTTATTAGGTGTCAGCGGAAGTATCTCTGCCTATAAAGCGGCCGACATTACCAATCAATTAACTAAACTCGGCTATAACTTAGATGTCGTAATGACCAAAAGCAGCACAGAATTTATTACACCCTTAACGATTCAATCATTGTCACATCGCCTTGTTCATCTTGATGTAATGGAAGAACCCGATGCGGCCTTGATTAATCACATTGCACTAGCAAAAGCAGCTGATCTATTTTTAGTTGCGCCTGCATCTGCAAATATCATCGGAAAATTAGCTAATGGCATCGCAGATGATCTATTGTCAACGGTAGCTCTAGCGTTGCTGCCTGATACACCAAAAATTATCGCACCAGCAATGAATACTTATATGTATCAAAATCCAATCGTTCAACGAAATCTAGCGACACTAAAAGAAGTCGGCTATCAAGAAATTGAGCCAAGAGAGGCTTTGTTGGCTTGCGGCGATTATGGGCGCGGGGCTTTAGCAGATATTTCTGAAATCGTTCATATTGTAAATTCGACACTGAAGGAGTAACTAATGAAAGAGAAAAATGTAAGAAACTTTACTTTGACCGCGATGTTTTTAGCAATCATGATTATCTTAGCGGTCACTCCCCTTGGCTTTATCCCAATTGGTCCAATTAATGCGACAACGATGCATATCCCAGTCATTATTGCATCGATCGTATTAGGACCTCGTATCGGTGCCGGTCTAGGCGCAGTCTTTGGCGTTATCAGTCTAGCCAGAGCAACGGTTATTATCACGCCGATGTCCTTTGTCTTTTCGCCTTTTATCGCCAATCCATTGACGAATCAGGGTGACTGGCGGGCTGTCATCGTAGCAATTATTCCTCGTATTTTAATTGGTGTTGTCCCTTACTTCGTTTATAAAGGACTTCACCGCTTGATGAAAGAAAAAGCACGACCTGTTAGCCTGTTCATTGCCGGTGTAGCTGGTTCATTGACGAATACGATTTTAGTGATGAACCTAATCTTTTTCTTCTTTAAAGACAGCTATGCGAATGTTTTACAAGTCACTGCGGATGCCGTTTACGGCGTCATCTTAGGCATTATTTTCGGGAGTGGTTTAGTCGAAGCCATCGTGGCCGGTATAGCAACAATGGGTGTATCAGCCGTTTTATTACGATTAATGAAAAAATAGAAAAATGCTAGCTAGAAGTCAAAAATGATTTCTAGCTAGCATTTTTTTATTGTTTAGGTTCTTCGCCAAGGATACGGACTTCTGTTTCCAAGGTCACATCGAATTTTTCTTTAATCGTCTTTTGGATATGAGCGATCAATTCGATATAATCCGTCGCTGTCGCGTCGTTGATGTTCACGATGAAACCAGCATGTTTTTCAGAGATTTGTGCTCCGCCCCAAATCAAGCCTTGCAACCCTGCATCTTGGATTAATTTTCCAGTAAAATGTCCAACTGGGCGTTTAAAGACACTTCCACAAGAAGGATATTCCAGCGGCTGTTTCAATTCACGCAATTCCGTTAATTCGGTCATGCGTTTTTCGATTTGGTCATGATCACCAGGTGTCAGCTTGAAGTTGGCGCTTAGTACGATCGCCGGTTGATCTTGAATTGCTGAATGGCGATAAGAAAAATGCATTTGCTCTTTGTGCCAAGTTTCAAATGTTCCGTCAGCTAGTAACACGTCCACGGACTCAAAGACATCTTCCAATTGTCCGTCATAAGCCCCTGCATTCATGAAAACCGCTCCGCCGATACTTCCGGGAATGCCGCAAGCAAATTCAAAGCCGGTCAAAGAATGATCCAAAGCCACGTATGTCGTGTCGATCAATTTTGCTCCAGCTTGAGCAGTAATCGTAGTTTCTTCCACACGAATCGTAGTCATATCGGTCAGCATGATCACCACACCACGGATTCCGCCATCTTTGACAATCAGATTGCTGGCGTTTCCTAAAACAATCCATGGAATATCGTTCGCTCGACAATAATCGACCAAAGCTTTCACTTCTTCGTTATCTTTCGGAAATGCTAGAGCGTCTACAGGTCCGCCGGTTTTTGTAAAAGTATAATTCATTAAAGGTTCATCCAAAAGGATTTTCAAATTAGGTAATGCATTCGTTAAGTCTATTGTTTTCACTTTGATAAGCCTTTCTCGTTCACAACGGGTAAATTTTTCAAACATCCTTGCTATTTTAGCACGCGACAAAAAAACTTGCCACCCCCTATAGCTGATGGCGAACGTGCTGGCGCAGCATTTGCTCACACAGCTCATGACTTAATAACACATTCTCTTGACGCAAATCAACTTCTTCGCCCTTTAATGCTGCAATAAAATGGATCACCAATTGTTCAAATCCGCGTTTCTCCAAAGTAGTTGTCCAATCGCCAAATCGTTGACTCTCTTCAGTCTGGCCGCGCTTGATTTTTAATTCTGTTAATTGATCTAAAATCATCGTTTGTTTAGGTGAGCTGATTTGATAACGTTCCATTTTTCCGCCGCTCATCAGATCCATCGACAAGATACATTCCGCTGTCGCAGTTGAAAGCTGCATTTGCGCGTAGGTCATCTGTCCAGCCTCTTCACGAATTTTGGAATGAACGCTCATGACCTCATCGTCCAATAAGTAAACCGCCGTATCTACCAAATGGATAAACAAATCGTAGATACCATACTGTGTGTTCATCGCATGATTTGGTTCATTTTTTTCTAAATGAATAATATGCTTTTGGGGAAGCTGTTTTAATTGTTCGACCATCGGTGCAAATCGCCGATTAAATCCTACCATGAACAGAAGCTCTCTTTCCTTCGCCAATTTCTGCAGCTCTTGCACTTCCTGTAATTTCTCGCTAACAGGCTTATCGATAAAAACGGCAACCCCCGCTTCTAAACATTTCTTAGCAATTTCAAAATGAACCTTCGTTGCCACATGGATAAAGCATGCATCGATTTTTTCCGCTAATAACTCATCGATTGTTGCAACGGTGTTTTCAAAATTGTATGCTTCCGCAATTTTTTGACGTACCTCTTCCGTGCGAGTCGCAAAAATAAATGTCGCTTCTTTACGCATTTTCGCGTACGTTGGTAAATAGGCTTTTTGTGCGATTCCGCCGATGCCGATAACTCCGATTTTCATAAGTAAGACTCCTTTTTTATATTAATAGATTTATTTACTGCACATAGCCTTGCGAGACAAGTTCAGTAGAACTGGCAACCTGCAGCTTTGCTTTCTTTCTTTTTTTCGTTACAATTAACTCATCATTGAATAGATGGAGGAATGAACTGTGAAATTAATTTCTTGGAACGTCAACGGGCTGCGTGCTGTGATGAAAAAGAATTTTATGGATGTTTTTAACGAATTAGATGCTGATTTTTTCTGCTTGCAAGAAACCAAGTTACAAGCCGGACAGATCGAAATGGACTTGCCGGGCTATTATGAATATTGGAACTATGCAGAGAAAAAAGGCTATTCTGGTACTGCTATCTTCACCAAACACGAACCAATGAATGTGATCTATGGTCTTGGTATAGATGAACATGACCAAGAAGGCCGTGTCATTACGTTGGAATATCCTGAATATTACGTAATTACCTGCTATACACCCAACTCGCAAAATGAGTTGAAACGTTTAGACTATCGTATGACTTGGGAAGAAGCCTTCTTGAACTATCTAAATGGATTGAAAGAACAGAAACCGGTCATTTTCTGCGGCGATCTAAATGTTGCTCATGAAAACATCGATTTAAAAAATTGGAAAACAAATCAAAAAAATGCCGGCTTTACTCCGCAAGAACGGGAAAAATTTAGTATCTTATTAGAAAGTGGCTATATCGATACTTTCCGCCATTTTTATCCAAATCAAGAAGGCATCTATTCTTGGTGGAGCTATCGCTTCAACGCTCGCAAAAATAATGCTGGATGGCGGATTGATTACTTCGTCGTTTCTGATGACCTTAAAGAAAAATTACAAGATGCTAAAATTCATACCGAAATTATCGGCAGCGACCATTGCCCAGTAGAATTAGATATCAATCTTTAAAAAGTTTGAAGCTTTTCCTGCAAGACTTTCGCCGCTGAAAAAAATATGTTAAAACAATGGCGAAGAGGTGAACCTGTTGAATTTTATCGCAATGGACTTTGAAACTGCCAACTACCAAGCTCATAGCGCTTGTTCGCTGGCACTCGTAATGGTAAAAAACAGCCAAATTGTCGGTGAATATTATTCACTGATCAAACCAGAAACCGAATTTTTCTGGAAAAATATCCAGATCCATGGAATACATCCTGAAGATGTTGAAGATGCACCAAAATTTCCTGAGGTTTGGCAAGAAATTCAGCATTATTATCAAAACAACCGTTTGATTGTCGCTCACAATGCCGGCTTTGATACAAAAGTTCTAGCTGGCTGTCTCGATTATTACCATATAGAGCAGCCATCGTATCTTTCACTTTGTACCGTTCGAACGAGTCGACGGCTGTTTCCAGAAATGCCGAATCATCGACTAAATACGGTTTGTGAGGAACTGGAGATTCCACTTGAGCATCACCATGATGCCTTAGAAGATAGTCGAGCCTGTGCCAAAATTTTACTTTATCAAGAGGATCATTTTGGTGTCGATCCGCTAAAAAAATTAGTATTACCAATGTAAGCGAAGCGCTCTGCTTCGCTTTTTTAATTAATTAATTTGCTCATTAATAAGACATCCAAGAACTCACCTTGAGCATCGCGTGCTCCCCGTTTCATTGTTGCTTCGGTGACAAAATCAAACTTTTGATACAAATGGATTGCCCGCTCGTTTCTTTTTTGAACAGTCAATTCTAAGCGCCGCAGCGGTGACACGTTCTCGCTCCAATAAATCACTTCATCCAATAAAGCCGTTCCTAATCCGATTCCCCAGAAATCTTTTAACACACTGATGCCAACCTCACCAATATGCGATACAGTAAATTCTGGTGCCGATTTAACTGAGGCCATACCGACAATTTTTTCATCCGCAAGTGCTAACAATAAAAGATTATTCTCACTCTCATATAGATCCGCAAGTTGTAGACTTAATAGCTCTTCGTTCAGTCCTAGTCCTGCTTCATCCATAATCAAAAAATCTGTTTCTTCGGCGATTTTTCGACTAACCTGTAATAAGTTTCCAGCATCATCTGGAACTGCTTCTCGTAAGGTGATCTCAACTTCACTCATTGACAGACCACGCTTCCAAAATTCGAGCTTTGAAATCCTCTGCCTGTTTTCCATTTGCGTTTAAATTCACTCGACGCAAATTTTCATCCTGATCATCTTTAGTTAAAATCAATTCTAAATAATCCTCCGGCATGTATTCTCCTAACTGTTTCCCCCATTCAATTACTGAAAGACCATCCCCTTCAAAATAATCGTCCAAACCTAAATCATCCGCACCAGACTCGATGCGATAAACATCCATATGATAAAGCGGCAGGCTGCCCTGCTGATATTCACGAATAATCGTATATGTCGGACTTTTGATCATCTGATCAATCCCTAATCCGAGAGCGATTCCTTTGGTTAACGTCGTTTTCCCCGCCCCAAGGTCGCCAGTCAACACCAAATTATCACTGGGTGTCGCTGCTGCGCCAATCATTTTTCCTAGCTTTTCTGTCGCTGCTGTATCTGCTAACGTTATCACGCTATTTCCCC
>NZ_NGLG01000001.1:509455-510526 GCF_002140655.1 Enterococcus sp. 3H8_DIV0648 | reverse complement strand
CCATCGCAGCTCGGGCATTTGCTTTTTTAGCTAATCCAATGGATCTGTCTCTTATACACATCTAGAAGTGTATAAGAGACAGTAATTACAGGTAGTATAGACAACAAATGCCTCCATCGCAGCTCGGGCATTTGCTTTTTTAGCTAATCCAATGGATAGTCCGATAACTGTCTCTTATACACATCTAGATGTGTATAAGAGACAGTCAGGAAACAGAACCATGATTGTACTTTCTTTTCCTTGCAATTTCAAAAACGCCCGATCAACAATTGCTAGTTTTGTCTTTGGCGTCACCTTGTCAGCTTCATGAACAAGAATCTCAAATCCTTCACCCTTTAATTCCACCGTGTCGATACCGATATGGATCAACACTTCTTTACCATCGGCCCTTTTGATACCAATAGCGTGTTTAGTAGGGAAAATGCTCGTGATGATACCTGTAACTGGTGAATAAAGTTCATCGGCCATCGGTTCCACGGCAAATCCAGGTTCCATCATCCCTTCTGAGAATACTGGATCAGAAACTTCAGACAATGGAATCAACTGTCCTTCAACAGGACTAACCAACGCTGGTTCCTTCTTTTTAAAAAAAGAAATCATTCTTATACTCCCTTCATTTTGATAGCAATCAGCAAAATAACAATACTGATCAAACCAATAAAACCAGTTGCACAATAAAACACAAATTTAGTAAGATGTGTATAAGAGACAGGATCAATCCCTAATCCGAGAGCGATTCCTTTGGTTAACGTCGTTTTCCCCGCCCCAAGGTCGCCAGTCAACACCAAATTATCACTGGGTGTCGCTGCTGCGCCAATCATTTTTCCTAGCTTTTCTGTCGCTGCTGTATCTGCTAACGTTATCACGCTATTTCCCCTCTTTTCTATACCAACTTAGTATAACGATTTAGACATAGAGAGAAAAGGAAAAGATGCTCAAAGCCTTTGTTCAAACTTTTTATCAACAAAAAGAAAGCAAAGTACCTAAATCTTATAGATCAAACTTTTTTCTATTGTAAAAACAAAAAAAGATCTGACAATTCATCTGTCAGACCCTCTGCTTTTCTACTCA
>NZ_NGLG01000001.1:492588-506964 GCF_002140655.1 Enterococcus sp. 3H8_DIV0648 | reverse complement strand
CAATAATCCAATAACCAAGCAACATATTTCTTTTAATTTTTATCGATTTAAGCGCTATCATTTCTTTCGCTCCTTCTTTGTCTTTAAAAAGTATTTTACTGATTTAGATTGTCACCTTTATTTAATGTGTAGATGCCATACGACCGAATTAAGTAATCCATTAAACAGTCTAATCCAATTAAGGATTGCGTCTGCTGCTTTCTTCTTCCCACGACAAAAAAATCACAATAATAATTTAGATGATACGTACTGTGCCGTGCAAAATAATTATCTCCAACTGCTGTTACTGCAAGTAAAGGAATTTTTCGAACCTCAAAAGATGTCAAATTTTCTTTGATATCATCGGTCTCTCCACTTAAAGAAACAACGATTACACAATCATTTTTAGTAATCATCGGCATCACCATATCCAGTTCTGTTTTATTTGGTGAAACCAATACACGTTTATCCATGTTTAGCATCATTTTATAGAATTCATCGATTGCTTTTTTTTGCGAAAAACCTGTCGCATAGCAGTAGACGGTTTGACTTTGGTCAATCATCTCATTGATTGGTTCGAGATTGATCGATTGCATATATTCTAGTGTCTTTTTGATATCATCGAACTGCTTTTCAAAAATATCTTTTTCACTAGTATCTTTTTGATTATTCGCCTCTGAGTGTCGTAAAAAATACTTCAGCTCTGAATAACCGGAAAAACCTAGCTTCTTGGTGGTTCGCAGTACCGATGATTTAGAAGCATGCACCATTTCTGCCAGCTCCATGATTCCTGAAGACTGAACCTTATCTGGATTGGCAAGAATAAACTGCAAAATATCCTTATCTAAATCACTCAACTCTTCTAAATGTTGGTGAATCAATTGTTCTAATGTCATAAATTCCCTCCTCCTACACTATTATACGTGAAGGAGGAGAAAAAGTTGTTTTTTTCATAACATTTAGCTTAATTCTGGCCAAAATTCTTTGTTTGCTTCAATTAAATCATCCAACAATTCTTTGGCAACCCGAGCATTGGGCACGATTCTTGAAAGTGATAAAGCTTGATATAATTTTTGATATGATTTTTCTTCCCAGGCTTCGACCACTAGTTTTTCAACCGCAACTTGCTGCTCCATCAAACCTTTTTGGAAGCGCGGGATTTTTCCTTGTGTTAACGGTTCTGGTCCGTTGCTGCCTACGACGCATGGCACTTCTACCATCGCGGTTTCATCAAAGTTGACGATCGCTCCTTCATTAGGAACAATCAAGAGCATTCTTTCATGGGTATTGTACGCGATTGCCCGTGCAAGATCGACAATATAGCTAGCGTGTTCATCGACTTCTAACGATGTGCCTTCAGCCGTTCCAGCTTCTGCGATCCGATCACATTCACCGAAGACGTGTTGTTCCCGTCCAGCCATTACTTCGTTTGCTCTAGTAAATTCTGGGTTAGCATGAGCAACTTCATCTTGCGGATAGAAATAATATTTCAAATAAGTATTTGGCAGCGTATCTGGATCTAACGCATACACTTCTTTTGCTTTAGCAAAGGTATGCATCCAGCTGGCATCTGTATGTTGAGATTCTTCAATTTCTTCTGGTAATGAGTAGCCATGAGCTTTGACATGAGCTTTGATTTGCGGCATTAAGTCATTGCCTTCTTTGTCGCGAATATCTGTCCACCAGCCAAAATGATTTAAGCCATAATAGCGAACCACCATATCTTTTCGCGAACTTAATCCAATCGAATGTGCCATCCGCTCTTCGATTCCCACGGGCATATCACAAATATTGATGATTTTTGATTCTGGTCGTAATTTTCTTGTTGCTTCAGCTACGATTGCCGCCGGATTCGAATAGTTTAGCATCCAAGCATCTGGCGAATATTTCTCCATGTAATCAACGAGCTCCAACACACCGCCAATTGAACGCATCCCATAGGCAATTCCGCCCGGTCCGCAGGTTTCTTGACCAACCACACCATATTTCAACGGAATCTTCTCGTCTTTTTCCCGCATAGCGTACAATCCCACCCGAATATGTGCCATCACAAAATCAACATCGGTAAACGCAGTTTCTGGGTCAGTTGTAGCAACAAATTTGATTTCTGGTGCTCGTTCCTTCAACAAAATTTCACAGGCACTCGCCACATGATTTTGACGTTCTTCCAAGTTATCATAGAATTTGATTTGTCGAATAGGGAACTTATCCAAGTTGTCTAATAGCATCAATACGATCCCCGGTGTAAATGTACTTCCTCCGCCTGCAATTACAATTGAAAATTTCTTCATTCTTTATCCGCTCCTTTATTAATTTTCTATATCCATTAGTGTTTCAAATTGCTCTCTGACCTGCGGCACATCTAAACCAACAATTACTTGAAAAGCATTGCCGTTACGCACGACGCCATGAGCTCCCCCTGATCGGAAAACATCATCTGCTTGTACAAGATTTTCATCCTTGACAGTGATCCGTAAACGAGTCGCACAGTTATTGACCTTCGCAATATTTTCTGCCCCGCCAAAACCATCCAAATAAACCGCTGCTTGTTCAGTATATTGATTCGCACCTTCAAGTACAGGTGCGTTGCCGCCTTGTTTTTCCTTGTAATCTTTTTTCGAGTAAAGCTTGATGTCTTGAGCATTTTCTTCCCGTCCTGGTGTCGCTAGATTAAACTTCAGGATCAAAAATCGGAAGACTAAGAAATAAATCGCGATAAATGCCAATCCAATAGCAAGCTGAGTAAAGATCATACCTTTATGATTTTGGAATAAAGGAATCCAAACTTTTGCTAATAGATCGATGAAGCCGCCACCCATATCGCCGACAACGCCAAATCCGTACATCGTCGCTGCCATTGATGCCGCTAAAAAGGCATGGACAGCAAATAATGGTGGGGATACGAATAAAAAGGTGAATTCTAGTGGCTCTGTGATTCCTGCTAAGACTGCTGTTAAAGTCGCCGGAATCAAGATAGCTAATACTTTCTTTTTGTTTTCTGGTTTTGCAGTAAAGTAAAAAGCTGCAGCAATTCCCGGAGAAGCAAATATTTTCGAATTACCATGCAAAGCAAAGCCGCCTTCTGGGAACAATTGTTTCAATGATGTCGTTGTTTGGGCGAACTCTTGTAAATGCCCCATCCAATATTTGGTGATACCTTCCTCCACAACAGCAGGTCCATAAACAAATGGTGTATAAATAAAATGATGCAATCCTGTAGGTATCAGGATTCGTTCTAGGAAAGTGTAGAGCCATACTCCAAAAATACCTGCACTTGCTAAGAAACCTTGCAATGATCCGATCCCTTGTTGTACTTTCGGCCAGATTAAGCAAATCAGAAATGCGATGGGCAGCATGGTAAAGAATCCTAAGATAACTACAAAGGATGAGCCTTGAAAAATGCCTAAGAAATCAGGTAGTTTTGTTTCAAAATAGCGGTTATGCAGGAAAACGACAATAGCAGATATAAAAATTGCTCCAATAATCCCCGTATCTAATGTCTTGATTCCTCCAATCAATTTCAGTCCACTTTCTCCTCCCGGCTCAGCCGCAAAATTCACGCCAAAGAAATTACCGAAATATTCCAACATAGATGAAATAAAATAATTACAGGTAGTATAGACAACAAATGCCTCCATCGCAGCTCGGGCATTTGCTTTTTTAGCTAATCCAATGGATAGTCCGATAACGAACAATAGCTCCATCTGATTAAACACAGTCCAAGCACCATTCTCAACGATACTCCAAATTGCATACCAAGTCGTTCCATCGTTCGCGATACTTCCGACCAGCATTGGATTTTTGAAAATGATACACAGCGCGACCATTATTCCTGAAAAAGAAAATAATAGCACCGGGGTAAACATTGCCCCTCCAAAGCGTTGAATCTTCTCCATCATGACAAAAAAACATCTCCTTCCAATAAGTTCTTCTTCCTGTTTACAAATCAAACTATACAGTCCGAATAAACCGTTTACAATGGTATGGGACAACTTAGGGAACAAGGTTCCAGCCTTGTAACTAGGTGTCAGAAGTTGGGAAATTTCCCGCTCGATCGATTCCGATCAAATAAAAAAAGCAAGAATTCGCATAACTTACGAATTCTTGCTTTACTATTTTTATGAATCTTAGATTAATTCATCAACGATTGTGCTGCTGTAATAATTGAAAGCTTGTAAACATCTTCTTCATTGGAACCTCGTGAAAGGTCAGAGATTGGTTTGTTCAAGCCTTGCAGGATTGGTCCGATAGCTTCAAACCCGCCGAAGCGTTGAGCAATCTTATAGCCGATATTACCTGATTGTAATTCAGGGAAAACAAAGACCGTTGCTTGTCCGGCTACTTTTGAATCTGGTGCTTTTAATTGTGCAACACCTGGGATATAAGCTGCATCAAATTGTAATTCACCATCAATCAAGAAGTCTGGTGCTAACTCTTGAGCAATCTTAGTTGCTTCAGCGACTTTCTCAACTTCTGGCGCCTTAGCAGAACCCTTTGTTGAGAAGCTCATCATCGCAACTTTTGGTTCGATGTCAAATAATTCAGCCGTTTTTGCTGATTCCACAGCAATTTCAGCTAATTCTTGTGCATTAGGATTTACATTGATGGCGCAATCTGAGAATAGATATTTTTCTTGGTCGCGTCCGCGAACCATCAAGAAAGCTCCACTTGTTCGGCTAACGCCAGGTTTTGTTTTGATGATTTGCAACGCTGGGCGTACAGTGTCACCAGTTGAATGGATCGCTCCAGAAACCATGCCGTCTGTGATACCCATATAAGTTAACATTGTGCCAAAGTAATTTTCATCTTTAAGAATTTTTTCAGCATCTTCTTTGCTGACTTTTCCTTTACGACGATCAACAAAAGCTTCTACCATTTCATCCCAACGATCAAAATGATCAGGATCGATGATTGTGAAGTTGCTTAAAGCGATTCCACGAGCGCTCGCAGCTTTTTCGATTTCGGCTAAATTACCAATTAAAATTGGTTCAATCAATTCTTCTGCCTTCAGACGAGAAGCAGCACCTAAAATACGTGCGTCAGTTGCTTCAGGAAATGCAACTTGGATGTTGCGACGAATAATCTTAAATTTCAAACTATCAAATAGATCCACGATAAAACCCTCCAGATATTTATTTCTCATTTATCATACAATACTTCACATGAAAAGAAAAGGACAGAATAAAACATCTGTACTACTAATTAAAATCTAGCAAATGTGAGTTAAGAACATTTTCACAAACTGTTCCTGCTACAGAAACCGTTGTCATACTACACTGTTTCAGGTAATTGCCAATCAATCGGCGATTCGCCCCACTCCGTCAATAGTTGATTCGTTTTCGAGAATGGTTTTGAACCCATAAAACCTCGGTGAGCTGATAACGGTGACGGATGAACCGATTTTATAATCGCATGTTTATTGGTATCGATCATCTTAATTTTTTCTTGCGCAGGTTTTCCCCACAAAATAAAGACGATTGGTTTTTCCCGTTCATTCAAACGTTCAATAATCGCATCCGTTAATTGCTCCCATCCTTGACCGCGATGTGAGTATGCCTGACCTTCTCGAACTGTCAATACCGTGTTGAGTAATAGGACACCTTGTTTTGCCCAGCTCACAAGATTTCCATGCTGAACCGGAGGAATCCCTAAGTCACTTTGCATTTCCTGATAAATATTACGTAATGAAGGCGGTATTTTCACACCTGGCTGCACAGAAAAAGAAAGTCCATGTGCTTGGTCCACACCATGATACGGATCTTGACCTAAGATCACGACTTTTACTTTGTCATAAGGCGTTAATTCTAATGCTTCAAAAATATGATACATATCTGGATGAATTCTTTGTGTACTGTATTCTTGTTTCAAAAATTCTCGCAATTTCAAATAGTATGGTGCCTGAAATTGATCCGCTAAAACATTTTGCCAATCATTATGGATGATTTCTTTCACTTGCATTCACTCCTGATTCAATAATAATTTAAAATGGAAAAAGCAGTAAAATAACTTCACCGTCTTCTTAACTGCTCAAATAATTCTTTTTAAAGAATAAACTCGACGTGGTTATCCTCTCTGGGATTATGGTACACTATCGTTGTATGATAGGAAAGCTAGGTGAATAATTTTGATAAAACTCATTGCCTCTGATATGGACGGTACACTGTTAAACGATGAAATGCAAGTCCCGACAGCAAATATCGAAGCCATTCAGAAAGCTCAAGCACAAGGAATTGAATTTATTACCGCTACTGGACGCGGAATGAGCCACGCTAAAATCTCATTAGATGAAGCGGACATTCACGTACCGATGATTTTATTAAACGGCGCTCATGTGGTGAACGCCAAGCGAGAAACCATTTTTACCATTCCGATTGGTAAAGAAAAAACTTTTGAAGTTATGGACACTCTTGAAGAAGCTGGACTTTACTATGAAATTTTTACAGCTGATCATGTGTACTCTTCAAATCAGCCGATGCGAATCGAGTTTTTCTCTGAACATATTTTAGGGAAAATGCCCGGAATTTCTAAGAAGATGGCGATTGCCGCTTCTTCTCGACATTTATCACTTACTCCCATTACTTTTGTCAAAGATATGCGTCAGATATTAATCGATAAAGATGAAGACGTATTAAAAATAATTGCCTTTGATAAAAATGGTCCAGAACAGTTGCAAGAAGTAACTGGCAAACTAGAGAAGATGGGCGACTTAGCTGTTGCCGCTTCGGAGCTGACCAACATTGAAATCAATCACGTCAACGCGCAAAAAGGGATCGCTTTAAAACAATTTGCTGAAGAGCGCGGTTTTACTGCTGATCAAGTCATGGCGCTTGGCGATAATTTTAACGATGTCAGCATGTTGACTTATGCAGGAACAAGTTTTGCCATGGGCAATGCAGCACCTGCTATTAAAAAAATCGCTAAACATGTAACAGACACAAATGAAGAAAACGGAGTAGCAACGGCAATCGATCGAATCCTTTCTGAATAATAAAAATTAGAAGGTGTGAATCAACATGACCGAATTTTTTATTCAAGAAAAACAACTAAGCTCCACAACACGAACGATCGTCAAAGACAGTAAAGGCGTCCCTTTGTATTTAATGGTCGGTCATTGGGGGCGTAAAGGAAATGTACTATCCCTATATGCCATGGACGGTCAAATCGTTGCATATATTAAACAGGCCAGCGTCATCTTCGGTCGCAAGTTTGAGATCTACTGTGACCACACAAAAGTTGGCGTGCTTCACAAAATTTTTCATTGGCCGGGAGATTTTTATTACATTCAACAACTCCATTGGGCAGTCTATGGAGATATTTATAATCATAAATACAAAATCAATCACTTCAATCAATCAATTATGAGGATGGATAAAGCCACTTTGCTGACCGGCGACTACTATGTTTTAGATGTCACTGATCCAGCAGATGCTCCTGTCTGTATTTGCGTAGCAGCAATCATGGATTATTGGCTTTACAATCGCAGTAAAAACAAAGAGTCTGAAACAGCCTTTGAAATAACTTTTTCCCAAAACTAAGAGCTATGACATTTTTTTGTCATAGCTCTTTTGGCTGCTCGATTTAAAATTTAGAATAAAAAACACTCTATTTTTTTAATATAAGGTCAAACACTGATGTTCATATTTAATATCAGCTTCTGTCAAAACCTTTAACACTTCGTTGCATATGATCATACAGGTGCCCGCTGATAACCATCTCACCAACATCCTTAAAGCCATCTCGCAAGTATAATCGTTTTGCGTTAGGATTTGCTTTATCCACATTCAACCCAATGACTTTTTCTCCTTCATGAGTCGCTAAGCGGTCAACTGCTGTCAGTAACTTTGAACCAATTCCCTGTCCGCGGAATCTTTCATCCACAGCTATCGAATCTAGGTACCATTCATTCGGAAAAGCCTCGGGATCAATAAACATTTGAATATCCTCTGCGATACCTTGATCCTGCAAATATTTTTGCAGCGGCAGATCAATAATCGCTTCTTTATCGGCTGGATAACCAAAAACAGCTCCTGCGATCTCTCCATCAATTTCTTCAACAAGACCACGAGCATAACCAAAGCGATACGTTGGATCTTCAAAGCAGGCTGCAATTGCTTCCAAAGCTTTCTCCTCACCGAACTCCTCTAAAAAATCCAGTTCCATATCCTTTAAAATAACCAGTATAAGCTTTGCTACGGCAGCTCCATCTTCTTTTTTTGCAAATCGAATCATTTTAAAACCTCTCTTTTAATAACGTTTAAAACTACCCATTCAGTGTAACATGTTCAGAAATTTTCCGAAAGTGAGGATACTTTGTCAACGGCAAAAAATCTGCTATGATACTTTTGAAATGTCTTTTACTAGCGTTGTACTTGAGCTAGTAAGATTGATCGAAAATATGCATATTTAAGTAGAAGCAGTTTCATTACCATTAGGAGGTTTATCAGTGAAAAAGATACTAAAAATTTTGTTAGGGATTATTATCGCAATCGTGGTTGTCTTAGGCGGCTACTTGATTTACTTATTCGCCAGCTACGATCGTCTGCCAGACAATCTGACATTGGAGCCTGACAATCAACATACTCAAACTCTTGAAACAAATAAGACCTACCGTGCAATGAGCCACAATGTGGGTTATGGTGCTTACCCGCCAAGTTACAGCTTTTTTATGGATGGTGGAAAGTACTCTCGTGCCTATGACAAAAAGACAGTCAAAGAAAATATGCAGGGAATCGTCAAGACTACTACAGAACTTGATCCAACTTTAGCTTTTTATCAGGAGGTTGATCAAGACGGTGATCGCTCACAACATGTAGATGAAGTAGCTTGGCTGAAGAAACATTTACCGGCCTACAATAGTCTTTACGGTCAAAACTATGATTCCTCTTACCTCTTCTATCCTTTTACTGATCCGATCGGTCAAGCAAAATCCGGTCTTGTAACCTTAAGTCAAGCAGAAATAACCAGCAGCAAGCGCTATTCTTTACCAATTGAAACAAATTTCAATAAATTTTTTGATTTGGATCGCGCCTTTACGGTCAGTCGAATTCCAGTTAAAGGAGATCATGAACTAATCGCTATCAATACACATTTATCGGCTTTTACTAAAGATCGATCGGTTCAAGCTGCTCAGTTAAAAAAGATTTTTGATGTAATGGAAAGTGAATATAAAAAAGGCAACTATGTAATGGTTGCTGGAGACTACAATCATGATGTCTTAGGAAATAGTCCTGAAGTCTTTGACACAAGTAAAAAACGTGAAACCTGGACCCATCCTTTTCCTAAGGAGCAGCTGCCAGCGGGCTTCCATTTACCGACTGGCAACCTAGCAGAAGAGAAAATCCCATCGGCTCGCGCACTAAATGAAGCTTACAAAAAGGGACAAACCTATACGACATTGATCGACGGGTTTCTTGTATCAGATAATATCAACGTAAAAGATGTGCACGTTAAAGATATGCAATTTAAATATTCCGACCATAATCCCGTATATCTAGATTTTAGTTTGAAATAATAGAAAAAGACAAAGACTTTCACTATGATTGTTTTTGTCTTTTTTGTTTTGCTAACTCTTCAGTGGCAAATTGCTTTTCTATATACCTCTTGTTAAAATTGACTAAACTAATAAAAGGATTATTATCAATGTGGAATTTTGTCTTCAATATACGCACGATTGCTAAACTTCAAACAAGAAAACTACTGTAGATGAAACATTGTTTGAAGTGACGATAAAGATTTGTTTCATCGTCTTATTTTTAAGAGCAGAATTTGGGGCTCTTTATTTGTTGCGGTTAAAAACATTTCTTTAGAGGAAATTTGGAGGAAAAATTAATATTGAAAATTAGACGAGTAGATCAAAAAGATAATACTGAAATTGAAGCAATGATGGCAATTTGGGAATCTTCCGTAAAAGCCACTCACAATTTTTTGGCGATAAATGACATTAACGCATTAAAACCAGCAGTAAAAAGAGGGCTATTAATGATCGATCAGCTTTACGGTTATTATGATCAAAAACTTTTAGGTTTCATTGGTGTCGAAGGTGGAAAAATTGAGATGCTTTTTATTGATGCGAATGCTTTAAACCAAGGGATTGGTAAAAAGCTCCTTCAATACGTCATTGATACACTGAGGATTAAATACGTAGATGTGAATGAACAAAATGAAAAAGCATTGGGTTTTTACCAACACATGGGATTTCAGGTTACTAGCCGCTCAGAGTTAGATGAACAAGGAAATGCATTTCCGATATTGCATTTAAAAATGAAAGAAAATGAGGACAGCTTACATGAGAATTAAAGAAATACGTTCAAATAAGAAAGAATTTTTAGACTTGCTTAGTTTAGCCGATGAGGAAGAACACATGATCGATCGTTATCTGGAGGATGGCCGGATGTTTGTATTATACGACGATGATCTGAAATGCGAAGCCGTTGTAACAGAATTAAATGATACAGAATGTGAACTAAAAAATATTGCCACTATGCCAAGTGAACAAGGAAAAGGTTATGGCAAAGCGATGATCCAATTTCTATTCGATGAATTTTTAGGACGTTATCAAACAATGTATGTCGGCACTGGGGACGTTCCTAGCATATTGAACTTCTATAAAAATTGCGGATTTCGCGAATCCCATCGCGTGAAAAACTTTTTCACCGATAATTACCGCGAACCAATTATTGATCAAGGTGTTCAATTAATAGATATGGTCTATTTGCGGAACGACATTAAAAAATAAGATCAAACGCCCCTAATAAGTCGGGGCGTTTGATTTTTTCTTAGAGCAATTCTTGATAACGTTGAATATAAACTTTTTTCACCAATGTAACCAAAATCAGATATGCAAAAATTGTGACAACTAGCCATAACCAATATTGATTAGGAAGAATTCCCAAGCCTAAATTTTTACCAAAATTCGTAAATGGTAAAAGAGTCCCAGTAATAATCCCCATAGTAGTGATCACTGTCATGATGAAGGACCCTCTGCTTTGGATAAATGGAATCTGAGGTGTGCGCAGCGCATGCAAGACCAGTGTTTGTGACCAAAGCGATTCAACAAACCAGCCCGCATGGAAAATCGCGATAAAGGCTGCTTGCTGCTCGGGAGATAAAGAATGGAAGTCGCCTCCAAGCACTGTTGGACAAATGACAAAGTACATCAATAAGTAGGTCGTGATATCAAAGACCGAACTCGTTGGTCCCAGCCAAATCATAAATTTCCCAATACTAGATGCTGTCCATTTTTTGGGCTTCTCCAAATATTCCTTATCCATTCGATCCCATGGAATTGAAATACAAGAAATATCGTAAATCAGATTCAAGAATAAAATTTGCAATGGCAGCATTGGTAAAAATGGTAAGAACGAACTTGCGATCAAAACTGAAAACATATTTCCGAAATTTGAGCTTGCAGTTGCTTTGATATATTTCATAATGTTCCCGAAGGTTTCTCTGCCTGAAAGAATTCCCTGTTCGAGAATCATCAAATCTTTCTCCAATAAAATCACATCGGCAGATTCTTTAGCAATGTCAACAGCCGTATCAACAGATATCCCAACATCTGCCGCTTTCATTGCTGGCGCATCATTGATCCCGTCACCCAAAAAACCAACTGTATGTCCGTTTTCTCTAAGTAAACTGGTGATTTTTTGTTTCTGTTGCGGGTTCAATTTTACAAATACATTATAACTTTCTGCAATTTCTGCTAATTCTTCATCTCTTAAATGGACTAAGTCTTCTCCGTGGATGATCGTTTCTGCCCCTAGTCCAACTTGCTTACAGACGGATTTTGTCACTAGTGCATTATCGCCAGTTAAAACTTTTACTCCCACGCCGTTATCCTTTAATGCTTGCAATGCCTGTTTGGTCGTTTCTTTTGGCGGATCTAAAAATGCCAAGTAACCAATCAAGACCATTTCTGCCTCATCCGCAGTTGAAAATTCACCGACCACACTTGGATTTGTCTTTTGAGCAACACCAATCACTCGCAACCCATCCTCATTCAACTCATGAACTTTTCTCAAAACCTGTTTTTTTACTTCATCAGTTAGTTTAGTGACCTGCCCTTTAAAATCAACAAAGGAAGAAATTTCCAACATCTCTTCGATTGCGCCCTTTGTAATCATTTGTGTTTTGCCATATTGATCTTCTACGACCACACTCATTCTGCGACGCTGAAAGTCAAACGGAATCTCATCAACTTTTTTGTAGCGAATCTTATTTGTATCTAATTCTTGATTAGTTGATTCGATAATTGCTACGTCAATCAGATTTTTCAGTCCCGTTTGATAATAGCTGTTAAGATACGCATGTCTCAAGACACGATTATCTTCTTCACCATCACAATCCAGATGATATTCAAGAATGATTTTATCTTGCGTCAGCGTTCCTGTTTTATCCGTGCATAAAACATCGATCGCACCAAAATTTTGGATAGCATTTAGATTTTTGATGATCGTACCATTCTTTGCCATCCCTGTAGCGCCCTTAACTAAATTTGTCGTAACGATCATCGGCAGCATTTCTGGCGTCAGCCCCACAGCAACTGATAAACCAAATAAGAAAGCTTCCATCCAATCTCCTTTAGTAAATCCATTAATCACAATTACTGTCGGAGCCATCAATGCCATAAACTTAATAAACAAAAAGGACGTCTTGCGAATTCCCAGCTCAAAGCTGGTTTGAATCGGTGTAGCAGATAAGGATTTAGCAACATCGCCGAATAACGTTTTCGCTCCTGTAGCAATGACTATTCCTTCAGCGCTTCCACTGATTACATTGCTTCCCATAAATACTAAATTATCATAGCTGGTCTCAGATTCTTTTTGCCCATTCATTTTGTCAGCACATTTCTCAACAGGATAACTCTCACCGGTCAGTGCCGATTGTGAAATAAATAAGTCCTTTGCAGAAATCAAGCGGATATCTGCTGGAATCATATCTCCCGCGGAAAGTTTAACTAAATCTCCGCAGACAATTTCTTCCATAGGAATTTCCTTATACTGATTGTCTCTGCGAACTGTTGCGGTAACTTTTACAAGTGATTTCAATTTTTCAGCAGCCTTGTTTGAACGTACAGATTGCACCAAAGTCATCGTGCCGCTGACTAATACCATGACCAAAATAATCCCGCTGCCGAAGAAATCTTTTTCGCCTGGTTCAGGCATGATCCCTTCTGTGATGAGCGAAATCACTCCCAAACCAATTAACACCAAAGTAAACGGTGTGATAAATGCTTTTAAAACTTCGATAAAAAATGGTGTAGATTTCTTATACGGAATTTTGTTCTCTCCGAACTTTTCTTTTGCTTCTTCAACTTGCTCACTCGACAATCCAAGACTCGATGTTCTAAATGTTTCAAAGATGCTCCTTGTTGTCTTTTTGGCAAATAAACTATAATTTGTTTTTGTCGTCGTTAATTTTTGTTGTTTCATGTTCTTCTCCTTTTCCCCGAAAAAAATATGCCATAATCCTATTCCAATAAACAGGTATAAGATAATATCTTTTAGCGTATTCATGGTTGTCCCTCCTACAGACGGGCTTATGGAGAAAAGCGGGGGTTAAAAACAAATAGACAATAGCGTCTTTTTATTCACTTTTTTCTGCCACAAACCCGTAATTATCGAACTACTGTCATCCATTTGTTTTCATCTCCCTTTTTTCCACCTGTTCCAGTGGCGACTGAAGGTCTTTTTTATAGATTCGCATGATTAATTGACCTTCCTGATAATCATTCGATATAGTTTGGTAACCTAGCTTTTCATAAAATCCCCAAGCCTGTTTTCTCCCTGTAAGAAATACAAAGTAAAAACCAAATCTTCTTGCGACCTGTTCCGCATAAATGAGTAAATTTTTACCTAATCCTGCTCCTTGATAACGAGAATCCACTGCAACCTGCTTGATTTGCACACATTTTTCTGAAATCGGATGAAGCAATAAGGTTCCTACTACGTGATCTTCCTGCTTAATAATTAAGTGAAGATCATTTCTTTCATCTCTTGGCGCTTTCAATAAAAATCGTTTTCCAGAACTTGCCTTTAATTCCTTGTTTCTTAGCGTTAATGCCTCACAATACAATGAGCTATTCCACCTAGTTAATGTGAACACTGTTTTACCATGGTAAATCCCTCCCTTTTCTATCTTGAAAATAGCAATGACCGTTACGCAAAAAAAGACTTTTCGCTCAAAAACTCAGCGAAAAGCCTTCCTAATAAATTCATCTCAAATAGACAAAGTCGTATAGTCGATCTAATCGTTGAGTTTTGGCACTATACAACGTAAAGACAAACATCTTAGCTACCTTAAGAAAAGCCTTGTATTCGACAATTCCTGTTCTACCCATTGGCGTCTCTCGACATTTTTGGGCAGTAGCCTATGTTTGTATAGGAGCCTCACCTAACA
>NZ_NGLG01000001.1:489699-492453 GCF_002140655.1 Enterococcus sp. 3H8_DIV0648 | reverse complement strand
CATATTTTATTTTCGAACACAATATAACAAGTTATGAATCACCTGTCAAACATTTTTTTGAAAATTTTGTTTCTCCTTTTCAATTATCAAAACGGAAATCCCTTGAAAACCTGTGATATAAAAAGGTTTCAAGATCAAAAATAATTTTAGAAACTTAATTATTAAATTCTGAAAACAGTTCGAAAAACTGTCGAAGAAAGAATACGATAACATTGGTTTCTTTAAAAATCCGAAGAAAAAAGTAGAGTCATTTTATGACTCTACTTTTTTTAAATGACAATTAGTTTATTAGCCCAGACGAAGATTTTTAATAATTTCTTCTGCTGTTGCCAAATTCATTCGTTCAGCTTTTCTTAATTGTCTGGAAACCAGCGGGACCTCTTTGGTTGTCGCTCCAGCAGTGATTGCTAATGAACGGCTCTGCATCGCCATGTGACCTTTTTGGATACCGTCCGTCACCAAAGCACGTATGGCAGCGAGATTTTGGGCCAATCCAACGGCCACAATAACTTCACCTAACTCAGCAGCAGATGAAACTTCTAATAATTTTAAGCTCAATTGCGCCTTAGGCAAGATTTTTGTCGCACCGCCTACAATACCGACCTTCATTGGCAGAACTAGTTTTCCAACCAGCTTATTATCTTTAATGTACCAGTCCGTCAAACCTTCATAGCGTCCATTTCGAGCAGCGTAAGCATGGCAAGCAGCCGCTACTGCCCGCGTATCATTTCCCGTCGCTAAAACAACAGCGTCAATACCATTCATGATTCCTTTATTATGGGTAGCTGCGCGATAAGGATCAATTTTACTATAATCACTGGCCGAGACGATTTTTTCAACGAGCTCCGGTGAAAGTTGCTCTACAGAAATTTCGCAACTTGCTTCGATCAAGGACTGCGTCGCGTAATTACTTAAAATACTAAATAAAATATCTGCATCAGGAATCAGTTGCCGTATTTCCTGCGCCACAGCTTCCAGCATCGTGTTTAGAATATTGGCCCCCATTGCATCTTTAGTATCAACTTCTAAGTCTAATGAAAGAAAGCCCTCTTCAAAAATGCGTATGTCAATTGACCTAAGTCCGCCACCACGTTGATAGATCGACGGGTAGCTCTTTTCAGCTACGGCAAAAAGTTCTTGTTCGTTTTCAGCAATAACTTTTTTTATTGCGGCAAAGTCTGTGACATTTCGCAAAACAATTTGCCCCAGCATATTTTGATTGATCACTCGCGTATGAATACCACCAGATTTTGCGATAATTTTTCCTGCATTACTAGCAGCTGCAATTACAGAAGGTTCCTCTGTTATCATTGGAATAATTTTCTCTTCTCCGTTGATAACAAAATTTTGTGCCACACCCAGAGGAATTGAACCTTCGCTGATTTGATTTTCAATCAGGTTAATCGAAATTTTTTCTGGGAGCACAGTTTCCGCTTGCAATTGCGCGGCTTCTTTAGCTGACAATTTTTTTTCTTTGACCAACTCAGCTAAGCGTTCAGCTTGGGTCATTTGATAAAACTTTTTTTTTGCGGTCTCTTGATCCTCCGCTTTCGTAATCATCAAGGCTAGTCCCAGCCCGCCACCGATACAAAGACTTGCTACGCCTCGTTGCTTGTCTTCTTGAATTAATTCTGAAATCAGTGTTGCTACAATACGTGTTCCACTAGCTCCGATAGGGTGGCCTAAAGCAATTGCACCGCCGTAAGTGTTAATTTTTTCATCCGGCAGTTTCAATTCTTTTTGAACAGCAACAGAAGCTGCAGCAAATGCTTCGTTGATTTGGAATGTATCGACCTCATCAATTGTTCGATTCACTTTATTTAATAATTTATTAATAGCTGAAACAGGAGCCATCCCCATAATACTTGGGTCAATCCCTACTTCACTATAACCATTAATAACAGCTAAGTACGCCAAGCCATTTTCAATCGCATAGGATTTTGACGCTAAGACAACTGCGGACGCACCATCATTCAAGGTTGAAGCATTAGCCGCAGTGACAACACCACCTTCTTTGAACGCAGGTTTCAATGAGCTAATTTTTTCTAATGTTGAATCAAAACGAATCCCTTCATCTTCTCTTAAAGTGCTGCCATCCGATAGAGGGATAGGAACAATCTCTGATTCAAACTTTCCATCTTTACTGGCTTTTGCTGCCTTCATTTGTGACTCATAAGCGTATTGATCCTGCATTTCACGAGTAACATGATATTCCTCAGCTACTTTTTCTGCCGTCAATCCCATATGCTTGCCGCTGAAAGCATCAGTCAAACCGTCATAAATCATGCTTGATTTTGGTTCTTGCCATTCTTGGGCTGCATAATCAAAGCTGGTCACTTTTGGTGCTTGAGACATATTTTCTGTCCCCCCGGCAACAACTACATGGGCTTCACCTAGTAATATTTGCTGCATCGCGAAAATAATCGACTTCATTCCTGACCCGCAGACCTCATTTATGGTTGTAGCTGGTACCTCATAGGGTAAGCCTGCTTTTACTGCTGATTGACGTGCCACATTCTGACCATTTCCTGCCTGCAATACATTCCCCATAAATACCTGTTCCACTTGATCTGGCGCAAGCTCTGCACGTTTGATCGCTTCTTTGATAGCGATTGCACCGAGCTCGACGGCTGAAACGGTTGCTAATTTGCCTTTATATCTGCCAATTGGTGTTCGTACAGCGCTTAAAATAACTATTTCTTCCAAGGGTGCACCTCCAATATTTTCATTAAAAATCAGACGTAAGTATAGCAC
>NZ_NGLG01000001.1:483214-489584 GCF_002140655.1 Enterococcus sp. 3H8_DIV0648 | reverse complement strand
ATATCAGCTTCTGTCAAAACCTTTAACACTTCGTTGCATATGATCATACCTGTCTCTTATACACATCTAGATGTGTATAAGAGACAGATGATATATTTACCTTTGGAAGAAAAGGATGTCTGCTCTGCTTATTACTTTAGTAATACAGTAGAAAGATATACGTGGTGGAATCATTTTTTGTGAAAAGATTTCATCAATAAGAAATAGGAGGAGCAATATGAATATAGGGATTGACAAAATCAGTTTCCACGTACCAAATTATTATCTTGATATGACGGACTTGGCACATGCACGTGAGACTGACCCCAACAAATTTCACATTGGTCTTGGACAAGATCAGATGGCAATTATTCCTGAGACACAAGACATCGTTACTTTAGGAGCAAGTGCTGCTGCAAAAATTCTTACAGATGAAGACAAAAAGGACATTGACATGGTAATCGTCGGAACAGAATCTAGTACCGACTTTTCAAAATCTGCGTCGGTAATTATTCATGGACTATTAGATATTCAACCCTTTGCTCGTTCATTTGAAATAAAACATGCTTGCTATGGCGGTACTGCCGCTTTGCAACAAGCCAATGACTACGTTACATTACACCCAGATCGTAAGGTTTTAGTTATCACAGCCGACATCGCAAAATATGGATTAAGCACTGGCGGGGAACCAACGCAAGGGTGTGGTGCTGTTGCTATGTTAATAACTAGCAACCCTCACCTACTATCCTTTAATAACGACAGTGTCTTTTATTCTGAAGACGTCTATGATTTCTGGCGCCCAGCGGGACATGACTATCCATTGGTGGATGGCCATATGTCAAATCAAGTCTATATTGACTCTTTCACCCGTATCTGGGAACAAAATAAGAAGGTCAATCAAACTGACAGCACTGACTACGCTGCCTTGACTTTCCATCTGCCTTATACCAAAATGGGACGCAAAGCGTTACGAGCAATCTTCCCAGAAATGACAGAAACTGAACAGCAACGACTGGAAGCCCGCTATGATGAAGCTGTTGTTTATAGTCGACAAGTTGGTAATCTATATACTGGCTCTTTATATCTTGGTTTGATGTCATTATTAGATAACGGGGATTTGGCTGCTGGTGATCGTATCGGTTTGTTCAGTTACGGTTCTGGTGCAGTCAGCGAATTTTTCTCTATGACCTTGATGGATGATTACAAAAACTATTTAACTATTGAAGGAAATCAAGTATTGCTTGCTGGACGACAACAATTGTCGATTGAAGAATACGAAGTGATGTTCAACAAAAAAATGCCAACTGATGGGGAAACCCATACTTTCTCAGATCCAACTAATTATGCAATCAATAAAATTAGTGGGGATATCCGCTATTACAACAAATAGACGTCGAAAAAGCCAGCTGATCAGCTGGCTTTTTTAGGCAAAAAAATAATCTAGCAGGTCTAATGGCTAAGTGTTTTTTCTTCATTCCAGATTTCTGGAATATTTACACCCTTTTCTAGGTCTTAAACGTCTTTTGTGCTTGAATTCCGTTTAAGCCTCACCATTAAGTGGAGAAATGGTTCTACTGTCTACATTTCTCTTCCCCGCTAGATTAGAATAACTTGGTAAGGAGACTTCAAATCCCTACTTCCTTTCTGCCTTTTCGGCATTCACTTTGAAATGAACACTGCTTCCGCTCACTTCCGTTGTACGATTTAACAACACTAGGGACCTACCCCTTACACCTATATTTATACCATATTTTACGATTTTTTGCAACCGTTTACACTCGTTCATCAATCCTTTTTCGTGTTATAATTTTCGAGATAGATTGAACTACTATTATTATTCTAGGAGGAAAAAAGTCATGAATATTTTATATATATCAATCTCAGGAAACACAAAAGCATTTGTAAAGCGTCTCGAGGCTCATGCTGAAGAACAGCATGAACTGGATTCGACAAATCCTTTGATTACAGCCAAAGAAATTTCTGAAAACAGCCCTTTTGATATAGAATCTGCTCCCTTCTTCACCTTTGTCCCTACCTATTTGGAAGGCGGCAACGGTGTAGATAATGGCGATACCGAAATTTTAACGGAGGCTATGCGTGAGTATCTGGAATATGAAGATAATTACAAGAAGTGTTTGGGCGTTGTCGGCAGTGGGAACAAAAACTTCAACTACCAATATTGCTTAACAGCAAAGCAATATAGTGAAGTATTTGGTTTTCCTTTCTTAGCAGATTATGAATTGAGAGGAACTTCGGCTGATTGCCAACGTGTTTATCAAATTTTGAAAGATAAAGCTTCAAATTAATCATTTACTAATTAATCTATTGACTTTTTCTCATGTTAGGGGCATTCTTTTAAAAATAAGAAATTTTACGAGAGGCGTGTTGTAATTGAGAAAAATCGCAATTATTGGTGTGGGCCATGTTGGAAGCACGACAGCTTACACTTTGATTTCAAAAAATATAGTTGATGAGTTAGTACTCTTTGACTCAAAGGAAAATATACTTAAAGCAGAACTGAATGATCTGATGGATGGGCAAATGGAACAAACCCATCAAGTTCGTTTGATCGAACCTAATTTGACAGAGTTGAAAGACACTGATGTAATTATTTTTGCTGCAGGTGATATTTCAATTTTTGAAGGAAACCCTGATCGTTTTGCAGAATTGAATTTAACTAAAACGATTGTTGAAGAATGGGCACCAAAAATCACGGAATCTGGATTTAAGGGGATTATATTGAATATTACCAATCCTTGTGATGTAATTACTCAATATCTGCAAGAACTTACAGGTTTTCCGCGTGAACGTGTCTTTGGAACTGGAACCTCGTTAGATACCGGTCGAATGAAACATGCTGTTAGTCGCAGTCTAAATGTCCATCCTTCAGCTATTGATGGGTATGTAATCGGTGAACATGGTGAAAGCCAATTTGTGGCATGGTCAAGTGTTCGAATCGGGGGTGTCCCAATCACTGATACTTTGACCAAAGAACAGCTTACCGCTTTAGATGAAGCTGCTCGTGATGGCGGCTGGGTCACATTCAGAGGCAAAGGTTATACTTCTTATGGTATCGCAATTCAAGCCGCACGCATCGCTGAAGCTATTTTAAATAATAATCATCTCGTGGTGCCTGTTAGTCATTATCACCTCTCTGAAAGCTGCTACGTGGGCTCTCCTGCGAAGGTTTCACAACAAGGTATCACTGAACAATTTCCTCTCAGTCTTTCAGATGTGGAACAAGAAAAATGGCAGCGCACGATTCAAACAATTCATGCGATGCATGCAACAATATAAAAAACCGGACAAAGTCTATCGACCCCCGAAAGTTAGACCAAAAATCTAACTTCTGGGAGTCGATATTTTTATGCACTCTTGATATTCGAAACTGCTTTTTTCCATTCAAATGCAATCAATTTTGCATTTGGTGTTCGATAGTCAAAGACCTTTTCATTTTCCAACGGCTCAAAATAATTTTTGATCGCACGTATCACTGAATTATGACAAACTAATAGATAGGTCTGATCTTCAGCTTGCTCCAACTCTTCCAACAACGGTACTATTCGAGCATAAACATCCATCAACGATTCACCATTCGGATAACGTACTGCAAATTGCGTCCGAATTTTCAAATATCCTTCTTGTTCATCGCTTGTTCCATCGTAATCACCATAATCTAATTCAATCAAACGGGAATCCATGTTCATTGGCAAATCATTATTTTCAGCTACAATTCTTGCCGTTTCTCTTGCCCTTACCAACGGCGAGTGAATGATTCCGGTTATGGGTGATTCAAGCTTAGCTGCTTCCTCTGATAAAATAGCTGCCTGCTCATATCCCACCTGCGATAAAGCAATGTCGCTTCTCCCCGAAATAATTCCTTTCCTATTCCACTCGGTCTCTCCGTGTCTAGCTACGTAAAGCAAATAAAACAATCCTCTCTATCATAAAAATTGAAAATCTTCCGTTACTTGATTTTCAAAAAAATTCTATTAAACAAACTGGTAACTACCAATATCTTTACCACTTTATCACTAGAATGAAAGGACGTCCACTTTTTTACAGAAAATAATTGCTAGTTTTCTACTCCATAGACTCTTGGTATAATAAGATGATCTATCAGCGGAACGAAACAGTTCATAATTAACAAAATGAACGTCATCCCCTCAGGCATCGAGCTAAATTCCCGCCAAGCCATTAATAATAATCCGCAGCAAATCCCATAAATAATTTCACCTCTTGGTGTTGTAGGCGATGTGCTATAATCGGTTGCCATAAAAAATGCGCCTAACATCGTAGCTCCGCCAAAAACATGAGCAAAAACAATCGTAGGATCACCTTTTCCTAATAATAAAGCTATTACAGCAATTGTTCCGAGCATACAAAATGGAATATGCCATGTAATTACTTTTTTATATAGTAAAAACAAACCACCGAAAAATAAAAGTATAGCCATTGTTTCACCATTTTTTCCAGCGATCATGCCAGTCAAACTATCTACTATTTGACTTGAGTTTAGTGATTCCCCTGCCTCTACTTTCATTAAAGGGGTCGCTGAAGACACGACATCTAATCCGTTAGTTGAAAAGAAAGGATGCGGTTGTACATTGGTCGACATTTCTTTGACAAAAATCAATCTTAAAACAGCTCGACCTGTTAAAGCTGGATTCAACAAATTCCGACCAATTCCACCAAACAATTCCTTTCCTACAATAATTCCGATTGCTCCGCCTAAAGCGGGATACCACAAAGGGACACTTGCCGGCAAGCTCATCGCTAATAATACTCCTGTCACAGCTGCCGAAAAATCTTTAGGAATCGTATTTTTACGAAGCTTAAACCATAGAAATTCACAAAATAAACAGGTGCCTACTGCGATAATATATAGTAGCAGCGAACGAATACCAAAGAAAATAATCGAAACTAGCACACTAGGTAGCAGTGCCAATAATACCAATTGCATAATTCGATCCGTTTTTTCATGGAACAACAAATGAGGTGAAGCTTCCATCATGGGATAATCTTCGCTTCGGACTGTCTCAAAAGAACGTTTTTCATCCATAACACTACCCCTGCCTCTCTTTAATCATTTGCTGTCCAGCAACAATATGTTCAGCTAAATGACGCCGAGCAGGACAAATATACGTACAGCAGCCACAATTAATACAACTATCCACATATAGTTTTTCTAGTCGTTTCCAATTTTCCTTCAAATAATTTTTCTCAAGTTGATGAGGCAAAAGGCCAATCGGACAAACTTCTACACAGCGTGCACACATGATACATGGACTAGGTGTACTATCTTGGTCATGTGTCTCGTTAATGACGATTAGACCATTTGCAGATTTCGTCAAAGAGGCTGCCATAGTATCCACAGTTTTTCCCATCATAAAACCACCTGTAATAATTTTCGATGGTTTTCCATCAAAACCATTACAAAAATCAATCATATCCTCAATAGAAGTTCCAATCGGAAAATAAACATTCTTTTGCGTTTTAACATCTCCAACAACTGAACAGATTCGATGACTCAAAGGAATTCCTGGATCAATTGCTTCAAAAACTGCCACTGTCGTCGCTACGTTAATAATCAAATAGCCCAAATCTCTTGTTGATCCTGTAGCAGGAGCTTCTTTCCCAGTAATTGTTTTGAAAAGCATCTCGGTACTTCCTTGAGGATAGACTGAAGGAACCTCAATCACTGAAATATTTAGGCTATCTTGACATAAATTCCGCATGGCATCAATTGCTTCTTGTTTATCATCTTCAATGGCAATAATTCCTTCTTTTGCTTCTACTGCTTTTAGAACCAACTCACAACCCCTGATTAACTTTTCACCTTGAGTGACCATTAATGCCGCATCAGCCATCAATAGTGGTTCACATTCTGCACCATTAAAAATGCACGTATGAATCTTTTCTTTAGGATTTAATTTTACATGACTAGGAAATGTCGCACCGCCTAACCCTACTACTCCAGCAGCTTCTACTCGTTCGACAATTATTTCCGGTGTCAGTTCATCAATTGTTTCATGGTGTACTTCACGAGGCTGCTCACGGAAATCATTTTCAATGACTACACAAGTCATTTTTTCACCTTGTCCTTGATCAATTTCCTCTATTGCAATAATCTTTCCAGAAATACTTGCGTGAACATTCGCTCCCAATCTATCACCTATTTTTGCAATAGGTTGCCCTAAAAAAACCTCTTCACCTACAGTCACAATTACCTCAGCAACCTCCCCGATATGCTGCTGAACTGGAATATAAACCTTTTTAGGATGAATACTTTCCACATTTTTATAATTATTGATACCTCTCAAATGAAGAGCAGAATCCTGATGAAGATCAATTCCTCCTTTAAACACTCGCTTACCCATCACATTCCTCC
>NZ_NGLG01000001.1:475912-480816 GCF_002140655.1 Enterococcus sp. 3H8_DIV0648 | reverse complement strand
AATGATCACTAATTATAGACTCATTTTTATCATTAAAAACGATTCGATAGCTTACAACATTAAAATCTTGAGAAGTAAAGATGTAATCAATTCGAAGTTTCTCAGCATTTTCTGACCAACCATCTATTGCTTCTTCTACTGTATATTCATCAAATTTACTTTTTGCAGCAACAAAAGCATCTTGCAACTTCAATGAACTCCCTTTGACCATGTCATAACCTTCACCATTTATTTTTGCGTCATTATTAAAATCACCCATAATAATAAGAGAACCCTGTTTTTCTGACAATACTTTCTCTAATGCACCCCACTCAAATGCAAAAGCTGTTTTATCATTCTGCCACCAAGAGAAATGACCATTAGCGACTATTACTTTCTGTCCGTCAATTATAGTCTCTCCAATCACTGCTCTTCGCGTATGATAATCTGTCGGATCAGAACTTTCAGAGATTAAGTAATTCTCTGCTTTCATTGGCATCCTCGACAACAAGCCAGTGCCCTCATGATAGATATCGTAGCCAACATGATTATAGCTCCAACTCCAATAATAGTAACACCCTAAGCTTTTTAATTTTTCAACCAAACAAAACAAGAAATTGTCTTGATGAACTGTTTGTTGTTTCGATGTCGGTTGAAAATACTTATCCAGTTTTGCTAACGGGCTAGTCATAAGTTGGTTTACTTCTTGCAAACCAATAAAATCGTATTCTTCCTTAGCGATTTGGTTAGCCAAAGTTTCTAATTGCTTTTGATCGTCCGCTTCCATCCAACTATGAGTGTTTAGAGTTAATACTTTGATTGTTTTCGCCCCACTTTAATAATCGATTGACCCAATCGTTTCTCCACGAGAAACAAGTCCTGTTTTATCATAATGGTAATTCTCGATCTTGTCACCATTTGTGAATACTACAATCATCGTCGTCAATTTTCCAGCTTCTTGAATCATTGCTAAATCAGCAGTTGCGACAATTTTACCTGCCTTCACTTTTTCACCTTCATGAACTTTGATTTCAAATGCATCGCCGCCTAAGTTAACCGTGTCGATCCCCATATGAAGCAACACTTCGATTTCATCTTCTGTTTTGATACCAATAGCGTGTTTTGTCGGAAATACGGAAACAATAGTACCCGAAACTGGACTTGCAACCTCTCCATTTTCTGGTATCACCGCAAATCCTTCACCCATCATTTTCTGTGAGAAAACTTCATCCTGCACTTGATCAATTGGGATAAGTTCTCCGTTCGCTGGTGCAACAAAATCAGCATGCAGTCCTTTAAAGGCTGTAGTTGTTTTTTTAGATTCGAGAGAACTTCCTTGGAAATCACTCGCAGGAATTTGTACGCCTGAATCTAACAAATCCTGAATATCAGATTTAAGGATATCTGCCTTCGGACCATAAACAGCTTGCACGCCATTATCCTTAACCAAAAGCCCCATTGCTCCAGCCTTTTTCCAATCTTCTTCACCGCCGACAATATTCCTATCTGCAACTGTTACTCGTAATCGAGTCATACATGCATCAACATCAGTAATGTTTTGCGGACCACCTAATAAGTTAATGATCTTTACAATTTGTGAATCTGCCGTTACTGAGCCATCCGTTGTTCCACTAGCGGCTTCTTCAGTATCAACTTCATAATTCCCATTTCTTCCTGGGGTTGCGTAATTGAATTTCTTGATCATGAAATTAGCAAAGAAATAAGTGAACACTCCAAAGGCAATACTTGTTAAAACAAAATTAAGTAAGTCATTGCCTAATCCTGCTCTTAATGCCATAGGCACCCTAGTCAACAGTTCAATATTCCCAAATGAATGAACTCGTAAATTGATTAAGTCAGCCATAGCGAAAGCAGCCCCTTGAATTACTGCATAGCAAGCATATAGCGGTACCGCTACAAACATAAACATAAACTCTAAAGGTTCCGTTACTCCTGTGAGGAATACCGCTACTGCTGCAGAAAGGAACATGGATTTATATTTTTTCTTTTTATCAGGATCGACATTGCGGTACATTGCTAAAGTCAACCCCATCAAAATACCTGACGAACCAATCATTTGTCCGACTTTAAAACGCGCAGGTGTCCATTGAGTTAACACATGTTGATATTGAGACATATCGCCGCCATTTTTTAAATTAACTAAGTCAGTAGCCCATGCCAACCATAACGGATCTTGACCGAACACTTGACTTCCTGCTTGTGCCCCGGTCAAAATATCATAAGTTCCGCCCAATTGCGTATAGTTCATTGGAATTGTCAGCATGTGATGCAGCCCGAACGGTAAGAGTAATCGTTCTAGTGTTCCATATAAAAATGGGGCCAATACTGGTGCAGTATCTTGAGAATTCGCGATCCATTTACCAAAATCGTTGATTCCTGTTTGGATAACTGGCCAAATTAAGGCTAATACCAAAGCTACAATAACTGAACGTAAAATTACTACAAAAGGAACAAATCGTTTTCCATTAAAAAAGGTCAACACTTCTGGCAGCTTCCGGAAATTGTAGTATTTGTTGTAAGCCGTCGCTCCCACGAAACCCGCGATGATCCCAACAAATACTCCCATATTCAATGCCGGAGCTTCTAACACACTCGTAAAATATCCATTGACCATAATTTTTTGACCGAATAGTGTATGAGTCATCGCATTTGGATCAGCTAACATTTCTGAAGTAATACCGAAGATCGAGCCTGTGATTCGATTAATCAAAATGAATGATAGCCCTGCTGCAAATGCACCACCCGCTCGTTCTTTCGCCCAACTTCCACCAATTGCTAATGCAAAAAGTAAATGCAAATTACCAATAATAGCCCAACCAATATTTTCAACAACACCACCGGTAGTAACTAGCCACCCTAGATTTTCGTTAATCAATGGTAAAGACTTTCCGATACTGATCATCAAGCCTGCTGCCGGCATTACTGCAATTACCACCATCAGTGCCTTCCCAAACTTTTGCCAAAACTCAAAACTAAAAATCTTTTTGATTCCTTTCATGTTTGCTCCTCCTAATTTTTGATGCGAAGATTTTACGCAATCGGTTTCGCTGATTTGCATTATATACTCATTTTTTTATTTTGTAAACTCTTTCAAGTGTTTTGTTTTAAAAATCATTATTTCTTCTATATAGACTTAACTATAAAAACTTTCCCTTAAATGCTTGACTTACGCAATCGGTTGCGTATATGATCTGTCTCTTATACACATCTAGATGTGTATAAGAGACAGCGGTTTCGCTGATTTGCATTATATACTCCTGTCTCTTATACACATCTAGATGTGTATAAGAGACAGCTTCTATATAGACTTAACTATAAAAACTTTCCCTTAAATGCTTGACTTACGCAATCGGTTGCGTATATGATAGTGCTAAGAAAACATAAGGAGGACTATCATGAAAAATGTTCAACGTCTTTTTGAAATTGACCCTTGGAAAATTCGAACTACTAAGCTAGATAAAGAAAATCGGCGTCTTCAGGAATCTTTGACTAGTATAGGAAATGGTTATATGGGAATGCGTGGTAACTTTGAAGAAAGCTATAGCGGCGATCACCATCAAGGTACTTACCTTGCCGGAATTTGGTATCCTGATAAAACTCGTGTTGGCTGGTGGAAGAATGGGTATCCTGAGTATTTCGGTAAAGTCATTAATGCACTTGATTTTATTCAAATGAAATTATTTGTAAATGATCATGAGATTGATCTAGCAGTCACTGAGTATGAAGATTTTGATTTAGAATTAAATATGGAAAACGGGGTCCTTACCCGCTCCTTTACCGTGACAATCGACGATACAAAAGTTCGTTTTACTTTTGAACGCTTTTTAAGTGTTGTAAAACAGGAGCTTGCTGTCATTCGACTTACTGCTGAAAGTTTAGTTGGCGATGCAGAATTAAAAGTCGTATCTAAATTAGATAATAACGTACAGAATGAAGACAGCAATTATGAAGAAATGTTCTGGTTAGAAAAAGATCGCGGACACCGAGAAGACATTAGCTTCTTAACAACTCAGACCATCCCAAATAATTTTGGAATCGAACAGTTTTCGGTGACTGGCGCAATGAAACATATCAGTTCTACAATCGGACTGCAACAAGATGATACTCTAGAAGTTGCTGAAACATTCTCTTATAACTTAAAAGTCAATCAATCAGTTCAATTAGAAAAACGAGTAGTTATATTAACTAGTCGCGATGTCACAGAATCCGAGCAAAGCGAAAAGGCTGTCGCATTACTTTCGAAATACAATGATTCCTTCGAAGATTTGTTGGCTGAACAAAATGCAGCTTGGGCAAATCGTTGGGCTTTAGCGGATGTTTTGATTGATGGAGATGACGAGGCGCAGCAGGGTATTCGCTTCAACATCTTCCAACTCTTTTCAACTTATTATGGTGAAGATGAGCGTCTGAATATTGGACCAAAAGGTTTCACTGGCGAAAAATATGGCGGTGCGACTTATTGGGATACAGAAGCCTATGCTGTCCCAATGTATTTAGGAATCTCTGATCCAGAAGTAACTAAAAACTTATTGAAATATCGTCACAATCAATTGCCGCAGGCACAGCACAATGCTCGCCAGCAATGTTTACAAGGCGCCTTATATCCGATGGTTACCTTTACCGGTGTCGAATGTCACAATGAATGGGAAATCACCTTCGAGGAAATTCACCGAAATGGTGCGATTGCTCATGCAATTTATAACTATACGACCTATACCGGTGATGACAGCTATATCAAGAATGAAGGCTTGGAAGTTCTGACTGAGATTGCTCGTTTCTGGGCTGACCGGGTACATTATTCAAAACGCCAGCAAAAATATATGATTCATGGTGTGACCGGACCTAATGAGTATGAGAATAATATCAATAACAACTGGTATACTAACTATTTAGCAACTTGGGTA
>NZ_NGLG01000001.1:472456-475812 GCF_002140655.1 Enterococcus sp. 3H8_DIV0648 | reverse complement strand
CATTAGAAAATTATCAAAAATATCAAGACCAAGCGACCGTTTCAATATCTTCAGAGGAACAGGCCAAGTGGCAAGATATTATTGAGCATATGTACTTTCCTGCAGATGAAGAGTTAGGCATTTTCGTTCAACATGATACTTTCTTAGATAAAGATTTAATGTCGGCTGCTGATTTAGCTCCGGAAGATCGCCCGTTAAACCAAAACTGGTCTTGGGACAAAATCCTGCGTTCTTGTTTCATTAAACAGGCAGATGTTTTGCAAGGGATTTACTTCTTCGGAGATCAATTCACTAAAGAAGAGAAACGTAAAAATTTCGAGTTTTACGAACCAATGACTGTTCATGAGTCTTCACTGTCTGCTTCAATCCATGCTATTTTAGCGGCAGAGCTTGGTTTAATCGACAAATCGATGGAAATGTATCAACGAACGGCTCGGTTAGATTTAGACAACTATAACAATGACACTGACGATGGTTTGCATATTACTTCAATGACCGGCAGTTGGTTAGCTATTGTCCAAGGCTTTGCACAAATGAAAACAGCAAGCGGCCAATTAAGCTTTGCGCCGTTACTGCCAAAAGAATGGAATCACTATTCTTTCCATATTAATTACCGTGGGCGCTTGTTAGCAGTTTCAGTAAATCAAAAAGAAGTGCAAATTGACTTGAAAGATGGACCTGCCTTAGCTATGATGCTTTATGGAAAGGAAATTTCTTTGAGCGATTCAATGACAGTTCCACTGGAACAGGAGGAATCAAATGTTTAAAGGCGTTTTGTTTGATTTAGATGGTGTCATCACTGATACTGCTGAATATCATTACTTGGCATGGAAAAAATTAGCTGATGATCTTGATATTTCAATTGATCGGCAGTTTAATGAAAAATTGAAGGGCGTTAGCCGCGAAGATTCTTTACGGCTGATTCTCGAACATGGTGGTCGTGAAAAAGACTTTTCCGAAACAGAGTTCAATCAATTAGCAAAATCAAAAAATGACAATTATGTAGAAATGATTCAAGCAGTTTCACCAAAAGATGTCTACCCTGGTATTTTAGAATTGCTGAAAGCATTGAAAAATGCTGACATCAAAATTTCTTTAGCATCAGCAAGTAAAAACGGTCCTTTTCTATTAAAACAGATGGAGTTGACCGATTATTTCGATGGTATCGCTGATCCAGCAGCCGTACGTGCTGGAAAACCTGCTCCCGACATTTTTATTCTAGCTGCTGAAGTGGTGGGACTAGCTCCTAACGAATGCATTGGGATTGAGGATGCTCAAGCAGGAATCACCGCCATCAAAGCAAGCGGCGCATTACCTGTTGGTGTGGGAAGTGCTAAGCAATTAGGTGATGATATTGCTATCGTCGCTTCGACTGCTGAACTTACCTTAAATTTTTTAGAAAAACAATGGAGTAACTAATATTACAGAGAAAGGAGAGCGAAAATGGTATCTACAGTTAAAGACGTGGCTAAAAAAGCAAAAGTCTCTCCTTCTACTGTTTCCCGTGTGATTAACGATCATCCTAGTATTTCCGCTGAAACAAAACAGCGGGTTCGGAAGATCATGGATGAAATGGGGTACTTTCCAAACGTCACTGCGCGAAATCTCGGAAAACAGCGAGCAAATTCTTTTGGTGTCATTTTGCCACCTCTTGATTCTCGCGAACGCTTGGGCAATCCACTTTATTTGGAACTACTAAACGCTGTGAACGAAACTGCTGCGGAATTTCAAATTACCACCGCTGTTGCCTCAGCTAATAATAGTAAGACCTTATTGGAAAATGTAACTCGGATGCATCGGCAAAAACAAGTTGATGGCTTCATCTTAGCTTATTCAGAAAAGGATGATCCAGTAGCTGAATACCTTTATCAGAATCATGTCCCCTTTACATTAATCGGGCGTCCGCCTGAAAGAGAAGCTGACATTGTTTATGTCGACAACGATAATCAATTGCTTGGCAAACAAGCTACTGAGCATTTGATTGAGAAAGGGCATAAAAATATCCTGTTCGTCTCAAATGTTAATCAAGAAGTCATTTTCTTTGAACGTTATTTTGGGTATCAAGAGGCTATGATGTTAAAGGGTTATCCTACCCATTCACCTTTGACAATGCTGAAACCTGAAGATTACACGCAATTTCCTGAAGTAATCAAAGAAACTGGAGCAACTGCTCTGGTTGTGATTGATGATATTTTTGCCTTACGTATGATTCAATTAGCAACGCTGCACGGCTATAAGGTTCCCGATGATCTTTCGGTCATCAGTTTTAATAATTCAATTTTTGCAACGCTCGTTCACCCTTACTTGACGACGATTGACATTGATATTTCTGACCTTGGTCGTCTAGGGACACAGAAATTAATAGAACAAATTGAGCAAAAACAATCGAGTGGTGTTCAATTAGTCGTACCACATCATCTGATCCAAAGAGAAACTGTTCGTACGATTTAAGTTATCATTAAATACGACCTGTCCAACTTGTGACAGGTCGTTATTTTGTATATACTTGCGAAAAATCAGAAAGAAAGTGGTATAGATGGTTCTAATCTTAGGCCTACTCCTAGTGCTCTTTCTGTTCTATTGTCGTTACTCAACCTATCAATTGATCGAAAAGCACTTTCAAATTAATAAGGATGAACAACTGATTATTCAAACTGGTGAAAAGGCAGGTTTAACGATCGCCCAAATTAGCGATAGCCACTTTTCGCCATTTTATTCGCCTAAGCGATTTGATAAAATCATTAATAAACTGAACCAAGCAAAGCCTGATATTGTATTATTTACTGGTGATTTGATTGAAAATTATCGCTATTGGCAAACAAGAGACTGCAACGCCATCAGTCAACAATTGGCAAAAATCCATGCCCCTAAAGGAAAATTCGCGATCTTAGGTAATCATGATTACCGTTCCAACGGTCGTACAGCAGTTAGTCAAATACTAGCTGATGGAGGATTTATTCTATTAAATAATCAAAGTACATCGGTGGATCAGACAAGCTTAACAGGAATCGACGATGGACAAGAAGGCCAGCCTGATTATAATACTCTTCCTAAAAAAGCAGACTTCTCTATCTTAATGATTCATGAGCCCGATCAGGTCAGGCACTTACCTGAGCTTGATCGATTTGACCTGATTTTATCTGGACACAGCCATGGAGGACAAATCCGCTTTCCACTCTTTCCTTATAAAAATTTTGGATCTAAACTTTATGATCAAGGAATTTACGAATTGACATCTAGAACTAGCCTAGTCGTCAACACTGGTTTAGGAACTACGGGACCTCCACTACGCTTTAGAGTGACCCCTGAAATTTTATATTTCCATCTATAGAAAAAGAGTTTGAACGTTCGCTTCT
>NZ_NGLG01000001.1:465814-472238 GCF_002140655.1 Enterococcus sp. 3H8_DIV0648 | reverse complement strand
TAAACCAGCAACAATGTTTGCAATCCAGCCCATTGATCCACCTTTGTTAGTGATCGCACCTGCGATTACACCGATCAACGCCTGTCTCTTATACACATCTAGATGTGTTTGAACGTTCGCTTCTGAAGCAGAACGTTCAAACTCTTTTTATGCGTGAATCTTTTGCTTAATATATGGAACCATGATGCTGTCTCTTATACACATCTAGATGTGTATAAGAGACAGATATATGGAACCATGATGGGAACTAACGAAACAAAAACGATCAAAAGCATGATTAATGAAAAATGTTCACTGACGATCGGGATATTTCCCAAGAAATAACCAGCTGCACTGACAACTGTTCCCCAAACAATCGCTCCAAAAATATTAAAGCTTGAAAAAATCCCCCAATTCATTTTACTGGAGCCGGCAATGAACGGAATGAATGTTCGAACAAACGGCATAAAACGCCCTAAGAAAATCGTCCACTTCCCACGCTCATTAAAGAAATTCTCGGCTTCACGTACTTTATCCTCTTTAATAAAACGTGAAATTGGACTATGGTACAATGCTCGAACACCGATCGTATGACCAATCCAATAATTCATCATGTCACCTAAGATCGCCGCAATCACACAAACTCCAATTACATAAGGCAGGCGAAGAACATTCCCGCCTAAAGCCGTTAATGCCCCGGCTGCAAATAAAAATGAATCACCTGGCAGGAAGGGGAAAATGACTACTCCCGTTTCAATAAAAACAATTGCAAATAAAATCGGATAAATCCCCACGCCATATTGATGTACCAACGACACCATATGCGCATCAATATGTAAAATAAAATCAATCAAAGCCATCTACTCTAATACTCCTTCTGATAAGATTCCTTTCTTATCATACGACTTTTCGTAAAAAAAGAAAGAACGATCTGCCGTTCTATAGAAAAAATAAAATTTATTCGGAAAATGGTATAATAGAAAAAAAGATCAAAAGGAGTACTTTATGAGCGTACTTTCTCATATGAAAAGCATGCAGAAGGAAATGTCTGCAGCCGAAAAAAAAATTTACTGCTTCATTCGCGACAATAGTGAAAAAGCCGCCAGTATGACGGCTAATGAAATCGCAGAGGCCTCTGGAGCTAGTGCACCGACAGTCGTGCGATTCTCAAAAAAAATGGGTTTTAACAGTTTAACAGATTTCAAAATTGAACTATCTGCCGAAACAATGCAGCAGCGCAGTAATAATACCTACAGTGACGTTGATCACGACGAGTCATTCCACAGTTTAAAAAACAAATTAGCCGGCAATGCTCGTTATACAATTGATGAAACGACTGCCCTTTTCAATGAAGAAGAATTTCTCAAAGCCTGTAAACTGTTAGAAGAAAAAGAATTCTGCTATGTTTTAGGTATTGGCGCCTCTAGTCTAGCTGCCACAGATATTGTTCAAAAGTGGAGCCGCTTAGGAAAAAATGTCATTAGCGAACCAGATTATAATACCATCTTACCGCAGTTGGTTTTGCATCAAAAAGAATCCGTCATTTGGTTAGTTTCTAATTCTGGCTTAACTTCTGAATTGATCGCGCTGGCCGAAACGGCAAAAGATCTAGGAATTCCAGTCATTACCTTAACTCAATTCGGACAAAACCCATTGGCAAAACTATCAGATGTCAGCTTGCAAACCTCTCGTCCTACAGAAGCAACCTATCGCAGTGCTGCGACAGATTCGATCTTAGCCCAATTCATTACGATCGATTTATTATTTTATGTCTATATCAGTCGTAATAAGGATAATGCTGAAAAAATTTATACAACGCGAGCGATCGTTCAAGAATATCGAAAAAAATACTTTTAAAAAGAGGAACTGAAAGATTTTATTTCTTTCAGCTCCTCTTTTGATTACTCTGCTAACCAAATAGACATCGTTACATCCGATCCTGTTTCAATCTTTTCCTTCTTCCTGATTGCCGCCTTGAGCGGGAGCAAGTAGGTATCTTGCTTAGTGTCAAACCAAATAGCCGTCTGCCACTCACTTTTACCAATTTTAGCCGTAACTTTCATTCTGCCCCAGCCCTCCTCTAATGACTTAAAATTATTTCGAATGGCTGCTGAAAGTTCTTTAGGGAGTGAGACCATTGTCCAACCGACCATCTCGGGCGATGAAGAATAATGATAAACTTTGGCTGAAAATTTATACTCCACCTCTTTATTATCCAACTTTTCCCCTCCTCATCCATGAGCTTTTCATAAATTGTATCACAGATGAACCAATCAAAATCCCCTGTCTTTCATCATGCAGCAAGAAAAAATAAAGAGCGGGCCAAAACAGCTCGCTCTATTTCTTTATTATTTTGTTGTCGCTTTAAAAACTTCTTCAGAGGCGTTGACTGCTCCTGTTTTTTCAAGCACTTGTGTTTCCACATCATTCATATTGGTGATTAACACCACCATCGACGTATCTTTTCCAGCTTCTTTAATTGCCGCTAAATCAACGTTTGCCACCTGTGTTTCTGGTGTGACATGTTGTCCTTCTGATACAAGCACTTCGAAAGGCTTGCCATCTAACTCCACCGTATTAATTCCCATGTGAAGTAAAACTTCTAATCCACTGTCTGTTGTGATACCGATCGCGTGTTTTGTCGGAAAGATAGTTGAAACTTTGCCGGCTACAGGAGCGAAGATTGCACCGTCCGCGGGTTCAACAAAATAGCCTTCACCCATCATTTTTTCAGAGAAAACAGGATCTGCTGCTTCTTCTAATGGATGTACTGAACCTTTTGCTACAGCTGTAAAAATATTCGTTGCGTGTGAAGCTGCTGAAGTAGTCACTATTTCAGTCGGATCAGCAGCCGTTATTTCTGCTAATTCTTGCTCTGCTAATTTATCTTTTGGAATACCAAAGAAGTAAGTTGCGATAAATCCGCCGATATATGCTGCTAACAGTCCAAGGACATATCCCCACCAACGACCGTTAGCAATCAAAGGGATCAAGGCTGCACCTGAAGGGCCAATCGCAATCGCTCCGACTCCACCGATAGCACCAATCACAGCACCACCGATACCGCCGCCAACACAGGCAGTAATAAATGGACGCCCTAATGGCAACGTTACTCCATAAATTAAAGGTTCACCAATTCCTAAGATTCCGACTGGTAACGCGCCTTTAATCATTTCCGTCAATTCTTTGTCTTTGCGTAATTTGATCCAAAGGGCAAAAGCAGCACCAACTTGCCCCGCACCAGCCATCGCCAAAATTGGTAACAATAACGTTTTGCCGGTTTCACCAATCATTTGAATATGAATCGGTGTCAAGATTTGATGCAGACCAAACATAACCATTGGTAAGAATAACGCACCTAAGACAAAACCAGAGAACGCCCCGCCAACTGACAATACCCAGTTGATTCCGCCTACCATACCATTAGAAATAAAACCTGCCATTGGCATGATCAAAAAGATTTCCAGTAACCCGATCACTAATAAGGAGAGCATCGGCGTAATGATAATATCCACTGCATCTGGAATGATTTGATGTAATTTCTTTTCAACGATCGATAATAGCCACACGGCGAAGATAACGCCAATGATCCCGCCTTGTCCAGCGGCTAACGCATCCCCAGTAAACAAGTTTTTAATCGGCGCTTCTGGATTCATACCCGTTAATAGAACAACCGCTCCGATAACACCGCCAAGAGTTGGGTTAGCACCAAAAACTTGTGCAGCATTCACACCTGTAAAGATGACCAAGTAACTAAACATCCCATTTTTCAAGATGTTCAAAATATCGACAAACTGTTGCCAGGTAGCAGCATCAATCGTACCTGCCGTAATTAAGTTTGCCATGACTGCCGCAACACCTGCAATTAAGCCAGAACCTACAAAAGCCGGTATCATTGGTACGAAAATATTCGAAATATCCTTTAAGATTGCTTTGAATGGTGAACTTTTTTGTTTAGCTTTTTGAGCGGCTTTCATCTCAGCAGCTTTAGCATTGACTTTATCTTTACCAGAGCCATGAGGCAATTCTTCTCCTAAACCAACACCCGCAATGTCGACCATTTCTTTGGCCACTTTGTTTACTTTACCGGGTCCGATAATAACTTGCAATTGTTCGTCATCGACGACACCGAGTACACCCGGGATACTTTTTAATTTTGCCTGATCGACTTTACTATCATCACGAACACTCATCCGAACCCGCGTCATACAATGGACGACGCTTTGGACATTCTCCATTCCTCCAGCACCGTCATAAATCTCTTTAGCAATTTGATTTAAGGTTAATTCTTCTTTCGCCATTGTGCTTCCCTCCTAAATTGTCTTTTTAACAAATCCGTCGGCTTGGATTAATTTTTCATTAGCTTCTTCTTTGCTGCTGTTCGTCAAAATCATCACGATTGCCAATTTAACATTTTGCTCAGCAGCTTCAAAATAATGGGCCGCAGTTTCATAATCAGCATCTGTTGCTTGCATGATAATGCGTTTTGCCCGTTCAACAAGTTTCTCATTGGTAGGTTTAACATCTACCATTAAATTGTTGTAAACTTTCCCAATTCCGATCATGCTGATAGTAGAAATCATGTTCAAAATCAATTTTTGAGCTGTACCTGATTTCAAGCGGGTCGAGCCCGTTAAGAACTCCGGTCCGCAATCAACTTCGATTGGCAGTTCCGCATGCTTGCTGATTTCAGCCTCTTTGTTGCATGAGATCGTCCCTGTTGCGGCACCGATTGAACGAGCATAATCTAATCCGCCGATTACATAAGGCGTACGTCCGCTCGCTGCGATTCCGATGACCATATCATTTTCAGTTAATTTTAAATCTTTCAAATCCTGAGCACCTAGTTCTGCATCATCTTCCGCACCTTCTACTGCCACTGTCATTGCTTGTTCTCCGCCTGCGATCAAACCGACCACCATCTCCGGCTCCACACCAAAAGTTGGCACACATTCTGCTGCGTCCAAAACACCTAAGCGGCCACTTGTCCCAGCACCCATATAAATCAATCGACCGTCTTTTTTGAACGCGGCAATCGTAGCTTCAACGACTTTTTCAATTTGCGGTAATTGTTCTGCTACTGCATCCGGCACATTATGATCTTCCTGATTCATTAGTTTCACAGCTTCCGCTACACTCATTTCATCTAAACCAAAAGTTGTTTCATTCCGTCGTTCTGTTGTTAAATTTTCTAAATTGACCATTATTTTTCCACACTCTCTAAAATAAATTTCTGTCCTGCTCTAATATGCTGGATCAACGCTTGATCCTTTTCGATTACCTGTCCGACAACATTGACTTTTTCATCGGCTGGTAGATTTCGCTTAATTACTTGAATCTCACCCATATAACGCAAATAATTCATGTTGTCGATCGTTACAGCACCAACGTTCCGATCTTTTGCTGGTAAAGGCTCGACATTGGGGATTTTTTTGAAACGTGCTTCCGCACTGCGAATCACATCGCGCGCTTCATCTTGACGATTGATATGATCGCCTAAAACATACTTGATTTGCTTATCAAAAGCTTCTACCCTCAGTTTTAACGTTTCTTCTTTAATATAGAAAGAAAATTGCTCTAACACTTCTTTTGATAAGCCGCTATCACCGATATAAACTTTATCCGTATCAGCCAGTAAATCTAAGGCCGCTGCCAAAGGATGGGTGCCACGATGCTCCTCTAACGTAGGTAATCCCTTAAATAAAGGTCCGCGCAGTTTTTCATCTCCCGGAACAAATCCCTGGATCGTAAAACCATATGACTTCAGCCATAAATTTTTCTCGTGATACCACTTTTTATCTAAAGCGGTTTCAGGTCTTGGATAATAATTGTGCCAAGCTTCTAAATGCTTGAAGTTCGCATCTGCTTTCTGCAGTTCTTGAATATCCATTTCTGTAATCGTTGAAGCGTTCAAAGCAATCGGCATTTCTCGGGATAGTTTTGCAATCTGCTGATTACTAATGTGATAATCCATTCGTAACCCAGTCACTCCAACCTCGAGAAGCTCATCCACTCGATCAAAAGAAAAGCCGGCGCGTTCTAATGCTTCGCCTGAAATATCAACCATCAGCTCTAAATGACATTTTTTTGCAACAGAGCCAAGATCAGTCAAGCGCTTACGATACTGATCTACATCATCTTCTGGTATATGCAAGGAAGTAAAGATACCAGAAAAACCATGTTGCGACATTTCTTCTATATAACTTTTTCTTTCGTTAGTTAAACCTTCATTTAAAAAAATTGAAAATCCAAACATGCTCTTCCTCCTTCCACGAATTAAAAAATACTTTCATTCTTATTTGTGTACTGTTCCATTGTCTTTTTCTGGGGCAAGCAGTCCTAAATTACGAATCTGCAAAAAACAAGGAGTAAAGCTATCAATGAAAACCATTTCATCTTTACGAGATGATTATAAACGCTGAAGAACAAAATTGCAATATTATTT
>NZ_NGLG01000001.1:464292-465572 GCF_002140655.1 Enterococcus sp. 3H8_DIV0648 | reverse complement strand
ATGAAATATCATTTCTTCTATGAGCAGGTAAGCCGTGTTTTTACTGGTTTTTATGTATACTGTTTAATGGAACTTGAAAGGGGAATCGTCCATATGAAAATCGCAATTGCCGGAGCGGGTGCAATGGGAAGCCGCATCGGATTAATGCTTCATCTAGCGGGCAATGAAGTTATTCTGATCGATCGTTGGCCTGATCATATCAAAGCTATTCGTGAGAACGGTTTGATTGGAGAATTTGAAGACCGCGAGGTAGTCGCAAACTTGCCGATCTACTCGCCAGAAGAGATCGTGGAGGATCATGCTAACGTTGATTTAGTCGTTGCGTTGACCAAGTCTATGCAGCTTGAAGCAATGTTTCAAGATATTAAACCCATCATTGGTGAAAAAACTTTTGTATTTTGTCTATTAAATGGATTGGGACATGAGGAAACTTTGTCAAAATTTGTCCCGAAAGAAAATATTATTTTTGGTACAACGACTTGGACTGCTGGTCTCTCTGGACCTGGTCATGCAAAATTAGTCGGCACAGGCAGTATTGAAATGGAGAATTTAGATCCAAAAGGCAAAGAATTTACGCTACAAGTACTAGAAGTCTTCCAAAAAGCTGGATTAAATCCCATCTACAGCAATAACGTACGATACTCCATTTGGAAAAAGGCTTGTATTAATGGCACACTGAATGGTTTATGTACGATCTTAGATTGCAACATCGCTGATTTTGGGTCTTTGAGTGTAGCCAGAAATCTGATTGAGACTATCGTTGGAGAATTTGCCTCAGTTGCTAAAGTAGAAGGAATTGATCTTGATCAATCTCAAGTAATTCAAGCAATAGAGGCTACTTACGATGTTAAGACACAAGGTTTGCATTTTCCTTCCATGTATCAAGACTTGATTCGCAATCATCGAAAAACCGAGATCGACTATATCAACGGAGCCGTGTGGCAAAAAGGAAAGAATTATCAAATTGCTACACCATATTGTGCTTTCTTAACTCAATTAATCCACGGAAAAGAAGAACTATTAAATGCAAAATAAAAAAAGCGCCTAGGCGCTTTTTTTATTTAAGGATGAATGTCTTATTTTCTTCCAATAAAGAATGAAACCACTGCAACAACAATCACAGCACCAATAATAGAAGGAACTAATGCCATACCTGCTAAGCTAGGGCCCCATGAGCCAAGTAACGCTTGACCAATTGCAGAACCAACTAAACCAGCAACAATGTTTGCAATCCAGCCCATTGATCCACCTTTGTTAGTGATCGCACCTGCGATTACACC
>NZ_NGLG01000001.1:455496-458846 GCF_002140655.1 Enterococcus sp. 3H8_DIV0648 | reverse complement strand
AGATGTGTATAAGAGACAGTCATTACTCTGTGTATAATAAAAACTGAGAGCGGTTTTTCTTCTATTAGAACAACTGATTCATCTTCGAATTCCACATAATCACCGACAGAAATTCCTTGCACCATCAATTTAAAATCTGAATCAGTTTCCTGAAATTCTAGATTATCAAAATTAGGGATATTCCATTTACTAGGCACCAAAACAAACTCTCGATACCCTTCTTCAGTTTTAAACTTAAACCACTTAAGCTCAACATCAAGATAAGTATCTAAAGATGTATCTTCCTTAATTTCAATTAAGGCGCTCTGAATTATAGAAAGATTCAATTGCCTATTATCAAACTGATTTTACACATCTAGATGTGTATAAGAGACAGATTATTGATGGATAATTATCAGAATATTTCAAATCTACAAATTATTCGCTCAATTTAGAAACGAGGCAGTTCTATGGAAAATAAATTACAAAAACAAATGACTTCACGCCACATTATGATGTTGGCGCTTGGAGGTGCAATCGGTGCTGGCCTATTCAAAGGAAGCGGTGAAGCAATCGGCATTGCTGGACCTTCTGTTATCCTCGCCTTTTTGCTTGGCGGTTTGGTTCTTTTCATCGTGATGAATGGTTTGGGCCGCTTAGTTTTAAGCAGCGACAATGTTCAAGGTCTATCTGGAATCATCAAACCATTTCTTGGCGAACGTACTGCAGACTTTATTGACTGGTTGTACTGGTCGTTATGGATGGTAAACATTATCGCCGAAGCTGTGGCTGCTGCCAGCTTCTTACAATTATGGTTCCCCCATGTCCCTTCTTGGATCTTTGTTTTGATTCTAGCAGTATTAACCACTCTCATTAATCTGTATTCAGTTCGTTTGTTCGCTGAGACAGAGTATTGGCTGGCATTTATCAAAATCGCAGTCATTATTATCCTGATTGTCTTTAGCGCTTATCTTGTCGGGCATGAAATTTTTAACATTGGGTGGATAGATACGATCTCTCGTATGAACAGCCATGGCGGTTTTACTCCCCATGGCCTGCAAGGTCTGGTGAATTCTCTTTTAGTCGTGATTTATTCCTATGGCGGATCAGAATTGATCGCTATTACAGTTAGTGAAACAGAAAATCCTAAAACCGCGATTCCTAAAGCAATCAAAGGTGTTATGGGAAGAATCATCTCATTTTATATCGTGCCAATGATCCTGCTTTTGATTATTTATCGCTGGGATACTTTAGCTGCAACAACAGCCAGTCCATTTGTAATGGTCTTTCAAAAAATGCATATTCCTTTTGCTACTGATATTGTGAATTTCGTTATTGTATTGGCGCTATTTTCTTCTATTAACTCGGGAGTCTATGCATCCTCTAGAACGCTATACTTCCGAGTAAAAGATAATAGTGGCTTTACTGCTAAACTTGCTGTGTTGAACAAACATCAAGTTCCGCAACGAGCAGTCTTGTTTTGTACCGGCACGCTTTATCTTGGTGTCATTTTGTCTTACTTTCTAGGAAACAAACTATTTAATTACTTAGTCGGTTCGTTGTCATACTCAGTATTATTAACATGGTTATTGATCAGTGTAGCAGCATTTGTTCTAGCTATGAAGAAAGGAACGAAGGTGGAGCGATTCTTCAGCGGATTAGTAATTCTAGTACTAGGGTTGATTTTTGTCGGAATCCTCATGAATAACCCGATTGGTGTAACACTTTTCACTGCATGTATTTATTTAATTATTCTCTTCAGCTATCGTAAGAAACAACCCGATACAGTTTCAGAACAACTTTAAAATCAAGGTCGAATCACAAAATAGGTTGATTCGATCTTTTTTTATTGCTTTTTTCGGAAATGGAAAGCCTACTTTACATGATCGGATTTATCCTTTATACTGTATATGTAAAGCAAGCTTTCCGTAAGGAGGTCCCAAATGAAAAATCGTTTAGAAGAAATTCGCAAAGAAAGAGGCATCAAACAAGAAGATTTGGCGACTGCCTTAGAAGTATCGCGACAAACAATTGGTTCTCTGGAAAATGATCGTTACAACCCGTCTATTGTGCTAGCTTTTAAAATTGCCAAGTATTTTGATATGACGATCGAAGAAATTTTTATTTACGAGGAGGATTAAAAATGAAAAAAACAAAAGAGCTGCTTATTGCCATATTAGGTTTGATATTAGTACTCATAGGATTTTACTTAATAAAAGCGATTGACGATCCACAAAACATCATGAGAACACTGCCCTACCTTTGCATCGGTCTAGGATGCGGGTTATTTGGAAATGGTTTTGGTGAATATATCAGTAAAAAATCGATTGAAAACAATCCTAAATTAGTTAAACAAATTGAAATTGACACAAAAGATGAACGAAACGTCATGATTGGAAATATGGCTAAAGCAAAAGGATTTGATATGATGCTGTATGTGTACTCCGCTTTACTGCTGACTTTTGCACTGATGGAAGTTTCTTTTAACGTCCTAATTCCTTTAGTCGTAGCCTACTTATTTGTCGTCGGATACTCTATTTATCATCGTTCAAAAATTGAGAAGGCACTCTAAATTATCTTTGAAAAAAGAGCAGATCACTCTGCTCTTTTCTTTATTCAATTTTTTTAAAATCAAAAAAGACGATCACATTGACCGTCTTCGTTCAAAAATTATTTTTCTTCGCTGCCCATAAATTTAGCAACAAAAGCTGCAATAATCGCACCCACTGTTGGTGCTAATAAGTAAACCCAGTAGTGAGATAATGCACTGCCGCCAGCAAAGAGCGCTGGTCCTAAGCTGCGGGCTGCATTTAATGAACCGCCTGTTAAGTTTAATGCTACGATAATCAAGAACGCCAATGAAATACCGATCGCTAGCGGTGCCATTTGTGCGTTACCAAATTTTTCACTGGTTACCATCAAAATGATGAATACGAATAAGAAAGTAATCAGTGTTTCGACACCAAATGCTTGAGCAGCACTGATTTTAGGGAAATCTGTTTGACCAAAGCCGTCGCTAGGTAATTTTAGCGCATGAACATAAATGTATATAATTGCTGAAGCTGCAATTGAGCCTAACGCTTGGGCGATAATATAAAAAATCCCATCTTTCACTGCTAAGCGTTTGTTAATCATCATGGCAATAGAGACACCAGGATTGAAGTTTCCGCCAGAAATACCTCCTACCGCGTAAGCCATGATCGTGATCGCTAAACCAAATGCTAAACCTATTGTTAACGTACCACCTTTAGCAACAACTACTGTACCAGTTCCTAAAAACACAAGCATAAAGGTACCTAGAAATTCTGCCAAATATTTTTTCATTTTCATTGCACATCCTTTACAAAATAATTGAGTTTTCAGTTTAGTTA
>NZ_NGLG01000001.1:453236-454582 GCF_002140655.1 Enterococcus sp. 3H8_DIV0648 | reverse complement strand
ATACAAAGATATTGCTCACGAATAAAAGCTAGCGTTCAGACAAAATCATTTTATCGTATGACTTTTAGCAACTTTGTGCAAACGATTACAAATGATTGTTTTTTTGCTATAATCTATTACGAAGGGGGGATTGTCTTTGAAAAAAATTTTTATGCTATGTTTAGTTGCATCTTTCTTATTAGCTGGATGTAATCAAGAATCGTCAAACGATTCACCAGACACATCAACAAGTAAATCAATCACCACAGAAAGTTCAGCAAATCCCAGCCAAAATTCGTCAAGTGCTCCTCAGACATCATCTTCGTCTGATGTTTCAACCAATCATTCTTCTACTGAGACAACAGCTCCGACTGCGCAACAAACAGCTGATACCGTATCAAGTAATGAATTTGGCGGTTACGCAACTTTCTATTTCAACGGTATGAATGTACCCGACTCGATAAATATTAATACAAATACTAATCAAATTACCTTTAATGCTGATACTCACAGTGAAGCTATTTATACTCTCACGATGCAAAATCTGCCTGCCAAAACCATTCGTGTCTTTTCAGCTAACACGGATGAGATCCGAACGGTTAAAGTAAGTACTACACTCACTGTTGGCGAACAAATTTCTGGTGCCATAAATTCAAATAATCAATCTGGAGATTTATACTTGTTCCACAATAAACAAGGTGGCCTGTCTTTAGCAACACCGAATTACGCTGGAAATGTTCCTGAGGATCAAACCGATGTCATGATTGAAGTTTTGCAATAAAAATAATTATTATTATCCGAGCAAGAATTAGTTGCTCGGTTTTTTTTGTTTAAAAGGTACACAAAAAAAACAGAGATCTGAAAACAGATCTCTGTTGGAATAATCAAAAGTGATTATTTTAATGTGTTGGTAAATTAGATGCTTAGTAGTACCTGTTGCTGATTGAAATGGGATTTCTAGGATTTTCTGATCAATGAAAAACTCTGATATAGTCCCACTAAATCTACAAAGTATGGTCAAAAAGATAGTCAAAAAATCGCTAGTATGTCAAAATTAAATCTAAAGCTTTAAAATAACCCTAGAATGCAGGGAGCTTGATTAATACTGTAAATGATTACTTACCAAAAATCCCTATTTCTCGGTAATGGTAAATCTGCTTCACCATCAATCTCACCTGCAAATGTATATCCATCATGTATTCTATAACCGTAAGATCGATAACCTAATGACCTAGCACAATTATCAAAATCATCCTGATTGACGGGTATTCCTTCATGACAGATATACTCTGTCAAATCTCTTGATCTATATTTGACCCTCTTTTTACTAACGTCAAACAATTGATATAGATATGGATTAATTATAA
>NZ_NGLG01000001.1:447356-448043 GCF_002140655.1 Enterococcus sp. 3H8_DIV0648 | reverse complement strand
ATATTGATCCGTTCTATTATATGCTTCAGCCTTATATGCAAGCATTTTTTCGGAAAGCTCAGTATCAGAATAGTCTTCCAATACTTCCAAACACCTTTCGCTTTTATCGTTAAACAGATATAAAGCTGTTATTATTTCATCTGCAATCTGTTTATTGACTTTACGTATATCAAAATATAAATTTTCTGCTAACACCAACTCATTATTTTGCAGTAGAAATGCAGCAATGTCGTCTATCTTTCTTTCATCTGGATACTCGTTAAATCGATTTTTAAATAATTCAAAGGAACTTCCATAATTCTTATAGCCAAGTTTTTTTCGAGTATTTTCCAAATCGAGCAAAAGAGGAAAATCTAACTGATACTTACTTACCAAAAATTGAATGAAATTCTCGAAATCCTTTTCATTAGTATCTTGGCATTCTCTTGTGCTTTTTAAATACATATATGTCATAAATCCGAATAACCTCTCATTACCCTCACTCTCATTTGAACAAATGAAAGAACTTATAAACTCAAATGCATCTTTAGGAGAAGGATTTCGAATCAACAATAAAATTTTAAACATTATGACATTCTCGAAATCCTTTGAGTTAGTATCTTGGCATTCTCTTGTGCTTTTTAAATACATATATGTCATAAATCCGAATAACCTCTCATTACCCTCACTCTCATTTGAACAAATGAA
>NZ_NGLG01000001.1:432302-442877 GCF_002140655.1 Enterococcus sp. 3H8_DIV0648 | reverse complement strand
CCCTTATCTGACAAGGATTCTAGCTCGTAATAATCATTAGTGATTATTTTAATGTTACAGATGCGCCAACTTCTTCTAAAGCAGCTTTAAGTGCTTCAGCGTCTTCTTTAGATACATCTTCTTTAACTGGTGCAGGAGCGCCATCAACTACAGCTTTAGCTTCTTTCAAGCCTAAGCCAGTTGCTTCACGAACTGCTTTGATAACTTTAACTTTTTGGTCGCCGACAGCTGTTAATTCAACTGTAAATTCAGTTTGTTCTTCAGCAGCAGGACCTGCAACAGCGCCAGCAGCAGCTACAGGAGCAGCAGCAGTTACGCCAAATTCGTCTTCGATAGCTTTAACTAAGTCGTTTAATTCTAAGATTGTTGCGCCTTTAAGCTCTTCAACAATGTTTTCAATGTTCAATGCCATTTTAAATTTCCTCCGTTTAGGTAAGTTTTTTTATTTTTTATATTTTATGCAGCGATTAAGCTACTTCTTCTTCTTTTTCTGCGACTGCTTTCACAGCGTAAGCCACGTTGCGGACTGGCGCTTGAAGAACAGATAATAGCATAGAAAGAAGTCCATCGCGGTTCGGTAGTTTTGCAAGAGCAGTAATTTCTTCGATAGAAGCTACTTTTCCTTCAATGATACCGCCTTTGATTTCTAGTTTTTCAGCTTTACTAGCGAATTCATCGATAATTTTAGCTGGGGCAACTACGTCCTCATTACTAAATGCAACAGCAGTAGGTCCTGAGAATACTTCTTCTAATCCGTTCAAACCAGCTTTTTCAGCTGCACGAACTAAGATAGAGTTTTTGATAACTTTCATTTCAACGTTAGCGTCGCGTAATTGTTTACGTAATTCAGTCACTTGTTCTACAGTTAAACCACGGTAATCGACGATAACAGCTGAAGCTGCGGCGTTGAATTTTTCAGTGACTTCATCAACGATAGCGGCTTTTTTAGCGATTGCTACTTCACTCATTATATATTTCACCTCCTGATTTTGATGGGGAGAGTTTCTTGTGATGGACACAAAAAAACTCCATGCCACCGTAGACATAGAGGGACTATTGAATGTTCTCAATAAACGTCCTCGGTAGGAAATTAAGACTCGCGTCACCTACTGTCTTCGGTACAGTTAATAAATTAACCTCGACTAACTTACCATAGATAAGCTAGCCGAGTCAAGTGCTTTTCTAAAAATAATTAGATAGCAGATTGTTCAACATGGATACCAGGTCCAAATGTTGTAGTCATTGAAATGTTTTTGATGTATTGACCTTTAGCAGTTGCAGGTTTTGCTTTTACTAAAGTTTCATTGATAGTGTTGAAGTTTTCAACCAATTTAGCATCGTCGAATGATACTTTACCGATTGGAACATGCACGTTGCCAGCTTTGTCAACACGGTAAGTTACTTTACCAGCTTTAACTTCTTCAATAGCTTTAGTAACATCCATAGTTACAGTACCAGTTTTAGGGTTAGGCATTAAACCTTTTGGTCCAAGCACACGACCTAATTTACCTACTGTAGCCATCATGTCAGGTGTCGCTACAACAACGTCAAAGTCGAACCATCCACCTTGGATTTTTGCAACCATGTCGTCATCGCCAACGAAATCAGCGCCAGCAGCTTCTGCTTCTTTTGCTTTTTCGCCTTTAGCGAATACCAAAACAGTTTGAGTTTTACCAGTTCCGTTTGGAAGCACAACTGCTCCACGGATTTGTTGGTCTGCTTTTTTAGGGTCTACGTTCAATTTGTAAGCAACTTCAACCGTTGCGTCAAACTTCGCGAAGTTAATTTCTTTTGCTAGTGCTACTGCTTCCGCAACTGGGTAAGCTTTAGTAGTATCAACTTTTTTTAATGCATCTTGCATTTTTTTGCTCTTTTTAGCCATTTTGTTTCCTCCTTGATGTGGTTATAACGGTAGAACCTCCCACGTGTTCCGTATCTTTAGATAGGGAGCCAACTGAGAAGCTACTTTCTTGGGTTCATCGATAATAATAAATTTATTCGACAGTGATACCCATGCTTCGTGCAGTTCCTTCAACCATGCGCATTGCTGACTCAACGTTAGCAGCGTTTAGGTCTTGCATTTTCAACTCAGCGATTTCTTTTACTTGATCGCTAGTAACTTTAGCTACTTTGTTTTTGTTTGGTTCGCCTGAACCTTTTTCAACACCGGCAGCTTTTTTCAATAATACTGCAGCTGGTGGTGTTTTTGTGATGAATGTAAATGAACGGTCTTCATATACAGAGATCACAACTGGAATAATCAAACCTGCTTGATCAGCAGTACGGGCATTAAATTCTTTTGTGAAGCCCATGATGTTGATACCCGCTTGACCTAGCGCAGGACCTACTGGCGGAGCTGGTGTTGCTTTACCTGCAGGAATTTGCAATTTAACTAATTTTTCTACTTTTTTTGCCACGAGACATACCTCCTTGAGTCCGTGATGTGGTTAATGGAGATCAATATTTCTCCTCCCACTAAAACCGTGTGTACAAAGACACACTTTGGTATCATAGCAGATTATTTAGCCTAATGCAAGACAGTATTCTTAATGTTGAAATTTTTTGACAATAATAAAACGCTTCACAATCTCTTTAACTACTATGAGAATAACAAAATAAATTATTAATCTTACTATTTTCAGAAAGCGTATATGTTACACTATGGTCGACTTGATGAGGATTTTCATCGGATAAATTGGGGAGGTTTAAAATAATGGAAGTATTAAAATATCGAAGTGTTTTTGACATTATTGGTCCGGTAATGGTGGGCCCAAGCAGTTCACACACAGCTGGTGCTGCACGAATCGGAAAAGTTTGCCGCATGATCTTTGGGGAACGGCCTGATTCAGTAGAGTTTGATTTGTACGAATCATTTGCCAAAACATATCGCGGCCATGGAACGGATATTGCTTTAGTTGGCGGTATTTTAGGGATGGAACCAGATGATCCTCGTTTATCCGATTCACTGAAAATTGCTCACGAACAAGGCATGGAAGTTCTCTTTGTGCCCAAAAAAGAGATCGCAGATCATCCAAACACTGTCACCTTACGCATGATCAAAGGCGACTTAGAAATGTCTATCACCGGCGTATCAATCGGCGGTGGAAATATCCAAATTACCGAGATGAATGGGTACAGCATTTCACTTGGTATGGGAAATCCAACATATATCATTATTAATAAAGACGTTCCTGGTCTGCTTTCGCGTGTTTCTACTATCTTTATGAAGCACGGTCTGAATATCGGCAAAGTAACCATGACTCGCAAAACCAGAGGTGAAAATGGGATCGTTCTTTTAGAAATCGATGATACACCAGATGATCCAGAAGGTTTAAGACAAGAAATCAAGCGTGAAGATGATGTCTTGAGCGTTACCTATTTCAAATAGCTCACTAAAAGATAACCGTCATTTTTCAAAAATGATTGCATTAATATGTATTATTTAATGAGGAGGAATTGTCATGTTTTACTCGATCCAAGAGCTTGTGGAACAAGCAAAGGATTATTCAACTGTCGGTGAATTGATGATCGCAACCGAAATGGAATTGACTGATCGTACACGTGAAGAAATCATTGCGTTAATGGAACGCAATTTAGAAGTAATGGAAAACTCAATCGAAGAAGGCATTCAAGGGGTAACTTCTGTAACAAAAATTACCGGCGGAGATGCCAAGCGCATGAATGAGTATATCGAAAGTGGTAAATTCATGAGCGGCGAAACGATTTTGAAAGCCGTTCGTAACGGGATCGCTGTTAATGAAGTCAACGCGAAAATGGGATTAGTCTGTGCTACTCCTACTGCTGGCAGTGCTGGTGTCTTACCAGGTGTGCTAATGGCAGCTCGCGAGAAATTAGAATTAAGCCATGAAGAACAAATCGACTTTCTGTTTACTGCTGGTGCTTTTGGTTTAGTTATGGCAAACAATGCTTCAATCTCTGGTGCAGAGGGCGGCTGCCAAGCCGAGGTTGGTTCTGCCAGTGCAATGTCAGCCGCAGCTTTAGTTTCTGCAAACGGCGGCACACCAGAAATGGCCGCAAATGCTTTAGCGATTACTTTAAAAAATGTTATGGGACTAATTTGTGACCCTGTTGCTGGTCTGGTGGAAGTTCCTTGTGTGAAGCGTAACGCGATGGGCGCGTCTCAAGCTTTTATTTCTGCGGACATGGCCTTAGCTGGGATTCGCAGTGTTATCCCGCCTGATGAAGTCGTGGAAGCAATGTACAAAGTCGGCCGCGCAATGCCGCAAATCTTCAAAGAAACGGCTGAAGGCGGTGTAGCTACTACACCAACTGGATTACGGTTACAACGCCAAGTCTTTGGCAAACCTGAAAAAGCAACTGTTTAAGCATACTAAAAAGCAGCTGATCCAAAATCAGCTGCTTTTTACTATTTCATCAAGCCTTCGTGGATCTTATCAAGATTCCACTTCATCATTTTATAGTAACTATCCCCCGACTCGCCCTTTTTAGCTAACGAATCTGTATAAAGATCACTATAAATCGGTAAATCGACTTCTTTTGATAGACGTTCCATACTGCGTTTATCGACACTCGTTTCTACAAACAGCGAAGGAACCTTAGAGTCTCGTACCTTCTCAACAATTTGCTTCATTTGATCCGGTGTTCCCTGACTTTCTGTATTGATCTCCCAGATATAAGCTGCCGTTAAATCATAAGCTTTAGAAAAATATTTAAAGGCTCCTTCACTAGTAACCAACAATTTTTTTTCACTTGGAATATCCGCGAATTCTTCTTTTGCGGATTTATCCAACTCTTCCAGCTTTTTGATATAGGCTTCTGCATTTTTCTTGTACCCAGCCTGATTGTCTGGATCTTTTTTACTTAAAACTGATTGAATCTGCTTAACATATAGAATACCGTTAGAAATATCCAGCCAAGCATGAGGGTCCTCTTGCTTGCTGTTGCTAGTCAAATGAATAGGTTCAACCTCTTTACTCACCGCAAAATAATCTTTGTCTTCTTTTTTATTTGCTGTTTCCATTAATTTATTAAACCAGCCGTTCCCAGTTTCTAAATTCAAGCCGTTATAGAAAACAACATCTGCCTCACTAGCTTTCTTAGTATCTTCGGGCAATGGTTCATATTCATGGGGATCTGTCCCAACTGGAACAATACTATGGACACTCACCTTATTTTTTCCGACTTCTTTGACCATATCTGCAATGATAGAGTTAGTCGCGACCACCTCTAGTTTCTTTGAATCATTGGTAGCTGAACTCTCATTGGTTTTTGTTCCACATCCAGCTAGAATTAACAAACTGATAATTCCAGCAAAAATAATTTTTTTATGCTTCATACATTCGCTCCTTTCTTAATTGTTGAATCAATCCTTTGCTTGGAGAAAACAGAAAAGCCGCGATGAAAAACACTGCTGCCGTCATTACAATTGTCGCCCCCGAAGGAAGATTATAACTGTAACTGAAATACAACCCGATGATCGCACTTAAAACACCGAATAATGTTGACAAGCCCACCATTAATGAAAGCTTATTGGTTAACTGATAAGCAGTAGCCGCAGGTGTGATCAGCATAGCGATAACTAAAATCGTCCCAACTGTTTGCAACGACGTCACTGCTACTAATGTCAGCAGAAACATCAGTCCGTAATTGATCAAACTGATATTCCAACCATATGACTGCGCCATTGTGGGAGCAAAAGATGTTAATTTTAGTTGTTTGTAAAAAAGCAAAACAGCTAACAAAACAATCACCATTACGATCGCCGTTAGGTACATGTCTGAATCTCGAACAGCTAGAACATTTCCAAATAGAATATGGTAAAGATCCGTAGCGCTCCGAGCAAAAGAAATCAAGATAATTCCTAATGCAAAGAAGGAACTAAACACGATCCCGATTGCTGTATCGTTTTTGAGTCGACTATGTTTGCCGACAAATCCAATCAGCGCTGCAGAAAAGATTCCGAAAAAAGTTGCCCCGATAATGTAACTGCTGCCTAACATATAAGAAATCGCCACTCCCGGTAGGACTGCATGTGAGATGGCGTCTCCCATCAGTGACATTCCGCGTAAAATGATAAACGAACCAATAACCCCAGCCGATATCCCTACCATAATCGAAGTGATCAGAGCATTTTGTAAAAATTGATAATCAACCAATCCTTGAAAAAAATCATGTAGCAAAGTCGACACCTCCTACTCTCATTGTTTGTGCAATTTCGCTGCCATACGTTTTCTCCATATTTTTCGCCGTATACGTTTGAGCAACTGGTCCTGAAGCAATCAAGCCTTTGTTCAACAAGATCACTTCATCAAAATAATCAGTGACTTTATGAAGATCATGATGAACGATCACGATAGACTTTCCTTCATCTCGTAATTCTTTTAACAGATCAATAATAATTTTTTCGCTGGTTGCATCGATTCCGGCGAAAGGTTCGTCCAATAAAATCCACTCTGCTTGCTGTGCTAATGCGCGTGCGATGAACACACGTTGCAGTTGTCCGCCAGACAGCTCACTAATTTGTCGATCTGAAAACTCCGATAGACCCACTTTTTCTAAGCACTCTGCCGCGAGCTTTTTCTCCTGCTTTCCCGGTCGCTGAAACATTTTCAAACGCGGATATGTCCCAAACAACACAACGCCGAGCACATCTATAGGAAAACTCAAATCAATATCCTGCCGTTGTTCGACGTAAGCGATTTTCTGCCGTTGCTTATTAATCGGCTCTTCACCATAAAAAATTTTTCCTGATTGTGTTTTTATTAATTGCAGAATCCCTTTCATCAAGGTGGACTTACCAGCACCGTTAGGACCAACGATACCAGTCAATTTTCCAGCGGATAGTTCCAGATTCACATGCTGTAATGCAATTTTTCCGCGATACGCAACTGATAAATTTTCTACACGAATCGTTTCCACAGCTATCCCTCTTTTCTATTTTAGGCTACCCTAAATTACAAGTTAATAATAAACTAAAAAGAAAGCGTACGCAAGAAAAATGAGAAAAAAGCTTCGCCAAGAAAAATATCTTCTTGGTGAAGCTTCTATTAGCTAAATATTTAGTCGTTTAATCTCGTGTTCTTAACTTCATCAATATTTTTTGTCCCCGCAAGCTGCATTGTAATGGAAAGTTCTTTGTTCAAATGATCAAAGACTGATTTCACACCTTCAGTACCGCCAAGGTTCAAGCCATAAATAACTGGACGTCCGATTGCCACTAAGTCAGCGCCACTAGCTAAAGCTTTGAAAACATGTTCACCACGGCGAACACCGCTATCAAAAACAATCGGTACACGTTTATTTACAACGCCGGCAATTAATGGCAAGACATCAAAGGATGCAGGTCCGCCATCTAGTTGACGACCACCATGATTTGAAATCCAGATACCATCTGCGCCTGCTGCAATCGCTACTTCGGCATCTTCAGGTGATTGAATTCCTTTGACAAAGACGGGTAAATTAGTTAAATCCTTGATTTTCTTGATATCTTCAGGGACTAAACCTTGTTTAGCTGCGGCGTAGATTTCTGCGATCCCTTTTCCTTCACCATCACCGCTGGCGCTTTTGGCACTGTAGGCTGCTAGGTTGGGCATTGGTAATGGAAATTGGAACTTATTGATGATATCTTCTTCTCGATAACCGCCAAGTGTTGAGTCAGCAGTCAGTATAATTGCCTTCGCTCCCGCTTTGACCGCCTTTTCTAAAATAAATTCATTAAATCCATCATCTTTACTCATATATAATTGGAAAAATTGAGGGGCATCGGGTGCCGCTGCGGCAGCATCTTCGATTGTTGTATTGGCATATGTGCTGATCGAAAAGATTGAACCAGCCGCTGCAACTCCTTTAGCCGTGTCAGCTTCACCTTTTTCATGAGCTAAACCTTGTGCTGCTGATGGTGCTTGAATGATCGGTGTAGCCAAGTCGATATCCCATAACTTTGTGCTTAAGTCAGCGTGATCTATTCCACGTAATACACGAGGCATGATCGTTTTATTATTAAATGAAGAAGTGTTTTCCTTCATTGTCCATTCGTCCTCAGAGCCGCCGCGAATATAACCAAACGCACCTTTGTCCATGCGTTCTTTTACACGGCCTTCTAGTGAAGCGATATTTACGATTTCGATCGGATGTTCTTCGTTGCTTGCTTGATATGTCATAATAAAGCCTTCTTTCTTTTGAATACAAGAGTATATTAATACTCTTACAAAAAGTAAGCAAGAAAATCGTCTTCTCTTTCATCCTAAAAATTCCTCTCTTAGAGAAAAGAACTTCAAAAGTTTTATTTCCACAAAAAGTTTGCAACAGCCTTATCTACCGCAGGATTTTCGTGTAATTGGCTGTGTTGAGCATTTGATCCGGTGAAAATTTGGTAATCAATCGGATTGCCATGAGACTTCAATAATGAATAGGCCGCCAAGGCACTGGACAGCGGCACTGTTCCGTCTGACATATCATTCTCATTCAATTTTCCTGCCAATAATAATACCGGTAATTTATTTGGCACATTGTTAATGCCATTACTGTAATCGACATAACGGCTCGCTTGCGTATTTGGACCGTTTTGCAGCAAACCGTCGATTGATTGATTATTCGCAGTGTCATCGAAATCGTTAAATGGCGCGCCAATGGCAATAAACTTTTTAATTACGGACGCATCATTGGGTTGCCCATATGTCGTCAAATAGCGTAACGAGCTGACGCCTCCCATTGAATGACCGACTAAGTTCACTTGGTCCACACCTTGCTGCTTCAAATATTTCAAGACGTTATAGATCCATTCCGTTTGGTTCCATTCATTGTCTTTGTTGGCAGCAAATAGCACTTGAATGCTGGGGTTATCTTTTTTTTTGCTTAATTGGCCGTCCACATTCAATGTGCCGTCTGCTTGGACAGTAATCAGCATTTCTTTTTTCGTTTTTCCTTCATTGGATAATCGTTGAATCATCCCACCAAAAGAGTTAATCGTGCCGCCATACCCATGAATAAAAACAGTTGGCACTGCACATTTAGTTGGAACATTTTTTTCTTTTGATGTTGCTGTTGTTTGAGTCTTTTCTGTTTTGTCTGTTTGCTTTGTTTCGCCTGAACTGCAACCTGCAAGGGCGAAAATCACCCCGATAGCCAATAAACTTAAGTATATTTTTTTCATACCTTACAACCTCATTTCTATTTTTATAAAAAATCAACAATAGTCATTTTACTTTTATATCCTCTACTATAGGCACATAGGAGCGTCAACTCAACCTAAAGAGGATTAAATATTAAAAGTTTAGACACTCATTCCTATTACTATTTTGAAATACCTTCAAATAGACAAAAAGAAAAACCGAGACAAATCGTCTCGGCTTGATCAGCTAATTAAATTTTATCGATTTGATCAAAGTCTAATTCAGTACTTGTTTCACGACCGAACATATCAATATTGGCTTTGATTTTGTCACGTTCTTCGTCGATTTCAGTGATAACACCTTCAAGTCCTGCAAAAGCACCTTCGATGATTTTTACTGTTTCGCCCACTTCAATTTCTAAGTCGTGTTGGCGAGTACTCATACCTAAAGAGCGTAAGATGTGGTTGATTTCCTCTGGCATCAATGGCGCTGGTTTGCTTCCGGCACCGTGTGAACCAACGAAGCCAGTTACACCTGGTGTATTACGAACAACATACCAAGAATCATCCGTCATGACCATTTCTACTAACACATACCCAGGGAAAGTCTTGTGGACGATTTCTTTTTCTTTACCGCCCTTAACTTCTGTTTCAGTTTCTTCCGGGACAACTACACGGAAAATATAGTCTTCCATCCGCATACTTTGTGCACGTGATTCTATGTTTGCTTTTACTTTGTTCTCATAGCCGGAATAGGTATGCAGCACATACCATTGTTTTTCAAAAGATTCCATTTTCGCCATCGGCTCCTCGTTCTAAAATAAAAAAACCTCAGTAGTACCAAGGCTTTTTCTCTCAAATAGTATAACATGCTTTTTTTGAATTGGCTACTAACGAATGATCAAATTGATCAATGCTTGAATCGCTGTATCCATGATGAAAAACATCAAAGCAAAAATGATTGCTGTTTCGATTACGACCAGCGAGTCATGGCGTAATTGTTTTTTTGAAGGCCATGAAACAAGTTTCATTTCTTCTCTGACACTGCGTAAAAAGTTCAACTGAATATCCCCCTAGTTTGTTAATTATTTTGTTTCTTTATGTATCGTGTACTGATTGCAATGTTTGCAAAACTTATTAATCTCTAAACGCTCGCCGCGTTTGCCTTCACTCACTGATTTCGTGTAGTTTCTAGAACCACAGACAGTGCAGGCCAGAGCCGCTTTTTTTGTTGCCATAGCGATCTACTCCTAATTCCTTTTGATATAATCATCCTTCTAAAGAAAAATGATTTGATTGTCGTTGCATAAAACTTCGGCAGTAACCAAACCATTAAAAAATCGATTGGCAACCTCAGAAAGTCACAGACTAACATTATCATCTATCCTTTTTCCTGTCAATCTTTCCTTGCAGCTGTAATTCTTTCTTTAGCACTCGTAAAGTCTATTTGAATTGTTTCTAAAATGAATTTCTTTATCTAGGAG
>NZ_NGLG01000001.1:415589-432202 GCF_002140655.1 Enterococcus sp. 3H8_DIV0648 | reverse complement strand
ATCTAGGAGAATATGATAATATGATGAAAGAATGAATAGCTTTATTGGAGGGTTATTGGATGTTATTAAAAAGTCTCGTTTATCCCAAAGAGAATTTGACGACGATCAATGAATCGACGACATTGCAAGAGGCGTTGGACATTTTAGAAGGCACGGGCTTTCGTTGTGTTCCGATCCTTGATGAAAGTGATCAGATTTTCCGAGGCAATATCTACAAAATGCACATTTACCGGCACAAAGCAAATGGCGGCGATATGGATCTGCCAGTTACTCATTTGCTAAAAAATGCAACGAAATTCATTTCATTAGACACTTCATTTTTTAAAATCTTTTTTACGATTAAAGAATTGCCATACATCACTGTTTTAGATGAGGATCACCATTTTTATGGTATCTTAACCCACAGTACTTTATTGAATATGTTATCTCAATCTTGGAATATCCAAACTGGCAGCTATGTGATAACCGTTGTTTCTACTGGAAAACGCGGTGACTTAGCCGTTATGTCGAAGATCATTTCTAAATTCACCCCGATCGCAAGCTGCATCACCCTAGATGTCGGCCAAGATTTCAAAGGACGTCGGACTCTGTTCACTTTGCCTGCTGGCGTGGATGAAAATAAATTGAATCAAATCATCGATTATCTTGAGCGTAAACATTTTGAGATTCAAGAAGTAGAATCTTTATCGATGCAAGACTAATTTCTCAAGCAAAATGGCGATCCTAGAAAACTAGGACCGCCATTTTTTTATATTTGTTTTGCGAAATGCAATCGTTCGTTTAAATAATACATGATTGGTGCTGAGATCGTCATAATGATTGCTTCACTCAATGCCGTCCAGCCATAAGTCGGCCAAAAAGGCAATTGTGCTGTTAAATTCAGCATCAGCGCAATCAAAAACATGCTTGCACTAAAGAAAACCACATTCAAGGCTAACCGAACCTTCGTATTCTTAACAATATTTTGTAAAACTGCCGTTAAGGATAATGCTAAGAGTGTCTGGCCTCCACCGAAAATGACATCTAGCCAACCCATGCCGAAGATCGCATTATACACAACGACTCCGCCAAAGATCCCCCAGAGATATTTTCGATTAAATACGACCAAGTGATTCAAACTTTCTGAGATACGAAATTGGATCGCCCCTGAAGCCACCGGCGAAACTAAAATCGTCAGAGCCAAATAAAGCGCCATAATGATTCCGTTAGTCACCATGACATTGACTCGCTTTCTTTCTACCATATTCATAATTTTCCTTCTTTCTCCGAGTTTTTTTAAAGCGGGATGGTTGATGAACCGCTGTAAACCTTTTACAGCATACGTTTTTTTGAAATGTAAGTCAACTCCGGCTCTTTTTTGGAGTCTTCTAAAATTGAAATTTTTAAACCTCTAATGATACAATCAATTTGTAAGCAATTCTTTTAGCCAAAGAAAGGTGTTAACCATGATAGGTATCGACAATGAGTTGGAGCAATTGTATATAAGAGCACAACACGATGGTGAAGCCGCTATCAAAGACCGTTGGACTTCTGGAAATTATGGCTGTTGCAGCACGCGGGCGCCACTAGTAGAAAAATATAAAATTGAAATTAATGAGAACAATTCCTTGTTTTACATTTGGGGAACCTTAGTCGTTACAACGAATCAGACAACTAAAACAACTACTGTAAACAATGAGTATCAGGCGTCAAATTACGACAAAAAAGTTATCGATTGGTTTATCCAGAAAACAAAAAAAGCATAACTCTTCTATGGTAACCTCTCCCTCTTCATATTGAAGGGGGATTTTTTCATTAGCGCGATTCGAAAAAATTTGATTCAATTTTCTACAGTTCCTTTCATTACTCTGTTATAATCAGTCTTTGAAAGGATCGAGGACATGAATTTTCATTATCATATTTTAATCAATCCCGCAGCCGGCAGCGGCAACGCGGCGAAAGCAGCAGAAAAAATCATCCAGTTACTTGATGAAGGTGATTATACATACACTCCTTATTACACCGAACAGCCTGGTGACGAAAGAGAAATCGTAGGGCGTCTAGTAGACTTACTCAGCCCTTGGTCAGAAACTTGCGAAAAGGACCACGTCGATAATTCGTTTCACCTGTTGGTAGTGATTGGCGGCGATGGAACGTTACACGAAGTTGTGAATCAAATTTATGCTTTGGATTATCAACTTCCGGTCAGCTATATCCCTGCTGGATCAGGAAATGATTTTGCCCGCGGCATTGGTCTGTCTCGTGAGCCAGAAAAAGCCTTTGAGCAAATCACCTCTGCATTGAAACCACAACCGATCAATGTTTTTCACTATGAGGAAAAAATCCGCGAAGAGCAAGGCGTCATTTTAAACAATGTCGGGATTGGTTTGGACGCACTGATCGTTGCTACAACAAATGCATCTACCTCAAAAAAAGTGTTGAATAAGTATCATTTAGGTTCAGCATCTTACGCAATATACTTGGTGAAGGCTATTTTTACTCAAAAAACTTTTCCAATTCTTGTTGAGCTAAATGGTCAAACATTGAGTTTTGAACGAACCTTCTTATGTACTACTACAAATATTCCTTATTTTGGCGGCGGCGTAGCAATTGCTCCAATGGCTGATCCGAAAAAAGACACGATTGATCTCGTCGTTGTAGAAAAACCAAATCTACCAGCCATCTTGCGTTTTCTAATCCAGCTTTTGCGAAAGAAGCATACCGATAACAAACATTACAAACATTTTACCAGCAGTAAAATACGGATCGTCTCCGTTGTCCCGCAGCATGGTCAAGCCGATGGTGAAAACATGGGAGAAAGATCTTTTGATATGAATTTCTCAACCGCTACACAATACATCTGGTATGCAGACAAAAGGACTGAAAAATAAATCCGCGGATTTATTTTTCAGTCCTTTTTTATTGTTACATAAACATTGCCGGTGTGATATTCTCCATGCCGATCATAGGATCAATCGTTTGCCCAGCAACCAATTTTGGCGTCAAAATAGTTGGTTCGTTCATCGCTGGTTTTTGTTTGTCTTCTGCGGCTTTAAATGGTTCTGCCTTTGGCGGTACCGGTGCAACTTCTGTCCCCTTGGTGATTCGCTCGATCAAGGTCGTTTTTCGAACCGCTGATTCACGATTTACGCAAGCCTGAAAAGCTTCTTCCTCACCTAATAAAATCAGCAGCTCTTTGCTGCGTGTCACGGCTGTATATAAGAGGTTCCGCTGAAGCATCCGAGAATACTGCTTGACCATCGGCAGGAGCACCATTTTAAACTCGCTCCCTTGCGCCTTATGGATCGAACAACAATAAGAAAGTTTGATCTTATTCCATTCCGAACGCTTATAACTGACCTCGTTGCTGTCAAACTGGATCACCAATTCATCCACTTTATCTTCCGATTCCTTCGCAGGAATGATCCCAACAATGATTCCCATATCTCCATTGAAAACATTTAGTTCTGGATTATTGACTAATTGTAGAACTTTATCCCCAATACGATACACGACATCGTTCCACTGAACTTCTTTTTTCCGTCCATCGTTGGGATTAAAAATTTCCTGCATCATTTTATTGATGGCATCAATCCCGGCTGGACCACGATACATTGGTGCTAAAACTTGAACATCTTGAGCAGTGTAGCCTTTTTTCTTCGCCCGTTCCACAATCTGCTTCACGACTTCTTCCATTTGAAAAGCATGACAGGCGATAAATGAGCGATCCTGCTGATTCTTTCGAAAATCCTGCGGCAGTTTTCCGTCTTTTATTTCATGCGCTAACGGAATGATTGACGAACCATCGCCCTGACGATAAATATCGGTCAGCTCCATCTTTGGAATATCTTCGATTTGCAATAGATCATGAAAAACCTGCCCCGGTCCAACCGATGGCAATTGATCTTTATCCCCGACAAAAATCACCTGCATATTATTAGGGATCGCTTTTAGTAAGGTATTAGCCAACCAAGTATCCACCATGGACATCTCGTCAACGATCAATAACCCTCCATCTAATTCTTTCGCTTCGATATCCGGAGTGTCATCATTGGCATTCAATCCTAGTAATCGATGGATCGTACTGGCAGGCAAATCGGTCGTCTCGTTCATCCGTTTTGCTGCCCGACCAGTTGGGGCTGCTAATAAAATGGGAAAAACCGCGTTCGTATACTCTTTTGGATCTAAAGACAAATCATTCAGCTCTGCGAATAATTTGACGATTCCATTAATGACAGTAGTCTTCCCCGTACCAGGTCCGCCAGTCAAAATAAATAAAGGGGAACGAATTGCCTCTTTGATTGCTTGATCTTGCGAATCGCCATATGTGATCTTCAATTGTTTCTCGATGATTCGCAGTTTTTTATCAATCGTTTCTTGCGGATAGTTGATCTCTTTTTTACGAGCCAGTAATCGTTCGATCGAAGAAGCGATCCCCCACTCACTATAAAACAATGTATTCTCATAAATTCTTGTCGCTTCTTGCTGAATTTTTTCCTCTTCAACTAATTGAATGATCATATTGGCGATTTGATCGGGAGCAATTTCAACAGGCCGCGTCGTTTCTAAAAGCTGTAAGACTTCTGTCAACAATTGTTGAGCTTCCACATAGGTGTCGCCGCTCTGATTCGCATCCTCATTAACTTGATGAAAGATCGCTGCTCGAATCCGCTGCGGACTGTCCGCGGCAATCCCCAGCTGTTCAGCTAAGCTATCCGCCTTTTTAAAGCCGATACCTTCAATATCTTCTACCAGCTGGTAAGGATTTTCCGCGATTACTTCCAATGCTTCATTTCGATAGGTTTGAAAAATCGCAAACGAAAGTTGACTTCCAAAACCATAACGACTCAAGCCGACGATGATTTGCTCCATTCCATGATTTTGTCGAATCGTCTCGACAATCACCTTCTGCTTTTTCACATTTAGATTTGGAACCTTTGCCAATACCGCAGGATTTTCCATAATCTGATCGATGGCTTCCTCACCTAGAACTTCAATTATTTTCTCGGCAGTTATCTTTCCAATCCCAGGAAACTTTTCACTAGAAAGGTAATTAATCAAACCGTTTGCCGAAGTTGGATGCGCCTGTTCATAGCTTTCCACTAAAAATTGTTTGCCGTAGCGAGGGTGATCGACAAAATGTCCGAAGAAGCGATAGTCTTCATCTTCTTGCATATCGCCAAAACTTCCCGTAACAACAATCTCCTGTTCCAGATAATCACTGTTTGTATCCGTGACCTTGATCAGTAAGACTTTATAAAAATTGCTGGGATTTTGAAAAAAGATTACTTTTAATGTTCCCACGATGTATAACTGTTCTTCCGACATTTCGCTCCCCCTTTCGATTAGAGTAATGAATCTGGTTTTGAACCCGTACCTTCTAGAAAACTAACATCATTCCATTGAATCATTCGATACGGTGGTTTGCTGCTGTCTGCCTCTAAGATCGTCAAGCTATTGTTAAATAAACCGCCCATTTCTCTTAACTCACTCAAGGGTTTTCCTGTTAAGGCTTGGATAGCTGCTGTTAAGGCCGCCCCATGACCGACAAAAAGAAGCGGACCTTCTTTAGCTTCAGCCACTGCCTTTTCAACTAAATCATTGATTCGTTTCAGCATGTCTTCGATCTTCTCTCCTTCAAATGGAGTTGGATCATATAATTCTAAATGATGGCGTAAATTAACCATGTCTTTGGGATAACGTTCTTGAATTACAGGAATTAACTGTCCTTCTAAAGTTCCTAAGCCAAGTTCTCGCAAGTCTTCTGAACGAATTATTTCAGTCGGGTGGGTTAATTGCTTGTTGATACCTTCCGCCGTTAAGTAAGCACGCTTCAATGTACTGGTATAAATTTTTTCAAATGGAACATCCTTCAATTCTTTTCCTAGTGCTTTGATTGCTTCTAAACTTTCAGGCAGCAAAGGAGAGTCTCCCATCATCCCTTGGAAACGTTTCTCTTGATTCCACCGAGTTTTTCCGTGACGAGTAAAATAAAGTTTCATAAAAATCCCTTTCCAACTACTTATTATCTAGTCTAACTTATCGTGTTCGTAGTGATGCGTCAATTCCAAATTAGGAAAATTTTGTTGGCGCAATGCTTCATACACAACTAAAGCCACCGTGTTAGAAAGATTCAATGAACGAACGTGCTCGTCGTTCATTGGGATACGCAAACATTTTTCCTCATTTTCCCGCATAAATTCTTCTGGCAAGCCCGTTGTTTCTTTTCCAAACATAAAGAAATGGTCCGCATCATCTGTATAATCAATCTCAGAATACGTGGCATTAGCAAATTTTGTGATCAAATGTAATGGCTGATCGCCCAAATAATCTAAAAATGCGGCCAAATTTTCATGGTATGTGATATTCACATCATTCCAATAATCTAAGCCTGCTCGCTTCAAATGCTTATCATCAGTAGAAAAACCTAAGGGCTCAATCAAATGCAGCGGTGAATTGGTTGCCGCACACGTTCGGGCAATATTGCCCGTGTTCGCCGGAATTTGCGGTTCAAATAATACGATATGGTTTGTCATGATAGTTTCCCCTCGTTCTTATCTCAATATATATTTTTTAACAAAAAAAACGTACCAACTCGGTGTCAAGCACGGCGAGTCGCTACGTTAGTGAAGCACTTTTCACTAACTTTTATCAGAACAGGAACCTGATAAAAACCAATGAAAAACAACTTGTTTGTACTATAACATCACGAAGTCACAAATGCAACCTTCTCTTTTCAGTAATTTGAATGAAAACGATTTCTCTAATGACCTTTTAATATTTCGATATCAATAGTTATTTTCCTCAGAGGATTCTCAGCTAACTTCTTCTTTATATCCGCTGAGACCTTCCATTCCAATGGTGACATCTCCAAAAGATCTAAACGATTTTCTGCTGGTATTTCAAACTCATACGTCACTCGCTCGCGATGATCGAGTGTAAGCTCCTTCGTGAAACGTTGAATAACTGCCTCATTCGAATAAGCCTCACCATCAGGATGATAGACTGCTCGTAATTCTTGCAGATAGCCCGATTGAGGAACAATTTTGATTACACAGCCGTCTGGCTTCAACACACGCTTGAATTCACGATACTGTGAAGGCGAAAAAATGTTTAGAATCGTATCAAAAGAATCATCAGCAAAAGGCAGGTTCGTCAAATCAGCGACACACCAAAAGGCTTCGATCGGCTGATTGCTCGCCAGATAGATCCCTTCCTTAGCAATATCAAAACCAATTGATACAGGATTTTCTTTTTGCTGAGTTACCTGCTGCAAAAAGCTTCCTTCTCCGCAACCAACATCCAAAAGGTTCCCCGTTTGCATCAATTGTGAAATTTTTTCTATCACCGGCTGATACATCCCAGAGCGGATCATTCTTCCTCGCGGTTCAAACATCTCATTATCATATTCCGTTTTGATTTGATGATCTAAAAAGTATAGTGTTCCTTTTTTCGCTAAATCAAAGCGGTGTCCATTCACACAGGTCAAACTTTTATCTTGCAGTGTCATTTCTCGGTGACATTTTGGACAACGAAACAACTTATGCTGCTCGGCCAAAAATAAAGCTCCCCGATCAATTTTTTTAAGCATCTTTCCACTCCTTTTCGCTAATCTATCATAGCATAGTTCTTCTATTCCTACTATCGTTGAGATGTGCTAAACTATACGCGAGATGTCACTTCATCAGGACGAATATTACTGTATCCGGTAAAATCGTTATGCTGATAAAGAAACAGCATCTTAGACTTTTTTTTCAAACATTAGGACAAAATTGGAGGATACAATCTTGATTAAAGAATTTTGCGCAGAAAATTACACCGACATCCCAAAAGCAATCCAAGCAGGTGCTGGTCGGATCGAACTATGTGATAACTTAGCTGCTGGCGGAACAACCCCTAGTATAGGTGTGATCGAAGAAGCTTTGGCTTACGCCGGTGAAAAACATGTACCGATTATGACAATGATTCGTCCACGAGGCGGAAATTTTGTTTACAATGATATTGAATTAAAGATCATGGAGAATGATTTGATCCATGCGAAAAATGCTGGAACTGATGGTGTGGTCTTTGGTTGTTTGACCGAAAACAACGAAGTAGATGAAGAAGCCATAGAAATGTTAGTCGGCAACAGTGAAGGCTTACTGACGACTTTTCATATGGCCTTTGATGAACTCTCGAAAGAGGAGCAGTTCAAAACAATTGATTGGTTCGTAAAATTAGGGATTGATCGGATCTTGACTCATGGTGGTCCTTTATCGACTTCCATCGAAGAAAATCTGCCTCATCTAAAAGAATTAATCGATTACGCAGCTGGTCGGATCATTATCTTGCCTGGCGGCGGAATCAATGCAGAAAATGCAGAAAGAATAGCTGAGCGTTTAGGCATCACCGAAGTTCATGGCACAAAAGTTGTTCAATTTTAACCATCTTTTTTGAACGTCTCCTTCTCCGCTAGGCCAGCATAGACAAAAAAGAAAATGATTCGCGATCACTGCGAATCATTTTCTTTTTTCTTTGATGAAGGTTTTTATTTTGAATAGCCACCTGTTTTCTTTTAATCGCAAGCGAACTGGATACCGCCCGGTCTTATAATCCTTAATCTGACGAAGTCGATCAGGAAAAACATTCAGTGGTAAATTTTGGAGATCAAAAAAATTGAACGCCACATACTCATGCGATTCCATCTTACTTTGCGAAACCGTTTCTTGGACCTTATAGACGTACGTGATCTCTTCATCATGATACTCTTTTGTATAAATTCCTATTAGATCCTCTACTTTACTGTCGAAAGAAAGCAGCTCTTTGATCAGACGCTGCATTCCATCTCGTTCATTCTCATTTGGGAGGAGTTCTCCTCCAGGCAAATCCCATACAGGCATTCCCTGCCGCCGGACTAACAGAATCAGTCCATTGCGGATAATAACGGCATAAGCTTTTTTCAAAATTTTCTCACTACTTTCAGCGTATGTCTTTTAAAGCATTAATCATTGACCAATAAATCGTTCCATAAAGAGACTAGCAATATTGAAATAAATCAATACACTGGTCAAATCACTCAGGGTGGTAATAAACGGGCCGCTGGCAACAGCCGGATCAAAGCCTAACTTTTCCATCAGCATGGGAATAAAACTTCCGGCTAAATTCGCTACTGTGATTGCCGCCATCATGGCCGCACCAATAACAAAGCCTAAAATAAAATTATGCTTCCAAATACCGACAATGAAGAAAATCGTCACTCCAGTTACAAGTCCCGTTACCAGTCCAGTCAACACTTCACCGATAATCAGTTTCCCGAAATTCTTTTCATTGTCATCTGAAACGGCTAACCTTCTTACTGCTACGGCTAAAGACTGTGTGCCGGCATTACCGGCAGTCCCAGTGATCAATGAAATAAAGACTGCTAAGATACTGGCTTTGCTGACTAATTCTTCGTAATGATTAATCAATGTTGCTGTTGTCATTCCTAAAAAAAGCAACGTGATCAGCCAAGGCAACCGCCGCGAAGCAGCTTTGACGGGATTCTCATTGACCTCTTCGACATTGACCCCCGCCAAACCAGAGTAGTCACTAGCCGCTTCATCATCGATTACATCAATGATATCATCAACTGTCACGATCCCCAACAAATGGTCATCATAATCTGTAACCGGCAAAGCAAGGAAATCATAATCACGGAAGGTCTGCGCCACATCTTCTTGATCATCCCCAACGTGAACAGAGATCATCCGTTCACTCATTACATCTGAAACCATTGTATCATCATCATTGACGATCAAATCACGCAGCGAAATAACCCCAACTAGCTGATTGTCATCGTTCACCACATAAGTATAATAGATTGTCTCGGCAATTTGGGCTTCTTTTTTCAAAACGTACATGGCAGAGCGAACAGTTTGATTTGCAACGATCGAAACATACTCCGTTGTCATTAATGACCCGGCTGTGTCATCTTCATAATGAAGCAAATCTCGAATTTCATTCGCATGCTCAGAATCCATCAAGCTTAAATATTTTGCTACCGGCTTCTTATCTAACTCGTTCAGTAAATCCACCGCGTTATCGGTATACATTTCAGATAACATATCCGCCGCATATTGCGGGCGCATCTCATTCAGATATTCGTCCATATGTTCATCGTCTTCTTCAATAACGTCAAACATGTCAGCTAATTCTTTAGGAGATAAATAAGAATAAACGAGTTGTCGTTCTTCTTGATTCAAAGATTGATAAAATTGCCCCTGATCATAAAAATGCATTTCCAGGAAATGATCACGAAACGCCTGTATATCATTCTGACCTAGTTCCTCCCGTAATTGTTGGAAATGTATTTCAAGCTCTTCTTGGTTCTCATCCATCAATCTCACCTACCTCATATTTATGTATTAATTTTTCGGTTCGGATATCATTCTGCTTTTTTAGTAGTCCTATCTAAATTGCTTCTGCTATTGCCGCCATGTCATCCGCTAATGGTAATTCAAAATGCATCGTCTCGCTGCTGAATGGATGGGGAAAAGTTAAGGAGTAGCAATGTAAGGCTTGTCGCTCAATACCTAAATCCATCGCGCCTTCATAAAGGTCGTCGCCTAGCAATGGGCAGCCGATTGCTGAAAAATGGACTCGAATTTGATGGGTTCGACCTGTATGCAGCTGGATATCGACTAAAGCACATTCTTGATTTCGTTTTTTTACCCAGTATTCTGTTTCGGCTTTTTGCCCCGTTTCAATGACCTGACGCTTCAATAATGAAGATAAATCACGTCCGATCGGCAGTATTATGTTTCCGTGTGATTGCAGGGTATCAACTTCACCTGAAACCAATGCCTGGTATTTTTTGACAAACTGCTTTTGTTGCAATCCTTGATCCAGCTTCGCATGGGCAAAGCCGTGTTTTGCAAACAGCATCAACCCTGACGTATCTCGATCCAAACGTGTAACGACATGAACAACTTGATTGGCATAATTTTGGGCTACATAATAGGCCTTGACGCGGTTCGCCATCGTTCCGCGCGGATGATATTGAGCTGGAATCGAAGCAATCCCCGCCGGCTTATTGACGACCAATAAATGTTCATCCTCAAAAACGATGTCAATCGGAATTTCATCAGCCAATAAGGTTTCATGCGGTTCCTCGTCTGGAATCACAACAGTTACAATATCATGGGCTTTTAAAGAAAACAAGACGTTTTGTTCAGTCTCATTTACTAAAATTTTTCCACCGTGAAATTTAATTTTAGCTAGTAATTTTTTTGAGATTCCTTGGTGCTTTAAAAAAGTTCGTACAAGCGAGCTGGTTTGCTCTTGATAAGTCCATTTAAATTCCACAAGATTAATCCTCTCGAATAAAGGCATCCTTAACCCGATGCCAAAAATGCATATGTCGATAAGAAGCGAAATGAATTCGTTCCTCGGCAATTTTATATTTGATCGACGTGATACCTTTGCGATTGATATCAAGCTGATCGATCGTAATTAAATGTTGTTCACTGCTTTTCAGCCGCACATCGATCCATTCGTGGGAGCCGATAATACTTGGAGAGCCTAACGTCCGAAAAACACGATTATTCAATGAAGCAATTTCCGATAATTGCATCGCATTGATACTTGGATGAACCACCGCGCCGCCGACACTTTTATTATAAGCCGTTGAACCTGTAGGCGTGGAGATAGCTAAGCCGTCGCCACGAAACCGTTCAAATAATTCTTCTTTGATGTAGACATCCGCCACCATCGTGCGGCTGCCTTTACGAATCGTAGACTCATTTAATGCCAAAAAGTGCTTTTGTTCCCCATCTGTCGTTGTCAAAACAACATCCAAAAGAGGATAACTGACACTCTTTCCCTGCTCAGCGCTTAAACTGTTTACCAATTCAGGAAGCTCATAGTCGCGCCAATCAGTGTAAAATCCCAGATGTCCCGTATGGACTCCGAGAAAACGAACTTCATCCAAACGATGATTATACCGATGAAATGCCGATAGCAGTGTGCCGTCGCCGCCGATCGTGATCACTAATTCTGGATCACGCTCCACGATTTCTAAATCATCCTTATCCGCCAATAAACCACGTAAGCGTTGCAATACTCGAATTGATTTTTCTTCTTGATTATGAATGATTCCGATCCGTAGTCCCACGTTGTCCCACTTCCTTTTTTTGTTCCTTACGATTAAATACATGCTGCGCTTCTTGAATCTCACCACGAATGCTGGACATTTCCTCATCTAATTGATAAGCCGCTTCGGCAGCACGGAATAACCGCTTCTGGATATTTTCAGGTATTTGTCCTTCATATTTGTAATTCATTGAATGTTCGATCGTTGCCCAAAAATTCATTGATAGGGTCCGAATTTGAATCTCTGCTAAAAGCTTCTTTTCGCCTTCTAACATTTGCACCGGATATTCGATGACTAAATGATAAGAACGATACCCGCTGGCTTTTCGATTTGTTATGTAATCTCGCTCTTGAATGATCTTCATATCATTTCTGCGCCGCAAAATTTCCACGACCAAAGGAATGTCTTCAACAAATTGACACATGATGCGCATTCCTGCCATGTCGGACATTTCATCTTCTAAACGGTCTAGCGGAATCCCTCGCAGCTCTGCTTTATTAAGGATGCTTTCTACTGGTTTAACTCGACCGGTTACAAACTCGATCGGCACGTGATCCCCGCTCGTACGGTACTGCTTACGTAATCCCCGTAATTTTATCTTTAACTCTGCTACTGCTAATTCATAAGGAGCAAGAAATGAATCCCAGTCTCTCTCCATCGCATATCCCTCGCTTCATTTTTCCATTCTTTCTTATCTTATCACAAACCCTCCACAGAAAGAATTATCATATTTTTGATGCTTAACAAATATTACAAAATACTAACATTTTTATGGAATTAGCTCTAATTGTTTGACTATCTAGGTTATTCTATGTGAGGATGTCTTATATTAGGAAATTTCTAGAATCAGAGGTAGAATAAGATTGAGCGAAGAAATTGAAATCGAATTCAAGAGCATGCTGATACAAAATGAGTATGAAGAATTGTTACGTTACTACAATATTACGGATGACCAATTTGTAATACAAACAAATCTTTACTTCGATACAGCGGATTTTCAATTAAAGAAATATGGCATGGGCCTTAGAATACGCCGTTTTGACACTAAAGCGGAAGCGACTCTAAAAATCCCGCAATCAGTTGGTCTATTAGAGGTCACCGATGCGCTCACGATTACTGAAGTAGAACAGGCTCTAGATAAAAAACAGTTCGCTTCAGGAGCTGCTGAAATTTTAGCCCGCCTGAAACAATTAAATATTTCATTATTAGACTTGTCCCTAATTGGGAAACTAATCACAAAACGTGCAGAATTTACAATTCCAGAAGGAAAACTTGCATTAGATGAAAGTTGGTATGGACAGCAGCATGACTTTGAATTGGAATTAGAGGTCAGTGATTCTAGTTATGGAGAAGAAGATTTTAACCAACTGTTAAAGAAATTCGATTTACCTTACCGAAAAACACAAAATAAAATCGCCCGCGCTGTAACTGAACAGCAAGAGCGAAATAAAGAAATGGAGGGGCTCCAATGATCGAGATTTATTTGTTTGTTAACCCGATTGGGCAAAAATGTTTATCGATCGAGCGACGGATCATTGATTTGATCAAAGAGTATGACATGAAAATTCAATTACGTTTGGTTCCCATCATGAATCTAAAAACCGTCTCGGAATTCATGCAGAGAATCGGCGCCTCCGAAAAAGACATTGAATTACGAACAGAATTATCTCAGGAGATTCATTCAGCAGCGTTAGACGTTAAGGCCGCTCATCTCCAAGGTAAAAAACGCGGGCGTGATTTTTTAGTCGAACTACAAGAAACGGTTGGCGAACAAAAGCAGCCTTATTCAAAGAAACTGGCGATCCAGCTCTTTACCAAAGTTGGCGGTGATTTAGAAATGTTCCTGGAAGACCGTCAATCGGCATTTGTCCAAGAAGCCTTTCTAACCGATCAGCAGATCGCCCATGAAATGGAGATTACTTCACATCCTTCCGCTGTGATTTATAACTATGGCAGTGATTGTGACGCTGGCATTCGGATTGAAGGCTGTGAAACGATCCATCACATTTTAGATACATATAATACTAAAGAATCCTTGATAGCATTCTTAGAATCGCAAAGTAAAAATACTCCGATCAGACAATCAGATATGGATAATCACTTGTCGCTAATCTAATAAAGCGTCATTGCCTCACGGCAATGACGCTTTATTTTTTGATTTGAACAGCATTATCCTTCGTAAAGATGTAAGCTTTCTGCTGTTTGGTTAAATAGAGATTTATTTTATCTTGACGCAATTTCTTAATGCCGACTTTAAAGCCAAGTTCTTCACTATCTTTGATACAGTAAACACCGCCGGGAATATTCTCGAAACGTGCTCGACCTTCTTCATCCGTCACTGCCATTAATGGAATGCCTTTTCGTTGAACTGGCTGTTTGCCATTTTTAGTGTACATGGCTATTTCTCTTCCTGCTATAGCATTTCCCGCTTGGTCGGTTCTTAGAATATTTAGATTGAACAGACGCTTTCTCAAAAGATACGTGTGAATCGCACGATAAATTCCAAATAGTAAAAGCAATACGGCTAGAACAACCCCGACTAGGATCAACATCTCTTTTAATTTACGCGAATCGTCCGCCTTTTTGATTGCCTTTGCCATATCTTCTGTGTATGGCACTCGGTGTCCGGTCACTAATAAGCGATGACTATTGATCATGTATGGAGTACAAGTCAATAAAGTAACAATGTCGCGGCCAGACTCAATATTAATCACTGAGGTATCTCGAGGTTCGACTACATCGATCTTTTCCACTTCGTAAGCCAATTTTTTCTCAAACAACGTTATCACAAAGATCTCACCTTTTTTTACATCCTCTAAATCAGTAAAAAGCTTTTTCTCAGGCAGACCGCTATGGGCAGAAATAACTGAGTGAGTATTGATTCCTCCGGTTGGAAAAGATGTGCCTTGTAAAACCGTCGCCCCTTCTTGTAAAAGCTTTTCATTGGTTGTATCAAATAGCGGCAGTGTGACTTCGATCGTCGGAATACTGATAGCTCCGATCAAATGTTTGCGGATATAGTCATCACTGACGATCTTACGCTCATTATCGTTCGTGAACTTAGGCGCCTTTGGTACTAGACCATTTTTTTTCAATTCTTCGTTGCGCTTTTTCATTCGTTCCTTTGCTTTACGGACTTGTTCTTTATTTTGTCGTTTATTTTGCTCTTGAACTTCCTCCATTCTTTTTTGATCAACAAAGTCATTGACCGCATTGATATAAAAAGGATACATCATGACAAGTACCCCGGCCAAAAAGACTAAGATCATAAAAATCTTGCTGATCATTTGTCGTTTGGCACTTCTTGGTTTAGGCGACCTCTTCACACTAGTTCACCTTACTTTCAATAATAAAATGCTTAATCTTTTGTTTGATATTCTTGTAGCCGCGGCGTTTAAGAATCTTGAATTTTCGATCTTTCAGCCGCCATACTTTGCCTTTTACACTCAATCCGTTTTCAGTTTCCACACGATAAACACCGCCGGGGATTTGTTTGAACTCAATTTTCCCATAAGCATCACTAACTGTATGAACTAGTTTGCCGTCAATCCGTACCACATCTCTTTTTTGAGTAAGTAGTGCACGTACTCCCGGCAACGGCTCACCATTTTCATATAGATAGAAGACAAAATTGTAATCGCGCTTCTTCGATTGATAAAGAATGATCTTGCGCCACACGAAGTAACCAAAAATCAGTGCGAAGAATAGACAGCCGGCAACTAGATAGTACACACGTCGACGATGATATTTTTCGGTTTCTTTGATTTTCTTCGCTGCCTCTACAGGATAAGCGACCCGGTGACCAGTGACTAGCAAACGATGACTGTTTACCCCATACGGCGTACAAGTCAGCAATGTCACTAAATCACGATCTAATTCAATTTTAAGCGCATCAAACTTATCAGGTTCCACGATCTTAATGCGATCTACCTGATAAGCTAATTTTTTTCCTTCTATATGTAAGAAAAATCTATCTTTCTTTTTGAGCAGCTCTAAATCAGTAAAAAGCTTCTTCTCTGGCAACCCGGTATGACCAGTAATTACTGAGTGCGTCCCTTTTCCACCTACCGGAAAAGAGGTGCCTTGCAGAACAGTCGCTCCTTTATCCAGTAAAAAATCATTCGTTTCATCGTAGACAGGCAAACTGACCTTTATTTTAGGGATGAAGACCGCGCCGATCATATGTTTTTCGTAATACTCCTTTTTAGGACTTTTCGTCCCTCGCAAAGAAGATTCGAAAGGATCATCAAAACTTCCAGCCCCCGGAATAATTGTTTTTAATTTTTTATTTTCCTTTTCAAGCTTTTCGAGTCGTTTTTTCTTATCCGCCTCAGAGCGGGCCTCCATTTTTTCTTGGACTTCCTCGAGACGCTGCTGATCGACGTAATTATTGATCGAATCAACTACGAATGGATACATAAAAATCAAAAAACCGGTAATAAACATGACAGCAATTGATAATTTTAAGAACAAATCAATTTTGTCCCTTTTATTTGGTTTAGTCATTATGATCCACCCCCTCTAC
>NZ_NGLG01000001.1:409880-415263 GCF_002140655.1 Enterococcus sp. 3H8_DIV0648 | reverse complement strand
TCTTATGATTTTTGCTCTCGTTATTGAGCAAAAAAAAGACAGCAGCCTTAGCTCCTGTCTTTTCATTAATTAAGCTTTTAAATCTTCGACCAATTGTTCCAACTCATCTAAACGTAAAGCGAAAATCTCCATCGCGTCTTCAATATACGTCGGTTGCGTCATATCAACTCCGGCCTTCTTCATGACTTCAATCGGATAATCACTGCTGCCGGATTTCAAGTAAGCTAGATATTTTTCTAATGCATCTGGTTCTCCCTCAACGATCCGTTTTGCTAAAGCGCTCGCTGCTGAGAAGCCGGTCGCGTATTGATAAACATAGTAATTATAGTAGAAATGCGGAATTCTTGACCACTCATCTTTGATTTCTTCATCGTTAATCACGATTGGTCCGTAATACTTCGCATTCAGCTCGCCATAAAACTTGCTTAAGTGTTCGCTCGTCAATGGATTTCCTGCGGCATCTTCTGTATGAATGAAATGTTCAAACTCAGCAAATTGTGTTTGACGGAAAATCGTCCCCTTGAAGCCATCAAGAAAATGATTGATGATGTATGCGCGAATCTTAGGATCTTTTTCAGTTTCCAGTAAGTAGCTGGTTAAAAGATTTTCGTTCGTCGTCGAAGCAATCTCTGCTAAAAAGATCGAATAATCACCGTAAACATAGGGCTGCGTATGACGAGTAAAGTAGCTGTGAACACTGTGTCCCATTTCATGAACCAACGTATAAAGCTCATCTAGGCGATCATGCCAGTTCAGTAAAATATATGGCTGCGTGTCATAAGCACCAGAAGAATAAGCGCCACTGCGCTTGCCCTGATTCTCTACTACATCGATCCAGCGTTCGGCAAAAGCTTTTTTCACAACGTCTAAATATTCTTCGCCTAATGGCTTCAATGCTTCCAACGCTTTAGCTTGTGCTTCTTCGTAGGTGAATTTAACTGGCGCTTCTGCCAACAGCGGTGTATAAAGATCATACATATGCAATTCATTTAGGCCTAATAATTCTTTACGTAATTCCACGTAACGATGCAGCAGCGGTAAATATTGGTTGACTACTAAAGTCAATGTTTCATAAACATCTTCTGGAATATGGTTTCCGCTCAAGGCAGCTGCCCGTGCGGATGCATAGCCGCGAATTTTGGCCTTATAGTTATGACTCTTGATATGAGTACTTAATGTGGAAGCAAATGTATTTCGGAACTGATGATAGACAGAGTACAAAGCCTTGAAAGCTTGCTCTCGAACATTTCGATCCGTACTTTCCAATAATTGTCCGTAGATGCCATGGGTTAATTGAACATCTTCTCCAGCTTCATTTTTTACTACTGGGAATTTCAGATCCGCGTTGTTCATGACTGAAAAGGTGTCAGCAGAGCTTCCGAAAATTTCACTTGCTCCAGCCAATAACGCTTCTTGTTCAGCCGGTAAAACGTGCGCTCTTTCAGAAATGATCTGTTCAACGAAATGACGATACAATTCTAGTTTCGGCTCTGTCTCGAAAAACGCCCAAATCTCATCATCTGAAAGCTGCAGCATTTCTGGTTCAAACCAGCTAACAGCCTCGCTGACCTGTGCAATCAAGCTGGATGCACGTGCATATAGTGCTTGATTCGTTGTATTTGCGGTATCTTCATCATTTTTCAAATGGGCATAGACGTAAATGACTTCCGCTTTGCGATAAATATCTAAAACATATTCGATCGCCGTTAAAAATTCTGCTGCGCCTCGGCCTAAACTTCCTTTGATTTTATCCACTTCAGTTAATTCGGCAGATAAAGCTTGAAATTTTTCTTCAAAGGCAGCGTCATCAGTAAAAATTTTAGTTAAGTCCCAAGTCAGTTCAGTGGGTACTTCCTGCCGTTTTGGCAATTGCTTTGGTTCACTCATAAAAACACTCCTAACTTGTTTTGAGGTATTTCTCTTTCTACACAAATGATCCATATCTAGCTCATTTAAAAAATAGAAAGAAAAAATGACTGCTCATCTATTAATCATCCTCAATCTTACCATAAATTAGCAAAAAGTATTTTCAAAAACTGTTAGGCTGACGAAACTTTAGCCTTTCTTTGACAAAAGATCGCTTCAAGGTAAAGCCGCTCCAATATTTCTCGCTGATCAATTCGATGGAAAAACCATTCTCGCTGATTTGCTGCTCGGTAGTCCAAGAATTTCTCAAAAATCAATGAAGCATTTTTCGCCTCTTTTTGAAACAAATAACGAAAAACCAATAAATCCTCTTGATAGAAAAAGAAATAACGACTTGGAAAATACATCCAATCCGGCAAGTACAGCAGATGTCTCCGTTCTTGATAAAAGTAATGCTGCAGGCCGCGGATTTTACGATTGCTTTGGACGAGTTTAAGACTCAGGGATAGTTTGCGTTCATTCACACTTTCTATAGTAGGAAAAAGATGGGGCGGTCGTTTAGTTACGGATGTTTTGAGAATCTCACTCAACGGCAGAGACCCCCTAGACCAGCGTTCTTCACAATAAACCAAGCGATCAAGTTCGTGGATGTGATAAAGCAAACGTATCTGTTCACTTTCCAATAGCCACAGGTGAATTCCTTTCTCCTTATCAAAGGAGCAAAATTGTTTTTGCAGCTGAGTGATTTTTTCTGTGGGCCATAATTTCTTTCCTAGCAGCCACCAGTCTTGATAATTCTGCTGAGAATAACCTGCTATTCGTTCAGCTAGTCGTCCTCCCTTGATGGATGAACACTGAATCTCTACTGCTAACCGATCATGCAGTAGATCCGGTCGCTGCGCTAAGTCTGGCAGAGGAGCTTCCATTTTCCAGTCTCCTTCAAATTGATTTCCCCATTTGAAAATAAGTTGCTTTAGTTGAAGATGCTCCGGTGTCTCTCCTTCACTTAAGCCAAAACAATTACCATTGGTGCTATGTGCAAAATGGGGAATTTTTATTTTCCCCGCTTTTCTGATCAGTTGCTCGCCGCAATCTGGACAAAAATAGTTCTCATCGTTATTGACCTCAGAAGCGCTGATCATTTCTTTTTTGTTTGTATAAGCAAACAGCATTTTCCTCACCTCGAAAGAAAATACGCAATTTGCTTAATATTTATTGAATAAGCCCCGCAAGGCAAAAAAATACCACCATTCCAACGAACGGTGGTATTGAACACGCTAATTAAAATGAGCACGCGTAATTTCGATTGCATCACGATGCATCAGAAGCTTTCCATACTCTTCCAACATTTCTGTAGAAACAGCGGAATCTTGAGCATATTCTAAAATTTCAGCGATGACGTCGGCTAAGCCAAACTCACCGAAAACCTCAGGGTCAAAATAAACTTGTAAATAATATGTCTCATCCAATAGGTATAAATCACACCAGGCTTCATCTAAAAAGTGATAGCTCGCTAATTCAATCATGTCTTCAAAACTATTTAATTGAAAAACTCTTAAGCGATTTACTTTTCCATCATCTTCCAGATTCTCAGAATTAGCTAAAATCTGCTGACGAATCAATTGATCGAAATCATTGGTTTCAAAATCTGTTGAGTTGTTCATTTTATTGATATCCTCAGGCGTCAGGTTCTTACTAATAAATAATTCCAACCCGTCATTTTTTGGAAGTACTTGGAAAGTGACAGCCTCACTGCTCTTGAACTCATCTTCAATATCGACTTCCTCTAAAATACTATAGAAGAAAGATTCGATTTCCCGATGATTTCCCAGCAGATCTAAAAAAGTAATTCCCCGTTCAGCTAGATCTTCATTCTCGATGATGACGCGGATCGTATTCTCATTGATGTGTTCCATCTCCATCTTGGCACACCTCACTTTAAAGATAGATTATATGTTCATTGTAACTGATTCCGTTTAAAAGTAAAGAAAGCCGACGAATTTTATTAAATTCCTATAAACAATGCAGACAACCTTGCCCTCTAACCGAAGAATCAAGCTCTTTTTTTCTCCTTTGAAGAGGCGAACTTACCGTCCATCATATCTTGTTTATGTATAAATAAAATGAACGCCCTCTTGTTTGAGTGATAGACTAAAGTATAATTTGACTTAAGGAGGTTTTTTGATGATCAAGAATATTGTGTTTGATTTAGGTAACGTTTTAGTCGATTTTGATCCCGTGCGCTTTGTTCGTGAAAAAAACGTAAATGACCAGCAGCAGGAACTGCTTAGATCGGAAATTTTTGGTTCAGTAGATTGGCTGCGCTTTGATAAAGGTACGATGACCAGAGATGAGCTGGCCTTGGCCGTAAAAGCTCGCCTGCCGGAAGATTTGCATATGATCGCTGATGATTTACTGGCAACTTGGTACAATGATTTGCATCCTCTGCCGCAAATGGCTGAGCTGCCACAACACCTGAAGGAAAAAGGCTTCAACCTTTATATTCTTTCTAATGCGCCTCAAGATTATTACTTATATGAAGACAAAGTACCTAATCATCACTCTTTCGACGGTATCTTTATCTCCTCAGATTGGAAGCTTGCTAAGCCCGAACATGAGATTTTTCGCGCTTTTTATAGCCATTTTCGATTGAATCCGGCCGAATGCTACTTTATTGACGATAATGCAGCAAATATTCTAGCAGCCGAAGAAACTGGAATGCGAGGCTTTCATTTTAAGAAAAATTTTGACTCATTGAATAAAGAATTATCACAGTTTAAACTTCCATAACAAAAAAATACCCCGCGTAAGCGGGGTACTTATTCTATAATCCAGCCATTAATTGGGCTTGGCGTAATTCATATTGGCGAACGTCACGAGGTAAAAAGCGACGAATTTCATCTTCATTAAAACCAACTTGCAGACGTTTCTCGTCGATCATGATCGGACGACGCAACAATCCAGGGTTTTCTTTCACTAAGTCCAACAATTCTTTCAGTGACAATTCATCTAAATCCATGTTCAACTTTTGGAAAACTTTCGAACGAGTAGAAATAATCTCTTCAGTTCCGTCCTCAGTCATTTGTAAAATGGCCTTCAACTCATCAATGTTCAATGGCTCAGAAAAGATATTTCGTTCAACATAAGGAATCTCATGTTCCTGTAGCCAAGCACGTGCTTTCCGACATGATGTACAACTAGGGGAAGTATATAGTGTTAACATGCATATCACTCCTTTTCTTGACTCTCAAATTTTGTAACAGGTAAAACTAGCTTCCTGCTATCTGTTTCTATTATACAAAAAAAAGGTAACAAAAAAAAGAGGAGCTCCACAATTTCTTTACAAATATTAATGTTATTTAATTTATTCCGACGCAATAGAAGGTGTCACGACAATACTGACTTGTTAAGATGAGAGAACCGTGGCTTAACTCTCATTTTACACAGTGTTATAACAATCGTAAAAACTGTACTAGTACGCATGTGTATTCTATAAAAAATTTGAAGTTTTTTTGTG
>NZ_NGLG01000001.1:396088-409612 GCF_002140655.1 Enterococcus sp. 3H8_DIV0648 | reverse complement strand
AGATGTGTATAAGAGACAACGTTAGGATAACATAACAAGAATTATCTAAATATGCTATTATTTTGCTCATTGCAGATAAAAAATTATCTTTTTTGGTATAATGAATCCATCCATAATTTAGGAGTGAGCCGATGATCCAAGGAATTGTATTTGATTTAGATGACACCCTATATGAACAGCAAGCCCCCTTTGCAGCCGCAATCAACACACTCTTTCCAACCTTTCCAGCTGATAAGATGAACGCATTATTCATTCGTTTTCGCTACTATAGCGATTTCCACTACATGAAATCGATCACTGGTGAATGGTCTTTGGAGAAAATGCGCTACGAGCGAATTCGGCTAGCATTGGCAGACTTTGATTTTGCCCCAGCCGATGCTGACTTAGATGCGTTTCAGACAGCGTATGACCGAGCATTGCAGACGATCACACTGCCTGTCGAAATTAGTACCGCGTTAGACTCATTAGTCCAGCAGGAGATTCCGCTGGGCATTATTACGAATGGACCCGTGGAGCGTCAGACTGATAAGCTTGAGGCACTGCAATTGACGCGTTGGATTGCACCAGAAAAGATTTTGATCTCTGATGGTGTTCAGATTCAAAAACCTGATCCGCGAATTTTCAATTTAATGGAAGAACGGTTAGATTTATCTGCCGAATCACTTTTGTATATTGGAGACAGCTTTGACAATGATGTAGTTGGTGCTAAGGCCGCTGGCTGGACCGTCTGGTGGTTCAATCATCAGGCCAGAGAAATTCCAACTGGTCAAACAGCGCTTTTTGAAAAAGAAATTACTAGTTTTACTGATTTGAATACTGCTCTGACTAACGAAAAAAGTTTGCAACGCTAAGCGCTGCAAACTTTTTTTGCTTTGAGATTCTATTCGCCTAAACTCAAGATCAAGCGAATATCTTCTTCCGTAAGTTTACTTGTTTGTTCTTCATTTCCTTGGATAACCTTTTGGAACAGTTCACGTTTTTCTTGCTGTAGTTGATTCATTCGTTCCTCGATCGTTCCTTCAGCAATCATACGCCAAACTTCGACGACCTTCTTCTGACCGATTCGATGAGCTCGTCCGGCTGCTTGTTCCTCCACTGCCGGATTCCACCACAAGTCATACAAAATGACCGTATCTGCTCCGGTTAAGTTTAGACCTGTTCCGCCGGCTTTCAGCGAAATCAAAAAGACATCCTTTTCACCTTCATTGAAGGCATCGACCATTTTCAGACGATCTGAGACTTTCGTACTGCCTCGCAGGTAGAAGCTGGTAATTCCTTCTTCCGCAAATTCTTCTTCAATGATTGACAGCATGCTGGTGAATTGGGAGAACAGCAGAACGCGTCTTCCGTTTTCCTTCGCTGCATGAATCAAATCCTTTACTTGTTCCAATTTCCCTGAACCGCCTTCGTAGCCATCAATAAAGAGACGCGGGTCATCACAGATTTGACGCAAACGAGTCAGTCCAGCTAAGATGCTCACACGCTGCTTCCGGAATGTCGCAGAATCCATTTGATCGACCTCTTGACGCATTCGTTTAAGATACGCTAGGTAAACAGTTTTTTGTTCTTCCGTTAAGCTGCTTAAAACGTTAGATTCGATTCGTTCCGGTAATTCCTGCAAGACCGTATCCTTATCGCGACGCAACACAAACGGCTGAATCATCTTGGCGATCTCTGAGACGGCCATTTGACGGAAACGTCCAATCGGCGGGAAAAAGCCCGGCATTACTGTTTGGAACAGTGACCACAGCTCTTCCAAATTATTTTCGATCGGAGTACCGCTTAATGCAAAACGATGCGGAATCGATAAATTCCTTAGAGCACTAGATGTCTTAGTTGAAGCATTTTTCACCATCTGCGCTTCATCAAGGATCATGTATTGATAACCCATTTCTTCATGCAGATCAATGTCTTGTCGCAGGCTAGCATAAGACGTAATCACGATTTCTCCAGCATCTGCAAGAAGTTGCTCGCGTTCGCTGCGATTTCCAGAAATAACGACAGCTTCCAGACTTGGAGCAAATTTCTTGATCTCAGCCTGCCAGTTATAGACCAGACTCGCAGGAGTGACGATCACCGCTTTGATCGGCTGTTGTACCTTTTCAGCTAATAAGAAGGTGATGACCTGGATCGTTTTCCCAAGCCCCATCTCATCCGCTAAAATTCCGCCGAAGCCATAATCACTCAACATTTTCAACCAGCGGAAGCCGGCCTCCTGATAAGGCCGCAATGTGGCTTGAAGATTGTCCGGCATCTCCGCCTGATAGTCTTCGGGATGGGTCAAATCTTCTACCATCGTAGTGAAGCTTTCGCTGAACTGCGCTTGCGGATTGTCCTTTAGCCGCTGCTCCAGCATAATTCCTTGGCTTTTCGGCAAACGAATCAAGCCGTCTTTGGCGCTGATTTTTTCCCGCAGCTGGCTGATCATCTCGCTAGTTTGCTGAAAGACTTCTGAATCAAATGAGAGGACTTCCCCATTTTCTAAGGTGTAGAAACGATCTTTTCGCAGCAGGCTGTTCAGTACTTGATCGATCTCATTATCCTTGATGCCTGTGACATCAAATTTGATATCCAGCCATGAGCCTTCTTGATTAACTTCAAGGGTTGGTTGGAATTCTTCTCCGTCTAAAAATAGCTGGCGCAGTTTTTTGCCCATCCGTACTTCGGCATAGCGTCTGAATTCTTCTACTTCGACTTTAAAAAAGTAATAAAGATTGTCTTTGACTGGCAGCTTCTTTTCAAAGCCGGTATCGATTTTTTGATAGCGGTACGTGTCAAAGAGATCCAAAATTTGTTTTTCTTTTTTACGATCTCGTAAAATTTCGACATTGTTCGGCAGCTTAGGCTGATGAGCCTCATTTGTAGAGAAGTAGGCATTGCCATAGTGAAACTCTGCCTCGGCCTTGACCATCCCTTTGATCTTTCGGAAAATCACTACCGCCCGCAGTGGTTCTTCCTTCATGATTTCTGCTACATCATCCGATACGATCACACGTCCGATTTTCCGCAAATAAGGGAAAACATCGGTAAACAATTGTGAAAGCTGACGCTGTTCATAAGCAATCACTGGTTCTTTCAACCGCTTCATCAACTGCTTCAAGGTGATATACGTGTCCTGCTGCTCGTGTGTCATTAAATAGTAGGAATTTTCGACAAAGCCTAAAAAATAGTTGCTATAGTAATTCGTAAAGCCATCTTCAATCGTTAGGCCAAAATCATTTTCTCCCCGTTTTTCCAAAGTGAAGGATAAGGGTAGTTCTTGTCCTTCATGAACTTCCGAATAGGTTTTCTCGCCTAAGTTGATACTCAAGTGGCCTGTTTTTTCCATCGCTTCCAATAATTCTTGTATCCGATGAACTGGCAATAAAAGATAGCGTTTGTCCAGCTTGCCCTTGACCTGCAATCCGGCTTTACCTAATAATTGGTAAGTTTCACTGACACCGACAAGGTCCTCGATCAAATCGCGACACTTCGGATCAAAGGCTCCAGCCTCGATTTGAAATTTGTACTGCTTGTTGACCGTATACGCAGAATCCGTTTGATAAGCATGCAAAAAATCATACAAATTCTTCACGATATAACTGCGTTTGGTCAGATTGCTGCCGATACGCAATGAAACGGCTAAAACATCCAACTCGGGATGATAAGGATTGGTCGGGAGCGCTTCTACTACAAAATCAACAAATAATGATTGCAACGGTTCTGCTTCTTTTGCTAAACGCGAAAAGCCTTGGTTCAATAGATCCGCAAAAGAAATACTGCTTTCCATCTTCTTGGGCAAAACAGTTTCAGGCTTGATCACACGAGAAAGTCCTTTTTCCCGCAAATATAATTCAACTGCCACTGTGTGCTTGCAATAACCGTGTTCTTCCCAATAAGGACAAGCACAAATATCATTTTCTTTTCCACTGCCATCTAAATCAACCAGATAAAGTTCGCTGCCTAATACTTCACCATGCCAAACACGCCGAGCCGGATCTGCCTCAACAGACAAGACCCTTCCTTCTTTCAAGTAAGTTCTGCCGCGTTCGATCACTTTTTCTGGAATACTCCATCTCATTTACGCTTCACTCCATCCTTCTAGCTGATAACGAATACTGCTGCGTCCCGTTCCGCTAGTTTCCACAATAATTTGTTGTGGGATACGTTCTTTCAATTCTCTCACGTGACTGATAATGCCGATCATCCGTCCCGCATTTTCGATGCCTTCCAAGGCTTCCATCGCCATTTCCAGCGCTTCTTCGTCTAAAGAACCGAAGCCTTCGTCGATAAATAGTGCCTCTATAGTGACTCCGCCGGCCTGATTCTGGATCACTTCGGCTAATCCCAAGGCTAAGGACAGTGCGGCAATGAAGCTCTCGCCGCCTGACAGGGTATGGGAACTGCGGGTTGCTCCGGCATTGTCATCGTATACATTGATCTCTAAACCAGTATTTCCTTTGGAGCGTCCGGTTTCTTGCTTTAATTCAAAATGATAACGCCCCTTTGTTAATTGATTCAGCTGCTGATTAGCGCTTTGCAAGACTTCGGCTAAATACCATTGTAAAACATAGCGTTCCAAACTAATCTTTTGCGGGTTGTCCCCGTTCATCGTTTGGTAAAGCTGAATCATTTGACTCAATTCATTCAATTGTTCTTTGCTTTGTTCCTGTAGCGCTTCAATTTTTTCAATCAGCTCGCGTTGCTGCTGCAATTGATTCTCCTTAGCATAATGCTGCTGTTGAAATTGAGTCACTTCTGCTTCTTTATCTGCCAACTGCTGCTTCAAAGGCTCTAGCTCCGGCTCTTGCTGTTCCTTGATTACTGCAATCAAGCGTTTTTGGCGGTCTCTTAAAACTGCCAGTTCTTGATCGAAGGAAGTGATTGCCTTTTCTAATGCGGATAGATCGATTGGCGATGCTGCCAATTCTTCCACCGTTAAACCTGCTTCAGTCAATTGCTCTTGCAGCTGACCCTGATACTTTTCAAGATTTTCGGCGGTTTCTGCTTGTTGTTCAGCCAGCAGCTTTTGATTTTCTTGCAGTCGGATTCGTTCCTGCTCGATTTCTTTCATCTGCTTTTCGTGTGCCTGCAGCTGTTTTCGGTACGCATCTAAGCTTGCGGTTAACTCCGTAATGCGGCCCTCTAAAGTCGGTAACTGCCAATCAGCGGTTTGTTCTTCTAGACTGGCAAGCCGGCCCTGCAAGGTTTGCAGTTCAGCTTTGACTGTGTTTAGACTTGCTTCGATCTCGTCTTTTTTCGCTTGGTCATTCAACATCTCCGTCGATAGCTGCTGCAATGCTTGATTGGTTTCCGCTATTTCAGCCAAAGCCTGCGTTGTTTCAGCTTGACGCTCGTTAAGAAATTCTTTTAGCGCGGTTAATTCAGCCTCAACGTTTAACTGATAATAGTCCGAAAATTCCGTTTGACAGCTTTGAAGCTGCTTTTCAAAGGATTCTTGTGCCGATAATCGCTCTTCTTGTAATTGATCAAAGGCCTTCATCGCTACATCATAGCGGGCCTCGGTTTGTTCTCGAATCAGTTCTAATTGTTTGATTCGGGCTTCTTGTGTTTCAAGCGCAACCTGCAATTGTCCCAGATTATCTGTTGATAATTCTGCGTGCTGCGCTGGATCAGGGTGTTCCTTCGAACCGCAGACCGGGCAAGGTTCGCCAGGCAGTAAGTCCATACTCAATCGGGCGATCTCTGCTGCTGCCCATTGGCTTTTCAGCTTCTTATAGTCCGCTGTTTCGCTGGTTAATTGATTGCTCGTGCGGCTAGCCTTCTCTACTAGTTGAGCGAGTTTGACCTGCTGATCTTCTTCCTCTTCCTGCTGATCAAAAATCTGCTTGTCCTGTTCCTTTAGGTGCGTGATCTTCTGTTGAAACTGCAGCTCTTCATAACGGCGATCTTGCCAATCTTTTTCAGCCTGTTGTTTGGCTTCTAGGTCCTTTTTCTGTTCCTCGCGGGCTGCTACTTGCTGATTAATCTGGGTTAATTGAGCTTGCTGCTGAGTTTGCTGGTCGAGTAATTCCGTTTTTTTCTTCAGCAGCTGTTCTTTTTGCTTCACTAATGGTAAGAAGGATTCCAAGCTTTGCAGCTCTTTTTCCTTAGCTTGCCAATCAGCACTTTCCTTTTCAAAATCGGCTGCCTTCTTCTGGCATTCCGTATATTGCTGCTCTAATTTTTCTGACTTTTGTTGATTTTCATGAACTTGCTGGGTTTGCTGCTCTTGGCGTTTTTCCAGCTCGCGGGTACGTTCATAGGTCGGACGTAATTTTTCGATCTTTTGTCCACGAGCAAGTTGTTGTCTTCGTTCGCTTTGCTCTGGTAAACGCTGCTCTAGCTGTTGAAGCTGCTGTTGTGTTTCCCGTGCCTGACGGAAGTTTTCGGCAAGCTCTTGTGCCTGTTGGACCTTAGTCTGCAGGGTTTTCTGCTGCGTTTGCTTTTCAGTTAATTCAGCTTGGCTTTTTACCAGCGCCTGCTCTTCGTTTACCAAATACTCTTTTGCCAGATTCAGCGACTCTTCATAGGTCGCGCCCTTTTCACTGATGACTTGTTGGAATAGCTGATCGATTCGAGTCGTCAGCTCGCTTACCGCTTTTTCCAATTCGATTTTTTGGAATTTTAAGCTTTCGGTGAAATTGCGATAAAAACTGGTTCCAAATAAACTACGTAAGACAGTCTCTTTTTCTGTACTGTTGGCGTTTAAGAACGTCCGAAACTCTCCTTGCGGCAGCATCACGATTTGACGGAACTGATCCTTTTGCAAATGCAGAATCTGATAAATCACGTCATTTACCGCGTCCACCTTGGTATAAGCTTCCGCCTCTTGGCCCGCGTCGTTAAAAATACTCAACTGAACTTTTTGATTTTTCGTCGTCTCGCCCTTGCCGTTTTTCTTGGCTAAGGTTTGTTTCGGCCAGCGTTCAATGGAATATTGCCGTCCTTGGTGCTCAAAAATAAATTGGACACGGGTTTCCTCCGTCGGTTCAGCAAAGGAGGAGCGGATCTCATTGGAAGAACGCACACCGCCTGAGGCATCACCATATAATGCAAAGGTGATGGCATCAAAGATCGTTGTTTTGCCGGCACCGGTTTTTCCGCTGATCAAAAACAGCGGGGCTTCGGTCATCTGTTCGAAGTCCACTTCTTCATGGAGAAACGGACCGAAATTTTCCATAATGATTTTCTTTGGAAGCATTAGTTTTCGCCTCCTTTTTTAAGAATCGTATGCAAGCCCTCTTCGATCCAGTTTTTTTGCTGCGGGGTTAATTCGTTTTGCGAAACCTCAGTAAAGAAATCCTCCGTCAAAGAAATCGGTGATTTCTCTTTAATGTTCTCTGTCTTCAAACGGGTTTCGACTGCTGTCTCAAAGCCATTGGCCCGTTCAACTTGGATGATCCGCGGATAGACCTGCCGCAACTGGTTCATCAGATTGGGGATCACTGCCCGATCTTCTAAAAGAATCGAGAGATAGTCCTCACGGTTGATGGTCGAATAGAAAGCTGGCGTCAGTAATTTTTCAAAACTTGTTTGCAGCTCTTGAATCTCATGGAGCGGTGATAATTCTCGGAAAGAAAATTCGCCGGTTTCAGTCTCCACGATCCAGACACCTTTCGTTTGATCCTTTTCTGATAAAGAATATTTCAAAGGCGAGCCGCTATAACGAGCATTTTCCATCTTCAACGCGTCTTTTCCATGGAGATGGCCTAACGCTACATAATCAAAATCCTGCAATAAAGTTCCATTGATTCCATCCAAACCGCCAACTTCGATCTTCGTTTCGGAGTCCGTTTTGCTGCTGCCGGCTACAAAAAAGTGGCTGACTAAAACGTGCTTTTTCTTGGGATCAAAGCTTTCTTGGATTTTCGCGATTACTTTCGGCATCGCCGCTTGAATCGTTCGCAGATCAGGGTCTTCAAAATAAATTCGCGCATCGACTGGTTCAAAATATGGTAAAAGGAAAAATTGTGTATCCTTCATTTCAATCGGTATAAAGGCCTCCTGCAAGCGGGTATGCAGATGAAAATTCGCCTGATTGAACCAAGGCGCCCCCGTTGCCAAGCGTGTAGCGCTGTCATGATTGCCGGAAATTGCCAGCAGCGGAAATTGCTCGGTCAAATTCCAATCCGCGATCGTCTGATTTAATAACCGCACGCTATCCTCTGACGGCACAGAACGATCATACAGATCACCTGCAATCACGATGGCATCTACTGCCTCATCTTTTGCGATTTTTTTGATTTGATCAAGAATATATGCTTGATCTGGCAGCAAATCGTAGCCATGCAGTTTTTTCCCGATATGCCAGTCAGCCGTATGTAAAACTTTCATTGATCCACCCTTTTCCTATTTTAGTCCTTCCCAAAAGTATAACACGATTTGTCATATTTTTCTGCTTAGCAAGTGGATGTCGTGCCATAAAAGTCTTTCTCTTCAACGATTTTTGCGCTACGATAAGCAGGTGACGAAAAAAAGGAGGATGCTTTGTGCCAGTTGGTATTATTATTAATTCATTGTCAATTATTTTTGGAGGGCTTTTGGGCGGGTTTTTAGGTCATCTGCTCTCGGAGGATTTTAAAGTTCAGATTACGTTGATTTTCGGTGTTTGCTCGATGGCGATGGGAATTCCCAGCATCAGTCAGATGGCAAATATGCCCGCTGTGATCTTAGCAATTATTTTGGGGACGTCATTGGGCTTGTTTTTAAAGTTCAATCAAAAAATCAATGCCGCAGCGACCATGATGCAAAAACCAATCGCGAAATTTCCCCAACCGGAGCTGAAGCTTTCGGATGAGGACTATCTTAGTACGCTAGTAACGATCATCGTGCTTTTCTGCGCCAGCGGAACAGGGATTTTCGGCAGCTTAACGGAAGGCATGACTGGTGATCATACGATCCTGATCGCAAAATCAATCTTGGATTTCTTTACGGCGGCGATCTTTGCCTGTAATATCGGCTATGTCGTTTCTGTGATCGCAATCCCGCAGTTCATTGTCTTTTTTAGTTTATTTTTACTAGCGACGGCTATTTTTCCTTTGACCACGCCGTCAATGATCTTAGATTTCAAAGCCTGCGGCGGATTTTTGATGTTGGCTACCGGTTTTCGGATGATCAAGGTCAAAATGTTTCCAACTGCTGATATGATTCCGGCGATGCTTCTGGTGATGCCGATCAGCTGGCTCTGGACAACTTGGATCATGCCATTATTTGGATAAAAAAAAGATACCATCCGTAAATCGGACGGTATCTGTACGCTGAAACGCTGATTAGTCAGCGTTTTTTTCTTTGGCAACATATTTATAATTGGGATCAATCTCACGATCCAGCTGATCAAAGGCACCCTGCACCCGTCTTTCGACTTCGGCTAAACCCGCTTTGTCCATCTTTTTGATATCAGAAAGATCGATCGGATCACCAAAACGGATCGTCACTGGTGTGCGCTTGAAGAGTTGTGAAAACTTTGTTGGCCCTTGATAAACAGAAGGCACGATCGGTTTCTTCGATAAGCGCGAGATCAAGGCCATCCCGCCTTTTAACTCAGACGAATGACGGGTTCCGCTTGGAAACATAATCAAGCTTTTATCAGAATCCTTCAGCATTTTCACCGGACGCTTCACAACACTTGGGCCGGGCTTATCACGATCCACCGGAAAAGCATTCAGGTGGACAAGGATAAAACGCAGCACCGGATTTTTAAACAGCTCTGCCTTTGCCAAGAAACTGAACTGTTTTGGCGATGCACCTAGAGCCATATACACAGGGTCCCACCACGTACGGTGCGGAGCAACCAGAATGTAATTTCCTTCTGGCAATTTATCTTGATTTTGGTAGTGAGCATTGCCGTTTACGACGGCTAAGATTGCTCGCGCGATGACGCGAATAAATTTAAAAAACATTTTTTCTTCCTTTCAGTTACCTAACTAAACGTAGTATAATACAACGGTATGATTTTTTTAAGGGGGCAAAAGAAATTGTTAAAAAAAGGTGAACGAATCGATCAACTTTACGCCGAGGATATTCAAATCATCCAAAGCTCAGAAGTTTTTTCTTTTTCCATCGACGCTGTTTTGTTAGCGAATTTCGCCCGTGTTCCAAAACGCGGCCAGATTATTGATCTCTGTGCTGGAAACGGCGCGATCGGTCTTTTTTTAAGCCGCAAAACCCCGGCTGCCATTGACCAAATCGAGCTGCAGCCCCGCCTAGCTGATATGGGCCAGCGCAGTATTGCGTTGAATCACTTAGAAGAACAGCTGACAATGCATGAAATGGATCTGAAAAATACCTTTGATATCTTTCGAAAGGATTCCGCTGACCTCGTTGTCTGCAATCCGCCTTATTTTAAAGAGCTGCCTACCAGCCAAAAAAATCCGAATCCTCACTTGGCGATCGCCCGCCATGAGATTCATGCAACCTTAGAGGATGTGGTCAGCGTTTCAGCGAAATTATTAAAAATGAACGGCCGCTTCGCAATGGTCCATCGTCCCGATCGGTTTCTTGAGATCGTGGATTGCTTGCGTGCGAATCGCATCGCACCGAAACGCATCCAGTTCGTTTATCCGAAACCGGGCAAGGAAGCTAATACACTGCTGATCGAAGGAATCAAAGACGGCAAAAGCGAAGGTCTGCGCTTCCTGCCTCCATTATATACGTATGATCAATCTGGCAGCTACTCTGCCGACTTACAGGAGATGCTTTATGGCAACTGATCAATATTTTTATGTACTACTTTGCAGCGACCAGAGCTTTTACGGCGGCTACACCACTGACTTGGCGCGCCGCTTAACCGAACACAATGCGGGAACTGGAGCAAAATATACCCATCCGCAAAGCCGGCGTCCCGTTCAAATGATCCACGCCGAACGCTTTGACACTCGCAGTGAAGCAACCAAAGCCGAATCAGCCTTCAAAAAGCTGCCGCGCCGTCAAAAGGAAAAATACCTGCTGGATAATCAAGCAAAAAACGTTTTGTGATTCCTCACAAAACGTTTTTATTATGCACCTTTTAAGATTTCTTTGGCGATCAGATGGCAGTAATGGATCGAGCCGACATCGTTTGGATGGACTTGATCGTCATAGAACCAATCTGGATGTTCATTACTGAAACCATACCAGTCGATCAAATGAACATTCTTGTATTCCTTCGAAGCTGCTTCTAAGGTGGCATTCACGTCATTTTGCCAACGACGTGTCGGCACATGTGTATTGATGATAAAGACCTGATGCTTATCACCCAAGACATTCATGACTTGAGCAAAGTCGTCTTTACTAAAGGCTCCGTTGGTCCCCAAACTCAGGAGGATCGTATCGTGCAGCTCACCTTTATCTTTCAGCGTTTGCAGCAACGCCGGTCCATCCTTCAATTGCCGACCGACTTCCCCATCAACGACCATCTTAGGGAATATCTCCGTCAGCCCTTTTGATCCGGCAAGTAAAACAGAATCGCCAAACGCCGTCACCTTCAGATTTTTAGCCTTGGTAATGTCACGATTGGTCAAATCATATTTGTCTGCCAGGCTCTCTGGCTCCTCGGAGCTGCTGTTAGCTTCTCCCGATTGATCTGTGCCGCTGGAATCATTTTCTGGCGGCTGTTCCTCTGTTTTTTTCGACGCTTGTTTATTTTGCTCGATTTGTTTTTGCAAGGCTTGTTGGTTCGCATCCACTCTGTTTGTCGGAGCGATGATCACACCAACAACCGCAATCAAAGTAATCAGGCTGGAAAAGATAAAGCCGATTTTTCTGCGGCTTTTGATTGGTGCCGAAAAGGATTGCTTAAGCGTCGCAAAGGTCTTACGATAATTGAACGAGCGCAACGGATTTTCTATATAACGATAAGATAATTCTGTAACAAAAAGGATCAAGATCACTTCCATGATCGTATGCAGAAAGGTATGATTCGCTACATTTACCTTCGCCTCATAAAAAATCATCACAGGAAACTGGTATAAATAAATCCCATAGCTGCGTTTTCCAATCCACGTAAAGACTGGATTAGTCAGCCAACGGTTCCAGCTGGCTCCCGGATGCGCCGTGATAGCTACCAAAATCACACTCAACAGGCTCACCAAGAACATCCCGCCGTAATAAACGAATGACAAATCGTCTCGCAAGAATAAGAACGCTAAAACAAGTAGCAGCAGCGATCCTAATCCAATCCCGTTCAAGATTCGCTTGGCCTGCGGCGGAATCTTCGCTTTCAAACGCGTGCTAGGCCAGATAAAGGCCAAAGCGCCCCCTAATAGAATTGAAAATAAGCGTGTGTCCGTTCCATAATAAACTCGCGTCGGATCTTGCCCCGGCACAAATAATACCGCCATCAAAATAGCGGAGAAGAACGCCGCGCCAACAATTCCGAGAAATACTTTGCCTTTGTTTTTCACCAGCTTCATCAGTAGAACGAAAATGATCGGCCACAGAATGTAATTCTGAGTCTCCACGGCCAGTGACCAAATATGCGTAAACGGCGATTCGCCAGAAAAACGATCGAAGTACGACATCCCGTGATTAATCTGCCACCAGTTGTTCACGTAAAACAAACTGCTGATAACGTTGCCGCGCAAATTATTCAAAAGATTTCGTTGAAACAATGTTATGTACGCTGAGGCACCAACCAGCATCGCGACCAATGCCGGATACAAACGTTTCATCCGTCGATAATAAAACTGCTTGATATCGATCCGACCCGTCTGCCTCCATTCCTGTATCAATAAATCAGTGATCAAATAACCTGAGACCACAAAAAAAACAGGAACCCCTAAATATCCGCCTCGCATCTGGCCAGGCATCAAATGATATAAAATTACGCCGATTACTGCTAAGGTCCGAATCCCGTCAAACCCAGTAATATAGCGGCTATGCTTTAGTCTTTTTCCCATAAGTTTACATTCCAACTTTACTATAGAATACCAAGATAACTATACGTATAAATCCGACAAACTGCAACATTTTCTCAATAAAAAAAGTATTTCCTAAATATTTAAGTTTTAATCACTATACTTTTTGATGAAAAATTTTGATTCTACTAAGTCTTCCCTAATTAAGACCGCTGTTCCTCTTCATATTTCAGCAAAGTTTAGGAATAGAACATCTTTATACGAGCACCATGTCCCTCATTTCTAGCAGATTTTTAAGGAGGTGAAGACTCAGTTTTCAGCTTATGCTAAAATAAAATGAATATGAAAGGTGGGATTTTTTGTGGGGAAAGAGTTGGTAGAAATAATAGCGTTACTTCCTGAACTGGTTTATTGTGTTTTAGTTGTTATTGGCTATGTTGCTTTGTTGAAGGGGTTGAGTAAACGACAAAAGCAACTCGCTACGAAACATAAACAAGAAAACCAAGAATTTGCAAAGCGAGCAAAAAAAGTTGTCGCCAAGCATATTAGGAAAGAAACGAAAACAGAAAATATTTTAAGAGATAATGACAGAGGATCTGATAGATATACAGATACTTATGATGAATATCTGGATGTCTATGAATACCTCATTAATAATAAACGGTACGAAGTAAAATATGCTGGTACTGCGATTGATTATATTGAAGAA
>NZ_NGLG01000001.1:374697-395988 GCF_002140655.1 Enterococcus sp. 3H8_DIV0648 | reverse complement strand
GAAGTAAAATATGCTGGTACTGCGATTGATTATATTGAAGAAAGAGAACTGTATTATGAAGAAGGCTTTCCAGAAAAAGTATATGGCTCTATAGATATGTATAAACAGCGTTCTTTAAGCAAAATTAGCTATTTTAAACTGAAAATTTTATTCACTGTCCTTTATCTTGCGCTTGTCGGTGTTATCGGACAAGCACTCAATATCTTATGACATTTGTCCATGTATAAAACTTTAAATTCCTCTTAAGCAAAAGGGATTTGAAGTTTTTTTGTTTGTACTGATTCGCAGAGGGGAACCATTATTTTTGAGTGAGCGTTTGTTCATGCTAGACAAATAAAAAAAATGCCGAGAAAAATTTCTCGACACGTTTTTTATCGCTCGCGATTAATCCGCGAAAAGGAATAATCCAATAGTTTAGTCGTATCTGTATATCTTTTTTTATCAGACTGCGCCCCTAAAACAACTGTTATGATTCTTTTTTCATTCTGGACACAAGTACTAATCAAACAAGCTCCTGCCGACTCAGTCGTTCCTGTTTTCAGCCCATCGACACCTTTATACGCATATTTTTTATTTGGAAGTAGTTGATTGTAATTTTCTATATAGGCGTCTGAAAAAGAAACACTCTCTTGCTTAGTTATATCTAAAACTTCCGGGAAATCATTTACCAGCTTGGCTGAGATCATCGCCATATCGTACGCAGAAAATTGGTTGTACTCATTTTTATCAAGCTCCTTACTAGAAATGTCATCTGGGTCGAGCCCAGTAACGCTTGTTAGCTGATATTCCTCAATTCCCCATTCCTCAAGATACGCCTTTATCAATTCAATAAATTGATCCTCACTTCCTGCTATACCTTCGGCCAATGTGATCGCACAATTATTCGCTGAAGCAATAAGCACTCCGTCTACCAACTCTTTTACCGTATAATTTTGTGAAGCGCTCAGTGGTACATTGGATAAAGACGGGTTTAACCCTATTTCCATTCCATAGTCTGATAAATAAAAGGAATCATCCAAGGTTAGATCCCCATTTTTAATTTGATCGAAAACAACGTAGACTAACAATACTTTTGAAAGTGAAGCGATTGATTTTGGGGTTTTTGAGTCTTTTTCGTAGATAACCTGCATGTTGCTACTATCAATCGCAATCGCAGACGACGCGTTTATAGTAGGAGTAGTTAAATTGTTCAGTACCCTCTTGCCTTCGCCATTAATGATTAACGAATTTATCGCGATGAAGAGAATTATACAAAGTAAAAAAAATCCAATTCGTGAAAACATCTTTCTTCTCATACCGTCTCACCTATCTTTCGTTCCTTGTTTAAATTATCAGCAAATCAATCTGTCTACCTTTTTTCTACAATAACTATAAAATGCTTTTTAATTTTTAGGTGCTAAATGAGCATAATCGGATAATTTTCTATCAAAACCGTTTTAACTTTTTATTCCCATTCAAACAATTAAGAGCTGTCTCTTATACACATCTAGATGTGTATAAGAGACAAATTCATTACTTATTAATCCTTTTGAGGGAAATCAAATAAAAATTTTATTTCTGCATCTATCCCTATTTTGCCTTGCTCTTGCATTGATTTATTCACCTGCTCGTTTTCTATTTTCTTGGTTCAAAAGAACAACGAATCGAAAGCAGCAAATTACTTCAATAATTATGCTGACAATCTCCATTCTTGTAATCATGAACAGCTACCTATTTTATGGCGAACTTTCCCTATCAATTGAAAAAATGAGTATCATTGCTGCCATTTTAGTGGTTTTCTTTATGCTGTTCTTCATTTCAAAACAGTACCTCTTCTTCTTAGAGGAAAAACATAAAATTGAAATCCAAAATAAGACTTATGAAGCGACGCTTTTATATACACAAGCAATCGAAGAACGCTATAAGGAGCTGCGAAGAGCACAACATGATTACAAAAATCTGCTTCTTTCATTGGAATCGTATATTTTAGAACGAGATTACGATGGGTTAACCGATTATTTTACCCGCCTTAAATCAAATGAGGTTTCTTCAGCTTTAAATATTGGTTCGCAATTGCCCCAGCTGCAAAATATTGTAAATTTGGACATCAAAGGAATTCTAATGATGAAGCTGTTAGCCTTACCTAAAGATAACTTTGATGTAAATATTGAGATCAAAGAGTCGATTAATTTCATGAATCGAGACACGGTCCTTTTAGTACGTGCGATTGGAATCATTCTGGATAATGCCATTGAGGAGTTAATGGTGCTTGGTTCTGGCAGACTAGATGTTGCTTTCATGAACTTTGAAGAGGATATCGTCATCGTGATCTCCAACACCTGTAAGGAAATAGCATTTCCATTAAGCAAATTGAAAAAGGAAGGTGTTTCGACTAAGGGCGATGACCGAGGCTTTGGTTTGACGATCCTTTCAGAAATCGTTGATCAATTAAATGATGTTTATTTGGAGACCACCTATAAAAATGACCAATTCACTCAAGTCTTGACCATCTCGAAGGAGGGATAATAGATGTTAAATGTGTATATATGTGAAGATGATAAGAAGCAATTAGCTGACCTCAGCGCTATTGTAAGATCAACAATTATGATTGAAGAGTATGATATGACACTTGAATTATCGACAGTAGATCCATATGAACTGCTGAATGAAATCCAGGATAAGAAGAATTTTATCGGGGTATACATTTTAGATGTCGATTTGAATACGGACATAGATGGGATCGAACTTGCGGCCAAAATTCGGCAATATGACGTTTCTGGAACCATCATTTTTGTAACGACACATGAGGAAATTGCTCACCTTACGTTTAAATATAAAGTAGAAGCAATTGATTACATTATAAAAGACGATCCTATCAAAATGAGTCATGATCTAAAGGCTTGTCTTAAAATTGCAAACGAACGGCAAAGTCACGAAAATCTGCAAGAGGATATTTTTACTGTAAAGGTCGGCTCAAGAAGACGAAGCTTTCATTATGCCGACATTGTTTATTTTGAAACCTCCGACACACCGCATAAAATCATTCTGCACACGGAAAATAGTATGACAGAGTTTTACTATCAAATAAAAGACTTAGAAAAAATCGATTCGCGCTTTATCCGCTGTCATAAATCGTTTGTGATAAACAAGCAAAAAATCGAGAGTGTTGATTTGAAGAATAGGCTGGTTAGGCTAAGCAATGGTGATACCTGTCTTGTATCAGTGAGAGCGATAAGCAAGCTTCGCTGATGATAATTATTACGTTTACTAATTTGCTTCCCCTATCTGCATCGAAAAAACGAGTCGAGGCTTTCGCCTCAACTCGCTAATCCATCGATTCTTCGTAAAATCGTCCCATGATCCGGACATTTTCTGAAATACTGACAAACGCATCGGGATCGTTTTCCCGCATGATCGATTCTAGTAATGGCAGCTCAAAGCGTGTCACCACAGTGAATAGAACGGTCTGTTTGTCATGCTTATAAGCACCTTCTGCTTCATTGATGATGGTAATACCGCGGCGCATTTGATCTTGAATGCCGTTGATTACCCGCTCGGGACACTTGGTCACGATCATGACCTGCATCTTCCGCTGTTTGGTATACAGCGCGTCGGTTAATTTTCCGCTCATGAAGATCGCCAAGGCAGAATAAAACATGTACTGCCAGCTAAATAAAATCCCCGCCATCAGCATGATCAGCACATTAAAGATGATCGAGATCGATCCAACCGATGTGCCGGTTCGCTTGCGGATCGTGATACTCAAAATATCCAGCCCGCCAGATGACAACCCATTCTTCAAGGCAAAGCCGATGCCGACGCCCATGATCGCTCCGCCAAAGATCGCACAGATGATCGGGTCCTTCGTCAAGGTCGTCTGAGGAATGATATGGATAAAGAAAGATGTTAAGAAAACGGTGATGAAAGTAAAAATCGTAAACTTATGACCAATCTTGAACCATGCCAAGAAAAACAATGGCACGTTGATCAAAAATAAAGTGATCGATACAGGTACGGTAAAGCCGACTACCCGATGCGACAAGGTCGTTAAGATTTGCGCAAAACCGGTGGCTCCACTGGAATAAATGTGTCCTGGCTGGTAAAAAAAGTTTACGGCTATCGCCGCTAAAAATGCATAAACTACTGCGACAGATAATCGGGTGGCATAGTCGTGATGGGGCCACTCCTCTATCTTCTTTTTCATCATGTTTTGTCCGCCTCATTTCAAAATTTCACTCACATTATACGTATTTTCATGAAAAAAAGAAAGCACCTGCCATAAAGGCGGGCACTTCTCTTAGTATATTCTTAGAGTTGCGAAAAAAATCAGCTAGCAGACTTTTTCATATTAGAATCCATGGTCAGATTCACGAACCAGCTTTTTCAGCAAAAGCTGAACGAGTTCGTGGAATCTTTTCTAGTTATTCCTCGATTTTCGTTACATCAATGCTTAACTCATAAAGCTGCAATGGTGATACGGTACTTGGTGCATCAGACATTGGATCTGCTGCTTTCCCGTTTTTAGGAAAGGCGATGACTTCACGAATATTGTCTTCACCTGCTAATAACATCGCAAAGCGGTCCAAGCCAAGCGCGATCCCGCCGATTGGAGGGAAACCATAGTCCAACGCTTCCAATAAGAAGCCGAATTGTTCATTGGCACTTTCTCTTGTGAAGCCTAATGTTTCAAAGACTTGCTCTTGCAATTCGCGCGTGCTGATACGCAATGAGCCGCCGCCTAATTCGTAGCCGTTCAAGACGATATCGTATGCTTGCGCGTAAACTTTTTCTGGATGATCCTTTAAGTTTGGAATGTCTTTTTCCATCGGCATCGTAAATGGATGGTGAGCAGAGACATAACGGCCCAACTCTTGATCAAATTCAAATTGCGGCCAATCAACGACCCATAGATAATCAAAGCGATCTTCGTCGATCAAACCAAGCTCTTTACCAACCTTCGAACGAACTGCACCTAATGCTGTTACCGCAGTTAAGAATTGATCTGCCGCGAACATTAGCACATCGCCTGCTTCGGCGTTGGTTGCTTTCTTCAAGTCGTCGCTGACGCCGCCCATGAATTTCGCGATCGGTCCAGTTAATTCCCCGTTTTCGTCAACTTTGATCCAAGCCAAGCCCTTCGCACCAAATTGACCGACGAATTGACCTAAGCGATCCAATTCCTTACGTGAATATTTGTCAGCCGCGCCTTTTGCGTTCAAGGCTTTCACGACACCGCCGTTATCAGAAGCCATCCGGAAGACTTTGAAATCTGTCGCAGAGGCGATATCCGTCACATCGATCAATTCCATGTCAAAACGTGTATCCGGTTTGTCTGAACCGTAGCGTTCCATCGCTTCATCCCAAGTGATTCGTGGGAATGGCAAGGTAACTTCCACACCGCGAACGTCCTTCATGACTTGCGCGATCATTGCTTCGGTGTATTCTTGAATCTCTTCAGCCGTTAAGAAGCTGGTTTCAATATCGATTTGGGTAAATTCTGGTTGACGGTCGCCACGTAAATCTTCGTCACGGAAACAACGCACGATTTGATAGTAACGGTCAAAACCAGCAGTCATCAATAATTGCTTCAAAATTTGCGGTGATTGCGGCAATGCGTAGAAATGTCCCGCATGCACACGCGATGGTACCAAGTAATCGCGAGCTCCTTCTGGCGTAGATTTCGCCAAGTAAGGTGTCTCGATATCTAAGAAATCATTGTCATCTAAGAAACGACGAACAGATTGCGTCAAGCGATGACGCATCATTAAGTTTTGTGTCATTTTCGGACGACGCAAATCCATATAACGATATTTCAAGCGCACTTCATCGCTGATATTTTGTTCATCTTCGATTGAAAATGGCGGTGTTTTCGCACTATTTAAAATAGTGATCTCTTCACCTTTGACCTCAAAATCACCAGTCGACATTTTTTTATTCACAGCACCGGGATCACGACGGATCACTGTACCCGTAATTTCAACAACATATTCGCTGCGGCATTGATCCGCAACTTCCCATGCTGTTTTTGATTCTTCTGGATTGAAAACCACTTGCACAACACCTTCGCGGTCACGCAAATTGATAAAGATCAAGCCACCTAAATCACGACGTTTTTGTACCCACCCTTTTAATGTTACCTTCTGATCCAAATACTCCTCGGACACTCGTCCGCAATAGACTGTACGTCTAGCCATTTTTTCATTCCTCCATTTATTTAAGTAATCTACTATTATAAGTAAGATTTATTTCGTTTAATCAAGCTTCGGCATTGCCATTTCATCATAGATCGCAGCAAAGTCTTCATATAAATCCGCTAGTGGGAAAGCTTTTTCTTCCCGCGTCGCTGAATCTTTTACGTTGATCACGCCTTTAGCTAACTCGTCTTCCCCTAAAGTCAGCACCAGTTTTGCGCCTTCTTTATCGGCCGTTTTAAATTGCGCTTTGGCTTTTCGCCCCATAAAGTCCCGATCGGCAGAAAATCCAAAGCCGCGAATCGCTTGCACGACCTTCAAAGTTTCCATATTCGTTTCCGCACCAAGTCCTACGACATACGCGTCCAGACTTGCGGCACTTGGAATCATCACGTCTTCTTGTTCTAACGTTAATAAAATCCGTTCGATCCCCATTGCAAAGCCGATCCCCGGTGTTTCAGGTCCGCCAAGCTCTTCGACCAAGCCATCATAACGTCCGCCGCCGCAGATCGTTGTTTGCGCGCCCATACCCGGAGCGTCGCTCATGATTTCAAAAATCGTGTGGTTATAATAATCCAAGCCGCGAACCATGCGATGATCGATCTCATAAGAAATATTCAGGTATTCCAAAGTTTTGGTCACACCTTCAAAATATTCCTTCGCATAATCACTCAAGTAATCCAAAATACTTGGCGCGTCTGCCACAATTGGTTGATCCTTACGATCCTTACTATCTAATACACGCAATGGATTTTCGTGTAGACGACGACGTGAATCCTCGCTCAATTCTTCTTCGTGAGCTTCAAGGTACTTAATCAACGCTTCGCGATAATTCGTCCGCGTTTCCTTGTCTCCCAAGGTATTAATGACTAAGCGCAATTGACTGATTCCTAATTGCTTAAAGAAATCCATCGCCATCGCCATGATTTCCACATCTAAACTTGGATTTTCACTGCCGAAAGCCTCCACACCGATTTGGTGGAATTGACGCAAGCGACCCTTTTGCGGACGCTCATATCGGAACATCGGTCCAGTATAATAAACTTTGTAAGGCTTTTTGAATTCAGGTCCGAATAATTTATTTTCAACGTACGCCCGAACGATCGGTGCCGTTCCTTCTGGACGAAGGGTCACATGACGATCGCCTTTGTCATGAAAATCGTACATTTCCTTTGAAACGATATCCGTCGTATCACCCACACTGCGGGCAATCACTTCGTAATGTTCAAAAATCGGTGTGCGAATCTCTTGGTATTGATAATCATTGAAAACCAAACGAGCAGTTTCCTCAATAAACTGCCACTTTTCGCTTTCTCCCGGTAAAATATCATTGGTCCCTTTTGGTCGCTGATAACTCATGGTTTATCTCCTTTTTCATATTAATGTATTAATGTATTTATTTTGATGATGGAACGTCGCAGCTAATTCGATTTGTGGTATTAACTTTTTTCAAAGACCGAAAAAATTAGTTTTATCCTCATCACGCATACGATTCTGCCAAACAGCTTGTCCAATATGTTACAAAAACCTATTACTACTGCCTCAAACCTTAATTCCTGCGAAAAGCAGAACTCACAGCTAGCTCAGGTGACAGGTATTCATTTTTCAAAAACCAGAAAAATGAGCCTATTTTCGTACGCATAACATTTTTCTAACCTGCTAAAGCAGGAAGAAAAACTGACAGCTAATTCGTTTCAAAGAATTAACTTTTTCAAAGACCGAAAAAGTTAGTTTTATTCTCATCACGCATACGATTCTGCTATACAGCTTGTTCATTATAGTGCTAAAACCTCTTACTACTGCCTCAAACCTTAGCCTCTGCGAAAAGCAGAACTCGCAAAAAGCCCTTGTTCTACTGAACAAGGGCGAAAATTGTCGCGGTACCACCTATTTTTTAAAAAGAGTTTCCTCTTTTTTCTCTAGCAATTAACGCTTGCGTAACGGAGCGGCTTTGCACGCGCTCATCTCCAGACTGTCTTTCAATTACTTTTCACGAAATTGCTTTCAGCCAAGGCAATTTTTTCTGTACGTTTTTTCGTAATTTACTGGTTCCTTCACAGATATTTCATTGATGTTTTTATCTCTTCCTAAGCTACTAAAAAAAGCCCCGAAAGTCAAGTGATTTCCCAGCTATAAATGGAGAAAAGAATAGTCGCTTTTTTTCACGATTTATTTTAAACTTGAAAAAGAATGAGCGTTTCTTTAATGAAGCGAAAAAAGCAAGGAGCGAAAATTATATGACGGATGTACGAATTGGAAAATCACAAGTCTATGCGAGTGCCTTAGGATTAGGAACTAACGCTGTCGGCGGTCACAATCTTTACCCTAATTTGACCGATGATATTGGAAAAGAAGTGGTGCGCACCGCCATCAACAACGGTATCACACTGCTGGATACGGCCTTTTCTTATGGACGCGGCCGTTCAGAGGAATTGATCGGTGAAGTTTTACAGGAACCGGAATTTGACCGCTCACGAGTTATCGTAGCGACCAAAGCGGCTCATGATATGCAGCAGGACGGCAAATTCAACAACTCGCCAGAATTTCTCCGCAACGCGGTAGAAGTTGCTTTGCAAAGACTGCAAACAGATTATATCGATATTTTCTATATTCATTTCCCTGATGAAACAACGCCGAAAAATGAAGCAGTCGCAGCGCTGCATCAGCTGAAAGAAGAAGGAAAGATTCGGGCGATTGGCGTTTCGAACTTCTCTTTGGATCAATTAAAGGAAGCCAACCAAGACGGCTATGTCGACATCGTTGAAGAACGCTTCAGCTTGATCCACCGAGAGCACGAAAAAGAGCTGTTCCCTTATCTAAAGGCAAATAACATCAGCTTTGTCCCTTATTATCCACTAGACTCCGGCCTGCTGACTGGAAAATATGACAAAGAAGCCCATTTCGAAGACAGCGATTTGCGCAGTAAAAATCCTGACTTCAAAGGCGAACGTTTTACAGAGATCATCAAAAAAGTCGATCAATTAAAACCGATCGCAAAAGATTACGACGTCACTGTCACACAATTAGTCTTGGCATGGTACATGAAGCATCCGCAAATTGACGTAGTCATCCCCGGTGCGAAACGTCCAGACCAAGTCGAAGCGAACGCCAAAGCCGTTGATATTCACTTATCTGCTGACGACTTTGACAAGATCGACCAACTATTTAAATAGTAGAACTGGGACCCTGATGCTTTCAGGGTCTTATTTAACTGTAAAGAAAGTAAAAACATTGAATCAACAGCTTTAACGGTGTCCAGCTTCGCGAAGCCTTTCTAGTTTACGACATTTTTTTCGGTACCGTGAATAAAAGCCGCAAAATTATCGACAGCGATCCCCATCAACCGTTCACGGGTCTCAACAGGCGCCCAAGCAATATGAGGCGTGATAAAACAATTTTTGGCCTTTAACAATGGATTGTCAGCTGCCATTGGTTCCTTCGAGACGACATCCACACCGGCTGCGTAGATTTTCCCTGCATTCAGCGCTTCGGCCACCGCTGCTTCATCCAGTAGCCCGCCACGCGCCGTATTCAGCAAAATTACGCCATCCTTCATCTGTTGGATCGCCTCTTGATTGATCATCTGTTCCGTCTCCGCGGTTTGAGGAACATGCAGACTGATCACATCTGACTGATGATACAATTCTTCTAAGGAAATCTGCTGCGCCCATTCGGCCTGCGCTTCTTTTGCCCGATGATTCCAATAGATCACCTGCATATTGAAGGCGTGAGCGATAGTCGCTGTCGCCTGTGCGATTTCACCATATCCGATCAGACCGATTGTCTTCCCTCGCAGCTCCATAAGAGGTGTCTTCCAATAGGTGAAATCGATACTATTCTGCCAGTCTCCTTGATGCACAGACTGATTGTGCACGCCTACTTGATTGGCGATCTCTAATAGTAAGGCAAAGGTCGATTGCGCCACGGCATCTGTTCCGTATGCTGGAATATTCGTCACCGGTATCCCGCGCTTTCTGGCGGCGGCGATATCCACGACATTATATCCCGTTGCAACGACACCAATATATTTTAATTGAGGAACGGCGGCTAACACCTCTTCATCGATCGGTGTCTTGTTAGTTAAAATCGCTTCTGCGCTGCCGATCCGTTCAATAATTTCCTGTTTATTTGTATAAGAAGTCCGATCGTAAACCACGACTTCTCCGTATGCTTCAAATCCCTGCCAGCTCAAATCGCCCGGATTCAAGGCGTGTCCGTCTAATACAACAATTTTCATGTGATCCCTCCGTAGTCATTTTCCCCATTCTACCTAGAATTGACGAAAATGGAAAGACGGACTCATCCTCAGCTTGAAAAATCACGGGACCTTTTAGCGACGGTTTTTAAATTGTTTAAGCAGCCGTTTTTCTTTTTTGGTGAGCTTTTTCTTTCTTTTTCCTGACGTTGGCGGAATCACCTTGATTTCTTCTTCCAAAGGCAGATCCTCGTCATCCTCTGTTACGAAGCCTTCAAATACAAAGTTTGGCGGCATTTGTTCATTGATTTGCTTCTGGAGCTCCTCATGAGACAAGCTTTCCGCCTCCTGCTCATCAAAGCCGAAGAAATTCGCCATTTCCTTTAAATCCGCAAGCTCTACTTCTTCCTCTGGTTCAAGCACTTCGTCCGCCTCGATCGCGGCCTCATCTCGCGTATCAAAGACTGGCGTTTCGATCGTTTCAACAAACTTTGCGGTAATGACCTTCTGAAACAGATTCACGCCATTGCGATCAAACTTGTTTACGATGGTTAATTTTTCCAACGTTGTCCGAATCTCTTCCGCCGATTTATTCGGATCGACCCCCTTCATCGTCCAACGATGCCGCTTGCCGACACTATTTTCATATACCGCTGATAAACTGAACATTCTCTTTCCCCCCTTTCCTCTCTTTTTTGCTTATTTTGCTCATGAAGGCGCTAAAAGATTGCCTGAGAATTTTCTGAACAGCGAACGCAGCTTCTCCACCTTTTCTTCGACTAAATCCTGCAATGAGAACAATCTGATAGTTATCGCCCGCCACTCTTTATCCGAAAAATAGTTTTGAAAATAGATATAGTAACGACGCACTGCTCGGGTCGATTTGGTCTTCATCAATAATTGTCTCACTAATTTCTCTAGCATAAAGCTGAAATCTGCTGTCCCTAATTCTTCCCTTACTTGAAGGGCAATCAAATATTTTAGGACCGACTCCTCATCATGGGTTTCTTGATAATAGTTCATCAGTCTTTTTTCTAAGGTTTTGCGCTTTAGACTAAAGATCTGCTGATAGGTAAATAATGGTTTTTCGTTCATTTCCTTTGCTCCTTTCACTTTTCGTAACCGTTTTCTCATGCAGAGTAGTCCTTTTTGAAATCAGCGTCAATAGCCCTTTTTCCCCAAATCAACAATTCACAAATGAACAATCCAGTAATAATCACTCATCAGCTAAAGAAAAAAATAAATTTTTTTTTTATTTTAATTCAAAATAAAGTAAATCAACAACTTACTATAACTAATGTTATTTTATAAGCAAAAATGGCTAGTAATTACGACACGACCCCTCTCTTTTGTTCCATCGATTACACAAAAAAATCCGAGAGCCGTTTATTCGCTCTCGGATTTCTTATTTACTTGCTTATTCTTTTTTTGATCTGCGAATCCAAAGCATGAAAGAACTTCCTGCTAAGATACACAAGCCCAGCAGTCCAGCCAGTGGATTGCGTTCAGAACCAGTTTTTGGCAAGTTCTTAACGTAACCAGAGTCATCACCTGCTTTTTTGCTGAAGTATCTTGCGCCAAAGTAGCTGCGGTAGCTGCCTTCTGTTTTCGGCAGAGTTGAATCGTTATTTTTATCATCCGATTTCGAACCTCCAGCCGCCTCATCGTTCTTCGTCCATTTCGCTACGAGCGTCAAACCGCCGACCGGCATTTCGAAGACATCCTCTGATTTTTTATCCTTCACATACCAACCAGCAAATGTATAGCCGCTTCTTGTCGGTGCTTTGACTTTACTGATATCGACCTTCTCACCTGTCTTGCCAGTGATATCCGCCGGTTTCGTCGCTTCATCGCCGCCGTTGACATCGAATTTAACTACTTGATCTTCTGCTTGCCAGATCGCAAACAGCGTAATCTTTTCACCGTCAGTCGTCGTCAAATTATTAACGGCTTTTTCATCGGTGTATTCCACTTCGCCGTCCTTCTTCTGTGACCAGCCAGTGAAGCTGTAGCCGGCTTTGGTGAACGTGTTCTTGCTTAATTTCTGCTCAGCATCATATTCAAAGCCTTGAGCAACCATCGTACCAGCACCGCTGTTGCCGTCGAATTGGACCGAATACTTGATCGGTGTCCATTTCGCTACAAGCGTCTTACCGCCTGCAGGCATCACAAGGTCATCCCCTGCTTTGTCCGCGCCGTCATACCAGCCGCTAAATTGATAGCCGGTTCTAGTTGGTGCTTTGACTTTTGTAAGATCGACCGTTGAATCGGTTGGTGAGATAATGTCGGCTGGTTTTGTTGCTTCATCCCCGCCATTTACATCAAATCTCAACGTTTGATCATCGGCTTTCCAATTAGCGTAAAGTGTAATCTTCGCTCCATCGATATCCGTCAGATTTTGCACAGCCTCTTCATCAGCAAAGTCGATCAGGCTGTCTTTCACTGTTGACCAGCCAGTAAAGCTGTAGCCGTCCTTGCTAAATTCATTTTTGCTTAATCCTTGATTCAAATCGTATTCAAACTCTTGATCCGCCATCGAGCCGGTTCCGCTAGTCTTATCGAAAGTGATCGAATACTTGATCGGCGTCCATTCTGCTCGTAACGTCTTGCCGCCTGCCGGCATTACAAAGGAATTGTTCTCCTTATTGATGCCGTCATACCAGCCAGCAAACTTATACCCAGTCCGCGTTGGTGCCTGCACCGTTGTAAGATCAACCGTTGAATCGGTAGGTTGAATAATATCAAGCGGTTGAGTTGCTGGATCGCCGCCGTTCACATCAAAGGTCACGGTTTGATCCAGAGCACGCCAGACCGCATAGACAGTCAGTTCGTCATCGTGCGTTGTACATAGATTTTTCACCGTTTGCTCATCCAGATAATCACAGGTTAGACCATTTTGTGCTGTTTTCCAGCCTTCAAATTGGTAGCCGGCTTTTGTATAGGTGTTCTTCGTTAATGTTTGATCGACATCGTAGACAAAGGTTTGCTTCGCCATTGATCCGCTGCCGGTATTGGCATGGAAATTCACCTTGTAAGAAATAGCTTCCCATTCAGCACGCAGTGTTTTCCCGCCGACTGGCATCACGATCGAATCGCCAACCTTAGTCGAGCCATCGTACCACCCGGTAAATTTATAACCCGTTCTGGTTGGTGCGTTTACTCCTGAGATATCAACAGTCGCATCCGTCGTTGAGTTGATATTAGCAGGCTTGCTGGAAACATCGCCGCCATTCACATCAAACTGCAAGACCTGCGGAGAAGCTGACCACACGGCAAAAAGTTCGATCTTACCATTATTTACTGCCGTCAAGTTCTTCACGTTTTGCTGATCGACATATGCAGAGCTTCCGTTATCACTCGTTGCCCAGCCGACAAACGTATAACCAGAGCGCGTGAAGCTGTTAGCTGTTAATGTTTGATCTGCATCATAGGTGAACTGTTGTGGAGCCATTGTCCCAGTACCTTTATTGGCATTGAATTCAACCGTGTACTTGTTTGCTTTCCAATGAGCCGTCAATGTCATCCCGCCTGCAGGCATCTTGATAGTTCCGGTAACTTTTGCTGCACCGTTATACCAGCCTTCAAACGTATATCCTGTCCGAGTCGGAGCTTTTACCTTGTCAATCTCAACATCTTGATCTGTTTTCTTCACGATATCGTCTGGTTTGCTGGAAATATCGCCGCCGTTCACATCGAAGTTGATCGTTTGATCCAGTGCTTCCCAAACAGCATGAAGGGTTACCTTGCCGTTTGCAACACTGCTTAAATTCTTAACTGACGCTTTGTCCGCGTAATCCGCCGATACGGCATTGCTCGCTTTTGCCCAGCCCTTGAATTGATAGCCCGCACGCGTAAACGTATTAGCCTTCAGATTTCCGGCAGTGTCGTAGGTAAAGCTTTGGTCCGTCATCGTACCCGTTCCGCCATTTTCCTTGAACTCTACCGAATACGTATTAGCTTCCCAAATCGCATAAACCGTTTTGTTGGTTACAAAATCAATCGGTGTGCCCTCAGTAAAATCAGCAACCGTCGCATTATTGGTCGTGCCCCAGCCCTTGAATTGATAGCCGGTACGGGTTGGTTCAGTCACCGCTGCCAAGCTCACTGTATCGCCAAAGTCATAAGTCTTCACATCAGCATTCGCTGTTGTTCCGTCATTTTTCTTGTAAGTGACATTTACCGAAACAGCCTTCCAAATTGCCTTCAAATTCAATTCAGTCATAGTAGAAGTAAAGTTGATTGTATCGCCTGGATCATACTCTTTGCTGGCATTTGCTTTGTCTTGCCATTTAAGAAATGAATAGCCGGTCATCGTTGGCTTTTTGTTCGATAATGTAATCGATCCTTTTCCAGATATGTCTAGTAAAACGGCTTGATCATCCGGCATATTGCTTGCTTGAGTCTCACCAGGAGCCATGAAGCTTGGCAAGTTCTCATCGTAAGCAACTGTTGCTACCTCGGTACTAAATAAAATCTCAGAACTTTTCGCATTTAACGTTGTACCAGATCCCACTTCTTTTGCAGAGTATTGGAATTGGTTGACCGCTTTTTGATTATCTGCGTCAGGTACTAAGAAATTCATCACCGTATCTAACGATTCATTCGGCGCGACTATTTGTGCTCCAAAGTCAATAAAGATCGCTGTAACATCCTTCATGTCGCTAGGAGGTGCAGTAGTAAATCCGTAACTCGTTAGTTTCGCCGCATTCCACGTTTGCAAGTCGCTGCTATAGTCAGGCAGCGTACTGATCGCATTCGTTGTGTAATAAACAGTCCCACCTGCATTGTCTAAACCAGTAAAGCTGATATTTCCGGTAGAACCACGTCCGTCTAATGACGATGGTAAAATATCGTACAATCGAACATTATTGAAGCTCGTATTTCCGATATTGTTAACAGTCGCCTTCATTTGCGGTGTGCCTTTTTTATCCACTGCAAAATGCGTTGTTTCTGTCCAACCATCTCCGCTATCTTTACGTCCAGCAGTGTCGCCATTTAATTTTGAAGCGTAGACGATAGACAATGCTGTATGACCAGAAGTGCGTCCCGTATAGCTTTGTGGAACGGTATTGTCATAGCCCATGCTTGTTGCTAGAGAACTAGATAGATTGTTCGTATTCTCTGACATTTGCACAAAATTCTTATTGGTTACAGCTGTTGCCGGGATCGAATATGTGCCTACTGGTGTTCCGGAAGCCACTTTGAAACTCACAGGTATTTTATAAGAAACTGATTCTGAATTAACTAAACTAACTGTTACTGAATTTGGATAATTTTGACTATTGGTTGCGTCATAAAAATCTTTCGCTGTTCCGGCATTCTGTAATTCCAGAACTTTTGGTACTGCTACAGTGATCTCTGGATCTGTTACAGCCCCAACCGCATTTAACAAATTGTAGCCTTGAATTTCATAATCAACTGTATCACCGGGTTGACGGCTATTGGCATTTCCACTGACAAATGTAGCATAAGTATTAGTCGTATTTCCTGGTGCGTAATAAACGTGTCCCGTATTCATTTCCATTTGACTTGGAACTGCTAGTTGATTGTTGGTTTCATCATCGTAATAAAGAGTTCCTCCCATTTGAACATCTGATATTTCAGTTTGTGGAATCGATGTTCCATCTGGCCATTTATTAGAATCCCAATTTTTTGAAGTATATTGGATAGAAAATCCAGTATCTGGCGGCCAAGCACCGTCAGTTAAACCATCAATACCTAATGGAATCACTTTTACAGTATCAATATATTCATTTACCGATAAGGATGGTAAGGGAATAGTTTTCGAAACATTATATTTGGTGCTCGTCTCTGTTCTCTCTGCACTAGAAGAAGCATCTTTTATACCAAACTCAACTTTATAATAGCCCGGCGTTGCTCCTGTTTCCTTTGTTTCATAAACTGTTACTGTATTAAAATTTATTTTTTTTGAGTCAATACTTTTTTGATACAGAACGAATTGAGTGTTAAGTATATCTCGTTTCCCAGAATTCTTTCCCGTCCATTGATGATAATAATTCTGATAACCAAACACATAATTACCGATTGAAGATGAGGAAGGTTCTGAAATATTCACTATCGAACTTGATAATCCGCCTGTATAATGGTCTTTTCTTGGATTAGTAAGCTCCCAGTCCTCTTGCTGTTGCTTTGTATAATTTATTTTGTAGTCAGTTGTTTTTATTTCTCCATTTATCTTTCTGTATGTCATTCCTATTCCTAAGTAAAAACTATCACCATCTGGTAAAGATAGAGGAGGAGTAAAAGTGACATCTAATTGTTGAAAATTACGATTTACATTACCGTTGTAGTTCCAAATATTGAAATCATCTTTAGAGTCTTCGATTTCTCTGTAATGACGAGTATAACCAACTGGTATAGAACTATCATCGCTAGTGGTTTTAGCAGGCCCATTAAAATAATCAGTCATATTTGTTGAAACCGTAGAACCCGTAGGATATTCCACATAAACCTTATTAGCCGCCGTTTCATCGAGTATAGAAGCCTTATTATAATCATTATTCAATCTCAATCGAGTAGAAATCGCGCCATTTTTATAGATTCCTGAAGACGGATAAAAGCGTTCGCCAGAAGTACTTATCCCATCAATTGCTGAACTTTTCAACTGCACTTTCCCCGACTGCGACAACTGAGCATCACTTGAATCATACGCCGTCGCCTGCAAGTTCTCCCAAATCACTTGATCCGCTGGAATCTTCGCATCATAATCTGGATTGAATTTAAAACGCAGATTGACGGTCTCAACGGTTGTCTTTGTTTCCTTCAAATGAATAATCAGCTTTTTATTCGTCGTGTCATTTTCATAATGATCGACGATAGAATCTGCTGCTGGTGTTCCCGGATCAATAAAAGAAAAGATTGGATCAGTCATCGTGAAATGCTTGAAAAGCGGATTCGATGAATCTGGAATAAAACCATAAGGAATCTCTACTTTTGCACCAGTGATGCCCGCAGTACTGATTGATAATGGAACTGCGACTGCATATTCTGTTGGTGCCAATCCAGATACTGGATCAGTATAGGTTCTAAATGAACCTGCTGCTGAGATTCCGACACCGATACTTGTTGCTCGCGGTGTTGCTTTGGCTTTAGCAGCAGCCTTTTCCTCTTTACTTGACTCGGTTGTTGCTTCTTTTGATTCTTCCGTATCTTTTTTCGCTTCTTCTTTTTCTTCTACCTCAAAGGCAAGCTTTTCACTTTGATAATTGGTTTCTTCATCAAAGAGCGCTAATTCATAGCTTCCTGCCTTTTCAGCAGTTAATGTGACAGCTTTAGCTGATGCCTCTTCTTCGGAGATATTCTTGATTAATAATTCGCGTTTTTCTTCATTCCAAGAAAAATCTTCATTCGGTTTATCGCCGCTAAGATTATCCTCTGCATCAAAAGCTAAGCCTTCTGGTAATGCCAGTACACTTTCTTTTAGATTACCAAAAATTTCTAATTCAAATGTTTGGCCTTCTTTGATTGCTTTATTGTTCTTACGCTTTAGTACCATCGCTGGCACGACTGCTTCTTCTGCCTCTTGGCTGACTTCAGTTTCTGATGGTTCAGTTGTCTGCTCCTCAGTTGAAGCTTCAGTTGTTGCTGGTGGGACTTCTGTTTTTTCAGGAATCGCCACATCACTTTGAACAGATTCTAAAGTTTTATCACTTTGTTCGGTCTGTTCGCTCTTTTGTTCTAAGCCGATCGACTCAGCAAAGACCACCCCAGTGGGCAACAAGTTGCTAAAGAGCAAGATCGATGTACCGACAAATGCAATTGGTTTTTTGTTCATGTTTTTCCTCCCTAACTGCTTACTTTTTGGTATTGAACCACAAATAATTATTATTAATAAATAATAATATATAATTAATGATAACAAAATAGTAATAATCATTCAAAACTATTTCGGTTTTAATTGTTAACTTTGTGTGTTTTATGTTTTCGTAAGATTATATTTACGCATTTTATCCAAAAAAATAATCAAAGCCAATAGTTCGCCTTTGATTATTTTTCTTATCGGTTACGCAAAGAAATCTGGTGATAATTGATAGCCTTCTCCCCAAACGGTTCTGATAGCTTCTTCTGTCAAATCGATTTTTTCAATTTTCTTTCTTAATTTTTTTACGACAGATGATAGGTGGGACAAATGAGAATTAGTCACGCCTGTTCCCCATAAGGAGTTGCATAGTTCCTCTCTCGTAATCACTTCGCCGTTCGAATTGTATAATTCGTTGAAAACTTTCTTTTCCAATCTGGACAGATTCAACTGATCCAGCTGTTCTGGAATTTTGATTTTTCGGTCAAAGCTGGAGTCAATTCCGGTTTTTCTAAAGTTTGCCTGATTTGCGTGAAGATATTTTGTATCCATCAGCTTTTCTCGCAAGGAATCTGTTTTTAGATTGATCGAGGTTACGCCCTCAAGCTTTTTCAATTCCTCTGACTCAGAGGTATCGTCGGTTTTACGAAACAGCAATTTTGTTTTATTCCTAAATAGCGGCAATAACAGTTTGATTTCTGCATTAGAAACCGTTTCGCTGAAAATTATAAATTGGAAATGCCCCATCAGATCCGGATATTTTTGCTGATAAATCAAATAGTCAAAAAGACTAGACGAACAAAATACTTCATAATTCAGAAACTGCAGCTTTTCTTGTAATTCTCCATCGGATAGGATATTACGGGTTAATATTAGTACGTGTTCCATATGTGAATCACCTTCTCTAACTTCTTAAAATAATTATCGTTATATTTTGAGTATGTAACGCTCATTGTTGATAAGAATAATTGAGGCGCTAAAGGCACCTCAATATTCATTTAAAGTGTAAAACTGCTAATTTGATTTTGGATATCCAAGTAGACAAAGATTGCACAGGCAAATGAGGCAATCGTCACTAATAGCAGCAGCCAATCGAGAATTAGAAAATTCTCCTTCAGCCCATGTTCTTTCTTCAATTCTTTGTCTTTTATATAGTACGTTACAAAAGCAATCAAAGATAAAACTCCGATAGCCCCAAGAATAAATACCCAATACATTGGTTTCATCATTTGCACATCCCAATTCATCATTATTTACTACAACGTATCATCTAACGTCCAAGTAATTTTCCCATTAAAAGTGTAGCCTGCTTGGTTATTGACATTACTAGGTACTTCCAGCTTCACTTTGTCAAAAGGAATTTGATAATCCCAGACTCCTTCACCGTCAGCTTTATCCGCTTCTGATAACGTCACAGACGGACCGCCGGCTGTTAGGTCAATATTCTGATTCCAAGTTGGCTTTCCAGCAGTTCCATGAGTTATCGCTGTCGCCGTTTCCGTTCCGCCAGCATCAGTTATCTCAAATAAAGCAATATCCTTCAGCGACAATTTAGGTGAAACAGAAGCATTTTTTAAGGCCGCGCCATTTGAAGCAGTTAAGTCGCTCAACTTGCCGACTACTTCCCAATCAACCCGATTCGCATTCCGCATTGAATCTGTTACCCGAATTTTAAAACCATCCGTTTGTTCATCGTTAGAATGTGCTTTCGTATCTAAACTGTATGTTTTTTCCAGCTTGCTAGCTTCATTCTTCTTACCAAAGTCAAAACGTTTCGGTACAGTTAGGTTTAACTCCTCAGGAGCGCCAGCCTTGACTTTAACAGTCTTAGTATCTCTAATTCGAGGGAAGTTTTTCCCTTCAACGTTGAGATGAAGATTTACATTATTTTCTGGCGTTGCATCATCTCTTACTTTTGTGACGATCGTAATATCAGCAACCTTATTTTTATTTATCATGTTGTGCAATGCGTCCACCTGTGGAGACCAGATTCCTGATGGTGTAGGTACATATACACCATTGATTTCGACACGTGCACCGTTTACATACTCACTAGCGAGAGAATCAGACGGTTCAACGTATGGATCAAGTATGTCATGCTCCGTATATTGCAGATGATATATAAATTCAGGCTTCATCAAAAATCTATCGACATCTGTACCCTTGATTTTCGCACGCCAATAAATGATCTCACCAGGTTCGATTTCAGTGATTTCATCTCCGTTGATATTCGTCGGAACTAATTTTAATTCTGCATTTGTTGCAATCTTATAATCTACCTCAAACAAAACTTTTCCATCATAACTAAACTGACCCCATGCGTTGGAAATGCCCGTATAGTTGAATTCTACCGAAATGTTTTTGTTGTCTAAATCATAATTTGCATCATTGATATCAATGATTTTCGTTCCACTTTTAAGTGCTACCGTAGCAGATCCCCAGCCTTGATCTGACTTTTTAACAGTTAGGCCTTGCCCGTTATCACTCTTAAGAACGTCTACTTCCAGCCCCGGAGTGGCACTAGGTTTCAAGTCTATCTTCCCACCATTATTTGGTACCCTAATGCTTTGAGAATAGATATGAACCTTCGATAAAGAAGGAAACTGTTCTAACGGTTTGATATTACTAATGTGATTATAGTCCGCATAAATACTATCTAATCTTGTAAAATCAGTTGGATTAAACGATGCGAATGCTTGATCCGCTAACTCGTTATGTCCAATAATTAAACTAACGAGGCAGTGAGGAATATACTTCATCTCAGCATCTTCAATTCGATTTGTTTGAAGACTGAGTGTATTTAGAACTGTAAATTTCTCTAAACCACTTAATCCTGTTAATATGGCATTGGTATTCGAGGGAGTGCCATATGTCACACTGGTGATTCCTTGTTCAAGAGCAAATAGCTCCAGTAAAGAATCTTTCGCATCTCCTAAACCCATATCACTAAAGTCAACGAAATAATTGTTGCTGAAATCTACTTTCTTAAGACTAACGCATCCATCCAAATCGCCTTTAATATTTGTAAAATCATTGTTTCTCGCTTCTAATGTCTCAAGTAGGCTGGCATTTTTAAGGGAATCCACGTTATCCAACCGATTATCACC
>NZ_NGLG01000001.1:370051-374453 GCF_002140655.1 Enterococcus sp. 3H8_DIV0648 | reverse complement strand
GTAACAATACTATTTGTCGAAGCTAAAGGCGCGAGTGTTTTAACCAAGTTCGCATTTATATTTAGTTCTGTAATTTTAGATTTATTTCCCAAGGGACTGATATCCTCAATCGCCTGACCATCCAGCATTACGTTTATTAAGGAATCACAAGTTGTCAAAGCTGAAATCGCGTTTGGACCACGCAATCCTCTCGTATTATACGTAGGCGTATGAATTGCTGGATCAAAAACAATATCTGTAATTCCGCCCGGATTAGTATAGTAATAATCTCGGCCATTGTAATTCTTTGCTCCTGAAACTCGTAAATCTGTCAGGTTATCATAGTTCTCGAGTCCATTTAGATTATGCAACCCTGGATGACCATACAAAGATAGCTCTTTTAGTGAACCTGCACAGTTCAATCCTTTTAATGAAGTCAGTCCATATCCAACATATGAAACTTCTGGGTTAGATACTTCTGTTAATGAATCACTTCGATGTTCATCATATTTTTCAAAACTGATCTTCTGCAGTTTAGTAGATTGTTCTAGCCCTTCAAAATTTTGAACACCACCATTCTGATGGTACGAGCTATTTTGAGAACCATTAATAATCAATGTTCTCAATTCTTTACAGCCAGTTAAACCATTAAGCGAAGTCAACTCGTTTTCAGTAGCAGAAAAGTGCTCTAAAGCTGGATGGTTTTTTAATTCGTCGATATCATTTAAAAGCCCCGAATAGAAAGTCAAACTCTGTAATTTTTTCAGATTTGAAAAACCCGCGGGTAGCGATGTAAACGCGTCATCTCGTTTAGCACCTTTATTGACTAAATTGATTTCGGTCAAATTGACTGCATACTGAAGGCCTTCTAAAGACCCAATAGACGTCCCTTCCTCTTGCTGGTTGGGTGAAAAATCATAGACACCGCGTAATAATACTGGCAGCTTTTCCATTTGACCTTTAGTTATTGTGTCACCAGTAGTTAACCCTTCTGCAAACAGATGATTCAATGTATTAACCACCATCAATTTCACTGTCGGGTCGGGAATATCTACAGGATCGGTGTCTGACTGCGGTCCGACTCCTTTAGTTTTCTTTTTATCCTTATCAGCTTTTTCTTCACTCGAATCAGTCGTAGGCTCATTCTTTTCCTCGGCTTTTTCGCTCGATTCCGGTACAACTTCTGTCGATTCTACAGTGGAAGCTTCTACATCAGCCTCCGAAGATGCCAAAGTTGGTTCAGAACTAGTCGTCTTCAGCAGGTTGCTGGAAGTTGTTGCTGATTCATTTGTCTCAATCGCGTATACACTCGAAGTTGCTTGTGATGCAACTAAAAGCGAGAGTGTCAAAAGTGAGAATAATTTTCTCTTATTCATTCGCTTCCACCCTCTTTCTATCTCTGTGAGTAACTACAATTAAAATCAATGCTACTAATAGTATTCCAGCCAGAGTTAATAAAAATTGTTGCTGCATATTGGTTTGCGGCAATCTTCGATAGATTCTGGATTGGCTTCTTACGTTTGTGACGCTTGGTGTGCGTACATTTGACGGCTGCGTCGGTTCTTCCGGTTCAGTTTTTGGTTCTGGTTTTGGTTCTTCTGACGGATTCGTACTTGGCAGCGTTGGTTCATCTTCATTCGTATTAAATCCAATACCTGCTTCGGTATCTGCTTTATCCACTTCAGATGCACTTGCAGCAAATGGCTGAACACTTATAGTAAGAAAAGCTACTATTAAAAGAAGGAAAGATATGGATGCTATTTTCTTTTTCATCTTCTTCTCCTTTACTTCTTTCTTTGGATAGAACGATTTCGATTCATAATGATGACTACCAAGATAACCAAGGCCAATGCTAAAACAACTGTCGCGATCGGTACCCAGCTTGGGGTGATCACTTTATCGACAGCTTCGTCATTCAACTTATTGGCAGCTTCATTTGTAATCGAAATTTCTTTCGTCCATTTCCAAGTTTTTTCTTCATTTTGAGCGACGATTTCTACTGAATATTTGCCAGCTTCCACGTTTTCTAAACCAAGCGGAACTTGGTAAGTAAAATTAGTGTTGGGTGCGACTGAAAGATCTTCGCCCTTTTTTTCATAAAGGACTTTATCAGAGCCTTTCTTTCGAACCTTGACGTTCATCTTCATTTGATCGATCATTTTTGGCTGATCGTTTTGAAGTGAGACGCCGACTACCTTACTCCCATTTGAAAGAAAGACATCCGCTTTTTTGAAGTGCAGCTCCCCACCTGAATTGTATTGCGCTGCATCTTCTGTCAAAACCATTCCAATCGTATAGCCTGTTTCTACTTTTAATCCTGTCTTCTTGCTTTCACTATCATTAGGCACACCGATCAAGCGAATGGCGCCAAGCTTGATCCCGGAAAATTCTTCTTGAGGAGGCGTGATCTCCAGCTCGATCGTTTTTTCTTCGTAATTTTCAACCGTCACTTCTTTAAACTCTTCTGGTACTTTGACAAGTTCTGTTACCGGATTTTTCAGTGAGTCATCCAGCTCTGGTTTATCCACGCCATAATCAATCGACGCTTCTGAAGAAGTCATCGCGTCGTTTAAGCTTACCTTAACCGTACGCGCTTCTTTTCTAGTGCTGATGATCTTCAGCTGAATTCGTTGAGCCTCTCCTGGTGTCACCTTTAAAAAGTAAAAGCTTCTTGATGGATCGACTTGATTGGAAGGAAGCACCGTTTCAACAGTGAATCCCATGGTGTCTCTATTTTTCTGATCTTCGTTCTCATCTGCAAAAGCCGCTGATGCAAACGAAAGTGACAGACAGACAAAAACGAGTAAACTAGCAACTATCCTTTTCAACGTAAAAACCTCCGTCAATTTAAAATGAGTCAAGGATAGACGATGCTACCCTTGCTCTTCTTATAAAGTGTCATCCAATGTCCAAGTTAGTGTTCCTGAGTAGTACAAGCCTTTTTCACCTTGTTTTCCACCCACACCTAACTTGATATTTTCAAGTGATGCTGCCCAGTCAGCTGAAGCATCTTGTGCAGTTTGACGCATCAATTCTTTTGAAGCCCCGCCTGCTTCTAATTGCGTTGATGCTGTTACTGTTGGTGTCTTACTACCTGTAGCTGTCGCATGAGCACCCGCTGCTTTGATAGTAGCAGCATTTGTATTCGGATCATCTTCACCTTCATATCCGTGAGCTTTAGAATCAAAGAATAATTGCGCCTTAGTCAATTTTTTAGTTGGAGTAGTCGCATTAGTGATTTCACCTAATTTAGCGTTTACTTTCCATGTATTTGTATCAGTTACGCTTCCGGTTGGATCGTCTTTACGTGTGTCGCGTACCACAACATAATAGTTGTTTGTGCTGACTTCTGAAAATTCTGTATATTTGTTGTTTACATCGTTGTATTTGCCGAAGTCTAATTTCTTAGGTACCCAGCGTAATTGTAAATCACCAGCATTTTCCCCAGGGATATGTGCGTCCACGAAGCCAATACCCACTTCTGTGTCTCCCTTATCTACTTCTGCAGCGTAGGCAGCGCCTGCACCAATTGCAGCTAGCGTTGTTACTGTCAAAGCAGTGACCAAAGTTCTTTTCATTTTCATCATTCGTTCCTCCAATAAATAATTTTATTTGAAAAAAAGCACGCTTGCTTTAATCCCGTAATTTGGTTGTTGCCTTATTCACTCCACTTATAGCCGTAGCCTCGAACCGAAGAAATGCTGAATAGTGACAGCTTCGAGCGCAGGCGTTTGATATGACCATCAATGACGCGCAAATCAATATTTTCAATATCATTGCTCCACAGCTTCTCGGCTATTTCCTCTCGACTCAATGCCATCCCTTTATTCGTCAAAAAAAGCACCAGCAGGTCATATTCTTTTTTTGTCAGCGGAACGATTTGGTTTTCCTTTTCAACAATGCGGCTTTGGGTATCTACGGAAATCCTTTCAATCGTTGAAGTAAGACCGTAGGAACTCATCTGGTTCGTGGTATTTTCCTTCATTAGAAGCTGCTGAATGTACTTAATCATGATGGTTAAGCTTTTATCTTTACTCAGATAGTGGTCAACACTAATCGTAATGGCTTCCAGCTCCACTTCCTCTTCGGGAAAGGCGGTTAAGATGATGCTGCGTAATTGAGGTTTGATTTCTTTTAGAATTGTCAGTAATTTGACCCCGTCCATCTCCTCCATACAAAAATCAGAAATGACTAAGTCGTAATTTTTTTTGGTGAATTCGGCCACGGCTTTGATAGGAGTATTCATAAAAGTGACCTCATACCCAGCTTCGATCAACGCTTCTCTCAGATTCAACGCATATTTTTCATCATCTTCTACTAACATAATTCGTTTGTTCAATTTCTATACCTCCATTTGAAGCTTTTGTTCTTTTATTGTTGTTTAAGGGTCGATGTTAATTGCACCCTTTATATAACATAGTTT
>NZ_NGLG01000001.1:367319-369864 GCF_002140655.1 Enterococcus sp. 3H8_DIV0648 | reverse complement strand
CTTTACATCTCAAGGATATTATGAGGAAAATCAATCCGGCTTATTATTATTTTCTTCCATTACCTTTGTTACTTTATTTTTCGAAAAAAAACAAAAAAATCCGCATAGCACCAACTATGCGGATACTGGAAATAGTTTTCATTTTAACCCTAAAACGCCTTCCAGCTATTTCTCCATTTAACAGCAACTCTATTGAGTGTTTTTAAGGCGTTGATTAAAGAAGTATGTCAATGGCAAGACGATCACGACTGAATAAAGAGCGATCACAGGAATGATCGTATTCTCATGGTCCCCCACCTTTAGACTTCTTGACTGATAGACCCGAACCATTTGCTCACGCGGTTGATTTAATCGATCGGTCATTTGTTTTATATCCATTTTTATCGTTGCCGTATGAGTGATTTGATGCTGGATACCAGATTTTTCGACTAAAAATTCTTCCAATCCCCCTTCCTCAGCTAAGGCAGCAGCTTTTTCCTGCGTCAAACAAACCTCTTGCAGCTCATAATCATTGGCTGAAGCCTCAATGCCAAAAGTAAACAGCGCAGGCAGCAGCAACCACAAAAAGTGATTCTTGATTTTCTTTTTTCGTGCAATTTTGTCCAGCTGCTCGGTTTGTAAATACACGAAAATTATCAAGGCGATCACCAGAAAAATGGGGCTGATCGTCAAGAAAAGGATAATATACGTCAACATGGTCCGATACTCAATTCTCCATGGTCGTTCATTGCCGTCACCCGTTAGATTCTCATACTTTTGCAGTTTGACATGGGAATATTTTTTATTCCCATGGATCTCATCTCCGCTTTTGAAGGCATGGATTGTTTTTGTCACATTTTTTTCGAAATTATAAAAGATGATTCGACTCTCAACATTATCCAGCGTTTCAACCATGATCTCATCGACAGCTAAAGTTTTCCCATCCGTCAAAGACCAAAAATGAATCTCCCCCATCTTAGCCAGCTGCTGCTCATCCAAACCTTTCAAATTCACTTTTTTGTCGTATTCAAAATCACGACCATCAATCCCCACTTGTTTTTTTGGAAGTATCCGACTACTTTCAGAAGTGATCGTAACCTTCAGCGGAAGTTCGATCTGCTGCCCTTGATCAGTGATCGTCATCGTCGGAAAATAGGTCCCTGAACCAAGCGCCGTCTCGTCTTGCTCCGTTGCAAAAGCCCTATTCGGAACAGCCAGTAAAAACAATAATATACAAACAAGCCAGCTGCTATTTTTCATTCTTTTGTACCTCGTTTGGTATAATCAAGCGTGTCACCACATAACTATCTTCTATCTGATATTCACAGGTTCCATGTAAAAATTTCGCTAGATCTTTGATCAAGTACACACCATTTCCGCTGCTGTATGCATAATCCTGAGTTTCTTTCGGAACAAAAAATGGAGATTTATTGCTTTCCAAAATATTTTGCAGATGATGCTCTTTGGCAGCATTCTTGAAAACCAGATGTACCTGATCTCCTACTAGATCAAGAGAAATTTCCAATTCAGAATTTTCTACTGCGTAATGAACCATATTGGAACTAATATTATGCAGCAAAAGACGCATCGCAACTTTATTTTGATAAACCATGGCCTGCTCCGGTCCATCGAAAAAGAAGCTCAGCTTTTTATGCTTCAGTTCATTCATTTGATAAAGCTGAGAAGTCCGAACCAAATCAACTAGATCGAAGCGTTCGACACCAGCATCGAACTGATTCATATTTTCTCGCAAAAGATGCAAGATATCATTGATTTCCAATAACAGCTGATTATAGGTCTCAACCTCATTTGCTAGAAACTCACTTCTTTCCCCTTGCCCTGCGTGCATCAGCTTCATTTCACTCTCCAGTAGCTGATTATGCAACGGCCCCTTTAAATCGTGGACCATAGCCTTCGAAAGATTGATCGTATTTTCTAAATGCTCCCGTTCCAAAGCAAGCTCAATCTCAAGATCAGTATTCTTGCCATAGACCATATTCAAAGTATGCTTCTGCTTCAAGAAAAAATTCGTTAAGCGCTCATTCAGCTGATCCTTAACATCGTTAAAGGATTTTTCATCAAGCTCATTTCGCTCCGCTCGATCCAAAGAATTTGAAATTTGATACAACGGGGTCAAAAGTTTTCGCTGCAGCCAAATAATAATCAATACCAGCGCAATATAAATCGCCAGTATCAAAATATTAAATTTAAAAATAAAATTCTGCACAACATTTACAAAAGGAACCTGATAAATGACATACCAAAGAGAAGCTCTTTGCGCTCCGATTTTCGTCTGCTCAAAGGATTCTAAAAATTTTGCATTGTCATTAACGACTCCTTTGATCGGGGCATCCTCAGCGAGATTTATCGTTGAATACAAACGATTGCCCGCCTCATCCCGCAATATAACTTCAACCGCCTTATCCTCAACCAGCTTATCCAATTCCGTTTTCCAGTGATCTTTTTTTAGCGCTCCATGAATATCCTTCTGAATATCTTCTATATAAGTAGTCTCTTCATGCCGATAAAAATTTCGAAAGACATATACACTCTGCACGATGATACA
>NZ_NGLG01000001.1:364642-366408 GCF_002140655.1 Enterococcus sp. 3H8_DIV0648 | reverse complement strand
GTTCTTATTGTCGCCACGCATACGATCCAACTATACTTCTCGTAAATAACTAAGACTAGAGAATTTTATGCCGTTCTCGTAAAGATTAAACTGCAAAAAGTTGGACTCGCAAAAACAAGCCTGGAACGGATCAAATGTCTTTGATCGTTCCAGACTCTAAGAAATATAACCGCACAGATCAACCTTTTTGGGAAACCAAATTCCCGACCGTCCTGCTTACTGGTGGCTGATTGATTAAACAGTAATTGCAAAAACTCATTTTATATAAAAAGTGATACTGGCGGACTTCCTCAAATTAATAGGCGCGTGCGATCCAAACGGTGTGTTTCGCAGGCTTTCCACTAACGATGTCGACTGTTTTTTCAACAGGCGGGTTAAATGGAATATTACGTGTCGTGAAGCCAGTTTCTTCTTTGATCTTAGCTTCAGTTTCGTCGGTACCATCCCAACCAATTAAGACAAATCCTGGGATTTCGCCGGCTTCTTTAGATTTTTCGATATGTGCTTTCAATTCATCTAAAGTATCAATATCAGTATGTTCATTCGCTTCATAGCGTTTTTGCGCGCTTTCGAATAAACGTCTTTGCATAATATCTAGGTGTTCAATGATGTAATCTTCGATGCCGTCTAGTGATACAGATTCTTTGTCATCTAGATCGCGCATTTTGATTACGGCTTGATTGTTTTCCAAGTCACGAGGGCCGAATTCAACGCGTAATGGAGCGCCTTTTAGTTCCCATTCGTTAAACTTGAAGCCTGGTGTATTGTCAGTTTCATCAATACGTACACGCAAGCCTTTTTCAGCTAATGATGCTTTTAATTCATGCAGCTTGTCCAAAATAGCTGGTTGTTTTTGCCAAGGACCCACTGGAATTAAAATAACTTGAGTTGGTGCTACTTTTGGTGGTAATACCAATCCTTGTTCGTCGCCGTGAACCATGATCAATGAGCCGATTAAACGAGTTGAAATTCCCCATGAAGTTGTATATACGTGTTCATGTTCGTTATTACGGTTCAAGAATTTAATGTCGAATGCTTCCGCAAAGTTTTGACCTAGGTAATGAGACGTTCCTGCTTGGACGGCTTTACCGTCACGCATCATTGCCTCTACAGAATAAGTGTCAACCGCTCCGGCAAAACGTTCAGACGGCGTTTTTTGTCCGCGATATACTGGGATCGCCAATGTATCTTCGATCAATGTAGCATAAGCTTCCAAGATCGACATCGTACGTTCACGTGCATTTTCTTCTGATTCGTGTGCTGTATGTCCTTCTTGCCATAAGAATTCTGAGGTACGCAAGAATGGCATCGTCTTTTTCTCCCAACGGAAAACGTTCGCCCACTGATTGATTTCATATGGAAGATCACGGTAAGAATTGATCCAGTTAGAGAACGCATCTCCGATCAGTGTTTCAGACGTCGGACGTAACGCATATGGTTCTTCCAATTCTTCATCACCGACCTTAGTCAACCAAGGCAGTTCTGGCGCAAATCCTTCTACGTGCTCTTCTTCTTTTTCCAAGAAATGTTTAGGGATCAGCATTGGGAAGTAGACATTACGAATGTCTTGTGTTTTAAGGTATTTGTTAAAGTCTTCTTGAATATGTTCCCATAATTCCCAGCCATCCGGTTTAAAGATAATACAGCCGCGAACTGGTGAATAATCCATCAAGTCAGCTTTTTGAATTGTCTGTAAATACCATTTTGAAAAATCTTCTTTTTGTAAGTTTGTCATTCATGCTTCCTCCTAAAATTAAAAATAAAAA
>NZ_NGLG01000001.1:354630-364491 GCF_002140655.1 Enterococcus sp. 3H8_DIV0648 | reverse complement strand
ATATTGTAAGGACGAAACGGATAATTTCGCGGTACCACCTTGCTTGGCCAAACTATGTTGACCCAACTTTCAGCTCCAATAACGCTAGAGTCGCGTGCTGCTTTCGCAACAATCAACTTTGGTAGGTTCATAAATTCCAGAGGGCGTGTTGATCTTTCAGACGGTGAATCAACTCTCTGCTGCCGGTAAAATTTATTACTATTCCAAATGCTTATCACCATATTAAAGACTTCTCATCAAAATTGCAAGCCCCAATTTCAAATTTTTTTCTAATCTTCTGAATAAAAGGCTGCAAGAACTCTTTTAACGCTTGAACAATAAGGCTAAAAAGTTTCTTTTATGAAAGGTTGAATTTCTAATCTTCTGGAACGTAGCGTTCTTCCAGACGGCTCATCCACCAGCCCAAAGCTGCCCCTAAAATACATAAAACCGCACAACCAAGGAAACCAAGGAAGCCGATGCCGCTATAATCTGTCGGTACGATCATGACCGTCGAAGCAAAAACAATTCCCAAAATAAAATGATACATCGGTGCGTAAAAATGGCTAAATACCCAGTCCATTACTTTTGATAAACTCAAAACGGTGACTAATCCGCCGATTCCAATCGGAATAATTACACCCATATCCACTGTTTTGAAACCATCCGCCATCGCCTTATACATTCCCATATAAACTAAAAAGTTTGATGGACTGAGTCCTGGAACGATCAATCCTAAACCGATCAAAGCCCCGGCAATCATCCAAGTGAAGAAGTTTTGATCAACTGTACCAAATAGGCTTGAGCCCTTCCATAAGAACAAGAAACCTACAACAAAGCTGATAGCGATAATAACATAATCCTTCGTTTCTCGCCCTTGCTTTCCAGCTTCTTTCCAAAGTGCTGGAACTGTCCCGATGATACAGCCGACGAAGAACCAAAGCATGATCGTTTCAAACTCTCCAAGCAGGAAACTAACTGCAAACGATAGCACGAATACTCCCGCTAAACCGCCTAATCCTACTGGGATGAAAAATAACACATTTTCTTTAAAGTTTTTAGTAATGTGGGCTAGAAATGAAATAATCCGTTCATAAATACCAAAGACCGCCGCCAGAGCCCCGCCGCTGACACCCGGTAAAATAAATCCAGAGCCGATAAACATTCCTTTGATGAAGCGTAAAAACCAGTCGCTTTTATTCGGCTGTGTTGCTTTTTCGTTTTCCATAAAAAAATAAGTCCTCCTAATTCATTTGCATCTTAGCCAGTGTAACGATAAAAAGAAAGCGGCGCAAGACCAACTAAGGAGCTTACGCCGAAAACTTAAAGAAAGTTTTGAGATTATGGGTAATAATTATTTGATCACCATTATAGAAATTGATTGCTCTTTTTCACTTTACATTCTTTGATAAAAGCGGATAATTTCAAGTAGGCGTTTTCAAAACAAAATCAAATTTTTAGGAGGATATGTATGTACTTAGCAAATGAACAGCGTTACGAAAAAATGCTTTACAATCGAGTTGGTAAATCTGGCCTGAAGCTTCCTGCAATTTCATTAGGTTTATGGCACAATTTTGGCGATGTTGACAACTTTGGAACACAGCGCGAGATTGTCCAAGCAGCATTTGATAACGGCATTACACATTTTGATTTGGCGAATAATTATGGCCCTGCAGCAGGTTCTGCTGAGATTAATTTCGGCCGAATTTTAAAAGAAGACCTGCTGCCTTATCGTGATGAATTAATTATTTCTTCAAAAGCGGGCTACTATATGTGGCCTGGGCCTTATGGCGAATGGGGTTCTCGCAAATATATTATTGCCAGCTGTGAACAAAGCTTGAAACGTATGGGCTTAGACTATGTTGATATTTTTTATTCACATCGTCCAGATCCTGATACACCGTTAGAGGAAACGGCGTTGGCGTTGGACCAATTGGTTCGCCAAGGAAAGGCTTTGTATGTTGGTGTGTCAAATTACTCAGCCGAACAAACTGCCGAAATAGCTAAAATCTTTCGTGAGTTGAGAACCCCCTTCATTATTCATCAACCGCGCTATAACATGTTTGATCGCTGGATCGAAGACGACCTAACCGATGTTTTAGCAGACGAAGGTCTTGGTGCGATTACTTTTAGTCCGTTGGCCCAAGGAATGCTTACGAACCGTTACTTAAATGGTATTCCAAATGATTCACGAGCGCACAGCGGCAGCCCATTTTTGACAGAAGAAAATGTTCAAGCGACCTTAGATGTCGTAAATCAATTGAACACACTTGCAGAAAAACGCGGACAAACGTTAGCGGAAATGGCTCTAGCCTGGAATTTGCGGCAGCCAACTGTTGCTAGTGTCCTGATCGGAGCTTCCCGAGTAAGTCAACTGGAGGACAATTTGAAAGCCTTAAATAATTTAACCTTTAGTCCAGATGAGCTTGGTCAGATTGACAACATTCTTTCAAAATTAGCTAAAAACTAAAAAAATCGAAGCTCAAAAAATGAGCTTCGATTTTTACTATAATTTACTATAAACCGAATCAAGATATTCCAATCGTTCTTCCTCGGTTAAATTTTTCACGGAGCCTAAATGATGCCAAGAAATATTACGCATGCCGATATCTTCTAAAGTCGTCGTCAGCTGATGCTTGTAGCTTCGTGTACAGCGCTGCTCCAAACCCGCAGTTGGTTGATCGGAGGTGGTGAAAACTACCACTGAATCAATCGATAATAAGGGCTGGATGCCATTGCCGCCATCAAAAAAAGCGAATTCATTCAGCAGCACTTTATCAAGAAAGCCCTTTAAACTTGCCGGTGAGCTATACCACCAAATCGGAAAAATCAATACCAACTGTGTCGTTTCCCGCAGCAGGTTCATGTAGTGAAGCACTAAAGGATCTAAAACCGAACCACTTTTGTATACAGCCAATTCTTCTTCCTTCATGACCGGATTAAAGCCGTCCTTATTCAGATCGATCACCTGATAGATTTTTTGATCTTGCTCCAAACCTGCGACTAATTTGTTCAGCACACCATGATTAAAACTTTCCTTCCACGGATGATCAATAATCAATGTTGTTGTCATTTTCGTCTCCTCTTTACCCTTTTTATCAAAAATAGCACAAATTCATTACATTTTGGTTTCAGTAAGATTTCAAACAAGCTAAGAACATGATAAAGTTAAGTTATAAATCAAAATTACTACTAAGTATGCTTTTAATAGTTTGAAACAAAATGGAGCAACCGCATGAAATATATTCCCAACATTTTAACAATTTTTCGTATTTTGGCTTCGTTATTAATAGTAATGGTCTCCGATAAATATTTCTTTCCGCTTTATTTTTTTGCCGGAGTAACAGATATTCTCGATGGCTGGATCGCCCGTAAGATGAATTGGACGAGCCGCTTTGGAACTCTGCTGGACAGTTTGGCCGATCTGCTTTTCTTTATCGTTGTCGTCTTGAAAATAATCCTTACCATCAAACTGCCCACTTTTTTATTGTGGGGTGCTTTGGTGATCGTGCTCATTCGCTGCATCACGTATTTGATCGGCTACTTTCGTTTCCATCAGTTCGCAAGCTTACATACCTACTTGAATAAACTAACTGGACTGCTGCTTTTTTTATTCCCCATCGTCTTATTAATTATTCCTATCACTCCTTTTGGCATCATTCTTTTGGTCTGTGGAAGTTTGTCCGCTATCGAAGAGCTTTTGATCGTAACAACGACAAAAAGACTGGATAAAAATGTGCCGACTATTCTAAATAAAAAATAAACTGTCTCATTGCATGATGTTTTTATACTCGGTACACTAGTAATAGGAATTGCGCGCGTAATGACTAGCTTATTAAGATGTTAGGAGGTGGCCCTCATGGCAAATGAGGATCAAAAGGATTTCAATGCAATGCTGAAGGAAGACAAGGACATGCCGAAGATGCAGATCGTTACGGATGAGGCAACGATCAAACGCTACGGCGGAACAAAAATGTACTTTGCGCCCCCGCGGGATTATGATGCACTGATGAAAAAAATTCCTTATGGAAAAATCATCACGACTGGTGCAATCAGGGAATATCTAGCAAAACAAAATGACGGTGATTTCACCGAACCAATCACTGCCGGCATCTTTATCTCGATCGCCGCTTGGGCAAGCGAGCAGCGTGATACAGACTTGACGCCTTACTGGCGAACGCTAAAAAATAAAGGTGAGATCAATCCAAAATATCCCGGCGGAGTGGAAGCCCAGATAGAAAAGCTTGAGGCTGAAGGTCACACGATCATTCGCCGCGGAAGAAAAAATTTCCGTTATTATGTTGAAAATTACGAAGAAGTTATGTATGAGTTATAGCCGTTTTCTTTATGAAGACGGTTTTTTTATTGTATTTTTTTGCTTATTTTTTTTGATGCCTTTCTCGTGATCCAAGTCATCAAAGGGTTTCTACTGATTAGCCTTACAGTGCATATTTTTATTATATATTTTCCCCCAATGATTCGATAAAATTATTGTTAGGATAGGACTTTTGCGAGGTTCACTTTTTTATTTTCATGTCTCAGCTACCTCGCAGATGACATTCAAAATTCATTATTTCGAACAGGAGGAAGACGATGGAGATTAGTGAATATACTCTGCCTGAGTATCTGCTTCAGCGAACCACCCTTTTTGATAAAACTAGTCCCCTCATCGTGACCGCTCTTTCCAACGAAAAGGACAAATACGTTGATGGTTACTTGAATTACCTTTATACCCTCAAACAGGGCAATCGAACACATATCATCAAACATTCAAAAAAGACGATCTCCAGCGGCATTTCGCTGGCTCCGATCGATCCTAAACGGAATTATTTAGAATACATGACTTATCAGCTGCGAGCAGGCTTGGCGCCGCAGATGGTTCCGGATACCTACTTTGCAGATCCCGCGGCACACCTTTTTATTATGGAGGATCTCTCCTATCTAACCGTCCTGCGCTTTTCTCTTTGTCGAGGAGAACAGTTTCCGCGATTAGGCAAACAGGTCGGGGAATATTTAGCCCGAACACACTTAGCAACATCAAAGATGAAACTTTCGACTGAGTATTGGCAAGCCCTAAAGCAATACTTTCAAAATTCAGATATGCGTGCGATTATCACTGATTTTATTTTGAAGCCGCCTGTTGGCGATAAGACACAAAAAACTGACTATCAAATAGCAATACTCGATATTCTGGATGTGATTTTACAGGATGAGCCGCTTCAAAATGATTGGAATAGATTGATTGCCTGTATTTCCAGCAAGGATGAATGCTTGATCCATGGGGATTTCCATTCTTCCAATGTTTTTGTTTCCCAAACATCCTTTAAAGTAATCGATATGGAATATACCATGACCGGCCCTTTTTCCTACGACATCGGCTATTTCTTGGCAAATATTCTTTCGCAATATGCAGCCTTTAGCATTAGAGGCAATGATGCGATGTGTACCTTTTTGCTGCAGGTGATTCGTGATATTTACCAGACGTATTTCAAATACTTTTCTGACCATACGGCAGGCGACCAACAAAATCGATTTTTAGAAATCCTGCAGGACTCGCTGGGCTACCTAGCGATGGCCAATATCAATCGGATCGCTAATCTGGGAGAATTTCCAGATTTTGACAGCTTGACAGATCCTCAAGCAATTTTTTTAGCCAAAGGACTTTCCATGATGCTGGCACAAACATTACTAAAAAAACGACATCACTTAACTAGTACTGACGACGTTTGCGAATTGATCCAAGCAACCAGAAATAGTTTTTTACAAAATTTAACCCGATAAATGAAAACGCTCTTATTTTAGCTTAAAGAAATGAGGAACGAATATGCTATTGGAACAAATCACTTCAGCCGGTATCGTAGGCTGCGGCGGCGCGGGCTTCCCTACGGCTGCAAAATACAATACAAAAGCAGAATATTTTATTATCAATGCGGCAGAATGCGAACCGCTTTTAAAAACCGATCACTATGTTATGAACCACTATGCGGATGAGTGCATTCAAGCCATTGCAGCCGTTGGCAAATTATTGGAAGCAGAACATATCGTGATCGCTACAAAAGGGCATTACACAAAGGAGATCAATGCTTTAGAAACTGCCATTCAAGCACAAAATGCGCCGATTTCTATTTTCAAAATGAATAATTTTTATCCGGCAGGCGATGAACAGATCATGGTGTTTGAGGTCACTGGGCGAACAGTGCCGCCTGGCGGTATTCCGATAGAGGTCGGTTGCGTCATTTCCAATATTTCTACCATGCTGAATATTTATCAAGCCCAGCATGGAAAAAACGTCACCCATAAATTATTGACCATCACTGGCGCAGTTAAAGAACCCAAAATCTTAGAAGTTCCGATCGGTACCTCCTTTGATGATTGTCTGGCCTTGGCTGGCGGTGCGACGATCGATGACTTCATGTTTATCAACGGCGGTCCGATGATGGGAAAAACAGGAACGCAAGAAGATTTTTCGCAGCAAGTCGTTACTAAAACAACTTCCGGCATCATTATTATGGAGAAACGGGACTTTATCTACGAACTGCTTGAAAAAGAAATCCCTCAGATGATTAATAAAGCCCGTTCCTCCTGTATTCAATGTCGCTTGTGCGCCGAGCTTTGCCCTCGTTATCAAATAGGACATCCGATTCATCCACATCGCGTGATGCGCCATTTAACGATTACGGAAGTTCCAGAGGATATCGATGATGATCCGATTTGGAAAGAAGCCCTTCTTTGCTGCGAATGCGGGATATGTGAGGCAATCGCTTGTCCAATGAATCTGCTGCCGCGGCAAGTCAATAAATATGTAAAGCAACGCTTAGCCGAAAAAGGGATTCGTTATCAGAAAAATGATCAGCCGCTCACTCCTTCTTTGATGCGGGAATACCAGCAAGTTCCGCCAGTCAAAATTTTACTAAAGGATGGATTAAAGCAATACGCCGATTTGAAAGTCGAAGATCTGCAAAAATATGAAACATCTCGTGTGAGTATCCCGTTAAAAATGCACATTGGGGCACCGTGTGAACCGATCATCCAGATTGGCGATCAGGTCAAAGCAGGCGATTTGATTGGAAGAAAGCCGGAAAAAGCATTAGGAGCAGATATTCATGCCAGTATTGACGGTACCGTAACTGCGGTCGCCGCCAGCATTACTATTGAAAGAAGGGACAACTAATGAAAATAATGGATACGATCGGATTTTTAGAGTTAAACAGTATCGCCAAAGGGATTGAGGTTGTTGACTATATGCTGAAAGCAGCCGACGCAAAATTAATCATGGCGCGAGCAAGTTGTCCTGGAAAATACTACATCATGATCTGCGGACAAGTCGCAGCAATCGAACGATCGATGGAAGTCGGTGTTGAGCTTGGCGGCCGTTACGTGGTTGGAGAGCTGGTGATTCCACGGATCAATCCTTCTGTGATCCAAGCTATCAACATTGGTAGAGTTCCAGAAAATATCCGGGCAGTCGGTGTACTAGAATATTATTCAGCCACCGGATCAATTATTGCCGCCGACTTTGCCGTCAAAGCAGCGGATGTTGAGCTTCTAGCGATTCAGCTTGGAACAGGTATCGCTGGCAAGTCCTTCGTAGTATTGACTGGTGATGTTGCCGCCGTGAAAGCCGCGGTTGAGGCTGGTGCAGCTGGCGCCCACGATCAAGCGATGCTTATCAATAAAATAGTCTTGTCTAACCCGCGGCAAGAATTGATCGATAGCCTTATACAATAAATAAACGCCATGGATTTTTATCAAGTCCATGGCGCTTTTTTGCAATATTTTCCTGCAAAAAGAGCTGGAAGCATCCGCCTCCAGCTCTTTTTCTTAAATCAAAGCATACGTATCTCTAACGATCATTAATTCTTCGTTCGTTTCAACGACTAGCACATCTACAGAAGATGCCGCTGAACTGATCCGTCTGCTGTTTTGCTGATTTTGGTTTTGATCGATCTGAACGCCAAAGAACGTTAAGTCCTCACAAATCATCTGGCGAATAACAGAAGAATTTTCTCCAATTCCCGCAGTGAAGATCAATACATCAAGCCCATCCAACTCCGCAGCATAAGCCCCGATCGTCTGTTTGACACGACTTGTAAACATGTCTAATGCCAGTTTAGCCCGTTCATTGCCCTTTTCAGCCTCACTTATGATATCTCGCGTATCGCTGCTGAAGCCCGTCACGCCTTTAAAACCAGACTCCCCATTCATCAATTTATCCATGTCATTGGCTGAAAGATATTTTTCATTTTGCAAAAATGGAATAATCGAAGGATCAATGTCACCACAGCGTGTCCCCATCATAAGTCCCGCCAACGGAGTGAAGCCCATTGAGGTGATCACAGATTTGCCCTCTTTGATCCCACAAATACTCGCACCATTGCCCAAATGACAAGAAATAATTTTTAACGAATCAAGTGGTTTCTCAAGATAATCGGCTGCTTCTGAAGCGACAAATTGGTGGCTGGTCCCGTGGAACCCGTAGCGCCGCACACTATCCTCTTCATAATAGTGATAAGGCAATGGGTAGATGAAATTTTTGGCCTCCATTGTTTGATGAAATGAGGTATCGAAAACGGCAACTTGAGGACAAGCTGGCAGCTCTTTTTGCAGCGCTTCGATCCCAGCGGCATTCACAGGATTATGCAAAGGTGCTAGCTTGCCTAAATCTTTGATTTTTTTCAGAGCTTCTTGATCGACCAGGCTGGCTGTCTTGAAATCCTCACCGCCATGGGCTACGCGATGTCCGACGCCAGAAAGTTCGGCCAAACTAGTTAAGACATCTCTTTCTAACAAAAAGTGCAGCAGAAAATTAATTGCTTCTTCATGCGTTTTTCCCTTAACCGATGTTTTAACTTTTGCATCCTTCATCGAATAAGAAAAAATCATTTCATCCTCTAATCCGATTCGCTCAAATAATCCTTTTACTAACAATTCTTCCTCTGGCATTTCGAATAACTGAAATTTCAACGAAGAACTACCGGCATTGATGGACATGATTTTGTTTGCCATATTCTTCCCCCTTACTAATAACTGCTTCGTCGTCTGATGAACAGATAACGAAGCAGCAGCAAAATTTTATCCTAAACCTTTTACTAATAACGTCGCAATGCAGGCACCAATGATTGGTCCAACAATCGGAATCCAAGCGTATCCCCAATTAGCATCGCCTTTATTTGGAATCGGCATCAAAGCGTACATCAACCGTGGACCAAAATCACGACAAGGGTTGATCGCATATCCGGTGGTCGATCCTAGTGACAGACCGATACCAATTAGAACGAATACGAGCATCAATGGCTGCAAGCCAGGAGGAATATCAGCTGGCATTAATTGAATCGCTAATACGAAGAAACAAGTAGCAATGATTTCACTAACTAAGTTTAATGCGGTGCTTGGAATTGCTGGTCCAGTAGCAAAAATTCCAACGCTGTTTCCTTCTTCCACAGTCGTTTGTTGAAAATGCGGCCAAAAGTGAATCGCAGCAATCAACGCTCCGACAAATGCACCAGCCACTTGAGCCAAAATAAACGGAGCAACCTGCCCCCACTCAAATGATCCGGCTACTGCAAAACCGATTGTTACCGCAGGATTCAAGTGACCCGGCGAACCAAAATGTCCGCTGGCTAAAACACCCAGCATAACCGCAACACCCCAGCCCATAGCAATATACAACCAGTTAGCGCCTACATTTTTCGCCAAGGTACCTTTCAAATTGACGGAACAACCAACACCTGAACCAAAAAGGATCAGGACAACCGTACCAAAAAATTCACCAAATACAGGACTATTCATCATGAGACCTCCTTATTCTTATTAATGTATTTATTTTTCTGGTAGAAAAATAAGTCTGTTTTTCATGCCGTATATCATTCCTCTATACATCTG
>NZ_NGLG01000001.1:280162-354530 GCF_002140655.1 Enterococcus sp. 3H8_DIV0648 | reverse complement strand
AAAGAGGAACTGACATCCTTATTCTTATTAATGTATTTATTTTTCTGGTAGAAAAATAAGTTTGATTTTCATATCGTTTGTCACTATTTAATGATTTTGCGATAAATTTCTTTAATTTCTTCTGCCGTAAACTGAATTGGATTGGTCTTGAATGTTGTATCATTTAATGCGTTGTTTGCGATGACATCCTCAGCGGACAATGCCGCTTCTTCTTGAACACCAAAGCTATTCAATTTAATCGGCGCCTTACATTCGATCGCTAATTGCTGGACAGCTTGAGAAAGATTTGAAACAGCTAAATGATCCGGCAAACTCGGTGGACAAATACCCAATTTGCGTGAGATTCTCGCATAATTCTTTCTTGTCTCTTTATTCTTACTGTTTGCTTCTATGACATATGGAAGCAGCATCGAATTGGCTAATCCGTGAGGAACTTTAAAGTTTGCGCCTACTTGATGCGCGATTGCATGACAAACACCTAATCCAGCTGCGTCAAATGCTAAACCAGCTAGCGTTGATGCCTCATGCATTTGAATTCGAGCATCTAGCTCCATTCCTTGATTTACACAAGTCGGTAAATATTGAAAAACCAATTCTGTCGCTTTTTCTGCCAAAGCGTTCGTATAATTTGTCCGATTTACTGAAGCTAGTGATTCTATCGCATGAGTCAAAACATCCAAACCGCTGAAGGCCGTAACCGATGGCGGACTAGACATCACTAGACTCGCATCTAAGATCGCCTCATGCGGAATAATGGCTTCATGAAAAATCGGATACTTTATTTTGTTTTGCGTGTCTGTTATAACAGAGGCGCTGGTTACTTCCGATCCAGTACCGCTTGTTGTTGGTATGGCAACAAATCTTTTTACCTTATTGCCTGTTGTTCGTTTGTAGAAGAACAGCATCGCCTTAGCTGTATCGATCGCAGATCCTCCACCAACTGCGATCACCACAGTTGGTTGAATTTTCGTCATTCTTTCGATTCCTTCTACCACGGTCTCGATCGGAGGATCTGGGATAATATCAGAAAAAATTTCGACACTGTTTGTCCGCTTCACATAGCCTAAAATTCTTTTTAAGCTGTCGGATTCCGCTAAATAAGGATCGCATACGAAACAGAGGTTCTCTTTTTCAAACTGCTGCAGCCGTTCCAGACTGGCAAAACCAGAATAAATTTCTGGTTTCATTGACCATTTTTTCAAAAAGAATCCTCCCCTCTAGCGAATTGAAAATCCATCCGTCAGCACACAACGACGTTTCCGAGCAAAATCACGAGCTGATGTCGTACACTCTCCCGTCGGTGTTGCGATCGTAAACGTTGTCGGTCCTTCGCCGCCAAAACCTAAACCGGCAAATGATGACCCGTTTTTAACAAAGATCGATGTTTGGAATTTCTTAGCCGCAAGATTCATCCGACCAACATTTTGTGAATGCATTGTCGCCGTGTGATGGCGGCGATTTTCAATCTGCAACGCAGTCGCTAACCCTTCATCAAAATCTTTCACCGTAACGATCGGTAGAATCGGCATCAGCATCTCCTTCACAACGAAAGGATGAATCTTATCTGTCCGTAAAATGATGACCCGCACATCAAAATCTACCTTGATACCTGCCTCAGCTAAAATATAGTTGGCATCCTTCCCAATAAATTTCCGGCTCGGCGCCCCATTTTCCATGATCGTCATGTCCACCATTTTTTGAATAATGGCTTCATCTTGAACTAGATATGCACCGCTTTTTTCCATCTGAAGAATCAAATAGTCGGCAACTTGTTCAACGACCACGACACTTTTTTCAGCAGTACACAAAATATTGTTGTCAAATGAAGCACCGATCACGATATCCTTCGCTGCTTTTTCAACATTTGCGGTCTCATCAACAAGTGATGGCGGATTCCCTTCACCTGCTGCGATAACTTTCTTCCCGCTTTTCAATGCTTGCCGTACAACTCCCGGTCCACCTGTGATCGCCAACAGCGGAACATCTGGATGAACCATCATTTCTTGAGCCGCTTCGATCGAAGGCTCCGCAATTGTTACGATCAGATTTTGAATCCCGCAAGCTTCATAAACCAGCTCATTCATTTTGCTTACGACCCAGCGGGAAATTTTCTTCGCTCCCGGATGGACACTGAAATAAATTGCGTTTCCAGCCGCCAGCATACCGATCGAATTACAAATCAACGTTTCAGCCGGATTGGTACTTGGAGTAACCGCTCCAACAACACCATAAGGAGATAGCTCATACAAGGTCATCCCATTGTCACCGGTTAAAGCTTCCGTGTGTAAATCTTCAACACCGGGTGTCTTATCTAAAACTAGTTGGAGTTTTTGCAGCTTGTCTTCATACCGTCCCATTCCAGTTTCTTCTAATGTATCGCAGGCGATCTTTTCAATATGCGGTCTCATCCCGCAACGAATCGCGTCAATCACTTTTCTTCTTATTTCTAAGGTTTGATTTTCGTAACATTCTTGGGCAAATTTCGCCGCATGAATCGCTTCTTCAACGGTCTCAAAAACACCAAATTCCTTCGCTGGAGAGGTTGTTGTTTGAGCTTCTTGAAGAATTTTTACGATCAGTTCTTTTATTTCTTCTTCACGCATATCAAATCTCCTTCAACTTCTCTAAACCTTTTTGAGCGATCGCCATATCTTCTTCAACTGCACCGCCGCTGATACCTAAGCCGCCGATAATTTCACCCATCGAATCTTTGATCACAAAGCCTCCGCCAAAAGTAACGACCTGTCCATCAGTTAGAGTCTCTAATTGATAAAGATCGCCAGCTGGTTGAATCAGCTCCTTCAATTCATGAGTATTGGCTTTCATCGCGACAGCCGAATAGGCCTTTTTCTGAGCCAAAGCTTCACTGACTAGCAGAGCGCCTGACATTCGATAAAAACTTACTAGGCTGCCTGTTTCATCAACCAATGCCATTGAAACAGGAACACCCATCATCTCTGCCTGTTCTTCACAGGCTTGAAAGATTTTATGATGCTTGACCAATCGGCTGCTTGGCATTTGAGTGCCGCTTTGTTCAAGGTAACGCTGTAAAATCTCATCCACCAGCTTTTTTTCGGTTTCGGCTTGGTCCTCCATCCGCGCAAAAATATACAGACAATCGGATAACCGATTAACAAATTTTCGCACGTCTTCTCGTACCTCTACTGTTTCCGATAAAGCTGTCAGTAGCCGCTCCCCTCGCCGACAAATAGCTCGCGCCACGTGCAGTTGAGCTGCTGAGAGCGTCTGACCCGGTAAAATGAAACTATGCAATTCAGGCAAGCGTTTGGTGTATTGATCGATCCATTCCTCCATTTGCTGAATATCGCTTGATGCAATCAATGTGCTCTTTGCCTCCAGCTTGGTGAGATCCTTTTCCGTCGCAATTTCTGCATTCAATCGGAACAGCTTTTGCTGAACCCACTCCAAATGCTGAATCGTTTCAGAATCCTTAGCTAGCTTCTGAGCGACACTGACTTGTGCGCAACATTCATCAAATGTCCCGTAAGTATCGACTCGCAGATCTGATTTTTTTACCCTTGTTCCATCAAAAAGGCTCGTTGTTCCTTTATCTCCCGTTTTCGTATAAATCGCCATATACTTTCCTCAGCTCCCTAAAAATCAAACGTGTCAATAATTCCAACGATTGCATAATCAACAGCATCTGAAGAAGTCGAAAACAGTTTTCTGGCAGAAGAACCACTGGTCAATAAGACGTAATCCCCAATACCAGCCCCTACTGTATCCGCCGCCACCTGTTGGAAGCGAATATCCTGTTGCTCAGAGTTAATCGGTTGAATGATCATTAATTTCTTTCCTACTAATGATTCATCCTTCTGGGTCGAAACTACACTCCCAACTACTTTTGCCATCAGCATAGGGTTGAACTCCTTTCTACAACAATGACTTTCTTTTCCTTTAAGCGCTCTCTTGCCAAGTCCGTAACTAATTGCTTAGAGGCCAGTAATAAAATATCCTCCTGCGTCAGCATAGCTATTTGCTGGTAAGTGATGACTTTGTTAGAAAATCGAAAATATTGTTTTCCTTGATTGTTAAGCAATTTCACACTGCACTCGTTGAATAATTCATTTGGAATCAAATCCGTGTTTGAAAAAGCCAGTTCAAAGGTCAGACAACAATCATAGTCATAGCTTTGATACAGCCATTTCACTAAAGGGTCTTGATCGTCTTTTTTTATGAACCGCTCTAAAAATAGGATATCTACCTCGGTCAAATGAATATGCTTATTGTATAAAAAACCTCTAATTCCTTGATTAATATGGGAAGGCGTATGACAAGAAAGAAATAAGGTATTTTGTTCACGCTGATTGATGATTGAAATAATACGCTCAACTAACTCGTCCATATTCTTACTCCCAATTCTTATTGCAGATATAGTTACTATTCAATTGGAACACTGTTGTCCAGCCACACGATCAGTCAATGATTGGAATGGAAGACATCGCGATTCCAATTGGCGTTACAAATTGAGGATATTTCGGTTTATAAACCTTTTGCTCCAAATAATTGGAGAATTCTTTTTCAAATTCAGTGAGATACGAAGCACCGCCAACCACATAGATAGGGTCAGTTGGATGCTTTTTCAATACATTGGCAGTAATGTTTGCCATTCGTTGAATCACTGGGCGGCAAATAATAAAATTCTCTCGATCACGTGCTGGATCTCGTTTGATTTGTTCAGCTTCTTCGATGGAAATTTTATTATTTCCGGCAATCACTAATGTCATATGCGTTCCGCCGGTAGGTTCATCTTCGACAATGATCGGCTGACCCTTCTCAAAAATACTGATACCAGTCGTTCCGCCGCCAACATCCACGACAGCTCCTTCGTCTACATCCAGAACTAAAGCGGCTGCTGTTGGTTCATCGACTAGTTGATCTGCCAACATATTCGCACTTTCAATGACATTCGCTACCACTCGTTTATTGTTTCCAACCGTTCCCGGTGGAATAGCCCCTGATGCAGCCTTTAAAGGAAATCCCAGCGTCTCTTCTGCTTCAGCACGCAAACGATTAACGATTTGAACGGATTGTTGATAATCAACGACCAGTCCATCGCGAATCACATCCGCATACTCAAAAGCGCCAAAGATTGGTCGATTCTTTCCATCTAAAACAACCAATACAATAGAGGAAGTACCCAAATCGACCCCAACTTTATAGCCATCTTCAGGATTAAATTCCTGTGCTTGCTTTGTGTTCACAAGTTCATGAAAAGATGTTAATAATTGATTGGCTTTTTCGATTGATTCCATACTTCCTCCTTTGGACTATTCTCTGATAATCCGTCCTCGTGTATTTGGCTGAATGTCTGCACCATTCGCTTCATCTGTATCCACATGCATTTCTAAAACGAAATTCTTTCCGGGACGCAATTCAACATCATGAAAAATACAGCGCCGCGTACCTTCGAAAATTTCTACCGAAACAACTTGACCTTCTTTTAAATTCAAACGCTCCATGTCCTGATAGTTCAAATGGATATGGCGTTTTGCCACGATCGCAGCAGGAATCGTCAACTCTGCCGCCTCACTGCGAATCATGATTTCGACAGCATCAGCTAAATGACCGGATAAACGGATCGGCGGCTGCACACCTAAATTCCGTGCGTCGGTTTTTGAAATCTCCACTTGCGAATGCTTCCGTAGCGGGCCTAAAATACGCACCTTTTTGATCTCACCTTTTGGCCCAACTAAGCTCACCGTTTGCTTTGAGGCAAATTCTCCCGGCTGCTTCAAAGGCTTCAAGGGTTCGATCGATTCATTTGGAAATAGAATATTAAAATGTTCTTCCGTTAAATGTATGTGTCGGTTAGAGATGCCGATTGGAAATGTTTCTGCCTGCATCTCCAATAACACTTCACGAACAATTTTTCTAATTTCCTCAATGCTGTAATTATTCATTGCCTACTTTGGGTACTAAAATTTCGTCAACATCGTGATGTGGTCTTGGGATTACGTGAACGGAAACCACTTCTCCCACTTTTTCAGCAGCCGCGCTTCCTGCATCTACTGCTGCTTTGACTGCACCAACATCGCCGCGAACCATAACCGTAACTAGTCCTGAACCAATTTTTTCAGTTCCAACTAGTGTGACATTCGCTGCTTTGACCATCGCATCGGCTGCTTCCACAGCACCAACGAGCCCTTTTGTTTCAATCATTCCTAATGCATCATTCATGTCTATTCCTCCTATTACCGTCTATGATTACTTCTTCTTTTTTGACTCTGAAGCTTTTTTTGAACCCTTGGGTGGATTTTTTTTCTTTTTAGGTTCCTCTTTGACCGATTTTTCTTTAACCGGAGCTTCGTTAGTCGGCTCTTCTTTTATCGCTTCATTTTTACTGCTGTCGTCTTTGATTGGTTCGTCGATCACTGGCTTTTCAACTGGTGTCGCTTCTTCCTCAACTTGCACAGACGGTTGTGGGTCACTCACCACTGGTGTTTTTTCTGAGCTTTCAGCAGGTAAATCCGCTTGTTTTTGTTTCTTCATGAAAAATATTTTTTCTAAATTATTGGCTGGGCGAGGAATAACCAGTGCAGATAGATAAACGTTGTTCGCTACTGCTTTAGCTTTACCAGCGTCTACCGCTGCCTTTACAGCACCGACATCACCAGCAACCTTAACGGTCATCCAGCCGAAGCCTTTCGCTTTTTCAACACCTAAGAGTTCAACGTTGGCTACCTTGACCATCGTATCTGATACTTCGATGGCACTAGCTAACCCTTTTACTTCCACTAAGCCAATTGCTTGATTCATAGTTTCACCTCCGTAGGATCAATTGATTTGAATGGCACGCCCTTTACCAAACGTGCCGCATTCCCGCCGAAGTTTTTTAAAATCGCCGGCGGACAAGTTACAACTCGTTGAATCGATTGATAAGGAGTTTCTGGTGCCAAATTTTTATAATGAAGGGCTGCTTCATTATTTACGTACCCGATTCCGACATTGAGCGAAGAAGTATTGGACGCAACATATGCGGCTGCTATCGCATTTGTAAAATCCCTTTGCTCTATCGAAAAAGGAATTTTTTCCTCTTCCAAACCGTAAAGGATGTATTGAATATCATCTACCGCAGCATTTTTAGAAATATAGATCAGTACCATTGGTCGAACATTTAGATCAAGCTCCATCGAATCCCTCCCTCAAATAGGAAAGGATCAAGCCGGTCGCTACAGCGTTTCGCGGTCCTTCGATTTGCCGAATATTCCCGCGGCCTGCTACCAAGCCGTAATGAGACAGCGCATTGGTTACAATCTGCGGAATTTCAAAGTCTAGCGCAGAGCCTCCAACGATTACAACAAATGGAATATCTCGAATACTTCCAGTCGGACTGACACGTCGCAAGGCTCGCAAGGCGTTTGTTACAAAAACACGTTCCTTCGCCGTTTGCCGAATCAAGCGAATTTTTTCAATGGAATCATCCCCCGGGATCGGTACATAACCATCCGGAGTAACCACCACCACTTTGGCAAATAACGCGGGATCTAAAGGTTCATCAAAAAATTGGACCGAGCCGTCTTCATGCCGGATATAAAAAATATTTTCCACTTTAGCTAATGGGTATTTCTTAATATCTTCGGCTAAATAAACATCCTCCAAGCCCAACTCTGATTGAATCAGCATTGTAACCATATCTCCTGCACCAGCCAAATGTGTAGCAACGATTTTCTCATCTTTTTTGATGATGGAGGCATCTGTCGAACCCGCACCTAAATCTAAGATAGCTAACGGTGCAGAAGTTCCCGGCGTTGTTAACGCACCTAATATCGCGGCTTCTGCCTCCGCGCCGCCGATCTCAACTTTGATCCCTAGATCTTGTTGGATTTCATCGGCGATTTTCGACATCTGCAAATGATCAGATTTGACCATCGAGGCTATCCCAACCGCCTGCTCCATCGAGAATTCACCGGCTAATCCGCCTTTGACACTGATCGGCACAAAGGTATCCACCGCTAATAAATCTTGGATGAAGATTTGATTGACTGGACGATCCGTCAGCTCCGCCATCGTTAAGCGAACCTTTTCCAACATGCCGCCAACATTCGTGCCTGATTCTCCGGTTACGTTGTCGATCACTTCAAAGGCCGAAACAGCTTCCATAATTTTCTCAGCACCTGCCGAAATTCCAACTGTACTCCGACGATTGCCGCCAGTAATCTCGATTTTTCCAGCTGGTATCGTTCGTGCTTTGACATCGCCTTTTGGTGTTTTAATCACAACCGCAGAGCGATTGCCAATTAGCGCTCGGGCAACTGGAACAATGTTCTTAGTTGCCTCAGAATCAAGCTCGAAAACCGTTGCGATCCCATATGGATTGGATAACTGTGATACACCGCGGCCTGTTTCAGCAACTTCGACTGCTGCCAGCATATTGACAGGAACCTTATCGATATAAGAAACCTCATCAACGATCGGTATTTTTTTGGTTAAGCGATTGTTTACCAATACCCCATCATCTGATTGCATGATCGCAGCACTGATGAGATAACCATTTGCAACAAAATGATTAATCTGCTGTGCGACATCATCAAAATCAAAAGACTTCTCAATGATCAAAATATAAGGAGTATCCTTCTTGCCGATCTTTTCAAGCTCAGCAAAGCGAAGCGTGGTTCCTACACCCAATCCTAAGCCGCCTGGCGTTTTAGGATTATGACCGATCATTGTGGATTCAGTGATGATCGTTTCGGTTATAGTCTCCATGGCAACATCGCCGATAACAGGCGTGGCCTCATTGATTCGAATCAAGTCAATTTCTTCGACCTTCAATCGATTCTTAGAACAAGCCTCGTTGATCGCCTTGTAGATACCAAATAGATTTTTCTTCGTTCCTTTTATTCCGGTCGTATCCGCAATTGCTGATTCTAGGAATCGGACATGCTGATGGTCATCAATTTCAACCAAAGCAACTTCAGTTGAGGAATTTCCAATATCAATCCCAATTACACGTTTCATCATTCATTGCTCCTCTTCCTGAATTTCCGAACTAGAAATTAGTTATCACCTTTAAGTTTTTTCCGTTTTTCATAATGCGCAGCCGCTTCACGAATATACGCCGCACTGATTTTCGCATCATATTTCGTTTCCAACTCGCTCGCGATATCCAACAGCTCTTGTTTGCTTGAACGATAAGGTCGCAGCGCATTGTACATTTCCAGCACTCGTGCATCAGGAACAGCTGTTAACTCCGACGCGCGGTCAAAGTTATTAGCGATCGTTTTTCTACCTGCACTAGTTGCGATTTCTCCTTGTGCCTTCAAAATACGCGGCGTAATTTTCAAATCATCCGGTGTTAATGAGCCGTTCAATACATTTTCTAAAGTAATATCATCTAATGTCTTACCAGTTTTAGTTTTGATCCAATCTGGATGATTTTTTGCGATCGGATAATCAGCAACGGTTGCTGCTCCAGAACTTATTGGACTTTCTGGTGCGGAAGAACTTGCACCATTATTCATATCTTTTAAGATTCCTCGAACCAAACTTTCGATAGATTGTTCATTCATTCTAGTCACCTCACTATAAAGTTACAGAAATTTCTTCTGCTGGTTTTCCGATTACTACATGCTTCGTTTCCTTAATATGGAGCAATGCTGACAAAGCTTGATATTTCGGCCGAGCCATTTGATCGTTCATCATTGGCACTGGACTTGGTGACTCGCCTTTGGCATATTTCGCAGCGTTTTTCCCAATCGCACGATACGTTTCTAACGTGATCAGCGGAGCTTGCGGGAACAACTCTAAGTTTGATAACGGTTGCAAATCTTTTTGGTGAATGATTGCCGTGCCTTTTGATTGAATTGACACACAAACGCCCGAACCAGATAATTTATCTCCTTCAACACCCGCAAAGGCAACATCAGAAGTACGATAAACTTTAACTACTCGTGCCTTCAAGCCTTCTTCTTCAATCCCCGCAATTACTTGTTTTAAAATTTCTTTGTGCGGAACACCAAGAATATTGGTTGTTTGTGAATCTGCAAAGGCCGGTGCCACCGCAATAACTACTTCATCCTGAGAATTTCCTGGTTGGGCAACGCCGACAGATTTAAACCAATCAGACGATGCTGCAGGCTCTGTCTTTGATTGTTCAAAAGCAACAGGTTGATCTCCAGTATTCGCTTCCATTTCAGTTAAGACTTCTTTAATAATGGAGCGCAAAAGATTTTCATTCAGTTCTGTCATTTTAATCCTCCTAATTCCTATTAATGTATTCATTTTTTCTGTAAGAAAAAATAAGTTTGAGGTTCATGCCATATACCATTCTGCTAGCTTTTGATTCCTTCTTTTCAGCAGAATGGACATCCTTAAATATCTTTCGGATTGATTGCTTTAGGGATTGCTTTTACTTTTTCCCACTCTGAACCATCAAGTCGGTAGCCTGTTCCCGGTCCAGCATAATCATTCTTGTCATTGACAGCAGAGATAACATTCCAGTCCGCATCAAAGATAGAAGACGTTTGTAAGAAATCTCCAGCTACACGTTGTTTCAAAAGATTGAGCAAGCTTGTTGCTACATCTTCAAAGCCGCTTTCTGATAACCCTCTAACAAGGTCTAAGCCTGTCTTTCCTTGTGTTAATAATTCTTGTGCTGCTTTGATATCTTGAACCATGTCGCGTTCTGGCATATCTTGTGATCCGCGAGCATAAGTTGCCGCTTCAACCTCTTCATCCGTGATTGTTGGTAAACCTAATTTATCAAATAGGCCTTGCAACGCTCTCGCCGCTTTATTACGAACTGCAATTACATCTTCTTCACTCACAGGGCGTAAACCACCGTCAACACGCAAGTCACGTTGGATGATATTATAATCATCGAAATCATCGGCATCAAAGTTCGAACCAGCAAACATGTTGTCATAGTTCGGTGTTGCTGAATAACCTGATGAAATGAAATCTGTTCCCGGCAAGAATTGCATCAACAAACGAGCAGTTCTACGAATATCTGAATGTGAGAAGGTTTGGTCATTTCCTGAAGCAACTTCCAAATCAAGCAGCATTGCAATCAAGTTTTCAGCTAAAATTGCTCGAATTCCTGATGGAACCGCACCTGGTACCCCGATACAACTGATCGAACCATTTTGCAATCCTTGAACCCCAGCAGCTTTTGCTAAATAAATACAACGTGTTTCAAGATAAAGCATTGATTTTCCTTCTGCATATCCCATTTGTACCTCTGAACCCGTTCCAGAAGTAAAGCGCATTTTCAATCCGCGAGAGGCATAACAAGAAGCTAAAAATCCTTTAGACCAAGGTGTGTCATCACCATCGGTAAATACTTGTTCAGTTCCATAAACAGAGATTGTTTCAGCGTAGGCAGTAAATCCGCGCATCCCAAGGTCAAGCTCTGTCGCTTCTTCTAATGAACATTGAGTCAATACACCTGGACGGCCAGTTTGAGACCCTACCATGATCGCTACGGCATTGAAAGGTGCGTAACGAGCTACGGCAACTGTTGTTTCTTGTTCATCGAATCCACGTAAAGCACCTTCAGCTGCATCAGCAGCGATCTGAACAGGATTATCGCGGACGTTTGTTACGTGAGATTGAGTTGTTGGGCGACGACGTGCACGCATTTTTTGAACAGCCATCATCATTTCAACTACGTTCATATAACCAACAACGTCATTCAATTTACCTGGTGTAGCAGCAGTAGTTAATTGAACGATTTCTTCTCTTGAAATATTTGGATCAACGATTTTATTCGCTAATTCTTTAGAAGGAATAGCCATTACTTCTTCGGTGCGAGTCAAATCGATTCCGTATTGAGCAATATATGAATCGATCAAATCAAAGTCGGCTTTGTCTTTTCCATCAAGTTCAACTACTTCGCCGTTGACAATCTTGATACTTGGCTTAGGGTCATTAGGACTTTGCATCGCAATTAATCCTTCTTCTACCCATTCATCCACGAAACCATCTTGATTGACCGGTCTTTTTTCTAGTTCTTCAAATCGTTTTGATTTCATCTATTTTTCACTCCCACTCTTAAATGTATGATGGTTGATCATTTTTAGGCGTACTTCCCATAGTTCCCAGCAATTGGCAACCAATGTCGCGAGCTGAAATAATCGCTTGACGAACAGCACCTGAATCTCCTGTAATTGTCATCGTTACCTCATTTGAGAAGCTTTGCCCATTTTGCGGTGTTGCGTAAGAAACTACATCAACATTCGCTGATTTCAGTGCCGTATCAGCCATTACTACGCCAATTGCAGCAGGAGCACCAACTAAAATCCCAAACGCTTTTCCAACTGGAGCGCCAAATACTTTATTGCAGGCATAACTAGCACGTGCTGTATATTGACATTCGATATGTCCAGCTTCGTTGCCGTATACATCTCCGAATGTGCGAGTATCGACTTCCTTCAAGGTAACTTCAACCGCACGCTTCACATCCGATACATCGTCGCCGCCGAAGATCACGATCGATCCATGTCCAGCACCGCCTTTAGTGTCACGAGGCATTTCAATCAAAATCACTTCAGTATTTGTTGCCTTAACCGCTTCATCAGCCGCCATAATATGAGGTCCGGCACCAGTACGGGCACCAACAATTCCGATTGAACGATATTTTTTCTCTAATTTCATTGTTTCTAATAAAGATGAATCTACGTTAGCAATTACTAAACCAATAGTGTCTCCAAACTCTGTTGCTCCTACAAATTCAGTCAATGCACATTGCTTTTCAATCATTTTTTGATCTCCTCCGTTTGTGGTTTTCATCTCATTTCCTGTTTCCATTTTTGCGAGCACACGCTTCATAATCTCTTCGATTTTTTGATCTGTGTTTGCCATCAGCTATTCCACCCTTCTTTCTATTCTGACTTAGGGAGCAAGCCTTCAACTTCACTATGTGGACGTGGAATAACATAATTAGAAACAACTTCTCCTACCGCGTTGGCCGCAGAAACTCCCGCATCAACTGCTGCTTTTACCGCACCTACATCTCCTCTTACCATGACAGTGACTAATCCTGAACCAATTTTTTCCGTTCCAATTAAGGAAACATTCGCAGCTTTTACCATCGCGTCAGCTGCTTCAATGGCACCAATCAACCCCCTAGTTTCAATCATTCCTAACGCTTCCTGTTGCATAAAACATTCCTCCTAATTATTTTGATAGCACTTACATTTATAATGATAAACAAAAAAGATAGAACAAATTTGTCCTATCTTTTAGTGCGATTATTCGCGATGTTAATATTTTGTCATGGGAAAGTGTCAAGACAACGTCAAATAAGACCTAATTGATGATCAATTAAGTTCAAAAAATATCAATATTTTGTCTTCTGCTGGTCAAAATAATGTTATTGGTCTAAACAAGATTTAAAATAAATTTGTGTTCTGGTAGAATGATAGATGACTAGGAGGCGCTTACATGGAAAATATCAGTACATTGAATTCGCAAAGTTCCTTGCAACTTTCCAAAACAATCCAAGATTTCGCCCTTGCAGCAGATTTTGGCTCGGTCCTTGTTGACATACATGGAAAGGAGACTTCCGACCTGTATAACTTTTCCCCTTTTTGTCAGATAATGCGTTCAAACCCGGAATTCAAATCGCTTTGCCAAAAATGTGATGCATTTGGAGGCTTAGAGGCCTCAAAAAACGGTAACCCTTGTATTTATCGTTGCCATGCCGGACTCACAGATATTTCATTACCTATCATTCGCAATAATCAATTAATTGGATTTGCATTATTTGGCCAAGTAGAGATGAGTGATGACACTGAGAACCCATTTACTCGCATCCACCCGATCGTTACTCACTGGGAATCTTCCCCAGAATTACGTCAAGCAAGAAAGAAAGTTAAGACTGTCAGTACGACTCAAATTGAATCTGCGGCTGCTTTACTAAAGACAATTGGCGATTATCACTTTAACGACACTGATCCTCGTGATCAAATTAAATTTAACTTCCATCCAAATAAAAAAGAAACAAAAGATTCGATAAGCTCAAAAAATGATGAAATTCGCAAAGCCATTTCTTATATTGATACCAACTTAACTACAAACCTAACACTCGAAGACGTTGCTAATCATGTTTATCTGAGTCAATTCTACTTCAGCCGTTTGTTCAAAAAAGAAATCGGTGTCAGCTTTATTACCTATTTAAATCAGCAGCGAATTGAACAAGCAAAAGTCCTTTTGACTCAATCCAATTTGAGCATTAAGTCTATTTCGCAAAATATCGGTTATTCGCAAACAAGCTATTTCTGCAAAATATTCAAAGAACTTGTAGGGATGACACCAGTGAATTATCGAAAAATAAAATAATTTTTATTAAACAGCCGAATTACGGCTGTTTTTTTTCCACAAAAAAAATGAGGTGCCTGGAAGACACCTCACCAAATAAACGTCACTTTGACTATTTTAAGGTGAAATAATTCTCCCAATACAATTATCTCAGCAAAAGGGCAGGTATCCTGACTTCGCTTCATCCTCCATCTCGCCTTCCCGAAAGTGGCCTATTGAGATTTCGTCTGCTTATACAGTAGAAAGGGTCTGCCAAGGATTCGCACCTTGTTCCCTGTTCCAAATGCTTTTATTCAATTATTCACGAATTCATAATAACGCAGAATGTATCCGTTGTCAAAATTCATTTTTAAGTAAAAATTCTTTCAAACTTGAAATTCCATCTTGATTTACTGACGACAATGAAAAAATTTTTTTAGCGCCAGCTAGCCTTAATCTTTTTTTGGCTAAGTCAAACTCATCTTCACTGTGCTCTAAATCAGTCTTCGTAATAATTCCAATCATCGGTTTAGTAAAACGTGAAGAAAAGCATGGCGGAAAATAATTTTGCTTGCTTGTAATGCTTTGAACGATGGCAACACAGTCAGCTCCAACTGCCGAGCTCACCAATGCATTATAATAAAAACGATTTTCCATGAATTCACCAGGTGTATCAATCACGTTGTCCGTAAAATAGACCTGCTGTGTTTTATGGTACTTGATTTCCCAATCATTAAGAATCTGCATTAGTGTTGTTTTTCCTGAACCGGTTTCCCCAATAAAAATGACCCGCTTCATAATTATGTCCTAGTAATTTCTGCAACATCAAAATCCAAAATCGTTGCGAGTGAATTTATTACTTGTTTTAACGCAAATTCTACAGACGATACTTCGCCGATAATCACTACTGCTCCACTAAAACGATCCATAAAACCAATCGAAACATTTCCTGACTTTTTGGCAATATCCGCACCAATAATCGATGCTTCACTTGGCGTAATGGTTAAAATTCCGATCGCGTCACCGGTATGTTCAAGACCAAGCTTCTCAAAGACCTCCTGATTGGCATGAGGGATCAAGTGAGCAAGTGTGACCTGTTTTCCGGGAACGTATTCTTGAATGGAACGCTCAATATTTCTTTTTTCGCTCATGACAGTCACTCTCACTTTCACAAAAAGTTTAGCACAAAAAAATAGCATAGTTTTGTTCTCATACAACAAAATTATGCTTTCAGATTTTTAGCTTTAAAAAGCCTTTGCCGCGATTGGCAAAGGCTTAGTTATTTATTTACTTAAACGTTCGACGTCACGAGCAATCATTACTTCTTCATCAGTCGGGATAACATACACTTTCACACGAGAGTTTTCAGTAGAAAGTTCTGCTTCTTTTCCGTGAATGCTCTTGTTGATTGCTTCATCGATCTCAATACCGAACCAAGTCATGTTTTCTAAGACCATACGGCGAACAGGATCAGCATTTTCACCAACACCTGCAGTAAACACGATAGCATCTACGCCATTCATCACTGAGATGTATTGAGCGATATATTTACGAATACGATCACAATAAATTTCCAGAGCTAAAATTGCCTCTTCATTACCTTCGTCGGCACCATTTTCGATGTCGCGCATATCACTTGAAATACCAGTCAGACCTAAGACACCAGATTTTTTATTCAACACATCGATCATTTCGTTGATATCTTTGATTCCTGCTTTTTCCATTAAATATGGAAGTAATGAAGCGTCGATATCTCCGGCACGAGTTCCCATTGTTAATCCTGCTAACGGTGTGAAGCCCATTGATGTATCGACTGATTTACCGCCTTCAACCGCAGTTACAGAACCGCCGTTTCCAATGTGAGCAGTGATGATCTTTGTTTCTTCGATTGGTTTGCCTAATAATTCTGCTGCGCGCTCTGAAACATAGCGATGACTTGTTCCGTGGAATCCATATTTACGTGCCGCATATTTATCGTAATATTCTTTCGGAATACTATATAAATAATTTACAGCTGGCATTGTTGCATGGAAAGAAGTATCAAAAACAGCCACGCTCGTTACATTTGGTAAAATATGGCGGAATGCTTTGATTCCCATTGCATTAGCTGGATTGTGCAGCGGTGCAAATTCGCTTAGCTCTTCAATTTTTGCTAAGACATCATCATCGATCAAAACAGAATCTTTGAAGTATTCGCCACCAGCTACAACACGGTGGCCAACGCCGGTGATTTCATCAAACGATGCAATGATTTTTAGTTCAAGCAATTGATCTAGTAACATTTGAACCGCAACTTCGTGATCTTTAATATCCAAAATTTGTTCAAATTTTTGTCCATCGCCATATTTGATTGTGAAGATTGAATCATTCAAGCCGATTCGTTCAACGATTCCTTTTGCGATGACTGACTCTTCAGGCATTTGGTAAAGTTGCCATTTTAGACTTGAACTACCTGCATTGATTGCAATTGTTTTTGACATTTTAACTCTCCTTTATAATTGAAATGCTTTTCGCTCATTTGAGCAGTTTATAAATTAGAAGACTTCCAGTCCTCGAATTTTTTGAAAAACTCTGTTACTTGATTCGGATCTTTTAATGACGGTAAGTGAACCAACAATACTTTTTCTGCTTGTTCGGTCATTTCACTTTTTTTCTGCAACAGTATAATACTTTTTCGCGAATGCTCAGACATGAATAAATCATTTGGCAGTTGAATAATCCCCTGCAAAAATACTTCATCCTTAAACCATTTTTGCAGCAGCGGCCCTTGCTCCGTCTCAAGAAAGTTGCTTGGCACTAAAAATATCCCAAAGCCGTCTGGTTTCAAATAGTTCATCGCCTGCTCCATCAATAGATGATGTGCATAACTGTGTTCCTTTTCTGAATGCGTTACAAACTTTTTAGCCTGCTGATCATTTGGATAATAGCCAACTGGCAGATCACCGATAACATAATCAGCTGGATCGACTAGCAGGTCTTGCAGACTATCTTGGTGGAATAATTTAATGTCCTCATCCACTAATATACTATCCGCAGCAGTAACGGCTAGTAAAGTCTCATCGTTATCCACGCCGACACCTTTAACAGAATAGTTTGCCGCCTGCAAATTGATCAGTGTCGTCAATAAAAGATTGCCCATGCCAACGGTGATATCTAAAATTTCCAATGGCTGTTCTTTTTTTAATGTCAACTGTTCGATCAAAAAGACAAATAAAAAACCAATACTATCAGGCGTCAATTGATGATTGGGCTGTATGCTTTCAGTTTTTGATCCTTTAAGTAAAATCAATTGTGTTAGCTTGCGCCAATCTTCTTTCTCTAACTTTAAGTCCAAAAGTTTTTGATAAAGCGCCTCTACTTTTTTCACAGTGGCTTCATCTGGCTGTTGATCAAGTACACGTACTTTTGCATTGTCAACTAAGTTCTCCGTATTTTCGATGTAAGCGTCAAAAAAAGAAGTTCCTAGTGAACGTTGCAATGCGATGATCGCTTCTTCCATTAAAGGAAAAGCTGTCTCGATTTTTTCTGGATTCATCTTGCACCCCACTAACTAATATAACACTCACGATACCTGTTCTATTTTAGCGGACATGTTCCAATTAATCAATCGCTTTCTTTCTTTTATCATTGTTTTTCTAATTCAACATAAAAGTATCTTTTACAATATATCCGGCTATATTTGCTCGATCCCGCAGGCTATATCAATCTGAAGAATTTGATGTGCTATTTTTTTCATAAAAATGATATGTTTTCTTTTTAATTTTCACTGTGATCTTCACTTGATTTTGTTCCGTTTCATAAATTAATTCTCCTAAATTAAACATCCACGTACCATTTTTTGCGTCCAAATCAGGATAATCCGCTAAAAAAAGTTCCTTCGCAATTTTGGCCTGATACAACTGTTCGGTGCGTGAAACTAAATCTGCTGTTTGATGGTAGCTCGTAGTTAAATTCAGCAATAAAAAACTAAACAAAAAAATAGCCAATAGCACGGAGAGCAAAACTCCGCCTTGGCTATTTGAAAATCCACGTACCTTCTTTCTGTTTTCCATCAGTGAACGTAACAACAAAATCCACTCCATGATTTTTTTCTTGGCAAACAAATTGATCCACTCCTGTCAATAATGGTTGATTCCCGCCAGATTGTCGTTTAATAATTTTTTTATTAACTTTCTGTATGATCAAAGGAACCATCTTGCCTTTATCTTCTACTTTAGTTGAAATTTCATTATGCGTGGTTGTTATGTACTCTGCATCATCTAATTCATTATCTAACTGAAGCAAAAATACTTCCCACTCTAACTGATGATACCCGCTTAAAGCCTGCTCCATTCTATGTGCATGTTGAATTAACCCTGATAGCAGCAAAAGAATTCCGCTGAGCATCAAGAGTGCGACTAAACTTTCTAACAACGTAAAACCGTTACTTTTTAACAATCAGAATTCCTCCTTGTCGATTTGAGGCTAATCCTTGTTCTAAAATAATTTCAATCTGCGATTTAGTTGAACTAGCAGAATGCAGACGACAACGGCGAGTTTCATTATAGAGATCACGATAATTGGATAATTCGCTTAAACGTTGCCGGCTCTCCTTTTGCAGCTCAACCGTCACCTCTATGTAACTTGAGACGATCACTACTAAAATTGCTAAACTAATCAAGCTCTCTAACAAGATATATCCCTTATTTTCTTTCAAAACGTCCACTTCCCATTTGAAATTGATAAACTACTTGGCCTTCATCAGAAAAAACGACTTTGGGAATATTCCCATTTCCCGGCTGATCAGTAGAAATATTTCCTTTTCCTGCACTAAAAAAGACAGTCCCCTTGCTTTCTAGTTGAATCGACTGAGGAACATTAAGTTGTTTCCATGGCAATTCTGTATGAATCGTATAAAAAATAATCACTTGCTGATCTTTATGAAGTTCGATCCGAGTCCCACGATAATCCGTGATCGCGACTTGCTGAAGATGTAAAATCGATTTTTCAAATTGATAGTAGAAAAAGGTTTTCTCTAATTGATGCTGCCAACTTTTAAGCGCAATCGTTGGCAGCAAAACAAAGCTGCACACCACTATTAACACGATTAGTATCTCAATTAAAGTAAAACCGGCATTAGTCTTTTCCCTTGTTGCGTTCATAGGCTTCATATTGTTTCTCCTTAACATAGCCTTGATCAATCAATTCCTGCTTATTCGGTGCTCGACCATGATCTAATTCAAATACTTCAATCTGAGTCTCGACAACTTTTGCAATGGCTGCATCACTTTTTTTTGTCGCACTGTCTTTTTGATTGATCAGCTTAGGTACAAACAGTAACAACAGCAAACTAATAACGAAAAGTACAACTAACATTTCTAATAATGTAAAACCTGACAATTTCTTTTTCACAAGATTCCCTCCAAATTTGTTAAAGGCAGGAGCATCGTTAAGTACAAACTGACGATTAAAAGCGCGACAATCAAGAATACAAAGGGCTGCAACCAAGAACACATAAACTCCAATTGATTAAAAAAACGGCGCCAGACTAATTCGCTGTAAGTCAATAATTCTTTAGCTAAATTCCCGCGAGCTTCTCCTTGGAAAACAATGCGGCTAAATTCCTTTGTCAAAAAAGGATATCTTTTTAATTCCTCAGCTAAGGTATTTCCTTGTGCTAAGCGTATTTTCAGCTCAGCAGCCAATTCCTGCATTAAAGATTTTCCTTCAATAACCAATAAGCATTCGATTATTTGGTTCAATTCTAGACCTTGTTGAAAAAGCTTTCCCCATTCTAAAGCAAAATAAGCAGAATAATAGTTGCTGAATAATGTTCCAATTAAAGGAATTCTTGCTAAATAACGAAATCGAGTTAAAAAAGTGTGGCGTTTTCCAAAAGATCGCCAGCCTAAAAGAAGGAATAGTAAAAAAATAATCAATCCCAAACCAAATACTGGTACTGATTTGATTAGCTGAACTGAAAAGTCTTCTGCTCGAATCATTCCGCTAGCCAATAATTGCGGTAATAGAAAAAAGCGCATGCCTAATAAAATCACGATCAAAAAAAATAATAGAAGCAGCGGATAAGAGATTGCTTTGAGAAAATTTTCTCTTTGGCGCTGGACCAGTCTCATTTGTTCTGCAATACCCAATAATGTTTTCGCGAGATCACCATGAGATTCGGCCAATTTAATTTGTAAAACCTGATCGTTTGAATAATCCAATTGACTAAAGCTCATCGCTAAGCTGTTTCCCTGATGAAGCTCTTGTTGTACATCGGCTAAAATTGAGGGAAGAAAAAGATTGGCATTGATAAAAAAATCAAATGCTTGCTGCAAACTGAAGCCATTCTCCAATAAATCACCTAGTAAATGTACAAAATCAATTCTCTGCTTTCTAGTTAATCTAGATCTGTTCCACATGCCTTCAACCCTTCTTCCCAAGTAAATAGCAAATCATCCTGATAAAAACGATAACTAGTCAATAATCCGATCGTTTCATTAACCGGTAAAAGTTCTTGATAAATGATGCCCTGTAAGCATTCCTTGAGTAATGAAGCTTCACCGCCTAATTCAAAAATCCTCGCATGTGCCGATTCCAAACTGGCCGCATGCAAAGTTGCGTAAACGCAATGACCTGTCAGAGCTGCTCTGATGGCCCCTTGAATCGTCTTTGTATCTCGTATTTCCCCGATAATCAACGCATCTGGATGATGCCGTAAGGATAATTTGATCAACTCATCATAGCTCTGATAGATTTTTTCATTTACCTGCAGCTGTAAAAAATTAGGTTCTTCAATTTCTACTGGATCTTCAATCGTCAGCACTCGTCCGTCCATTTCCCGAGCCAGCTTATACATCAATGTCGTTTTCCCTGAGCCCACAGGACCGCAAAACAAATAGAGCCCTCTCTTTCGAGTATGTTCCTGAATTATGCCTAACTGTTCGGGTATATGATAAACTTCCCTACTACGGCCAAATTGGTGTAAAAACCGAATAACTAGACTTTCGCGCTGTAGATAATCTCCTACAGTGGAAAGCCTCAACCTTTGAGTACCATGAGGTAAGGAATAGGAGATCGCACCCAATTGAGCTTTTCGTTTTTCACTGACATCCATCTGACCCAGATACTTGAAACGATTAATCAGCTGCAAGGCGGTAACTACACACAATTCATTTTTAGGATTAGTTAGATTTGATTCTTCGCGCTCATAGAAGGGTCCTCGGCGAAAGAAGCAACGGTACTTCTCTCCCTGAGGTAATAAATATAAATCTTGCATCTGATGCTCGAAACCGTACTGGATCAATTCGTCTGAAAGCTTTTCAATCTCCATTCCTTTCACCTCACAAATAATATACGTAAAAAAATCTGCTGACTTCAAAAAAAAGAAGATGAATCAAAAAAAGATTCATCTTCGTAAATTACATATTTTTATTTTTAGGTTTTATCTTGGAAACGCGCCTCTACACGATAAATACGCTGGCCTCTATTCGAAAATTTTTCTTCGTATTCAGTCATAATATTTCCCTCATAGGAGCTCTCGTGTAAATCCAACCACACTTGTTCAAGAGTCATACCATATTTTGAAAAACTGCTTAGAGAATATTCGAATAACCCTTGGTTATCCGTTTTGAAATGGATCTCACCAGCTGGACGTAAAATTTCTTCATCTACAGCTAAAAAGCTTGGTGACGTTAAGCGACGCTTCTCGTGTTTCTTTTTCGGCCAAGGATCGGAAAAATTCAGATATATTTGATCAACTTCACTATCCGCAAAGTAATTGGTTAATTCTGATCCGTCGACATGCAATAGCTGCAAATTCGGCAATTCTGCTTCAACTAGTCTATCTAATGCAAGAGAAATCACACTAACCTGCATCTCTACACCAATATAATTGATTTCTGGATGCGCGGCTGCCATCCCAGTAATAAATTGACCTTTTCCCATTCCGATTTCAATGTGGATCGGATGATCATTACCGAAACGTTCGGACCAGCGGCCTTTCCATGCCTCGGGATCTTGTACTACATATTCAGGTCGAGCCGCCAGCATTTCAGCGGCGCCTGGACGATTTCTTACTCGCATTGTTTTCCTCCAAAAAAATTCTATTAATCATTCACTTTACTACATTTCCCATGGTACATACTGTTCAATTTATAACCTCAGCTCAACTTAACGAAGCTGTAAAAGGTTGGATTCGCAAAAAGAAAACTGAACAAAACGTTCAGCTTCCAGCAAAAATTCGTTTTAATTGTAAAATTGATTGATTCATATGATGATACTCGTTCCGTTTGTATTGGCGAGCGATTTCTAGAAGCAGACTCATCAAACCATACCAATAAACTCGCTCCATATTCTCATCCGTTGGCCGAATACCGTATCTCACAAGCCATTTACTCCAACTGGATAACGGCACATAATTACCTAAAATAGTTCCAATATCTAGTGCCGGATCAGCAAACATAACCGAGTCCCAATCAACTAGATATAAATAATTAGAACACACCAACCAGTTGCGATGATTCACATCACCATGGACAACGGTGTAATTTTTCTTAGCATATGTGGGAATATTTTTTTTCAAATAATCGTAAACTAATTCGATAAACCCATTTTGTTCGATCATGGTTGGTAAGTTAGCTTCATAATCCGCCAGCAGCTGCTGCGGAGAAACTTGCCGTCCACCCATTTTCTTTAGCATCACTTTCAACGACGGCGAATGATGAAGATGATATAACACATCCACTACGTCATTCCGACGAGGGATTTCTTCTGGTTCAAGAAGTCTCCCATCCAACCATTCTTGTGCGGTCAACGTATCACCATTCCCTGTCCGTTTGATCCAGACAAGCTTTGGCGCGATTCCTTCACGGGATAAGGCTGCCAACATTGGAGTGGTATTTCGTTTAATGAAGACGCGATCTTCGTCTCGATAGCCGATATACGTTTTTCCCGTATCGCCTTTGATCGGCTGCACACGCCAGTCACTATCCAACTGAAACTCCATTCCCAAGGCCCTCCCCTAGCATTTTAAACGTAATTACTATTTTAGTCGGGGAAAGGCACTTCGTCAAGAGCATGTATGTTCTTCTTTGCTTATTTTTCATCGCGATGTGCTTGAACAGCTAAATTCACTGCTTCAATATAAGCATTAAGAACTTTTTTCGTAACCTTTCCGGGCATTCCATCACCGATTTTTTGATCATCGATTTCAATAATCGGCATGATTTCTGCTACTGAACTAGTCTTGAAGCATTCATCTGCCGCTAATAGTTCTTTTTTAGTGAATGTTTCTTCTCGCAGCTCAAGCCCTAAAGCATTTGCCAATTCACGAATTTTGATCTTCGCAATCCCCGGCAGAACTAAATTACCATCAGGGTGTGTGTAAATCACACCATCTTTTACCATCCATAGATTTGAAGCGGATGCCTCAGTCACGTTGCCATCACGAACTAAAACAGCTTCATCATAACCGTTTTGCTGCGCTTCATCTAAAGCGAGAATATTTCCTAATAAACTGATGGATTTGATATCACAATGTAACCAGCGTTTATCTTCAACGAATCCAGCTCGAATCCCGATATTTTGTTTAGAGGTTGGGCGTGAAGCAGGTTGGATATCAGCCATTAAAACTGGTGGAACCTCTTTTGGATCTGGAAAATTATGCAACCGCGGTTTTGCTGTTCCACGAGTGACTTGAAAATAGACACGCGCATTTTCCAGCCCGACTTCATCCGCTAAGCGGTGTAGTCGCTGACTTAATTCTTCTTTCGTAAAAGGAAGAGTCATGCGGATTTTTTCTGCACTAACCCATAAACGGTCTAAATGTTCTTTTTCCATATACATATAGCCATCATAGATACGGATCACTTCATAAATACCATCGCCAAATTGATAGCCGCGATCTTCAAGATCAATCTTCACTTCTGATTCATCTACGATTTTTTCATTCCATAATACCTTCATTTACTAAACCTCCATTTTCTTTATTCTTGCCGGAAGATAGAACCAGGCAAACAAACCGATTTCGATTAAAAGCACTGCAAATAAAACTAAACTTTCCACGACTGACAAATGAACCAGACTGCATAAAGTAAAAATAATCGCCGCCGCAAACAAAAGAAGTACCATCAATCGTTGCAAGGCTGCTTTCTTATATTTAGTTGGTACCGGATAAAGCTGCGTCGCACTAATGTAATCAAACTGATTATATAAAGGAATCATTTGAAATCCGATCAAGTAAATAAACAGCAGACTTACGCCTGTCGCAAAGCGAAAATCATTTAGTGAAAACAATAATACTCCGCCGACAATCAACAATCGGAAAAACAAGCCGCCAAACTCAGCCCCTCGCAGTGCACCGCGAGCAAATAAATATAGGTAAGTATTTTCTTGTTTGAATGAAATCCTAGCTAACAAGCCATCCAGATATTTCCGCCGCCGAACCTTGGCTTCAACCTCCGGCACATCCGTAAATAGATTAATGAACTGATAGATCCGATGCAAACGCGCATTTTCGCGATCAATCATTTTGCTCCAATCTAATAGTTGTTCCTTTTCTTGTGTTAATGAAATAAAGGCAATAGTTACCGCTAAAGCCAGCACCGTCCCAATCCAAGCCGTAATATACAGACTGATAAAAATAGTCGCTCCGCTAACGATAAACCACAATATTAGTAATCGCTGGGTTTGTTCTTGTGTTTTCTGGTAACAAGCCAAGCGCTGCAACCGCAAATGAGAAAATTTCAATCCCCACAGCATTAATAAATAGAAGAAGAAATTTGTGAAACTGATCTGCTTAGCCAAAACTACTAATGGCAGCAAGGCTCCGCAAATAAGCAACTCGACAACAAACGGAAACGCCAGCGAATGACGTAACCCGCGAGATAAATAGTCACCCATCTCTTTTTCCTTGGGTAATAAGAAGGTCATATCGGCCGGCTCGACCAGTGTTGCTAATTTACCAAACGGTAAAATCATCCACCACACAAGGCCAACAATCGGCAAACTCCAAGGAAAATCCGGCGGTAATTGTTTTAATAAATTTGAGTAATAAAAGGCTAGTCCGCCAACTAAGAACAAGCACACCAAGACAAAATGATCATTCAACACATAGCGCATGTACTTCATCATTTTTTTCTGATGGCGTTGTCGCCTTAATAGAAAAAAATCATGCATGTTCTTTCTCCTTTGTCAGTGCAATATAGATTTCATCTAAAGAAGAGCCCGGTAAATCAAATTCTGTTTGCAAATCCTGCAAGGTCCCTTGGGCTCGTACTTCTCCTTCGTGTAAAACAACAAAACGATCGCAATACTTTTCTGCTGTCGCTAAAATATGTGTCGACATCAGAATCGCGGCCCCTTGTTCTTTCATTGCTACCATTAATTCCAATAAAGCATTGATCGCCAGTGGATCTAATCCGAGAAATGGTTCATCGATGATGTACAAACTTGGCTGAATCAAAAAGGCGCATAGGACCATCACCTTTTGTTTCATTCCTTTAGAAAAATTCACAGGAAACCAATCCAAACGATTTTCTAAACGAAACGTTTTTAGCAGCGACTCCGCTCGTTTCATCGCTTCTTCTTTTTGAATACCATAGGCCATAGCAGTCACTTCGATGTGCTCCCGTAAAGTCAGCTCTTCATATAAGGAAGGTGTTTCAGGGATATAGCCGATTATTTTTCGGTAATTCTCTGGATCTTGTTGTAAAGTCAGTTCATCAACTGTGATCGTTCCTTTTTGCGGCGTCAATAACCCGATAATATTTTTGATCGTGGTGGATTTTCCTGCACCATTCAAGCCGATCAAACCAATCATCTCTCCATTTTTGACTTCAAAATTAATATCTTTTAAAACAGGCAAGTGTCCATAACCGCCTGTAACATGCTGAATTGTTAAGCTCATCTTTTCCCCTCCAATATCATTAGTTAGTATTATAGCAGAATCCCACAAATATTTAATCTTCTCCTGACCTTTTCCAGCACAAGTATAACAAGTTATGGTAAAGTAAAAGGAGCTTTTACGACCGCTTCTGATTTTCTTTCAGCAGTCGTCGCCATAAAATAAAACCATCATGAATGATCAGAAAGGATGTTTGCAATGGAAAATTGTATTTTTTGTAAAATCATCGACCAAGAAATCCCTAGCTACAAAATTTATGAGGATGAAAAAGTCTATGCCTTTTTAGACATCTCACAAGCAACAAAGGGACATACACTAGTTGTTCCCAAACAACACGTGACGGATATTTTTGAATACGATGATACCTTGGCAGCAGATGTCTTTGCTCGTATTCCAAAAATTGCCCGTGCTATCGAGAAAGCTTTTCCTGAAATGGATGGATTAAATATTTTAAATAATAATAAAGAATTAGCTTACCAATCGGTTTTCCATTCTCATATACACTTAGTTCCTCGTTACAGTAAAAACGATGACTTCTCGATTCACTTCGGCAATCATACCGATCAGCAAACACCCGAAGAAATGCAGGCAATCGCTGATAAGATCAAGGAGCAGGTGAAATAAATGAGCTTTTTTAAAGGAATTCTATTTGGTGCCGGACTTGGGACACTAGGCGGACTTCTATTAGCCCCTCGCAAAGGCGAAGAAACACGAGAAAAACTAATTACTAATACACGAGAGTTAGTATTATTAACTGATGAGTTAAATGATAATTTGGCAGACTTCCGTGAATCTTTGGTTACTTTGAAAGGAACCTTTGATACTTTAGTACCGGCCTTCAAGTCTGGAGTCGAAAAGGATGTTGAGGAGTTCCGCTTTCAAGCTGAACCTCGTATCCAGCAGATCCAAGCGCAGTTAGATAAAATCAATCAAGCATTACCGCAAACGGAAGAAAAGACAGTCATCAAAAAAGGCCGTTTCTCTTTAGAGCGTCCTGCTGATGAAAAGTAATAATTAACTTGTTTCACTTAAATAATTGTGCCTTTATTGTGAATTTTCTCGGAAACTATTTTTAACCCCCTTTCCTTTGCATTTTTAGGTGTGTTATAGTTGAAAAGGAATAACAAACGTATGTAAATATAATTTTAGGAGTTGTAGCAAAGAAATGAAAAAAAAGATTCTCTTAGCCACTACTGGCTTACTTAGCGTAATTGTACTGGGGGCTTGTTCAGGAAGTTCTAATCAAGACATCGCAACAATGAAAGGCGGCAAAATTACCGTCGAAGATTTTTATACCGAAGCGAAAAAAGAACAAACGAACCAAAGTTTAGTTCGTAATATGATCATCTATAAAGTTTTTGAAAATGCTTATGGTGATAAAGTGACGGAGAAACAAGTCGATAAAGAGTACGACAAGCAAGCAAAACAATTAGGCGACAGTTTCGAAAGCCAATTGCAGTCTGCTGGCTATACGAAAAAATCTTATAAAGAATATCTGAAACAATCTTTAGCTTTCCAAGAAGGTTTGAAAGCTCATGTGAAGATTACCGATAAAGATATAAAAGCTGCTTGGGATTCATTCCATCCAGAAGTAACTGCCCGCATTATCTTAGCAAGCAGTGAAGACGAAGCAAAAGAAATCAAGAAGCAATTAGATGACAAAGGTGATTTCGCTAAAATCGCAAAAGAAAAATCACAAGATTCAACAACGAAGGAAGATGGCGGAGAAATCAAATTTGATTCTCAATCAACGACTGTTCCAACTGAAGTAAAAGAAGCAGCCTTCAAATTAAAAGACGGTGAAGTTTCTGATGTGATCACAGCAATGGATTCATCTACTTACCAATCAAGCTATTACATTGTCAAAATGGAGAAAACTTCTTCTAAAGGCAATGACATGGACAAATACAAAAAAGAATTGAAACAAATCGCCGAAGATACAAAAATGGCTGACCAAACCTTCTCTTCTGAAGTTATCTCAAAAGAATTGAAGAAAGCTAACGTGAAAATCAAAGATGATTCATTCGAAAACATCTTATCTGATTTCTTAACTACTAATTCAAGTGAAAAAGCAACAACCGAATCAACGAAATAATTTGAATTAATCAAAAGGGGAATTCCTAGCGGAGTTCCCCTTTTTTGATTATTCATGCTACAATAAAGTGGCGAATACTTATAATAAGAAGATGGGTGAACAAAGCATGAAAAAATTTGCCTCTAAAGAAGCAGAAAAAGATTATTATGAACACGAAGCGGATGAAGCTGAATTCATCGCTTGGTATAAGGAACAAGATCAGCCCGAATATGACAAACCTTCTGTCACTGTCGATATCGTTATCATGGGCTATAACAAAGAAGAAGATCAACTGAAAATTTTACTGATTCAACGTCGCGGAAACCCGTATCGTAATTCTTGGGCTTTGCCGGGCGGTTTCGTTGAGCGTAATGAATCAACGAATGACAGCGTTCGTCGCGAAACAGCCGAAGAGACAGGATTAGTCATCGGCAGAAAAAATGTCGAACAGCTGCATACCTTCAGTTCACCAAATCGTGATCCTCGCGGCTGGGTGATTACAGTCAGCTATTTAGCCTTTATTGGTCAAGTGCCGCCGACTGCTGGTGATGATACTCAAGACGCCCGCTGGTTCAACATGGAACGTCGCGGCGAGACAATCTATCTAACTAGTGACGACGATATCTCCATCGAGATCGATTTGGAAACGGGAAAATCACTTGGCAAAGATACCTTGGCCTTTGACCACAACGAGATCATTCGTAAGGCCTTCAATCGGGTCGTTAATAAAATGGATCATGAACCCTTAATTCTGCAGGTCTTAGGTGAAGAATTCACGATCACAGAAGCACGCAAGGTGTTTGCGAAATTTCTAGGGGTTGATTTTAAAACAGTCGATCACTCGAATTTCAAAAAAGCCATGCTGCAATACTTCGACGAGATCGGTGAACGTCCTGTCGGAATTGGCCGTCCTTCAAAGATTTATCGCTTAAAAGATGAGATCGGTGAAAAAAAATAAAAGTTTTACTTACATGAAAGACAAAAATCTGTATATAATGGAAAAAGCAAAAAATGTCTTTCCATAACGCAGTGAAGATCCCAAGTGGCAATCGTAGCGAGTTATACGATTGCCACTTTTTTGTGAGTTCTGCTTTTTGCAGTTTATTAAATTATAAGATGGATACATGAATCAAATTAGCTGTATTCAAAAATTAGGAGGATTTTTATGCCAAGAAATAAAAGAGAAAGTTTTGTTTATACGATAATGATGTGTTTTGTGATGGTGTTCTGGATGAGTTTGTACAATATTTATTTGCATTCCGGTACTCTCACTTTAGAGGTTCTTAAAACTGCCTGGCTCGGATTGCCGTTGGGGTATTGCTGTGCGTTGTTTTTAGATTGGTTTGTTGTTTCAGGACCTGCCAAAAAAGTCGCATTTAAGATTTTACCGACCTTTGCCAGTCCTTTACGCAAAGTTCTGACCGTTTCCAGCTGTATGGTTTTACCAATGGTCTTCTTCATGTCCCTTTATGGTACGCTTGAGGTCTTAAGCCAGACACAAGAATGGAACTTGCTGTTTGTTATTTGGGGGACGAATATTTTGAAAAATCTTGTTATGGCGCTGCCTTTTCAACTACTCATTGCCGGCCCCCTTGTTCGGAAAATTTTCAGAAGAATCTTTCCAGTCGGAACGATTGTAGCATGATTAGAAAGGCTTCGCGAACTCGCTCAGCTTTTGAGCACCAAGTAGGTACTGTTCCACATCAGCTCCAAAAACCGATCGCTGTGTCTCACAGCAATAAGACTAAAATTTTTATAAGTTGTCAAGAAACACAGCGATCTTTAGGAGCTGATGGCGATTATTCCTACTTGGCGTTTCTCAGACTTAACAAAATTTTCTTACTCGCGATATGCTAGTTCTGCTTAATGCTAATTTAGCAGCAACTGGCTGGGTCACACCGTTGTGTAGAAAAGCTAGTTCGTGAAGCTGGACATCGTTAAAGCTGTGGATTCAATGTTTTCACTTTTGAAATTTTATACTTTCTATACAGTAAAAAACAGTCGGGAACACACTATTCGTGTTCTCGACTGTTTTGCTTCATAGTTATTGCTAATTGCTCTGTTAGAATATACACCTGTTTTTCAAGAATTGTGAGTCGCTTTGCTACATCAATAATAGACATCTTTTCTTGTTCATCGTTTTGCTTTTGCTGAGAATACAGCTTCGGCAATCCTGAGGTCTCATAGCGTTCTAAAAGCTGTGGGACCTTTTGATTATCAATTGTCACCTGCGTCGTGATCAAAACTTCGCCATCCTCATTCACCCGTTTATTGGTGCTTGTCTCCATCCCTTCCAGAGCATTGGGACCAACGACATAGCCAGTTATTTCCTTGACGATCAGCTGATTTTCTCTCAACCACCCATAAAACGTATTTTGATTCAGTCCATACTTTCTTTTTACATCGATTAATTTCATTGCGCGCCTCCTTATTTTTTAAAAAGATACGCAAAAAAAATATGAGGACTCTTATTTCGCTAGATTAGCAAGAATTTCCTGATAGCGTTCGGTCGCTAACACGCTGACTTGATCCTTTTTACAGAAATTCAATTTACGCAATTTAGGAACGACCCGTTCTACTACAATTTGATCTTCTAAGGTTTTTTCCTTTAATGCCTCAAACGCTTCCTTGAAACGCGAATCATTGCGAGCTTTTTCATAGCAGGACAGCACATAGAGATAATAAAATAGGCCATAGCCGCGAAACGGATATTCCACCTGCATGAACAATGTTCCGATGCCATAATGACAAGGGCCCAGCGGCAATTTAGTCTCCCAATGTTTCAATAGAAATTCTACGGCATCATCTAATTCGGCTTCTTCGACAAAGTTTGTCCGACGAAACAATTCCAACGCATTCAATGTCGGTAATGGATTTGAGAATTCTGTTTCTGGTCCTTTTCCAAAATAAAATTTCTTGCACCACCAGCCGCCATCTTCGTAGCGTGTTGCTAATAAATGCTCCATCGTCTGGATCATGCGCGGATCATCGCCGTGGCCTAATCGAACTAACAGTATTGCCGCTGGAATCGTTTGGCAAGGAAAGACCGCCCCTTTAGGATAAAGCTTGAACTCGCCGGGTTCACGCCAGCTTTCCCACAAAAGCTCAGCGATCTTTTGCAATATCTCTGCTTGCGGGTCCATCCCCAATTCCAACAAATATTCTGCTGATTCTAAACAAGAAAAAGGCGCCCCCTTGCTTAAACGCTTATCTTCAGTTGTCCAATAATCCCAGCCTTGATCGTAGCGATGATCTAAAAATGTTTGAATGTCTGCTTCATTCATGACTTTCACCTCAACTGCATTTTTCTTTTAAGTGTATCATAGCTGATTAGTACAAGGGAACATATTTTCGCATATATAATGGTCTGAACCTGCTTCTTGCGTGATTCATTTTATAAGAAAGGCTTTGCGAACTCGCTCAGCTTTTGAGCAATAAGACCAAAATATTTCTAAATTGCTTCTCAAATTTCGAAATATTTTTGCTTATTGCCGATAAAGCTAGTTCGTGAAGCCAGACATAGATATACCCGCTACAAAGCGATTTATTCATGTAAAGATTTTATACTTTCTTTATAGTCAAAAAAATCCCTCAATAAGATGAGGGATTCAACCATTTATTTAGTTGCAACTTTTTTCATTTGTTTACTGCGTAATTGTCCGCAGGCCGCATCGATATCCGTACCATGTTCTTTTCGAATGACGCAATTGATGCCGTTCTTCTTCAAAACATCGTAAAAACGTAAAACATCTGCTTTGCTGCTGCGAGAGTATTGGTCATGTTCACTGACTGGATTATATGGAATCAAGTTCACGTAAACCAATTTTTTCTTGTTCTTCATTAAATCCGCCAGCTCTTGTGCATGATCCGGACGATCATTCACACCTGATAGCATGATATATTCAAACGTTACCCGACGATTGGTTTCTTCTATATAATAGTCGACAGCATCCATCAATTTTTCGATTGGGAAACTACGGTTGATTCGCATGATGGATGAACGAACTTCATTATTTGGCGCATGCAAGGAAATTGCTAAGTTGACCTGCAAGCCATTTTCTGCGAATTTTTTGATCTTCGGAACTAAACCACTTGTTGAAACAGTGATATGGCGTGCCCCGATCGCCATTCCTTTATCATCATTGATAACGTTAAGGAAGTTCATTACATTATTGTAATTATCAAAGGGTTCGCCGATTCCCATCACAACGACATGGGAAACTCGTTCTTCTTCACCGCGTTCATCAAAATAATGTTGAACCAACATAATTTGCGCGACGATTTCGCCAGCAGTCAAATCACGCTGCTTCTTTAATAAGCCTGACGCACAAAAGGTGCAGCCGATATTACAGCCAACTTGAGTCGTTACACAAACGGACAAGCCGTACTCTTGCCGCATCAACACCGTCTCGATCATCAAATGATCCGGCAGTTCAAATAAATATTTGACCGTACCATCATTCGCTTCTTGTACAACCAATTGCTTTAATGGATTGATAATAAAATTTTCTTCTAACAGAGCGATCGTTTTTTTCGAAAGGTTGCTCATTTCCGCAAATTCAGTTACGCGGCTGCGATAAAGCCATTCCCAAACTTGTGTCGCACGGAATTTTTTCTCCCCGTGTTCTAGAAACCATTCAACTAATTCTTCTCTTTTTAAACCGTAAATTGAGGGTTTTTCCAAAGTGTTACCTCCTACTATATCCTTATTAATAAGGTAAGAAATCTTTATAAAATTTCTCTTTTCTTCGTACGCAATCCAATTTTCTTATCATCCTAAATAGGAAGAAAACTGGAAACATTCGCTACATACTATAACCGATTCACAAAGAGAAAACAATCAACTTTGAAAAAAAGAAATGATTTCACAAGCTTATTTACAGAAAAAGAGAGGCACGAGGCCTCTCATTCCAAACCGTCAATATTCGCACGGATTCCTGCTCGTTCAAATTTTGCTTTGATTGTGTCTATTTCTGTCCGTGTCAACGTTTGAACATCCTTCATCCTGTATTCCCAGCCCAGATAATCATATTTGCTGCTGCCGTATTGATGGAAGGGCAGTAAATGAACTTCGCCTATTTTTCGTGCTGTCAAAAAATCGATAAGCTGCTGAATATTTTTTTCATTCGTTGTATATTCTGGAATCAGCGGAATGCGCGGGATCACTTGAATTTGCTCTTGCGTTAACAGATACTCAAAATTTTCTCTGACAGTTTCAGGATCAACTCCGATGACTTTTTTAGCTTCAGAGCGATCCATGATTTTCAAATCAAACAGCACTTGATCAACATACGGGGTTAGCCTTTTGATCCGCTCTACTGGAAAGCAGCCAGTTGTTTCAATTGCTGTATGGATTCCAAGCTTTTTCAGCTCCTGCAAGAACGCACTGGCAAATTCGGACTGCATCAAGACCTCGCCGCCTGATAATGTCACACCGCCGCCTGATGTACGATAAAAAATTTCATCCTTCAGCACTTCATCCAACAGCTCATCGATTGAGCGCCAAGCTCCGATCTGCTCCGTTTTGCCGTTCTTTTTCCAAGTCGTCGGTTCAACCTTTTTTCGTGATTCTGGATTGGAACACCACGGACAACGCAACGGACAACCCTTCAAAAATATCAGCGTTCGGATTCCCCCACCGTCGTGAACGGAATAGCGTTGAATATTGAAAACTAATCCTTGATCCATTTTTATCCCTCATCCTACAATTGGTGTTCAACACGCGCGATAATATCGTCTTGAATTTGTTTATTCAAATCAACGAAGAAGGCACTATATCCGGCTACACGAACTAAGAGGCCTGAATATTTTTCTGGATGCTTCTGAGCTTCTAGCAGTGTTTCCTTCGATTGAACATTGAATTGAACATGCTGAATTTTTAATTTGGTAAAAGCTAACAAGAAATCAGCAAATTTATTTAGACCTTGTTGTCCTTTCAACGTATTCGGCTGAAACTTCAAATTCAATAAGCTGCCGTTGACCGTTAAGTAGTTGTCTAGCTTGCTGACAGATTTTAACACAGCAGTCGGGCCTAAATGATCCCGTCCTACCATTGGAGATAAGCCGCCATCGGCTAATTGCTCTTGGGCCTTTCGACCATCTGGTGTCGCTCCAACCGCTTCACCTAATGGGATGTGGGCGGATACCGTGTAGGCTCCGGGGATAAATTGCCCGCCGCGAACATTTTTATATTGCTCCAATTCTTTGGCGTAGTGACGGAATAATTTTGCCGCAATGATATCCAATTCCTCATCATCGTTGCCGAATTTTTCAAAGTCTTGGATCACATGCTGCTGCAGCTCAGCGTATTCTCCGGTGAAATTCGACTCTAACGCATCCACCAATTTGCTGAAGCTCATTTCTTTATTTTCGAAGATCATCTTTTTAATGACATACAGTGAGTCGCTTAGGTTGGCCTCTCCGATACCTTGTACACCAGAAAAATTGTAGCGCGCACCGCCTTCGGTTACGTCCTTGCCATTTTCCAAACAGTCATCAATCAAGACAGATAGAAACGGCGTCGGCGCATAATGCCGATGCCCCAAATCTACAATGTTCGAACCCTTGACCACCAGCTCCACATAATAATCGATCTTCTGCTCAATTGTTTCAACTAATCGGTCATAAGTTAGTCCAGACTCATCCCTTAACTCATACATGCTCAATTCCATAATTCGTAATAAATTGAAGAGGGCAATGTCGTGCAAACCATAAGTTTTACCCGGAATCGATGTTTCTACACACCCCACTGTCGCATAGTCCCGCGCATCATCCAGTGAGACGCCTTTGCTTAAAAAGGCTGGCACACAAACCTCGTCGTTAAATAATTGAGGAATTCCCGTGCCTAAACGAATCGTCTCCACCGTTTTAAGTAAAAAGCGGCGGGGGATCAATTCATTCATCCGCACTGATAGATTGGGCTGCGGCAATAATATCTCATGGTAAAGCTCCAACATCACAAACGACAGCGGATTCACCGAAGTATGACCTAACTCATCAAGTCCGCCTAAAACAACCGTGTAGCCCGTTGGAAATCCTGCGAAACACTTGGCACTGCTCTCGGAACGCAAAAGCACCACATCATTGGTCTTAATATAAAAGTCGCCTAAAACTTCATATAGAAAATTTTTATCGATCCCAGCTTTTATGGATGCTTCATAAAATGGATACAAATATTGATCCATTCGACCTAACGAAAGTGAAGAAGCATTTGATTCATATTGCCCGACAATACTGGTCATCCATAATAATTGCAGTGCCTCGTAAAACGAGTCAGGCTTTTCTGTACTTAGCTTGCGGCACATTTTTCCAATCTGCTGCAACTCTTGTTGGCGCTGGTTCTCTTTTTCATGTTTGTTCATCGCTTCGGCTAATTCAGCATAGCGTAAAAAATGATCGCGCATCGCAGTAAAAACGATTTTTCCAGCTTGATAAAAGTGATTGTCCGACTCTTCCCTGATTTTCTTATCTAATTGTTCAAGGTAGTTGCCGATTCCTCGCGCTAGTATTCCGGTGAAGTCCATAATGATATGGCCCTGTCCTTTATCCGTTTGGTTCAATTTGAAGACTTCATCTTTCAAGGCTGTTTTTACTTCGTCAGTCAACTCGCCATTGATAAAATCCTTCATTGAGCGCTTCTCCCAGTAAGGGTATAATTCCTCGCGATAGATCTTTTTATCTGCTTCTGTGAATTCAAATTGATCCTGCGGACGTGTAGCGATCGTATCGATCTCCTGCATGATCCAATAAGGGTCCATCTCCGGTGAAAGAATCCCAGAACGCGGACGAACCGTTCGATTGCCGACTAATAATTCTCCTTCACGAATACTGATCTCAACATTCGCTAAAATATGTGCCACTGCTTTTGCTCGCCGAATGATCGTAGGCTCGCCTTCAGTCTGACGATAGCTTTCCGTATAAAGCAATGCTCGCTCCAGCGATATTTGCCGTTTCTCCTTGAATAAATGATCTTTCATCCTTTGAATGCGGGGATTTCCTTTGACCACTACATTGGCAATATTTTTTTCCTGATTGATTACTCCCGTTCCCATTTTGTTCACTCCTTTTTTCACTTCTGTTCACTCTTAGTATAGGAATATTTTCCGGGTGAAACTATCGATTTCTTTGAAATACAAGTAAAAAGTTGGATTTGTTCACTTTTTCCCAAGTTTTCAATTGTTTTTGTTGGAATCTCATGCTACCTTAGAGCAAAAGAAGGAGGTTGCTTTATGAAGGCCGCTGAAATTGCACAACGCCGCAAAGAAATTACCGAACTTTTATATCAGCAAAACGAAATGAAGGTCCAAGAGCTAGTGAAAAAGTTTCACGTCTCTGATGAAACCATTCGTAAAGACTTAACTTATTTAGCTGAAGAAGGCATTTTAGAAAAACACCACGGCAAAGCCCGCCTGGTACAAGAAAAAGAATTGGCCCCGGTTTTTCGCCGAACCTCCCAATTTGCAGAAAAGGATAAAATTACGCAAGCCGCCTTAAATTTTATTACTGCTGAGGATTACACGATCGGCTTAGATCAAGGAAGTACTTTGGCTCTGCTTGCTAAAAAGATTGTACCCTTGGAAAAAAAGCAAATCTTTACCAGCTCGCTTGCCGCTATTTCTCAACTGGCGAACAGTCAGCATAAACTTTTTTGCTTCGGCGGCGAATATTCTCCTGCCGACATGGCCTTTCGCAATAGCGGCGGCGAGATGTATCCCGATATTCAGTTCGACTTATGCTTCTTCGGCTCCAGCGGTGTCAAAAATCGTAAAGGCTTTTGCACCTCTTCTCTGATCGATGCCGAAGCAAAACGGCGGATGCTTAAAAAAGCGACAAAAAAAATCGTGCTGCTGGATCACACGAAATTTGAAAAAACTTCTCTTGTCCAAGTCGCTCCTTGGTCTGAAATCGATGTTGTCATTACCAGCAAAGGTCTGCCGTTAGATTATGAGCGGATGATCAGTGCTTATGCAAAATTGATTTTGGTTTAAAAAAGATGTGCCGAAATTTTTCACGGCACATCTTTTTTATTACATAATCTCGATATCTAAATCAAAGTCATCATCCAGATCGATCGCTTGGGATTCCTCCTCAACGACCGGCTTCTTCAAAGCAATGACGATGCCGGCAGTGATTACTGAACCGATCACTGTTCCAAGAATATAAACTAACGGATTCTGCGCTACCGGAGCAACGATCCAGCCGCCCCAAGGTGCTGGATTCCCAGCGCCTAATACCATCGCGATAGCTGCTCCAATGGCGCTGCCGATCATATTCGCCGGAATACAACGCAATGGATCAGCCGCTGCGAACGGAATCGCACCTTCTGAAATCCCGACCATTCCCATCACAATCGCAGCTTTTCCAGAATTTCTCTCTTCGACTGTAAACTTCTTAGGTGCAACGATAGTCGCTAATCCCATGGCAAGGGGTGGAATACAAATCGCTGCTCCGATCCCCGCCATGATCGTCAATGCCGTATCGCTTGGCAAACCAGTCACAGGATTGATCGTTCCTACCATCGCAGAACCAAAACTAAAGGCAACTTTATTGATTGGTCCGCCCATATCAGAAGCGATCATCGCTCCCAAAATCAAGCCAAGTACCACTAAATTTCCAGTTCCCATTGACTCCAGCCATTTTGTTAAGGCCGTCATTAATGCCGCAATCGGCTGTCCAATCACCCAATACATCAAGACCCCGACGAGCAAGGTTCCAAATAATGGAATAATAAAGATTGGCCCTAACGAACGCAGGCTTGATGGCAATTTGATTTTCTTTAGATAAAAGACCACTACTCCTGCCAAAATCCCTGATAAAATCCCGCCTAGAAAACCAGCACCAATATTACTAGCGATCAATCCGCCAATAATTCCCGGCGCCAAACCCGGACGATCCACCATTGAGAAGGCGATATAACCAGATAAGATCGGTACCATCATCCCGAGCCCGGTAATCCCGATATTCGCAATATCCGCCAACCAGCCTTTATCCGGCACTGACGCATTTCCCGACAGCAAAACACTCAATGCCAACAAAATTCCGCCGGCAACGACAAAAGGAATCATGTATGAAACGCCGGTCATCATATTTTTTCTTGTATTCTTTAATAATTCAATCATTGCGGTTCCTCCTATTTCGCTAATTTCTGCTGGAGCTTTTTGACGATCGTTTCTCCCTTGTTGATGCAATCCCCAGCACTCACCCGGACGACCGGCTTGCCCTTGAAGCGATCTTCATTTTTGATTCCAATATTATTGGTCAAAATCACTGCATCCGCCTCATTGATCAGATCCATTGATAATTCATTTTCGATCCCGATCGAACCTTGAGTCTCGACATGAATTTCTACGTTATTCTTTTTCGCCGCCACCTCTAAGCTTTCAGCGGCAAGATAGGTATGAGCAACTCCTGATGGACATGCTGTTACAGCAACTAATTTCATAATTTTTTTCTCCTTCATTCTTCAATTTGTTTTAAACTAGCTAGGCAACGACACCTGCTAAGCTGTCGTTTAGTAAATCGACAATTTCCCGATCACTTGCAGCTTGTTCTAAAGTATCGCGGAACTCCTGATGGACTAATTTTCTTGAAAGACCGGCAATGATTTTTAAATGCTGATCTCCCTGACATGCTTCTGGAACAGCCAATAAAAAGACTAAACCAACATTTTCACCATCCAGACTCTGCCAATCAATTTTATTGTTCAGGCGTCCAAAAGCTACAGTCGTTTCTTTGACATGAGGACTTTTCCCATGAGGAATCGCGATTCCAAAGCCGATCCCTGTCGTTGTCAAATTCTCCCGCTCTACAACACTTTCAACGTATCCTGCATGGTTATGTAACCGTCCCGCTTGATTGATTCGATCGGCTAAGATATTGATGGCGCTCATCTTTGAATCTGCATCAATCGCCAGATCGACTAATTCTTCATTAATCACTTGCATTTTTCTACCTCCTGCTAATGTCGTTATAAATTGCGATTGCATCTTTTTCTGCGAAGAAGCATTTTAATTGTTTCTCTGATTGAACGATTTTATGAATGTCTGTGATTACACCTCGAACAAGGTTGCGATCCTCTTTTGCGATACACATCAACAAAACATAGTGAACCTTCCGCTGATCCCAAATGATCGGCTGGTCTAAGGTAACGATTGCGATCCTTGTCTGCAAAACATTTTGCGGAGATGCATGGGGAATCGCTACTCCTGTGGCAAGCGCCGTCTCGCCGATCGCTTCCCGAGCAAAGACCTCTTTGCGGAAAGCCTTAGTGACCACTTTCTTTTTCTCCAGACGATCGATCAGCCAGTTTAAGCATGTCTGCTTGTCTGAAAATCTTTTTTGTGTGTAAATAAAATCCAGATCAATTACGTTCTTTAAAAAAGGAAATTCTAAAATCTCCGCCTCATTGGATTCTTCCGAATAAAATAAATTTGAGTAGAGTGCGGTAATATTCTTGATATCTTCTTGCGTCACTAAAGTTGAGACTTGGATAATCGGTTTATGGATCGCTTCCAATTTAACTGAAGAAATAATCAGGTCAACGTTGTTCAGATTCTTTCTATAAAGTTTATCAAGCGTCGTTATCTCCGCGGTATCCTGTGCAGGTAAAATTCGTTTGATCTTATTGAAAATCAATTCTGAAGTACCCACACCATTGGGACAGACGATCAAAATCTTTTTGCCATTTTGACTTTTTTCCAGTGAGACCTGAAAATACATTGCCACCAAAGCAACCTCTTCATCGTTGAACTGAACATTTAATTGTTCTTCAGTATTTGCTAACGCATATCTGGTTGCACTAAAAGTAACTGCATATTGGCTCCTGATTTCCTCAACTAATGGATTCGTGATCGCGATCCCCATTTTTAAGCGATAGATCATTGGAACAAAATGGCTGGCGAACCGTTCGGCTAATTGTGTATCCGCCAAAAAATCCACCTCCATGATCTCACTCATGTTTTCTAAAATCTTTTGAATCGTTCTGGCGTATCTCTCATAGTTTTTTTGACCGTTAGTGTTCGGCTTTACACCGTAGCCGACTAGTTGCCGATTTACATAAGAAATATCTTCCTCGTTATATTCAAAACCATGCACCTTTGCTATCTTCTCCAATAATTCATTCGCGATCAGATAGGTATCGATCAGCTTGATTTGATCAAATAGAAAGTCTTTTTCTTCAATATGCTGACCGCGGCTTAAGCGAAAGCAAAAAACTAATAGACGAATGACCAAGGATTTTACGTAATGCTCGGGGAAACAGAACTCCGTTTGCAGCTTTAATTCTTCGATTTGTTGAAGCGTCATTTTAACTAACGATGGTGTAAAGAGCTTGGACAATAATTCCTGTGTTGTCTCTTGAAACAGCTCCTCCGGATTGATTCCGTGATAATCCAAATAGTCTTCACAGAATCGAAAAAGACTATTCTGAATTTCCTCCTCGCTGCCAACCATTTTCGTGCCTCGTTTTGATGGCTCCAAAGCCAAACGATACTTTTCAATGATTTTATCCAAATCACTCACGATCGAACTTGGACTCACATGAAACTGTTGCGCAAGCATTTTCTGGGTCACTGTCTCTTCATCAATCAATAATTGTTTGGTGATCAGCCATTGACGTTCTTGCGATTCAGCGACAGCCGTCGTGCTTATCCCAGTGATTTGTTCCAAAAATTGCAGCTTTGCTTCAACGGTTCCTCTTAATTGAATCCCGATTCGCGGTTTCTTTTCTAAAACAAGTTGTTCCTTTGGTAATAACTTTTGGATTTTATCCAAATCAGAATAAATCGTCCGGCTTGATTTTTCTAACTTCTCGGAGTAGAAAGACACCGGCAAGTAGTTTTCATTCTGAACAAGTAAATAAATTAATTTTTTCTGCCGTGGATTCAATCCTTTCATTTTTTACTCCTCCAATTGTAAGCGCTTATCAATCTAACAAAAAGATAGCACAGGCTTTTTCTATTGTATAACACATAAAAGTTACACATTAATGTTGAAATTCAATCGTTTTGCCGTTGCTGTAGCGAAAAGAATTGTCGTAATTACGTTTAAAACCCTATGGTAACAACTTTTCTAGTTGGAAGCTGAAAAAGTATTTTTCTGAAATAGACTGTTTCTATCCGCTTCAATTGGTTTTGATTCTGCACATATGTGCAACTCAAGAAACCAGAAAAAAAGCCTTGCCAAAACTGGCAAAGCTTTCTTATGGTTTTACTCATCTAATGGATTTTCTAGTTCTTCTTCTACTTTTTCTAACAGGACCTCTCGCGGTTTGCTGCCTGTTGATGGTCCGATTACACCGTGCTCTTCTAGTTCATCGACAATCCGAGCCGCTCGGTTGTATCCGATACGGAAACGTCGCTGGAGCAGCGAAATACTAGCTGTCTGCATATCGACCACTAAGGCCTTGGCTTCCTCATACAGCTCATCCTGCGGTGTTTCTGATGGTGATGAGGTTGTTTCTTCTGTCGGCATCATTTTTTCTTCGTAATGAGCCTCTTGCTGATCCGAAACAAATTCCACGACACGTTCGACTTCATGGTCCGAAATAAAGGCCCCTTGGACACGAATCGGTTTATTTTCTCCCATCGGTAAGAACAGCATGTCTCCGCGACCTAGCAGTTTTTCAGCACCATTGCTGTCGATAATCGTTCGCGAGTCTGTCCCGCTCGAAACCGCAAAGGCGATCCGCGATGGTACATTGGCTTTGATGATCCCGGTGATAACATCAACACTTGGTCGTTGGGTAGCCAAAATCATATGGATTCCGGCTGCCCGAGCCATTTGCGCTAGACGCGTAATCGCATCTTCGACCTCGTTACTGGCAACCATCATCAAGTCAGCTAATTCATCCACGATCACAACGATAAATGGCAGGATCGGACGATTTTGTCCATCTTCCAGATTTTTCTGGATCACTAATTCATTAAAGCCGGAAATATTCCGTACACCCGTAGCCGCAAATTTCTCGTAACGTTCTTCCATTTCCTGAACGACCTTTTGTAAGGCTTGCGCCGCTTTTCGCGGATTCGTTACAACGGGTGTCAATAAATGGGGTATCCCATTATAAACATTCAATTCAACCATTTTTGGGTCGATCATCATTAGTTTTACTTCGTTCGGTTTTGCCCGCATCAAAATACTGGTGATGATCCCATTGATCGATACGGACTTCCCGCTCCCAGTCGAACCGGCAACTAGCAAGTGGGGCATTTTAGATAAATCAGCCGTTTGGACCATCCCTGAAATATCTCGACCTAAAGGTACTTCCAGTAATTTATCTGGATGATTTGGCTGAGCTTCAATGATGTCTCGGAATGAAACCGTGCTGATGGTGCTGTTAGGTACTTCGATCCCGATCAAAGATTTCCCTGGAATTGGAGCTTCCATCCGTACGTCTTTTGCCGCTAGCGCCAAGGCAATGTCATCAGTCAAGTTAACGATCTTGCTGACCTTTACGCCGACTGCTGGTTGGACCTCAAACTTAGTAACAGATGGTCCCAAGCTGGCTTTGACGACTTTTGCATCTACACCAAAGCTGTTGAAGGTTTTTTCCAACACTTTGATGTTTTGCTCGATTTTCTTGTATTCATCACTTTGATCCGCCGCTTGAATCGAGTCTAATAAAGTTGAAGGTGGTAATTGATAGTCATGATCTTCCGGTTCGGCATTGATCTCAAATTCCAAATCACCGGGATCATCGATTTCTTCTTCATCAAGATCTGGTTTTTTGGCTTGTGCTGGTACCGCTGTTGGCTCCAAATTTTCTTGAAAGCCTTCGATTGGTACTAAGGTCATTTGCTCTGGTTCTTTGACCAGTTTTTCTTGGTTTTCTTTTGCCAACTGCTCACCTGGCGTCATTGAACGAACCTTATTTTTTTCACGCTCTGCCTGTTCCGCTTCCTTCTTCGCTTTCTCGGCGGCTTGTTTTTCAGCTTTAGCCTGCGCTTTTTGAGCCTGATGTTCTTCTTTTTTTGCAGCCCGCAGAGCTTTTTTCTCGTCTGATTCAGAGAATTTTTCTTGCGCTGTTTCAATCAGATTTGCCAAATAATCGGCCACTTGATTAAATTCTAGGAGACTAAACAAGAAGACCCCGAGAATCAATAACAGGCCGGCAATCAAATAGCTGCCGACTTGGGAAACTAAAAAGTGCGTCAAACTATAAAGAATACCGCCCAGCATCCCGCCGCCGACATTTTGGGTGATCCTATTGCCTAAGAAATCAGTCATCAATAAGTCCCATGTCGTTTTTAGGATATTCGGATCTTGATTTGCTACATTCGCAAATAAGCGTGCATGAAGAATCAGCAGAATCCCTAAATAAAAGACACCCATCCCGACCCAGCGCCGCGGTTTGGTTAAACGCAGCTTCGTATTCTTTACGACAAGCAATCCACCATATAATCCTAAAAGTACAGCTAGAAATTGGTAGGTATTTCCTCCAACTAATCGCAGCACGTTAGCAATCAAATTTCCTAAAAAGCCCAGTTTAAATAAGGCGAAGACCGCAAATAAAATAAATAAAAGCCCAATCCCGATAATCAGGCGCTGTTCTTGCAGTTGTTTTTGTTTTTTTGTTTTTCTTTTTTTCTTTGTACGCTTCTTCTGCGCCATACTATCCCTCTTTCCATTCTGTACCATTATACAAAAAAAAGAAGGCGAACAAAAGTTTTGCTCGCCTTTTCTTTTTGGTTAAATAAAGTTTAAATTTTTTAGGGATAAAAACTGCTGCTTACTCTTTTGGCAACGATAATTCTTCGCCGAACCATTTCTTCGAGATTTCAGCGTATTTGCCGTTGTCTTGCAGTTCTTTGAAGGCACTATTGATCTTCTTAACGAGCTCTTTATCGCCTTTGCGGGCACCGACCGCAAAGTCTTCATTTTTGAAGCCGACACTAAAAATATTGTAAGCATCTAATTTTCCTGCTTGCTTTAAATAGTAATCTGCGTATACTTTATCGATCAAAAGTCCATCGATCCGTCCATTTTCCAAATCGATCATCGCTTCATTAAAGCTGGCATATAAAGTCGCATCGTTTTCCTTCACGATATCCTTCAAAGTTTTTGTTTCGTTGTTGAAGGCTTCATAGCCGGAAGAACCTTCCTGCGCACCTAAAATTTTGTCCTTCATACCTTCAGAGCTCGTAATCCCGCTGTCCTTTTTAGTGACTAAAATTTGTTCGTTTTGAGCATAAGGATCAGTAAACAGTACTTTTTTCTCACGAGATTTTGTGACTGTGTAACCATTCCAAATCAAATCGATCGTACCATTTTCCAATTCATTTTCTTTCATTGACCAGTCGATTGGCTGAAAATCTGCTTTGATACCATATTCTTTAAAGACTGCTTTCGCAAGATCTACGTCAAAACCAACGATTTTTCCATCTTTATCCTTAAAGCCCATCGGAACAAACGTATCATCTAAACCAATCGTTACTTTTTTATCTTCCTCAATTGTTTTCCAACTGTCGTCACCGCTGGCCTCTTTCTTACCACAGGCAGTTAACGTTACCAAAGTTAAAACAGCTGCCATTCCCAAAATAATTTTTTTCAATTTCATACTTACTCCTCCTGTATTCTTTTTTTATTTGATAGGTTCAACCTTCAATAACTGATCACCAATTTCTTCCGCGAAAACTAAATCATGGGTCACGACGATCTGAGTTACACCATCGGCCTTCAACTCTAAAATTAAACTAGCAACTTGTTGACGTAACGCGGGGTCTAAAGCACTCGTTGGTTCATCATACGCCAACACCTTAGGATTCATCGCCATCGCCCGAGCAATCGCCAGACGTTGTTTTTGCCCACCAGATAATTGGTATGGATAGTTATCCAGCAGTTCTTCGATACCTAACAGGCTGGCTAAATGCTTTGCCTTGTTCGTATAGGTTTCTTTGTCTTGCTTTAAGACTAAACGCGGACCGATCGTGATATTATCCAATACGCTCAAATGTGGAAATAATTGAAAATCTTGGAAAACCACACCGACGACTTGTTCCTGTTGTTTCGAAGACGTCGGATCAAAAGGTTTTCCATCTAATAAAAACGTCCCGCTATCTGACGTCTCTAAGCCAGCTAAGGTTCTTAACAATGTGGTTTTCCCGCCGCCGGATGGTCCGACGATCGCTAAGATTTGTCCATCAGGAATTACCAAGTCTAAATTATCAATCACTTTTTTATTGCCAAAAGATTTGTTTACATTTTTTAATTCGATCATTTTTTCCACCTGCCTAACGATAATAGTTCAAACGATTTTCTAATTGCTTCAAGATGACTGACGTAACCCCCGTCAATGCCAAGTAAATAATTGCTACTCCGAATAACGGCAGTAAGGTCGTATCTCGTTCCATCGCGATTTTACCAGCCCGCATCACATCGGATAGACCAAGAATATATACTAACGATGTATCCTTCACCAAGTTGATCACTTCATTACCAACAGATGGCAAGACGATTTTGACAACCTGCGGGATAATGATTCGCGTAATCGTTTGAACAGGCGTCAATCCAATAACTTTCGATGCTTCATATTGTCCTAATGGAATCGATTGAATTCCGCCGCGGAAAATTTCAGCATAGTACGCTGCATAGTTCAAAACAAAGGCGAAAAGTGCAGCTTCGAAGCGGTCAAAAATGATTCCGACTAGCGGCAGCCCGTAAAAAACGAAAATCAATTGCAGCAGCAGCGGTGTGCCACGCATGATCCAAACGTAAAAACGCAAGATCCATTGCAGTGGTTTAAAACGGCTCGACAAACCAAATGAGAGTAAAATTCCCAGCGGCAATGAGCCTAATATCGTATAAGCAAATAATTTCAGTGTTGTCGTTGCCCCTTGTAATAATTGCGGCATGACTTCGATCAAATAATTCATCCCAATATCCCTCCATGTTATCGAAAGTTGTACGGCCTTTCGAATGTTCTTAATCTTGACTTAGTTCGTTTGGTAAATAAGTTTGGCATATGATTCTGCTAAACAAACCCCCATCTCAATTCTCCCATCAAAATAAACTGCGAAAAGTGTAACTCGCTGCTATTTCGTACTTAGGAGCAAACTTTTTCAAAAAACGAAAAAGTTTGTTTGATTCTCGCCACGCATATCATTCTACTAACCTGCTGAAGCAGGAAGTAGAACTGACAGCTAACTTAATGTTAAGGAAATTATTTTTCTAAAAAACGAGAAAAATATTTCTATTTTCGTACGCATACGATTCCGCTAAACAGCTCCATTCATGATTCTCTTAAAACCCCAATCTCAATTCTCCCATCAAAACAAACTGCAAAAAGCGTAACTCGCAAAAAAAGCCCTCTGGTATTTCTACCAGAGGACGTTATATACGTGGTTCCACCTCATCTTTGTTCCTTTCTCGCAAAAGGAACCTCTTTGGGTCAGTGTCCAATCAGTGAAATAAAAAAAGTCCTTTAGCCGCTAGGGCTAAAGGACGTAATTACGTGGTTCCACCTTTTTTCATCGTCGTCTCACAACGAACGATCTCAACTGGTCAATCTGACCTCTGCGCTAACGGGCTCTCCCGGATCAGCCTACTTATTTCAGCTGATCGACTCAAAGATGTGGTTCACAAATCATTGCTGTCTCTTCTCACCAACCAGAGACTCTCTGAGAACAAATGAACTGCTACTCTTCTTTTCATTGTCGTTTGATTAAGTTGAGTCATACTTTACACGCCTTTTAAGGGTTTGTCAATAACGAACCTTCATCTTTTTATCATCAGTCTCAAATTTAGTTTTTAGGAACAAACTGAAATTTCGTCCAAGGTTTCAAAAAGTCTAACATAATCAATTCTTCTTGCGGAATTTTACCAACTAAATTTTTCCGCGAATCACTATGCGGTTCTAAAACAACTTGCAGCTCATTTTTGTACTTGCCAAAATCATCATTGCCGACGACAACATCCCCAACTTGGAATTCTTGGGTATTGTCATGAACAGGATTTGCAACATCCGCATATTTCACCCGAACCATCGTTGAACGTACTGCGGTTGATGTAATATCTCCACGACGAAAATGTTTTTTATCAGCGACGATTTTCCGCTCGATTTCTGTTGCTTCTGGTACAAACTCGATTCCTAAGCTTAATTTATAACGATCAACTGCTGCGACTTTTGCTAATTCTTCATCAGAAGCATAGGCATTTCCGATAATCACCGTATCAATCAACCCCGTCGCAAACATATGGCGGGCCTGTAAATCAATCGGCAAATGACGGTGCATTTCCAATGTCGGCAAGCCATCATTCACATCCCACGGACCGTATTCAGCACTTTGACTTGTAATAAACGCTGCTGTTTTGATTCCATGACCTTTGAAGCGTTCGCTGCAGCTGATAAAGAAGTCATAAGGCAAAGCCGAACCCTCTTGCGGATAGAAATTGTGACAGCCATAAATGAATGGTTCATTGGCTTCGTAGGACAAGATATTATCAAGATAAGCAACATTGTTACTCATATTCAACTCAATCGCTAACCCCTCAGGATTGTAGCTCAACATCGCTTCTTTGTTTCCGTCGAACCCTTCATCCAAACGAATTCCCTCAGCTCCCAGCTCCGCAAAAAAGCTTAGATCATCATAGGAAATCCCTAAGTCGTTAAAAATTGATGGCGCGATATCCAGCACAGTTTCCATGCCTAACTCTTTTGCATAATGAATCACACTGCCAAATTTCTCGCCGACCTTTTCTTTGCCCTCAGTTACCTCCAGCATACTCATAAAAATTCTAGTATAGCCAAGCTCTGCCGCCTTTTTGATGTAATCACGATCCGCCTGCGGATCACTATGATCGGGATATACCGAAATACCTAATTCACGTTTCACTGATTTTCCTCCTTCTGAACTAACCTTCTAAGCCATTTCTTTCAGTTACTTCTTTGAACCAATAACCAGATTTTTTAATCGTTTTGATTTGAGTGTGGATATTGTTTGAAATAAAACCATACCGGTTCTTATACGAATTCAACCAAGACCAGCAATCAATTGGTGTCCACATATGGTAGCCAAAGCAATTCGAACCTTCTTCGATTCCCTTATGAAGCCAATCCAAATGCTCCTGCACAAAATCAATACGATAATCGTCTTCGATCATTCCAGCAGAATTTTTGAAGCGCTCTTCATTTGAGACACCCATACCATTTTCAGATACGTACCATGGAATATTTTTGTAATTTTCTTTGATGTTAACTGCAATATCATAAAGTGCCTTAGGATAAATTTCCCAGCCGCGATCTAAATTCACACGACGGCCTGGCATATCATAAGCATCATAATAACGATCCGGCATCCATTCACCAACGGAATTTGGTGCCACATCTGGTGCTTTCACACGATTTGGATGATAGAAATTCACTCCTAAGAAATCAACCGTGTTGTTCTTCAAGATTTCTTTTTCCTCATCGCTTGTTTCCCATAAAACCTTGTCTTTCGTTAATAACTCTTCCAATTCAGCAGGAAAATGTCCATAAACTGCCGGTTCTAGGAACATTTTGTTGTTCCAAAGCTCCGCAATCCGAGCAGCTTCTTGATCTTCAGGCGCATCAGAAGCAGCATACGTTGGAGTTAGATTTAGAATTGTACCGATTTGCGCATCTGCGATATTCAATTTACGGAAAGCTTGGATTGCTTTAGCAGAGGCCAAGTTCAAATTATAGGCAACTTGAACCGCTTTTTTTCCATTTACAATATTCGGATAATGGAATTGGAATAAGTATTCACCTTCTACTACAACCATTGGTTCATTGTGTGTCGCCCAGAATTTTACACGATCGCCAAATAGTTCAAAGCATTTTTCCGCAAAACCAACATATAGCTCCACAACCTTTTTCGATTCCCAGCCGCCGTATTTGTCATACAATTCCACAGGTAAATCAAAATGGTGCAGATTCATTACCGGCGTCATTCCTTCTGCCAGCATTGTGTCGATTACATTATTATAAAAATCCACCGCATCTTGATTGACCGTGTTGGTTTCCAAATCATCAATCAAACGACTCCATTGAATACTCGTCCGTAAACTGTTCATGCCGATCGAGCGCATCATATGGATGTCTTCTTTGTAGCTGTTGTAAAAGTTTGATGCGACATCTGGTCCTACCTGATTATGGAATTTCTCCGGTTCGATCTCAAAATGATAGTCGAAGACATTTGCGTGTTTTTTGTTGAAGCGCCCTTCACTTTGTGGACCAGAAGTTGCTGCACCCCACCAGAAATTATTTGGAAAAGTTTTCATTGTAAATCGAATCCCCTATTCATATTAAATATTTAAGGGGGCTAGGACATTGGAATGTCTCAGCCCCCTTTTAGTTTATTTAAGCCTCTTGTACTTTTTTCAGTTCTTGTCTAGTCGCTAATGATACGAATGGTACGTACATTGCGATTGAGATGACTACGTTAACAGCAGCTAAAACTGCGCCCGAGAAGCTTTGAGTTGCTAAGAATCCTCCGATGATTGGCGGTGTTACCCATGGCGGCATAACTGTCGCTGCCGGTACCCAGCCAACGCTCGTTGCAAAGTACGCTGTTGAAACACAAATCATTGGTGTCAAGATGAATGGGATAAACATAATTGGGTTCAATACCAATGGCAATCCGAACATCAATGGTTCATTGATGTTGAAGATACCAGGAGCTGCAGCCAAGTTGTTTACGACCATAAATGGTTTGTTTTTACGTCCTACTAAATAGATAGCGATGATTAAACCAATCGTTACACCAGTACCACCCATATTTACAAATGAATCAATGAAAGGTTTGTTAACGATATAAGGAGCTGCTTTTCCAGCTGAAAGAGCCGCATTGTTTGCTTCAATCGCTGGTGCGTTGATTGCTTGCATGAATGGGTCGATCATGTTGGCACCATGTAATCCAAAGAACCATAGGAATGGTGTGATGAAGGCAATCAATAATGCTGAACCGTAAGAATTTGCTAATCCCATAAATGGTTCTTGAACTAGTGCATAGAATTCAGCGAACATATCTTCAACACCAAATCCGGCGATAATCGCTGCGATCAAACCAAAGAGTGAGACAGTGATCATTGCTGGGAATAAAGATGCGAATGAACGCGCAACTGCTGGCGGTACGCCATCTGGCATTTTAACAATTAATTTTTCATTACCAACTAAACGAGTGAATATTTCTGCAACTACGATACCTACGATCAAAGCTACGAACAAACCTGATGAGTTCATTCCGCTAGTTGCTGCACCTAATGTGAAGAAAGAAGCAACGGAAACAACACCTGTTCCGATTGGATCTTTACCATAGTGATGCGCTAGGTTATAGGCTACTAAGAAAGCGATAAATACTGAAAGGACACCAAATGTTCCGTTCCAGACTGCTCCTCCGAACCCTGTCCATTTGTCACCACCGAAAATTCCGTTCATAAAATTTTGGAAAGCTGGAATCGGTAAGTTGTTGATCATTACCGCTAATGCCCCTAAAATCATTAACGGCATAGTTACTGTAAAGGCATCCCGAATTGCGATCAAATGACGCTGGTTACCGATCTTTGACGCATGCGGGATAAAGTGTTTTTCCATAAAAGCAATAAATTTATCCATTTTTTGTGTTCCCCCTATTTTAAAAATAATCGTAAAAACTTTGTCGACCTTTTAGGAAAATTTCTGTCTCAAAACCCTTTGAGGTTGAGACCTTTCCGAGGAAGATTCCTTCGGCTAAAGTTAATTCTCCCAGTAATAATTCGCTCCACCCATGAATCGAAGCTTTAATATCGCCTGCTTGTTGTACTTTTTGACAATTCCCCTGACTGATCAGCCAGCTACCAACATTCCAAGGACATTCCTTATCTTCAGTTACTTCTATAATAATTTCTTTTTGGTTAAGCGGAAGTTTCGGTAATAATTGCTCAATGTCAATAATTCGACTCATCATATAAGGTTCTAAAGTAATCGTAAAATATTCTTGTTCACGAAAACATTTTTCAATGATTTCATGGACAGGCGCATGATAAAGAAATTCTTCAAATGATGAGACATGGGATTTCAAGTACGTTAATAATTTTCGCAGTGCAAATTCGTTTTCATAAGCAAGCTCATCTACTACTAATGCGCGGCCCTGCATTCGATAAATAATGTATCCTTTCGCTTCACCAGTGTCGTCATAAGCTGCGGCGTAAAAACGGTGTGGATAATACTCATTTAGACGATCCCACCACCAATCTTCACGAACAACCGTGCCAACTTGCTGCTGTTTTAATAAGCGCTGATAAATTGATTGGATCACTGGCTTCATCTGCTGCCAGGTCCCACGTTTGACATTCCCCCTTCTTTCACTTGTCAAATAATTAAAGGCTAGTGCTGGAATGCGATATGTTTTTCTTCGGCTAGTAGCTTCGTATCCAAATTGACGATAAAAATCTTCGGAAAAAGGGGCAAGTTGTGAAACCGCCACTCCTTGTTGATGAAGATCAGTTAAAAGTTCAGCCATGATGCTGCTGACCCCGCCTTTACCTCGATATTCTGGATAACTGGCTACATAACCAACACCAGCCATTTTGACTCTCTGTTGAAAAAATTGAATCTCAAAATGATTCGCCATCACTAAATTAGTTAATTCATCTTCTTGATAAACACCGTATACATCTGCGTGTTCATAGCGAGATAAAAAGAGCGGATCATTGATGATTGTTTGCTGCTTTCTAAAAGCGTATTCAATTAAACCTGTGATCGCTTTCAACGTTTCTTGATCACGAGTTAATTTCACGGGATCACTTCCTATTCGTTCCCCAAACGTTTGTAAACATCTACTACTTCTTTGGCCATATCGTTAAAGGTAATACTAGTCATCAAGTGGTCTTGACTGTGAACCGCTAAAAGTGTCACGGTCATTGGGTTGCCGCTTGCTTCTTCCGTTAATAGCCCTGTTTGAGAGTGATGTGCTTCCACTAAAGCTTGATCTGCCGCAGCAAGTTTTTCTTGAGCTAAGGCGAAGTCGCCATCTTTAGCTGCCTGAATCGCTTCCATTGCATCGCTTTTTGCATTGCCGGCATTGATGATTAACCCCATCACCGCTTCCAATTGTTCTTGACTCATTGTTTCGCTCATTTGCTTAGCTCCCCTTCTCCTTCTTATTTCATAAGATTAAGTGCAGTATTTAGAACAGCTTCACCGTTCATCATGCCATAATCTTTCATGTCGATTACATCAACTGGAATACCTTTGTCAGCTAATTTTGTTTCAAATTGACCTTTCATAAAACGAACTTGAGGGCCTAATAATAAAACATCGACTGGTTTGCTTGCGTCTTCTAATTTTGCATCTGCTTCTGATGCTGATACTGCAAAGATATCTGATTCCAATCCTTGGGCTTCTGCTGCTTTTTCCATTTTTGTTACTAGTAAACTAGTGCTCATTCCTGCTGCACAAACTAACATAATTCTTTTCATAATTGACACTCCTTAATTTTTTTATTGTACACTTTATATAAAGCAAGTCCCGTGCCAACTTTTTCATCGCACAGAAGCTGTTGTGATAAGGTTTTCATCTTACACACAAAAAAACTAGGATTACACACTGTGCAATCCTAGTTCAATTCGATTATCTTCAAGTGTTTTAACGATGTAAGCGATATCGTCTTCGATAAAGTGAACACCAAACTGTTTCTCAATCAATGATAGACTGGCCGCGGTTTGGTTAAAACGTAGAAGATGCTCTTGATGGAAATACTTCACGTTTTCAAATGCCGGCCGCTCTTCGCCTTTTTTGATTTTATCTACCAAGAAAGCAATATGCACACTTAACGCCTGCATCGCTGTATTCTCGATAATCAGCTCTTGATCTTTACGGATCAATTGCAAGACATCATCAATCAGTAAAAAGAGTGTTTTCACATCTAGCTCAGGTGAAAAGTTCTTAGTTAATGAATCGACCATCTCAGGGAGCGTAATCGTACTGCCTAATAAATCTTGAAACTCTAAGATCTTATCCCGCTTGAATAAATTCATTGCCGGAATAAACGGAATCTTTTGATAATGGATCTCCATAGTTCCTACGATCGCCACGATATCCTTGTGTGTGATTAGCTGGTCGATGCGGTGCTTGAAGCTTTCCCGTTCTAATGATTGCATTTGAATGACCTCGAACTCATCCAAATTAACGATCTGAGAGACCACTTCATTCAAACGTTTAGAGACACCTTCACCGGTAAAGCAGGCAACGATGATTACTTTCTTTTCATCCTTTTGCGTCGGTTCTTCTAGACGGACCATTGTTTGGAACATTGAAATCACACTAGTGTAGATTTCTTCTAATGAACGGCCCAGCGTTGCTAGACGGATACTTTCCAGCACCAGCATCGTACTGGTCATCGAGATTACTCGTGTGCGGATGCCCATTTCATGGAAGATCAGATTACCGAAATTATTTGGTGAACCCATATCCGTCAAAAGAATGATCCCTTCTGAGAACTCTTCCCGTTTTCCTTGGATATAATTTTTGATCTGACCATACATCTTTTCAGTATTCAACGTTAAGGGCATGTTAAAGGCGATCCCATGAGTGGTTCCTAAGAGTTCCTGCACCGTTTCTAACATACTTGAAGCCGTTGACTTTCCATGCATTACAACGAGAACAGCGACTTGTCGTTCATCTACTTTTTGTTGTTCTTGATTATCCATCGTCAAGAACATCGTGATAAAGCCGATCTCATCTAACGGGATCATAATATTATAGGCTTCTTCGATTCGATTAGATAATTCAATCGCCAACTGAAATTCCTTCGAGTAGCTGCGGCGAATATCATTCAAATTAGGGTGAGAAATAAACTGATTGCCACGAATTCGCTCGATCGTTGAATTGATGTGCAGTGCAAAAGCGAAACGTACCTTTTCGTCGTATTCTCGATTCATTTGAACAGAAGCAAAATCATAAAGTTCATTCACCAGCTTCCATAGATCGTCGGAAATAATTTCTCGATACGCATTACTGTGGGAAAGCTCTTCAACATATGTCTCAAAATATTGATCCACATCATCTGAAATCAATTCTTCCAAATCAATCTCCGATAAATTCTCACGGCCTAATTTTTCTAACTTATAAGTGATTGAGTGGTAGACCTCCATGTCCTTATTCGGGTCTTGTCCCCAAACCACTTCTTCAGTCCCGGGCTTTAAGGTCAAATATAGATTTCTTTTATCCATAAAAGGGGTTAATTTATCTTGGACTTCATTCATCCGTAATAAACCCTTTTGCACAACTAACGGCAGATCTTCTTCAACAATCATTAATTTTTCTGACTCGCTATTGGTTTGGTGATGAAGAAACGCCTTAGCGCAAACTAATTTTAAATCTCGTTTTAACTGCCCGATATTTCCTTCTGCATTATATAGAAGAAACGCGAGCAGGCTTCTTTTATCAATCGCAATTTCCTGCATCAACCGATTGGCCTCTTGTTGAAGAAATTCCTTAATGATTGCTAAACGTTCATCCAACGAACGCTCCGCTAAAGAAGGCAGTTCGATCTGCATCGGAATTCGCCGATTGAAGGTCGATAAAAACATAGAGCTAGTCTCTGTCGTTGCTCCAATGATCTGTACCGAAGCCTGCTTTTCTTGTCCATCCCCTAATGAACGGAAAGTTCCCTTATCGATGAAGGTAAAAAGCATTTCCTGCCCTTCTGGAGGCAAGCGATGAATTTCATCCAGAAATAAAATACCGCCGTCCGCTTGTTCCATTAATCCTGCGCGTGTCTCTTCAGCTCCAGTAAAAGCGCCTCGTTTCACACCAAAGATATGTCCGTAGAGTAATTGTGGATTTTGCGCATAATCTGCACAGTTGAATGTGATGAACGGCGCATTTTCATCTAAAACTTTGGCCGAAACAGCGTAACGATACATACATTCCGCAAACATCGTCTTCCCTGTGCCGGTCTCACCAAAAATAATCGTATGTAATCCGCGTGGTGGATATAAAATAGCCGCTTTTGATTTTTGAATCTGACTCTTCAGAGAATCCTCGCGGCCAATCAAATTATCAAAGTTAATATGTCCCTCTGTTGACACAGTAGTGATTTGGAACTTTACCGGACGTCCATCAATTTTTTTGACTGTCCCGTCTTTCGTCAATTCATTCAAGTAGCGGCTGACGTTTGTGCGGTCAACCCCCAGCTGATCTGCCAGTTCTTGTGCCGTCTGTTCGTTAGGATTTGCTCTCAATGCCTCTAATACTTCGTCTTTTCTTGATTTCAAAAAAATCCCTCCCGAAATTGGTATAAACCATTTACATTGTAACCCTTTTCTTTTTGAATTTCTACTAAATATTCTTGAAAAAAATCGAATCCTTTTTAACGAAGTGAATGAGTAATTTTTTCTATTTCCTGTGATATCTCTATTTCGGAAATATCATTCACTAAGTAATGTTCCAACAGACCAACAAATCCATGAGCGAAGAAGATACTGGTCAGCTGTGGTTGATCTGTCATTTGTTCCATTAAATAATTGATTTGGAAGCGGGCAAAGAATCCCTGCTTATCCGCAAGAAACAATCGCCGCAAATGATCTCGATGCGCTGCAATATATTCAAACGTTTTTTCCAACTTCTTTAGATCACTCGATTCTTCACACCTATCGCAGTAATTGAATAATTTCTGCATTTCATGAGCGATACTTTTCTCCAGCAAATCATCTTTATCCATAAAATGAAGGTAAAAGGTCCCACGATTAATATCGGCTACCTGACAAATCTGACTCACTGATATTTCTTCGTAGCTTTTTCTCTTTAAAAGTTGATAGAACACATCTGTGATTGTAGTTTGTGTTTTTCGCTTTCTTCTATCCATCACTCTGCTCCGATCATTATTTGATTACTGTTCATTTATCAACAGTCTCTCATTTTTGTTGATTGAAACTTATTAAATATCACTTTATTATATTGTACACAAGTTGATTAATCAACACCTGTTGATTTTGAAAGGAATGACATTATGAGAATACTAATTTACGGTGCAGGCATTCAGGGAAGCTATCTAGCCCACTCGCTTATGAAGGGAGATAATCAAGTCACCCTCTTAGCACGGGGAAAAAGAAAGGAAGAACTGTTGAGCGACGGTGTCGTATTGTACCACAGGCTGCAGCGAAAACTAACCAAGGACAACATTCGTGTGATCGAGAAGCTTCGACCGGAAGATAAGTATGATTTGATTTTTGTTACGATGAAATACAGCGATTTCCCAGCAATCATTGAACCATTAGCAAAAAACTGCAGTCAAACAATTCTCTTTATTGGTAATCAGCTAAACGCTGCTGGATTAGAAAAAGAGCTGCAGAAAAGAAGCACACAACAAAAAGCTATCTATTTCGGCTTTCAAATGACTGGCGGAATCAAAACTGACAAAGGAATCTCAATTTTACGTTTTGGGAAAGGACAATTGAAGGTTGGTTCATTAACAGCTGATTTTAAGATTACAAACATGCTAGATACAGCATTTAATGGAACAAATTATGTCTGGCGCTATGAAGCAAAAATGGACGATTGGCTGAAGAGCCATGCAACTATGATCATGGTACAAAATTCTTTTGAATACCTTTATGATTTTTCTGCTGAGGCCATTCGGAGAAGCGGTGAAATTTCAACGCTTCCGCAAGCATTAAAAGAAGGTACTGAACGTTTGGAAGCAAGCGGCCATGAAATACTGCCTAAAGGACAAAATTTTTTGTTTCAGCATCCAGCACTTTCCAAACTTTTTTACACACTCTATTATCGACTACCGATTAGTCAAATGGTTCAAGGGGACTTCAAGGAAGTGCAGCAATTAATCATTGATTTTGAACAATATCAAACCAAAAAAAGTCCAAAACTTGATTCGTTGCTGCAGGCGGCTAAAGAGAAATATGAAAAAAGCCAAGGACTTTCATCCTCAGCTTCATAAATGATCTAAATGAAAGAGCCTGCTAAGACGGAACATCTTAGCAGGCTTGTGGATTAGTCTTTGTTTTCCATTGCTGCTTTGAGTGCGGCAGCCAAAGGACTTTCTTGTGGTTCTTCTTGAGAATTGACTTTTTTCAATAGACGACGTTCTTCGTTCTTCGTCATTTTTTTCGAACGTTCTTTCTTATCTAGCATCTTCTCTGTTGTCCCGTCATATTTACAACGGAAGTAAGATCCATTCTTTCCATCAATGATCTCCATCTTGCGGTGGCATTGCGGACAGCGGTGATTTGAGACTTTAGGATCTTTCCGACGACGATAGTTACATTCCGGATTGGTACAGATATAGATCTTACCATCGCGCGTATTCTTTTCTCGTAATGGCGAGCCGCACTCTGGACATTTCTTGGCAGTAATTGAGAAGTCTTGATATTTTTTGTCACTATGTTTGACTTCGCTAACTAGCTTCTTCGTATCGGCTTCGATTTCTTGCAAGAATTGTTTACTGCTGTATTTGCCATCGGCGATCGCTTCTAATTGCTTCTCCCATTTTTCTGTTAATTCTGGGGTCACTAACGATGGGTTTACCAGCTCTAGTAATTGCTTGCCTTTTGGCGAAACTAATAGTCCTGTATTCGTCCGCTCCATCAATTCTGATTTGATCAATTTCTCGATAATCTCCGCACGAGTTGCCGGTGTTCCCAGACTATGCTTTTCCATCTGACCCAGCAATGTTCCTTCATTCAAGGGTTTCGGCGGCGAAGTCAAAGCTTTTTCGATCGTAAAATTCGGTACGACCTTCATTCCATTTGACCATTGAACAGGTTTTTTAGCTTCTTCAGCTGGTTTCCAGCCGGCTACTAGAACCTTGTTTTGACGGAAGGTAAAGGTTTCCTTTTGGAATGTCACAGTCACTTTTTGCTGACTTTCTTTGTGAGCATCCGCAAATAAACCTAAGAAACGGGTCACGATCATATTGTAGATGCGTTGTTCGTCGGTTGATAATTTTTCAAAGCGCGCCCGTTGCTCAGTTGGAATCAATGCATGGTGATCCGTCACTTTACTATCTTGGAAGACCCGCTGTTGTTTTACTTGCCCGCCATTTTTAATGTAGGTTTTTACCTCTGGTGCAAAATCACTAACGGCTTGCAGGCGCTCTTTCATAGTCGCCTTCATATCACTAGTCAGATATTTACTATCCGTTCGTGGATACGTGACGATTTTGTGCGTTTCATACAAGCTTTGGACTAACGACAATGTCTTCTTCGCTGAAAATTGATAACGCGCATTGGCTTCTCGCTGAATTTCTGTTAAATCATAAGGCAGCGGAGCTGGTTCGGTTTTTTCCTTTTCAGTGATCTCAGTCACAGTACCTTTTTGCTGAGACAGCTCTTTAACTAATTTTTCAGCTGCCTCGCGCTCTGTGATCCCATATGGATTTTTTTGATTCAGCTTGGCCTTTTGTCCATCGACTTCTAAAGAAATCACGAAATAATTCTGTGGACGGAATTTTTCAATTTTCTTTTCTTGCTGACGTACCATCGCAAGGGTCGGTGTTTGCACCCGGCCTGCGGATAAGCTGTCTTCGTACTTTACGGTTAACGCTCTAGTAACGTTCAAGCCGACAAGCCAGTCAGCTTTTGCCCGTGCCAAAGCAGAGTAGTACAAATTGTCATACTCCTTGGCAGGCTTCAGCTTTTTGAAGCCGTCTTTGATGGCCTTATTTGTTTGCGAAGAGATCCATAAGCGTTTGACCGGCTTTTCAAATCTCACATATTCTAAAATCCAACGTGCGACTAATTCACCTTCACGCCCAGCATCTGTCGCGATCACCGCTTCTGAAATATCTTTGCGTTTGGCTAACTGTTGAATCGATTTTAATTGTCCGCGCGTTTTTGGCAACGGTTTGATCCCGATGTGTTTTGGGATCATCGGCAATGTTTCCATCTGCCAGCTCTGCCATTCCTTATTTAAATCCTCTGGCATTTTTAGGCTCAATAAATGACCAAGGGCCCAAGTCACAACAACATTGGGTCCTTCAAAATAATTTTTATTCTTTTGATTGGCGTTAAGCACCTTGCTCAAGTCTCTTGCAACGCTTGGCTTTTCCGCTATAATTAGCTGTTTCATAAAATTCCTTTCTGCTGTCAACCGTCAACGGCTGTTCGTCCTTTAATAGCGCCAGACCCCAATACTGCTGTAAATAGTCATCACACTCTTCACACCAGCGTTCATCCTGATCTTTCCAAAATGCGCTTAAATAGTTATGTTTTGCATTGCTATATGTATTAGTCTTTTGGAGCTCGTTCCAACGATGCTCATAATATGCTACAGCCGCATCAAAATCTTCAAAAGCCGCGGTCTCTTGGATATCGTCTTGCCATTCTTCAAAGAACCACCAAGGTTCATTATCACCGTACATTGTTATTACTTGATACATCCCGCTACCCTTCTTTCCATCTCAATCATAAGTATCATGAAAGAAAAATTCAAGAAAATTGTTTCTGGCTGATACAAGTTCAAGAAAAAATTAGATAACCGCAAAAAATTTGCAGAAAAATATTGCTTTTTTCTTAATAATATCCTAACACAAAGCGGCATAATTTTACATGGTCCTTAAGAGAGTTATAATGAAAATTGTTTTTTGAAATTTTCATTTTTTCTGAAAGAAGGCCTTTTTTAGTTTGAGTAAAATCAAGAATAAATTATTTCAACCACGTCCCACTTGGCAAAAGAATTTGATCGTTCTTTGGTTTGGTACTTTTATGGCTGGTATCGGCTTTAGTCTCGTCATGCCATTTATGTCCTTATACATAGATACTTTGGGCAGCTACAGTAATCAGCAGCTAAACTTTTGGAGCGGGATTACTTTTTCCTCCACTTTCTTGATCACCGCGATCGTTTCTCCTTTATGGGGTCGATTAGCCGATCAAAAAGGGCGCAAACTGATGCTTCTGCGCGCTTCTCTTGGAATGGCGATTGTTATTAGTTTGATGGGCACTGTCGGAAATGTGTATCAATTGATTGGTCTGCGTTTGCTTCAAGGTGTTTTTTCCGGCTATATCAGCAACGCGACGGCTCTAGTTGCGACAGGTACCCCGCGAGAAAAAAGCGGACAAGTCCTCGGAACTCTGGCGACCGGTGCAGTAACTGGCAACTTGCTAGGTCCTCTAGTAGGCGGCGTGACCGCCTCGATTTTTGGTTACCGTCTAACTTTCTTTATCACCGGCAGTATTCTATTCTTAGTTTTTCTGCTCAGTTTGATCTTTGTCCACGAAGAGTTTACCCCTGTTGAGAAGAAAGATATGCTTCCCGCAAAAGAAATTTTTCATAGTTTAAAATATCCGCACGTAGTCATCGGTATGTTCGTTACGACCTTGATCATCCAAGCCTCGAATAACTCGATTAGTCCAATCATCAGCTTATATATCCGGCAATTGATGCACAATCATGGCAACATTACGTTAGTCAGCGGCATCATCGCGTCAATCCCTGGTATTGCAACCTTGATCGCGGCACCACGCTTTGGCCGTCTCGGCGACCGAATCGGCAGCGAAAAAGTTTTAGGTATCGGTTTGATCTTTGCAATGCTGGTCTTCTTGCCGATGGCAATTGTGACCAATGTCTGGCAATTGGCCTTTTTACGGTTTTTAGTCGGCATTTCTGACGCTTGTCTCTTACCAGCTGTTCAAGCCTTGATCACAAAATATTCACCGCAAGCAGCTGCCGGAAGAATTTTCAGCTATAATCAATCCTTCCAAGCAGCCGGAAATGTTGTTGGTCCTATGATCGGTTCCAGCGTTTCATCGATCTTTGGTTATCGCGGCGTCTTTGTCTCAACCTCAGCATTGGTTTTGACTAATTACCTGCTGGTGCACCGCAATACGAAGGAAATCGCTGAGAAATATCATTCGACACAGCAAACTCACTGATTTCAAGTCTTATTGATGGCAACTTCCTCGTTAATTTTTTATACTAATAAATGATTCTAATGAAAGAAGTGAACAACATGCTCGAAGGACAATTAAAGTTTTTAGACTTTTTCCTAAACAACACGATTGAAGGAAAAGAAGAGGAAGCAAAGGCGATTTTGGTCAAAAGTTTCGCGGATCAAGAAACTGAGGCACTGAGTCTGCAAGAGTTTAAAAAACTCCAAGAAAAACTATTCCCTCTGATCAAACCTGAAAAATTAAATGAAGTGAAAGTTGCAATGGCGCATTTTGCCCAAAGTCTTGCATAGAAAAAAATCATCGTCGGAATCAGACGATGTTTTTTTCTTATGCTTCAATTTCTGAATAAACCTTTAAGCTCGGGAAAAAGAGTTCCGTATTCGTAAGAACGATCAAGCCAGCAATACTAATGATAACCACTGTTTGAATACAGCTCGTCCATTCGGTCATTTGCGTTGATGTCTGCATGAAATTCAAGAAGATATGGAAAATGATCAACGCTAACGTGCTGCGGTTGCTCTTAACATACAGCCAGTTTAATATGATCCCCAAAGGAATGATACTGACAAAATAATTGACTGCAAACCAAACATTTTCTTGTAACAAAAGATTCATCGAGTAATTTTTAACAAATACTAGCGGCAAATGCCAAATTGACCATAAGAAGCCGAACATCAAAGAACCAGTAAGGAGATTAAAACGACTCAACAACGCATCAACACCGTAACCTCTCCAACCAATTTCTTCTAGTACAGGCGCGATAATCATTACCATCAAAACGGGAATCGAGCCAGCTGAAAACTTGAAGTCCTCTGACAATTGCAGCTGATTGATTGAACCACCGAATAGAACTGAGATAAGAATAGCTGCTACTACAGACGATCCCATGATCAAACAAATTTTTACTAATGGCGCTAGATTTATTTTCTTCATATCGAAAAGACGTTGAAAGAAATCTTTCCGAATCAAACGATTTTTCGGCATCGCGATAAATGCGATCGTAACCAGTACTGGTGCAAACAACCCCGGGATTAAAAAGATCGAGTAAAAATTCGGATCAGGATGATTATAGCTTAGATATGCTGCAATCAACCAACTGCCCCAAGTAATCAAAAACACCCAACCAAAAAATTTCCCCGGCTTATACCCTTTTTCTTCTACTGATACTGTATTCTTCATCATGTTTTTATTCCTCCTGTTTTTCTGTCATTTATTAACTGACTTTAGTATAGGAGGAAAAAAGAAGTTTCTTTGCAAAATGTAACGAATGACCCTTTTTTGTGTAACAACTCGCAGCTAATTCGGTTCCCAGATCGATAATTCTAACCGAAAGGAGGTTTTCTTTGCTTCATAAAGCATGTCGCCTTGGTATTTCTCTGTGATCGCTTGAATACTTTTAACCCCAAAGCCATGTTCAAACGCCTTTTTCTTTTGTGTTTTAAAATCGGTCACCTGTTCAGCCGTACTATTTTCGATTTCCAGCAACAACATATGATTAAAATAAATCAATTTCAAATCGATCCACCGTTCCTGTGATGATCTTTGACAAGCCTCGATCGCATTATCAATGGCATTTCCAATCAACGCTCCTAAATCCCGCATTTCAAAATTCATCTCGGCGGGGACCTTTACTTCAAAGCTGGTTTGGATATTACTTTCCAGTGCTCGCTGATACTTATTGCTTAATAATTGATTGATGCCGCTATTTTGAGTAAACTGACTGGCTTCTTCCTTGATAATTTCGCCTAATAATTTTTCGATCTGGGATTCCGAGTCATGACTGTCAGCAACCAGTGTCAGCAATTGATTCTTTAAATCATGACGAATCGCACGTATTTTGGTTTGATGATTTTCCATCTGCTGATAATATTCCTCGCGATGGGCAAACTCCTGAACTAGAAAAAGATTTTCGTAGTTTTCTTTTTCCAGCTTCTGGTGAATTTCAAGAATGAGGAAATGAACCAAATTGATCACTGTAAATAGTAAGACAACCATGAAAAAACGCACATCATCATCTTGTGCCTGCTGCTCAACAAAAATCGGGTAAATAATAAAGAACAAGCTTGTCATAAAAGGAATCAAAACTTGTAATAAATAGAAGCTGTTTTTCCCGTTGATACCTATCGGAGCTTTCCGTTTAGCCCGTAAAAGAAAAACCGCAATCAGTTGGATAAACTGACTGGCAAATATTCCTCCATAAGCATAAGATAATTGATTCGAAGCAAAATAATTTACCGCAAAAAGATTCTGAATGATCCAATAGACCAGAAAATCAAAAAACAGCACCAGAATCATTGAAAGAAAAATCAATAATAGCTTTGTCACCGCTTGTCCTTTAAAAAAGAAATAACCAATGCTGTACATTAAAAAAATGTATGTCGCAACGTTAACCAGCATATAAAAGGAGCCAAATGACAAATACATTGGACTAATGTTTCTTATTAGATATGCTGTTATTACAATTAATACAGCGAAAAGACCTTTTGACTTGTGTTTCTGCCAATAGTCAATGGATCGTGCTGGCAAATAGCATGAAAAAAACACGCTCATAATAAAGATATCATTCACTGATTTGATAAGTTCGAATAATCCGCTAAACGTCATTATTTTGTCCTCATCAATACATAATTTCGATAGGCGCGTTGAAAGGTTTGATTGAATTTCTTAGTGATGGCAATTTCTCGTCCTGATTGCATCACAATCGTTTCTCCGCTCTTTACTTGAACATAATCCATGTTGATCACAAAAGAATTGTGGATCTGTGTAAATAATTGCGGAGATACTTTATCAATGACCTCTTTCATCGTTCCATAGTATTCGTATTCTTCCCCACTCTTCAAATGAATGATCATTTTTCGCTTCATGCTCTCAAAATATTCGACCTCTCCTAAATAAACGGTGTGAACTTTTTTCTGAATCGTAAATTGGAGGATCATTTTCCGTAACGTCAATTGCTCCAAGGCCTTTGTTAAGACTTGTTTAACCTTGATCTCGTCTACTGGTTTGATCAGATAATGAAAAGCATTAACTTCAAAAGCCTCAGGCATCAACTCTACATGACTGGTAATAAAGATGATGATTGCCTGCTGATCCTTTTCTCTAATCGCACGCGCCACATCAAACCCATCTAACGATTTCATTTCCACATCTAACAAATAGATTTGAAACGAAGACACACTGTTAGTTAAGTGTTCCACTAGTGATTCTCCAGAAAGAAACGCTTCGTAATTAAATTGATTGGGATCATTTTCAAAAAACGATAATAATAGGTTTTCAATTTGACCGACCATTTTGGGGTTATCATCGCAGATAGCTATATTCATTCTTTTCTCCATTTCCTTTTTTGTAAGCGTTAAAGCACTTTTATCTAGTATCCTTCATCCGTTTCGAATAAACAAGAAGCTCCATAAATATTTTCCCCGCTTTGTCAAAAGGCAAAAAAAACGACCCCTTTAAGAGTCGTTATATTGCTTATTCTGCGATAACTTCTTCAGAACTTTCAGTTTCTACATTAAATAAAGAACGTAAACATTTAGTCGCTACCATTAGTCCAAGACCTAATAATAAGAAGGCGAAAACTAGCTGCAAGCCATCTGATAAGACGACAAATTGTCCTGCGGCTGGAACTGCCGGAATGGTTACTAGATATTGCGTTGCATTAATCAACTTCGTTACTAATCCGTAAATCGACATCCCTAACGCTGTAAAGGTCACAGCTAACATGATCCCCATCGGAATATAGAACATGACACCAGATTTTTTAGAGGTCTTCATATACACTGCTACAGCGATCATCACCATCGCAGCTAACAATTGGTTCGCTGAACCGAATAAAGGCCAAACGCTGTTGTAACCGCCAAGCGCTAAAACAAATCCTACACCTAAAGTAACTATGGTCGCCACATATTTATTCGTTAGTAATTTTGCCAAACCTTTTTGCTCCACGCCTTCTTCATAGAAGAATTCCTGCAGCGACATCCGACCGATACGAGCAACTGAATCCAGCGAAGTCAAAGCCAACGCTGAAACACACATCGTCATGAAGGCTTGTGCAATGTTCAACGGTAAACCAAATTTTGTTAAGAAGCCCGCAACTGAACCAGAAAAAATTTGAAACGGTGTTCCTGCCGGCAATTGCCCATTTTTTGCAACCGCACCTGCAACTACCAAAGCTACAACCGCTAACACACATTCACACATCATTGCTCCGTAACTAATCGGACGCATATGCTTTTCATTCGTTACCTGTTTTGATGATGTTCCCGAAGAGACCAAACTATGGAAACCAGAAACCGCACCGCAGGCAACTGTAATGAATAAAATCGGGAATAAATATTTCACATTGCCAGTCGCATCTTGTACAGCAAAACCATTAAAGGCATTCAACTCAACCATAGGCGCTTCTACTAAAAGCCCTAAAACAGCAGCGATGATCATCCCCAGCAGCATATAAGTACTAAGAAAATCCCGAGGAGCCATCAATAACCAAATCGGCATGACCGAAGCTAAGAATAGATAAGCAAATACGATCAATAACCAAGTCTGCTTATCTGCAAAAATCGGAAACATAATGCCAACAGCAAGTGTCACTAATAAAACCGCGATCCCAAAAACATGCATAGCAATTCCTTTTAAATGAACCTTTTTCATGAAAAAGCCGACTAACACAGCAGAAACGATGAACAGCATCGAGATCGAAGCCGCTGAAGCATTTGCCGTATTTACTGCCGCCGGAACATCTGGCGTCAAACCATTAAAAGTTGTCGCCACGATATCGCCAAACGCAGCGATAACTAAAAGAGCAAATAACCAGCAAAACAATAGAAACAGCTTTTTACCAAGCTTTCCGATATATTTTTCAATAATCAGACCGATTGATTTCCCTTCATTCTTGACTGAAGCATACAACGCACCAAAGTCATGGACAGCTCCGAAGAAAATTCCACCAAATAAAATCCATAAAAATGCCGGCAACCAGCCGAACATCGCTGCGATGATCGGACCTGTCACGGGTCCTGCACCAGTGATCGATGAAAACTGATGACTAAACACCACAAAAGCCGGTTCAGGAACATAATCATCGCCATCTTCCATAGCGACCGCAGGCGTTACAGCCTTAGGATTAATCCCCCATTTTTTCTCCAACCAACGGGAATAAATAAAATAGGCCGCGACAAAACAAATAATAGCAAATACTAATAGAACAACACCATTCATAACCTCACCCAACTCTCTTCAATTTATAATAAATATTTAATTAGTATATTCCCACAATTCCATGAGCATGTAAAGAGAATCATTTTAATTTTCAAGAATTTTCTGTAAATATATATGGAAAAAGAGACGCTCTTTCAAAGTATTAAACTTCAACAATTGCGAACAACAAAATGCAGAAGTAGTCACAAAAAAACAGTCAGATTGTTGATAACCCCATAATTGGACTTCTCTATAATCTGACTGTTCTTATACTAATTGTTTTTGACAAAGTTGGGTGAGCAACTTGATAGTTTTCCTTCTAAAAAGAGATACTAAATTATCAAATTTCTAACTCTTGAATTTTCTGGCTAATCCTATTAAGATCCTCTTCATTTAGTTTCCAGTCAAATGTTGAACAATTTTCAATAGCTTGCTCAACAGTATTTACACCAACTAGAGCAGTCCCAATGTACTCCTGTTGTGTTGACCAATTAATCACTATTTGTGGAATTGATTTTCCATACTTCTCACCAATTTCATCAAGCAAAGTAAGTAGTTGTTGTATCTTGGAAAATTTGGGCTCATGATAATAATCATAGAATGTCATCCTAATGTCATCTTTTGCCAAATTAGGATTTTCTCTAATAGTACCACTCAGAATTCCTGCCCCCAGTGATCCATATGACATGCTAGTGATTCCTTGCTCGTGTCCCCATTTAATAAGTTCTATCTCTTTCATGTTTACCATTGAGAATGGCGGCTGTTGTACATCGATTTGAGCATATTGTTGTGCTTCTATGATTTGTTCCCGAGAAAAATTCGATACGCCGATATATCTAATATATCCTTGATCCTTTAAATAATTTAACGCTGCCATTGTTTCAGATATTGGGGTTGTTGCATCTGGCCAATGAACAAAGTAAAAATCGATATAATCTGTATTCAAATTCTTTAACGAGCTATCAATTTCCCTCATGATATTTCGATAACTTGCATCTTTCACCGCGTCTCTTGTATAGATGTCAGTGATAAGACCCGCTTTAGTCGAAATAAGAACTTTATCTCGTTGAATAGATTTTAAAACCTCTCCAACTACTTTTTCAGATGTACCATTCCCATAAACTGGTGCAGTATCAATTAAGTTTACACCTCTGTCGACCATTTCAACAATTGCGCTGATGCTGTCCTTAAAATTGACTTTCCCGTAATTCTGTCCCCCAGTCGCCCATGTACCTACAGCTAATTCAGAGACCTTACATCCTGCATTTTTAAATTCTTTATATCTCATTCAATAATCTCCCTCACTTAATTTCGGATTTAGCAAAATTTATTATTTAGACTGTGACGTTATTTGGATTTAAGAGTTTGATTTTCTTTGTTACAAAAGCAATCATCGGTTGTTCTATATCATTCATCAGTTTGAAACCATCTCGATTAGCTGTCTCCTTTGATTTTTCCGAAAGCGTATCAAACATAGCGTTAAAATATTCTGTCGCAATGTTAAATTTACTCATTCCGCAATTAACTGCTTCCATCATTTGTTCATCAGGAATACCTGAACCACCATGTAAAACTAAGGGAATATCCAATACATCTCTTAATTTTTTGATTCTGTCAAAATCTAGATTAGGTTCAGTAATGTAGGCACCATGAGCATTACCCACTGCAACAGCCAATGAATCACAGTTTGTTCTTTCTACAAACTCAATGGCTTGGTCAATATCTGTATATTTGTTGGCATTTATAATATCATCTTCAATGCTCGCATCTCCTACATGACCTAACTCAGCTTCAATATCAATATCGAAAACGGATGCAATTCTTTTTACATCACTTGTCAGCTTCACATTTTCCTCAAATGGCAATGATGAACCATCAACCATTACCGAAGGAAACCCGTCCCTGATACCCCCCACTGCAATTTCAAAAGATGCAGAATGATCTAAATGAACTGCTACAGGAACTGTTGCTTTTTTAGCCAAATCAATTGCCATATAGGAAATATGTGTCAAAGGAATGTATGTGTCAAAGCCTGGGTAAAACTGAATAATAATCGGAACTCTTTCAATTTCCGCCGCTTTAATCGCACACTTAATTGTTTCATAATTCATGACATTAATTGCAGCAACACCGTATTTATTTTTCGTAGCATGATCTAGTAATTCATTTACTTTGATTAACATTAAGTATTCCTCCTAGTAAAAGTGTTAGTTCTTCCTTTTTTCACCAAAACAGATATTATCAAAATGACAAAAACTGCTGCGGCAAGTATAATCGTACCTACTCTTGCATTGAATGCCTCAATCAGCCAACCACCAATCAAGCTTGAAAAAATTGATCCCGCTCCGTTTTGAATAGAGAATAGTAAACTGTTTCCTTGTGCCTCTTTTCCAGAGAAGGTATGGTGCATCACAAAGTGAATACTTGAGTAATATACCAGCATGTATGACGTACTTTGTAAAATCTGCGAGAGAAGCATGAACAAGATATTTCCAGTTGATAGCAGCAACAAACGTACCACAAGCGTGATAGTCGAAAAGACCAATATCTTCCTGGTGTCCATCCGCTTCAAAATACTATCAATCGTCAATAAAATTGGTATCTCGCTAAATGCTGAAGCGAAATTTAATACACCAATCATAGAGCGAGATATTTTAGCTTCAATTAGAATAATCCCAAGAAAATTTCCGATATAATTCACACCAAACATAGAAAGCGTAGAAACGAAGATGACAAAATAAACTTGGTTTGAAGTAAATAACTTTCCCTTTTTTGGTTGCACAGAAATACTTTTCTTTTCGGGAACAGTTATTTGCATCACGGTTAGCAATAAAAGCAATGAAAGTACAGACATTGATACAAACTGAAGCTTTGGAAACTGATTTAGAACAAATCCATAAATCAAGACAATCGTTGCATAACCAATCGTCCCTCCGATTCGAAAAAGTGAAAAATTCATTCCCTTTACGTTGCAAATGGAGAGAATAAGTGAATCTAATAATGGTGTTAATGCGGCTAAAAACAATGACGTTAGGGATGCACATAAAAAATATTGAAAAAAATTAGCTGCTAAATAGAACAACCAGATTGATGTGGCAACGCCAAGGCAAGCAAACATAATAACCTTTTTGGAATTTTCTGTTTTATCACTAATCTTCCCCCAAAAGGGAACAGCAATTAAAGACATGAACGGGAACAGTGCCACAATTAAGCCAACTTCTTGAGCCGTCAAACCTTGTAATAACAAATAGGCACTTAAAAACGGCAAGTATAATCCAATGGTCATCCATAAAAACGTATTCGCCAACAATAGTAAAATTCTTTCTTTACTTTTCATCTGTATCACCTAAAATAACTACCACCACTCATCCCTTTCTTTACTTCAGTATATTGAAGCCTCCAGCGATTATTGAAATGCCAATGATCCAAAGCATGGCATAGGTGAAATTTCGATTAACTTTTTCCAGATATAAGTAGACACCGGTCACAATCAGCAAAGGGATAATACCTGGTAAAATAGCATCTAAAATGGCTGTCTGGATATTTAAACTTTCCACACCGCCAGAATTGATCACAATAGGTGTAGTCACTTTAATGTAACTAGCGGCCAATCCACCCATAATAAACAAACCCATGACACTCGCTCCAGTGATCAGCGTTTGAATTCTACCGCCAGATAGAAGTTTCTCAACCGATGATTCTCCTGTGCGATAGCCTAGCATAAAGAAGAAGTAACTTTCTATCAAAGTAATTACCATGAAAAGAATCCAAGGTGCAATGGCTCCAATCCAGCTTCCTTGCTCTGCTACGCCAATAAACATTCCCAAAATAATCGGCAGCCACATTCCCCAATCAATCGTATCGCCGATTCCGGCTATGGCTCCCATCAAGCCTGTTTTAGTCCCGATGATAATTTCTTCTGGAATATCAGAACCTTGAGATTTTTTTTCTTCCATAGCAATTACAATTCCGGGAATCAAAGAACCCCAAACTGCCTGAGTATTGAAAAACTGTGTATGTCTCCTAAGTGCACTTATTAGATCATCTTTATTTTTGTATAGTTTTTTCAAGATCGAAGATAAACTCACACCAAATGACACACCCATTAACCTTTCAAATGAATGGGAGGTTTCTGCTGTCCACCACCATTTTAACCAAGCTTTATTTAAATCTTTTTGAGTAATTATTTTTTTATCTTTCTGTGTTACAGTCGTTTCCTCCATTTTTTACACTCCTTCCTCCGTCTTATTCCCAGTAAAAGTGACATGTAAATAGGTTAAAAACAACCCTAGCATAGCTAACGCAATCACTGGAATTCCTGTATATTGAATTAGGAAAAATCCAGCTAAAAAATATGGCAATAAATTTTTCTTTCCGATTTGACCAACGATAATAGCAAAACCCAAGGCTGGTAACATAGCGCCTGCTAAACTTAATCCCTTCAGTATGAAATCAGGAATGATTGTCATGATATTAGAAACGCTAGAAACACCTAGGTATAACAATAATGTCAATGGAAGAGCATAGAATAAAAGCTTGATGGCATTCAAGTAAATCACATTTATTCTAAACAACGACTTCGTATCTGCTTCTTCTACTTTCTTATCTGTATAGTGAGCAAAAAAGCCGTTTATCATGAACACAAGATTATTCAGTTGAATCCCCAATAAACCGATTGGAACAGCAAGAGCCACTGCAGCTTTGATATCTACTCCAGACACAATCGTTACCGTCGTGGCAACCAAAGCAGCAATACAAGGGTCCGATGGCGCTGCTCCACCTGGGGCCAATAGTCCTAAATACATCATCTGTAAGGAAGCTCCCACCATCATTGCTGTAGGAATATCTCCTAAAACAATTCCGACCCATAACGATGCAGGCAGTGGAGAGAATCCAAGAAAAACAGAAAACGTATAGCCTAAACTGGTTCCCTTAAACCAGTAAAATAAACCAATGAGAATTGCTTGGATTAGTGTGATACTATTAGAATTCATTTTTCATTCTCCTTATCACTTTATTTTCCGCTAGTTCAAGATGCTGAATTTTTTCTGAACGATACTTTCCAATGGTTGAGGACGATCGTCTGGAACAACTTGGAAATAAATTTCCACACCTTTATTCAAAATATCAACTAGTTGTTTTGCTTCGGCTTCTGATAATGCAATGGTACGATAAACTAACTTCTTCCCAGCACTTGCTCCTAATCCGCCAATCTGAACTTTTTCTGTAAAAAAACCTGAATCAAATGTTTTAACAAGAGAATCCACACTCTTAAACAGTAGCAACAATTTTAAGTCCGCAAAATCTCCTGCATCCTCTTTCGTACAGAAATCTTCCACCGAATAGATAGAAACATTTATGCCTTTTGGTGCCGCCATCTTATATACATTGCTTAAATAGCTATTCGTAGCTAAAAAATCATCCACAATAATGATTGTATTTGCTCCTGAATCTTGAATCCATTTTGTAACGACTTGTCCATGAACTAGTCGATCATCAATCCTTAACAAAGCCACATTACTCATATAAATCTCTCCTTTCTTTTTGATTGGAGCAGTATTTTGAATGAAATCGGTGAATATTTCACTCGCTCTTAAACATCCTGACAATCAATCGTTACACGATACATGTCTGGAGTTGCAGCAACTTCGAAAGCTTTTTGAATATCCTTTAAACCGATTTTAACGTCTTCTAAACAACTGCTTACGTCAATAATTCCTTTACTTAAATACTCAGCTGCTAATTCAAAATCACTAATGTTTCCACCCATTGTTCCAATAATTTCAATTTCTCGATAGTGGACTTCATTAGGACTGACTTTTAATTCAGGTTCGGGATAACCCGCAGCAAACACTAAGAATTTCCCTTTTTGTTTTTTCAACATCGCAATACATTGTTCATAAGCTTTTGTAGAACCAACTGCACCAATGACGATGTCTGCACCGTTTCCTTTAGTTAGCTTAATGATTTCAGCTGCTGGATCAACGGCAGTAGCATCAACTACCTCAAAACCTAGATTTCGAGCTCGTTGGATTTTTTTCTGACTCAATTCACTGAAAATGACCCTTGCACCAAACGTTTTAGCTGCAATCCCATTTAGCAACCCCATTGTTCCTGCGCCGACGATCGCTACAGTTGAATGCGGTTTCAATTCTAGTTTGTTTAATCCATGTAAAACTGTCCCCAAAGGCTCCACAAAACCTGCATGTTCAGGCTTTACGTCCTTATCCAAAACGATGGTGTACTTTGATTCGGCTAGTTTGTATTGTGCATAGCCAAAGAAACCGCGATAGCCATCTTCTGTTTCTGCCAATGGACTTGCATTTGAGCACATATAAGTATTTCCTTTTCGGCATTCCGGACATTCACCGCAAAAATTATAGCCAAACGCCACTCTGTCTCCAATAGCAACATTCTTCACATCTCTACCGATTTCTACAACTATTCCAGAGTTCTCGTGTCCTCCTGCCATTGGATACCCTTGATGTTCCCTCAACCCCAACCATTGTTGATAATCTGTAGTACATAAGTTACAAGTATCCATTTTGACCAAGACTTGCTTGCTTCCTACTTCTCCCAATTCTCTTTCATGAACGGCTGCATTCTTTTTTTCTAATAGTACTCCCGTCTTTACTTTCATGTTTGGTCCTCCCTTTGTTACTACTAACTTTTAATCCACGACTTAGGCAGTGTCTGGAAACAGAGGTTCAATCAACACTAAATTCTTATTAAGTAGCTTCTATTAATTTTTTTAAATCTAGTATTCCATTTTTTCCTGCTTCCTCCACTTGACTGACGTATTCCTTAAAATCAGAAACCGTTCCCTTTAACAATATAGCTTCTAGCAGCATTGCCAAGTTCACTCCTGTTAAACATTCAAAGTCGGCATTTTGCAAAACTGCTGCAGAAATATTTGTTGGACTTCCTCCTGGGATATCAGTTAGTAACAAGACATTAGAATTTGATGCTTTTTCTGAAATAGCCTGTTCCACATCTTCACTGATTTGAGAAATATTATCTCCTGAATACAGAGAGAAGGTGGTAACATTATCAAACTCTCCTAAGATTATTTTTGAACTCTCTACTAAAGCCCCAGATAGTGGTCCATGTGTGAAAACTATAATACTAATCAAACTCTGTCCCTCCTTTCTTACCTTTACTAATGCAAAAGACATGCCAATTTACTTTTTGTACCAAAACGTAGGATTCATCACTCTTTTTTAACTACCAGAAGGATGTGTATCAATGTGTATCAAAAATTTCTAAGACATAAGCTAGTTCTGTATCAGGAAGTGTGATGAAGAAACTTTCTTCAATGGTGTAAAATTCTTTCTTTATAATAGTGAACAGTTTATTATGCGTCTGTTTTAACGTTTCTATCGCATTGTAGGGCAATGCATCTCCCATCATTATTCGTTCGATCATACTAGAACAATGAAAAATAAATTTAATCCACAATCCGTTGTCACCAATAATATCTGCCCCCAACAATATTTGGCTGAATACTTTATCCAACAAATTTACTGTTTTTTTAGGATCAAGAAATAGCAGCACCTGTTGGAGATACTCGATTAATCGATAATCCATAGGAACTGCTTCTCCACTATTCATACTATTAGATAGCTCACTATCAAGTGAGTTGTATAAGGTTTCTAAATCTATGTTTGTATTAATAATCTTGCTGGTTGCTTCTAGTAACAATGGTGTGCTTATTGGTGAAATATTTCTTGTATCAATTCCTGTTCTGTCTTTAACCAGCCCCGCAAATTGACTCAAAGATCCCATGTCCGACAAAATCAATACTCCTCTGCCTTTGTCGATTTTTTGAACGAGATCGATCGTTTGATCCAATACTGCTTCCACGCTTTCTTCTAATGGGACATCAATTCCAATAGCATAGTCAGTGTTTAAAAAAGAATTAACTAATTTGCACATACTAGTAGCGATATTTTCACCATGGGAGAGGGCAATTATTCCTACTTTTTTTTCTTCATTCTTATTTGCCAAATGCAAAAATAAAGTAAAAAAATTCAACTCTCCTTCTGGAATATAAAAATCCAGTTTTTGATTCAGTATTCTTCTCATTTTTATTGCTGAATCGTATTCTTCTGGAT
>NZ_NGLG01000001.1:276818-280020 GCF_002140655.1 Enterococcus sp. 3H8_DIV0648 | reverse complement strand
ATGAAGCATCAATCCAATAACTGTACTCTTTTCTAATGGTAAACTCAGCTCAGCTAACATTGTCTTTACTGCTAAAAAAATTGAATGATCGATTATTTTAGCAACAGATTCTAAATGCTCAGTATTTTCCGCAAAATCTATTTGATTGTAAAATTGTTCTATAGCGGTGTTTGGGTCTGCGAGTAAAACTTTTTTTGTTTCTTGATTAGTTTGAAAATTCGATTGATTTAGTGGAAATTGAGTATTTACTGATGAAAAAGTATCTATGGCTAAAGTTGTCCTTTCAGTTTGAGTATTCTCTTTCTTTCTAAAATCAATCTCTGTTAACTGATCAAGTCGCGTTAAAATATCTTGAACTAAAGAATCCTTATTCTTATTTTCTTCAAAATAAGATTTAATGACTGTTTCAGGTAGATCACTAAACTCAAGCAATAGCGGCTGCATTCTGTTCTTTCCTTTTCTCATAAACGCTTTGGCACAGGTGAGTTTTATATCGACCTTTAATTGACCTAAATTTCCCTCAACCGTATAAAGCAGTAATGCTTCAAGTGTCTCTTTTTCAACTACCAACGGAATATGAATCCGCTTAGACTCCTCATACAAAAACATGAAGATGTATTCCATGCGTTCAGAGGGATAACGCATACTGAGATCCGGAAGGGTTACCGCAACTGGTATTCTGCGAGTAAATGTTTTAAGTAAATAGGAAGAAATATCTTCCGTAGTAGCCATAATAAATAAAATATTATTTAGGATATTCTCTTCAATTTGTCCGAGTTTGCGATACCTATTATTATCAATAACTTGAAAAAGCATTTCTTGTGCTTGCGGCGGAAGTCGATGTACTTCATCCAAAAATAGAATTCCATTTTCTGCACGTTTTATTAATCCATCCTTGCTAGTATCGGCTCCTGTAAATGCTCCTTTCTCATATCCAAACAAAATTGACATTAATAATTGAGGATTGTCTGCATAATCTGAACAATTGAAGGATACTAATTTCCCTGAATTCGAAATAGTTCCCTCTTCTAAAGCATAACGATATAAATAATCAACCATTGTCGTTTTTCCGACACCGGTTGATCCAGAAAGTAAAATATGTAAACCATTAGGTGGGTATAGGATTGCAGACTTCAGCTGATCAACGATTGTTCGCAAACTTCCCTTAGAGCCTACCATAGTACTAAATATGTCTGATTTTTCGGGTGAGTTTTCCCTTTCTTCTAAAAGTTGAAGAAATTCTTCTTGGCTAAACGCATATTCCGTCATCTTTGAATTATTAACATCTAAAATATACTGAAATGGTTCAGATGCGATATACAATACCGGTTTTCCAAGAATTTTTATCACTTTCTTCTCTCTAAACAAACTGTTCAATTCCTTGCTGACATTAGATCGAGTTAAGTTCAGTTTTTCAGCGATATAATTTGTATCCATTTGAACTTTATCTAATGAATTAGTAGAATCTCTCAATACCTTATTCGTCTCTTCTTCAACAAAAACTGCAATTTTTTCTCTTCTTGAAAAGTTAATCATTTGTTTCTCCCCCTTTTTTTGTATAAGTCTTTCTGTACCTATATCGCTTAGAGCTTAAATGAATCATATAATTTCTGATATCATTAAACAATGCTTAAAATACATTTTGGTTTTTTAATCCCAATATCATTTGTGCTCTCAAGATAATCATTGCTTCCAAAAGACAAAAAAGCTGCAACCACTCTAATAAAGTGATTGCAGTTTTTAACTAGATATATTGTAATTCTTTGGTTTCTTGATACGCATGATCGATCAAACCGCCGCCTAAACATTCCATGCCATCGTAAAAGACAACGGCTTGTCCAGGAGTGATTGCCCGAACAGGATCATCGAAGATCACTTCCGCGCGATTATCTTCTAATAAACGAACAGTTACCGGTACATCTTGCTGACGGTAACGGAACTTCGCAGTACATTTGAATTCTGTTGGACGGTCTTCATTTGTTGTGAAATGAATTTCACTGGCATCCAAACTTGTCGCATACAATGCCTCATGATGGAAACCTTGACCTACATACAACGTATTCGTAGATAGATCTTTTCCAACAACGAACCATGGATCATTCGTTTTTCCACCGCCGCCGATACCTAAGCCTTGGCGTTGACCGATGGTGTAGTACATCAAACCATCGTGTGTTCCCTTTTCTTCGCCGTCTAGCGTTACCATCTTACCTTTTTTGGCAGGCAGATAATTGCTTAGAAATTGTTTGAAATTCTTTTCGCCGATGAAGCAAACACCAGTTGAATCCTTTTTCTTAGCAGTTGCTAAGCCAGCACGTTCAGCAATTGCGCGAACTTCAGGTTTTTGCATACCGCCCAGCGGAAACATCGTTTTCGCTAATTGTTCTTGTGACAATTGACTCAAGAAATAGGTTTGGTCTTTGTTGTTATCGACGCCTCGTAACATATGGACCACACCATTTTCGTCCTTTTCAACTTGAGCGTAATGCCCGGTTGCTACATAGTCCGCACCTAATTCCATCGCGTAATCCAAGAAGGCTTTGAATTTGATTTCCTTATTACACATTACATCTGGATTCGGTGTGCGGCCTGCACGGTATTCCGCTAAGAAATATTCAAAGACACGGTCCCAATACTCCTTCTCGAAGTTGACAGAATAGTAAGGAATACCAATTTGGGCAGCGACTTTCGCCACGTCCTTATAATCCTCTGTCGCGGTACAAACACCGTTCTCATCGGTGTCGTCCCAATTTTTCATAAAAATGCCGACTACATCATAGCCTTGTTCTTTTAACAACAAAGCAGTTACTGATGAATCGACGCCGCCGCTCATTCCTACGACGACTCGTGTGTTGCTGTTAGACACAGTATCACCATCATTTCAATATAGATTCCGAAAACTCTACGATTTGAAGGTCGCAACTTTTCAGTAATACGCATTATACAACAGAAAACTTAAATTTTCGATAGATTTCTGTTTAAAACGTTTTCTATTGCCTTTTTGTATTGTTTGTATTAATATAAACAATACCTGTCTCTTATACACATCTTGTGTATAAGAGACTTATACAACAGAAAACTTAAATTTTCGATAGATTTCTGTTTAAAACGTTTTCTATTGCCTTTTTGTATTGTTTGTATAAACACATCTAGATGTGTATAAGAGACAGCAGTATCACCATCATTTCAATATAGATTCCGAAAA
>NZ_NGLG01000001.1:271019-276678 GCF_002140655.1 Enterococcus sp. 3H8_DIV0648 | reverse complement strand
GTATTGTTTGTATTAATATAAACAATACAAAGGAGGGCAAGTAAATGATTTTAGAAATTGATCCCCATTCTGATGAAGCGATCTATCTCCAGTTGCGAAAGCAGATCATTATCGGCATCGCTCAAGGCGAGTTGAAACCAGGCGAACAACTACCAACAGTCCGGCAATTTGCAGATGAATTAGGTGTGAATACGATGACCGTGTCGAAAGGCTATCAGCAATTGCGTGAAGAAGGCTACTTGATTACCGATCGACGCAAAGGAACATTAGTCGCCCCGCTGCCTGTCTCCTCTAAGAAGACAAGTGTAGAAAATTTGACCTTGCTGTTGGCTGAACTTTACTTGTCGGAACCTAATGAAAAAGCCGTTCAAGAAAAAGTTCAAAAGATTTTGACAAGTTTTGGAAAGGATGACGTTTGATGCTATCACCTCTTATTTTAGGTATATTGATTTTTTGCAACTTCATCATGGCATTTACCAATTCTTTAGCGGCCAAGCCTCATAACTATGTAATCGTGGAAAATACCTTCCCAGCGGATAAAATCGATGATCCACGTGTGCTGGCTTTTCGAAAGAATTATCGGAAGCGCCAATTTCAATTAGCAGGCGTATTAACTGTTTTAGATTTAAGTCTGCTGATCCCTATGAAGGACTCGATCTTTATGATGCTTTTCTTTGTCCTTATATATATCACAATCGGTGCAGGTTATCTGTTGCAGATTCGTTATATTCGAAAAGGTCACCAATTGATCGTCGATAATAACTGGCAATTAACAGAGCAACCGATTCAGGTCGATACAAAACTTGTGCTTGAAAAAAATCGAAAATTAGTTTCTCCTTGGTGGTTTGCTCTTTCACTTGGAGTGTTGATTGTATTGACGTTCATACTTCATCAACAAGGTATGGAAAGTTTGACTTGGATTTTATTATCCGCTTGCGGAATTACTTTAGCGTTGTTCATCTTAGGCTGGTGGATGATCAGTCGAATGCCAGTACGAGCTTTGACAAATGATTCTACGATCAATCGCCAATACAATGATCTGACAAAATTTTATTGGTCAGCCTTTATGGCGGCAACAAGTTTCTTTGTTAATCTAATTGTTTATCTTCCATTATTAACGATGAATATCAGTGATCGCTTTTTTGAAATCCTAATGATTGCAGAATTTTTGCTGGTTTTCATTTTCTGCGGCTTTACTTTATGGTGGCTGCTCCGCTTGCGCAGCAAGCAAGATCAATTATTGGCTCAGACACCAAGCTTTCGCTATGCCGGCGATGATTATTATTGGCGATATGGTATTTACTACAATCCAGAGGATCGACGCTTTATGATTCCTGATCGCATTGGGTTGAATATCACGATTAATTTGGCCAAGGTTGGCGGGAAAATCTTCATCGGACTAATTCCTGTCGTATTGATCGCATCCATGTTAATTGTGGTCGTGCCCTTGTACATTTTGGATTATCGTCCTGATCCGCTAACTTATGAAGTAAATCAGGAAAATATCAGTTTAGATGGTCCCTTCTATCGGAAACAAACAATCAATTATGATGCCATCGAAAACGTAGCCTTGATTGATAAAATGCCAACCGCCGGAATGAAGATTAATGGTCTTGCGACAGATAATTACGCAATTGGAAGTTTTAAAGTTGACGGTAAAGCCGCTACCCTTTTTGTGGATCATCAGTCCAAGCCGATCTTAAAAATCTCAACAAAGAAACGAGATTATTATTATACTAATACCGATTCCACAGTTACTAAAAAAGTCTATCAAAAAGTACAAGCACATCAGTAAAGCAAAACGCCCTCTTCATTTTCAGAAGAGGGCGTTTTTATTATTCTACGGTACCGATCCGGTTGATCGGCCAGAAAACAAATTTTACATTGGTTAAAATATCCTTTTGATTGATCATACCGATAATGCGGCCGTCTTTTGATATCCGCCGATTATCGCCTAAGACAAACAGCTGTCCAGCTGGAACTTTTTCGTGTCCAAACAAATGCTGCAAATCAAAATCATTGGTTAATGGTTGACCATCCGTCAAGTTAGCTTTGTACTCATCCAAATAAGGTTCATCATATTTCTTTCCATTGATATAAAGCTGATCATTTTTATAAGCTACTGTATCTCCCGGTAAACCAATCACACGTTTGACATAATCTCTGCCCGGATCGTCTGGCGCTGGAAAAGTCACGATATCGAATCGTTCGATATCAGTGTGCTTCAGACCAAACATTCGCTCACCATCGTTTAAAGTCGGTTTCATTGAGTCCCCGATCGCCTCGACAGGCGTAAATACATAATGTCGCAACGCAATAACCGCACCGATCATTACGACATACATAAGAATCGTCTTCACAACTTCCTTCACTTTCACTTGCTTGCCTCCTTTTTTATCTTGTCTCGTTGTTCTTATAATTAATTTACCATACTCATTCTGTTGTGAACATAGTCGAACGAAATGAAATCACGTAAATAAAACTTTTGGGCAATCCGCACAAAAAAAGCAAAGGCATCAGTTAAGTAATGCCATGACTTATTTTAATTTCTTTATTTCAGCTTCCTTATAAACAGCGATCTCATCGATCAAATTTTCAGAGATCGGTGTACCAAATGGTAGTGGTGTTTTAAGAAAATCGCGTTCAGGTGCATCCACGCCAACGTTGATATCCTCAGCAATCGGCATACTATAATTATGGATGTGCCCATGCAAATTGCGAATATTCAATGTTTTGCCTAAAAGCATCGGATAGTGTGTCAGATAATATTGATGATGATTGAATTTGACGATCGCACCTACATCATGAAATTCAAATTTGTCCTCACCGTTGGGAAGCTTCGGATCATGTGCTGCCAAATACCTGAAAAACGTCCGAGAATCATGATTACCCTTGATAAAAACAATTTTACCTTTTAATTGTACCAGCTGCTTTAAAATATCGGTAAAGCCTTTTTCATATTGGGGATGCATCGCCACATCGCCTAGATGATAAACAGTATCTTTCTCATTGACGACGGCGTTCCACGCATTGATCATTTGTCGATTCATCTCTTCGACAGAATCAAATAAACGCGGCGCAAAATCATTGTCGCCTAAAAGATTCTCGTGAAAATAGTGTGTATCTGATATAAAATATTTCATTCTGATCACCTGCAAACGAATTCTGATTCTTTCTTTTATTTTACCATCTCTGCTAAAAAAATGTGCTATTACAGCCATCGACAAACAAATATTTTAGCTGGCGATAGTCAAATAAGGCTTCCCTTTGCGATGAGTTTAGCCTTTATTTGCGATGTTTCTTTTTTCTTTGATTAAAATTATCCAAAAGTTTTCGGTCTTTTTTGGAAAGCTTTTTACCATTTGGTTTAACAGGTGTGTCAACTTTTGGCGGTTTTTCTGTGCCTTCTTCAAGAATAGCTCCTGCTGCCAAAGTTGGGATCAGATCGTTTTTCGGTTTTGCTAACGTTGATAATGTTTCCTGTTGCTGACTATCTTTTTCGTCTGGAACAATCCTTGATTCTATATTTGTCTTATTGCCAATAGGCAGATCTGCCGGCAATTTTTCAAAGCCTTCTTCTGGATCATCAAAAGATTCTTCTAACATAGCCGCCTCTGCTTCTTCAAAAATCCCTTTAAGCAACATGATGAGTTCTCCCTTAGTCAACACAGAAAGGTCCATGCCATCCACCAAAACCTTCTCAACGTTTGTATCCGCATTTATCTGTGTGAGTTCTTTCGCCGAATTTTGGATAGACTCCGGCTGCTCTTTCGGTTGTTTTGTACTATAAAGCGTCGTGGTTCCTTTAAACTCACAATCCAAAAATTTGGCAAATTGACGTACATCGCCCTTTTGAAAAATCGTCAAGCTCGTTAAAACGATGAGAATACGTCTAGTTTCCTCAAGCGTATTCCTTGGGTCGGCATCTCTTAATTTCCAGGTATGCTTTTTCCCATTGGCATCTTCAAAAATAGAATCCAAAGTGTAGCTATCATAGTTACCAGCAAGCGCAGCACTGCCTCGATTTTTCAGATTACCTTCGTGTATTCGCATCTTTTTAGTCGCTTTATAATACGCATTTTCATTTTTGAACAACCGCTTGATAACGTTGCTCCATTCGCTCTCATCCAAATAGTCCTTGAAAAATGGACTGAATTGTCTTAGTGTTTCGCTTGGTTCGGCTTGAAAAAGCAGGTCCCGCACAACATCTTGACACGGCAGCGAAAAATCGCTTGCCACTAGCGCATTTCTTACAATAATCGCTACGATATATTCCACTACTAGATCTGCATTTTTGGTTGCTTCCCAAAACTTGCGTACTTTTGTCTCAAGGTTCTTTCTGTTCTTCATCGTAAAAAGTTGTCGTCTGGTCAGTTGTTTGATTTCCATGCTTATTCGCTCCTTTTTCAATGTTATGTTCTCTTTACTATTAATGTACGTAAAAAAAGAAAAACTCATCCAAAATCTTTCAAAATTTTTAGCGATTTGCGAATAAATAACAAAAGGAAAACAAATAAACAAGGCTGCCAATTTAAACTTGGTAGCCTTGTTTTTGTAGAAGTGCTTGATATTTTAGTTTGATAATCGTAATAACTGCTTCCAGTTGAGTCAGGTCTTCAACTTTGGTCACATCGAATTCTTTGGTGCGCTTAAAGGATTTACCCGTATCAATCAAATGAAAGATTTGGTTCCATTTTTCAAATTCAGAAAGATTTTTGAGATTAGCGATCGGAAAGGCAGCGCCATCACAAATTTCCCACAAACGGAAGATCAAAAATGCCGTATCGATCACTTCCATCTTTTTCTTTTTTTTACTGCAGGTAACAAGTACTTTTTCAGGATTGTATTCCAAATACCAGTCTAGAAGAATAAAAAAAGCTTCCCAACGATAGCTGTCGCGGAACATTTTTTGCGTGTCGGGCATATCGCGGAAAATTAGCGGAATTAAGTAGCTCTTCTTGTATTTCCAACAAGGAATTCCGTCGATAAAATAATCAACGTAACGGGTCAAGTAGCTATTTCCTTCATAGTCGCTGATATAATAATCTTCTACACCATATTTTTGAAACTCTTTTGTCAGGTTGGCACAGTCTTCTATAGAAACGGTCAGCCCTGACAAGAGACGGAAATCAGAAATAATTTTGTGATGCTCGATCGTATGTACCTTGTGAACCAACTTCTCACCTTCGTTTCCAACAATTTTCTTAGTATTAGTGTACCATAATCTTTTCGAAATTAAGCTTTTAAGCGTTAAAAAGATTTAGAAAAAAAGGTGAATAAAGAAAAAAGAAAGCGGATTATAATTACATTCCCCTTGTTTAACTATTCAGATAGAAAAACATCCATTATATCTAATGGATAAATAACCTTGATTTCATTTCTACACATAAAAAAAGAGCATCCAAAAGATAAGTTCACCCACCTTTGAATACCCTAAAAATTCTCTTTAAAACCCGTGCGAATCTTTTACAACTTACACTATGCCTTATTTTCCCTGTCTCTTTAAGCCTCGGTTATTTTTTTCTTAATTCCTTCAAAATCGTTTTCCACGACCTCGTTTCCCGACACCCATATGACCTTCGCGTTTTTCGCCCGTTCTGCATAGAGAGCTTTATTTGTCTTAGGAATAACGATTACATCTGCATTTGGCAGCTCTTCT
>NZ_NGLG01000001.1:245728-270919 GCF_002140655.1 Enterococcus sp. 3H8_DIV0648 | reverse complement strand
AACTTTATCTAATGAATTAGTAGAATCTCTCAATACCCTGTCTCTTATACACATCTAGATGTGTATAAGAGACAGATATTATCTCCTGAATACAGAGAGAAGGTGGTAACATTATCAAACTCTCCTAAGATTATTTTTGAACTCTCTACTAAAGCCCCAGATAGTGGTCCTCTAGATGTGTATAAGAGACAGCCTTTGAATACCCTAAAAATTCTCTTTAAAACCCGTGCGAATCTTTTACAACTTACACTATGCCTTATTTTCCCTGTCTCTTTAAGCCTCGGTTATTTTTTTCTTAATTCCTTCAAAATCGTTTTCCACGACCTCGTTTCCCGACACCCATATGACCTTCGCGTTTTTCGCCCGTTCTGCATAGAGAGCTTTATTTGTCTTAGGAATAACGATTACATCTGCATTTGGCAGCTCTTCTGACAGATCATCACTGATAAATTCGATCTCCCATTCAGGTACCAGCGCTTCTCTCAACCCGCTTTGAAACTTGATCGGTCTCATTGTCGCATTCATCCCATTCGGCAGTATAACAGTTTGCTGACGATTATTGAACGACCAGATCCACAATACTTTTTTGCTCATTGACCTCAGTCCTTTTTTTATTATTATCCGCTTATAAAATCGTAAAATCAATCAATCTCCAATCACACAGGTTGAAGAATAATTTTTGACTGAAGCGAACCTGTAAAACATTGAGATTAATCTATTAATAAAAAAAGCAGATCTTATCTGATTAGATAAAATCCGCTTTACACTTACACTTCTTCTTTTACAAACAGTCCACGATCTGTCTCTTATACACATCTAGATGTGTATAAGAGACAGATCGATCATTCCATCCAATAGGAAATAGAATTTTTCTTGAACCAATTCTTGTTTTGAGTCTTTAAAGATATCGACTGCTTTTAATCCGTTAGCAGTCGTTACCGACATTTTCATCGTGCTGATATCCTTTGATACTGTGATTTTTAGTTTGAAGCCTTCTTTGCTTTGGGGCGTCGCTTGTAACGGACGGATCAATTGGAAATTGCCTGAACTAGTTTCAGTAAAACCATTATCCCGCAGCGTATACTTTTTAGCTGTCGGCGCTAATTCGTATTGATATTTTGACCCTTTGATTGTCGCTTTCTTTGTAAATGCCATTTACTCACCTCATCATTTTTTCTTTCATTCTTAATTATAAAGATAAGTATCAGCCATTTCAATCTACTTTGTCAGTTCTTGTAAACTAGCGACCAGCTGTTCAGCAAAATAATCCACCTGTTCCATGGTATTACCATAGCCAAAACTTACCCGCAGTGATTCTTTTACTTCCTGCGCATTTTTGCCGTACATAGCTTCTAATACATGAGACGGATCGATTGTCCCTGCTGTACAGGCTGACCCGGTAGAAACTGCGATCCCTCGTAAGTCCAGCTTCATTAATAATAGATCATTGTTTATTCCGGTAAAACGAAGATTCAACACATGGGGCAGCTTGTTTTCAAGATCACCGTTCACATGATAATCAATGCCCGCTTGATTTAGCGTCGTTAAAACTTTATTGGTGAACTGGTCATAGAGTTCGCGGCGCTCTTCCCGTTCGTCCTCCGTTAATAATTCAACAGCTTTTGCCATTGCGCAAATACCGGCTAGATTTTCTGTTCCTGCGCGGCGTTTTTCTTCTTGTTCACCCCCGCGAAGCAATGGGGCAAGCTTTGCTTGGTCACTTTTATATAGGAATCCGACACCTTTTGGACCGTTGATCTTATGTGCTGAAATACTTAGAAAATCAACACCTAACTCATGTGGGCGAATCAATTGATTGCCGTAGGCTTGAACGGCATCCGTATGAAAATAGGCAGGATGATCTTTCAAGCGTTCACCGATTTCCTTGATGGGCATCAAATTACCGATCTCGTTGTTTCCGTACATGATCGAAACTAGAATCGTATCCGGCCGTAAGCTGGCATCAAAATCAGCCAAAGAAATATTTCCTTTGCGATCCACCGGCAAATACGTAACTTCAAAGCCTTGTGACTCTAAATACTTCATTGTATTGATCACGGCGGGATGTTCGATCTGTGTCGTAATCAAATGGCGACCTTCATTTTGACGACCAAAGGCAGTCTCTAAAATCGCTGTGTTGTCTCCTTCAGTACCACCGCTATTGAAGATGATCTCATGATATTTTACCCCAAGACTCTTGCCAATTGTTTCGCGCGCGATTTCTAATATCCCGGCAGCTTGCCGACCAAAAGAATGCACGCTTGATGGATTGCCAAAAGTTTCCGCCATGACTTCTGTCATTGTCGCGATTACTTCTGGATGCATGGGGCTTGTCGCTGCATGATCTAAATAAATATTTTTCACAAATCTTCGAACCTTTCTATAAGAAAGGCTCCGCGAACCTGCTCAACTTTAAAGCAATTAGACATAGATTGTCTATCATTGCCGATAAAGTCAGTTCGTGAAGCCAGACATTACTATTTCTAATACTAACGATTGTTTCTTATTCGAAATCTTTCCGTTCCATTGTAAATAGAGGACTGACAGATTCATCTTGATGGATTCGTTTAACTGCTTCTCCCATCAATTCTGAACAGCTGACAATCGATAATTTTTCTGGATGACGTTCTGGATCAGTCAAGACAGAATCGGTAATACAAATGTCTTTGATATCAGCAGCATCCAAGTTCTTTTTCGCTGGAGGTGATAATAATCCATGTGAAGCACAAGCGACAACTTCTTTGGCACCGGCTTTTTTCAATGTTTTAGAAGCGTTGGAGAAGACTTCTCCCGTGTTCAAAATATCGTCCACCATGATACAGCAGCGTCCTTCAACATCACCGATTACATAACCGGTATCCGGATTGCCTTCTTCAGTAACATCAACGATTGCGATCGCTGTATCCAAATATTCTGCAAGACTGCGAGCTCGTTGGACTCCGCTATTTTTCGGAGAAACCACGACATAATCATCCCCCACCATTCCGCGGCGGCGATAATAATGCGCAAACAACGGCATCGTGAATAAATTGTCGACAGGAATATCAAAGAAACCTTGGACTTGCACGGTGTGTAAATCGAGTGTCAGAACTCTTGTTGCACCTGCATCTGAAAGTAAATTCGCAATTAATTTTGCTGTGATCGGCTCATGCGGTTTAGCTGTACGATCTTGTCTGGCATAACCATAATATGGCAATACGACATTGATGGTCTTCGCACTCGCGCGTTTCAATGCATCGATCATGATCAATAGTTCCAAATAATAATCATTTACCGGCTCATTGGTCGATTGGATTAGATAAACATCAAATCCTCTGACTGTCTCCTCCAAGTTAATAGAGATTTCTCCATCACTGAATTGTTTGACAGTACTTTTTCCTAACGGCACGCCACAGACATCGGCGATTTTTTCAGCCAATGGTCTGTTTCCATTTAGGCTAAAAATTTTAAACTTTTCATTACTTTCTTCTGACATGGTGTCCCTCCAAGTATTTTTGTACCATCAGTTTAACATATTTTTAGTTATTTGATGTAGATTTTACTTTTCGTTTAGAAAGACAAGTAGTCCTCGTTCGGGTTTTGCGGATTATCGATAAAACGAATGCGTGATGTCAGTCATGGTGCATATATTATTTTCTTTGAGAAACTAACGAAATCGTTCCGTTTCCCCATTGCGCGGGTATTACTGCGGCACTCTTGCCCCAATTATCATGAATTTTATAAAATTTTTGTCCGTCTGCAGTTTCCATAAACCCGTGCACGACGACCCAATGATTTTTATAGCTGCTGCCAAACATTTGTAAAAGACCGATCATGACAGGTTCGCCAGCCATGATGCGTTTCGTCACTCGCTGCCAAGATCCTGCCGCGGTACTTCTTGCTCGAAAAGGAATGCGATAGCGTCGGAAAAAATGATTTAAACCCAAAGAAATCTGCAAGGGCACTGTCGGAAAATCAATTGGCTGTAATACAGGCTGCAGCGCATGGATTAATTCTTCATTTTGAGTACTGCCCTTTTCTCTTAAACCGTTTGGAACACAGCGATCATCTAAATGATCCTGCCAATAAGCCAACAACACACTGCTGGCGTATGTTCCGCATAAAAATCCTCGCGGTGTTTTCCACTCGCGGTACGTTTCAAAGTTTTTTAGTTCATTCCATTGATCGATTGGATAATCCATTTTTTCACCACCGAATCTTTTTTATCTATCTACTTAAGGTATAACATATATCCGTTCCACTCGACACTTTAATGTGTTTAGTGTAATACCAAGCGTGCAAATACGAAAAAATCCCAAAAGAAAAAAAGCTGCTTTCCTATGAGTCACACGTTAATTGTTTTATTATAGTATAGATGAAACAATAAATACAAAGGAGTGGTAGTTTTATGGACAAAACAAAAATCAAAGAAGATTTATACGAAGCAGTCAATGGCGAGTGGATCAGAAAAGCCACGATCCCTGCAGATAAACCAGCGACAGGCGGCTTTCAAGATCTGGTAGATGACATTGACGACTTATTGATGGCTGATACGAAAAAAATGAGCGACGATCCCTCACTCATTCCAAATGACTTAATGAAGGAATACCTCGCTTATTTCCAATTAGCCAATGATTACCAAAAACGCGATCAAGATGGCGCGGAACCGATGCTTCCTTTACTAAAACAAGTAGAAGAATTAAAAGATCTTGCCGATCTCGATCAGCAAATAACCAGTTGGGTACTTGATGGGCTGCCTTTGCCTTTCGGTGTCGACGTGGACGCTGACATGAAAAATACTAAAATCAATGCGTTGTTTGCTGGCGCGCCTAGCCTGATCTTGCCGGATAAAACCTATTACGAGCCTGATCATCCGCAAGCACCGCAGCTTTTAGCGATTTTTAAAGAGATGACAATGAAGTTATTCACACTCGCAGGCTACGAAGCGGCTACGGCAGAAAAAATCACGGACGAAGCACTCCAATATGACAAATTGTTAGCTCCTCATGTAAAAAGCGCGGAAGAAAATGCAGACTACAGTAAAATGTATAGTCCCGAAAGCGGTGAAGAATTTATTCAACGCAGTCAGCATTTAGACTTGAAGAAATTATTGGTTGGTTTAATCGGTGAAATTCCCGAGAAAATCATCGTGACCGAACCTGTTTTTTTCAAGCAGCTGGATGAATTAGTGAATCCTGATACCTTCCAGCTAATGAAAAGCTGGATGCTGGTGATGACGATCAACGCATTGACTGCTTATCTCAGTGAGGAGTTTCGTCAAGTCGGCGGCACATACAGCCGTGCGCTTTCTGGAGCACCCGAAGCACGTCCGCAAGAAAAGGCGGCCTTCTACTTAGCCTCTGGGCGTTTCGATCAAATCGTCGGCGACTATTACGGGAAAAAATATTTTGGCGAGCAAGCGAAAAAAGATGTCGAACAAATGGTACGTAGAATGGTCGGTATTTATCAGGACCGTTTGAGCAGCAACACATGGCTCAGTGAGGCTACTCGTGAAAAAGCCATCGTGAAACTAAGTACCTTGGGCATTCACGTTGGTTATCCGGAAAAAATTCCGCCAATCTATACACAATTCAAAGTAACTCCCGCAGAAAACGGCGGGACGCTTTTAAGCAATGCTCTGCATTTTAGTAAATTGAAGCGCAAAGATGAGTACGCCAAATGGAACAAACCAGTCCAACGTGATGAATGGGAAATGAGCGCAGACACAGTGAATGCCTATTACCATCCATTCCGCAATATCATCGTTTTCCCAGCAGCGATCCTGCAAGCACCGTTTTACAGCTTGGAGCAATCCAGCAGTGAAAACTTTGGCGGAATTGGTGCTGTGATCGCTCACGAAATTTCTCACGCTTTTGACAACAATGGTTCACTCTTTGACGAGTATGGAAATTTGAACAACTGGTGGACAGCAGAAGATCAAAAACACTTCCAAGAATTAGCCGATCAAATGATCGCTGAATTCGACGGTTTGGAGATTGCTGGCGGAAAAGTAAACGGAAAACTGACGGTCTCAGAAAATATCGCCGACGCAGGCGGTCTGAGCTGTGCATTAGAGGCAGCGAAGAAAGATAGTGATGTCGACCTTGAAGGCTTCTTTATCAACTGGGCGACGATTTGGCGGATGAAAGCACGACAAGAATACACACAGCTGCTCTTGTCGATTGATGTGCATGCACCCAACAAATTACGGGCCAATGTCCAAGTTAAAAATCTGGAAGACTTCTACCAAACGTTTAATATCCAAACAACAGATGCCATGTACTTGGCACCTGAAAAACGTGTAAGTATTTGGTAAACAAAATCCTTTTCTAAATACAGAAAAAACAAACTGCCTAAAAGACTGTTTCGCTGGTCTTTTAGGCAGTTTTCATCGTTTATTTTATAAGCAAGAGCTTATCGTTTCACTTCCACTCGCTTAACATTCCATAAGGCAACGACTAAGAATAGACAGCTTGAGATCACTAGAATCGCGATTGGCAAGGCAATGCCCGTTTGTCCGCTCATTATTACGATCCCTAACTCTTCTTTGACCATAGTCGCCGCAGATTTATCGGCTGAGGAAAAGACATTCTCTGTCAAAATGCGTCGAATCAAGACAATCCCGCTAGTTAAAGGGAAATATTCTACCACTTTTTGAACACCCTCTGGCAGACTCCCTATCGGAACATAGCAACCCGTTAAGAAACCGATCAGCGGGCCAATCACAGCGGTCACAGTAGAAAAAGTATCGATCCGTCTAAAAAAGCTAGCTACGAAAAACATGAAGGCCGATGAACAAAAGACAGTCAAAATACTTACGACAAATAATAAACCAAATTGCGGTAAAGTTAAGAACTCTCCTTTTGAAAGTACCACGAGATAGATTTCAGCGATAACGATCACAACCAAAGTAATCAACAATGAAATCAAAAAGGTACTAAAGAAATAGCCCAGCATGATTTTACTTTTTGAAATAGGTGAAATCATGAAGTCAGTATAGACGTTGCTTTCTTTATCGCGAATCATCAAACTAACCGAACCAAGTGTGGAACTAGCCGAGGCAATCCCGATAACCCCCGCAAGCATCCAAGCATCAACGACCAATTTAGGATGAGTTAGGACAGATAATGAGCCAACTAAACTTTCCCCTAGTAAGAAAACATACAGAATGATCATAATCGCAGCACCAATAAAGGAACCAATTACCGCTTGCCTGTTTTTGAAAAATAGTGATAACCCTCTATAGACTAAAGCATTCATAATTTTCTCTCCCTTTTTCCATGATTGTTAAAAAGACATCTTCTAGTGTTAGGCAGTGATAACTCTTTTTCAATGCCTCTGGTGCATCATAGGCCATGACCCTTCCCGCATCCAGCATCAAAACATTATCAGAATCCTTGGCTTCTTCCATATAGTGTGTGGTCAGTACGATCGTCATCCGATATTTTTCTTTTAATTGGTGGATCAATCGCCACATGTCTGCTCGCGATCCGATGTCCAAACCAGTTGTTGGCTCATCCAGAAACAACAGTTTTGGTGTATTGAGCAAAGCACGAGCGATATCGACCTTGCGCTTTTCTCCGCCGGAAAGGACACCGTAGCGCTTATTCAGCAAATGACTTCCTTGAACATCAGCTAATTTTTCTTTCGCTAATCGCTTGGCTTCTTTCCAGTTATTGACATAAAAGTAAGCACGAATAAATAAATTTTCTTTGACTGTTAAAGCTGGATCTAAAATACTGTTTTGAAAAACCACAGAGATCATTGACTTGTGCTTGATCGATTGCGTTTCAAGTTTTCTTCCCTCAAGTAAAATTTCGCCAGCATCTGGTTTGGCTAATCCTAGAATTAAAGAAATCAAGGTTGATTTTCCGGCACCATTTGGTCCTAGGATTGAAAATAGTTCCCCCTCATGGATCGAAAATGAAATAGCTTTTAAGACTTCTTGATTATTGTACTGTTTAGCTAGGTTTGAGATTGTTACGAGTTCATTCATGTTGTTTACCCCTTTTCCTGATTCATCTTTAATCCAGTTCAGCTCGCTGTTTTTTCCATTTGCGAACCTTGGTCCGAAATGATTTAAATGGTGCGACGGTGTTGATGTGGACCCATTTCCAGACAGGCCAGTTGGAAGAAGTCGATTGAGCCCATTTTCGACCGCCGGGCTTGAACAGCACGTCATCATCTAAACTAGCAAGCCACTGACTATTCTCAGCGACAGCATTCTTGAATAAGGTGGTCATTTCAGCTAGGCTCTTGTCTTGATAATCCGCATAGAATTGTTCATGCAAGGGGCCTAGCTGATTCCACTTGATTCCCGGAGCAGGCATTTCCACTGTTTCGCCATTTCCTTCAGTATTCTCCCAATGTTGGATCAGCGCCAACCAGCCTAGCTGATACGCAAGATTTTCAAATGGCGTCCGTTCTCCTTCAGCTAAACGTACATCCTTATCTTCTTCACTGATGTCCTCGTATTCTTTGATGAACAAATTTGCTCTTTTTTCTATTTCTGTAATAAATGCTTCTTTGCTTACGTATTCTTGCATGGTTTACACGCTCCTTTGTTTGTTTTAGCTATCTGCTACACTCATAATTTAACAGTTCTAAAAGGGTGTTTTAGCAACTTGTCATGTTTGCTTAGGTTTCTCGTTATGATTGAATGACGTTTTGTACAAAACAAAGAACCCTGACAGAAAAACTGTCAGGGTTCTAGTTAGTTACTATGCTTTTGGTTTCTTTGAATCGATGGCGTATTGACGGCGTCCGCCTGGTTTTGGTACCAGATCGCCGATCATATTGCCGAAGCCGCCTTCTACACGTAATTCGTGACCGTTCGTGTAGTCTGAACGTTTGCTTGCAAGATATAATACCGCGTTAGCAATATCCTGCACTTCACCGATACGACGGTTGGCAGTCATTCTTCTACGGCCTTCTTCAACTTCTGCATCTTCATAGAATTTTGTTGATAATGGTGTTTTAACAAAACATGGTAATACGCAGTTGCTGCGTACGCCATATTGTCCCCATTCACCAGCGATCATTTTAGACAACATATTCACGCCGGCTTTACTTGGGCTGTAAGCACCTGAATAAGTTTCCGGTGCGATTGAAGCTATTGTAGAAATGTGAACCATCCGGCCTGATTGCTGCTCGATCATCACTCGGCCGATACGTTGTGAAACTAAGAAGTAGCCAGTCAAGTTTACATCGATTGTTCGTTTCCATTCATCTAATGCTAAATCTTCTAATGGGCTGAAAGTTAGGATCGCTGCTGTTTGCACCAATACGTCGATGCGACCAAAGTCTTCCTTCACTGTTTTCGCTAAAGCATCTACTTGTTCTTCAACTGTTGAATTACACGCATAGCCCTTCGCTTTAATTCCAAACTTATTCGCTAATTCTTTGGCATAGCTTTCAGTTGCTTCTTCATTTAAATCGACTAAAGCTAAGTTGGCTTTTTGCTCTGCGAAGTCATTTGCGATTTTGCGTCCCATTCCACCTAAAGCTCCCGTGATTACTACCACGTCATCTGCTAAATCTAACCATGTATTTTCCATTATTTCCGCTCCTTAAAGGTTTTCTTTCTTTAAATATACTGAATCCGTTCAGTGGATACTAATTCTTTTTTTCAATCAATCTATAGCCCTGTTCAATCAATCACTAATAGTTGTTTTGCCAGCTCTTGACTATAATCAGGAGCCACAGGAAAAAGCAAAACAACATTCAAAAGAATTGGCGAAAAACTAAGATCCAACAGCTCTTGAACAAAGCTTGTCGCAGCAATCTCACTTAGCGAATGCAAGCGTGCTTGCTTTTTAAAAGGTCCTATTTGATAGGTCAGCTGCTTTTGAATCGTAAACAATTTCTGCTGATTTTCTAAGTAATGATACAGCTCATGAGCTAATAAGATTTCATCTACTCGTTGATCCTTCAAAAACTCCTGCTCTTTCAAAAATTCGTCCGCTTCGTCTAATAAACTTTGATTGATGCGAATCCGATTCGGCAATTGAAATTCTGCCAAGACAAAACGAAAATTTTCCGCTTTCAGCTCTTCCGTAAAATAATCGATCTCGATCGCTTCTTGCCGACAATATTCCCACAAATCTGCCGCTGAAAAATTTCTTGCGGCATTCCTTCCGCATTCAATCGCTTGATAAATCAACTCTGAGCGCTGGTCGTCGGGAATTTTCTTAAACAAATGATCCTGCGATAGTAAATACTCAGCATATTTCTCATCGCTCTGATCTAATAAAGCGTTAAAATCCATCGCCAGCACTCCTTTTCATTTTTTAGACTGATCCTAAATATATCGATTTGCTGCAATGATGATGATCTCATCCGTTCCTATAATTTCGCTCATCTCAATCTCCATCAGCATCGTTAATTGAGAGAAGTCTGTACTGGAAAAGTCCAATAACCGCGGACCAACACAGAAATAGTAATCTGGTCTGATAATCAAATCACTTTGATAATTTGCCATACTTTCCCACAACTGATTGACGACTTCAAAGTAGCTTTGGATCGTGGTCTTGACGACTTCGGCATGCTCCCGCTGAACGCGGATAAAGCCTTTCTTATCAATTACACGGATCGCATTGCCTTTTTTCGTATTGGAGCCGTAAATATTGAACTGCTCCGTTGAATCCAACAGCTTGACCTGTTCAGCCGGCAAACGAAAATCTTGGATCGCGATTTCTCGTGCTTCGGCTTCTGTAGCAGCACTTTGAAGTTCGGTTGCTTGCGCAGCTGTAGATCCCGAAGCCCGGGCCGTAATTTTTTGTGTCTGAGGATCAATTTCGATGTGGACCTCGACGCTGTCTTCGGTCGCACCGCTTTCGATCGCCATATCCGTTACTTCCTGCTTGATCGCCTGAATATCTTGTTTCGTTGGGCTTGGCACGATACGCTCAACTACGTCTTGAACTGCGGCCAAGGCGACACCGATAGAAGAAATAACTTCCGCATTATCGGGGATCTTATAATTTAATTCCATCTGCTCAGCCGCAAATTTGATCAACGAGGCCACCCCGCCGCCGACACCGACTAGCGTCATTTGATTCTTTTCTAATTGATATTTTTTCGCCAACGAACGAATCACTGGGATGATTTTTTCAACTGCTTTGGCTAGAATCTGGCGTGCCACTTCTTCAACGGAGGTATTCAAATACTCTGCTAAAGGTGCCATCGCTTTTCTCGCCGAAGCGACATTTCCATAAGAAAAATCTTCCTCAGTGACATATCCTAAAACATTGGCCGCACATGAATTGGTGATTGTGATTCGTTTGCCGCTAGCTAATTTGATCGCGACATAATCAGCCGGATCGCCTTCTTTTGGTGAGAACAGCTCCAGCTGCGGCTCCACGATTTCTTCTTCAGGAGTATAAACAGCATATTCAAGCCCTGCGATGTGAGCACTGCGGGGACCGACATCCTTCACTCCGCTTTTGCTCACGCGGATCATACTGCCGCCGGCCACTCCTAATACTCGTACATCCAGTGAATTAACGTATGTCTTATGTCCTGAGATTTCCGAATAATCAATGACCGGCCGACCATTTTTGATCACACCGAGATTGGTCGAAGTGCCGCCGACTTCGAAATAGATCCCATTCGAAGTACGTAAATACATCAAGGCACCCATCACACTCGCAGCCGGCCCTGACAGCATCGTCAAAACAGGGCGTTTCTTCATTTCAACAACATCCATCAAACCGCCGTCGCCTCGCATGATCATCAGAGGCACATCCACACCAGAAGAACGGACACTCTCTTCCGTGGAATTCGCTGTCTCCAGCATTTTCGGCAGAATCGAGGCATTGATCGTCGCTGTCCGCGTTCGCCGAGACAAGCCGTAAAGCTTCGTCATTTCTGATGCTAATGTTACTGGGATATTCTTTTTGCGACCAACTGCCGCAATCTTTTCTTCTAAGCATAAATTATCGACACCAAAGGCAGCCGAGGCTACCAGTACGTCAATTTCTTCTGCTAATAGTTCATCGATAACCTTTTCGATTTCTTCTTCTGTCAAATTTTTCTGAGAAATGAAACGAGAGACTACATGGATACTGCGTCCCGTTCCCAGATCGATATCCTTCAAATTGGTTTGAGGGCGAGCCAACCAGCCCTCAATTCCTGCCTTGGCTGTGCTGATGATCCCTATTTTGGCAACATCACCTTCCAATAAGGCATTCGTCGCCTGTGTTGTACTATGAGCGACAAAGACGACTTCCTCGGGTGCAATATCAAACTCCGCCAAACATTTTAAGAAGGAATTGACCACACCTTCAGCCACACCTTGTTCGCTGTCATGGGTTGTTTTTACCGATGATTTACCGATAATTTCTTGGGTATCGTTGTCGATCGCTACCGCTTTTGTATGGGTACCGCCGACATCGATCCCGATCCGAACACGTCGTTTCATGTTGAGACCTGCCTTTCTTAAGTTCTATAGCGGATTGTTGAGGAAAAAGTTCGCGATTTCCAGAATCAATGCCACCGTTGTTCCCGGAATCAGCGCCACCTTCATATAATCGACTGCATTGATCCGATTGAAGCCCAATCCCCAAGCATTCCAAGAGATCGTAATGTCAAAATGAGCCATGCCGATCAGTACGGATGCAAACAAAGGGTATAAGAAGGTTGTCGGAAAATTCGTCGTCTGACTGACCACTGCCAGCAGTGCCGCACCTGAACCAATCAACGAAAGCGGTCCTTTGAACCACGTTAACGGTGCCAAGATCCCAAAAGCGATACATAAAATCAACGGAGAAGAAGGAATCCAGCCGCCGATAATTTCTTGAAAATAAGGAGCTGCGTAAACTGCAGCGTCATTGAACATCGCCAAAGTAATCCAAAAGGCGATCAGCGCCGACATATCTTTAACTCCTTCGGTAAAGATGCGCGAGATCGTTCGACAGATTTCGCGGAAGTTCCCTGTCAATCCGCCGCAAACACCTAGCCCATATAAGCTTGCTAAAATAAAACACAGTATCACAGGCAGCTTAAACACGATCACTCCTACCACCGGTAAAAATGGTGTGATTAATGAGATTCCTGGTGCATCCACCACTTCACTCTGCTTGACCGCTGCCCAAGAATACGTGAGATTTTCCATTTTTAAATAAATCATTGACGCAAGTGAAACTACTGTGATCATTACTGCGAACGCCAAAATCCCAAACGGGAAGTAATCGTTATACGTATATTCTTGTCCGCCATTTGAATTTAAAAAGAAGGCTGAGTATTGTCCGAAGTTGATCGGATTCAAGAAAATCCCCGCCGCAACTGATCCAGTAAAGGAGAAGAAACCAACGACTTTCGGAATACCGATCGAAAACAGAATCGGTAAAACAATGACTGCGATAGCGATTACCGATCCGCCGCCGGTCATTGAGGTAAAGATAAAGCCGCTGATCAAATTCACGATCGCTAAAATCACCGCGGGATTATCTCCCCCCAGCTCGACACTTTTTCGAATGATCGTAGCCGCAATCCCAGTGTCTAACAGGATTCGCCCAAAGAAGGCTCCCAAGAAAATATTCATGACCGATGCACCATATTTTTCCGGTGCTGTTTGATACACTTGACGCAGCATATCGTGGATCGTCAATCCATCAAATGCCGCATTCGGCGACAGTAGATTGCCAATGATTGGCAAAAATGTCCAAATCGTCGCCATGATGAAAAAGCCGATCATCAAGTTATGACCTTTGATACAATAGATGACCATCCCCGCAAAGGAACAGATCAGTAATAGTCCAATTACAATATCCATGAGGACCTCCTAAATTACCTAGCGTCCAACACTGGACACAAATTAATACGGATGATAAGCAAAAAGGATTTCCCTTCAACTTTTTGCAGCTCATCTAAAAAATAGGTAGAAATATTCTAAAATCGACTAGTGATTACTTAAAAACGTTTAACTAAAAGCTATCCAGTGTTCGTACACTAAGCGAATAAGGAGGTGACTAGTGATAGTCCTACCTCCTTTTTTGTTTTCGCAATTAATCTCGCATTTTTTCAAAAGCGCTATAGCCGAATACTTTTTTATGTTGACCTAATAGATACACCATCATAACTGTTGCCGTAAGTGCAGCGACTAAAAGCAAGCCCATCATAATGTAAATCGCTTGTTTTTCACCGACTGATTTGGTCATCGCCGAAACGATGAACGGTAAGAAGGTACTGGCAAAGCCCATGAATGTATAATAGATCCCTGTATTTCTTCCTTTAGGTCCTGGACAGAATAACTGACGCAAGCCCAATCCTGTTTGCAAAGCACCGCCTGACGCGAAAAAGCCTAGAGCCGCGATACTTGCATAAATGACTGCTGGATGACGAATGATCAATACACTCGCTAATGCCAATGCGGTAAAGACTGAATCAATCACTAAAACCTTCAATGGATTCCAACGTAATTTACCCATCAGAATTGCCCAGAAAACTACCGCGATGATTCCGCCAAAGGTATAGATCGACGTTAATCCGGCTGCTTGCAACTCAGTAAGACCGGCATTGCTTAATCCGAAAGCTTTGGTATATTGCTGAGCGCCATACATAATAAACATACATAAGAAGGCATAGAACATAGTGATGAAGTTAACCAACACATTTGGTTTCACTAACATTTTTGCTTTAGCTGCTTCGATTTCCTGTTTGATGGCATCTGAGTGATTCCCATCTGAAGCCTCTTGATCATTACTGCCCTTCATCATATCGTCGTAGGCGAATGGAGAAAATGCCGCTAAAACTAAACAACCAACAGACAAAACTAACGGAATAATGACATTCAATTGAGGAGAACCCATTTCAGTGAAATTAACCACCATCAATGGATAAACGATCCCTGCTAATGAAACGAACAATTTAATTCCCAATAGAGCTGAACCAGCATATTTTGGTGCTGCTTCTTGAACCGCTGGATATAGTGACGCATCCCAGAAACCAGATGTTGCCACACCAGCCATAAAGGCACAGACCGAAGCGATCATCATGCTCGGGCTAAGTAATAATCCGGCAAAACAAATGATGTAGAGGATCGATCCGCCGATCGCCATTTTCTTCCGGCCGATCTTATCCGAAACTTCTCCGCCGATCCAAACAGAAACGAATTTACCAAAACCGGTTGCCGTAATCGCTAGAGAAACTGCTGCTGCTCCGGCTGTTGCATCTGTATAGCCCCATTTTTCATAAAAGTAAGGCATATTTTGACTAAGAATAAGTGCTTGCATCCCATGTGTAAAATAGCACAAGTATGTCGTTACCAACGACATGATATATTTTTTCGATCTCATCTCTAGGCTCCCTTAAAAATATTTTTTAACACTAAAACAGTTTACTAACGTCCTTTGCTGAAGGGCTGCCCCTCATTTGTATTCCGTACACTCCGCAGAGTGCACGGAAAAAGAAGGATTTATGGTCTGACCGGTAATTCCTGATCAGTAAAAATCTTGAACGCCGCTTTACCTTGCCCTAGCAGCATTCCTTCACCAGTCACTGTTTTACAGCCTGTTGCTGTTGCATCATTGATCAATTGTGTTTTCGGCGGATTGTAGATCGCGTCGGCTACAACTAATTTTTCATGAAGCATGCTTGTATCACTGATCGGTGTCTTAGTAGAACCTACACCCATACCAACAGTTGTTCCATTTACTAAAACATCCGCTTCAGCAATTTTTTGTTTCAATAATTCAGCGTCACCTAAATCATGGATCGCAACAGCTAAATCAGGATAGAATTTTTTGATGCGTGCGACAGTTTCTTCGCCTTTAGCAAAGAAATCATCTTTGATATTGAAGATATCGATAGCTGCCGCTTCTTCGATCGCTAATTGAACTTGGATCGCAGTTGCCGCACCGCCCGTTCCTAACACGACAAATTTCTTTCCTTTAGGTTCCACATCATGAGCCTTCAAGTTATCGACAAAACCGATACCGTCTGTAATGTGACCCGTTAATTTTCCATCTTTGTTTTGGAAGGTATTGATCGCACCGACCATTTGGGCCGCTGGTGATAATTCGTCCATGTATTTCGCCGCTTCACCTTTACAAGGCATTGTTACGTTGCCTCCAGGCATGTTGAATGTGCGAACAGATTGGAATGCATTTGCTACTTCTTCGATTTGTACGTCGAACGCTAGATATACGGCATCGATGCCTAATTGTTCAAAGCCATAATTGTACATCGCAGGTGACCCTGAATGTCCGACTGGACTGCCGATCAACCCGTATAATTGTGTTTTACCTGATACGCCTTCTAACATTTTTTTATCCACCTTTTTTTAGTCTTCTAATAGTTCCGGCCAAGCTTGTTTGATTACATCGATACTTGTGTCATAGTTCATTTGCGCTGCTTTTTCATAACCTAGGCTTAAAATTGGATCAGAGATAACTTCTGTTCCGACTACGCGAGGTTTGATTCCATGCTCTTTGATTGCTTTCAAGAAGCCAACTGTATCTCCCCAGCCAGTTCCTGGGCAAAGACGATCATGCATTGATTCGTCACGTAAAATTGTGTCTGGGTAGCGGCGTTCCAACACGTCACAGATTTGAACAGAAACAACTTTTTCTGCTGGTACACCTTTCAAATCTTCTGCTAACGTTTCAGCACGTGCCCAATGCCATGTATCTAAGATCAACATACCGTTGTCGCAGCCTGCTTTATCAACGATATTCCATGCACTTGCTAAATCTGGTACACCGCTGTAAGGCATGAATTCTAAACCAATTACTAATTCTTTTGCTCGTGCACATAATTCTTTGAAGGCTTGGATATGAACTTCCGCTGGATATTTTTCCATCAAGCCGCAGTTGATATGACCTACGCCGAATAAACGAGCCATGTGATAAACTGTTTGTTCTTTGAATTGTTGTAACAGTGTTTCTGGTGTTTCTTGGGTTTTATTTGGATCAGCCCACAAGGTGATGTATTCAACTTCTGTTACCTTCATGTCGTTTTCTGCTAAGATTTCTAACATGCGTTCATCAGAATAGCCTTGTTTGATTGCCAGCATATATGTTTCAGCACGTAAGCCAATGCCGTCAAAGCCTGCTGCCTTCGCAATTTTTACACGTTCTTCAAAATCAATTTCCATTCCTAATGTATAAGAGCTGATTGTTAATGGTACCTTTTTCATTTGTTCTCCTCCTAATTTGTACTGATCCAATCTTTTTTGTCGTCATTAATCTGAGTTTTCACTTAATCCAAAATCATCTGACATCTTAAAATCGTATTTAAATTTCTGAAAGTTATTTCTTTCACATGAAGAGCTGCAGTCTCTTAATGTATGAAAGGATTTTTTGATGCGAAAACCGTAGCTTTAATAATGTATCGGCTTTCACAATCAAATCTTGCCTTCATTTTAACGTGGGACTTTTCAAAATTCTAATTGGTTTTTCTCGAATAACCTATAGGTAAAACATATAGGTTTTGCTATAATCATTTAAAAGGTCATATAAATAGGAGCGTGCCCATGAACTTACAACATTTGAAATACTTTGATGTATTAGCCAAAGAGCAGCACTATACCCGATCTAGTAAAATATTGAATGTCACACAGCCAAGCTTGAGCAATGCCATCGCCTCACTTGAGGATGAACTGGGCATCACCTTATTCGAAAAAAAAGGCCGGAATGTCGTATTGACCAAACCGGGCATGATTTTTCAAGACTATGTTTCACGAACATTGGGGACATTAGATGATGGGATCGAGACGGTCACCAAGATCAGCAAAGGCAGCGGCTTTATCAGTTTCGCCTTTTTACCAGTTTTAGGAACGACCTTTGTGCCAAAATTAGTGCGGGAGTTTCGCGACGCCAACTTAGATAAAGAGATTATTTTTGATTTTCACACCTCTTCTGGAGTAACCAAAGAGATCGTGGACGGAATCAAAAATATGCACTACGATATCGGCATCGCCTCTTATTTGCCGGATGAACCTAGTGTTGAATTCTTACCGATCGCCAGCCAAGAGTTAGTTGTGATCGCACCGCTGGATCACCCATTGGCACAGTTTGATGATATTTATTTAGAGCAGACTCAGCCCTATGAGCAGATCGGCTTCAGCAAAAGCAGCGGCCTGCGCAATGTCATCGATGAAGTCTTCCAGAAAAATAATTGCAGCTACAATATTGTTTATGAAGTCACCGTGGATCAGGTCATCGCCGGACTAGTCAGTCAAGGCTTTGGTATCGCGGTAGTACCTAATATGTATATCTTGAAGCATTTGCCGCTAAAGACAATTCACTTGAAAAATGTGCTGATGGATCGTTCCTTCTATTTAGTTACGAATAAAGAAGCCTATCTCACACCGGCAGTCATCAACTTCAAAGAGTTTGTTTTAGCACATTCCGATCCAAAAGAAATCGTTTATTAAACATAGCTAGCAAAAACTATAACTTAAAGGGGGGTGAAGTCGGTGACGATAAAACAGTTTGTCGTTCTGATTATTCCACCGCTGCTTACCTTTGTTTTTTTCTTGATAAGGCAGCCGCGTACCAAAAAGCAGAAAATTTATCAAACGGCCAAAGAAAAAGGTTGGTATGTTCCAGCCAAAGCTGTGAAATGGCACCACTCTACCAAAAATACGGATGATCTGAGTGATTATTCCAAGATTTTTGTGACGTACGAGTATGCGATCAACGGCCGTAAAAAGACAAAGAAATTCGTGTATCGTGATAATGGCGGAGGGGATTTCCCGACACAGTTAAATGTTTACTATTTAAAGAATGATCCAAATAAAGCAGTGTTTGAGAATGATGTTGAAGATTCAAATTTTACCCAAACTTATACAGGGTACAAAAAAGGTTGCGGTTGGGGCATAGTTGTCTTCATTGTTTGGGGTATCTTAGTATTTAACGTGTTGAATATTTAAAAAGAAGAAGCAGAACGATTTTAGCGTCCTGCTTCTTCTTTTTATCAGTTACGAGCTTTATTTTTTTTTCGAATAATTGAATGTTTGACTTCTGACATACAATCCTCTCCCAGAATTTCTTGGAAACGACGAACACCATCCTTCTCAAAAATCGTCAGCTTCGTCAAAATTTCTAATAAAATATACATTTCATGGCCTGACTTGCTGATGTCCGCGTGCTTGAAGGTTACCATATGCTTCTTGCCATTCTCGTCCGCAAAAAGGGCTTTAAATAAAAAATCAAAGTTCTCTTTATCAGCAAATGCTTCGGCTCTTTGTTTTTCTGAATAATTCCTTGTTGCATGGCTTAATATCTCATCGAACTTATCATAGGTCGGTGCTGCAGCCGCCCGTATATACTTGGTCTCTGGTCGAATCACTCGCGTCCATTCAGAAAATTCTGATCGCGTTTTAAACAGTCGTGCTCGGACGATCTCCCATTCACTATAGTCAAAAAAGTCGTAGAAATATAAACAAAAGTCGCGCTTCTTATCGTTCGGTTCACCTTCTAAAAATATCTTGCGAATCAGATCCTTGCAGATGAAGGAATAATCATCCATCACCATCGCATTCCTCATTAGAAGCGCCATCCCATATTCGATCACGACGTCTTCGTTCTTTGTTTCATTATAATATTGAAGAATTCTTTTTTCTAAAGAATCCCGATTCATTTGAAGCAGCTGTCTCTCCTGCAAAACTTGCATGTTCCTTTTCCCCTCTTCCTAAAAAATCGTACTTTGGTGCTTCTTCATCCCCTAAAAAGTATCTGCTATTATCGTTTTACAATCAGCAGGCACTACCTGAGTAAATCTTCGCACACCATCTTTTTCAAAAATGGTCAGCTTCGTTAAGATCCTTAATAGTGTAAAAAGCTTTTTGTTTGGCATATCTACATCCACATTTCTAAATCTTTGCTTATGCTTCTTTCCCAGTTCATCCTTAAAAACTGTTTCGAAGTAATCCTCGGAACTCTCTGTCGTTTCCGCTGTAGGAGCAGATTCCGCTCGTACATATTTTGTTTCCGGACGAATCGCCCGGGTGTGTTCAGAAAATGCCGCTCGATTCTTGAATAACCGATCTCTTACCTGTTCCCATTCTTCGTACTCAAAGAAATCGTAGAAATACAAACAATAATCCCGCAGCTTATCACTAGGTTCATTTGTTAAAAAGATTTCCTTGATCAAATCCTTACAAACAAATGAATAATCATCTATCGTAATCCCATTAAATACTAGAACGGCTAGACTGTACTCCAATACTGTATCTGTATCATGGGTCTCTAAATAGTAGAGATTGATCCTCTTCTCAAGATTTTCTCGTTTCATTCGAAACAACTGTCTTTCATCCAACGGTTTAACAGCCATAAATTGACCTCTCTTCTTTATAATTTATATAGTTCTATAATACCTCTAAAATGCCCCCAAAATTACCCAACTTTATTCGTAAAAATAAAGTTTTTACTATTTTCGCGGGAATGGAATGAAAAGATTGTTTCCTCTTTCATTCTGTGCTAGTATTTTTTCGGGGACTTCCCCAAAAATAAATCAGAGTAGGAAATAAAGCGTCAAGTGCTGGAGGGATGGGATGTTGTCCTCTGGACGAAAGACTTTGGTCTGCGGTTTTATTTTCGCATTCGCTGCATGAAGATGTAGCAGCTCTATAAGGAGATGCTAGAAATGAAGAAACACCTCGATGCTAGAAGCATCACAACGATGGCGCTATTAATCGCCATGATGGTCACTTTGTCTCGGCTTTTGGGAATCGAGACACAATTTCTCAAGGTCAGCTTTACCTTTATCCCAGAGATTATTATGGGAATGCTGTTCGGTCCATTCTGGACAGGAATCGGCTCGGTGATCGCTGATTTTATAGGAATGTCGCTTTTCGCGAAGGCACCCTTTTTCATCGGTTTTACCATCAATGCCTTTCTAGAAGGAGCCATTTACGGTTACTTCTTCTATAAGAAAGAAATTACTTGGAAAAACGCGATTCAATCGGTGTTAGTAACAACAATCTTGATCAATTTAATCTTGACTCCGCTATGGCTGGCGATGATGTATCATGTGCCATTGAATAGCTGGGTGATCTGGGCACCACGTTTGATCAAAACCGTGATTTGGATTCCAATCCAAGCAGCCATCACCTACTTCCTAGGCGGCGTATTACCATATAAACAATGGATCGCTCGTTTCAATCGGGCACATTAATTTTTGAGAATTCATTACATTTGTTTGAAAGTAGTTATTTCTTTCACACTGTATACCCTCTTAGAGACCGTCTTATCCCATAGGCGGTCTCTTTTTTTATCAGCCGCGCTTTCACAGTTAATTATAGTAAGAGCGGCTTTCTATGATGGATAAAGTATTCGCGTTCAATCAGTCTAGTGTGATGATATGCGTACGAGAACAAAAAAATTCCTTTTTTAATGAACTAGCTGTGTTATTTTTCTCAAGCATAAAAATCGCTATTGGCGATGGAAAGCGCTAAACTGGGGAAAATTTAATACGAAAGCTGGGAGAAAAATGAAAAACTCAGATGTCTTGATCGTCCCTAAGGACCGTTCACTTTACTTTTTCCCTGCCATCTCAGAGATGAGTGTTTGTTCAGGAAAAGAGTTACTTGCAGCAAGCAACGAGTATTTACGCCACTATTTGAAAAACTTTCAATTGATTATATTCTTAGATTTCGGGTTTGAACCAGAAATGGCCGCTCGAATTCGACCATTCACAAAAGCCAAAATCGTTCTATTTTTCTGGAATCACTTCAAATTAGAGCACTACCGCAAATTAAATGCCGCCCAAAAAGAAGCAGCTATCGATGAAATTTATCACTTCGATCCGTTAGAGGCTCGGGATTTAGGACTAAAGCACAACAGTTCCTTTTACACGCGATCTGTTGGCGAACCTCTGCATGAGACAGATTACGATATTTTCTTTGGCGCCAATGACAATGGCCGCAAGCAGCAAGCGTTGGATTTAAAGGATCGCTTTGAATCACTGGGGCTATCGACGTTTTATCATATCCTGCCAAAGCGTGGGAACGAACAGGAAGGCTACCTGCCTTATGGGGACTATCTGCAACTAGTCAAACGCAGTAAAGGAATCTTAGAAATATTGCGCGCTGGTCAATATGGTGTGACCCTTCGAACCTTTGAGTCGCTGTTCTTACAAAAGAAACTGGTCACAGCAAATGAAATGCTGCCCTTTTATCGCCTTTATGATCCAAGAAATGTTTTTATGCTTAAACCTGACTTGAGTCAATTAACAGCCTTCTTGAATATCCCCTATCAGCCAGCCGATCAAGAAATGCTCGATTTCTTTGAAGCTAAGAATTGGGTCAAGCGTTTCATAGATTACGATCCAAAGCTTTTCGCGGAATACGAGTATTATCCAGAGTTAATGGAGCATGAGAGTGCATTGTAGATTAACTAAAGAAAAGCACAACTTTCAGTTACGAAAGTTGTGCTTCTTTTGGTTTAAAACTATTTGATAAGGAAAGAATTTTTCTATTTTATTTTCTAATTACAAAGCTTGAACCTTGATAATCAAACATACAGATTTCTTCCTTAAATATCAGCAATAGAAATGGAAGAAATTTCACCAGAAATGTTTCCCTGATGAGATCTCTTCCAAGCTTTTAATCCTCCTTTAGAATCGTCCATCCACCATTCGTATTCTCCTTCGCTTCCTTTTCAGCATTTGCTGCTTTGTTGTAAACTTCGGTCATGTCTTCTACAAAATCACAGGCAATTAGCTTTTCAATCCAGTGAGTTTTGTCAAACAGGGGCATATACTTAAACATATTGATCCTCCAAATATAGGATTCTAAGGTTTCAAACATGGTGTTTTGGATGTCTAACAGCTGCTGCTCACCTGCTTCAATCACTTTCGCTAACTCCTGAAGCTCAGATGACGAATTACATTGAGCTAGTTGCTGTAGATAGATGGTCTTGGTTTCATCCGTTGTATATTTTAATGATTCGATTTTTGATTGAACCTCTTTTGGCGACAAAGTAGCTCCCCCCTCTTTCATTTCTCTTAAAAAATAAACACTGAGGCAAAGCCCCAGTGCTTAAATGCTAAACCGCATATTTTTTCTTCAATAATGCAGCGCCAGAAATGGTGATCAAGCCTAACCCCATCAATACTGCTGCCAAGTTTTCTGCATCACCTGTTTGCGGTAATTGACCCTTCGTTACTGGAAGAACCTTCTTGTATTCTTTGATATAAATATTCTTTTGTTGAACAGTCGTTGCTTGAACGGTTGATGTTTGAGCCAGCACATTCTGACTAGTGAATGATAGAAGAGCATAGGCATCTTCATAGCCTTGTTGGTAGCTGCTGCTCATTCCTACATAATTGGCTTTCAATTTGCCTGTTCTAGCATCGTTGCCGCCAGCACGCAATCCTGCCAAATAGTCTTCTGCCTCTTTCAAAGCTGTTTCCTTCTTAGCAAGATCCGCTTTTGCTGCAGCAATTTTTTCTGCAGTATCAGCTTTCACCGCTTCAAGATTTTTCTGTGCGTCGGCAACCGCCGCTTCTAAACCTTTAACTGATTTTTCCGCATCGTCCAACGCTTTTTGTGCTTTAGCTGTCGCATCTACTTGTGCTTGCAGATCAGCCTTAGCTTCTTTAATCGTTTCTGATGCAAAATCGATAATCGGCTGCTGTTGGTTCAATACTGTGTTGTACTCTTTTTCTTTGACCTCACGATCAATATTGGCTACTTGGTAAGCTTTCTCTGCATCACTAACCTCTGCAAAGCTTTTCGCGATCGCATCTTTTGCTTCTTGAATGATTTTTTGCTGTTCAGCAGTTACATCGTTCATACTTGCTTCTGCATCCTTCATAGCAGCATGTTTCTTTTCCTGATCTAAGTTCGCTGACTGAATCTTATTTTCCGCGTCAGCGATTAAGGAAGCTTTATTATTCATCATCTCATTAGCGGCAGCTATTTTTTCATCTGCAGCCTTTTTCGTCACCTCGTTTTGAACCACACTGTCTTGATAAGCTATTTCAGCAGCTTGGATTTCCGCAAGACCTGCATCGGCTGTTGCTTGAGCAGCTGTATAGGCAGCTGATGCTTGAGCTGTCTCAGAAGCCAGCGTAGTCTTTTTATTTTGAACAGACTGTAAGACAGATTTCCTGCTATCTAATTCAGCCTGCGCTGAAGCATAACTTGTATCAGTAGGTTTCATTGTTGCTAATAGAGCCTCTTGTTCTGAAACCATTCCCTGGAAGATTTTAATCTCTTCATTTAATGTCGGGAGTTCATCAGCTTCTGCTTTTGCTACTAGTTCATAAAGATTTTTTGCCTTACTGGCGGCTTCAGTTAGAGCAGGATAATCAGATGTTGCTTCCCCAAGTCTTTCTTGTGCTGCATGCATTGCATTTTGAGATGCTATTTCTTCATTTGTTGCTTCTATAATTACATTGGGTTGATTATTGATTTCGTTTAACGTTGCTTCTAAAGCAAGCTTAGCATCTTGAATTGTTGTTTCTGACTGATTGAAGGCTTCCTTAGCTTCCTGATAGACAGCTTCCTCCTGTTTGATTTTCGCTTCGGATTCTTTAATGATCGCCTGCTGCTTCGTTTGCTCAACTTCATAAGCTGCAATCTTTTCATCAACTGTCGCTTTGGCTTTTTCAGCAGCTTCTTTGGCTGCCAAATATGGTTCTTCTTTTTCTTTGATCGCCTTTTCCGCAGAAGCGATCTCAGCTTCCGCCATTGCCACTCTATCGTCATGTCGAGTTTGGGCTTTGGCTAATTTTTCCTGCTCGCTCTTCAACGTTTCTGTTGCAGCAGCCACTTTAGCTTCTGCTGCTTTTAAAGCCGCTTGCTGATCAGCAAGATTTTTCTCGGCTCCTGCAATTTCCTTTTTAACCGCTTCTTCTAATTTAGCCAAAGTATCAGTAGCGACTTGTAATTCTTGCTTCGCCTTTTCAACAGCTGAGATCGCTGCCTGCTCCAATGCCTGATACTTAACCTCATCGAAACTTTGTTGAACCGTTTGTGTGGTAGTAGTCGTTTGCTCTACTTGCTCCCCACGCGCTTGTAGCGGAGCCGCCACAACAACAGAACCCAGTGTTGCTGAAGCTACCAATGATTGAACCAAAACCTTTTTCTTCACTTTTAATCTCTCCTTTTTGATATTTCGCGTAGTGGTGTCGTACTCTAATTAGTAAACTTCTATGCCTTTTCCCCACTCCTTTCGAAACCCTGCACTACCGAAAAAGATCACTTTCCTTTACTTTTTAATACATTCACCTACTGTTTTTTTGTTAATTCCAACAAAGACC
>NZ_NGLG01000001.1:228498-245628 GCF_002140655.1 Enterococcus sp. 3H8_DIV0648 | reverse complement strand
CAATTATTATTATATCACTGTTTATCTCAACAGAAAAGTAATTCTCAAAATATTTATTTATAAATCAGATAAAAATTTTCCCCACAGAAAGCAGAACTAAATTTTAAAATTAAATACATTTATGCAGATTGGAAAGTTGAAATTCTACAAAAAATAGAATTATTGCTCAAATCGAAAATAACAACCCGATTTACACTAACAGCACATCGATAATTCCCATAAAATTCTTTCTATTTGGATTTCATATACAGAATCCTCAATCACGGTGTTATTTTTAAAGATAATTAACCATAACTTTCATATAGGAGGGTATAATCAAAAAGACCCTCAATCATTCTTTATACTTAAAGATGATTGAAGATCTTTTTGCGTGATGATTTAACTACACTTCCAACAGACTCTGTAAACTTTTAGAGTACGTTTCTCCAGCTTTCAAAAGAGCAGTCAGCGCTCTTTATCTATCACTGTTTAATAGTTGTCTTTGTTTTAAAGAAAATGATTGATCCAATCAGTATAAAACCAATCATAGAAAATAGAATATTGGTGTTTTTACTTCCTGTATTTGGCAATGTCGCTTTCTTTGTTGATGCACTTACTGGAATTTTCTTCGTACTCACACTCGGATTCTGTACGTTTGTATTTGTCGGATCGTTTACTATTGGACGTTCTTTCACAGTTAATTTGATTGTCGCTTCGGCAGCGTCACCTGTATCTTGATGTGCAACATAACGAATAGAATATTCTCCAGCAGTGGTCAATGTATTGGCAACTTTATTTACTGGAATGGCCTTATCCAATACTTCATACTCTAACGTATCGGCATTTTCAATTTCCGGCCAGCCTAAAATAATGTCATCAGTCAGTTTGTCTCCAACGTACAGTACTTTATCAGTGGCTGTAATTTTCAGGGCTTTCAATTCATTCACAGTTACAACATATGAATGATCGATTTCTTCTCCAAGAGAATTAGTAATCCGATAACGAATCGTATAATCCCCTGGTTTGGAAAAATCAACTGGATTATCGATAATTCTCACACCAACTTTTGTATTCGAATCATATTTTCCCAATTTTATTTCCTTCCCATCAACACCGATTTCAAACGCAGAGAAAAATGAATAGGGATCAAAGGATTTATTATCATGACCCACATAGGACATGTGGTAAATATCTGGCTGAACGATGTTGATCCCACTAACAACGTTAATTTTTACAGTTGCACAAAGTTGGGTTCCATTAGAATAGGAAATAGTGAATAATCCCCACATTTTACCTAGCTTGTCTGTATTGGTTTCGCTAGTAATTGAATAATCGACGTCTTCTAATGGAACGACCTCACCTTTTTTATTTTTGACGATAACATTTTCTTTGATTGCCTGTTTGTAATCTGCATATCTCGGTAATGATAGCTCAGGAATCTCAACGGTGTGATATTCAATGACTGGCGCGCTTGATAGTGACACAGAGACTGTAATCTTTTTTTCCAGTTTCTTACCCGCAGCGTTCTCAACTGAATAATTTAGTATATATTCACCAAATTTAGAAGTGTCTACTGTTCCATCAATCTTGATTTTGTCAGTCAGATCTCCTTCAACACTGTCCTCTGCTGTTACTCCCGCTCTCGGATCAAAGTTAGCACCCAATTCAACTATATGATCATCTAATCCTTTAAAACTCAGAGTACTTTCAAGCTTTGCGGCAACTACTTCAGAGTTCGTACTTTCAGTCGTATCAACAACATTCGCTGCCACCGTTGATTCTTCGGATGCAAATCCTTTACTCGAATAAAGCATACCCGATGCAATGAAAAATAATGTTGCTGATAAAATTAACCCCTTCTTCATTTTTCTCCTCCATTCATTTTGATATTAATATCAAATACTGCTGACTCTAGTCAGTATAAAATTGAAGACTTAGTTTATTGAGTTGAGGTATAGTTCCCATCCTTATCAATTCCATTTATTTCCAGAATCGCATCAAATTGTTCACTACTTTTAATCATACCGCTGGATTTCAAATATTGAATGTACTCCGATAATGTGGTCGCTTTACTATTGACCATCGTTATGAACATCACCTTATTCGAGAACTTCTTCACCTCTTGAAGCAACTTTCCTTACCGATTAATAATTAATTCGTTCTCCATTCTGATCCAAGGTAAATCTACCAAGATGGTCAACACCATTTAGGACTGAAATAATATCAAATCGGATTTTATCTTTTACGAATCCATTTTCCTTCATATAAGTAACATATTCTTCTAGAGTGGTAGCTTTACTATTCACCATCGCGATAAACATCAATCCTGTAGACAAACTCTGTCTATATTCTTCTCCCATTGATGCAACATCTGGTTTCCAATCCTTTGCAATGTCATACTGATCTTCCGGTTCTCTATTTGTGGATTCCATATCATAGATATCTCTAAGCACACTATTCACTGTCCAATTTGTTGATTTTCCGTAACATTTTTCTAATCTTCCTTTATCATCAACAGTTTCAGAAGTCTGCATAGAATTATCCAAACGCCAATTCCAGTTATAACCATATGGATATCGATTCGCATGAAACAGGGCCCATCCTTCTTTATAGCTAGTTTTTATATTGGCGTTATATCCAGAGTGCGAACTATAACCGCCACCATCTAAACTGCCAAGAGCCTGAAACATTGTCCAATGTGCCCATTCATGAGATAAATCTCCACTTAAACTTTCTTTCTGTTGTTTATGATTGGATGTATTTAATGACTCTCGATGAGGAATAAAGATAGATGGTGTTCCCTCTTTTATTACACCAAGACTACTCGATTTACTCTTGAAACCTGCTCCTTTGCCGGGATTATAGTTAGGTTCGTAAATTACAGGAATTGACTCAAAAGAAAAATCGAAATTCTTCTTTAAGTCAGGAAATGCATCAAAAGCCGTTTGAACATTTTCTTTCATTTCTTTGACTAACTCCTGATAAAGATTCCAAAACATAAATACTTGATAGTTTGTCTCTTTAGTTTCTTCATTTCCAGAATTCATAATGAATCGAGTCTCGGTATGATCGAGTATACGATTCTCCGGAATAATCGCACTAACTATTGGGTAGTAAACTGCTCCTTTTGAATTAACTAAGCTTCCCGTTTCAAAGTTTGTTAATCCATATTGAAAATAGACACGATTGATTTCTTCTGGTAAATTCACTGTGAAGTTTTTTATTTCACCGTTATCATCCGAAACCACATCATCCTTTAAAAGTTGTCGTTTGCCTTCTGCATCATAATAAAGAACTTTAACCGAAGCATTTTTAATTGGAATTGCTTCTTCCTTTTTATCAGAATAAATTTGCAATAAGAAACGATTGATTGTCACTGGCTTTTCGGCAGCCTGACTTTCATACCCTACTGTAAAGAAAATGACACTTAATACTACCAACAAACAACTTTGAATAATTTTTTTCATTTTAATTCCCTCCATACAATCTATTGTAAGTTACTCCTTACAAGAACCACTATACACGAACACGCGTTCGCCGAAGTGCCGAAAAAGTGACATCCTTTCATTTGAGAATATGCGTACAAGCGCCGGACATATATTTATCCGACGCTCATTTCTTTATTTAATTGACCGGTCCAAGTGTGTAGTTTCCATTGGTATCTAGACCGTTTAATTTTAATATCGCATCAAACTGAGCCGTATTTTTCACCATACCATTTGCTTTCATATATTGGATATACTCAGCCAAAGTGGTTGCTCTACTTTTGACCATCGTTATGAACATCAGACCATTAGAGAGCTTCATCCGATAGTCATCTCCTCTTGACGCAACATCTGGCATCCAGTCTCTAGCAATATCATATTGATCTTCTGGCTCGCGCGGAGACTCCCTATCGTAGATATCTCGAAGAACACTATTAGCTGTCCAAGTGGTGGATCTGCCGAAGCAATATTCAAATTTACCTTCGGCTCTTTGAATTGAATTATCAAGAAGCCAATTCCAGTTATAACCATATGGATATCTATTACCATAGAAAACTGCCCATCCTTCTTTATAGCTCATTGCCTCATCTGTATTATATCCAGTATGTCCGGCGTAATCTCCCCCAACCAATCTCCCTATCGCCGAATACATCGTCCAGTGTGACCATTCATGTGCTAGATTTACATTAAACCATTCATCCTGTTGCACTCTCGTGTAGGTTTTCATAGCATTTACATGAGGTATGCTGATATAAGGGGTTCCCTTTTGAATTTCACCAACTCCAATAGAACTACTTGAGAAGGCAGCACCACCCGTTCGTTGATGATCCACTTCATATAGTACTGGAATTGGTTTAATTACATAATCAAAGTTTGTCTTCAAATGAGGAAAATTATCTAAAGCGAGTTGGACACTTTCTCTAGTATCATTCACCATCGCATAATACAGATTCCAGACTTTGATGGACTGATAGTTATACTCTTTTGAGTCTTCGTGACTCGAGTTTACAAAAAAGCGAGTTGAAGTAACATCAATGGTTCTATTTTCAGGGATCGGCCAACCGGTAATTGGTCGATAAGTAACTCCTTTTGCATTTACAATGTTTCCAGTCTCAGGACGACTCAACCAATATTCGAAATAGATACGAGTAATTTCTTCTGGAACATTTACTGTTACGTTTTTCACTTCTCCGTTATCATCTGAAGTTAGATCATCCCGTAAGATCTGTCTTTTCCCTTGAGCATCATAATAAAGGATTTTAACTGAAGCATTTTTAATTGGGATTGCATCTTCTTTTCTATCAGAATAGACCATCGTTAAAAAGCGATTGACAGTCACAGGTTTCTTAGCAGCCTGACTTTCAGTACCAACCATAAAACAAAACATACCCAACAGCACCAACAAACAACTTTGAATAATTTTTTTCATTGGATTTTCTCCTTGAAAATGATACTGGCTTTAGTTATCCCAATCCTCATCAACATCCGATTGCGGCTCAATTGCTTGAAGTGGTGAAGCTAACGGATTTCCGGCATTATCTAAAGTGAACGCACCGTCTCTGGAAAGTCCATTCACCTCTAAAAGTTTAGCAAATTTCTCTTTATCCGAGCGAGTACGAACATACTTTTTCTCAACAGAAGTCAACAAATCCTGCAACGTTACTGTCTTGTCCTCTGCCATTACAGTATGAAGGATTCCTGAGTTCAACCGACGAACTTCCAGATCAGTCATTTCCCCATCTAGATATCTTTGAGAAAGACTGAACGCTTCATCATTTGATCCTGTATCAACTAAATCATATAGAACCTGTTTTACCGTATAAATCGTCGACTTTCCGTAAAGACGATTTATACCATTATATTTATCCGTTTGAACTCGTAAATCTTCATTAGCCATGTCATAATTTAGAGCAAAAAGATCACCGATGAGTAATGGCCAACCTTCTTTAAAACTTATTTTGGGGTTCGTATTATATCCAAAATGACCATTATAGTCGCCTCCCGGCGCATTCGCATATCGAACTAAATTCCAATGTGTCCATTCATGCATGACATTGTGCATCAAATATTGTGTTGAAAAAGATTTACTCGACAGATCACCAATTATAATGTCAGCAATTTTACTTCCGTCATGACCATTTCTATTAAAGCCATTTCCTTCGTCAACAAACTGACCTTTTTCAAAGTTAATATTAATCGGTGCCACTTCAAACGGCTTAGTATCTGGAAGTAAACCATTAGTTATTTTTACTGCACTGCTGTATTCTTGTACACTCCGATCGAAATAATGATTGATTCTAGTCGCTTGGAAATTATAGAAGTACGTATCTTTATCAGTTGTATTTCCAAATTTTACATTATTATTTACATAGTAAAGAGAATTGGTTGTTAGATTCGCATTAAGCCCTAAAGTAAATACATAACTATAGGCAACCTTGTTGTATTTTTGAACATAACCACGATCGTCATTTCCCAAATAGTAACGAATTTTCAGCGCCGTAACTTCAAATGGAATTTCTTTTGAAGGCAAATCTAAAATCTCACCCTTTTCGTTCGTCACACCTTCGTAAAGGATATTGTCCCGATTATTGTGAGTATAACTTATCCTGAACTTTGAATTTGTTATAGGCACAGACACTGAATTTGTAGCACCATCCGTAACTTCAATATAGAATCTTTTAATATCAACCGCCCGTGTACTAGGTGTATTAGCAGCAGCTTTTGTTACACTTCGTTGCTTCCCATCTTCCTGAGGTATTTTCTCTGAAGCTTCACCATCATTTTTTTCAGTATCGACTAACTCCACATCTTGCTTCTTTTCTTCTTCCTTCGCTTCTACCAATGTCCCAGAATACAGACCAAAAGTAATTACACCAACAAGTAACATGAATACTTTTTTCATTTTTAATTATCCTCGCTTTCGTTAGATCCTATTCCACAAACTCCGAGCACGCTGTACCTTCAAATTCATTTTCTTGAACAGAAGAACTACTTTTAGTTAATGGACTCCCATCCTCATTGAACTTGAAAGAGCCATCACTGTTAAGTCCATTCACTTCTAGAACTTTTTCGTATTTTTTCATATCAGCAGCAGTCAAAATATACTTGTTTTCCATGTAGTTGAGGTATTCCTGCAATGTCGTTGCTTTTGACTCAACCATAATCGTATGCATCAATCCGAGATTGATTCTTCTTTGCTCCAATTCCGATAAGTCATCATCAATAAATCGTTGTGAAAGAGAGAAATCTTCATCTGAAGAGGTTACATCCAGTAGATCATACAAAACATGTTCGGCTGTCATGCTGGATACTCTGCCATAATATCTGTTAACGCCGTTTCTATTATCATTTTGTACGATTAAGTCCTTACTATCATAAGCATAATTATCAGCAAACATATGACCAACTAAATACGCCCATCCTTCTCTATAACTATTTCGAATTGTAGGTGGAGCTGTCTCCTTATCTTGGCCCCGTTGCGTTTCTCTCCATGAGTTCCAATGGGTCCACTCATGCATCACTTTACTTTTAATTGCCCGATCATTAAAGATTTGTCGGTTGGAATTATCTGCGATGGTAATGTCAGCGATCTTATTACCTTTGTGCCCATTACGCCAGAATCCGTTATTCTGATCCAAATATTCACCTTCTTCAAAGTACATATTGATTGGTTCTACATTGAAAGGAACTGTCTTTGGTAATAACTCATTCGTTTTTGTAACGATATCCGAAAATTCTTTGACGGACTCATCATAGAAATAGTTTAGTTTTGCAGCCTGGAAGTTGTAAAAGTATCTGTCTGGATCAGTAGCAGACCCTACCCAAAAATTGGAGTATCCATTAATAATTCCAGCACTTGAAATATTTTGCCCTACTACAAATTGATAAACGATATTATTATATTTTTTAATATATCCTCTTTTTTCGTTTCCTAAATAATATCTAAATCGAATTTGCGTTACTTCAGCCGGAATCTCTATAGCTGGAAGGTTTAAAATTTCTCCCTTTTCATTCGTAGTGCCTTTTCCATGAATGAAAACCTCTTTACCTTCATGAATGTATGAAACTCTATATTCTGAATTCGGTAAAGAAACCAATTCCTCACCTATGGAGCCATCCTTGATTCGAGCATAAAATCGTTTTATCTCCAAATTTCTAGTTGTGCCACTTCGTGTGAGACTTCTTTTACTTAGGGTGTCCTTTTTATCAATATCAGTATTGCCTTCTTCTGTTTCCGCTACTTCTTCTTGTTCTGAATCCTCCCCATCTGTTTCTTTTTTATCTACAATATCTGCAATAGCATCTTCTTTTTTTGATTCTGCAACCGCTTGACTATAAGTAAACGTTCCTATAAAAATAGTAACTAACATCAACAACAAAAATAGCTTTTTCATTTTTCTACTCCTTAATGCCCCTTAATACCCATCAACAATTTGCTCAACCGATTCGTAATTATCAATTGAACTACTATAAGTTTTCAATTGACTCGAATACTTGAAACTTCCGTCTTTATTAATACCATTTAACCCTACAGCGTTTTCTAATTTTACTTTGAGCGTCTTATCAGGATGCTTGCAATGTAGGTATTCATTAGATAGTTATAAAACACTTGGAAAGTACTCGCTTTACCGTTAACCATAAGCGTATACATGATGCCTTCAGAAATTAAATCTTTGTCTTCCAATGAATGATTTCCATTAACGAAGGCAGTATAAGTAATAACCCTGTCTCTTATACACATCTAGATGTGTATAAGAGACAGATAGATAGACCATAAAATAACTTAATTAATTCACGGTTTAATTTCTACTCATTGAGCGACTCCTTGTGCTTTTTACATAGATATTTGTAGTATTGCGCTCGATAAAAAGCAGCTTCTGCTTTACAGAACTCCGAACCTGGTGACGCGTTTATTTCAAATAAATACGGATCTCCCTGTTCATCCAATCCAAGATCAATCCCTAAAGCATCAAAGTCATAAGGATACAATCTTTCAAACTCGCGGGGAATCTGGAAGGCCAAGTGCTTTAAATTCTTCATGATTTCTTGATATCGCTCTGGGTAAAGCATATGGATAAATGAAACGATTTTAGCCACACCACCACCAGTATGGATATTCGACGTGATCTTATTGCCTAAGCCAATGCGGGGATAGATTTTTACCAGTGCCCATTTATTCTCATCATCCTTTCTGACCTGAATTCGAATGTCGTAGGGGATGCCTTCCTTAGTCATGGAGTGAATATATTTTTGCAACATAAAGCTCTTATTTTCGAAATTTTGTTGATAATACTCTTGGAATTCTGCCATTGTAAAAATCCAGTTGGCATTGTCAGAACTCATTTCAATTTTTCCATCCGCTAGCTGTTCTATTTTATGAACATTTTTTCCTTGATTTCCTCCAGCAGGCTTGATGATGATTTTTTTGTGCGTCGTCAAAAAGACTTGGAAGGAAGCAAAATCCCTTGTTCGTTCATAAGGAATGATCAACTCTTTCGCCCATTCTTTTTCTTTTATTTTTTTAAATACTTCTGTTTTCTTTCCAACTGGATGTGTGGTGAAGGTACAATAATTATCGAAATACTCGATCCATTTTTTCAAAGGCCTATTGCCAGTATGGATATCGATCACATCTGGGTAAGAAGTGGTCTTCTTTTTCCAAGTTCCTTCCTGCAAAAAGTAGCCATTGATTGTTTTATTCTCCAAATCAACATCTTTTGGAGAAAAATAGAAAACATCCACTTCAAGATGTTGAGCAAAAACTACTACTGGTTTAAAGATGAAATCTGGTCTATTTGCTCGTCGTAAAATACCTACTTTCAATTTGTGACACCCTCCATTTGACTAGTTGTTTTAATTATTTCAACACCGATTTGCTGAAAATCGCTACCAGAAACCGAACCTTTTAGCAAGACTAGAGAATCCTCTTCAATATTTGCTAAGATCGACTTGCATAATTCATCCATATTTTTGCACCACTGACAGAATATTCCTTTTTTCTCAACTTGTTGCAAGACAGGAATCAATTTATCTGTATAGCCGATCAAAATATCTGGTTTCGCTTCGATAATATAAGGAACCAGCTTTTCATGAATTTTTTCCGACTCCTCGCCCAGCTCAGCAATCTGACTTAAAACTAAAATGCTTGTTCCTCGATGTTCTGACTTTTTACTGGCAAATAATTGAATCGCGTTTTTCATTGAGGGAAAAGCCGCGTTGTGAGTATCATCGATTAATATAAAACGTTGCTCTTGATGTACTAAATGCTGCTCTTTCATGATTCGTTTTAAGGTCTTGAACTCTTTCAAATCAAAAGCCGCTTGTCTGACATCTAAATTCAGCAGACTCATAACAGCTAAGCTCGCCATTGAATTTTCAATCAAGGCATCAGAATAATTCGGTAATTGGTACTCAATCAACTGTCCCGCTAAATCAATCACAAGCCCGTCGCTTCTTTTCTCTTTCACAAATACATCCGCGTTTGAATCATTTTTACTATAAGTAATAACTCGAAGCCCCAATTTTTCAGCTTTGTCTCGGATATAGTCAAGCTCAGTCTTCGAAAAATCTTGATTGATTACCACAGGACTATCTGGCTTCATCCGATCCATGATCCCTGACTTGATTTGTGCAATTTCCATGGTAGAGTTGTATCGCTCCAAATGAGCCTCACCAATATTTGTAATTACTGCAATATCTGGCTGAACATAATCCGCGAGATTTCCATTTTTTTTATTTTTAAGCATTCCACCAGCAGCAATTTCAATACAAGCATAATCTTGACTTAAATTAAGCAAACTAGTATAAAATGGAATAGAAATTCTAGAATTATGATTGCCACGATTGGCCAATACTTTACTTCCTGCCTTTTCCAGCATATAAGAAATCATCATTCGGGTAGTTGTCTTCCCTACAGAGCCCGTGACGCCAATGACTGCCCCCAAAAAATTCCTACGGGCATGTTCTGCTAGAGAAAAGAGAAATGTTCTCGTATCAGGAACAATAAATTGAGCAAACCGATCCTTGTAATCCAGCGCTGGCTGGCTTGTCACGAAAATATCTGTTTCTTTTAATTTTTCGATTATCCCTCTTTCGGACTTCATTAAATCAATAAAAAGACGGTTCTTCCCCAACTTCATATAACGTGTTTCATATTCTATTTTTTCAATCGTGAAATCTGTAAAAAGACTTTTATTTAATAACTCACCTTCAAAAGAATTCAAAAGCTCTGACGTTTGCATAACATCCTCCAATTTTAATAATTTAGACATCTTTTCCACACCCATAACTCTCTCAGAATTACCGTGCAGATCATTTTTTCTTTAAAGTCTCCAAGTAATAACCAACTCTCTATGGAGTTATTCAACGACTTCCGGGTAGGGCTCTAAATCTTTGTATTCTTTTCCGCCGCGCTTTTCGCAGAAGGTATTATCAATATCCATTACGATTGCTTTCATCACATTTGCCTGCGCTTTCATCTAGACTTTTTACTATCTGCTGAAGTTACTCCCCCAACACCTTCAATAACTCTTGATGCTGCTTCTCTGTCAGATCTGACTTATGCATTTCTTTCAGCTCCGCTACTTGGTCTTCTGTTAAGTAGTCTTTGTTGTATTCAACACCTGATAGCAGCTCTTTGAAGTCTGCCTCAGATACTTTTCCTTCTGAGGCAGAGGTAGAAGCGGCGGCAGAGGTTTTGGTTTGTGCTGTGGTCGCTTCAGTCGATTGTTTGGTTGTTGTGGTTGATTTGATCGAAGAGGATTGACTTGTACTACTCTCGATCTTTTTTGTACTGTCTGTTTTCGAAGTTGCTGAATCTGTTCCGCAACCTGCTAGTCCTAATAAAATGGTGGTAAGTAAAAGAAGCTTTTTCATATGTGTTCCTTTCGTTTCGAAGTTATCTTAAATAGGCACATCGATAGATCATCACCGCTAAAAAGAAGCCCATGATCAATGTCAGAAGAATGAAGTATCCGCGAGTAATCTGGAGAAGCCGCCACAGTTTTCGATAGCCGCCATTCTTTGTTCGAAATGCCCTCGAATGTGCGCGTCTTACCGATAATTGATACGACAGGACCAACCAACCGAAAAAGACACCATTTAATAGAAGGAAAGTTCGAACGATAAATGAATAGCTAAAGTTTATTTTGGGTGTGATATTGGCTTTCTGGATACTGCTTTTAGCAATTTGCTCTCCTGTGATAACTAATTGATTATTGGTGAAGACGGATGTATCCTTCATCAACACCGTCACTAGCTGCTTGTTCTGTATGACCGTCGGATTTTTATCTTTTGCTTTTCTTATTTCGGTGATTTGATACGCACGTCTTTGGTTGTTCATAGTCACAAAGAAGCAATCACCAATCTTCAACTGCGCGAGTTCCATCAGCCGCACCTGATCTCTCCAGCGTCCCTCCGCTTCGACCGTAAGGTGTCCGCTCTTTCCTGCGGTCGGAAAAGACCCGTACTTATAATGAAAGAATGCTTGTTTGGTCTCTTCTTTATAAATAGGGGTCTCAGGTAGTCTCACAGTCGGAAAATTGATGGCACCGATCACTCCGTTTTTTTCTGGAACAATGGTGAAATCTGGTTTTGAGGCATCTGTGATCACTGTCTTTTCCAGCAGGTAGTTATTATTTTTTTTTTGATACGTCAGTACTGAGGTATCGACTTTACCAGCTACTTTTTTGTATTCATCCAATACCTCTTGATTTGCTGCTTCCATTTTTTTCTGATAATGGATCGGCAAGATCAGACACATAAGCGTGGATAAAAGCAGGGCTAAAAATAGGATTTTAGCTAGCCAATTTTTATGATTCGACAACCTTAAAATCTCCTGGGACCTTTAACTTCATTTTTTCTAAGCGATACCCACGTCCCCATGAGGTCTCTAAACAGGATTCATCAAAGCCATATTCAGCCAGCTTCTTCTTAATGCTACGGATGATTCCTGACAGACGGCTTTCTTTTGATTTTGTTGGGGCCTCGCCCCATAATTGTTGTGAAAGCGACTCTCTCGAAATGTAATTCCTTTGTGATTCTTGAAGAATGCGGAAGACCTGTAATTCCTGCCTAGAAAAGTTTCGCAGCATGATTTCTAGCGTCGTTTCTTCATTATTTGGTGGCCCCCATTTCAGGACTGTTTTCTTTTCGTTACAGGCTATCAGCTCTTCTCTCAGCTCATCGAAGTGGGTGTTTTGAGAAATAAAGCCGGTAATACCCATTTTCTTCCAAGTATTGATTGTTTCAGCTGGTGATGGATTGATCGTTTTTCGATAGATTGCACATTTAAAGTTTAAGAAAAATGGCAGAATCTTACTTACTTCCTGATCCGAGATCGTCTCACTTAGGATCAAGGTATCAAAGTAATTCAGATCCATTCCGAAGTAATCCTTTGTCTGCAGATCCGTTAAAAACTTCTTGCTGCACAGAACTTCGTGTCCTAAATCATTCAAATTTCGGATGAACTCTTGTTCAAATGATAAACTTTTCGTTAGTAATAAAATCGTCATTGCGTTTTCCTCTCCTTACTGCTGCTTTTCAGTGAGTATGGTTCCTTTAGCCAACTGTTCTACTTTGTATTCCAGATCTGAATAAATTTCTAGCACTGCTTCTTTTGATTCCGTAACCTCTCGCAAGATCTTCTTCGCACGATTGCCAATATTTTCCACTTCTAATTCGGCAGCACCAATCAAGTGTTTCGCTTCGACTTGGGCTTCTTCGATCGTGCGATTGGCTTGTTTCTTCGCAGTAAAGAGTACTTCACCGATTTCAAGTTGAGATTGGGTCACTTCTTGTTTCAGTGCTTCATTTTTTTCCATCAGCTCGTTGATTTGACGTTTGGCTTGCACTAATGCTTCTGGATCACCCGCTACTTCTTCGGATTTCGCGAGAAGCTGTTCTTCTAATTTTTGCAGCTTGTCATTCTTTTGCAGTAACGTCCCTTCTGCTTCCTGCAGCTGTCTGATAGTGTCTTCTTTTTCGATCTTCATCTGTTGGTACGAATCCGTTAACTCGTTGATTTGCTGCTTCAGCTCCGCTAGGGCTTCCTCTTGCGTGTGTGTTTGATCATTTAACTCTGCGACCTTTGCGGCTTCTTGTTGCAGCTCAGCGATTTGGGCTTCTTTTTCTAATAGGCTGGTCTCCAATTTTGTATTTTTTTCAACTAATTGTTGATTCACATTGCCATTATCGATTTGTTCTTCTAGTTTGGTGATCTCTTCTTGTGCTTGGAACAGTGCATTATTTAGCGCTTCACGTTCTTCTTTGAATTGTTCCTCTAATGTTTTCTTCTCTTCTCCTAGTTGATTGACCATTTCTTTCGTTTCTTCCATAGCTGCTGCTCGCTCCCCTAATTGTTTATTTTCGATTTGTTGCTGTTTGAGTTGATTTTCCAAGTCAGCTCGTTCTTCATTCAAGCGGTTGACTTGTTCGGTTAACTCATTATATTGATTCACCATTTGCTGGTGTTGTTCCTGTGTTTGAGTTAATTGCTCTTGATTTTCTAAGAATGATTGCTCCTGTGCTTGGAATTTTTCTTCCAACAGCTGGTAATCCTTCAGCGGTGCTTCTTTTTCTAAAAGAGCTTGCTCCAACTGTGCTTTCAATTCTTGGATTTCTGTTTCCTGGGTTGTGATCATTGTTTGATCTTGCTTTTGTTTTTCGATCATCTGCTGAATGATCCGATCCTGCTCTTCACTGGTGTCAACAATCGTCCCCAGCTCTTGGATCTGCTGCTCATAGTTTGCGAATATTTCTTTTTGCTTTTGCATCTCTGTTGATTGGGTGGCGATTATTTGCGCATTCTCTGCTTGCTGCTCATGAAGTGTATGGAGCTCTTGATTCATGTCCCCTACCTCGACCACAAACTCTTTGTGTTCAGCAATTTGTTGTTCATAGGCTGTGATCTGCTCTTTTGCTGTCTGAAGCTCCTCTGTCAGCTCAGTGATTCTTGCTTGATTCTCTTCTTGCACTGCTTCTGTCTGTTCAGTCAATCGTTGCAGTTCATTGGTTTTCTCTGCTAAATGCTTTTCTAATTGAGCACGTTCTCCTTGGAGTACCTTCAGGTCATTCACTGCGGACTTCCGAGCTGCTTCACGTTCTTCCAGCCGATCCGCATCCGCCTGCTGTTTTTCGACAAATGAGATCAGTTCTTCCTTTAATTCGGCAATTTGCTTTTTTAATTGATTTTCGATCGTCAATCGCTGTCTCTTTGCTTCGTCTAATTGCCGCTGACTAGCTGTCAGCTGTTGATTCTGTTTCTGGATTTTTTCAGTTAATTCATTGATCTTTTTATTCTTGTCGCCGTCTTGTCCCAGTTTCTTCTTTAATTGCTCTACTTGTTCTGACTGTTCACTGACCGCGGAGCGTTCTTCCTTGATAGTATTTTTTAGCTGTTCATTCTGCCATTTTTCTTGGTAAAGCTCCTCAACTTGCTTGCTATGGGTTTCCTTCAGCTCCTCCAAGCTCTTCGACAAGCGGCGAATATCAGCTTGATAATCCTCCTGCCGTTTGGCAGCACTCTTTAATTGTTCCTGTAAATGCTTGATTTCCTTCGTCTTCTCTTCGATCGCGAGACGTTCTTGCTCGACTTCATCGTTCGTAAAGTCATTGATCTCCTCGATGATGTGCTTATTGAAAAACCAGCCCGCTTTTTTTGCCATTAGCCTTTTCCTTTCCGTAATTCCGATTGAAATGTAAATTGTCCTTTTTCATTCCGGACATAGGTGCCTTTATACAAATCGTTTCCTTCACGATCGACAATGTTGATGTGCACTTCCGCAATTTTTTTGATGCCTTCTGCTTCTCGCATCAGCTCTGAGATATTCTGACCGAGAACCACGAGATTGGCATTGCTTGCTTCGACCGAACCTGTTAATAAAACATTTAAAGAATCTGCCTCGCTGCTGGAGGAAATTACCAGATTCGCCTCTTCAATATAAGGAAGAAGTGTTTCAGATAAATTCTTTTCGATCTGATCTTTCGTTTCAACAGTCTGGTCCTTTGCTGTCAGCGTCTTCTCAAGCTCAAGACCTGATACCGGGTATTCCTTTAAAAGATTTTTGGTGCTTTTTTTCGTCTTGATCGTCTTGACTTCGCTCTGCAGCGATCGATTGCTCGTGCGTAATCCCTGTATCTGTGTTTCTACTTGAAGCAATTGAATGATCGCAAAGGAAAGGACCGTAATCAGTCCCATCGTTCCGACAAATAAATACATGAAGCTCTTTCGTAATTCTCTTTGTTTAAAATGATTCAATTTCGTTTGAAATAAAATCGAGGTTTGCTTGACGTTGATGCGATCCAGCTGATAATGAACCACTAAGCGATACAATAAGCAGAGGAAAATGATTCCCATAATTGCTAAACAACAAAAAATAAATACATTCACTTCTTTTCCTCCTACATTATTTACCTGCTATTTAACATTCTATGTTCGCACTCAATAAGTCATCATTGGCAAATCGAATGCATTTGCGGCTTCTTTGGTCATTTGATCCATCGGGGTAACACTAGCTAGTTCTCCTTGAACGATCAAACGTGTCGTTGCGTAGATATCACCGCAGGTCAGTAATGTAATCAGCCGTTTCCCAGGCACCTCATCTAGTACGTCCACCGCACTCGGATCAACTTTTTCCTTCCAAGTCGCCACATATGTATACACATTGGTTAAGTCTGTGAGATAGATCTTGTCTCCTAGCGTTACTTCCTCTAATGGAGTGAATAATAAATCTGCTCGGTCTGAACGATGACTCGCGATCCCGTAATTTCCTTCACCCATCTCTTGATCTGGTGAAAGTGTTCCTGCACCGTAGTAAAGTCCATCATTTTCTAATCCTTTATAAACGGGCAGACAAATGCCTACATTCGGCACCGCAATACTAGCAATCACAGGGAATTCTTTCCCGTTATTTCTTAATTGAGCCAATTGGGACCTTGCAATTGCATTCAAGTTCAGTGACTTCACCGCCTCAAAATCAAACGTGACATCCTTTTTTTTATTCTCTTCTATCTCTTTTTTCGTTACTTTCGAGATTTCATACTTCTCCGTAGTCTTCTCCACAAAATAATTCTTGATTGGTTTGTTAAAAAGGAACAAAATCCCTGACAAAATAAGTATCAAACTGAACATTCCAATGATCTTTCGCTTCATGGTTTTCTCCTAATAATCAAAAAGCGGATCGAATCAAGAAGATCCGCTTTTTGAAAGATATTTGTTTCCATCAACTCTTTACTTACTGTGTTTGCCACGTTTTCTCCGCTTGGTTAATCCAACTAATCCAGCGGCCAACATGCCTAAGCCTGGAATCCGGTAACTTGATTGATCCGTTTCCATTCCTGTTTTTGGCAACGTCCCTTTTCCTGCAGCTTTGGTCGAGCCAGATTTAGGCGTGCTATTTGATGAAGAACTCGTAGTCGCCAACGTATTGACCTTTGTATCAGATTTCTTGTCATCATCAGAGTCACTGTCGGAATCTGAGTCGCTATCCGAGTCCGAATCGCTATCCGAATCCGAGTCGCTATCTGAATCTGAGTCGCTGTCGCTGTCGGAATCACTATCCGAGTCTGAGTCACTGTCGCTGTCGGAATCACTATCTGAGTCTGAATCGCTATCACTGTCGGAATCACTATCCGAATCCGAGTCACTGTCGCTGTCAGAATCACTATC
>NZ_NGLG01000001.1:225196-225810 GCF_002140655.1 Enterococcus sp. 3H8_DIV0648 | reverse complement strand
TCACTGTCTGAATCTGAGTCGCTATCCGAATCTGAATCGCTGTCTGAATCCGAGTCACTGTCCGAGTCACTGTCCGAATCGCTGTCCGAGTCCGAGTCGCTATCTGAATCCGAATCGCTGTCCGAATCTGAGTCGCTATCCGAATCTGAGTCGCTATCCGAATCTGAATCGCTATCTGAGTCCGAATCGCTATCTGAATCTGAATCGCTGTCTGAGTCTGAGTCGCTATCCGAATCCGAATCGCTGTCCGAATCTGAGTCGCTATCTGAATCTGAGTCGCTATCCGAGTCTGAATCGCTGTCCGAATCCGAGTCGCTGTCCGAATCTGAGTCACTATCTGAATCCGAGTCTGAGTCACTATCTGAATCTGAGTCACTATCCGAGTCCGAGTCGCTGTCCGAATCTGAGTCACTATCCGAGTCCGAATCGCTATCTGAATCTGAGTCACTATCCGAGTCCGAATCGCTATCCGAGTCTGAATCGCTATCTGAATCTGAGTCACTATCCGAATCGCTATCTGAATCTGAGTCGCTATCCGAGTCCGAATCGCTATCTGAATCCGAATCGCTATCCGAGTCTGAATCGCTGTCCGAATCTGAGTCACTATCCGAATC
>NZ_NGLG01000001.1:217522-220308 GCF_002140655.1 Enterococcus sp. 3H8_DIV0648 | reverse complement strand
GAATCGCTGTCTGAATCTGAGTCGCTATCCGAATCTGAATCACTGTCTGAGTCCGAATCGCTATCCGAATCTGAGTCACTATCTGAATCCGAGTCGCTATCTGAGTCCGAATCGCTATCCGAATCTGAGTCGCTATCTGAATCCGAGTCGCTATCCGAGTCCGAATCGCTGTCGGAATCTGAGTCGCTATCTGAGTCCGAATCGCTATCCGAATCTGAGTCACTATCTGAGTCCGAATCGCTATCCGAATCCGAATCGCTATCACTGTCGGAATCACTATCTGAGTCTGAGTCGCTGTCTGCATCAGAATCACTGTCTGTATCATCATCTTCGACATATTTGATTACAGTATCTTTTTTATGATCCAAAAACTTAGGAGGCTTGTATCCTTTGTTTGGATTATCTGGGTCAACTAACTCTAATGGATTTCCATACTCATCAGTCGCTTGATATCCAGGATAATATGGAATTATCTGCTTACTTCTCGGATCGTCAGCGTCTAATGCTTTTGTTGGGTCATCCGGGTCGTTCCAATAATGTAACGGTAAATGGTCCACGGTGGCTTCTTCGGGATCAGGCCAATCGGCTGTATATTTCCCCATTTCATAATAGATATAAGTAATTTCAGATATACCATCTCTATCCACAACCATATCATCATCAGAATCCTCAGATTTTCCGACATAATAATTTCCAGTTATAACTTCGATTTTCTCCTCAATTACTTCATCAACTTTTGTATCAACTGTTACGTAACGTTCATCTGGCCGCCCCATATCTGGATCAACATAGACATAGTGATAAATAACCTTCGCATCATTCGCAGCGTAGACATATATCACTACCGAACTGCCATCCGCATCCACTTTCATATCATCATCAGAGTTCGCATCAATTTGCTTAAAGGTATAGCCTTCGATCTCAGTGATTTTCCCATTAATTGGTGAACCAACCGTGGCTTGCTCTGTTTGATCTTCTTCCAGAGTCTCACCTTTCTCATTGACATATCGATGAGTAACTGTTGCTTTATTTGCTGTATAGATATAAGTCACAACCGATTTCCCGCTGCGATCAACGATCATATCGCTATCGGAATCCTCTCCTTTAGCAGAGTAGGTGTAATTCTCAATATCAATGATTCGCTCAGGAATCGCGGCATCAACGGTAGAAGCTTCATTATGATCAGAAATGATCGAATCGCCATTTTCGTCAACATAACGATAGGTTATCTCCGCGGCATTGGGCTTATAAAAGTAAACAACGATTGAACTACCATCTTCATTAACTTTCATATCTGGATCAGAATTAGCGCTATCTTCTCCATCATACGTATACCCTTCAATAGAAATCTTCTCATGTGGAATAATATCTCCAGACACAGCGTTCTTCACTACATCCTCAATCACTTTATTCCCTGATCGGTCAATATAGCGATAAGTCACTTTTGTTTGAACAACATTCCCACCTTGGTCAGACAATGGTCCTGCTTTTCCAAGAGTAAAAATCTCGTTTTCAACTTGATCAATGATTACTTTATACGCATCAGCCAATTTGATAAGTTCTGCTGTGGTAACTGTAGGATTGGAAGATGTAGCACCTGCTCGACCTGCCATTAATGCGGCATAAGGTTCATCCAATACATTGTGATAACTCCAACCAGGCATAATTTCAAAATAGTTATCATAAGCTAAAGAAGCATTTGCCTTATCAACGGCTTCATTTCTTTTTTGGATAGCGCCTGGTACTGCAGCTTTTAATTCGTTGGCCGCAATTGTCACACCGCCGTAATAATTCACCGTATCATTTTCTTGAGCTTGTAATAAAGCAGTAATTAAACTAGCAATTTCTGGTTCATTTTGAACAGTTTGTGCCATCATCAAAGCAGGTTGAACAATTTCTACATCGACTTTTTCTTCTAATGGTGTTTTTTGTACACCGACTTCATCTGTTGAAGCCGTTTCTGCTTTCACCTCTGATGGCTCGACATTTTCAGAAACTTCTTTTGTTTCCTCAGCTACAGGTTCAGTACTTTCCTCTGCTGCTTTTCCTTCCTCAGCAACTGGAACATCCACTGCTTGTTCGATTACTTCCGGTTCTAACGGTGGTGTCTCCTCAGAAGGTTCCACTGACTGCTCAATAGCTGCCGGATCGATTGCTTCAATTGCTGATGCTGAAGATGATCCACCCAAGATCATTGCTCCGATTACACTACTTTTCACTACCCAATTCTTTTTAACCTTATGCATCCGATATCTTCTGTAAGATGTTCTGGATTGCTTTTTCATTTGGTAATACTTACGTTTCATCCTTAACCTCCTCTTCTTGAGAAAAGAGGTCACGCTCCTTTGAATACAGAACGTGACCTCTTACTAAATGGAATCTACGACTTAGGCCTTGTTATCTCCTTTTTTGCGTTTCTTTGATCCCCCATAGAAGGCTAATCCCATAGAAACTAAACCTAATCCAGCAACTGAATAGAGCATTTGGTCATCATTTGTATTTGTACTTGGCAGTTTCTTAGCACTTGTTCCAGAACCAGAAGAACCAGTTCCCGTTTTCTTATCATCATCCGAGTCGCTATCGCTATCACTGTCAGAATCACTATCCGAGTCACTGTCGCTGTCAGAATCGCTATCTGAATCTGAGTCGCTATCGCTGTCGGAATCACTATCCGAATCTGAGTCGCTATCGCTGTCGGAATCACTATCCGAGTCGCTATCACTGTCAGAATCGCTATCTGAATCTGAGTCGCTATCGCTGTCGGAATCGCTATCTGAGTCTGAGTC
>NZ_NGLG01000001.1:212019-213962 GCF_002140655.1 Enterococcus sp. 3H8_DIV0648 | reverse complement strand
GAGTCTGAGTCGCTATCGCTGTCGGAATCGCTATCTGAGTCTGAGTCGCTATCGCTGTCAGAATCACTATCTGAGTCCGATTCATCATCATCTTCTTTATATCTGACTTCAGTATCCTCAGTTGGGTCTGCTACATCTGGCGCTTTATGACCTTTTGTTGGGTCATCTGGATCGACCAATTCCAATTCATTTCCATCTTTATCGGTTGGTGTATAGCCCGGTTCATATGGAATTGTTGGGAAGTTCGGATTGTCTTGATCTAACATCTTACTTGCGTCGTCTGGATCATTTGGATAGATAACGGTAATTTCTTCACCAGTATTTGGATTCGTCCATGTAAATCCACCCATCGCTTTATAAATGTAAGTAATCTCAGATACTCCATCAATGTCAACGATCATATCATCATCAGATTTAGAAGCGTCTTTCTCTACATATAAATATCCTTGAACAACATTAATATTTTGATCAGCAGCAATCGTATCGCCAACTTTTGCAGAAACAGTCACATCATCAGCAATTTTTTTGCCATCTTTATCAACGTAGTGATAAATGATTTGAGCATCATTTGCTGCGTAGTTAATTTCTGTATTTTCCCCTGGATCAGTAATTTCCGGCGTTTTGAATCCTTTATCTGGATCGCTTGGATCTACTAATTCCAACTCATTTCCATCTTTGTCCGTAGGTGTATATCCCGGAACATTTGGAATTGTTGGGAATGCAGGATCATCTTGATCCAGCATCTTACTCGGATCATCTGGATCATTTGGATAAACAACCGTGATTTCTTCACCAGTACTTGGATTCGTCCAAACTAAGTTACCCATCTTTTTATACACATATGTGATTTCAGATGTTCCACTTTCATCAACGATCATATCGTTATCTGAATCGGCATGTTTTTCTACATATAGCCATCCAGTCACAACATTGATTTTTTCTTCAATCGTATCTTTAACCTTAGCTGCTACCTCGATATCCGCAGCAACTTCATTGCCTTCTCCATCGACATAGTGGTAGATGATTTTCGCATCATTTGCTGCCAATGTCCAAGTCGTATCTGCATTCTTCTTAGCTGGCTGAATTGCAGCACCCGCTGTTAATGTTTTTCCACTTTCATCAACATAGTGATAACCAGTTGGTGGAGTTGGAACGATCAGATCTTTCAAGCTAGTGAAATCATCATTGATTTCATAGCGTGTGTTGCTTGGTCGAGAATTTTCTCCAAGAATGGAGTCATCAATAACCAAACTTCCCACTTCTTGATAAACATATATAACTTCTGGAGTTGGTTCATCATAACGAGCAACTGCATTTGTCGGACGTTGTGAAAGAACATAATTCTTATCACGGTAATCTTTTGCTTGTGTAACGTATAACTGACCAAATTTACCATTTAATGAACTGTCATCTGCCCCATCATTAATCGATTCGTCACCGACACCATCGCCATCTGTATCCAGCATATATTTCACATCAACTGTGGAATTATTAGCCGTATACACATAAGTGATATCAGTCGTTTTACCTTCTTCTGGAAAGGTTACATTCATTTCACCAGTATCTGGATTAGCTCCAGCAGGTAATTTTGATTTATTTAAGGTGTATCCTTTTACAGTTAAATCTGCTTCTGTAATAGTTGTTGTATCATTGGGCCAACCAGCTTTATTCATAACCGATTTAATTGTGTTTCCATTTTCATCAACATAACTAACTTTTACTAAACTTTGTCCCTCAATACCTATTTGGTCAGGCACCGTATTTACTACACCGTGTCTCGTTTCATCACGGTTGATTGAAATTGAATTCATTTCAACTGAATTTTCTATTGATGAATCACCAAATTCTAAGAAAAAAACATTTCGAGCATCAAAACCACGTGAGGAGTATATTTCATTCACTTTATTCTTTTTATTTTCATCAATAGTAAAACCATTTAGTTC
>NZ_NGLG01000001.1:203869-210182 GCF_002140655.1 Enterococcus sp. 3H8_DIV0648 | reverse complement strand
GTCTACCACTCCCTCAATTTTCATTCCATTATTAGCATATAAATCATTCATCAATAGGGAACTTATTTCACCATTGACATCTAATACTTCAAATGAATTGATTTTAAATTGCGCATCCTCATTCGCAGTCCACGTCTTCGTTCCATCTTCATTCTCAACAACACGAGTTTGTTTCTCTTTAGTTTCCGACGTTTTTGTTTCGTCTTCTGTTTTCCCTGTATCATCGGTCTTTTCTTCAGGTGCTTCTTCTGTTTCAGCAGTCGCTTCTGGAACAGCTTCTGTCGTTGCTTCAACGGTTGGTGTTGTTTCTTGAACGTCGTCTAAGCTTTTGGCTTTAACTTCTTCACCATCGCCTGGATCAACATTCTCTGTTTCTGCCGCAAGGACCATATGTGGTACCAATGGTGCGCCGACGGAACCGACGATCATCGCTCCGGCTACCCCGCCTTTAACTACCCAATGCTTTTTCACTTTGTGCATTTTGTACTTCTTTATCGGCTCGCGACGATAAATGATTTTCTTTTCATTGCTCATGTGTAATAACCCCTTCTTTCTAACCTTTATCAAAAAGTTTCTTGTTGCCATGAATATGAGTCTTTTGACTACTTGTAAAAATAGTCAAAAAAATTAATCAAGCCGCTTAAGAAGTGCTCTTGATCATCGATTCGCATCCGGAATTTGTCATGCCGTGTGTAGAACCCATGCACGATTCTTTCTGGACGCTTCATAAACATTGCCATTTCAGGAAACATTACCCCCTTTTCAATCTCGATTTCAGCACGTTTTACGGCAACTTGTCGCAAGCGCCAAAAATCTATTTTGGAAACAAATTGAGTAAACTCGCCTTGTTTAAAATAGCTCGTTTCTTGGACCTTATCGGTCATTTTGATCGCTGCCATCAATAGCTCCAACAGTGTCGGGTAGGCAGTGTCGCGAAATTCAATGAAGTTCATATTCTCAAAAGCATTCTTCAATCCAAATTCGTAATACTTTTTGTCATTCAAATATAAGAGAATCTCATTGGTGGCATAGCTTAACCAATGGTCATGGTAGCGTTCGTATTTTTTTTCAACGAAACGATCAAACAGTTTCTTCGCTAACTGTAGATGACGCTCGTCCTTAGTAATCGCGTAGCCGCGTAAAATGCTGAAAACTGCTTCCCCATCGTAATAAATGATGTTGAATTTCTTCTTGGTCTCTAGCTGATCATCTAAGATATGGGTGGTTTCCCCATCTTCATTGACGAATCGATCATCGATTCCTTGAATCAGTTGATTGATAATGCTCTGATACTTATTATTCCCAGTAATCGTTTGGAACTTCGCCATCGCAAGAATCGCTAAAGCCTGAGCACCTAACTTGATCGAAATTCCAGAACGCATTTCTTCCTGTACATACTGCGCGCCGTCTTTTTCCATTAGGAGATGTTTGACGCCCCAATCCAGTGCTTGTTCCGAGCGTTTCAATTCTTCCTTTTTCCCTAAGTATTCCTGCGCTTCTAACAGCGCATAGACACTAGAGAAATGACGGACGGAATTATAGCCTGTGATCTCATAGTTATAGGTTGGGTAATAGCCATAAATGAATTGACCGGAATCCTTTATTTGCCGATAAAGGAAGTCCTCGCCATATTCAATGGCATGATCGATCTGCTTTGGTAAAAGTCCAAAGTTCGTTTCTCGAATCCCTTCTTGATCCCGCTTTGTTGACAGCTTGATCCATTCACCAGCTTCAAAGTAGAAGCCCTGTGTCGTGAATAAGTAGAAGGTCTTTTGCTTCAATTTGTCTTTTAATGGTGCATTGTATTTTCTTTGTACATAGCTTTCTAGGTTCGGCATATTGATAGATAATTCTGGATTATTGAAGCCGACCTTGTGATTCTTCGATGGGCGAATCAAGGCGCTTCCCATGATTTCCTCGCCTAAAAACGCTGTGCGGAACTTCCGATCGAAGGCGATCCCTGTGCGGAAATAATTGTTCCGCTGCACTAAGGACAACCGCTTCATTAAATCTGCATAGCTGTATTCTTCGATATGTGTTACTGCATCTACACGGATATTTGCTGCATCGGCTTTCACTAATTCCTGCTTCAGCCAATCTAGGCAGTCTTCCAATGTCTCTCCGCGAACATTTTTGACTTTTGCGCGTTCTTTTCCGTTAGACACAGAGAGGAATAGATGCTTTTGTTTCGTTTCGATTGACACGAGTTTTAGTTGTTTGGCTAGTTTTTCAATACTGACTTCTTTCACAGATACTCCCCTTACGCTAATTTTCTATTGCTTACCATTTGCCTCGTTGAGCGCCCCAGGTCTTTTTGATCGGCATACTATTTTTTCCAACACGATCAGGATGATCATTAGTGTCCGCTTCCCACGGGTACAAACCGTCTTCATCCTTTTGATAGGTGGCTTCAATCAGTGCATCTTCTTCTTCCTGCGTGATTTTCTTTCGCTCATGCCGGACCTTCAGATAGCTGATCGTCATCATGGCTACCATGAGAACAAAGACATATCTTCGTATTTTGATCTTTGCCAAGAAGTCGAACACTCCTATTAAGAAATCGAAATTCATACTGCGCTCTCCTCCTAGCCGATCCGTTTCGATGTTAATTTCATTACATTGTTTGGCTGCTCTTCATTCGTCGGCTGATTCAACAGCTGATTTTCTTCGATAAATTCATCGAGTCCGTCCGCATATTTTTGGATCAGCTTGCTGCGCAGTGTTAAGAATTCCTGCTTCAAGACTTGTGCTTCTTTGGCCACTCGTTCTTTGTTTGCCAGCATGTCTTCACATTGCAGCTCTAGTTCGAAGTACTCCATCTTCTTATTGGCGATTTGCGTATTGAGATGTTCCTGCTCACTCATCAATTCCCCTAGTTCAATCTGAACATTCAATAGATGATTCATCTTGGTACTCTCTGCTTCTTGCAATAGACGAGCGCTCTTTTGTTCTGCTTGTTCCATGAGCAGCTTCGCTTCAGCTTGTACAGCATCGGCTGTAATTTGAGCCAGCTCTTTCATTTTTTCCAATTCTTGAATTTCTCGTTCAAATTCCTTTAGCCGTTCGTTCTCACCCATCAGCTGCTCATATTTTTCATTTAGCTGGTGAATCGTCCCTTCACGCTCTTCGATGAGTCCCTGCTTCTCCTCTAGTTCATGCTGATAGACGACGATTTCACTTTCTTTGACCTGATAGGCTTCATAGTCTTCAACGACGTGCTTCATGAAATCTTTGACATCTCCGGCCCGATAGCCGAATAGTCGGCGGCGAAATGTTAGACCTCGGATATCCAGTGGTTTAAAATGCATCGGCGCTTCCCTCCTCCTCTTTTTTAATGGTTTGGTTCATCGGTTAAATCCTCGTAATTCTCACGAATCACATTCATCAATCGCACATACTCCTGTTTGACGGTATCGATGGAAGCTACGATCATTCGTTCACTGCCGATCAATTCAGAAAGACTGGTCACGACTTCTGAACTAATTTCTTTGCGCTTTTGCTCCAGCTTTCTCACCTGCTCTTCGTAATAACGATCCGCATGCATCAGTTTTTCTTGGGCTTCTTCCTTCGCCTGCTTCTCAATTCGCAAGGCTACTTTTTGTGCCAGCGATAAGGCAGTGTCTTCATTTAAGTTATTTGAGACGCTTTCCGTTTGAAGCGAAGTGATCTGCTGCTTCAAGGCTTGGTTTTCTTGCTTGAACTTCTCAAGTGTTGCTGCATCTGCCGCTTTTTGCTCTTCTAGTTTTTTCAGCAGCTCCTGCTTTTCTTGCTCAGCTTCTTCTGTTTCCTGTTTGCTTTTCTCCAATTGACGCTGGTATGAACCGTAGTCTTTGGCGACATAGATCAGAAAATCATCGACATCTTTTTTCTTATATCCCATTGCACCACTTGGGAACGTTAGATTCTTGATTCCTTCAACATCAAATTTCATAACATTTCCCTAAAACAGAACTGATGCAGGATCAATTAGTTGGTCTTGACTCAAGGAAGCATCACGACACACCTCAAGATGCAAATGAGCCCCCGTACTGTTTCCGGTACTTCCCACATAACCAATAATCTGCCCTTGTTCGACCTGATCACCGGCTTTTACGACATATTGTGACTGGTGCGCGTACAATGTCGTCATGCCATCTTCGTGCTCAACCACTACATAGTTCCCCCATGAATAATGAAACTCCGCAACCTTGACTGTCCCAGCTTTACTAGCATAGATAGGTTCGCCTTGAGCTGCCGCCATGTCTAAACCTCGATGGAATTCCGCGCCTCTTGCACCAAACGGACTAGAAATCGTGTAATTTTCTACTGGAACCGCGAAGCCTTGAGCACTAATCTCTGCTTCAGCTTTTTCCTTGTCATACTCTGTTAAGTCGTATGTCTCGATTAAGCCATTCAGCTTTTGGTTATAAGAAGTGTCTGTCGCATAACGACCTGTTAAGAACTTCGTCGCATCTTCATAGGTTTCTGCATTGGCTTTCCAAGCACCGCTATAGTAATCACTGCTGCCGGATAGACCTTCCTTCATCAACTTGGCATAGTCTTCAAAGCTTTCTTCATAATTTTCATAGGCTCTGAACTCCGCTTGAATTGTAGTCATGTTGCCTCCGCCAGTATCTTCTTGGGTATTGAAGGTCGCGCTCTTGCCGTTATAGCTCCCTTTGATCCCGAATAGATTGTAGTTCTGTGCTTGAGCTAACTGACTGGTTCCGCTGGCAGATTCCAAAATTGCTTGAGCGATCATCACTGATGCATACAACTCTTCCTTTTGACCGATCTTGCGAGCAGGCTCTCCAATCTTCTTGATGAAGCTTTCTACTGACTCATCCTTTTCAAAATGAATCGCTCCGTCACTTGCTTCCGTCGTTGAAGGAACGAGATTCGTAATAGGCTGTGTCTCTACTTGGCTGACGATCGGTTGTTCCACAGGTGCTGGCGTTGGCTCGGCTGTTGCCGCTTCCGCCTGTTGCGCTTTTTCTTGTGCAGGTTGTGCTGGTTGTGCTTCTTTAGTCGTTTCATTTGGTTTTGTTGGTTCGACTGGTTTTGCTGGTTCCGTTGGCTTAGTCGGTGTTGTCGGATTCACCGGCTTGCTTGGTTCGGTCGGTTCCGTTGGTTTGACTGGATCAGTCGGTTCAACAGGCTGAGTCGGTTCTTCTGGATCAACAGGATCTATTGGATTCACCGGATCAGTTGGTTCTGTCGGATCAACGGGTTCTGTCGGCTCGGTCGGTTCCGTTGGTTCAACCGGTTCGGCCGGACTTTCCGGAGTCGTTGATTCCGTAGTAGTTGACTCATTCGCTGTCTGTGTTTGTTCAATCGTTGGCTCATTGTTTTCAGCCGATACTTCCTCAGCTCCAAAAGCCACTGGCGCGCTATTTAATAAAATCGAAGCAGACCCAATCAAAGTAGTCGCTCCTTTTACTCCTGTTTTTACAAATTCCGGCTGCTTTCTTTTTGAACGATAGACTGTTTTCAAATGCCGTTGATAGTATTTCTTCTTTACCAAATTAAACTCACCCTTCTTTGCCGTTGACATTTTCCATTGATTGGTTGTTGATCTGATCAAACTGAACCGTTACCCCTGGCTCATCTAAGGCGATCTCGCTTACTTCATAAGTTAGTCGCTTAACTAACAGAAAGAGCGGCATCAATAACTCATCCAGCTCTTCCTTGGTTAGATCCTCTTGAGATTCAATTCTGCGGTCCTTAAATAGATTGACTTGACCTAAGCTTCCTGAGATCACGAACTCTTCAAAAACCATGTCAAAATCTAACCGAATTCCCAGAGTACTTGTATTGTCCTGATCCGCAGGATACGCTATCCTTAAAGGAGTTATGTGTATTTTGAAATTGGTTTCATACTCCTCGTATTCTTCTTTTGCTTGATAGTGAAAAGAGTTCACTTTGGGCTTATACCGTTCAATGTTCATAGAAACCTCCCGTTGTTTTCTGTTTCAAACTCTAAAAAGGTAACAACAATTGTTTTTATGTAACAAGTAAATAATTCATTACAAACAAATTGAATTACCATTTCAAATTATTTTGTCATTAATCAATTACTAGAAAAATTATCAAAACATGTAAAAAAAGAGCCTATTTGTTCTTGGTCTTGCAAAAAACTAGAAAAGCACTCAAAACCCTTCTACATTAGGGTTTTGAGTGCTTTTTGACGACGAATGACGGCTTATGAATGAAGTAGATAAAATAACCAATTCTTTTTCTTTAAAAAATATTAAATATAATAAGAATTACGTCAGATTGAATGGAAGTAGCAAACGAAGTAAGCGCTTTCTCAGAAAGTAAAAAAAGAATACCC
>NZ_NGLG01000001.1:198605-200489 GCF_002140655.1 Enterococcus sp. 3H8_DIV0648 | reverse complement strand
GCACCCTGCTAAAATTGCCCCTAACACCACAAAAACAACCCATTTTTTCATTGTAACCCTCCATTATTATATTTTGATAGCCTTTCCAAATATAACTACAGTTTACACTAATTTCAAAGTGATTAATAATACCATTTATTATCTGTCTCTTATACACATCTAGATGTGTATAAGAGACAGGGTCTTCTCAATGGGATATCTATTGGAATCAAGCATTAGCCTTCGATTCCTTAAAGGTTCATGAAATCGACTGTATCATCACTATTCCAGAAAAAGAAGGTGTTCTTGTCTTTTCGGAGGAAGATATTTACTACAGCCCTAACAGCGCCTTTACAACATTAGAGCACTTTTCTTCTGCGTATTCTTTTGCTGACTATACGGTCATGAGTACTTGTCTCAAATCTTTTGGTTGTTTTGGTCAATATAAGTCTCCTTGGATTTGTCCTTTCTTTGCGCTATGTCCGCTAGAGGGCGGTTATCATACCATTTGGATCAATCCGCTCAAAATCTACAAGCTTCAAACGATAGATGGAGAAACTTATGCTTTTATGGATAATGGACCCGTGATTCTCTTACCGCTCACTCGCCGTAGTATTCTTGCTAGAACAGAAATCACCTGTAGCGCCTTGGCCACACTTCAGCGAGATTGCTTCCAGATCGTGATTACTGGTGAGCGTCCGCTAGACTATCTGGAGGTTCCTAATACACCTTTTTCTCACTCATTAAGTAAACGAGCAGCTTTATTGCAGTTTTCGATTCCTTTTGGTGAACTGGTTCAGCAATACCAGAAAGCCTATTCACTACATTTGTATCAAACATTTGTGGTAGATGATTTAACACTAATTCTGTCTCTTATACACATCTAGATGTGTATAAGAGACAGCAATTGATGGCATTGGAATAATTTCAACGATTTCTGATGGCGCAGAAATTACAATTACTAATGAAATTGAAGGAGAAAAAAAGTTTAGCCTAGGTTTGGCTTCAGGAACTGGATATGCAAGACCGGCATTTGCCATAGTTAACGGTGGATATTCAGAATCGAAAATAGTTTATGAGGTCGCAGGAATAACAAGAGAACTTGTTACTTCACAAAAGGACATTAGTAAACATGGTGGTCAAATCCTAAGCAGTGTAACGGCTGATGCATCGAATGCTAACACAATTCGTAATATTTTTTCAGATATTAATAGTGACAATCTATACAGAGCGCTCAATGATCTAGAGTTAATGGATGAAGAGGAAAATAGGGTACAAATAAGTAGAAATAAGGTGTCTTCAGGAACTGTGATTAATTTCACTGGTAAAAACCATGAGGATTTATACTCTGATAACGGAGATCCAGGTTTACTTACCTATACGAGTGCTCCTACGGCTGATTTGACCTCTCTATATAACTGGGGGAACTTTACAGGATCTGAAAGTCATGTACTGCGCTATGTGTCTGTTCCAAATAATTCTAGTAATGATCAGATAAAACAAATTCTGGAGGCTGCAGGATCTAACACATATACATCGTTTCAGAATAATGATAATGAAATAGTATTTGCGAGAAATATAGGGAAAATTCAAGATCTGTCTCTTATACACATCTAGATGTGTATAAGAGACAGAAACCATAGAGAATAAACCGTCTATTGAGCCGTCAAATTAGGAGGAAGTGCAACATGCGCAAAGGTGAAAATATTTATTTAAGGAAAGATGGTCGCTGGGAAGGGAGATACCCTAAAGGCAGGAGAATTAACGGAAGAATAAAATACGGATATATTTATGGAAAAACTTATACGGAGGTTAAACAAAAGTTGTCTGCGTTAAAAATTCAGTACAAAACATTACAACATGTTCATGGATATTCTGCTGAAACTTTTGAGGAATGGACAAGAG
>NZ_NGLG01000001.1:197077-198505 GCF_002140655.1 Enterococcus sp. 3H8_DIV0648 | reverse complement strand
GACATTAGGGTTTTGAGTGCTTTTTGACGACGAATGACGGCTTATGAATGAAGTAGATAAAATAACCAATTCTTTTTCTTTAAAAAATATTAAATATAATAAGAATTACGTCAGATTGAATGGAAGTAGCAAACGAAGTAAGCGCTTTCTCAGAAAGTAAAAAAAGAATACCCGAAAATCAGATTGTTTCAAAAAAATAGCGTTTTCATACTAACTAACCTATTAAATTCTCCATCTCGTATATCACTTGATACCGTTGTTCAAGCATTGCATCTACATAAGTGTCCAATGTCATTTGAGTTGAAGCGTGTCCTAAAAGAGCGCTAACTGACGGAATATCTTTTTTTGCTTCCAGACAACGCGTCGCAAAAGTGTGGCGTAGCTGATGAAAATGAATATTTGTCAATTTCGCCTTTGAACAGATTTTATGGAAATGATGCGTAAGTAGTCTTGGCTCACAAGGATGTCCATTTGTAGAAAAAACAAATTCACTTTTCGAATGTCTACGATGCTTAGTTAATAATTGTTTCAATACTGAGCCCATTGGAATCACTCGAACAGAGGCTTCTGTTTTAGAATTTGCAAAAATTAATTGTGTCTTTTGTTCCAACTCAATCGTTTTGATTCGTTGATAAGTATGCTGAACGTGGATAAGATCCGTTTCAAAATCAATATCTTCCCATTTCAGTGCGGCTATCTCACCAATCCGCATCCCTGAATGCAAAGCTAGAAGGGCCGGAATGCCATATCCTCTTCTTTCTTTTTCAGCTATCTGCATGATTTTTCTTTGCTCAGATAAGGTCAAAGCTCTTACTTTAATACTCTTAGCTTTCGGTATCTTTAGATCTGAAAATGGGTTTGAAACGATCTTTCCGATTTTCTTTGCATGGTTCAGACATTTATTAAGTATCCGAAAGATTACTTGAATAGTCGAATTAGCAAGGGTTCCTTGAAGTTTTTTTAGAAGAACCTTTCCTGTATCCAAAGTGATTTCATTTAAGGATACATCTTTGATCACGGGAAAAATATATTTTTTCAATTTGTAATAGTAACTTGAAAAGGTTGATGGTTTAACTTCATCTTGAACTTCATCGAACCATTCTCTTGTCCATTCCTCAAAAGTTTCAGCAGAATATCCATGAACATGTTGTAATGTTTTGTACTGAATTTTTAACGGATACAACTTTTGTTTAACCTCCGTATAAGTTTTTCCATAAATATATCCGTATTTTATTCTTCCGTTAATTCTCCTGCCTTTAGGGTATCTCCCTTCCCAGCGACCATCTTTCCTTAAATAAATATTTTCACCTTTGCGCATGTTGCACTTCCTCCTAATTTGACGGCTCAATAGACGGTTTATTCTCTATGGTTTTTCATGAGAAAGCCTAAAAAGCCTAGATAATTAAATAATTATTAGCAGTGTTATTT
>NZ_NGLG01000001.1:187263-194418 GCF_002140655.1 Enterococcus sp. 3H8_DIV0648 | reverse complement strand
TATCTGGAGGTTCCTAATACACCTTTTTCTCACTCATTAAGTAAACGAGCAGCTTTATTGCAGTTTTCGATTCCTTTTGGTGAACTGGTTCAGCAATACCAGAAAGCCTATTCACTACATTTGTATCAAACATTTGTGGTAGATGATTTAACACTAATTAGCTAACTTTTTCATGAAAAAGACCGAATGGAAATCCTCCATTCGGTCTTTTTTCGTCCTCTTTTTACTACAGTTTTAGGAGATCAAACTTTTAAATATAACAAATACTACTTCTTTTTCTCAAGTCACAAAATTGCACTTTACCTCTCAAAATTACCTATTAACAGTCTAGAAAGCCTATTCCTTCGTTTCATAACTGCAAAATTGGAGGGTAAATTGCAATTTTGCGGTTCGTATTTTTTTGACAAATCATTTATCTTTTAGTCACCGGCCGGTACAAAAAACCACATGGAGGAAAAACAGATGATCCAACCATTAAGCAACAAACTACAGGTCTTAGTCGACCAAGGAGCAGAAAAATTAAAGAAAATCAGTTTCCAAAACATCATCGATAACCCAACCAGCGAACAAATCATTGAGCTTGGCGAAATCATGACTGCATTGTCGCCAGACGACAGTTACTTAGACAGCGTGATTTTAACGACTCAGACACGCTACTCTAAATAAACGAATAGGAGGAAAAATGAATGTTAAAACTTGTCGCAAATTTCAAAACCAGTGAAGGAAGAAGTCAAACTTGGAGCTTTGACAATCCTACAACGACCAAAAGCTCAACGGAGATCGAAGACTTATTAGACCGTTTATCCAATGTGAAGCTGTTCGAAAAAGATGGCGCATTGCTTTTCAATACGGTCGATGGTGCAAACTATGTCGAAACGACTGAAACGGAAATCTTTAAAAAGAAAGCCTAACTCTCTTTGAGGTCGAGCGACGAACTTGTCGCTCGCTTCTATTAATAAAAAATTAGAAAGGATGCGAGCCAGAATGAAGGTACAAGACCTCGCTCTCGATCATCGTCAATTATTCTCATTAAAGTCTGAAACACTGGAAGAACGGATCACATGGTTCTATCAACTTACACAAAACAGCACAGTCACTATTAAATACATTTTGACTTTACGCGTACGATATCAACTTGGAGCGCAGGAATTTGCCTACATTCTAAAGGATCTTGTTCGCTACCTGTTTCTGAATACGAAAGCTACTCGCACCATGAAGCGGTTCTTTCATTATTTTAAAGACTATTTTTTAGACCTTGAATGGAAAATTTTGTCACTGAGATTGTTCTCTGTCCGCAGCTTCGGCGAAAAGGCCGCATCACTTGTTCGTTCTCTTATTTCACTTGTCCGTCCTGAAGAAGCAACTGAATCGTCCCCGCCGTCACTTGATCGAACCACATCTACGCAATAACTTGACCTACGCAAAAATTAGAGGAGAAAGGAGCAGAAAAATGATTACAAAAACAACGAATTTAGTCGCGACGTTTAACAACAGCATCGGCGGGAAACACGTCTGGACCTATCGAAATATCGATACCAGCGTATCAGATGAGACCATTGAAGAGTGCTGCGATCTTTTAGCAACCTTGGGAATTTTTGAAGCAAATGGTGTGAAGCTCTTTGATTCTTCGGTGTCTGCCAAGTATGTGCACAAGACTGTCACACCTGTTTTTGATCGAAAGGCATCGGGTGGTGCGAAGCCCACCTGCTTTCCTGTTGAGAATGTTGAGAAAGCTAGTGAAGAAGTTGAAGAAATGGCTTTGCCAACTGTGGCGCAGCAAGAAGTGTCCACGCAAGACCCAGCAGAAAAAGAGGAAGTTAACCACTTTTCATTAATAGAAAATAATCCACAAATCGAAGAAAAAAGCACAATAACAGATAATAAGCTTTCTGCTAGTATCCCTGCGGTTACGCTAAATTCTGCACAGCTACCCACACTTTTAGCACAAAAGTCTGAGTCAAAAATAGGAAATGAAGTATCCACGAACAAAGTAATTCCGATGCAATTGGCTATAGAAGGAATCCCTGTCCCTCAGCAGTCGGCTGGTTCTTACAAAATGCCAAATAGCTACAGCTATCAGGACTTTACAAAGGAACGAGTCACCGAGTTGGATCGATTCCTTCAAGCAGAATCCTTACTTCAGGAGAAAAATGTTGCCGCTGAGCCTGCCGAACCGCCTGAAAAACGGATCGACAAGAAAAAGCAGGTTGGACTCATTCGGCGACTGTTAAGTCGAAGGAACAGCCCAAACAAAGAAGGACCGAAGATTCGGTCACATGATCCCGCCGATCGCGACTAAATTCTGCCCTTCTCTAACTAACTATGCGTAGGTAACCCATTCACGTCGTCGACCTCCCATCTGGAAAGGAGGTGATAATTTGAGTGAGCTGATCCGCTATGTCCTCGCTCCCCTCTTTGTGGGATTGGTCGTTGCCCTTGTCAATCATTGGTTAAGTGGGCGCGATCCATGACGACTGAAAATAGAAATACCTGCGATCTTCTAACGGTCGCAGGTATTTCATAGTGGTTTATGGCGGTGGTAATAGACACATTTTGATAAAGGCTTCGCGTTGTAGAACACTTCGTATCACTGCTGGACCAAAATAACCAGTTAAGGCAAAGCCCACAAACATAATTCCGAAATTAATGCTATTGTTTTTTTTGCTCAAAACTGATCTACCGTGACGAAAGAGAAAATGGATAGACCGCCTTGAGTCTACCAATAGAATTGTCTTATTTAGATTTGTACGCTCCACAGTTCTTGTGTTGTTATTGCCAGGCGTTCTCTAGCATCACTTGAAATAATCAGCAATAGCAATGGTGACAATATCTGGTCTTGTTCCGATGTTAACTGGGAATTTTGAGAACAGGTACTTATATGTAGTATAAGTATCAAAATGTGCGGCTCGTTCATCCAGAACGTCCACTGTTTTATTTGCTTTAAAGCTGTTCCGCCACTTAGATTCACCAATAAGCAGCTCTTTTCCCGTTATCGAGTCAACGACCACATCTATTTCCTGAACGTTGCCTTTTCTGTCCTTTCCCCACCATTTTCCAAATGACTTAGCAACAAATGGAAGCTGGCCTCGTTCATTGAGTCTTCGCAAATATTGTCGAGTCACTTCTTCAAATATCGGACCGATGAAATCAGACAAATCATTGAGCGCCAAATCAGCATAGTACTCTCCAAACCCCCGTTCAATTTCTGCCCTAACTGAAAAGACATAGCGATACCAAAAGGCTATGAAGTTTTCAGTAATATGGTATTGACTTGTCTTCCCTTTAAGTGGATTGGAGCCAAATGGGGTAATGCGCTCAATATAGTTCAATTCTTGCAGCGTAACAAGATACTTTGAGATCAGACTGCTTTTCAACTTTGTAAAACCTGCAATCTCACCAAGTGTGTTTGAACCACTAGCAATCGCCTGCAAGACCGCGTTATAATTCGCCGGCTCTCTAAACTCTTGCTTCATCAGCAGAATACCTTCATTAAGTAGATAACCATTGATGACAAAATAGAGTTCTCTGAGATTCTCGGCAAAAGACAACTCTGGATCAATCAATGAGAGATAGTAAGGGGTTCCACCAATACATGCATAGTACCTTATCTTGTCCTCATCACTAACATTAGGATAGAATCTTGCTGAATCATAATAATCCATTGGACTTAATTTTAATTGACCTGTTCTTCTACCAAACAAAGGACTTTTCTCGCCTAACACCTCGTTTTCCATAAAACTCATTGATGATCCGCAGAGAATCAAGAAAATATTTGTCTCTTTAAAATCATAATCGATGACATGCTGCAAAATAGAGTTGAGGGACTTATTCGCTGATACGGCGTAAGGATACTCATCAATGACGAGTACCAAACGCTCATCTCCAAACTGTTCCTTAATAATAGAAAAAAAGTTGTTCCAATCATCCACAGTTGGAAACCCTCTGATCCCAAGCTTCTCCCCCACTAATTTTGAGAATTTCTGTAAATTTAGCGAGTCATTCACCTCTTCTGCAGGTAGATAAAGTGCATTCTTCTCTCTGATAAACTCATTTAATAATGCAGTTTTTCCAATCCGCCGCCGACCGTAAACAATCGCCATTTGAAATCCTTTTTTATGGTACATCCGTTCAAGAGCCTCAAGCTCCTTCTCTCTTCCAAGAAACATCATGACAACCTCCTGTTTTTACTACTTACGATTATTATACTCTAAAGTAGTAAAATCATCTAGCTGGGTGAAGAAATATCCTCATTGTATTTTTGGGAATTGAATGAGCAGACAGGAGCCATGACGACTGGAAAAAAATAGACATCCGTGGTTTGCGGATTCATGATAAAAAAAGCTTGGGACAAAGAGTGCATCTCTTCGTCCCAAACTTCACTGACTTTCTTCTGCTGATATTCTGACTGTTAATCACAGCTATCCACCTAGTAAACAAATCAATACCGATAGCCTTTTAAAAAATGGTCCATCGAGTCTAGTACAAAATCATCAAGTCTATCACGTTCAATCAATTCACGATTCACCATGGTCGTAATACCTAATAGGGTCGCATATAGAACCAGCCCGATTTTTAGCGGGTTGCCAGGTTGAATTATTTTTTGCTCCTGCCCGCTGATAATCAATTCTAGAATCGGACAAAATGCACTCTCTGAGGCTTCTTTCATCACTCCCAATTTATCATCACAACACTTACTAGAATTCATCAACTCAAATAAAGCGGCGTTGTCTGCAGCAAAATGCGCAAAGCTCAAGGCCGCATTATTTAAGCGCTCTAACAAGGGTATTTCACTATCAAGAGAACCTGCCTTCAACACCTTTTCCAATTGGGAAAAGCCTTGTACTGCCAGTGAATCTAACAGGTCTTGGCGATTTCTAAAATGGCGTTGCGGCGCGGCATGACTAACACCGATTTCTCTGGCGATTTCTCGGATCGTAACCTTTTCTACCCCTTTTTCCAAGAGGATTTTTTGGGCTACTTGCAGTAATTCAACGCGTAAATTTCCGTGGTGGTAAGGGTGAGTTTTCTTCATATTCTTCATAAAAAAAGCCTATCACAAAGAAAAAGGAAAAACAATCAAAATGTTTACATTGACAACATATTGTAAGAGCGGTATATTAAACTTGTTTCCACTGTCAACATCAACGGAAAAATCAGGAATAATCCCGCTCGCTAGATTTTCAATCTTAGCAGGCAATTTCCTAGTTATAAATGAATTCTTCCAAGCATAAAAAAGATGGTGCTGAAGTTATTTTGGTTAGACGTCTCACTCAAACGTAAACAAGTGAAAGTAGAAATGGAGGAATTTATTTTGTTAAAAATCTATGTAGAGAAAAACAATAGTTCAAGTCGCAAATTGATCAAATGGCTTAAACGACAAAAAATCGACTATGAAGAACGCTATATTGATACAAAGCCATTATCAGAAGATGAGCTGCTAAATATCATGAGCTTTACCGAAAATGGCTTCGATGACCTTTTCAGCTATCGAGCAATGAAGGATATGAATCTCGATGAGGATTCAGTTGATTCGTTATCAGTCAAAGAACTTGTAAGACTAATGGTGAAAAATCCAAGGCTGATCAGAAAGCCCTTTGCGATCAAAGGTAAAAAAATGATCGTTGGCTATGGCAAAGATCAGGTGCAAACATTGATTCCTAAAGAAAGACGGTTAAAAGCTATCCTGCATTACCAATTTGGGTAATCATGCTTGGTGAAAATGCACTACCGTCAAGCTTTACAGTTTTCAAAGCCTGCCAGAGGTGTTTAATTCAAGCGTTTTGGGAGTACAGAAAAGAGACCTTTTCTGTACTTTTTTTGATGAAAGCCTTATTGACGCCGATTAGGACGCGCTCATCGACTTGTTGATAGCTTGTGCTTGAGCAGGTAATACTCTATCCGCCAAACTTGTAAATGTTATCGTATATCCAAGTCTTTTTTGACTCACTTGAGATCATGCAAAAAAACGGTATCAGCGTTATCTTTCTCTGATACCGTTAGTTGCTTTTACAAATTCTGAGTGTTCATCTGTTCCACTGACACAAAAGAATTCAGCATCTCAGTGATAGTCTCGGCATTTCTATCATAGAAAGAAGGAAGTCCTGCAATATTGACTACGACATAGTCTGCCTCTGTTTCTAAGAAATAATACTGAATTCCCACATTCGCCCCGTCAGACACCGTTGCAACGGTGTATAAATACCCTGAGTAATGTGCCGTTTGATACGGGACTTCTTTTCTAGATTCTTCCTTAATTTGAACATCCTCGTCTGAAACAATTTGACCTATCATCGCATTTTTGAAGGCATCGATTCCTTCAAAATCAGTTTTTTTCATGCCATAAATCATAATTACTTCTGGATTATTTTCATCACTAGCATAAAAATCAAAATCCTCTTCTGATGTGACCTCCCAGTTATCTGGAATCTTAATTTGATAGGCTGCTTCTTCAATCTGGAAGTCCGCAGCTTTAAATGTAACCTTCTTTTTAACACTGGACGCCTTTGTTTTAGCGGTCGACTGTTTGGTTGAGGAAGTTGTCTCTGTACTTTTTTCTGTACTTGACTCCGATATACTCGCTTCCTTTGCTCCACCAGATCCGCACCCTGCTAAAATTGCCCCTAACACCACAAAAACAACCCATTTTTTCATTGTAACCCTCCATTATTATATTTTGATAGCCTTTCCAAATATAACTACAGTTTACACTAATTTCAAAGTGATTAATAATACCATTTATTATTACTAATAAAAATTCGAAAGAAATTATCTTTAATCACAGAAAATTATTTTTTTACCCTAAAAACTAACTGTTGATTTCCAAGTTGTATGACAGCCATTCTCTAAACAAGTTCCCAGATCGCAAGTCGGCGATCTTACTCCGATTGAAGTCTGGAATAAGACCGCCACATAGCTATTAATTGTTATACGTTAGCATCTACTAAAACTCGTTAAAGCTGTTGGCCTGAACTTTTTCATTCAAGACTTTCTTATTGACCATATCCGTTATCTCAAGCGCGCTGATAATTACTTCACCATTGTAGTTCTGATCCCGATCGTAAATCATGCCGGGAATCACCTGACAAAGTAAGTCACGATTACAATGATAGTTAAGCGTATTTTTTGGCGACCAATAAGGAATATCCACATGAAAAT
>NZ_NGLG01000001.1:186155-187163 GCF_002140655.1 Enterococcus sp. 3H8_DIV0648 | reverse complement strand
CATAAACAAGAAACTGTAACAGATACCTGTGTGTTACACTTATAACCATATGCGCATTGTTTTATAATACTCTAAGAAGGGCGGTTGTAGTATGGAAGAAACTTACCCTAAAATTCAAAAGAAAATAAGTAAAGAAAGTATTTTTACTGCGCTAATGAGGCTAGATGTGTATAAGAGACAGATCTTACTCCGATTGAAGTCTGGAATAAGACCGCCACATAGCTATTAATTGTTATACGTTAGCATCTACTAAAACTCGTTAAAGCTGTTGGCCTGAACTTTTTCATTCAAGACTTTCTTATTGACCATATCCGTTATCTCAAGCGCGCTGATAATTACTTCACCATTGTAGTTCTGATCCCGATCGTAAATCATGCCGGGAATCACCTGACAAAGTAAGTCACGATTACAATGATAGTTAAGCGTATTTTTTGGCGACCAATAAGGAATATCCACATGAAAATCGAAGGACCCTAAGGATCTTTGGGTATCCGTCCCCTGTGCAACTAAACTGATCTTAAATTCAGGACCTGCTGCTTCTCCGTGTGGAGTAATCACTTCATAAGCAGCTTTGCTTTTGGCAGGAATATTCGTTGGAAACGAAACAATTGCGTTTCGTGCATTAACGTATTTGTATACTAACTTTAAATCCTGATCGGTTGTATTAGTAACAGTCAATTTAGCAGTCCATTTCGACATAGTATACTCCTCCTTTTCTCTTTACTCTTACTAAGAAACAAGTGTAAGCTTTGTTACACCTTAAGCATACCATGACAGTTAGCAATAAAAGAACAACTATAGGATGCCTTATTTTTATATCTGTCTCTTATACACATCTAGATGTGTATAAGAAACAAGTGTAAGCTTTGTTACACCTTAAGCATACCATGACAGTTAGCAATAAAAGAACAACTATAGGATGCCTTATTTTGTCTCTTATACACATCTAGATGTGTATAAGAGACAGGCATTAAGTCTACCAATAGAATTGTCTTATTTAGATTTGTA
>NZ_NGLG01000001.1:175127-185604 GCF_002140655.1 Enterococcus sp. 3H8_DIV0648 | reverse complement strand
GCCTTATTTTTATATTTTATAAAAATAATGGGTATATAATAACTTGTAAAAAGAGAAAAACTCGTAAATTAGTCACCAATAAAGATTTATATAGCAGAAATTCCTAAATTATGGGGATATGACCCCATAATAATTTTTAGTGTTAAAAATAATAAGTCCAGCCGTTTCAGCTAAAAATAACGGAAAAACACGATCTATTTCATAATATTTTTTAATAGTTAACAGCTAAATCTCTTTCATTGCTCAGATATTCAACTAAAATTAAATCTTTTTCGTACGTTCTTAGACAAAAAGCGGCAGGCTAAGAAAATTCCTAGCCTGCCTCTATTCTAATTCGTTAATCGGATAAATCTCTTGAACCAATGCTCGATCAAGGTATCAAATAATTCATCCTTTTGGGCCACAAATTCTGTCATATAATCTTGCTTGCCATGTGCCGCAACGGTATACATACTCTTCCACTTTTCCATGAGTATAAAGATGTTCGAGTTGTTTTTATCTTGAAGAAGTCGAAGCTCAAAACTGTCTGGATTGTCTAAGAATACCTCCCAAAACAATTTGACAATACAAATGGCACCGTATTAATCAGGATGATGCCTTCTATTTGGCGAGCATTTCTATTTAATATTTTACTTTTGCTAAGTTGAGTGATATATCCCATAATCGCTGTGCTATTTTTAGATCCTTCGCTTCTTTATTTATTTTTCCCAGCCCAGGGTATCCCGATACTTCTCCCATTCCGTTGGGACCATACAGCACGCCTCCTTTTGCATGCGGGTCAGTCGCAGCATAGAGAGTGGACAGTGCACCTTTATCAGCAGTTTGCCGAACAAATGGGAATATTTTAAACATCACACGGCCAATTGCCATTAGAGTTGTGTCTGACCCTGCTTCTTTTGTTACCAAGCCTGTCGCTACAAGTCCAGGTTGTGCACCCATACTTGAGATACCCCAGTTGTTTTGTTCGCTTAATCTTTGTAAATGTAACGCAAATATGATTTCTGCCAGTTTTGATTGATTATAAGCTGTCCATGCACTGTAGTTTTTTTCAGCTTGAAGATTTTCGAAATCAATACTAAAATTACCGGGAAGAGTGCCCAAAGTTACGACACGTGCCCCTTTAGTTTTCTTCAATAAAGGTAACAACTCACTAGTTAATGCAAAATGAGCCAAATAATTCGTACCAAATTGCAGCTCAAATCCATCTGACGTTAGCGTTCTCTGCTTGGGCATCATTACACCGGCATTGTTTATCAAAATATCTAAGCGATCTAATTGTTGACACATTTCCTTCCCAAAACTTTTGACTTCTGCCAAATTCCCTAAATCGACAGAATAAAATGAAACTTCCGCATCTTTATACATTTGGTTAATTTTGCTGACGGCTTCTTTTCCCTTTTGGGGATTGCGTCCTAAAAGTATGACTTTGGCCCCTTTTGAAGCAAGTGCTTTTGCATCAGCAAATCCTACTCCACCTGTTCCGCCTGTAATAATGGCTATTTTCCCTGTTTGATTCGCTATCTTATTTGTGTTCCATTTCTTTTCCGGCTGAATTGTTTTTTCCATTGTATTGCGCCTCCATAAAAACAGGATCAGTTACTATGTGTTACATTTGCAACGTTACATTTGAGATTCTAGCTTGGTGTAAGCACCAAGTCAATAATAAAGGCGGTATCTGTTACATAAACAAGAAACTGTAACAGATACCTGTGTGTTACACTTATAACCATATGCGCATTGTTTTATAATACTCTAAGAAGGGCGGTTGTAGTATGGAAGAAACTTACCCTAAAATTCAAAAGAAAATAAGTAAAGAAAGTATTTTTACTGCGCTAATGAGGCTTATGGAGGAAAAAAGCTATAGTGAGATTACAATTACACAAATTACTACGATGGCAGGGGTATCACGTATGGCCTTCTATCGAAATTATCAATCAAAAGATGATGTTTTAGTTGGCTATTTGGATGATCTCTTTGATGAGATTATGGATAGAATGAAGATGTCTAACATAAGTAGTAAATATGATATTACGCTTCTTTATTTTACTTTTTTCAAAGAGAAAAGTGACTTTATTTCTGTTCTGATTAATGCTAAGCTCATACACATGTTTTATGAACAGCATCGCATTGCCATGACAAACTTTTTTAAAAACTGGGAATCCAAAATGCAAGATACCTCCGCGTTCACAAACTATCTATCACAATATGCGGCTGCTGGGCTATTCGGTATACTATCAGAATGGATTAAGGGTGGATTACTAGAAACCGCAGAGGAAATGACCGCATTTGTTTGTAAAATCACTTAGTGTAATTGAATATTACAAGCAAAAGGCACTATCAAAATGATAGCGCCTTTTGTTCAGGTATTTTCAGCGCCGAGACGCCCTCTTCTTCTCTCCCAGATCACTAATCATATCTTGTATCCAGCGTTTGCTTTCTGATGTTAAGAAAGGATCGATGACGACGACTGGATAGTCTTCCGGTAAGCCTCGCGAAGAACCGGTCGTGATCAAGCAATCATACTTCGCCAGCTCTCGATATAATTCAGGTATTCCACCGGAAAGCTTTTCAAAATTGACAATCCGAAAGTTGCCATAGATATTATCGGTGATTTGTTTTGCTAAAAAGGTTTCTTCCGTGGGTGATAGATCAGATAGCAGCAGGATTTTTAGCATAGGTTCCTGATCTGCCAGCCATTCCAAGCTGTCCACTTCCGTCGTAATCAGCAGGTACATATAGTTCAGGACAAAGTCTTCTTCCTGATACATCTGAAATTTGTGAACAAATCGCTGGACCAGTATTCTGATCTTTTCTACACCGCTGCGGTAGACTTTAGAGACTTCCTTCAAAAATGCCTCGCGATTTTTTCTTAAGAAACAAATATATTTACCTTGAGGATCATGCATATAGAAATCATTTGATAAAACGATCGCTAAACTAATTTTGCTATCCCGGCTGAAACGGTAGCCTAGCATCCTATTATAGTTTTCCACCAATTCATAGTGCTGGTTAAATAGTTGCTGGTATTTCGAATTATCAGTCAAAGCAAGTTTGATATGAGGCACACTGAAAAGAACCGAATCAGAAAAAGTTAACCAAAGTGCATCACGGAGCACAGCCGGGGTCAACTCCATATCTAATCTCTCGTTGACCGCTTGTGCCAGCGCCTTATAGGATTCTCCCTGCGGCAGATTGATTCCTTCAGTCCGTAATTGGTCCTTAGGAAATTCATGGCCTCTTTTTATTCGCCAAAAGCTGACGTACATATTATAGACCTGCCTTTTTTGAAAAACGTATTTCTCGTGAATTTGGTTTTCCGTGACAAAATCACTGACATACAGCTCCATGATCTGGTAGTGCTCTGTCGGTAATTTAGGCAATGTACTCTCGAAGGCACTCTGCCGCTCACTATAAAAATGATAGTAAAAATCACGGACCTCCCCTTCATTTCCTTCAATCCGCAATGGACGATAGCACAGCTCCATCCCCGCATCCAACAATGCCTTTTCGATCTTTTTTAAGCAGCGCTGCGTGTTCGATGAACTTAAATATAATTTTTTGGCTAATCCAGTAATGCTTTCGCACTCTTCATACAACAGCTCTTCGATAATTTGAAATTCTGGACAGCTATTCAAAAAATCGGCATACAAATTCCCTAAACTAACTTTTTTATCTACAACTATGTAATAAAGACCCTTTGTTTTAACGATCTGAAAACTGGGATGCCCCTCATTAATGAGTTCAATATCATTTAATAGAATCGGCAACGAACAGTTCAACTCACTCATTAATTGATCACTTGACCAGCCTTCGCGACGATAATACAATTTTTCCAGCAATGCCAAACGACGTTTATTCGTAATACCCAAAACTGATCGAAAGTCCATGATCCTTCCTCCCTAAGAATAGTTCAATCTTAACCCCATCTGCCGCTTATTTTTCCTCTTCTAATCCTCTATCTCAAGAAAATATTACCACTAAATGATACTGAGTATAAGGATATTTCTTAATTTCACCACAATAATTTGTCCGATCGCAAAAAATGGCTGGATAACTTGCTTTTTATGGCTAGCCAAATATGGTTATTGATGGTTGTCTTCATCAGAATTAGCAGAGAGAAAATTTTTTTGGTTATATTTAAACGAAAATTACTATCTGGACTATTATAAAAAATGTCGGAGTTGAAAATTTCAGATGATCCGCAATAACCTCCGCTTGTTTTTGTTGTTTAATCCGTATATTTGTCATTGATTTCATTGTATTTAGGCATATAAAAGTATGGCGAACCCGTTATTTATTTTGTTGATTTTTTGTTGCAGTCGACGTTATCTTTCGGTATACTATTCTTTGTGCTAAGAAGGTTCCGTGGTGTAGGGGTTAACATGCCTGCCTGTCACGCAGGAGATCGCGGGTTCAAATCCCGTCGGAACCGTTAGTGTTACTGGAGGATTACCCAAGTTCGGCTGAAGGGAACGGTCTTGAAAACCGTCAGGCGGGTAATACCGTGCAAGGGTTCGAATCCCTTATCCTCCTTTTGGGGAAGTACTCAAGTGGCTGAAGAGGCGCCCCTGCTAAGGGTGTAGGTCGAGAAATCGGCGCGAGAGTTCAAATCTCTCCTTCTCCGTAAAATAAGAGGCTGCTGAAACGTTAGTGTTTCAGCAGTTTTTTTGCAAGTATATTTGATCCTTCTTAAATACAATACATGACTCAAAACGCCAGATAAGCAAACTTTACTTGTCTGGCGTTTAACTATTTAATCAATTACCTTTATCGATTTGCCGAACGTGCCATGCGAACTAATGTATGTCGTCTACCACGAATAGCCACAGAAGCCTCAAAAATCGTCGTTGGTACAGCCATACCAGAAACTCCAGCATCCCCCAACTCAAAAACATCTGCTCCGGCGCGCTTAGCAGAAAGCGCCATTTGCTGAATTGTTTCCTTATCTGTTCCTTCTTGTGACGTTCCAACTGTACAAGAAACCAGCGCGCCTTTTTTCCTCACTGCTGAAATGATCTCCGAAAGTCTCGACTCAGTCACTCCAGCAACTGCGCCAGGACATGGCAGCACAAGTAGATCAACACCAGCTTCTACATAGCTCAATAGAGTATCTAATGACATATCCATTCCATGACTGTATACAGGATTCAACATCAATAAGCCTTGATAAGATTCTCGCGTAAGTAGAATATCAGAAAGAATACGTTCAGCCGTTGCTTCCGGCTTCACATAAGCGGTCAGTGAAAGGAAATCTGGCCCTTTAGCGAGTGCTGCTTGAATGGATTCTTTATTGACTTGCTTAAAAGGTGAGAGTCCATCTGCTATCTCTAAATTGAGCCCTACTCCTGTGCCAGTCAATTCGCGTAATTGCGACAGATGATCAATCTCGCCTAATCCACTAATTGACATTTTTTGAACGTCGATCGCCTTAAGCAATAATAAATCCGCACCAAAAGCTGCCGCCATCTCACCATTGGTTACTTCAGGGTATAGTGGTGCCGTTTCGGCTGCTATGTCTGTTAAAATGACTCTTCCTTCTGATGCCCTGATTGCTTCTTTTAATTCCAAAGCAGTGGAAGCTTGTCCGTAATCTGAAGCAGTACATGCTAAAATTCGTTTCATGCTAACTCCTCCAAGGTGTAGATGCTTGGACTAGGTTGGTTAAAACCAGCCTCTAAAATTTGAATGTTGGTTAATGCCTCTTCCTCAGATACCAAAGGTGGTGCCCCATTCTTTAATGTATCATAGATAGAATCATAGTAACGGCCATAATCGCCCACAGGTGTTTTGATTTGTTTTTCAATCCAGTCTCCATTAGCATTTCGATAACGTGCAATACCGTAGTACATCACTGAGTCTTCGCCAAACCCTGCCGAACCAGGCATTACTCCAGCTTTCAAGTCATTTTCTTGCTGATCTTCGCCGTATTTTATGAATGAACCGTTATCTCCATGAACGATAAAACGTGGATAACTGCTTGCCACTACGTGATTGGTTTTTACTTTTACTTTAAATGTGTGCCCATAATGCATATCGACATCAAAGTAATTATCTACACCGGTTTCCACTTCGTTATTGCGGATATCATAGGTAACTTTTTCTGGACGGCCAAAAAGAGCGATCATTCGATCCATTAGGTGAATACCCAACCCATAAAAGGAGCCATTCTCTTTTGGTCCAGGCTCAGAAATGCTCCCTGGTCGATAATAGTCAATATGTGTTTCCACTTCATTAAGTTTGCCTAAAAAGCCTTGTTCTATCACCTGTTTCACTGCTAAATAATCTCCGTCAAATCGGCGGTTTTGATAGGGCCTGACCAATACCCCTTTTTCTTTTCCAAGCTCAAATAGTTCTTTGGCATGCTCCAAGGTATCGCAAAATGGTTTTTCGACAATAACTGATTTTCCTGCTTGAATCACTTTCTTTGCCAACTCATAATGAGTATGTGCCGGCGTACAGATCGTTACTAATTCAATCTCTGGATCAGCCAACAGCTCTTCCATATCTGTAGTAAACTCGACTCCCTTTTCGCGATATGGCGCTGCTAATTCTTCGTTAATTTTTAAATCAAAGATCTTTTTCACCCGCATGGTATCTCTAATAGTGATGTAAGGTAAATGATACCGATTGGCACTTTTTCCAAATCCAATGAAGCCCATAGTTACTGTCATAATCTTCTTCCTTCCAAATCAAAGCTAATTGCTTTTCTTATTCGCCTTTTTCCTCACGATTTTTTCGGATCAACATTAATCCTTCTTTTAAAATTTTGCTTGCATTCAATCGACCAAAATCCTCTGCATTGATAGCTTGAACAGGGATTCTAGTTCCTAACCGCTCAGCAATCGTATCACGCATAAATGCAATTTGCGGACCTAATAACACCACATCCGCCTCTTTGCTTTCTGTATCTACCTTGGGTTCAGAAACGGCCCAGATTTTTACTTTTAATCCATTCGCATCTGCTACTTCCTGCATCTTCTTGACTAAAAATGATGTAGACATTCCTTCGTTGCAGCACAATAAAATATTTGCCATGATAATTCCCCCTTAAATTATTTTTCCATTACTTTGAATGACTTCTTTATACCAATAATAGGAATCTTTCGGGATTCGTTGAAGCGTTCCTTCCATTGATTCATCTTGATCAACGTAGACGAAGCCGTAGCGTTTTTGATACCCATTTAACCAACTTAGCAAATCAGTATAGCTCCAAGTATGATAACCAATCACGTCGACTCCATCTGAAATCGCTTCTTGAATGGCTGTTATGTGTTGACTAAGATAAGCGATACGATAAGGATCATGGATTTTTCCATCTTCTAGTTTGTCGTATTCTCCCAAACCATTTTCTGTAATTAGAATAGGCAGACGATAACGGCTATACATTCGTCGCAAAGCTATTCTTAGCCCCATTGGATCGATCGTCCAATCCCAGTTCGTTGTTTCAACAAATGGATTGTCCACGGTCTTGTGGACTCCGGGAATTCCACTTTCGATTGCCGTTCCTTTCTTTCCAGTGGTATTCATTTGAAACTCATCAGCGTTAGAGACTCCATCCAATGGATTCCAAGCGTTCGTCGCAGATCGATAGTAGTTTAGTCCTAAAAAGTCTGGTTTAGCGCAACGCAGCAGCTCCATATCTCCTGGTTGAATATCAATCGTGACACCCTGCTCCTTTAATAGCTGTAAGATGACCTTTGGATACTCTCCATAAACGTAGACATCCATCCAAAAATTTGACAATAATTCTTCAGCGTTCTCAGCCGCCAAAATATTCTTAGGATCACTATCGATCGAATATTGAGGAGTATACGCAAATGAAGGTCCGATACTCCCCGGCATATTCATCTCTTTGAATTTCAGAATCACTTTTGCATTAACCAAATTGGCGATATGATTAACATTATAGAAAAGCTGAGTGTCCTTTTTCCCCGGTGGATGCGTCGCAATTTGCCAGCCCTGATGAGTGAAAACATTTTGTTCATTTAGTGACACCCAATACTTTACCTTGTCCTTAAATGTATGAAATAAAACTTCCGCATAGTTAACAAAATCATCAATGATCTTTCTACTTTCCCAGCCACCGTACTCCTCTTGTAAGGCTAATGGTAAGTCCCAATGATAAAGAGTCAAGACAGGTTCAATCTGATTCGCAAGTAGTTCATCGACTAAATCAATATAGAATTGAAGTCCTTTTTCGTTCACTTCTCCACGACCTTGAGGAAAAATACGTGTCCAGGCTACTGAAAACCTATAAGCCTTCAACCCCTGTTCCTTCATTAACTGAATATCTTCTTTCCAACGATGGTAATGATCGACTGCAATATTTCCATTCGTTCCCTTAAATGTTTTCCCAGGGATATTTACAAATTCATCCCAGACGGACTTACCTTTTCCATCCTCACTCCACGCACCTTCTATCTGATACGCAGCAGACGCTGAGCCCCATAAAAAATCGGCGGGAAATGGTTTTTGCTTCAAATGCTCCATAACGGTTCCTCCAAAAAATCCAATTAAAAAATTTATCCTGATTTTTATCTCGAATATACTTTGACAATTTCATCACATAAAATCTGTGAAATCCGAAAATTCCTCTGACACTTCAGTCGCAGATGTAGAGGATGCCACTTGATGATCCGAATCTACAGCGACGCTTGGTGTATCAGTTATTGGCTCTTCTATTTCGACTCCCATACTATTTTCGTAAGCCCTTAGGAATGGGAAATAGATGACGACCATCATTACGATCAATAAAACTTGTAAAATGACATTCCTAATGTCTCCGCCACTAGCAACCCAAGCATTTATCACTGGCGGCATTGACCACGGTACATATACGACGATTTTAGAAACAAGTCCAGCCCACGTAGCAAAGTAAGCAATCACAAACGAAATCAGCGGTCCCAAGACAAAAGGAATCATGATAAGTGGATTGAACACGACCGGAAATCCGTAAATGACTGGTTCATTGATATTAAATAGTCCTAATGGTCCGGCCATTCCCGCGAATTGTCTGTTAACTTTCTTACGACTAAAAATGAAAATTGCAATAATTAAAGCGATCGTTGAACCTGTTCCGCCGATGTGTCCATAAAGATCGCGAAACGGAAGAACAATAATATTAGGAATTTCTTGATGGTTTGCGAACGCCGCCGTATTTTGATTCATCGCTACTAGCAAAGGCGGCTCCAAGATTGGATTTACGATCCCACTTGGATGGATTCCCAAAGCAAAAAGTAAATTGGTAAAGAAACAAAGAACAATAAATCCTGGTAAACTCGTCGTTAAATGAACCAACGGTGCTTGAATAATTTTGTTTATAAGTTCATGAATCTCCATGTTCGTCAGCTGGTGAATCCCAAATGAAAGCAGACCAAATACCAATAACGTAATCATGATAGAAGACATCGCTTCAAAACTTTGTGATACAGCAGGGGGAATCCCACTTCCGCTAAATTTAAACTTCAACTTGTCGCTTTGAGAAATTTTGACAAAAAGCTCCGTTGATAATATCGCCGCAAAGATCGCCACAAAGATTCCAGAGGTTCCTAGATAAGAAAAAGGTGCTACGCCGCTTATTTCAACTGCTTTTTCTGCCCCATTTGGTACTAATGAGTTAGACAAGGGTAAGAAAATCATGATGACCGCTATCGTTACTAACGAACTAAAAATAGGGTTGTCCTCTCCGCGATTCTTAGCCAAACTATTTGCAATCAGTGCACCAATCATTAATGAGTAGCAATTCAATGTTCCATTAATAATTTTATTTCCTAGTTCTTGCCAAGTTGACAATGTGTTTGCTGAAACAAACCCAGCGATCCATCCTGTATCTGGCGCAATGATGATATTATTGATTAGAATCATTACTCCGGCTAACACTAAAAACGGCACAGTGGAAACGAATCCGTCACGCAACGCCCTGAAGTAGATCATTGATGCCATTTTTCTTGCAAAGTTGTTGATTCCATTCAACAGCTTATTTTCTTTTTTCATTCATTACGCCCCCTTTTCATCGTGAAGCTCGTACATTTTTTCATACATTTCAACCATTTTTCCTGCCATATCATGCAGTAAACTTGTGGTCATCAGCTGATCTTCTGCATGTACTAGCAACAAGCCTAATTCCACCTGTTCACCACTTGCTTCTTTTTGGATCATCTCAAAATGGGCATTGTGCGCTACAACGAATTTTTCCTTTGCTTCAGCCAATTGTTCTTTTGCCTCAGCAAACCTTTTTTCATTCGCCAATCCAATCGCCGACATAATCAATGACTTAGCTTCCCCAACAGCCGCAATAATCTTAAATGAGATTTCTTCCATACCTTCCATAACTCTCTTCCTTTCCGTTCAATCTGCAAAATTAAAATAAGTGCTCAATAGAAAATCATGTTATCAATCTGCAACCATATCTACCTCCAAACATCCCCAAAAATAGAAAGCGCCTTCTTTCAACAAAAACTATATAGTTTTATACGTT
>NZ_NGLG01000001.1:172228-175027 GCF_002140655.1 Enterococcus sp. 3H8_DIV0648 | reverse complement strand
TATACTAATTTTGCAGAACTTTCTAGAAGGAGAAAAATGATGTCAACAACGGTAAAAAGATATACTGAGATTTATCAACAAATTAAGCAAGATATCGAATCAGGTATCTATAAGATCAATGAAAAATTGCCTCAGGGCAGACTTTTAGCAAAGAAATACCAAGTCAGTGAACTGACTATCACAAAAGCACTCAATGTACTTGTACGTGAAGGGTATATTGTTCGTCGGAGGGGTTCAGGGAGTTTTGTTAAAGATTTTCAAAATGGAAAACTGACAAAATTTTCACCGCTAACAGGCAGCTTTTCAGTTTATGATGGCAAAGTGGAGTCGGTAATTATTGGTTTTTCCACAGAAATTCCCGATGAAGCTCTAGCAGAAAAACTTGGTATCAGTCAAGAAATATTGGTTTACAAAATAATTCGTATGCGGAAAATTGAAGGGATTCCTTCAATCATTGAGTACACTTGGATGCCTACAAATGTTATTACTGGATTGACGATGAAAGAATTAGAAACCTCTATTTATAAATATATTTCAGATACTTTAAAACTGAAGGTCAAAAGTGCCCATGTGAACATTGCCGGAATCCGACCTTCTCTACTTGAAAAGAGCTACTTGAATCTGACTGACAATGATTTCTTGATGAGTGTGGAGCAGGTGGCTTATTTAGATGATGGACGGATCTTCGAATTTTCGATTGCTAATCATATTCCCAGCGAGTTTAATTTTGAAACAGTTCTTATCGCTGATTGATTCTATTAATTGTTTTTCCCTGCTAAGGGTGTAGGTCGAGAAATCGGCGAGAGAGTTCAAATCTCTCCTTCTCCGTAAAATAGTAATAGACTGATGATGCCTCTAAAATGAGAAGCACCATCAGTCTTTTTTTTTTGCATATTTTGAAGATGTTTTTAATTCTTAAACATAGTGTGAGTTGGGTACATTTGCGCCTTATCATGTTTGTCTATCAAACTAGCTTGGTCTTATGACCACAGACAAAGAATATTACATACTATCAATCAGCTCCTGCAAAATATTAATCCAACTTTTTAGAATCTCAGTATCCTTGTTTAACTGAACAATGTCTTTTTCATAACTTTGGAGTAAATTGATTTGGTGCTCATAGTACCGCTGCCATCTCATGAACAATTTTTTACTGCTGAGAAATGCGCCCCATTTTTGATTATCAATTTGTTTTTGTAAGTCTTTTAGTTGATTATTGAAACTATCCGCAGGCATTCCCATATGTTTTTTGAAGTCAGAGAGAATAAATTGCCTTTGGAATAACTTCTTCTTTTTCCAACTCTGAGATTGCTCAAAAAAAATCTTTGAAATACTCGCAAACAAGGAAGATAGCTTATCGTAGTCCACTAGTTCCGGCATCACTTCTGACTGTTCCTTCTCTCTATCAATCATCCCGCTGTCTATCAACACCTGAGAGGAGATGATTTCTTTTCCATCGTACTGTTTTGCATTTACTACTGAAAGAGCATAGCCTGTTCCCGCAACCTCAGCATCTACAATGTGTTCCTCATAGGAAGCAAAAAAATCATCCGATGTAATGCCCATAGAAGCGGCAACAGTTTCTACCGCCTTGATGGCCGTAGCTGTTTTTACAAATCCAGGCACTATTGAATATGTAATTAATCCCGTTCCGGCATTTTCTTCTGAAAGTGTATTACAAAGCTCCACTTGAGTGGACTTGAAAATCTCATACGCTGACATATGCGGATTCGGTGTGGACGGCACAAAGACAATAATACCGCCATTCTTTCTCATGGAAGAAATGAACTTCTGTGAGAAAAGCACAGGCGCTCTTAGGTTTACTGAGTAGCTCAAATCCCAATCAGCAATTGGAACCGCCTCTACAGCACCCATTGGAACAACCGCGGCGTTGTTTATCAAAACATCGAGATGTGTGTATTTTTCTAGTACAGATGTACACAGTTCATCAATTTGCTCTTCATCAGAAATGTCGATGGGATAAAAGACAACTTCTCCACTATGGTGTTCTCCGTTTATTTTTTCTTGTGCTCGTTGCCCTTTATCAGCGTCTATATCTGCGATTATGACAGTGGCTCCCATGTAGGCAAATGCGCGAGAAGCTTCAAAACCGATCCCACCACCACCACCTGTTATCAGTACTGTTTTATTTAGAAGTGCGCTTTTACTATAATTGCAGGCTTCAAGAATCATTTCATTCCCTCCAATCTGAATACTTTATGCTTTTAATATATCAACAAACCAATCAGTTTCCGGATAAGGCACGTCAGGATTGAGTGCTAGCATTTCTATATAAGCTTGTACAGAAAGCCAATATGCCATAGCCAAAGCCACAGAATTACCTTTACGGATACTCCCGTCACGCTGCCCTTCTTCAATTAAGGTGATTGATGTAGTAATCACATCATTTAGTTTTAGCTTTTCTTTTATCTCGTTTGGTAGAGATTCATTTCGTTCTGCTTTGTTAACTAATACGAACAATTCTGCTACGAAGCTGTCAGCTTTAATCATTTCAAAAAGATGATTCGTTGATTTTCTAAAATAATCAAGAGAGTTGTCATATTCAGGAAAGTATTGTCCTGTTCGACCAGATAATGCAAGAGTAACTAACTCTTCGTGTAAAGTTTCTATCGAATCGAAATAGTGGTATAGCAAACCAACGCTCATTCCTGCCATCTCCGCTATGTCACTTATTTTTGTTCCTTCATAACCTTTACGGATAAAAAGGCTTAATCCAGCTTTTAATATCGCTTGACGTCGCTTCTCTTTTTGGTCTGCTCTTTTAGTCATGTTATATAC
>NZ_NGLG01000001.1:169670-170543 GCF_002140655.1 Enterococcus sp. 3H8_DIV0648 | reverse complement strand
AATCAGGGCGTTTTCCTTGAACTTAAATTTAAATAATTTAAAAGTGTTAATACTAGAGTTTTCGTTGTCTAGCGATGCGAACTAGCTTTATCGGCAATAAGCGAAAATTTTGTTAAGTCTGAGAAGCGACTTATCAAAATTTTAGTCTTATTGCTCAAAAGCTGAGCGAGTTCGCATAGCCTTTCTTGATTATTTATTCGCGCGTTTTTGGTACGTGCCTTCTTGTGTATTGATTTCCAGCATTTCGCCTTCTTCAATAAAGTCAGGAACGTTTACGACTAGGCCGGTTTCCATTGTTGCTGGTTTACCAGAACCTGTCACAGTAGCACCTTTAATTGATGGTTGTGTTTCAGCGACTTTTAGGACAACTGTTGTCGGAGGTGTTAATCCGATCACTTCGTCGCCGTAAAACTGAATTTTAACTTCCATATTTTCAAGGATGTATTTCATTTCTGCTTCGATCGTTGAAACTGGAATTTCATATTGTTCGTAAGTTTCAAGATCCATGAAGATTGCAACATCATCTTGGCTGTATAAGTATTGAACAGCTTTTGTTTCCATCATCGCTTTTTCGAATTTTTCTTCTGGACGGAAAGTTGTATCATACGTTGAACCTGTACGCACATCACGTAATTTCATCCGCATAACGGTATTTCCTTTACCTGGTTTGTGGTGGCTGGCTTCTAAAACTTTGATCAATTTTCCGTCTTGAATGAAAGTCATACCTGCACGTAAATCGCTTGCTGAAATCATTAATAAGCACTCCTCTTCTTATTTTATACGTTCGAATTCTGCTGCGTGAACATTCGTCCCTGCATGATTCTACTATAAAATGAACCTTTATTATTGTAGCAAATAACCCCTATACTTACT
>NZ_NGLG01000001.1:156501-167216 GCF_002140655.1 Enterococcus sp. 3H8_DIV0648 | reverse complement strand
ACCCCTATACTTACTAGGGAAAATTATTTCTCACTTTATTTTACTTCCTGCACACGGAAGAATTTTAGCTTGGGTAATTGATTCAGGGTCATCTCTAACGAAGGCCCCATCAATAATAAGACGATCAGCGTCCCCCAGCCAATGTGTCCGCCTAATAAGAAACCGGTCAAAAAAATCACCGCATCCAAAATGATCCGAGCGACCTTTACTGAGCTTTTTAATCCCCGCTTCAATAAAATCATTAAGGATTCATAAGCGGCTGAGCCTGCATCGGCTAAAAGATAAATGCCTGTCCCGAAGCCAAAAACGATCGAACCCGCAATGATGGATAAGTAACCCATACCGCTGGGAATCGTATGCAGAATTCCCGCCCAATCTAGGATATTCAGACAAAAGCCCAAGCCAAAGCTGTTGATCAGGCTGCCGATCCCGATCATCTTTCGGTCATAGAAAAAGATGATGATCAGTATGATCCCGTTAAACAACATACTCACCGTACCAAACTTCAGCGGCACATGCTGCAGGATACCTAAGACTAAGGTACTGATCGCATCTGCCCCCAGTCCGCTGACAACGATCAAGCGAACACCGACAGCGGCGATAAAGGTGCCCATGATGGCAAAAAATAGTTGCTTTGCTATATTCGGTTTGATAACTTGGTCCTCACTTTCAAAAGCTGTTTTAGCGCATAAATTAGGCATCAAACAATAATTGTTTGATGCCTAATATGGATTCTATTAACTCCATTCTTTCTTTAAGCGTGCTTTGTAGGAATTGAATCTGTCTACTAAAGGCACGGCGGCTTCTTTAATGGCGCAATATTTGTCGACCATTGTTACGATGTAGCCTTCCTTATATTTCGGTGGTGTAATCGTTGCACCCCACATATGTTTGATAATAATATCACGTTCAAGGTCAGACAAATCGGTGATCTTCTCCGCATTCTTCACAGCGATCCGCGGATGCATATAGGCATGTGAGCCTTCATCGAACTTCGTTGTCCGCCAGTCATAGTAAAACAAGTCATGCAGCAGTCCTGCGCGAGCAGTCGCTCTGGCATCGCCGTTAAATTGTTTTGCTAATTTGTAGCTATTATAAGAAACACTAATAGAGTGTTCCAATCGTGTTGAATTCATATGCTGAGTGTAATTTGCTAATCTTTGTACTTCGTCGGTAGCTAATAAATCTTCAATATAAGAAACGTATTCTTCATCGTCACGCCAATTTTCTGCCATGGATAGAAAGCCCCTTTTCTCTGTTTCTGTCGCCCATTATAACACGCATTCAAAGTGGTGAATAGGCTTCCAAGGTCTTTGTGAATAAAGTTTAACAGTTCCTTAATAACAGTTACCAAATTGTGAATTTTTACTTAAATAAGTGGAACATTAAGATGCCGGCCGCAATCGCAACGTTTAACGACTCAGCTTGACCCTTGATCGTAATGTACAGATTCTGATCCGTCAGCGCTAATAACTCCGGTGACATGCCTTGTCCTTCGTTCCCCATGACTAGGGCAAAATCCGTCATTTTCTCCACAGCTAGATAATCCTTCGCCTCTTTATCAAGTGCTGTACCTAATACTGGGCTGCCGGCTTGTTGGAATTGCGGAATGATCTCTGCCAGCTCACCATGTTGGACAGATAGATGATAAAGGCTGCCCTGTGTACTGCGCAAGGTCTTTGGATTATACAGATCGGCACTGCCTTGTCCTAAGATGACACCGGAAAAACCAGCCGCATCCGCAGTCCGGATCATCGTACCGACATTGCCAGGGTCCTGCACATTATCCAATAATAGCCAGGCTCCGGAAAAATCAAGGCGTTCCTCCTGCGGCATCTCCGCCACAGCAATCATCCCCTGAGGCGTCGGCTGACTGGCTAAAGCCTTCAAGACCTCATCAGAAACTAGATAGTAATCCGCAAGGTTCGCTTCGATCCATTCGGACCATTCGTTCAATCCCCGCTGGCTGATAAATACTTCCTTTAAGACGACACTCGCGGCCTTGGCTTCTTGGACCAAATGAAAGCCTTCCAATAAATAGCTTTGGGTTTGCTGGCGGTATTTTTTCTGCTGCAGCTTTTTGGTTTCTTTGATCAATGTATTTTTACTCGATTGAATCTCTTTCAAGATGTTTGCCTCACTTATTTTAGGTATTATTTTTTCTCTGAGTTAGCTCCGACTGTTATTATAGCACGCGAATTCTTGTCTCAACCAGCAAAAATCGTTATCATAGATATAAGAAATAATTAGGAGGTTTTCTTATGAAGATGCATATAAATGTTACTGGTCGTGTTCAAGGCGTCGGCTTCCGTTATACCACGTATCAAATGGCCGTCGAGATTGGGCTGACTGGTACGGTGAAGAATGAAGACGATGGCAGTGTAACCATCGAAGCCGTTGGTACCAAAGAACAAATCACCGAATTTCTAGGAAAAGTCAAACAGCCGCAAAATCCCTTTGCCAAAGTTTCGCATATTGAACAATACGAAGACCCTGCCATTAAAGACTATGATAAGTTCAATGTCGTCTATTAAAAAAATGACAAGGTTCCCTTACTTTTCTCGAATTAGATTGAAAAGCCTTGTGTTATCTAGTATAGTATTTCCTGTATAAATTTTTATTAGCAGAGGAAGAAATAAATGACAAAATTTAAAAATTGGCTTTTGGGCTCCGGCCTTTTGGGTGTTCTTTTACTCCTTTCGGGTTGTGTACGAATGGATAAGGATGGGACCCCTGATACGTCCGGTCTAGTCTATCGCATGCTGGTTGTTCCACTAGAGAACTTTCTTAACTGGATGGTTAACAATTTCAACTGGTCTTACGGTTTAGCGATCATCGTTTTGACGATCATCGTTCGTTTGGTCATTATGCCTTTGGGAATCAACCAATCGAAGAAATCTTTGATTCAATCAGAAAAAATGCAATCGATCAAACCGCAAATCGATGCGGCGCAAGAAAAAGTAAAACAAGCATCTACACAAGAAGAACAAATGGAAGCACAGCGTGAAATGCAGGCAGTCTACAAAGAAAACAATGTCAGCATGATGGGCGGCATGGGTTGTTTACCGTTACTGATCCAGATGCCGATCTTCTCCGCACTGTATTACACGGCTCGTTTTTCAGAAGGTATCCAGCATTCGACATTCATAGGCATAGACTTGGCGAAACCAAGCTATATCTTAGTAGTCGTCGTAGGTGTCGCTTACCTGCTGCAAGGATACATCTCATTAATCGGTGTACCAGAAGAACAGAAGAAAACAATGCGCAGTATGATGATCGCCTCTCCATTGATGATCGTCTTCATGTCATTCACTTCGCCTGCCGGAGTGGCGCTTTACTGGGTAGTCGGTGGTATCTTCAGCTGTCTTCAAACCTTTATCACTAACGTCTTGATGCGTCCTCGTATCAAAGCGCAGATTCAAGAAGAATTAAAGAAGAATCCGCCAAAACAAGTGGTCACAAAACCAATCAAAAAAGCGGAACCGATCCAACCAAAACAAGTCAATCAACCAAAGAATAAAAACAAGAACAACAATACTGGCAATGGACGTAACGCCGGTAAACAAAAACGTAAATAATAAAAAAGCTGTTTGCAACTATTGGAACTGCCCCAGTAAACTGAAACAAAATAAAAAAGCATCTCTAGTTGAATTCACGTTAAAATGAATTTAATATGGAGGTGTTTTTTATATGAGAACTAGAGTTGCTTACCCAATTGAAATTAAGGAAAAAGCTATTCAGTTTTCAAAGGTCAATTTCTTTTACACAAATAGATACTTAATTTGGTAGTAAAATGAAACCCTTATACATTATTTTTCAAAATGAAGTAGAAATGTAAAATCCCCATAGTCCTTCTTTGACTTCAAAAGAGACTAAGGGGATTGCTTATATTCAGTTCACAGATCGTAGTTCTTTATTCTACCCATATAGATCATTAGTGCTTGAGCAATAATTAAAAGTTCATTTTCACGAGTGCTAGAGATTTTGCAGACTATCCATTTTACTAATACCAGAAATCATCTTTCTTTTTTAATTTCTTATCTTGTACATTCTTTGTATGCTTACGTATACCAAAAATCTCATCCTCTTTGGCAACAGTTGGGTCGAACCAATCAGCTTTAGCTTTCGCCCATGTGATCCATTCTTCCGAATACTTTTCTTTACTTTCTGATTTTTCGGCAGCACTTATTAAGTTTCTAATTCGACGAGCTTTTTCATAATCGTCAGCTTCATTTAGTAAAAAGTTTGTATTATCAATTTCAGCATTATATCTGTCTCTTTGCTCATCCTGTAATTGTAGTGCTTCTAGTTTTTTTAATCTTTCTTCAGCTTCTTTAATACTCTTCTTTCTGGAAAAATCAGCTGCTTCATAAATGGCAATTACTATTTCATCTAGCCTATCTTCAATCTTAGTCGATTTAGAGTCTCTAAAAAATTTGTTATTGGATAATTTGAGACTCAGTTTCCCATTGAAATGGTAATCATATTTTCTGATTTTCGGTTTATAAGCTGAAGGTCTGCGTTTCTTCTCTTCTTCATACTTCAACATTTCCATCTTTTCTTTATCTGAAAGGACATGAGGTACCTTATCTTTAGCCTCTGAAAAAGAATATCTCACATCCGCTCCTTTTATTAAAAAAAAAGATTCCTCAGAGCTTGTAACAAGGTCTTCAGAACTTAACGCCCTCATTAAGGTATCTACAATCCTGCTCCTTCTTGCAACTCCTTCTTCTGAAAGTTTGTCAGCATCCATCGGTGGATCACCAAGCCCATCTTTTCCCAACCCTTCACTAAGATTTTCGGCGTAGGCTTTTTGCCAGTTGGTAATTATTGCTTGTTGCCGGATTACTATAGGGTTAATCCTTTCATCATGATCAGTTAATTCAATTTGATCAGCAATCGTAAGAACTTTTTTAAACTCCTGATCATTCAAAATGTCTATTCGTTTTCCCTTGGATGCTACTTTTTCTGGAAAAGACAATTCTTTATTTCTCTTACCTGAAATTTCATTCGGATAATTTCCTTTTAGTAGAGGGGGACGCTTAACCTTTGTTCCTGAACGAACCTTTGACCAATAACCTATTGGCGGAGTGGGAATTCCTAAAGATTTACACACTTTACGAATTGTCTTATCTGAAACGTGATATTTCTTTGCGACATCTTTTATTGGTCTTTCCCAAACTTCCTTGTATAATTGAGTACGATTATAATCCTTATGTGTTTTATTGCGGTTTTGATCTGAATCCGTTTCGCTTTCACTCAGGATTATTTGCTCATTGGGATTACCGGCCAACTCGATAACATCTACTGATTTTCCACTCCACAATTTCGCCCAATAGCCTGAAGTTGGGATGGGAATATCCGCTTCTTTAACTTGTTCTAAAAACTGTTTATAAGGAATATCATACTTCCTAGCAACTCCAGCTGCAGAAATGCTCCAAATCTCATCATACAGCTCTTTTCTTGTAGAAATATGTTTAACACTCTCTTTCACCTGAGACACCCCTTTTTAAATCCTCTTTTTTATTTTGATGGACAAGAAAAATTTTGCTACAAACGGTATTCAAACTTTAAACTCAATCTGTATTGAATTTACTTGATTAAACAATGATTCACTCAAACTGCATAGCAAACATTTTCATATCATTTATTACTAATTATTTCTAAACATTACTAATCTTTCCATAATTGTAAGTAATTATTTGTCCAAGCACAATCATAAAGATTGCAAGCGTCTACCTCAAAATGAAGAATTAAGAAAGGCTTCACGAACTCGCTCAGCTTTGCCAGTTTTTCTCCACGCTTTAGCGTGATTAGAAAAATGGTATGTCATCGAAAATACAGTTAAATTCTGCCAAGAATTTATCCACATCAACTGAGAGATGACTAGCGAGATTAGTGGAATGGTATGCGCAACGACAATCAGATTCATTTTTCACGATTTTTGAAAAATGATTTCTTAGCTAGGAGTTAGCTGAGCACCAAGTAGGTACTGTTCCACATCAGCTCCAAAAAACGATCGCTGTATCTCACAGCAATAAGACTAAAATTTTGATAAGTTGTCAAGAAATACAGCGATCTTTAGGAGCTGATGGCGATTATTCCTACTTGGCGCTTCTCAGACTTAACAAAATTTTCTTACTCGCGATATGCTCGTTCTGCTTAATGCTAATTTAGCAGCAACTGGTTAGGTCACACCGTTGTATAGAAAAGCTAGTTCGTGAAGCTAGACAGCGAAAACTTTAATATTAGTGCTGTCTATATAACGAAAACCATCGCTGGTCGGCGATGGTTTTTTTCGTAGCTCAAGTAAAGGTTCATTCATTTAACTAATAACCCCTTTGATAACTTTAGTATAAAAGCAGAGAAATAAACTGATCCAACATTTACACGTATTATTGCACGTGCTAAAGTGATTGTATTTCAAAAAGCATATCTCCTATACTGATTCGAAAGGAATGATCAATTTGGTAATTTATTATGCCGTGTTCAACTTTGCTGAGGATGGGATCAACGTTGTGTTTCCAGATTTAGACAATGCCGCAACGTTTGGTGAGAATATGCACGAGGCACTCTATATGGCAAAAGACTTACTTGCTGGTTGGCTCATCAATGCTGAGGATGAAAAAGAAGCTTTTCCTGTGCCCTCTGATCATCTGAGTATCCCTGTAGCACCAGAAGATTTATTGATCCCAATTGAAATCGATCTAGCATTTTATCGCAAAAAATTTAACAGCAAGCCAATCAAGAAAACATTGACTATCCCAAGCTATCTAAACGATCTGGGCAACGAAGCAAAAATCAACTTTTCAGCTACACTAACCGAAGCTCTGAAAGAAAAATTAGAAGTTTAGCCTTTGCTAAACTTCTTTTTCTACAGAAAAAAGCTACCTCAAATTTGAGATAGCTCAGTGTATCTAAGAATTCTTTTTTTGCTCATGATGATTCTTTCAGCCTCTACCGCAAAATATCGATCAGATCTTTCTTGGCTGCTTCTGAAGCCGGCATGACTGAGAAGATCAAGCCGATTCCGCTGGAAACGCCGACAGCTAGACAAACAGTGAACAGGTCCACCGATACGGAGATATCCATCGCACTGCCGATCGCATAAGCAACGAGCATTCCTAACAGATAGCCAATGACTCCTCCAACTAGCGTCAAGGTCATTCCTTCTAACAGAAATTGCATACGAATCGCCCCGCGTGTAGCACCCAACGCCCGACGAATCCCGATTTCTTTTGTCCGTTCCGACACTGAGATATACATCATGTTCATGACGCCGACACCCGCGATGAATAGGGAAATCCCCGCGACTGCACTGATGAACAGGGTGATACTGCTTAATACTTCACTGATTCCATCGGTCATCATCGCCATATTCGAAACTTGGTATTCCCCTTGCTGACGCATCGCACCAGCAGATTCCAGCTTCTTGATTGCTTTATCTGCAACCTTATTCAGCTTGCTGCCATCCGCTAGAGTGAGAACTACTGCGCTGGTATCCTGTTCGTTTCCGAAGAAGTGAATATAGGTTTGACGCGGCAGCAGAATTTTAGTCGTACCTTCTGAAAACATCGTTTCTTCCGGACCAGCCGGAAAGACACCGATGATCGTAAAGACCTGCTTATCGAGTTCGAAGCCGCGACCCACTGCACCTTTAGCAGAGCCATAGAGATCCTTTGCTAATGAAGCATCGATCGTAATGACTTTATTTTGGGTTTGATTATCGTAAGCACTGATCGCTCGTCCATAACTGACAGGTTCGCCATCCTTAGAAACAACTCCCACACGATAATTTTTCGTTTTATCCTTTACCTTGATTTCTTTATAAATATAAGATAAATCGTTTTTCGGATAGGAAACCGCTTCGACTCCTTCAACATCTTTCAGTAAGCTAAAATCAGAGGCCTGGATCATGTCAACATTGGAATAATACAAGGCATCATTGCCGGGTATAAAATTAATATCGACCTCCAGCTTATCCGATTCTTCGGCAGTTAAACTTTCGATCGTGTCGCGCTCAAAGCCGCGGCCAATCGATAAAATGGCAATTACTGCCGCAATCCCGATGATGATCCCAAACATCGTCAAGGCACTGCGTTTCTTATTCTTAAAAATCGATCCTAAAGAGGAACGCCAATTTACATAGAACTTCATTCTTCGGTCACCGCCCTATCTTCAGTGATCGCACCGTCTCTGATCTTGACCAGACGTGTACAGTAGGGAACGACCTCAGGATCATGGGTCACTAGAAAGATCGTCGCATGATCACGACGATTCAACTCCTTGAACAGCTCCATAATCTCATTGGAGGTATGCGTATCCAATGCTCCCGTTGGTTCATCCGCGATGATAAACTTCGGCTGATTGATCAACGCCCGGGCAATAGCGACCCGCTGCTGCTGTCCGCCGGAAAGCTGGCGCGGATGCTTCTCCGCTTTGTCAGCGATCCCGACCTTTTCCAAGGCCAACATGACTTTTTCCTTTGTTTGATGGAAGCCGTAACCATTATAAAGCAGCGGCAGCTCCACATTTTCATAGACTGTATAATTTTCAATCAAGCTGAAATTCTGGAAGACGAAGCCCACCATTTCATTCCGGGTTTTCGATAAGCGATCATCAGTCGTAGCAACCAGATTTTCATCTTCAAATAGATATTCACCTTCAAATTTCGTATCAATAAACCCTAACAGGTTGATCAAGGTGGATTTCCCTGAGCCTGATGGTCCCATCACCGCGATCATTTCACCGGCATCCGCTTTTAGATTGATATCTTTTAAAACATGCAGCGCTTCTTCATCGTTGCGGTAATACTTGTTGATATTTTTCAGTTCGATCATTTAATCCACCGCCAATTCCTGACCATCGCGTAATGATTTGTCAGGATTTGAAATAATGCGGTCGCCGTCTTTGAGACCATCCTTCAAGATGAAATAATCGCCTTTATCTTCGGCTTGGATATTCACTTCCCGAACCTTTCCTTTGCGGTAAGCAAAGACATATTGGGTGTCGCCGGTTTTTCTGACTGCTTTTTTCGGTATCCGAATCTCATCTAGCGGCAGCACAACTTGAACATTGTAGCCGTATTGCAGATCCTCCGTCGGTTTCACGATGAAGCTGTAATTAGACACTGCGCTCGTTGCCGCAGAGCCAGCTGCTCCCGCTTGACTAGCCGCATCACTGGATTGATCGGGTAATTTATTGACATGAGTGATCGTGCCGGCGATCTCTTGATTCGTCGTGATCGGTTTGATCGTCACTGCCGCATCTTGACGCACCTGCGGATAATCATATTCGGAGGCTTTTGCTTCGACCGTGATCTCATTGCTGACGACTTTTACGACTGGCACTGACGGATCGTTCTTGCCTTTTTCATTGATATACGCTGTTCCCTTTGCTGCGCTGGCAATTGTTGAGCTGACTTTACCGCGCATCGTATTCACACTTTGTGAAGCCGAGCTTAACTCGACATTCGCGCTTTCCAGTGCTTGTCTTGCTTGAACTACCGCATCTGCGGCCGCATCCAAACTGCTTTCATATTGCGTCTGTTCTTGTTTGTATTGTTCCTTTTTAGCGGCGCCCTCTTCGCTATTTTCATTGGTATTATTGTAATTCGTAATGGCGTCATTCAATTTTTGCTGTTCCTTGGCTTGCTTATCTTGCGCGAGCGCCAATGATTCCTGCGCGTTTGATACAGCTAGATTCAGTTTATCTAGATTCGTGCTTTGTTCATCTGCCTGCTCTTGATATTCTGTATTGGTATAGCTTAGCAGCAGCGTTCCTGAATCGACCTCTTGGCCATCCTGAACATTGATCTCAGAAATCTTTCCAAGGGTTTGATCCAAATAATAATCCTGTGTATGAGTCGCTTCCACGACACCGTTAAAGGTCAATGGATCAGACTTTTTCAAGGTGACTGTTTGAAATTTATTATCCTTAACATTGTTGCTCTTCATTTGAGAATAGGCGAAGGCACCGATAAACAGCACTAACGCGAGAACTCCCGCAATGATACTCCAACGGATCTTTTGCTTTTTCGTCATTTTCTTTTTTGTCATTGGCTACTCCTCTGGGTCTGCTTTAAATAGGTGAACGATAACTAAAATAGCTGGGATCAGGAAGATAAACTGGAACACAACGCCGATGATCGTGGTCACAAAGGAAACGTTGACACCTTCTACTTCCATTTTAGGCTGCATAATCAAATTGATTGCTAAGCCTAGGATACTCCAACCAATATAAACGTAATAAGGTACTTTTGTTGGTGCAATTTCATCAGCCAGTTTCTTATTCGCCTTAAAATAAAGAATCACTAAACCAATCGAAATAACTAAAGATAAGACAGAGATAACTTTAGTCATCGGATTATTCATATAATCAAACATCTGCTGACCATAATCTCCTAACACTTCAAAATTGCTCATTTTAGGATTTAAAGATTTTGGCAGACCGAATATCCCTGTGGCTACAGAAATTAGAGATAATACAATCAACACCATATTCCACGTTTTTGCCTTCTTCAAATGTTTTTCCATTTCATCACTCCATCCAACATGTTTTCAATCATTCATGAAAATATTGCAACAACCCTAAGCAAACATTTCACAAATTATTCCTCATTATACTACTAAATCCCTTCTCTTTTGAAGAATATTCCTAAAAAATAAGATTTCCATCCTAAATGCCTGCGATTATGAAAAGTTATGCTTCAAGGC
>NZ_NGLG01000001.1:149042-155801 GCF_002140655.1 Enterococcus sp. 3H8_DIV0648 | reverse complement strand
CCTTTTATCTTTCCTCTATATAAAAGACCCCCGCAAAAGACTGCTACAATGAAGCAAAGACTCGCATTGATTTTAAGTAAGCCCAATAGTTCGCTGTTTTGCAATCCTAGAAAATAATTACTAAAGAAATGGAAACTCATTGGAATCAGTAAGTTGGTATTTTTTTGGTAAAGAAAAGTCATGATGATCGATTGAGATACACACCACAAAGTGAAAAATAGAATGTAATACACCAAATCAATTCCACTGTATCCAGACATCAGCCACAATGGGAAATGCCAGCCTGACCAAACGAAACCTAGAATGATTGACGCGGTTAATAGTTGATGTGTTTTTCCTAATTCTTCTAACAGAAAGCCTCGCCAGCCTAATTCTTCCCCTAGCGGCCCTCGAACCACATGGCTCAACGCCGATATTAATAAAAAGCTTGGTGTCAAAATAATCAACTCATGAAGCGGCTGCTTCAATAGATGCGACATGATAAGCAGCGAACCCAGCAAAAGAAGCAAATGAATCCCGACAACCATCCCTACTGTCTTTAACTGCAGCGGAGTTGAAAACTTTTCCTTAATGAACATGCTCAATTTTGTTTCCGGACGAATTTTTTTCCAAAATGCGACTACTACAATCGTTGGTGTCCATGACGAAAGAATCTGTAAAATAGTTGAAGGCTGTTGGCTTTTAGTTGCAAACATTACTGCTCCAATCAAAAGGATAACACCCCAGAAAATCAAATACGTCCGAATAATATACTTTCTTGCTGTTTTTGTCATAATAAAAATCTCCTCTATTTGCTTGATGACTCAAGTATAGAGGCGGGGGTTACACCCAGGTCAAGGGACTATTTTACCGGAGCAAATATTTCTAAAACAGCCTGCTCTATGTTGTCCTGATAAGTAATCATTTTAGTCAGGACAAACGCTTGTCCTACGGGAACCAGCTTTTTACTATGGGCAAAGTTGGCGATTTTCTCAAACATTTTTTGAGGAATCTCTTCACTGCCTTCCTCATTCAGTCTTTCCGCAACGATCGTGTTGATGCATTTAGGGAAGTTCAAATACTCTTTTCCATCTTCGAGCCGATTATCGCCAACCTCTTTGACGATCAGCATTCTGGATTGGGTAATTCCCGTTTCATCAAATTCAAAACTGCGAATAATAGAAGAAAGAATGTCCTCTTCCTTTGAACAACGATCCAAAATTTGACTATATTCAGCGAAAGCATCAAATTCACTAAACGATCCTAAAACCTCAAAAAGAGGCATGCGTTTTAGCGACAAATCATTTTCATGCTGAAGCAAACGTTGGTGAAATTCCTCTAGCTTATTGATTCTAGCTAGAATCCCTGAATAGTGCCGCACAAATTCTTCCATTTCGGCACTCTTTTTTTCCATTAATTTTGAAAAATCCACCTCTGCAAAGTTTTCTTGTAGATTTTTCAGCTCATTGATGGAAAAGCCGCGTTTTCGATAAAAATCGATCGTCAGCAACCGATAAATATCCGCAAAACGAAATTGACGGTAATTATTGTAGGTATCCTTTTCGGGTTGGATCAACCCTTTTTGTTCATAATGACGCAAAGTATCGCGCGTCATTCCAGTAATTGATAATAGATCATTGGTTTGATATTTTTCTTCCATCCCTAACTCCTTTTCAAACTTTCCTATAATTTATTTCTCCAACAAATTCCCCAAGATTTCTTTTTCCGCAAATAGCGCTGTGGCTCCGCCCGTGTGCAGGAAAATCACTGAACTGCCTAGTGAAATGATCCCTTTTTCGATGTAGTCCAGCATTCCGGCAAAAGCCTTCCCTGAATAAACTGGATCTAAAAACAAGCCTTCTTCTCTTGCCAACAAACGAATCGCGTCATTGGCCGCATCGCTTGGCATCTCATAGCCGGGACGATAATAGTTGTTGTCATGTTCAAAGTCATCCGCGGTCAAGCGATCAGCAGCACCCAGCTGTTCTAAACTTTCATTCGCTAGTGCCGCAGAATTTTCTAAATAGCTCGCATCATGTCCGATCACATCAAAGGACACAACACGCATTGGATGATCCAACAGCTTTTTACCAGCAACCAATCCCGCCATCGTTCCGCCAGAACCTGTTGCATGGATTAAATAATCAAACGATTGCCCAACTGCTGCCGCCTGTTCCGCGATCTCAACGAAACCGTCGATAAACCCTGTCGTTCCGATTGAGCTCGCACCGCCCATCGGGATCTCGTAACAACAATACCCTTTCTCTGTTAAACGAGCCATATGTTCGCGCGCCATTTTGACCGAACGAGCATCCACCTCAGCATCTGATTCGCCTGGATTCTTCAAAATGACGTGGACCTCCGCACCTAAAATTCTATCCAGCAATAAATTGCTGCGAAGATCATTTTCATCCGGTTCAACATAGGCCACCAGATAGAGAATAGGCGTTAGACCTTCTTTGCGGCAGGCCTCCACCGTCTGCATCGCGTGATTGGATTGGGTCGCACCAAATGTAAAAATATACTCCGCCCCTTGCTCCTTAGCATCGCCGATCAGATACTCGAGTTTTCTAATCTTGTTTCCGCCAAATAAGCTTTGCCCTGAAAAATCCTCTCGTTTGATAAACAGATCGATCCCGAGCTTTTTAGACAGATTCTCCAGTCGATAAAAAGGTGTCGGATAAAAGCCTAAATTTGCCTTTGGTCTCTGCTTCAACAGTTGCTTTACATTCGTTGGTTCCATTGCCATCCTCCTAGCTTGTTTCTCTTTGATATTCCTAGTATATAGTAGATAACTTCACAGTTGCATATCGATTCGGTCTTTTTAGACACGAAAAAAGACGCCCATCAGCAAACCTGCTAATAGAGCGTCTCATTTTTCATTGTATAACCCGTACGGGATTTGAACCCGTGCCTCCGCGCTGAGAACGCGGCGTCTTGACCCCTTGACTAACGGGTTAGGATTTTCTCAACAGAAAGAATTATACTGCTAAACGATTTTTTTAGAAAGTATTTGCACTTTATTTCTGCAAATTATTAAATATGTGTTTATTTACCCATTCATGTTGTTTATATGCTTATTACGTGTATAATAGGTTGTGTATTCAAGTCATCGCTTTTCGGTGAGCTTGAATGGCTCAGGAATAAAAATAATTCATTTTTTCTCAAAGAAAAACGAATGCATTACTAGGAGGACCTATGAATCTATCACAAAGGCAAGAGAAAATCATCGAGATCGTCAAACGCGATCAACCGCTGAGCGGCGAAAAGATCGCCGATCATTTGGGGATTTCACATGCTACTTTACGAACCGACCTCTCCTTCTTAACAATGGCAGGCATTTTAGAAGCGAGTCCTAAAGTTGGCTACACCTATACAGGTGTGGGTATCGAACAATTTCTGTTCGATAAAATCTTTTCTGTAAAAGTCGAAGAGATTATGCTGTCACCCCTGCTGACACCGCAAGACACCTCTATCCATGATGCGATCACCAATATGTTCATGTATGATGTCGGCTCGATTTATGTAACGGACAAAGAGCAGCATCTCGTTGGACTGCTGTCTCGGAAGGATTTATTGCGAGCATCATTAAACAGCAACCTGCAAAACACTCCAGTCGCAGTCGTGATGACCCGTGCACCTCACCTGCAAACCTGCACGAAGGATTACACGATCTTAGAAGCTGGCGCGGTCTTACTGGATTACCAAGTGGATTCGCTGCCGGTAGTCAGTGAAGACGATTCGAAAAAAGTGATCGGAAAAATCACGAAATCACGGATCTTCAATTATATTATGCAGCAAGCAAAACAAACTGAAACCAATCGATAGGAGCGAAAAAAATGAAAAAAAGTGTCCCATTATACATGATCTCTGATTCTGTCGGCGAGACCTCGCTGAAATTAGTTAATGCCGCAGCAGCTCAATTTCCTACTGTGAATTTTGATTTGTCTTATCGTTTCCCATTTACTAAAGATGAAGATGAACTGACAGGTATTCTTAGCGATGCCTTAAAAGACAGCGCCGTTGTGGTAACGACCTTAGTCAGTGACAACCTGACCCAGATCGTCGAAGACTTCGCTGAACGCACAGGTCTGCAATACATTAATTTAATGAGTCAGTTCATGGATATCGTGCACCAAAAAACCGGTGTCGCTCCATTGCAGCAAGCAGGTGTCGTACACAAACTGAACCAAGAATATTTTGACCGTGTCGCAGCGATTGAATTCGCTGTAAAATACGATGACGGAAAAGATGCGAAAGGCTTTTTAGAAGCGGATCTTGTCTTATTGGGAATCTCTCGTACTTCAAAGACGCCTCTAAGCATGTATTTAGCGAATAACCGCATCAAGGTAGCCAACCTGCCATTAATTCCAGAAGTACCGTTGCCTGAACAAATCAAAGCGGTACCAAAAGATAAGATCGTTGGTTTAGTCATCGAACCGGAAGTTCAGAAAAAAATTCGGATGAGCCGCTTGAATTCATTAGGCTTAGCTGAAAATTCCCGCTACTCAGATATCGACCGCATCAAAGAGGAGCTAGATTATGCTCTAGGGGTTTACGATGAGTTGGGCGCCTTCACACTAGATGTCACCAATAAATCGATCGAAGAATCCGCAACATTGATTTGCGAACATTTGGACAACTTCTTATAAAAGTTGTCCTTTTCCTATCGGTTTTTATTGGGCAAAAGGATACACGGCAGAAAGATTCCATCATTATTATGAATAAGGAGCAGATTTATGCTATCGACCCGTGAAAAATATTATCAAATGTTGGAAAAAGAATTTAGTACCAAGGAGGCGGTCATGACCGAGTTGATTAACTTAGAAGCTATCATGCATCTGCCCAAAGGAACCGAACTTTACATCAGTGATATTCATGGGGAGTTCACCGCCTTTGATCACATTTTACGTACTGGTGCTGGGAATATTAAAGAAAAGATCAGCCTGCTCTTCGGTGACCGTTTGACAGAGCATGAAAAGGACAAATTAACGATTTTGGTGGCCTATCCGCGAGAAGCGCTGGAAGACAAGGTCTTTTATGATTACCGCGACCGTTCTTGGTATCGAAAGAAGATTCGTCAGCTGTTAGAGCTGCTGGCTTTTTGCTCCACCAAGTACACCCGTTCAAAAGTTCGGAAAGCCTTGCCGAAGCAGTATATGTATATCATTGAAGAGCTGATGTATACTGACACAAATTATTCTGATAAGGCCGCCTACTTCGATCAAATCTTGGCACACCTGCTGGATTTAGAACAAGGCAGACCCTTTATCATTGCTTTATGTCAAAGTATCCAGCGTTTAGTCGTGGATCACTTGCATGTCGTCGGCGATATCTATGATCGTGGACCAGAAGCGGATAAAATCATGGATAAACTGTGCCAGCACCCTTCTGTTGATATTCAATGGGGAAATCACGACATTCTATGGATGGGCGCTTACGCAGGCTCTCGTGCCTGTCTGATGACGCTGTTGCGGATCGCCGCGCGTTATAATTATCTATACGAGATTGAACAAGCCTATGCGTTGAACCTGCGTCCTTTGTTTATGTACGCGGAAGAACACTATCAGAAAAATCCGATTTTTACACCGAAGGAAAAAAACAGCAGTGAAAGCTATTCGATCGAAAGCTTGGACAGCTTAGAAAAAGTGCATCAGGCTTTGTCGATTATCCAGTTTAAATTAGAAGGTCAATTGATCAAACGGCATCCCGACTTCCAAATGGAGGATCGTTTGCTGCTTGAAAAGATTGATTTCGATAAAGAAACGATTCAATTAGCGGGAAAAGAATATCCTTTACAGGGAAGCTGCTTCCAAACCTTGCAAAAGGATGTCCATAAACTGACCGAGCAGGAAGAATATGTGGTGGATACATTACTGACCTCCTTCCAGCAATCAGCCAAAATGCAGGAGCATATGCAGCTGCTTTTAGATAAAGGCTCGATGTATCTGGTTTATAATCAGCATCTGCTTTTCCATGGTTGTCTGCCGTTAAAGGCTGATGGGAGCTTCCTTCCCCTTAACGTTGATGGAAAAGATTATGGCGGAAAAGACCTGTTGAACTTTTTTGAAGAACAGATTCGTTCCGGCTGTCAAAGTCAGACAAAGGATAGTTCTGCGGCAGATTGGATCTGGTATTGCTGGACGGGTAAGGTTTCACCCCAGTTTGGCAAAAGTGCCATGACCACTTTCGAGCGCTATTTCATTGCGGATAAAAAGACCCATAAAGAAATCAAAAATCCTTACTATCAATTTCGCGACACCCATGAGACCTGTCAGATGATCTTAGAGGAATTTGCTTTGTATTCGCCAAACTCCCGCATCATCAACGGACACACTCCGGTGAAGGTCAAAAGCGGCGAATCACCCATCAAAGGCGAAGGCATGCTATTTGTGATCGACGGCGGGCTATCAAAGGCCTACCAAAAAACAACTGGGATCGCCGGTTACTCGCTGCTGAACAATTCTTACGGATTCCAGCTCGTCACCCACGATCCATTTGAATCCGTCGAAAATTTATTAGCAAAACAAGCGGATGAAACATCCTTGAAGCGAGTGATCGACAAAGACTTGAAACGCATCCTCATCAAGGACACAACGGTCGGCGATAGTCTCGAAGAACAGATCGAAAACTTGACCGGCTTATTGAATTATCAAGATAAAAACGACAACACGGGGAACATCAGTGATTGATGCTGCCCGTGTTTTTCTGTATAGTGGATGCGAGGTGAAAAAATGGTTTCCGCATATATTAATATCTTTTTTATTTTTGTTTTGATGT
>NZ_NGLG01000001.1:67830-148942 GCF_002140655.1 Enterococcus sp. 3H8_DIV0648 | reverse complement strand
GATGTTTATAGGCTACTTTTTGACATATAAGCAATGGTTCTCGAACCAAATCGGCGATGCCTTTTCGAAGCTGGTCTTACAGATCGCCTTGCCCTGCAACATGTTTTTGACGATCACTAAAAATTTTTCCCGCTCGGAATTTCTCCATCTCGTTGGCGGAATGGTGATCCCGCTCCTGTCGATGCTGCTGACTTTTGCGATCAGCTTTATTTATCGGCGCGTCTTTCGAATTACACCTGCTCGCAAAGGAATCTTCTCAACGATGTTTACCTGCTCCAATACGATCTTTATCGGTTTGCCCATCAACTTGGCAATTTTTGGTGAACAGGCGGTGCCTTATGTCCTGCTCTATTACATCGTCAATACGACGATCTTTTGGACACTGGGTATTTACTTCATCGCTCGCGACAATCCTAAAATCGAACAGGCGACAGTCAACTTTCACCTAGTTCCGATCTTGAAGAAGATTTTTTCTCCGGCTTTACTGGGTTTCTTGATTGGCTTGTGTGCTGTGCTGATAAATTTCAATGTTCCCAATTCAATCGCGACCTTCTTAGACTATCTCGCGAATTTGACTACCCCGCTATCAATGTTTGTGATTGGCATCATTATTTACAATGTCGGGATCAAAAATCTGACACTAAACAAAGATATTATCGGTGTGATCGTGGGACGTTATGTCATTTCGCCTTTAATCGTTTGGCTCTTAGGTCAATGGATCAGCGTACCGCCTTTGATACTTTCCGTTTTCATTATTCAAGCTGCCATGCCAGTCCAAAACTCTGTGCCGATCTTGGCTCGCTCCTATGATGCCGATCAGCAATTTGCGGCTTCATCATTAGGCTATTCGGTTCTGCTTTATCTCGCCTATATTCCGCTATTATTGAAATTGATACTATAAAAGCCTTCGAGTGCAATCCACTCGAAGGCTTTCTTCTATTTTGTAATGATCTTATCAATACTTGCTAAAGCATTCGCCATCCGCGCAATGATCGCTAATTGATTCAAACGGTTATCGCGAATTTTTTCATCGTCTACCATGATCATCGTTTCATTGAAGTAACGTTCGATCACTGGACGCAGATTCGTCAAGGTTTGATAATTTTCGGCCATGCTTTGGTTCGCAAATTCATCTTCAGCTTCTTTGGCTGCAGCGTATAATTCCTTTTCGCTGTCATTTTCAAAGAGCTTAGGATCGACTTTGAAGTTGATCGTTGTCGGGTCCATCTTCTTCGTCAAGTTGATAACACGAGTCAATGCTTCCATCGCTTCTTTAAAGTGGTCATCGGTCAAATGCTGATCAAAGATTTGCGCTGTCTTGAAGACTTTGACCAAATCATCTTGGTGAGAATCCAATACCGCATCGATGATATCGTGACGGACATTGTACATTTGCAGACGTTGACGCATCCGGCCTTTGAAGAATTCGATAAATTCTTTTTGGTCGCGATTGAAATGAATCCCGTAATCTAAGACATCCTCGTTGATCGCATCCACGATTGCTCCTTGCATGTCGGTGAATGGGAAGGTCCAGCCTTGTGCTTCGACAATTCGTACGATCCCGTAAGTTTGACGACGCAATGCGTAAGGGTCATTTGAGCCGCTTGGGATCATGCCTACCGCGAAGAAGCCTAGTACGCTGTCAATCTTGTCGGCAATCGCTAGAACAGCACCAATCGCTGTTTTAGGCAATTCACCCTCAGATGAGATCGGCAGATAATGCTCACGGATCGCTGTAGCAACAGCTGGTTTTTCACCTTTCAATAGGGCATATTTTTCACCCATGATTCCTTGCAATTCAGGGAATTCCCCGACCATGTTCGTCACTAAATCAAATTTGTATATTTCAGACGCACGTTTCAAGTCAGCTAGTTCTTCGTCACTCAATTCCACTTGTCCGCCAATCACTTGACTGATTAAGCCAACCCGCTGCATTTTTTTATACATGCTGCCGATTTTTTCATGGAAGGTAACATTTTTTAGTTTTTCAACGCAGTCTTCGATGGATAATTTCTTATCTTCTTCAAAGAAGAACTCGCCATCTTCTAAACGTGCCGCTAAAACTTTTTGGTTTCCTTTAACCACATTATCCAACTTCACGCTGTTTCCGTTACGAACAGAGATAAAGTGGGGCAGCAGCATGCCTGCTTGGTTGCGTACTTCAAAGTAGCGTTGGTGTTCCTTCATGGAAGTAACCAAGACTTCTTCTGGGATGGATAAGAAGCGTTCTTCAAAATCACCGACAAATGCCGTCGGGTATTCCACTAGGTTCGTTACTTCCTCTAATAAATCAGGATCAAGATCGATCACCCAGTTATTTTTTTCCGCGATTTCTGCGATTTGTTCTTTGATCATTTGTTGACGTTTATGAGCATCCGCAATCACGAATTGCTCTTCCAGCTTCGCTTCGTATTCTCTTGGATCAGCTAATTCAACTTGGTCGCCTAGGAAACGATGTCCCTCTGTTGTCCGGCCAGTCGTAACATCCAATAACTCAAATGGAATCACTTCTTCATCCAGCAAAGCAACGATCCAATGAATCGGACGGATGTATTCGAACATCGTGTTGCCCCAATGCATCATAGTTGGGAAGTTCATGCTCTTCACTACATCTAACAGTCCGGTTAAAACTTCCTTGCTTTCTTTTCCATGAATGTATTTTGTCACATACACATATTCCACACCATTTAGCTCACGGAAAGTAATCGCGTCTGTCGTTAGGCCTTGCCCGCGGACAAATCCTTCCGCCGCTTTACTCCAGTTGCCTTCAGCGTCCAATGCGATTTTCTTCGCTGGGCCTTTAACTTCTTCTTGGACGTCATCTTGGCGATCTGGAATATTGGTCACCCGAATCGCTAACCGACGAGGTGTTGAGAAGGTTTCGATTGATTCGAAGGTTAAGCTGTTTTCTGCTAAAAATTTTGAGACTTTTTCTTCTAATTGTTTGATACTTAGCCAAACCACGTGGGCTGGCATTTCTTCTAAACCGATTTCTAATAGTAGATTTTTCGCCATCTTATTTGCCCTCCTGATTCAATAATGGGAAGCCTAGTTTTTCCCGTTCAGCCACGAAGATTTTCGCAACAGAGCGAGCCATGTTGCGGATTCGCGCCAAGTAGCCGGCACGTTCTGTTACTGAAACAGCCCCGCGTGCGTCTAGTAAGTTAAACGTATGGCTGCATTTTAAAATATAATCATAAGCTGGATGCACGAGATTTTCATCGATACAACGCTTCGCTTCTTTTTCAAATTTTTCAAAATTGTCTAGCAGCATTGCTTGATCACTTTCTTCAAAGGAATATTTTGAATGTTCATATTCCGGCTGTTTGAAGATTTCACCGTATTTAACACCGGCACTCCATTCCAAATCGTAGACACTGTCCACTTCTTGGATATAGGAAGCCAAGCGTTCCAATCCGTAAGTTAATTCAGAGGTTACTGGATGACATTGCAAGCCACCGACCTGTTGGAAATACGTGAACTGGGTGATCTCCATCCCATCTAGCCAAACTTCCCAACCAACACCGGCACAACCCATAGATGGATTTTCCCAGTTGTCCTCTACGAAACGAATGTCGTGCTCTAATGGATCAATTCCCAATAAACGCAAGCTGTCTAAATACAATTCTTGGATGTTTTTTGGTGAAGGCTTCATCACCACTTGGAATTGATGATGTTGATACAAACGGTTTGGATTCTCACCGTAACGTCCATCAGCCGGACGACGTGAAGGCTCCACGTAAGCGGCACTCCATGGTTCAGGTCCGATTGCCCGTAAAAAAGTATACGGACTCATCGTTCCCGCTCCTTTTTCTGTATCATACGCCTGCATCAGCAGACAGCCATTATCTGACCAAAATTTTTGTAACGTCAAAATCATTTCTTGCACAGTTAATTTGCTCATTCTTTTTCCTCCTGTTGTTTTTATGTAATTTTTTACTGGTGTCCTTCATAACTAAGTAAAACTGGAAGCTTGCAGGGCAGCTAGCTCATTTCGAGGCGATCCCACTAACCCGCACTGAAAGTATGGAACGGAACTCGCAGTCGACTTAAGAACTTAAGGATCATAAATTTTTTGCAAAATTTATCCTTGTCATCGTCGACATATCATCCAACCAAACCGTTTGTCACAATGTTCAATACAAAAAATCTATTAAACTTCTCAGCTGATACGAAACTGCGAAAAGTTGGACTGACAGCTAGCTCATTCAAAGGTATTCATTTTTCGAAAAACGTGAAAAATGAACCCGATCCTCACCACGCATACGATTCCACTAACCCGCTAAAGCGGGAAGTGGAACTCGCAAAAAAGTCCCCATGCCGAAAAGAATAATCGGCATAGGGACGTATCAACGCGGTTCCACCCTACTTCCAAGCAATTGCTTGGCAGCTTTAACTAAACGTGCTCACAAACGCCAACAAAATTTGTTTCCCTGCTTGGCTTCCACCGGCCCAAACTCGCTGTGATTTCCACAAATTTCTAAATTTGATCATCGCACCTATTCAACTTGGTTCTATAATAGCGACACCGAACCCCTTTTGTCAAATCTTTCTGTTATGCGAGTTACGCTTTTCACAGTTTTTATAGTATAAGATGTTTGATTAATACATTAGATCAATCTTACAGATAAGTCGTTTAGCGGAATCGTATGCGTACGAAAATAGATTTATTTTTCTGCTTTTAGAAAAATAAACTCCTTAAAAATGAGCTAGCTAAAAGGAACCGGCTGAAAAATACCATCCTTCAATTGCATCGTTTCTGTAAAACCGAGGGATTTTAATAATTCAACGGTCTCTGGAAAATGGCAGGTCAGCGTGGTCGTCTCATGACTATCACTTGTAATGATCACTGGACAGTCCCGCTTCTTCAACTGCTTCAGCAAAAATGGATTCGGATAAGGCGTCGTACGCCAGTTACGAGAAATCGCGCCAGTATTGATCTCCACCATGCCATCATAGGTTTGAATAATATCGACAACATCATTCAGCGCCTTCAAAGCGATCGCCTGATATTCTCCGCTGTCCTCATCCAACCAAGGATTTTTTTCATTAAATTTCGTGATCAAATCAAAATGACCGACGATCTTTGATTGATTCTGATGAATGTGCCGCACCACTGTATCATAAAAATCGCGTACCATCTGCAGCTTATCTCCCTGATACCACTCATCCAAAGTCTTCATTAGACTTTCCGGACTTTCATCGACACTGCGAAAAATGCCTTGACGCGGCGGAAAATAATGAACTGAGCCTACAGTATAATCATAGCCGTCAATCGGATCGGCACTGTAATAATCCCACTCAAGTCCTATGCTGATGTTTAATTGCCCTGCTAATTTTTCCTTTAATTCCCGCAAAGCCGTTTGATAAGCCACTTCATTTTTCACCCCAGGACAACTAGGATCAAAAAGTGCTGGTGAATGACAGGTAAAACCCAAATCCGTAAATCCTAAATCAATCGCAGCTTGCGCCATATCCTCCAAGGTATCTTTTCCATCACACCATGTGCTGTGAGTGTGGGCATTTGAATAAAACATCGCTGATTCCTCCTAATTCATTTCAGGGTGATCATTTTTCTAAAAACAACTCGACTCTTCTTATTGCATCCGTTCTTGCTTCACTTTTTTATCGACCACGTGACGGTTCGCTAGTTCTTGGCGTACTTCCGCCAAATCGATCCCCATCTCCACCATCAATACAAGAACATGATACGCTAAATCAGAAATTTCATAAACGGTTTCACTGCGATCTTCCTTCATAGCACCGATCACTACTTCAGTCGATTCTTCGCCGACCTTCTTCAAGATTTTTTCGACACCTTTTTCAAATAGATAGCTCGTATAGCTGCCTTCTTGCGGTGCTTCTTTGCGTCCCTTAACCAATTCATATAAGCTATCAATCGTTGCTTGCGCATCTTCTCCGAATAAAGTTTCGTTAAAGCAGCTTTCCGCACCCGTATGGCAAGCCGGACCATCTTTTTTTACCTTCGCAACTAGCGCATCCTGATCACAATCCAATTTTAATGACACAAGATGTTGATAATTCCCGCTAGTTTCGCCTTTACGCCATAATTCCTTGCGGCTGCGAGAATAGAAGGTCATCAATTGATCCTTCAAAGTCAATTCATAACTTTCTTGATTCATATACGCCAATGTCAGAACTTCATTGGTTTCGGCATCCTGTACGATCACCGGGATCAATCCCTGATCGTCAAATTTCAACTTTGTCATGCTGCACCTTCTTATTCATAATAATGGAACCATTTTTCTGATCACGCTAAAGCGTGAAGAAAAACTGAATCCTATACGATACGGACAGGAATATCTGCCGCCATCAATTGTCTTTTTAGATCCGGTATCTTTACTTCCCCATAATGGAAGATCGATGCCGCTAATCCTGCTTCGATCTTCGGCAGTTGGAACAAATCAATGAAATCTTCACTTTTTCCAGCACCGCCAGATGCCACGATCGGCAGTGTCGTGATCTCACTGACAGCTTTTAACAGCTCCAAATCAAAGCCTTGCTTCACACCATCGGTATCCATACTGTTGATAACAAGCTCGCCAGCGCCTAATTGTTCTCCCTGACGAATCCAATCCAGTGCTTCTAGGCCGGTATCTTCGCGCCCGCCCTTGGCAAAAACATGCCACTCTTCGCCGACACGACGAATATCTACTGATAAAACAACACACTGACTGCCATAGCGCTTCGCCCCTTCTTCAATCAGTTGAGGACGACGAATCGCACCAGAATTTACGCTGACCTTGTCCGCGCCGCAATTCAAAACTCGTTCAAAATCAGAAACTTCATTGATACCGCCGCCGACCGTCAAAGGGATAAACACCTCTGAGGCAACCCCCTTCAAAATATCGGTAAACAAGCCGCGTTCTTCCGCCGATGCCGTAATATCATAAAAGACCAATTCATCTGCACCCTGCTCATTGTAAAAACGAGCCAAAGTCACCGGATCATTGACATCTTTCAGACCAGCAAAATTCACACCCTTAACCACGCGTCCATCACGAACATCTAAACAGGGAACGATTCGTTTTGCGATCATTGGTCGTCACCTCCCGCTGTCAGAACCTCTTCCAGTTTCAAGCTGCCGCTGTATAATGATTTGCCGACAATCGCACCGGAAATACCTAATTCTTTTAATCCTTCGATATCTTTCAATGTTGCCACGCCGCCAGATGCCACGATCTCAACGTCTAATTGATTCAGCTTTTGATACAACGGCAAATTGATGCCTTCACCGGTCCCATCACGGGAAATTTCAGTAAAGATGATTGTTTTCGCGCCCCAAGCAGCTAATTGCTGGCAAAATTCAAACGCATCCGTCTCGGTTTTTTCCAGCCAGCCTTCGACTGCGACTTTTTCATCCTTGGCATCGACACCAATAGCGATCTTGCTGCCATATTTTTTCAGCATGGCTTGTGTGAAGTCGGGGTCCTTTTGAGCAATCGTTCCAAGAATCACACGATCGACACCTGCTGATAAGCAATGCTCGATCGTTTCCTCATCACGAATACCGCCGCCAACTTCTACAAATAAATTCGTATTCTCAACAATTTTTTTGGCAATTCCAAAATAGTGCAGCTTGCCAGCCTTGGCACCATCTAGGTCTACGAGATGCAAATACTTCGCGCCCGCTTTTTCAAAGGATTGCGCAAAAGCCACAGGATCGTCGCCAAATACTTCTTTTTGATCATAATCGCCCTGATACAGCCGAACCACTTTCTGGTCTAACAAATCGATTGCGGGAAAAATTTTCATACCGGCACCTCCGTAAATGCTTTTAAGATGTTCAAACCAACCTCGCCGCTTTTTTCTGGATGGAACTGAGTCCCAAAAACATTTTTATTTTGCACAATGCCTGGAATTGAGATCCCATATTCGCTGTCTGCAACTAAGTGTTCCTGACAATCCGTCGCGTAGTAACTGTGGACATAATAAACAAAATCATTTTCACCTAATGATTTTACCAGCGGACTGTCCGCTTTTTTCACGTCTAACTTATTCCAGCCGATCTGCGGGACTTTTAGATCAATATTCGCTTGATCGAAGGCTTCCCGCATCGAAACAATTCGTCCGGGAATCAGCCCAAGTCCGGGATGCTCACCGAATTCCTCGCTTTTATCAAATAGGAGCTGCATTCCTAAACAAATTCCTAAAAAGGGTTTGCCGGAAGCCGCCAGCTCCTGAATCGGTTCGACCAGTGATAATTCCTCCAGCTTTTTTCGTGCGTCGCCAAACGCCCCGACACCCGGCAAGATAATCCGGTCCGCTGACTTCAACTCATCTAACGAGCGTGTAACTTGGCACTCCACGCCGAGATATTCCAGCGAGCGCGACAGGCTGAATAGATTCCCGACACCATAATCAATAATTGCTAGCATAGCTGACCTCCTCCATCTACTTCGTTTTATAGTGATTATTTTTCTAAGGAAAAATAAAATTGATTCTCATTACAAAAGCAGAACCAGCCTAATTTATCGTGCCTTTTGTTGATGGAATCTCGTCTGGAGCAAGCTGATTGATCGCCACCGCTTCACCTAATGCACGGCCAAAGCCTTTGAAGCAGGCTTCCACGATATGGTGACTATTTTTACCAGCGATTTGGTGTAAATGAATCGTAGCTCCTAATTCACGAGCAAAGGCAATGAAAAACTCCTCCACTAATTCAGTATCAAACTGCTGTCCGATTTTTTCAGTGGGAATATCCAGCTCAACCACCGCCATACCGCGGCCGCTGATATCGATAGCCGTCATGACCAGCGCTTCATCCATCGGTAACAAAAAGCTGCCATAACGTTTGATTCCCCGACGATCGCCTAAACAGTCAGAAAAGGCCCGACCGATCGCAATCGCGATGTCCTCAGTAGTATGATGAGCATCCACTTCAATATCTCCATCACAAACTAAATCGATATCAAAACGTCCATGGCGAACGAAAAGCTCCAGCATGTGATCTAAAAAGCCTACACCGGTCTTGATCGTTTGTTGTCCTGTCCCATCGACTGTCAAACTCAGCTGAATCTTTGTTTCGGATGTATTGCGTCTCACTTCCGCTTTTCTCATGCTTCCACCTCTTCTAATATAGTTTTCAGAGCAGCCACTAATTGTTCCATTTGTTCCTGTGTCCCTACGGTGATTCGTAAATAATCCTTCGTTCGGAGCTGGTTAAACCAGCGTGCCAAAATTTTCTTTTCCCTTAAAGCCGTGAATAATTTTTCCCCAGTAATTTTCGGATGCTTCGCGAATAAGAAATTTCCTTGGCTGTCCGTTTGCTCAAACCCCAGCTTAGTCAGCTCCTGCTTGCTCCATTCTCGGACATTGATCGTCTCTTGAATCTTTTGATCCACATACTCCTGCTCTTGCAGCACAGCGCCGCCTGCTGCTTGCGTCAAGCTATTGACGTTGTATGGATTCAGACTAAAGCGCAAACGATTCAAGTCCGCGATCAATTCAGTATTGCCGACACCAAAGCCTAAACGTGCCCCGGCCAATTGGCGGGATTTTGAAAAGGTGCCGACGACTAATAAATTTTTATATTGATCGATTAAAGAAACCATTGATTTTCCGCCAAAATCGATATACGCCTCATCCACTACCACTAAGCGGTCAGGATGACGTTTTAAAAAGTCGCAAATTTCTTCTTGCGGCAGATAGATTCCTGTTGGTGCATTAGGATTTGCAAAAATCACCGTGCCCTTTAATTCCTCATACTTCGCTAATTCCAGTGAAAAATTTTCTTTCAATGGAACAACTGTTGCATCGACTTGATAGAGTCCGCTATAGACTTGATAAAAGCCATAAGTCACATCAGGAAACGCGATGCCTTTTTCCGTAAAGCCTTGAAAAATGTACGATAATACTTCATCGCTGCCATTGCCTAGAAACAGCTGGTCTTGCTTCACCCCTAAATATTGAGCTAAAGGCTTTGCTACAACCTCAACGGCAATATCCGAATAGCGATTCAATTTTTTCGAAGCTTCCGCCACTGCTGCCTCCACGCCCGGTGCTGGCGGATAAGGACTTTCATTGGTATTTAATTTGATGTATTCCTGTTCATCCACTTGTTCGCCTGGTGTATAAGGAGTCAAATCCTGATATTTTTGATTTAAAAATGTCATGCATCTTCACCTCTTCGTACTTTCATCGACCGCGCGTGTCCCATCAGATCTTCTGTTTCCGCAAAGAGCTCCACTGCGGGACCTACTGCTTTCATCGCTTCTTCTGTGTAATAAAGGTAACTGCTCTTCTTAATGAAGTCATCCACAGACAGCGGTGAATAGAACCGGGCTGTGCCTTCTGTCGGCAAGGTATGGTTCGGTCCGGCAAAATAATCCCCTAAAACTTCTGGTGTATGATGCCCCAAAAAGACACTGCCGGCATTTTCAACTTTTCCTAATAAAGCAAACGGCTCTGCAACCGATAGTTCAAGATGCTCCGGTGCAATTTGGTTAGCGATTGAGATGGCCTCGGTCAAATCTTTAACTAAAATAATTTTGCCATTGTTTTCGATAGCAGCTGCCGCAATTTCTTCTCGCGGCAACTCGGCTAATTGCTGTGCTACTTCTGCCTGAACTTTTTCAATCAAGGATTCCTCTGTCGTCACAAGAATGGCTTGAGCTAATTTATCATGCTCTGCCTGTGCCAGCAGATCAGCAGCGATCCAGCGCGGATTGGCACTGTGATCTGCCACGATCAAAACATCGCTGGGCCCTGCGATCATATCGATATCGACTGTTCCGTAGACCATCTTTTTAGCAGTCGCCACATAAATATTTCCCGGTCCTACGATTTTATCTACTTTTGGAATCGTCTCTGTTCCATAGGCAAGTGCGGCTACTCCGTGAGCTCCGCCAACTTTATAAATCTCATCTACTCCAGCAATCGAAGCCGCAGCTAAGATCGCAGCAGGAACATTTCCTTCACTATCTGTCGGTGTGATCATGACGATTTTTTTGACCCCAGCGATTTTGGCTGGCAGCACATCCATCAAGACCGTACTAGGATAGGCCGCAGTTCCGCCGGGTACATAAACACCCACTCGAGCTAAAGGAATAATCCGCTGCCCCGTTACAACGCCACGTTCCTCAGTGGAAACAAATCCCTGACGAACTTGTTTTTGGTGAAAGGCCAAAATATTTTCCTTCGCCTGCTCCATTACTGTTAACAATTCTGGTGCGACAGCCTTCAATGCTGCATTGATCTCAGTCTGGCTGACCGCTAAGGAATCCAGCTTGACATGATCGATTTCTTCTATTAATTGATAAAGCGCCTGATCACCATCTGTTTGTACGCGCTCAATAATTTTGGTTACAACAGCAGAAACATCTGCGGTCTCAGAATACTTTCGTGCTAAAATATCGGCTAATTGATCCTTTTTGGTTGAATAAACTCTCATAGCTGCTTCCTCACCTTCTCGATCACCTTTTGAATTCGCTCTTGTTTAAAGCGCCACGTTGCATGATTGATAATCAAGCGGGCCGAAGACGGCGCGATGTCTTGAATAACCTTCAAATCATTTTCTTTTAAGGTAGTGCCCGTTTCGACAATATCGACGATCACATCCGACAAGCCTAACAAAGGAGCCAACTCGATGGAACCATGTAAATGGATCAATTCTACCGAACGACCCAAACCTTCATAAAATTCGCGGGTAATTTGCGGATATTTTGTCGATACTCGTAGTGGTCGAGAAAAATCCTCTTCAAAATCATTGTGAGCCGCCACTGCTAAACGGCATTCGCCCATATGCAAATCTAGAAATTCAATGACTTCTGCTTTGCTCTCCAATAAAATATCTTTACCTACCACACCGATATCAGCAGCACCGTGCTCCACGTAGATCGCCACATCACTAGGCTTCACTAAGAAGAAGCGCAGCTTATTTTCTTCATCGCAAAAAATCAGCTTGCGATTTTCTTCAAAAATACCTTCCGCTGCTACACCAGCTTTAGTGAACAACTCATAAACCGCGTCACCCATCCGCCCTTTAGGCAAAGCAACATTTAAATATTCCAAACTTTCTGAATCAACTGGAAGCTTTTGACCAACGTGATTCAGCTTCATCCCGAAACCGATCGCTCCTTGATCCTTTCCTTGGCGACTCATTAGGCGATCGTAGCGTCCACCATAAAGAATCGTCTCCCGTGCTTCCTTAATGAAGCCTTGGAATAAAAGCCCACTGTAGTAATCCGCATCATTTACAATTGAAAAATCAAGACGCAGACGAATTTTTTCAGATAGATTTTCCTCCTGCAACGCTTTATACAGCTGTTTTAACTCTTCTAACCCCGCTTGTGCCTTCGGATAGTCAGCCAACAAAACTTTTGCCCGCTGATACTTCGTCTCAAAATCACCGGATAACCGAACCAATTTTGCTAAGTTTTCCGACTCTTCCTGTGATAATCCCGCCTTAGCGGTAAGCTCATCCATCCCATGAGAACTCTTATCCCGCAAACAGTCCAAAACTTTTTGGCGATCCTCTTCTGGAAAACGATCACAAATACCGTTTAAAATTCCCATATGCGAAAGATCCAAAGTTCCTTCACCAACCTGAGCCAAACTCTCCCAAGCCAGCTTCAACACTTCCAGTTGATCTTCCCATGTGATCTCATCAATAATCTCTAAACCGATTTGATAGATTTTTTGATACTCGCCCGCTTGGCGATCATGACGATACACATCTTCTACATAATAAACTTTCCGCGCTTCTCCAGCCGGTGTATTTTTAGCGATCGACAACGTCACATCCGGTTTCAATGCCATTGTCCGTCCGTCATTTCCTGTAAAAGTAATAATGGAAGAACTCCGCAAAAAATTATAGCTTTGCTGATAGTTGCCATATTCTTCAAAGTTATTTAAGTGATAAGGGTGAAAATGATGCTGAGTATACAACTTTCTTAACTTCAATTCGATCTGTTCTTCGGGTCTCAGTACTTCCCATAATTCTTCCACACTATCACTCCTCGTTTTAATATCACTATTTTTCAAAAAAAATTAAAAATTGCTCCTATTCAGCCAATTGCGCGAACCTTCAAAGCTGGAACTTCTCTAATCAATTTAATGAAAAATAAATTAGTGTTTTCTAAACATATTAATCATTTTATCATAAATATGCAATGGTAATCTGTGAAAGAATACACTTTTTTGGTAAAAGTCAGAAAAGAAAAAAAGGCTCCGCCTTCCCTGATTCTTAAAAATTTTTTTAGAACATAATTCATTTTCTGCTATACTTTTAGATACAGTTAACGATCAACTAGGAAATCACTACGCAGAGGAGAGTAAGATGTTAAAAAAACTGAAAACAATCGATAACCTTCTATTGGCTCTAATCATAGCGATCGGCTCCCTTTTGTTTAATTGGGGTCGTGACATCTATTCAAACGGCTGGTCACTTGAAACCTTCTTCAATATCGCCAATATTCTATTATTCCTACTGACTTCTTACTCTATTGAATCTAAGACTCGATTGAGCACAACGACACGAGGACTTTTTTATTTCTCTTACTTTTTTATTGTTGGTACATTTGCTTCTGTGGTCATTTCCAAGAACCCTATCAATGGGCAAATGCTCTTTATTTATCTGTTCCTATCCTTCATCGGCAGTCTTATCTGGCAGTTCATTTGTAAAAAATTAAAGACAAAAAAATAAACTACAGCACCGATAAGGTTTTGCAGTTTATTCTTTGTCTCTTGGTTTTAACACATCTTGCCATTCGCCCATTTGATCAATGAACTTCTTACTCTTTAGATGCAGACCAATATATTCTTCATATAATTGATCCAGCGTTTGACGGATCGTCTTTTTCGTTTCAGGCTTCAAATTGATCGTGTTGATATTCTCATAAGTAATGCTGTTAAACATCCGAAGAAAATAGATTGCCCGTGGATCAGCATGATAGCGGTGCTCATCCAAATGCCAATGCTCTTCACACAGAATGCCATTATACTTCGATGAAAAATCAAAGGCCCCTGTTTTCTTTCCGCATACACCACACGCCTGCCAATTTAAAGAAACACCAAAGCGCTGCATAATCTGGATTTCGAAGATATTCATGATCGTTTCACCATCGGCACCCTCATTCATTCGCTGCAATGCCTCGCGCGTAAATCCATACAAAGCAGGATCATACACATGGTCTTCGATCGCCGCATCAGTCAATCCCAAAATATAAGAACCATATGCATTCAAAAAAATATCCTCTTGAAGTTTTCGCAAAGGATGGATTTCTTTTGCACTATTCAAAAATGATAGACCATCTGTTTTTAAATTGCCGATGAAGACCGCTTCAGTAAATGGCTGAACTGCTGTCTGTAATGGATTATTTGCCCGATGAATGCCCTTAGCAAAAAACATCACCTTACCAGCAGATTCGGTAAAGATTTTGATTAACTTGTCTTTTTCTTTATAATCTCGACTAAACAAGATGATTCCTTTTGTTTCACCAATTTGTGCCAAGCAGCTCACCTCCTATTTAGCTAGCTCATTATTAAAGATTACATTTTTCGTACATCCCATCGTACTATAGGGTTTGCTCAATAACTGGTTTTTATTCTACTTCTCACTCTTTAATTCAGCGAAAAGTTCGACTGGCAGCTAACTCTTGTTAGTGGAATCATTTTTCGAAAACCGCGAAAAATGGTTTATCTTCGTACGCATATCATCGAACTAAAGCGCATGTCTCTTATTCTTTTTTAGATAATTGTTTCACTTCTCACTCTTTGATACTGCGAAAAGCTCGACTGGCAGCTAACTCTTGTTAACAAAAAGCTTCACGAAAGAATCGCGAAGCTTTGTTTCTTTTCTAATAGTCATCTTTGCGGTAGCCGTAATCTTGCAGATACGTTTGTTTATCGCGCCAGTCTTTTTGAACCTTGACCCAAAGCTCTAAATAAACTTTATCCGCTAAAAGCGTCTCGATATCTTTGCGGGCTTGGGTGCCGATATTTTTCAGCATCTTGCCGCCTTTACCGATGATGATGCCTTTTTGACTTGTCCGCTCCACAATGATCGTTGCTTGGATATGAACCTTGTCATTTTCATCCCGCTTCATTGATTCCGTTACAACGGCTACAGAATGCGGTACTTCGTCACGAGTTAAGCTCAAGACTTTTTCCCGAATTAATTCAGATACGATAAAGTATTCCGGATGATCCGTAATTTGATCGTCGGGGAAATATTGTGGTCCCTCATCCATTTGATCCACTAAAACTTCTAATAAATGCTCGACATTATTGCCTTCAGTCGCTGAGATTGGGATGATCTCTTTAAACTCCATAATCGTACGATAATCATCGATGATCGCCAAAAGTTCATCGGGATGAATTGTATCAATCTTGTTGATTACTAAGTAGACTGGAACTTCTTGTTTGCTTAAACGTTCTAAGATAAAGTCATCACCGCGTCCGCGCTTTTGATCCGCGCTGATCATGAAGATAATCGAATCAACTTCTCTTAATGCACTGTAAGCCATCTCCACCATATAATCGCCTAAACGATGCTTTGGTTTATGAATCCCGGGTGTGTCGATAAAGACAATTTGGGCTTCTGGTGTCGTATAAACACCCTGAATTTTATTTCTAGTGGTTTGTGCTTTATCACTCATAATGGCGATTTTTTGCCCCACGATGCGATTTAGCAGCGTCGATTTTCCAACATTAGGTCGACCAACAATTGCCACAAATCCTGATTTATGTTCTGACATGAAAAATTCCTTTCTGAATCTTAAGCACTCATTTTCCTAAAAGAAAAAGCTCAATAATTTTTGGTAAAAAGATAATCACACCAACGATAACGGCAAACACCGAAGTCACTAGGACTGCACCGGCAGCCATATCTTTGATTTTTTTTCCAATTGGGTGAAAATGGCAGTCCGTTACCATATCAACTACATTTTCAAATACCGTATTGATAATTTCCACGATCCAGACTAAAAAGACTGCTAGAAAAATCCAAAGCCATTCAAGCACGGATACCCCCAATAAGAACGCCACAAGAATTGCCATCAGGCCAAAGACCACATGAGCACGCATATTGCGTTCCTCTTGAAAGACCGTCTTGATTCCTTGAATTGCAAATTCTAAAGACGTGATAAAATGTTTATTTTTTTCTGTTTTATCTTTTAAGTCCATAGGCATCTAATATCTCTTTCTGTAGACCAAACATCTCTTTTTCATCCTCAGGTGTCATATGGTCGTACCCATTGATATGCAAAAAGCCATGTACGGCTAGAAAACCTAATTCGCGACCAAAACTATGCCCGTATTCTTCTGCTTGTTCACGAGCACGTTCCGTTGAGATCATAATATCGCCGAGATTGCGCGGCATCGGATCTTCCTCGTCCATAATAATCGGAACTTCATCCTCACCTTCTTCTTCCAATGCAAAACTGATTACATCGGTCGGTGCGTCTTTGCCGCGATAATCGCGGTTAATGACTTGGATCGCCGCGTTGTCCATAAAAGTGACAGACATCTCTGTATCCTTTGGCAGTTCTAAATAATTGGCAGCAAATTGCAGGACACCATCGATTTCTTGTATCTTTTCGTCAGAGACTTGCTCTGTTTCGTCAATAAAAGTAATATCCATTACTCTTCCCCTTTTTTCTCTTGCTCTTCTTTCATCTTTTCCGCCTCTGACTGCATTCGCGGATATTTGATCCGTGAATGGAAGGTCGAGCTCAAGCCGCTGATCAATGATTTTTCAACGATTCGAATTTCTTTTAAGGTCAATCCAGAATCATCTAACTGACCATCGTTGATCCGTTCTTCGATCAAATTATGAACAAATTCAGTAATCTTATCGAGTGAAGGATGATCCATCGCCCTAACTGCCGCTTCACAGCTGTCCGCGATGTTCACAACACCAGCTTCACGGGTCTGCGGTTTAGGTCCGGGATAGCGGAATTCCGCTTCCGTCGTTTCAGGATTGCGTTCCTTTGCCTTAAAATAGAAGAATTTCATCAATGTTGTGCCATGATGCTGATAACAAATATCGATCACCATCTGAGGCATTTTATATTCCTTCAAAATCTTCGCACCTTCGATAACGTGACCGAAGATGATTTGTTTACTATCTTCTGGCAGTAAAAAGTTATGCGGATTTTCTGCACCAGTCGGCAGATTTTCCACAAAGAAATTCGCATGACGGATCTTACCGATATCGTGATAGTAGCACGCTACTCGAGTTAATAACGAACGACCGCCAATTTCCGCTACAGCGTTGGCACTCAAATTAGCCACCATCATCGAGTGGTGATACGTTCCGGGTGCCTTTTCAAGTAATTCCTTCAGCAGCGGATGGTTTGGATTACTTAGTTCATTTAACGTAATCACACCGCTATCTGTTACTAAAATTTCAATATATGGTTGAAGCCCCATCCCCATAATAAAGGATAAGATACTTGCCGCAAAAGCGCCAAGCAGCAGCCCCCATGTTTGCGAATCGGTAAAGGACATTCCTTGGTAAATACTTAAGATAAAGGACCAAGCAATCGGAAACGCCACGATCCACAGCATCGCTTGTTTCACCTGATCGGATAGCCGTTTTTGCTTGACCATTACCGCTAACGTGCCAGAAAAAAGATACGTCATCAAAATGACTGGCAGCATGTTTGTCCCAATCGCATTATAATAAATGAACAAAGCAAAGACTGTTTGGAAAACAGCCGACAATGCTCCGGCTCTTCGATTAACAAAAACGGTCAGGATCAACGGCATAAAGGCCGCTGGAAAGAATAGTGCCAAATTATTCGAAGACGTCCCTTGAAACGCCTGCATTATTTTCATAATGAAGACACCAATCGTCATCGTTGCACTATAAAATAGTATGAAACGCACACGCTGGAACTCAACTTCAAACTGCCGACTATAAAACCACAATAATACACCTTGCAAAACCGCCGCCAAAATCATCGCGATCATAGGAAAGATCGAAGTGCTCGAGCTGGTCAACCCCAACAATTTCAGCTTATTGATCGCATTAGCGTCGATTTGACTGCCTTCACGAACAATTACTTCCCCTTGATAGATCATTATTGGCTGCACAGAGTCACTAGCTTGTTCTTTTAGTTCATCTGTCCGCTTTTGATTTAAGGAATCATTGATAACGATTCCGACCTCTAATAAGTAACGCATCACTTGATTAGACTCTTCAGATAACCCTAAGCCTTGAATCTTATCAACAGCCTGCTGCTTGTATTCAGCCAGATCGCTTTGTCGAATCCGCTTAACCATCTGCTCATCTAATAATTTCAAACTTTCAGTTCCAACTTTTGTCAATTCTGTTGCGTTTAATTGAACCGCCGCTTGATAAAAGTCTTCAGGCAATTGCTGATAAAAAGTCACTGCATCTTGATCTAAACCTTCAAAATTCTTTTTAACTGCCGCAACACGCTCATCAACTGTCGGCTGAGGAACTTTTTCACCATCTTTGGCTTGAGAAACTTTTGTTTGATAATTTTTATCTAAATCGTTATTAGCCTTTTGGATCAATGTGATCAATTGGCTGATTCGATCATGCTGTGTTTGTGCCAAATCGGCTTGATACGTATATTCAGGCGTAACTGCCTCTGCAGCAAGCTGCCGCTTTTGAGTTGTCTCAGCCTTATTTTCAATCGTTTTATTTGCACGAATACTTTCAGTCGCGACTTGACCTTCTTTATAATCCACACTTTTTTGGATGACACTAGAAAGCATCGTCAAAACCAAAACAAGTGAAAAGACACCTAAAATGATCGGTATAAATTTTGAACCTAACTTCTTCAGCAAGTTATTGATGGGTCGATTTAACATCCAATTCCCTCCTGACTACTTTTCTTGATGTCGTAGGTTCTCGTGTTCGTACGCTTCAATGATCTCTGCTACAACGGGATGTCTTACTACATCTCCCGCTTCAAAGTTCACGAAGCGAATCTTCTTGATTCCTTGCAACGTTCTCTCCGCGTGAATCAAACCGCTGACTTGTCCTCTCGGCAGATCCACCTGAGAAGTATCTCCATTGACGATCATTTTGGAATTAAAGCCAAGACGCGTCAAAAACATCTTCATTTGTGAAATCGTCGTATTTTGAGCCTCATCTAAAATGACAAAGGCATCATCCAACGTACGTCCCCGCATGTAAGCAAGCGGTGCAATTTCAATTACTCCGCGTTCTAACAAACGGTTCGTATGCTCCACTCCAAAAATCTGATGCAAAGCATCGTACATCGGCCGCAAATAAGGATCAACCTTTTCCTTCAAATCTCCTGGTAAGAAGCCTAAACTTTCACCAGCTTCGACTGCTGGGCGCGTCAAAATAATGCGTTGTACTTCGCCTTTTTTCAACGCAGCAATGGCCATCACGATCGCTAAATATGTTTTCCCAGTTCCGGCTGGTCCAACCCCAAACACTACGTCAGACTTACGAATCGCTGCTATGTACCGGCTTTGCCCAATATTTTTAGGCCGGATCGGTTTGCCGTTTCGATCCTTTAACAATTCTTCTTCATACATCATAACAAACTCATCTAAGTGGTTCTCTCGGCCTAAACGCAATGCAGTCATTACATCCGGCGTAGCCACCTTGATCCCGCGATCAATCAAAATCTGCAGTGTCCGAATAATATCTCCCACTAGTTTAGCTTCTTCTTTCGGTCCAATGATCTGGATCGTCTCACCGCGAGTATTGATTGTCGTCTCGGTATTCTCTTCTAAAAATTTTACATGTTTATCGTGGGTACCTAAAAGCATACTGATGTCATCTTTGCCATCAAGCTTTATTTCTAACGACTCAAAATCGTTGCTGTTCAACAAGCGCTCATCCCTTCATAAATCATTCCTTCTTATAATACCACACTCTAAATAAAAGAAAAATTGTCTAAACTTTAGATAAAAAGAACATAAGAAAGAGTTTATTTGAGTCAAAAAAAAGCCGAGAGAAAAATCTCTCGGCTTTCGTTATTGCTTAATTGTTTAGAAGCTCTTTGACGACCGCATTGACCTGATTGCCATCGGCTTTGCCTTTGACTTTCGGCATCACTGCGCCCATTACTTTACCAAATTCCTTTGGTGAAGTCGCTCCTGTTGCTGCAATTGCTTCTGTAACGATTGCGCGGATCTCATCTTCGGAAAGTTGAGCCGGCAAATATTTTTCGACAATTACGATTTCCTTTTTGACCTTATCAGCCAAATCGGTGCGATCAGCTTTTTCAAACTCGGTTAGAGAATCACGACGTTGTTTCATCTCGCGAGATAATACAGTCAATTCTTCTTCGTCATTCAAATCCTGACCTTTTTTAATCTGCTCATTTTGAATCGAAGCTTTAAGCATCCGGATCACTTGCAAAGTCTCTTTATCTTTTGCTCGCATCGCTTGCTTCATGTCTTCATTCAAGGTAGTAAGTAGTGACAATAGAATCACTCCGTTGACAGACTAGAATTTCTTACGTTTTCTAGCTGCTTCTGATTTTTTCTTACGTTTCACACTTGGTTTCTCATAAAATTCACGTTTGCGAGATTCTTGCAGAGTCCCTGCTTTTGAAACGGAACGTTTGAAGCGACGAAGAGCATCGTCAAGAGATTCATTTTTACGAACCACTGTTTTTGACATATAAATTCCCTCCCTCCGGGCTTGAAATGTAACCGTTTTTGTTATTGAAATGTACTTCCAAACAACAAGACCGTCCATAAGTTATTATATCCAATGGTCTATTTTGAGTCAAGGTACTGAAGAATTTTAATTCTTAATTTATTCATGAAGTTTTTGGCATTTCTCGCAGCGGCCGTACAATTCAAAACGGTGACCCTCGATTTCACAACCATCCAGTTGTTCTTTAAAGAAGTTCATTGGACACATATGGATTTCCTTCGTCATTCCACAAACCGTACAAATAAAATGGTGATGATGTTCAAAATTCTCACTGCAGCTAAAACGGAATTTCATTTCTCCTTGCAGTTCGGTGTCTTCAATCAAACCAATTTCGCAAAATTCTCTCAGATTACGGTATACAGTGTCGTAGCTCAATCCAGGAAATTGGTCATTTAAATAATTATAGACTTCCCGGGCCGCAACGTAACGATTGCACTTGATCAAGTAATCTAATAGCGTTTCACGTTTTTTTGTATATTTAAAGCCATTTTCTTTGACTTTCGCCAAGGCTTTTTCTAATAAAGTCGTCTGTGTCATGTTATCTCCTCATTTCAAAGTGTAATGATTCCGAATAAACAGTATGGTATAATAAATTATTACTGATTGCAAGGGAGATTTACTTTATGGATAGCGAAAAACAGAATGAGTTAGTCACTATTTTCATCATTTCCGATTCTGCTGGAGAAACTGCCTCTAAATTGGCGCAAGCCTCGATGGCGCAGTATCCTACGGTAGAATTTTGTCTCTTCCGCCGTACCTTCGTACACACGGAAGAACTATTGATGAAAGCTTTAAACGACGCCAAGAGCGAAAACGGCATGATCATTTATACATTGATCAACCCTAAGTTAGCGAAAATCGCCAAAGAATTTTGTGACAACGAAGACCTGTTCACAATGGACCTATTAAATCCTGTCGTTAGCGAGATTGGCAGACGCGCACATCTTGAACCTACAGGCGAGCGTGGTGCATTGCATCACTTAAACGAAAATTATTTCAAACGGATCAAAGCAATGGAATTTGCGGTTAAGTATGACGATGGAAAAGATCCTCGTGGCTTCTTGGAGGCAGATATTGTCTTGCTGGGTGTTTCCAGAACCTCCAAAACACCATTGAGCTTATACTTAGCCAACAAGAACTTAAAAGTTGCCAACTTGCCATTGATTCCGCAAGCACACATACCGAAACAATTGTTTGAGATCGATCCTAAAAAAATCGTCGGCTTGACGAATGATCCAGAAGTTTTGATCGGTATCCGCAAAGAGCGGATGAGAGCCTACGGATTAAATCCTGAAACAGCCTATTCAGACCGTGATAAAATCCAAGCAGAACTGAAATTTGCTAATGACTTATATCATAAGTTAGGTTGTGAGATCATCAACGTCGCGACACTGTCAATCGAAGAAACAGCTGCGATGATCATGAGTGCTTTGGATCTGGAAGACCACAGTTATTACTTTATGGAAGAAGAAAGCTGAGATCAAATTGATCTCAGCCTTCTTTCTTTTTGCAATTCACGTATCCGCTCTAACTGATAAGGCGTTATTTGATAAACGTCATTCAACCAATTATGGTAAAACAAATGGGCTTGGGCCCGCCAATAATTATAGATTTTTCCGTCTTCATAATAATTCTCCGGTTTAGCCGTAGCGATTCCCCGATCATGATCACGCAAATATTCTTTTTCCAATGTATCAGTCGCATATTCAAAATGTCCCATTAAAAAGACATCATGTTCATCCTCAGAGATTAAGATAGCAGACCGTTCCTTTTCATCTTTTGCAATCACTTTGATTTTTTTCTGACGTACCTGTTCTTCATTAATTCCAGTGTAGCGAGACTGAGGCATCCAAAAACGATCATCGAAGCCTCTAAACAGCCGAAAATGATGTTCAATATCCTGCTTGTAGATCCCAAACAGCTTTTCTTTGAATGGAACCTTATCGATGCCAAAATGATGATATAAGCCCGCTTGTGCTCCCCAACAAATATGCACAACTGAGGTAACTGATGACTGACTCCAATCCATGATCTCTACTAATTCCGGCCAATAATCGACTTCTTCAAAGTCCAACTGCTCTACAGGTGCTCCAGTGATGATCAACCCATCGTAACAAGTATTTCTTACCTGTGAAAAATCCAAATAGAATTTATCTAAGTGATTCTTACTCGTATTCTTATGCTCATGACTAGCAACCTTCAAAAAATCCACATCAATCTGCAACGGACTTTGACTGATCAAGCGCAGCAGATGAATCTCTGTATCAATTTTATTCGGCATCAAATTTAAGATCAATAATTTTAACGGACGAATATCTTGTTGTTCTGCCCGAGAATTGTCAATCGCAAAAATGTCTTCGGACTCCAAGACGGATTTCGCCGGAAAATCAGGCTCTAAACGAATCGGCATGAGTTATCCCTCCAATTTGTCAAAAGCTTGCTGCAGGTCAGCCAGAATATCCTTCACATTTTCAATCCCACACGACAAACGAACAAGGCCTGGCGAGATTCCTGCCTGCTGCAATTCTTCGTCGGTCAATTGACGATGAGTCGAAGTTGCAGGATGCAGCGCACACGTCCGAATATCGGCCACATGAACCTCTAGTGAAACAAGCTCTAAAGCATCCAACCATTTTGCGGCTGTTTCTTTTCCGTCTGCAAATTCAACAGAAATTACCCCACACAAGCCGTTTGGTACATATTTTTGTGCCAGCGCATAATTCTCGTCATTTTCCAAACCAGGATAATAAACATTTTTAATCGCTTTTTGCTCTGTTAAGAATTTCGCTACTGTCATCGCATTTTGATAATGGCGATCCATCCGAACAGGCAGTGTCTCCATACCAAGATTCAGCAAGAAAGAATTTTGCGGTGAAGGTGTCGCTCCTAAATCACGCATCAATTGAACACGCGCTTTGGTGATATAAGCAGCTTGACCGAATTTTTCGGTATAAACAATTCCATGATACGTTTCATCGGGCTCTGAAAGCTGCGGGAATTTCCCGTTGTTCCAATCAAAGGTGCCGCAGTCAACGATCACGCCGCCTGTTTGAACGGCATGCCCATCCAAATACTTAGTTGTACTGTGAACGACAATGTCCGCTCCGAATTCGATTGGGCGACAAAAATAGGGTGTGGCAAAGGTATTATCAATGATAAATGGAATATCAAGTTCTTTTGCTACCGCTGAGAATTTTTCTTGATCCAATACTTTTACCGCTGGATTAGCGATTGTTTCGCCGAAAATTGCTTTGGTGTTTGGTTTTGCTGCTTTAAGTATTTCTTCTTTTGCAGCGTCTTGATCGATAAAGGTTACTTCGATCCCCATTTTTCTGAAAGTATGAGCAAATAAATTATACGTGCCGCCATAAATATAGCTGGATGAAATCAGATGATCGCCCGCTTCTAAGATGTTCAATACAGCATAGAAAGTTGCCGCTTGACCTGAAGACGTGCATAACGCCCCCACACCGCCTTCCAATGCCGCGATCTTTTCTTCTACAGCACCAGTAGTCGGATTTGCCAAACGAGTATAAAAATAGCCTGCCGCTTCCAAATCAAATAATTTTCCAATTTCATCTGTTGAGTCATAGGCATAGGTCGTACTTTGAACGATCGGCAATACCCGTGGTCCTCCATTTTCCGGCTGATAACCAGCATGTAAACATTTTGTTTCAAATTCCATATTTTTTTCCTCCTAGTTTTGATTAATATAGTCAATAAATGAAGCTTAAAATGAACATGATTTTTATTACACCTATCCTTCTGCTAAATTACTTGTTTAATCTATCCATAGAAATCAATGACCCCTCTCAAACAAAAGTCATTGAAAAAAGCAGAACTGACAAAAAACTCCCGTCTTTTCATATCTGAAAGGACGGGAGTTCCGTGGTACCACCTTAGTTTATCAGTCCTTCACAGAACTGATCTTTTGCCGTATTGCTACGAGCTGCTGTAACGGGCATTCCCGTGTCTAAACGACAATCGCTCTGAGACCATCTTCTGATTCATCACTGCTGCTTCTTTTCAGCTACTGAAGCTCTCTGTGGAGTCTAATGAATCTTACTCTTCTCTTCTACGCAATTAAAATATTTGTACGCCTTCTTTTTCGACTGAAAGCACATCGATCAATGCTTCATGGTCAAAGGCCTTCAAGGCTGTGACCAGCTTTTCTGTATTTTCTGGCGGTGTTAAGACTAAAACAGTCGGTCCTGCACCACTTAAAAAACTGCCGTAGCCGCCATAAGCTTTACAAAACTCACGAATTTTTTTCAAATGAGGAACCAGATGCTGACGGTGACTCTCATGCAAGATGTCTCGTTCCATCATTTTTCCAGCTAACGGCAAATTACCATTGAGAATTGCCGCAATCATCACATTTCCAATTGAACTGGCTTTAACCGCATCGCGATAAGACAGCTCCTTCGGTAATACAGCGCGGCTTTCTGTCGTCAATAGCTCATGATTGGGAATAAAAGCAATCACATCGCAATCGGGAAACGTATGCTTCACAAAATTGACTTCATTGTTGTTATAGCTCGCAACTACGAAGTCGCCGCAAATTGCTGGCGCAACATTATCTGGATGTCCCTCGATTTTTGTCGCGTAATTCACTTTTTGTTGCGGAGTCATTCCTAGATTTCCCAAGCGGTTGGCTAATTCAATGCCCGCCACTACCACCGATGAACTGCTTCCCAAACCTCGTGCGATTGGAATATCTGAGATCATCGTGATTCTATGAGGAGTCAACTTAGGCGCTAAGTCCAAAGCGGTCTGAATCAACAGATTTTTTTCATCTGAAGGGATCTCGCTTCCTAACTGATGCTTGATCTCCCACTTTCGTGATTCAGGTCCTATATCAATAGTCAAATACTGGGATAACGCGATCCCGCATGAATCAAACCCGGGACCTAAATTGGCGCTTGTTGCTGGAACGCGGATTTTCATAGAGACGCCACTCCTTCACGTAAATGTCGGCGCATATCCTCCAAATCACTCATTTTATTGATCTTGATATCTGTTTCGTTGATTGCTGTATCTGGGTCCTTCAGACCATTTCCGGTAAAGACAGTTACGACTGTTTCACCCGGTTTGATGCGACCATTTTTCACGTGTTGGATCACTCCTGCTAGAGAAGCGGCTGAACCAGGTTCAACAAAAACGCCTTCTTGTGCAGCAACTTTACGATAAGCATTTAAAATTTCTTCATCTGTCACAGAATCGATGTAACCATTTGATTCATCACGAGCAGCTTCAGCCAATTTCCAGCTAGCTGGATTACCGATTCGGATAGCTGTTGCAACTGTTTCAGGTTGTTCAATAACTTCACCTTTTACAATCGCCGCTGCTCCTTCTGCCTCAAAACCGTGCATGCGTGGAAGCTCAGTTCCCTTTTTCTCATGCCATTCTTTAAAGCCTTTCCAGTAAGCAGAAATATTTCCGGCATTACCAACAGGGATCGCCAAAACATCCGGCGCTTTTTCTAATTGTTCACAAATCTCAAAGGCAGCTGTTTTTTGTCCTTCTAAACGATAAGGATTAACTGAGTTCACTAAAGCTACTGCTTCAGTTTCAGCAATGTCCCGCACAGCCTTCAAGGCTTCGTCAAAGTTTCCAGGAATTGAAATAATATCCGCACCATAAGCAATCGCTTGAGCTAATTTACCCATCGCAATTTTCCCATCAGGAATTACGACATAAGCTTTGATTCCAGCACGGGTTGCGTATGCTGCTGCTGCTGCACTGGTATTACCAGTCGAGGCACAAATAATGGCCTTTGCTCCATCTTCCACAGCTTTTGCGACTGCCATCACCATTCCGCGATCTTTAAAAGAACCCGTTGGATTTAAGCCTTCATATTTTCCATATAAAGTAATTCCTAGTTCTTTTGATAAATTTTTCAAAGGAATCAACGGTGTGTTTCCTTCCGCTAACGCGATATTTGGCGTCTTATCTGTAATTGGCAGATATTCTTTATACTGCTTTAATAAACCTTCGTACATGCTTATTCCCCCATAACTTTCATCAATGATATCAATTTATATTTAGTCTTCTCTTTGATTTCTTTTTGGATCGTTGCTATCTTCGTTTCTGATGTTTCATGTGTGATCAATACTACTCGTGCACTTTCGCCATCGCCTTTTTCTTGAACAACTTGTTCAAAACCAACTTGCGTTTCGGTCATAATCTCTGCAATTTTCAAAAATTGTCCCGGCTCATCAGGCATTTCTAACGATAAGAAATATTTACTGATGTTGTCGCTCGGCGGTGTTAATTTGGTCGGCTGTGTATAGCCAGTGAAGCGATGGCCAACTGTATTCTTTTTCATCTTATTGACGATCGTCATCAAATCTGCCACGATACTCGTTGCTGTTGGTCGTGCACCAGCACCTGGTCCATAATACATAGATTCTCCGATACCTGAACTCTTAACGAAAACAGCATTCATTTCATTATGAATCGAAGCAAGCGGATGCTCATGCGGAACTAAGACTGGGCCAACTTCTACCGAGATCGTACCATCCTTTTTGATCGTCGAGCCGATTAGTTTTATAGTGTAGCCAAGCTGATCAGCCAGCGAAACATCCTCTGCAGCCAAACCGCGGATTCCTTTTATTTTAACTTGATCCATCGTGATAGTCATACCAAAAGCAAATTTACTTAAAATGACCATTTTATAAGCAGCATCAATGCCATCTACATCGTTTGTCGGATCACTTTCTGCAAAGCCGAGTTCTTGTGCTTCTTTTAAAGTTTCATCATAGGTACGATGCTCTTGTACCATTTTAGTCAGCATATAATTGGTTGTACCGTTGACGATTCCTAAAACTTCGGTGATATCGTCCGCAGCTAAACTGTTAGCAATCGTTCGCAAGATTGGAATACCGCCGGCAACGCTAGCTTCATAATACAAATTACGCTGCTGCTCACGGGCTAAATCTACTAGTTCACTGCCATGCTGGGCTAATAAATCCTTATTCGCGGTTACTACATTTTTACCTGCTATCAACGCTTCTTTAATGAATGTTTTAGCCGGCTCGATGCGCCCCATTACCTCCACAACAATTGAGATCTCGGGATCTTTTAAGATAGCATCCAGCTCTGTAACTAATTCCAAATTGTATTTTTCCGCCAACGCACTTTTATCTTCCTGTGGTCGAATCAAAGCTTTCGTTACAACCAAGGGACCGCCAATACTTTTCTCAATTTTTTCTTGATGATCTGCCAAAATTTCTAAGACACCGGTACCTACTACACCTAAACCTAATAGACCCACCTTGACTGCTTTTTCCATAATCCGCCTCCAGTAAATTACATTCGTATTAAAAGTAATTTCATCATATTCTAATAGTTAGCTTTCAGTATAACAAAATTTCTGTAAAAAAAAAGAGCTTTTCCAAAAATTTTGGAAAAGCCCTTTTTTATTGATGTAAAACGTGTCGAAAGGTTTGTTCTAAAACATCCAAGACATGCTGGTCGTCCAAACTGTAAAGCATCGCCTTTCCATCACGACGCGCCTTAACCAATCGATTATCACGCAATAATTTCAATTGATGAGAAACAGCCGATTGCTCCATCGCTAATGTCTCGCTAATGGATGAAACATTGCGCTCTCCTTCTTTTAGAAACATCAAAATTTTTAAACGTGTCGGGTCACTCAAAATTTTAAAAAATTGACTGACCGCTTGAAATTCTTCGTGTTCCTTCATTTATAGCCCTCATTTACTCTATTCGGCGATTTTACGGATCGCTTCTTCATACATTGCAATTTTTTCTGCGGCAGCATCGTGAGAATCGCCTTTAACGCCAATATAGAATTTGATTTTTGGTTCTGTGCCGGAAGGTCGAATCGCTAACCAAGTTTCATCTTCTAGTGTATATTTCAACACATCTGAAGCTGGCATGTCGATCGCTTTTTCATTTCCGTCAGCATCCAGCGCTTTTGATGTTTTGAAGTCTTCGGTCAAACTAACTGCTACATCTGCAAACGATTTTGGTGCTTCATTACGCAAGTTGCCCATAATCGTTTTGATTTGTTCTGCTCCTTCAGCGCCGCTTAAAGTAACAGAGATCGTCTTTTCAGCATAATAGCCGTATTCTTCAAAGATATCCTGCAAGCCATCATACAATGTTTTGCCTTGTTTTTTATAGTATGCTGCTACTTCGGCTAATAATACCAACGCTTGGATAGCGTCCTTATCACGTACGAAGGACTTAATCAAATAACCATAGCTTTCTTCAAAGCCGAACATGAAAGTTTGTGAGTTGTCATCTTCATATTGCTGAATCTTTTCAGCGATAAACTTGAAGCCGGTCAATACATCTATCATTTTGACATCGTAAGAATCCGCGATGGTTGTTGCTAATTCACTCGATACGATCGATTTTAGAACAACCGCATTGGCTGGTAAAGTCCCGGCCTGTTTATGCGCTTCTAAAATGTAGCGAATCATGATGGCGCCGATTTGGTTTCCGGTCAATACTTGATAACGTCCATCTGGTAAACGAACAGCCGCACCAAGACGATCGGCATCCGGATCAGTTGCGATCAACAAATCTGCACCTTCTTGTTCGCCCAGCTTGATAGCATATTCAAAAGCAGAATGCTCTTCTGGGTTTGGTGATTTTACAGTCGAGAAATCTGGGTCGGCGATCGCTTGCTCAGGAACTAAAACGAATTTTTCGAAGCCCGCTTGCTTCAACGCCTTTTCGCCCAACATCTTACCCGTGCCATGTAATGGTGTATAAACTAATTTTAGTTCTTTGCCCATTTCATCAATCAGTTCTTGATTGATGGTGACTGATTTAATTTCTTTCAAATATTCTGAATCAACTTCATCGCCAATGATGTTGATCAAGTCGCTATGTTTTACTTCTTCATCAGATAAGACTTCAACTTCTAACGGATTTTCCACAGCGCGGACAAATTTCGTCAATGCATCTGCATCTTCAGGCGGCATTTGTCCGCCATCTTCTCCGTAGACCTTATAGCCATTGTATTCAGCGGGATTGTGAGACGCTGTGATCATAATTCCCGTGAAGGCATTTTCAAAACGAACGGCAAAAGACAGTTCCGGCGTTGGACGCAAACTTTCGAATACAAATGAAGGAATATCATGCTTTGCCAAAGTTTTTGCTGCTTCCATCGCAAATTCAGGTGACATATGGCGTGAATCATAAGCAATTGCTACACCACGACGTTTTGTCTCAGCATCTTGTGTATCCATGAAGCGAGCCAAACCTTCTGTTGCTTGACGAATAGTGAAAATGTTCATCCGGTTGACACCAGGACCTAATACTCCGCGCATACCAGCGGTTCCAAATTCTAATTGTTTATAAAACGCATCTTTTTTTAACTCTGGGTCTTTGCCTAAGTCTTGTAATTCTTTACGCATTTTTTCATCTAATTTATCTGAATCAATCCACTGTTCATAAACTTGTTCCCAAGACATGAAACAACACCTCTTTCAAAATTTTCTTACCATTTAAGTATACCATTACTGTTATATTCAGCAAAGAAAACTTGTGTCTTGTCTGTTTAAAAAAATGTTTTACATCTTTTTTTGATAAATGAATAGTTTATTTTTAGAAAGAAAAAAGAGGAAGCCGCAATTGATCTTCCTCTTCCAAAAATTAATTTTGTGCTTCGATATATTTATAAACTTGTTGTCCTGCGATTCCGCCTTCGCCTACAGCCGTTGTAATCTGACGTAAATCTTTTTCCCGTGCATCACCAATAGCAAAAACACCGGGAATTTTAGTCTTCATTTCATGATCGGTTTCGATCCAGCCGGCAGCGTTTGTAATACCGCTCTTCTTAAAGGGTTCAGTCAATGGTTCCAAACCAACATAAATGAACGCGCCATCTGCGGGTTCAAGATGAACCTCTCCAGTTTTAACATTGCGGATTTGCGCACCAGTTACGACCATGTCATTACCGACAATTTCGTCCACAACACTGTCCCAAATGAATGAAATCTTTTCATTGGCGAATGCGCGGTCTTGGATAATTTTTTGCGCACGCAATTCATCACGACGGTGAACGATCACAACTTCAGAAGCAAAACGAGTTAAATAAATCGCCTCTTCCACTGCTGAGTCGCCTCCGCCAACAACGATCAAACGTTTATTACGGAAAAAGGCCCCATCACAAACAGCACAATAGGATACTCCGCGACCAGCAAAGGATTCCTCACCCGGAACACCTAATTTACGGTGAACACAACCTGTTGCAACAATGATTGTTTTAGCTTGATAGCTTTTATCTTCAGTGATGACCTCTTTATAATCACCATGATCCTTGATATCTTGAACGATACCATAAGCATTCTCTGTACCAAATTTTGTGACGCCGTCGTACATTTTCATCGCAAGCTCCGGCCCCATAATTGATTCAAAGCCTGGATAGTTTTCAACTTCGGCGGTATTGTTCATTTGTCCGCCCGGTGCACCACGTTCAATCAAAAGTACCTTCAAATTTGAACGTGAAGCATATAAGGCAGCGGTCATCCCTGCTGGACCCGCACCAATAATTATTACATCATACATTCAGACATTCCCCCATTCGGCTTTACCATACATCTAAGAAATTATTCTGTCGACAAATCTGCTTACTAAATGTAACCTTCACTATGCTAACTTAGCTTTTTCCAAAGGTTAGCATAGTTAAATTTATTAAGCAGCGTTAGATTTTGAAATATTTCTTGCGGTCTTTTTTCCTTTATAAATCAAAAAAGAAGGGCAATCATCCTGCGACGATTGTCCTTTCAAAATTATTGTTGGTTTTTCATTTGCTGCATCATTTGACGAACTTTTTTCTCTGAAGGTTTTTGCCCCATCGACATCATCATTTGACGTAACATATCCTCGTTGATTGGAGGATTCTTTTTGAAATAGTCTTGCATATATTTACGAGCTAAGAAGAAACCGCCGACAGCACCTAATAGTGCAGCGATTACCGCGATCAATACTACGATTCCAGTTGATACCATTTTCACCGCTCCTTTCCTGACACATTCTCATATATTTTACTAAAAGATACCCCAAAAGAAAAGCTGTTTTAAGAAACTTCAAATCTGGGTGGGAAATTTTAGTTCAATCTTATTAATTACAACGGAGGTATTTCTTATCTTTAAGTTCTGTTAAGTGATAGGAAAAGCTGTGCTGTCGTAAGTTCAGGAAATTATCAAAAAATTTTCAATTAATTTTAAATAAATGATGAAATATTGATTAGAATATGCTAAAATGCAAAACAATATCTTCCTCGCTGGTGGCTAAGTGAAGAGGTGTAGGCATGAGAAATTTTTTGAGATCCGTCAATCGGATCGTGGTGAAGATCGGAACGAGTTCTTTGATCCATCCAACTGGAAAGATAAATTTGGATGGTATTGATCAATTAGCATTTGTTTTAACCGACCTTCGTAATCAAGGCAAAGAAATAATATTAGTCTCTTCCGGAGCGATCGGTGTGGGCATGGACAAGCTTCATATCCCCGAACGTCCACAAGAAATCCCTGTACAGCAGGCTGTTGCTGCGGTCGGACAATCAGAGCTGATGCATATCTATAATCAGCGGTTTTTAGGATATAGTCAACAAACCGCCCAAGTTTTGTTAACACGCGATGTAGTAGATTTTCCAGAAAGCCGCAAGAATGTAATCAATACGTTAGAGCAGCTTATTTCAATGGGGATTCTTCCTATCATAAATGAAAATGACACAGTGGCTGTCGACGAAATGGATCATACGCGAAAGTTCGGCGATAATGATGAATTATCTGCCATCGTCGCACAATTGATGGATGCCGATTTACTGATTATGTTAAGTGATATTGACGGCTTTTATTCTGACAATCCGTCAAAAAATAAACAAGCAATTCTCTACTCTACTATTTCAACCATCAATCAAACCTTAATGGACCAAGCTGGCGGTGAAGGCAGTCGCTTCGGTACTGGTGGAATGGTCAGTAAGCTAAAGGCTGCTCAAAGAATATTAGACGCGAAAAGTGCCATGGTCTTAGCCAATGGAAAACCTCCCAGAATAATTTTTGATATCCTATCTGGCGCAGAAGTAGGAACTTTATTCAAGGAGGGCAGCCATGAATAACTTAATGAACACTTTAGGTCAACAAAGTAAAAAAGCCGCTCAACAACTGAGTCAGCTTGAAACAGCTCGAAAAAATGACTGCTTGATGCAGATGGCGCAAGATTTAGAAGATAATGCCGAAACGATATTAACGGCAAATCAACGAGACTTGAATCAAGCGAAGGAAAATGGTATTCCAGAGCCGTTGATTGATCGTTTACGTTTAACCGATGAAAGAATTCAAGAGATGGCTGAAGGAATTCGACAAGTGGCTGCTTTGGCTGATCCAATCGGCGTAGTAGAAAAAATGTGGCAGACCGAAGATCAACTAATGATTGGTCAACAACGTGTACCATTGGGTGTGATCGGAATAATCTTTGAATCACGTCCAAATGTGACTACAGATGCCGCTAGCCTATGTTTTAAATCAGGAAATGCCGTAATACTGCGCGGCGGTAAAGAAGCCTTCTATTCCAATCAAGCACTGGTAGAGCTTATGCAGCGAACATTGCGAAATAACGAGTTAAATTCAGCAATGATCCAATTTGTTAATGATACTTCCCGTGATGTGGCAAACGAAATGATGCGCTTAAATGACTATTTAGATGTCTTGATTCCTCGCGGCGGTGCGGGTTTGATCCAACGTGTCAAAAACACTGCCACTGTTCCGGTAATCGAAACAGGAACCGGGAACAATCACGTCTATGTTGATAGTGCGGCTCAATTAGATATGGCCCGCGATATCGTTATCAACGCAAAGGCACAGCGTCCCTCGGTATGTAATGCGATCGAAACTCTGCTGGTCCATGAAGACATCGCATCTGAATTTCTGCCGATGATTGAAAAGGCATTGGCTTCTCATGAAGTTAGCTTGCGGGTGGATTCAAAGGCTTTGGTTTATTTAGAGCAGGCGGACTTAGCTGCTGAAGAAGACTGGGCAACTGAATTTTTAGATTATGTGTTAGCAATCAAAGTTGTTGCTTCCATAGATGATGCGATTGAGCATATCAATCACTATAACTCAAAGCATTCAGAAGCCATTGTGACTGACAGTTATCCTAATGGACAAAAATTCTTAAAGGAAGTCGATGCAGCGGCGGTATATATCAATGCCTCTACTCGTTTTACCGATGGGTTTAAATTTGGCTTTGGTGCCGAGATTGGTATCTCTACACAAAAACTGCATGCTCGCGGCCCAATGGGTTTAGAGCATTTAACTTCTAGTAAATACATCATTTACGGTGACGGTCAAATTCGAGAATAAATCAAAAGCACATGCCCCGTTTTTTTAGGGCATGTGCTTTTTTTCTTATTGTGCTTGAATTTTTTCCAATAGATCAGAATCAAATTTTCCATCTTTTAGCATAGCGATTTCAAAACCGTAAGGCGCGTACTGATTCTTTTTATCAGGCCCAACATAAGGAGTTTCTAAAATTTTCGGCAAGTCCTTCAATTTTTCATGATGGACAATAGCATTCAAGGTATCAAAGCCAATCGTACCAAACCCAATATTCGCATGCCGGTCCTTATGAGAGGCGATTGGATTTTTTGAATCATTCACATGAACTACTTTCAAACGTTCCAAGCCGATCACCCGATCAAACTCGTCTAAAACACCGTCAAAATCATCTTTCACATTGTAGCCGGCGTCATTAGTGTGACAAGTATCAAAGGTCACTGATAATTTTTCATTCAATGTTACGCCATCGATGATATAAGCTAGCTCTTCAAATGTTTTTCCTAGCTCTGTCCCTTTGCCTGCCATTGTTTCCAGCGCAATTTGTGCCCGTTGATCTTTGGTCAGCACTTCATTCAAACCTTTGATGATTTGATCCAAACCAGCTTTTTCACCAGCTCCTACGTGAGCGCCGGGATGCAAAGTGATCTGCATAGCACCTAAAGCCTCTGCCCGCATGATTTCGTCACGCAAAAATTGGACCGCAAATGGGAACATCTCCGGCTTTTTAGTGTTGCCCAAATTAATGATATACGGCGCGTGCATAACAATATTCGATAAGCCGTGCTCTTTCATGAATTCTTCTCCAGCTGGAATATTCATCTCGTCTACTGATTTACGACGAGTATTTTGCGGAGCACCGCTATAAATCATAAATGTCGAGGCCTTATAGCTGGCAGCTTCTTGTGCCGCACCTAGTAACATTTCTTTTCCCTTCATACTTACATGAGAACCAATTAACATAAAAACCTCCAGATTTTTTATTTATAGGAATAACAACAAACTCGTCATCAACGGCAAACTGATCAAGAAGCTGAGAGATGAGGTAAAACCTACCACTTCGGCTCGCATTCCTGCAGCTACACTATTGATTACACCAAATGTCGGAATCGGTCCGACTGAAACCAGGCATAAAACGATTTTGATCATATTGGAAAACGGCATCAGCATAAACAGAACCACTAATAAGATACCGACACCATATTTGATCGCTAGAACACGGAAGACTAAAGCCAAATCTTTTTTCGGCAGACGCAGTTCCAAAAATAAACCGATCATAAACATTGATAAGAATGTATTCGCATTAGCGATCGGTTGCGCAATCTGAAAAACAGCCTCCGGCAAATCGACTTTTAAAATACGAAAGACCAGCATAAACAAATAGCAGAGAAATGGCACCGAGCGTCCCAAACGTCCTAAAACCTTTTTAGCAGTTGGTCGTTCTGCATTGCTGCCGCTGATTCCTTCGATTACAACATTCGATCCCCCCGCCAGCATCACGCTGTTCCCAATATCAAAGAAAGATAAAATAGGAATCGCCAGCGGCATAAAACTTTGAACAAATGGGATCGCAAAATTCCCGATATTGTATCCGGAAACGCTGTACATCAAAAATTCGCGTTCCACCTGATCCTGTCCTTTAGATAAAAAATGACCAATAATGATCATTACTAGATTCAAAAGCAGTCCCGCTATAATCAGCAGCAATAACTGATTCTTTACCTCCAAAAACTGCAGGTTCACGATGATCGCTGCTGGCAGTGTGACATTGACGACGATTTTTGAAATCATCGAGCCGTCTGCTTTCATCAATATATTTAATCGTTTCGTTAGATACCCTATCAAGATAATAACAAATAATCCTAACGAGTTTAATAAAACTGCTCTCACATGCTCACCCCATCTGCCATCTAAAACGCTTACCGCTCACCATAAAGAAAGAGGATTGCTCCAAAAAATTGGTCCAATCCCTCTCGTAATTATGATTAAAATTGTAAAACAAAATATTTTTTCTTACCACGACGAACAACGATATATTCATCGGATAATTTATCTTGATCACTTAATGTGTACGCCACATCTTGTACGCGATCTCCATTGATATAGATCGCACCATTGTTGATATCTTCACGTGCTTGACGTTTTGAATTCTCAATCCCGGCAGTTAATAAAATTTCCACAAGGTTTAGATTATCGTCCGCTTCAACTTGGTAGCTCGGAACATTCTTAAAGCCTTGTTTGATTTCTTCTGCATTTAAGTTTTTAACATCACCGCTGAATAATGCTTCAGAAATATGAACGGCTTGATTATAGGCTTCTTCGCCGTGAACTAAGACTGTGACTTCCTTAGCTAATGCTTTTTGAGCCGCACGTTGTTCAGGTGCCGCGGTAAATTCTTTTTCAATCGCATCGATTTCTTCTAAACCTAAGAAAGTAAAGTATTTCAAGAATTTAATTGCGTCTCGATCATCTGTGTTGATCCAGAATTGGTAAAACTCATATGGAGAAGTCTTTTCTGAGTCCAACCAAACAGCATTGCCTTCAGTTTTCCCAAATTTTGTTCCATCGGCTTTAGTGATTAAGGGCATCGTCAAGCCAAAAGCCTGTTTGCCTTCTTCACGACGGATTAATTCGATCCCTGATGTAATGTTTCCCCATTGGTCGCTGCCGCCAAGCTGCAATAAACAGCCGTAGCGTTTATTCAATTCATAGAAATCGTATGCTTGTAATAATTGGTACGCGAATTCCGTGTAAGAAATCCCAGATTCGATCCGACGTTTGACACTTTCTTTACTCATCATGTAATTGATCGTAAAGTTTTTACCTACATCACGTAAAAATTCGATCAGCTTTAACTCGCCTAACCATTCATAGTTATTCGCAACAATCGCTGGATTTTCTTTATTTTCAAAGTCAATGATTCCAGAAAGCTGATTTTTAATACTTTGCGACCAGTTCTGAACAGTGTCTAAAGTATTTAATTGACGTTCTGCATCCTTAAATGAAGGGTCCCCAATCATCCCGGTCCCGCCGCCAACCAAAGCGATTGGCACGTGTCCGTTTTGCTGGAAACGACGCAACGTCAAAATCGGTAATAAATGACCAATATGCAGACTGTCTGCAGTCGGGTCAAAGCCGATATATAGTTTAACAGACTCTTCATTTAATTGTTTTTCTAGGGCTGCTTCGTCTGTTACTTGAAAAATTAAGCCACGGGCTTTTAATTCTTGGAAAAAGTCTGAATGCATTTTTTATCCTCCTAATTTGTTATGATGTTTTACTTAAAAAGTTAAACATTTGCTTATTCTGCATATCATTCCTAAATGATTTATACTTTCCCATATTAACTGAAAAAACAGGGAAATAAAAGCTATTCGCTGGAAATAGTCGAAGTTCTCTTCCAATAAAAAATCTTCTTGAGACAAAGAGGCCAAGCAATGTAATAATGTTTGTTTTGTTTTACTTAACAATTAGTTGAAGTTTTGATTACAAACATTGCATCCGCTTGTTAATAGAAGTAAAACTTTGCTATAATTCCTGTCTCTTATACACATCTAGATGTGTATAAGAGACAGGAGGTGGACTTTTTGGCTCACAAGAAAAAAATAAACAAGCAACCGAAAAAGAGCAGTAAAAGTAAATCCAGAGCTACTCTGGGCGGTTCTTTTGCGCTGAATGTTTCATTGCGGGTGGTCAAGTCATTGCTGCTTGGCTTAGTCGTTGTGCTCTTTTTAGGCGGCATGCTTGTGGTCGGGATCGGTGCTGGGTATTTTGCTCACCTTGTCGAAGGAACACCGACGCCGACAAAATCAGAAATGAAGCAAAAAGTTGGCGACATCGCGGAATCGTCTAAACTGCTCTACGCTGATGATCGAGAGCTAGCAACGATTCAAGCCGATCCGATTCGCGAAAAGATAAATTCTGATGAAATTTCTCAATGGGTGAAAAAAGCATTAGTTGCCACAGAGGATGAGAACTTTTATGAACATGATGGTGTTGTTCCTAAAGCTGTTGTCCGGGCTTTGCTGGGTGAAGTAGTCGGCTTTGGGGCTGGTTCTGGTGGTTCTACCCTTACGCAGCAGCTGATCAAGCAGCAGGTGTTAACTAATGAGACTTCCTTCAAACGGAAAGCCAATGAAATTGTCTTGGCATTGGATTTGGAAAAATATCTAAGTAAGGATGAAATCTTAACGGCTTATCTAAACGTTTCTCCTTTTGGCCGTAATAACAAAGGTCAAAACATTGCCGGAGTCGAAGAAGCTGCAATTGGTATCTTTGGTGTCCATGCAAAAGACTTGAATCTGCCGCAATCGGCATTTATTGCTGGTCTGCCGCAAAGTCCGATTGTTTACAGTCCATATACCAATACCGGTGATCTGAAACAAGATTACTCCCTTGGGATGGCTCGAAAAGATGATGTCCTTTTCAATATGTATCGTGAACAAATGATTTCGAAAAAAGAATATGAAGACGCCAAAAAATATGACCTTTCAAAAGACTTCCAAGCGCGCCAAGACGTGGAAGTTCAACAACACGGCTTCTTGTATTATACCGTTTATAACGAAGCTATCAGTATCGTGGCAAAACAACAGGCCAAAGAAGACGGCGTCAGCGATGCGGATTACAATAAAGAAGAAACTCGTAATCGCTATGTTGAACAAGCCAAAGTCAAAATGCAAAATCAAGGCTTGGTTGTAAAATCCACAATCGATAAAAACATTTATGATGCGATGCAATTAGGTGTCGCTGAATATGGACAATACTTAGATGATGGTTCTGGTGCAACAGTTGAACCGGGAACAGTGATGATGGATAACAAAACAGGCCGCATCTACGGCTTTGTCGGCAGTCGTGATTACAACACCAACCAAAATAATCATGCCTTTGATACCGCTCGACAAGCAGGTTCATCCATCAAACCGGTATTAGTCTATGGTCCTGCGATTGACCAAGGACTGTTAGGCAGTGCAACACGAATTGCCGATTTTCCAATGAAGTATCAACATGGATCAGATGCGGGTAAGGAATTAGAAAATGCCGAAAACAAAGGCTCTAAAACCTTCCAAACAACACGTCAGGCCCTTGTTCAATCTACCAATATTACCTCTTATCATGTGTATCAAGATATGCTGGCAACTAAAGGCTCTGATCAATTTGCCTATGATAATTATTTGAAGAAAATGAACTATCCATCCTCCCACGATTGGGGTGTTGAGGCTGCGCCATTAGGTACGACGAACGTGACTACGTTAACAGAAGTCAACGGGTTCCAAACCTTGGCTAACGGTGGTGTTTATCAGCAAGGCTACTTGATTGATTCAATCACGGACAGCACAGGCAAGGAAATCTATAAGCACAAAGATGCTCCTGTACAAGTATTCTCAAAAGCAACTGCTTCGATCATGAATGATATGATGCGCAGTGTCATAACCGAACAACACACGACGCCATTTAAATCTATTTTAAGCGGAGTGAATTATCAACTAAGCACTGCTGACTGGGTCGGGAAAACAGGGACGACTGATAATTATGCCGATAATTGGCTGATCGTCTCCACTCCTTCTATTACATTAGGAACATGGACTGGACGAGATGACAACAAACCGATGAATGATGGCGCGGGAAATCGGACAGCCACCTACATGGCTTATCTTGCTGGACGAATCTATCAAGTCAATCCGAATGTCTTTGGTGTAGACGAAGAATTCGAGTTATCCGATGATGTCAAACAGGTCAAAGTATCTGATTTCACAGGATTAAAACCTGGAAAAGTAAATCACAACGGTACCAATTATCAAGTACCAAGCGGCGAGACGACCTCGCTTTGGGCGAAGGATGGTCCAGCCGATAATACCTATGAATTTGGTATCGGCGGAACCGATGATGATTACAAGACTTATTGGAATACTCGCAATAAGACCAACACCAAAAGCAAAGATGACGACAAAGATAATGAAGAAACAAAAACAGATGATTAAATTTTTAATAGAAGGCTTCTCTTTTACAGAGAGGTCTTTTATTTTTGTTTTCCTAATTGTTCTATATACTTAATCACCTTGTGGCACTATCAGCTTTTTGGTATCCTACCAAAAGACAAAGAATTTTTGAACGGAGGAACGATCAATGACATTTGAAGAAATCTTGCCTGAACTAAAAAAAGGCGCAAAAATTATTCGTGAGGGCTGGGGCGGCTTTGAATTATATGTAACCCTAGTGGAAGGTGAAGTGTTTGATGGCTCGCCAGTGACACCTTACTTTTTAATCAAAACGGCCGATGAAGGCTTCTCCAGCTTTGCACCAACCGTTTGTGATATTCTGGCTGAAGACTGGAAAATCGTCGAATGATGACTGTTGATTTTACTGGTAAAGTTGTTTTTGTCACGGGAGCTGCTTCGGGGATTGGAGCGGCTCAAGCGCAGGCCTTTTTAGCTAATGGTGCCCGTGTTTTCGCTTTTGATCAGCAAAAACAACACTTAGAGGAGCTGCAAAGAAACTTTCCTGAACAGCTGGCTTATTTCATTGGCGATGTCCGTGATAAAAAAAGCTTGCAGGAGGCGCGGCAAGAATGTCATGAGCTTTTCGGAACAGTCGATATCTTACTAAATACTGCCGGGGTGCTGGATGACTATCTGCCGCTGCATGAAACCGAGGAAGAGTTGTGGGATCGCATTTGGGAGACCAATGTAAAAAGCATGTTCACATTGACAAAATTATTGTTGCCGGAGCTTTTAGCTAATCGGGGAACAGTCATCAATATGGCTTCGATCGCCGGACTTGTCGCTGGCGGCGGCGGAATCGCCTATACTACTAGCAAACACGCCATTGTTGGCTTCACCAAGCAATTGGCTTTAGACTATGCGGCCAAAGAACTCCATGTCAACGCCATCGCGCCTGGAGCAATCAATACGCCTATGAACCAAGCGGACTTTGCTGGCGACGGTCAGATGGCTAAATGGGTAGCAGAGGAAACACCTGTTAAACGTTGGGCAGTTCCGCAGGAAGTAGCCTACACCACCTTGTTCTTAGCCAGTGATGAGGCACGGTACATGCAGGGAAATATTTTACCAATCGATGGCGGCTGGCTTTTGAAATAACTTGCAATTTTTGTGAAATCATCTAAGATAAATGATAGCGATAATTTCGCACTGTGGCACTTCAATCCTTTGGTCGCAGTTATTAACGAGACACTGTCTTGTAAAGGAGCTAAAAAAATGAATCTTGAAAAAAGTTCAGCACAACGCTGGACCACCACCGATACGGCAAAAATGGCCGTAGTGACCGGACTATATGTTGCTGTCACCATTGTTTTATCCGTCATTAGTTTTGGCGCGATCCAACTCCGCATTGCGGAAATGTTCAACTACTTGCCTCTTTTCAACAAACGCTACACTATCGCGGTGACGCTGGGCGTTGCAATCGCCAATCTAGCCTCGCCACTTGGTATCGTGGATGTCCTATTAGGCAGTATTTCTACCTTGATCGTTTTATTGATCTGTCGAGTCGCAACTAAAAAAATTAAGAGCCTTAAGAAAAAAATGATCATCACTGCATTGATTTTTGCCTTTTCGATGTTTACGGTTGCTGGTCAACTGACCTTTTTCTATCAAGTTCCCTTTTTCTTCAATTGGCTGATCATCGGCTTAGGCGAACTGCTTTCTATGTCGCTAGGCGGTGTGTTGATCTACTTGATAAATAAACGAATTGATTTAACAAAATAAACGCGTGAGCAAATTTGCTCACGCGTATTTTTTAACGATAAATAGCAATTGATTGATAGGGCTTCAATGTGAAATCTTGATTGAGTTCTTCATTATCATAATTAGAGATCAAGACCTCGCCTGTTTGAAATTCTGCTGGCAACTCGATCGTCGTTTCTTTAGCGAAAAAGTTATTAAGAACCAGCAGACTATGCCCTTCGAAACGGCGAATATAGCCATAAATTTGTGGGTGATCCGGTAAAAATACTTCATAGCTGCCTTCAGCGATTATTGGGTACTCTTTGCGCAGGTGGATCAATTTTTGATAGTAGTTGAATACCGAACCTTCTTGCAATTCTTTTGCTACGTTGATCTCGTTTGCTGACTTTCCTACTGCCAACCACGGTGCAACATCTGAAAAGCCGCTGTACTCTCCACTATCCCACTGCATCGGTGTGCGAGAATTGTCCCGTGATTTCGCTTTGACGATCTCAAAGGCCTCTTGCTCAGTTTTTCCTGCAAGTAGTAATTCTTGATAAGCGTTTAAACTTTCCACATCAACATATTTTTCCATGGAATCAAAATCTGGATCGATCATCCCGATTTCTTCCCCCATATAAATGTAAGGTGTTCCGCGATTCAAGTGGATCGCACTCGCTAACATTTTAGCCCCCGCTACTCGATAGTTATCCACATCGACAAATCGATTCAAGGCTCGCGGCTGATCGTGATTATTCCAGAAAAGTGCATTCCAGCCGCTTTCTTCACTCATCTGCGTTCCCCAAGTATGAAACAATTCTTTTAATCGTGCAAAATCAAAGGGCATCTGCGTCCATTTTTTTCCATCTTCATAATCAACTTTTAGATGATGGAAATTGAACGTCATATTTAGTTCTTCCCGTTCAGGCTTAGTGTATAAAATACAATTTTCCACCGAGGTAAAACTCATTTCGCCAACTGTAATGATTTCAGCCTCTTTGCCAAAGGTTGCTTGGTTCATCATGTGGATATAATCATGAGTAATGGGACGGTCCGTATAAGCTGGTTTGCCGTCATTTTCAGCGCAATCATTCAAAACTTCATCCTTGCCGATCAAGTTGATCACGTCAAAACGGAATCCTTTTACGCCCTTTTCCATCCAAAAGCGCAGGACTTCAAATAATTCTTCCCGTACTTCTGGGTTGCGCCAATTTAAATCGGCCTGCGTTTTATCAAACAAATGCAAATAGTATTTATCCGTATTGCCAAAAGGTGCCCAGGCATTTCCACCGAATTTTGAGACCCAATCTGTCGGCTCGTCGCGTAAAATAAAGTAATCTTGATATTTTTTATCACCAGCTAATGCCTTTTGAAACCATTCATGGTCCGTCGAGACATGGTTGAAAACCATATCCAGCATGATTTCAATCCCATGCTCTTTTGCGGTTGCCATTAGATTTTCAAAATCAGTCATTGTCCCGAACATGGGATTGATCGCCGTGTAATTGGCAACATCATACCCATTATCATTTTGCGGACTCGGATAGATTGGACTTAACCAAATCATATCAACACCTAGTCGTTTCAAGTAAGGGATTTTTTGCTTGATCCCCGGCAAATCTCCAATGCCGTCTTGATTTGTATCTAAAAACGATTTGGGATAAATTTGATAGATTACTTTCTCTTTAAAACTCATGATGTCCTCCAACTTCTATAATTCTGTTGCCAATAATATTTTCTCTGCGCTCGTCACAGGTGCCTCTTCAATCAATGGGTCTACTTGAAAATCAGTCGAATTTGTTACGATGATTGGCGTTTGAACTTCATATCCTTCCGCCTTGATCGCCTCAACATCAAATTCCATCAAAAGCTGCCCCTTTTTGACGCTGTCGCCTTGCTCTACATGACTAGTAAAATGCTTGCCGTCTAATTGTACTGTATCGATCCCAATATGGATCAATACCTCAGTTCCTTCCGTGCTGACTAAGCCGATAGCATGTTTGGTTGGGAATAATAAACTGATTTGACCATCAAATGGTGCGACCAATTTCCCTTCGCTTGGATCGATCACGACCCCTTGTCCCATCATTCCTTCAGCAAAAACTGGATCTTTGGCACTGCTTAATGGATGTAGCATGCCTGCGATCGGTGCAAATAATTCAACAACTGAACCAGCTTTTTTAACCGCCTCATTGTCTAAAGATGGAACATTTCCTTCTTCGATCCGATCGATTTTATTGAATAATCCGATACGACGGAAAGTCAATGTTAATACAAACGGCACGGCGATCGCAATCACCATAGCGATGATAAAGATCACATAGTCTTGCGGACGAATGGCTAAAATCCCTGGTAATCCACCGACACCAATTGACAATGCACGAACTTTAAACAAGGTAACGAATAATCCGGCAATCCCGCTGCCGATCATAGCTGCAATAAATGGATAGGTGTACTTCAAGTTAATCCCGAACATCGCCGGCTCTGTAACCCCTAACCATGAAGAGATAACAGATGGGATAGATACTTGTTCTTCTTTTTTATTGCCGCGATGAGCGAATACTACTGCTAAAACAGCCGCCCCTTGAGCAATATTTGATAAGCAGATCATTGGCCATAAGTTCGTTGAGCCAAAGTCGGCAATCAATTGGGAATCGATCGCTAATGTCGTATGATGCAGACCAGTAATAACCAGGGGTGAATACAGTGCTCCGAAGATACCGCCGAACAACCAGCTGAAGCTAGAAGTCAGACCAGCATTTACGACCGCTGAAATAGCCGTTCCGATTTTCCAACCAATTGGCCCTAAAATAATATGAGCTGCCAAAATCGTTGGTAGTAAAGAGAAGAATGGAACAAAAATCATTGATACTGCTTCTGGGATACGTTTACGGAAGAAACGTTCTAGATAAACTAGTAAGAAACCTGCCAGCATCGCTGGAATAACTTGGGCTTGGTAACCAATTTTATCAACAGTGAAGAAGCCAAAGTCCCATGTCCAGTTCTTTGCAATTTCTGCAGCAGTTGTTCCGTTTACTGCGTAAGCATTTAGTAACTGCGGTGAAACCAACGTGATACCTAAGACAATCCCTAATATCTCAGTGGCACCCATCTTACGGGCGATACTCCAAGTAATACCAACTGGTAAGAAGTGGAAGATCGCTTCACCTGGCAGCCATAAGAAACCATTGACACCATTCCAAAATGTTGAAGCTTCCACGATTGTTTGACCATTTAGCCAGCCCATTGGCACAGCTTCTAAAATATTACGGAACCCTAAAATCAAACCGCCGACAATAATTGCTGGTAATAACGGGGTAAAAATTTCTGCTAAAACAGTAATGGCGCGTTGGACTGGATTCTGATTTTGTTTGGCCGCAGATTTCGCTGCCTCCTTAGAAACACCTTCTACTCCTGAAATCTTAGCAAACTCATTGTAAAAAACTGCTACATCATTTCCGATAATTACTTGAAACTGTCCTGCATTTGTAAACATGCCTTTGACACTAGGAATGTCCTCGATACGCTCTTCATTCGCTTTTTTCGGATCATTTAGAACAAAGCGCATCCGTGTGGCACAGTGAGTAACCGCGGAAATGTTTTTCTTACCGCCAATGGCCGCCAGCAGGTCCTTTGTATCCTTTTCATATTTTCCCATCGTTTTTTCCCTCCGAATAATTTTTAACTTGTATGGATAAGTTCAGCTGATACTTTTACTATAGTTGGTTTAAGCTTTTTTGTAAATCGCTTACATTCATAGCAGATTATCATTTATTAGAGCTTATACACATCTAGATGTGTATAAGATCACTACGCATATCATTCTGCTAAACATCACAGCTTCGAGATTACTTATGCATAATAAAAGAATTGTCCATTATTAATACTGCGAAAAGCAGAACTAACAAAAACGGATAGGTAATATTTACCTATCCGCGTATTTGTCGATATTATGATCTGAAACGATCGCGTTGACAATCGCCATGACGATAGCCACCAAGATTGAGATGGCAAAGCTGGAGAAGCCAAAACGATAATTTCCTAATAAGTTGGAAGTCAATTGCAGCATACCAGCGCTAATTACAAAGCTAAATAGTCCGAGAGTCATAATATTTAACGGCAGTGAAAGCAAAATCAAAATTGGTTTCACTAAAGTATTCAATATTGATAGGACAAAGCTTGCAGCAATAGCCATCGTCAGACTTTCCACATAAACTTGATTGGGAAAGAGCACCGACAGTGAAATAAATATCAGTGCATTAGCTAATACGCGCTGTAGGTAAGTCATTAAAAGTCGCTCCAGTCATCATCGTCGATTTTGTCCGCTTTCTTACGTTGGCGGGACGTTTTTTTCTCATAGTTGTTGTAGTCATTATTCCCGTAATAGGGATTATTATGTCCATATGAATCTCGTCCTTTTGCTCCAGCTGGAATCAATAGGGCTAGAATGACATATAGAATTACAGGCGAGCCTAGTAAACCGAAACTCAAGAAAACATAAATCACACGCACGATTGTTGGATCAATCCCGAAGTATTCGGCGATCCCGGCTAAGGTACCTGTAAGTACCACATTATTTCGTGACTTTTGTAATCTCTTTTGCATATGAATCTTCCTTCCTTATTATTTCCTAATTGTCGAAATCTTTCAAGAAAATACTACCTGTAGTAGTTGATACATCGATTTTCGCCATTTCATCCGCTACTCGACGGAATTGCAGCAAGCGATTCGTTTTTTCTTTTTTCTCTCTGATGACTTCGTAGTTTGATAAGCGATCATTGATGCTGCCTAAGCTTGTTTTCGCTAAGCCTTCCAACCCAATCGTTTTTCCTACAGAAACTTTGACATTTCCGTTAACTGAGCTTGCTTTGATTTTTTGTAAAGTAGCATGACCCGCAGTTAATTTCACGTCACCATTGACTAATGAAATACCGTAGTTTTGAATCGCTGCTTTAGTAGTGATATTACCATTAACAGTTTCGATGATCGAATCTAAGATCGCACCCTCGCGAATTTCGATATTTCCGTTGACGCCTTGGATTTCAAGCATTGTTGCATCGATATGTTGGAAAGTAATATTGCCGTTAGTTGATTTAGCATAAACATCTTTGGCATCCATTTCTTCAACAATCAAATCACCGTTTAATAGTTTAACAGCTACATGATCGTAGGTCCGTTTTGGCAAGTAGAAAACTAATTCTGCTTGAACTCGTTTATTCGGGATTTGGAATGAGATATGTTCATCGTTGACTTCAATTTGGCTGCGTTCCATCAATGATTGTAATGGTGTCGCTTCATTCATTTTACCATAAAGTTTGATTTTCGCATCCACTTTGATAGCTGCGTCATCCCAAGACTTTAAGGTTACTTTCCCATTTGCCAATTTAATATCAAGCAATGTTGGTTCAACATCTGTATACAAGAATTGATGTTCAAATTTAGAAGTAACTAGACCAGGAACTTTTACGTTGAAATCTTTCCAGTCAACGTTTTCTTCTACTGTGTCAGAAACAGATTTCCAAGTCTTCTTCATCAAACGACCTAATTGAACGCCGGCTTCTCCCAATTTTTCACCAACTTGCGAGAAAGTTTCGCTGGCTTGATCCTTCAAATCATCTGGAATCTCAATATGAGCATAAACCCGTTTTTTACGATTTTCTTTTTGATTACTTTGTACGTTGCTTAATTCTTCTTCTTGCTCTTCAACTTGGTCTTCTAACTCTGCGATTTGTTCTTTCAATTCTTTGATCGCAGCTTCGACCGCTTCACGAATTTCATCGTCTGCTTCTGATAAAGTATCTAATTCTTCTTTTGTGTCTAACTCCATCAAAACTTCTTCTTTTTCATGAAGTGCATTTTTTAAATCATTTTTCTTTTGGTTGATCTCATCAATGTGAGCAGAAATTTGGTTGACTTCTGTAGCTAAGTCATCAAAATAAGCTTCAAGGTCTTCCAAGTCCTGTTCTTCAGAACCTTTTGCTTCTTTACCAGTTTCCCATTCATCAACTAAGTTCGTTGCTTGGTCGCGGTGATAAGAATCCACTTTATCTGCAGCTTGTTTGATCTGCGCTTCATCCTTTGCCTTGGCCATGCTTTCTAATAAATCTAAACCTTCTTCAGTTGATAAAATACCTTTTTTTACTAATTCCAAAATTCTTTGTCTTTCATTCATAGAAATTGCCTCCTTCAAAAAGCAAATACATTACTTTTGTTTACATTCATATTATGCAATGTTTTTATCCGTTTGTCATAGGACTAAAGACCCATCTTTTTATCCGACTTCTTAAAGAGAGGTGTTTCTTCCTATTTAAATGTAGAAAAAACCAGCCAGAAAATTCTAGCTGGTTGCTTGTTCTTAAAAATTTTCGTTACGATTGCTGTTAAGTTCAGTGATCTTCCCTGTTGCTAAGTAAACGATCCATTCGCAGATGTTCGTTACATAGTCACCCACACGTTCCAAATAACCAGCAACATGCAGATAATCCGTTCCACTGATAATTGTATCGGATTCTTTTTCCATCGTATTAGTCGTCATATCATAGATTTTTTGGAAATAATCATTTACCCGCTCATCCATTTTTGCGATCATGCGGGCATCTTTTTCGTCTGTCTTAACGTAAGCAATCAAGACATTGTCCACCATCTTTTTAACATAGTTAGACATTTCATTGATTTCTTTTTCAACTTCTAAAATCCGCGGCAGCCCTTTTAGACGAATAGTTGATTTTGCCACTGAAACAGCATGGTCTCCCATTCGCTCCAAGTCTGAGCTGGCTTTCATGATCGTGATGATCGTCCGCAAATCGGTCGTAACCGGCTGCTGCAAAGCGATCATTTCAAAACTTTTTTTCTCTAAGCGGACTTCCATGTCATTGATCTCAATATCGTGATCGATAACCTCTTGCGCTAATTTTTTGTCATGGTCAATATATGAACGGACCGATTTGTGCACGGCACTTGAGACCATCATACCCATTTCATAAAACTGATTGTGAAGATTCAGCAGATCTTCTTCAAATTGTGTACGTAACATCGTTGCCCTCCTTATGATTGTTAATTGCTAGCCAAATTTCCCTGAAATATAATCTTCGGTTTCTTGTTTTGCCGGGTCTAAGAAAATTTTCTTTGTTTTATCGAATTCGATCAATTCGCCTTGCAAGAAGAAGGCTGTACGATCAGAAATTCGTGATGCTTGTGACATGTTGTGAGTCACAATGATGATCGTATAATTTTCTTTCAATTCCAATAACATATTTTCGATCTTACCAGTTGATACAGGGTCCAAAGCGCTCGTTGGTTCATCCATAAGAATAACCTCCGGGTTGACCGCTAAAACGCGAGCAATACAAACTCGTTGTTGCTGTCCACCAGATAGCGACAAGGCACTCTCATGCAGTTTATCTTTAACGTCGTTCCAAACGGAAGCAGCCTTCAAGCTTTCTTCTACAACTTGATCAAGTTTGCTTTTATCCTTTTCACCCTTTAATTTTAACCCATAAATGACGTTCTCGTAAATCGAAAAAGGAAAAGGATTGGGTTGTTGGAAAACCATGCCGATTTCTTTTCGCAAATTTACCGTGTCTGTCTTCGGGCTATAAATATCCTTGCCTTTATACATGACACTTCCGGTAATCGTAACGCCGGGAATCAAATCATTCATCCGATTCAACGAACGTAAGTAAGTCGATTTCCCGCAACCAGAAGGTCCGATCATCGCAGTGATCTCGCCCTTTTCGATTTCCATATCAATGCCCTTTAAGGCTTCTTTTTTACCATAATATAAATGAAGGTCTTTGGAAGTAATAATCTTCGACATTCAATTTCCTCCGTCTCTTAACCAAAGTGTCCTGAAACATAATCTTCAGTCGCTTGGATTTTCGGCCGCGTGAAGATTTTTGCTGTATCATCGTACTCGATGACATTTCCCAAATAAAAGAAAGCTGTGTAGTCGCTGATTCGGGCAGCTTGCTGCATGTTATGGGTCACGATGATAATCGTATAATTTTCTTTCAGCTGTACCAGTGTTTCCTCAACTTTACCAGTTGAAATCGGGTCTAGGGCGCTAGCTGGTTCATCCAAAAGTAAAATATCAGGTTTCATAGCAATTGCTCGTGCAATACACAATCGTTGTTGTTGTCCACCGGAAAGAGCTAAAGCACTCTTATCTAGATTGTCTTTGACTTGGTCCCACAACGCTGCTTGTTTTAAACTAGTTTCTACAATTTCTTCCAACTGATGCTTATCCCGCATACCATGCTGTTTCAAAGCAAAAGTAATATTGTCACGAATCGATTTGCTGAAAGGATTCGGCCGTTGAAACACCATGCCGATACGCTTGCGCATTTCGTAAACATCGATGTTCGATGCGTTGACATCAACATCTTTATAAACGATCTTACCTGTTACACTAGCGCTGGCGATACCATCGTTCATTCGATTAAGTGAACGTAGATAGGTCGACTTGCCGCAACCGGAAGGTCCGATCAAAGCGGTGATTTTATTTTTTTCGAATTCAAGATCGACACCCTTAATGGCTTCGTTATCGCCATAGTAAACATGCAGGTCTTCTGTATGCAACGCAATTTCACCAGGCATGCTGATAATGTTGCGTTCCTCCCAATTATATTCTTTCATTGAATTTCTCCTAGTTCATACTATTGTTGAAATTTTTCTTTCGTAAAAATTTCTCGGATTTTCACGCCGTATATCATCCAACTATCTGCCTTACACCTTAATAAACTTAATAATTCTTTCTCACTTCTTCTATAATGTGTATTGGCAAAGTTGGACTGACATCCTACTTCATACTATTGTTGAAATTTTTCTTTCCTAAAATCCAAAGATGCCGTATATTATTCCAGCCTGCTAAAGCAAGATATACGTAGCAACGTTAAATCAGAATTTTTAGGCTGAAGTCATTTTTCTATGAAGTCTCTTTCCGATGGCCCGGGCCCCAAAATTAAATAATAGGACCGCTAAAATCAAGACTGCTGATGCGCCAGCCGATACTGCTGTGCCGTCCGGCATCGTTCCTTCAGTATTGATTTTCCAGATATGCACGGCCAATGTTTCTGCCTGGCGGAAAATACTTAATGGGCTCGAAACACTCAATGGATTGAGATTGGTAAAATCTAACGCTGGAGCACTTTGTCCGGCTGTGTAGATCAAAGCTGCCGCTTCACCGAAGATTCGGCCTGAGCTCAAAATCACACCAGTCAAAATCCCTGGTAAAGCATCTGGCACAACGATTTTCGTGACTGTCTCCCAACGCGATAGACCTAAAGCTAAGCCAGCCTCACGTTGCGTATAATGAATCGCTCTTAAAGATTCTTCGATATTTCTTGTCAGTAACGGTAAGTTGAACAGAGTCAATGCCAAAGCGCCGGAAAGGATCGAGAAGCCGTAACCGAATTGAATAACAAAAATCAAGAACCCAAACAAACCGACAACAACTGAAGGCAATGAGCTTAGAATTTCAATTGAGGTACGAATGACATTCGTCACCCAATTTTTCTTTGCGTATTCCGATAAATAAATTCCCGCGCCAAGCGAGATAGGTAAACTGATGATCATAGTAATCAACAGCAGATAAATCGAGTTGAACAATTGAATTCCGATCCCGCCGCCTTTTTGATAGGCTTTTGAAGGGGAGGTCAAAAATTCCCAAGATACATGCGGCAAGCCGCGAATTAAAATGTAAAGTAGGAGAAATGCCAATATCGCAACAATCAAAGCTGAGATAATGTAAAGGACGCCCGTGGCGATTTTATCTGCACGTTTTGCTTTATCCATTTGTTATCTCCCCTTTCTTTCCAATATAGCGAATCAAAATATTGAAAACTAAAGACATGAATAATAGGATCAACGCTAATGACCACAAGACATTATTTTCTACTGTACCCATGATCGTATTTCCGATTCCCATCGTCAAAATCGAAGTTAATGTTGAAGCTGGTGTCGTTAAACTTGTCGGAATTAATGCCGCATTTCCGATCACCATTTGGATCGCTAAAGCTTCACCAAAGGCACGGGCCATGCCGAAGACAACCGCCGTCAAAATTCCCGGTACTGCCGCCCGTAAAACAACTTTATAAATCGTTTGCCAACGCGTTCCGCCTAATGCTAATGAAGCTTCGCGGTAATGACGCGGCACGGATTTCAACGTATCCACCGTCATCGTCGTAACGGTAGGTAAAATCATTACAAACAAAACGAAAGTCCCAGACAAAATACCAAAACCCGTTCCGCCAAAAATCGAACGGATAAACGGTACGATCACTGTTAAGCCAATAAAGCCATAAACAACAGAAGGGATTCCTACTAATAATTCAATGACCGGCTGTAAAAACTTTTGTCCTTTGTTAGGTGAAATCTCAGTCATAAAGACAGCCGCACCAATCGCAAACGGAGTCGCTACGATCGCTGATAAAAATGTAACCATGAACGATCCTAAAATCATCGGCAACGCGCCTACTAATGGTTGACCATCTGATCCAGTTGCACTAGGATTCCAGACCGTTCCAAATAAGAAGTCGAATACATTAATTTTATCTACAAAAAAGGTTGATAGTCCTTTACTCGCTACAAAATAGAAAATCGCTCCTACGACAAGTACGATCAACGCGATACAAATGAAACTAATAAAACGACCTCGCTGTTCGATTTTCGCCCGCTTTGATTTCGTCGTCAGCGCTTTTTTTACATCTTCATTTTCCAAAGCTACTCCTCCTGATTCCTTCAAGCTAATCCACTCGGTTTTTTGCAAACCAACAAAGTCATTCTACCTGTTGAAAATCAATTTCCTTTTAATGTCCTGTAACGCTTCCATGACAATTGTAAAGAAAGTGTAAACCAGATTAGAGACTTCCTGCAACAGAACTGCTTAGTAATTCATCAAGAATGATAAATGCTGTTATCTAGTCGATACAAAAAAAACGACAAAAAAAGCAGCATCCAAAAATAGATACTGCTAAAAAAATTATCTGTCTTGCCAATCCCACCAATTTTGTTTATCCGGCGGCAAGTTGCCGTCATTATCAGCATAATGTACCGCCAAACGATAAACATACAAAGCGCACCGGTCAACTTTCGCCCCTTGTACTACACAATCTTTTAAATAGATTTCCTCTGGGTCCTGCTTTTTCAGCGAAGCGACATCCGGATAGCCTGCTCTAATCAGATGCTGTTCCATATTTTTTCCAATGCCGGGAATCGCTTGTAAATTATTTTCCATTGTCTATCATCCCTCTTTGTATTCAGTAAAGGTCAACACATAACCATCGGGATCTGTAATAACAAATTCCTTCGCTCCATAAAAAGTTGCATGAGGTTCCGTATAGATTGGATAAGCTTTTTTAGTATTGGTATAAAATTCTTCAAAATTTTCAATCGTAATATACAAAGTGATCGACGGTTGAATTTTTTCTGTCGCTAAAATAGGATACTCTTCGCTCAAATTACTTTTTTCCTGCAGCATCAGCGTAACGGCCTCTTTAGCAAGGATCGCAAACTGCAAACTTTGATCATTTGCTGGAACTGAAGCTACTACTTCTAATCCAAGAATCTCTTGATAAAACGCCACAGATTTATCTACACTTGCCACCATCAAATTCGTTGTTATATTTTTATACATTTTAACTGCCTCCTAACTTATAGCCTAATTCTAACAAGGCAGCGAAAAATTTTATTGTAAAAATGCGTCATTTTTTATAGCGGGCCATTAATTCCAAAGGCGTGATGCCCAAATGACGTTTGAAGTCCTTGTTAAAATGCGGTTGATCATAATAGTTCGTAACAGTTAAAATATCTGCTGGCTTCGCTTGGTTTGAAGTTAGAATCTGCAAGCAGCGTTGAAACCTTAAAATACTCAATACCATTTTAGGTGTTAATCCAAAATTTTTTGCGAATAATCGTTGGCACTGACGCGGACTAAAATAGAGCAGCTCATATAGTTCCTTGGTCGTCTGGGGAATTTTCTCAGCTAATCGTGGGAAAAGCTGAGTAAACTCATTCGGCTGTTCGCCTGAAAACTTTTTCGTCAGATATTTCTGAAACTGCTCTTTAGCCGCTTCAAATGATAAAGCAAAAAAAGTCTCTAAATTCAAATCATCAAAAACCTCTTGCAGCAAAATGAAATCATCCATCGCCTGCCCAGCAGGTAACCCAGTTAATTGATGAAAAGCCCCCGGCATCATACGAGCCCCAAAAAAGCGCGCCGGCGTTTCAATTTCGTAATCAAAATCAGTCTGCTGATTTCCTGTGAAAAAAAGCTGCTTTTGATCGTAATCGACAATCAAATCGATACAACCATCAGCGATGATTACATTTTTGACTCGTGTCTGCTCGTTTACTTTTGGAAACATCTCCCAAAAGCACAATACAAAATCACTACATTCGGGAATCACTATCTCACGATAAGCCATTACTCGAGTAAAAGCTTCATTTAAAATAAAGGGTAGTTGAATCGGATAATACATCACAGTCATCCTCCTTGCTTTTGATCGACATTTTTTGCTTGTCGTTCTTCTATTACTTCATCTTCTATACTGCGAAAAAATGGATTAGTAAAAAGAGCACAGAAACATTCCGTGCCCTTCAAAAAATTCTTATTTTATTTCATTGCCCTGCCAATCACGTTCAACTTTCATATCGGAGATCGGAATATAGCCCAGTTGGGGAACAACTTTTCCCTGAACCTCTTTTGAAAGCATATAATCAAGAAAATCTTTGACTAGCTCGGTGGGCTTTCCTTTAGTATACATGTGCTCATATGCCCAAATTTTCCAATCGTTGGTCGTCACATTTTCATCAGTCGGTTCGATATTATCAATACTCAATGTTTGAACATCTTTTGTTACATAAGAAAAAGCCGTATAACTGATTGCTCCAGGGGTATCGGCAACGATTTGACGAACCATTCCGCTAGAATCCTGCTCTTGCGCACGTACCGCCGTCTTGCCGTCTAAGACCCACTGCTCAAATGTCGAACGTGTTCCACTGCCGGTCGCCCGGTTTAAGATTACGATATCTTGATCTTTTCCGCCAAGCTCTTTCCAGTTTTTGATCTCCCCTAGAAAAATCTTGCGCAAGTTCTCTAGTGAAATATTCGTTATACCGACATTCTTATTAACGATCGGAGTGATCCCAACAACAGCGACTTTATGATCAACTAATTTCTCAGCATCAATTCCATTTTTCTCCTCAGCAAATAAATCTGAATTGCCGATATCGACTGCCCCTGATTGTACCTGACTAAGCCCCGTGCCGCTTCCGCCGCCTTGGACATTAATAAATCTGCCTGGATTTTTACTTTGATACTCTTCTGCCACTGTTTCAACTAACGGCTGCAAGGCGGAAGACCCGACAGCAGTGATTGACTCGCCGCGATCGATCCATTTTGAACAACCAGATAAAAGCAGAAGCGTACCCAATAGGGGAATTAACCATTTCTTCATGAAAAAGCTCCTTATTCATTTTTAAGTATTCATTTTTCAAAAAAACGAAAAATGATTCTTATTTTCATGCCGTATACCATTCAACTACCAGCACACAAGTTTAGTTTGTTTATATAATTCTAACTGAACCGCTAATTAATTACACTGATAAAAGTTGAACTGGCATCCTTATTCATTTTTAAGTATTCATTCGTCACTTTTACGTTTGACTCACTAAACAAGCTAGTTCATTTTATACTATCAAACCATGAAAGCGCAAATGATTTTTATAAGAGCGGTGAAATCAAGCGGGCAATCCCTTCTTTAAACTTAATCACAGTACCGCGCTGATCATATTTTTCTTGTGTTAGAAGCTCCGACTTCATTGAATCCTTATGAATTTCCTCACGTAATTCTTCCGCAAAGGCGGCGTCATAAACGATCGTGTTTACTTCAAAGTCCAATTTAAAGGAACGAACATCAATATTAGCCGAACCAACCGAAGCAATCCCGCCATCGATTACCATAGTCTTCGCATGAATAAATCCATTTTCATATGTCTCAATAATTGCGCCGTATTCCAACAATTCAGCCGCAAACGAATACGTTGCCCAATATACCAAGATGTGGTCAGGCTTATTCGGTATCTGCATTCGAACTTTAACACCAGAAAGCAGCGCCAATTTCAATGCTTCATGAATTGGTGCATCGGGAATATAATAAGGCGTTTGAATCAAAATTTCCTTTTTAGCCAAATTGATCATTTTTAAATAAGTCAATTTGATCTGCTCGTGCTCACTGTCTGGTCCACTGCTGACGATCTGCAAAGCCAATTTCCCTTCCGATTCAATCTCTGGAAAATAATCGGGTTGATAAACCAGCTCATTTTTTTGTTGCGAATTCCAATCCATCAAAAAGCGGTTTTGCAATGTATAAACGGCCTGTCCATGGATACGCAGATGATTATCTCGCCAATAACCAAACTTTTCCACTAATCCCAGGTATTCATCGCCAACATTGAACCCGCCGGTATAACCAATCTCGCCATCAATCACCACGATTTTTCGGTGATTACGATAATTCATTCGTGGATTTAAATATGGTAAAAATAGCGGGAAGAAAAAGTCTACCTCGCCTCCTGCTTCGATCAAAGGCGCAAGAAAACGACGATTAACTTGCGTAGAACCCCAAGCATCCAAAAGCAAACGTACCTTCACGCCGCGTGAAACAGCATCGACTAATGCTTCTCGGACCTCAAGACCCAAATCATCTGCTCGATAAATATAATATTCCATATGGATGTGATATTTCGCTTGCTTGATGTCTTCAATCAATGCATCAAACTTTTCACGACCATCCGTATAAAGCGTGACCTCATTATTAGTAGTATATAAAGAACTTTCAAACATCGTCAGCATGTAAATCAGCTGTCGCGGATCGACTTGATTGGTCGTTGGTTTTGGAAATAGTCCTCGTGCCAATGCTCGCTGCTGCTGCTGGACTTCAACGTTCATCCCGATTTTAGTCTGCATCTTCAAATCAAAGATACGTTCTTTAGAGATTCCTTTCCCGAAGAAAACGTATAAAACAAAGCCCACGACGGGAATAAAGGTCAAAACTAATAACCACGCCCACGTATTGACTGTATCTTTACGTTCTCGAAAAACAATAATAAAAGATAAAATAGTGTTGATCACCAAAAAAAATAAACCTAAGTGCTCTGTCACAAAAGACATGCCTCCACACTCCTTCTTCTAAAGGATAGCCGAGAAAATGATTAAAGTAAACAATGTGCCCTAACCATTTTCGCCATTTTGTAAAAGCATCTCAATGTGAGGGATTTCATCTTCTAAATATACTTCGGAATTTTGTTCAAAACCAAATGAGCGATAAAAATCGACTAAATGCGCTTGTGCCGAAATAATAACCGGTCGATCAGGATAGCGTTTTTCAATTTCTGATAACGTTGTCGCTACAATTTTTCGTCCTAATTGTTGCCCGCGATATTTTTTCACGACCAGCACACGACCAAAATGGATTGCCTCATCCTCTTCTAAAATTCGTGCATACGCCTGCAGCTCGCCATTTTCTTCCAGACAAACATGCAGCGCATGACGATCCGCCTCGTCAACTTCCTGATAAGGACACTCTTGCTCCACAACAAAGACAGCCGTGCGAGCTTGGAAAATTGTTACTAACTCTTGCGGGGTTAACTCATCCGTTGTTTTAATCATAATAACCTCCTATTTTTAATAAAAATAGTTTAACCCATTTTTTGTTTAATGTCCGCTAGTAACCTTAATTCCGATGATTCCCACTACTAAAAGCACGACGAAAAAGCTTGTCAAAAGTGATAAATGATCTTTGAAGAAAAGTACTCCGATCAAAATCGAACCCACTGCTCCGATCCCTGTCCAAATCGGATAGGCCAAACTCATCGGCAGCGCATGAAGCGACTTTGCCAAAAAATAGAAGCTGGCAATCATGCCGATTATTGTTAACAGCGAATAATTCAATTTGCTGAACCCTTCACTCATTTTCATCATCGTTGCCCAAAACATTTCAAAAACTCCTGCTACAATCAAAGATACCCATGCCATAATACATACTCCTCCTAAAATAATATGATTTTGTCTAACGCACCAAGCAAATCAACTGTAAAAATAGAAATGACAAAAGGGAGTCCAATTTCTTCAATGACCTAACGAAATTGGCTCCCTTGCTCGGTAGCGTTTTATTCACTTGTCTCCCATCTTAGAACCTTTTATTGAAAAAGGCAAGACCAAACATTTATTTTTTTCATAGAAAGACTTCTCGAACTCGCTCAGCTTTTGAGCACCGAGTAGGTACTGTTCCACATCAGCTCCAAAAACCGATCGCTGTGTAGAAAAGCTAGTTCGTGAAGCTGGACATCGTTAAAGCTGTTGATTCAACGTTTTACTTGTGAATTTCTTATACTTTCTGGCAGCAAAAAAACTTCTCCAAATAAATCAGAGAAGTTTATTTTTTTAAATCTTCAAGAAGCGACGCATTGAAATGACCGATCCAATTGAACCAATCAAGTATCCGCCAACAGCCATTGTAATATCCAAGATCCAAACAATTTGGCTTGGACGCAGCAATTCTAGATTTGATTGTAATAAATAAGGAGCTGCTAAACCATATACTTGTGAGTAGCCATACGTTAAGACTAGAATTGGCACGATTGAACCAATCAAGCCGATCCAACCGCCTTCAAGGAAGAATGGCCAACGAATATATCCGTTCTTAGCACCCACGAGACGCATGATTTGAATTTCCGTTTTACGTGAAATAATCGTGATTCGAATCGTATTGGAAATCAAGAAAATTGCTACAAAGATTAACAATGCTGCTGCAGCTAGACCCCAAGTACGAACAACTTTTGACATCTGAATGATTCGATCGGCTGAGTTACCACCATAGTTAGCGCGGAAAACATTTGGAAGCTGACTTGCTTCACGGGTTACTGGTTTAATGTATTGCGCATCTGTTGCACTGACCACGTACACGTCGTAAAGCGGGTTGCTGTCGCCTTCGAATAGATCCCAAGCGTCACCCATTTGTTTTTGCAACTTTTTCAGCTGGTCTGTTTTACTAGAGAATGTTACCTTATCAACATGGCTGATATCCTGTAATTCAGATTTCAACTCTTTTAAGTCTTTATCTTTTGTACCGATATCAACAAAGACCGTTACTTCAACATTGCCTTCAACGTCTTGTGCTAATTTTGTCGCATTCATGATTAATGCCATAAAGATTCCAGCCATCGTTAATGTGATCGTCACCGCACTGACAGATGCCAATGTCATCCACCCATTACGTTTGACACTCTTGACACTTTCCAACAAATGTCGGAAGAAATTTCTAATCATCAAACTCGTATTCTCCTTCCGCTTCATCTCGAACGATCAATCCATTTTCAATCGCGATCAAACGATGGCGCATTGTATCTACGATCGTTTTGTTGTGTGTGGCCATTACGATCGTTGTTCCTTGGTTATTGATCCGTTCTAATAGATGCATGATTTCCCAAGATGTATCTGGGTCCAAATTACCAGTTGGTTCATCGGCAATCAAAACTTTCGGTGTGTTTACAATCGCCCGTGCAATCGAAACACGCTGCTGCTCTCCACCAGATAACTCACTTGGAAATACGCGGACTTTGTGTTTCAAGCCAACGAGGTCCAAAACTTCCATAACACGTTTCTTGATATCCCGCGGTTTACGTCCGATTACTTGCATTGCGTAAGCAACATTTTCATAAACTGTCTTACGGGGCAATAATTTGAAGTCCTGGAAAACAACGCCGACATCACGACGCAGATAAGGAACTTCTTTATTTTTGATTTTCAATAAATCATGACGAGCAACATCCAGCACTTTTCCAGAAGTTGCCTTTTCTTCACGATACATCAACTTGATAAAGGTAGATTTTCCGCTACCAGAGGGACCAACGACATAGACGAACTCACCTTGATCGATACGGACCGAAATCCCACGTACAGCAGTTGTCTTATTAGGATATTTTTTTGTTACATCCTGCATTTCAATCATGCTTTATCTCTCCAAATCCTCTTAAATTCTTTGCTATTATAGCATGCCAACATTGCAACTGGCTTTCATTACTTTACAATTTGATTTCATTTTAGCATTAAGCATCTTGTGCTAAGCGCCATTTCAAGTAAGCATCAATGAAAGGATCTAATTCGCCGTCCATTACTGCCTGTACATTTCCCGTCTCATATTCAGTACGATGGTCTTTTACCATCGAGTAAGGATGAAAAACGTAAGAACGAATTTGTGAACCCCAGCCAATTTCTTTTTGTTCACCACGTAAAGCAGCAGCTTCTTGCTCCTTCTTTTCGATCTCTAATTGATAAAGCTTCGCCTTCAACATCTGCATCGCAGTCTCACGATTATGAAATTGCGAACGTTGCGCTTGACTAGCTACCACCGTTCCAGTTGGCAAGTGAGTGATCCGCACAGCAGAAGAAGTTTTATTAATATGCTGTCCACCCGCACCACTGGCTCGATAAACATCCACCTTCAAATCATCTGGATTAATCTCAACTTCGATATTTTCATCCAATTCAGGCATAACTTCGACAGAACAAAATGAAGTATGGCGGCGACTAGCAGAGTCAAATGGAGAGATACGAACTAAACGATGCACCCCTTTTTCTGATTTCAAATATCCATATGCATTAGTTCCCTTGATCATCAACGTGACACTCTTGATTCCCGCTTCATCACCTGATTGATAATCGATCGTCTCAACTGAAAAACCATGCTGGTCTGCCCAACGAGTATACATTCGTAAAAGCATTGAACCCCAGTCTTGAGATTCTGTTCCGCCAGCTCCTGGATGAAGCTCTAGGATCGCATTATTTTTATCATAAGGTTCATCTAATAAAAGTGACAACTCAAAACCAGCGATTTTTTCTTGCAGCTCAATTAAGCGTTCTTCCAGTTCAGTTTGCAACTCGACATCAAATTCTTCCTGCTGCATTTCCCACATAACGTTCAATTCATCATTTTCATTTGCTATCGCTTGAAACTGATCATAGGTTTCTTTTAAGGTATTGTTGCGATTGATCAGTGCTTGGGCTTTTTCTGAATCATCCCAAAAACCAGGCGCAGTCATTTGATTTTCTGCTTCTGCAATATCCTCTTCTAACTGCTCGAGGTCAAAGAGACCCCCTGAAGCTTACGACCTGCTCTTGCATCGTGTCTAACAAATTTCGAATTTCTGCGTTTTCCAAATCTATTCCTTCTTTCTCACGGGTAAAAAATCACCCGTTTAACCAATAATTCCAAAAATAGCCGGCTCAATTAGTAGTATATAATTTTTCCGTACACCTGTCCTTCAACAAAGTATCTCGGCTTCAATACTAGGCTCTAACAAAGCGGCTTTATTCCATAATTCATCAAATTTTCAAAGGCAGAACTGTCAAAAGACGAGACATAGCAGCTATGTCCCGTCCTGAAGGTTCTTTTCTCGTAAAAGATTATTGTCCTTTACCATGGCAGTTTTTATATTTCTTACCGCTGCCGCAAGGACATGGATCATTTCGTCCAACTTTTTCTACGTGGACCGGCTTTTGTTTTGTATGCGTTAAATTCTTCGGATCGCCATCAGCTTCTACAGGATGCTCTTGTTGATTTTGTGCTACTTGCTCCCGTTGAACGTTTTGGCGAATTTCTGCTTTCATAAAGAGACGCGTAACTTCAAACTCAATAGCACCAACCATGTCCTCAAACATTTTGTAGCCTTCTGTTTGATATTCAACTAATGGATTGTTTTGTCCATAAGCACGAAGTCCTACAGATTGACGCAATTGATCCATCGCATCGATGTGATCCGTCCATTTCGTGTCTACAACACGCAAGATAACTACTTTTTCAAATTCCAATAGTTGCTCAGGACTTTGTAATTGAGACACTTTTGTATCAAAGACAGCTTTCGCACGATCATATAAATAATCTTTCATCTCTTCTGGCGATTTGCCTTCAAAATCTGCTTTTGAAACAGAATCTTCATGAACTAATGTCGCTCCAGCAAAATCTGCTAACGCTTCAAGGTTCCAATTATCTTTTTCTAACTGAGTATGGCTATCCACAACGCGTGAAATTGTCCGGCGTACCATGTTTAGCAAGTTCGGAGTTAAATCTTTTTCACCCATAATTACATCTTGACGTTGTTTATAGATAACTTCCCGTTGTTCACGCATTACATCGTCATATTGCAAGACGTTTTTACGTGTGTCGTAGTTGTTGCCTTCCACTCGTTTTTGAGCAGATTCAACTTGGCGAGTCAACATTTTGCTTTGAATAACTGCATCCTCATCTTCAACTTTCATTCGATCTAAGAAAGCTTTGATTCGTTCAGAACCAAAACGTTTCATCAAATCATCTTCTAATGAAAGATAAAATTGTGAAACACCCGGATCTCCTTGACGTCCTGAACGTCCACGCAACTGATTATCAATACGGCGTGATTCATGACGTTCTGTACCAATAACGGCTAATCCGCCTAATTCAACAACACCAAGACCTAATTTGATATCGGTTCCTCGACCGGCCATATTGGTAGCGATCGTAACTGATCCTTTTTGTCCCGCGTTCATAATGATTTCCGCTTCTTTAAAGTGGTTCTTCGCATTTAGAACTTCATGCGGAACTTTCTCACGGTCCAACATATTTGAAAGCAGTTCAGACGTTTCAACAGCCACTGTACCAACTAGAATCGGTTGACCTTTACGGTGACGTTCTTTGATGTCTTGTACCACCGCATGGAATTTGCTTTCCAAGGTTGGATATAACAAATCTGCATGGTCTTCTCGAACAATTGGGCGGTTTGTTGGAATTTGAATTACTTCAATATTGTAAATTTCACGGAATTCTTCTTCTTCCGTTTTAGCTGTACCAGTCATCCCGGCAAGTTTTTTATACATCCGGAAATAGTTTTGGAAAGTAATGGTTGCCATTGTTTTGGTTTCATCTTCGATCTCAACCGATTCTTTCGCTTCGATCGCTTGGTGCAAACCATCAGAATAACGACGGCCATCCATGATACGTCCAGTAAATTGGTCAACGATCAAGACTTTACCTTCCTGAACCACATAATCAATATCACGAATCATGATAAAGTTTGCTCGTAAAGCTTGATCTAAATGGTGAGTCAAAGCAGTATTGTCTAAATCATACAAGTTTTCTAAGCCGAAGTTTTCTTCTGCTTTTTCAATTCCCTGTTCTGTTAAGCCGATTGTTTTTGATTGGATATCGATCTTGAAATCTTCATCCTCTTTCAAACGTTTCACGAAGTTATCTGTCCGTGTGTAAAGCGCCGTTGATTTTTCTGCCGCACCGGAAATGATCAATGGTGTCCGCGCTTCATCAATCAAGATTGAGTCTACTTCATCGACGATCGCATAGTTTAATGGACGTTGAACCATTTGGCTTTGGTAAACTACCATGTTGTCACGCAAATAGTCAAACCCAAGCTCATTATTCGTACTGTATGTGATGTCACAGTTGTAGGCTTCACGCTTTTCATCCGCAGTTTTCGAATTGATGTTCAAACCAACACTCAAACCTAAGAAATTATACAACTCACCCATTTCAGTCGAGTCCCGTGTTGCTAAATATTCATTTACTGTAACTACGTGAACCCCTTCGCCTGTTAATGCATTTAAATAAACTGGCATCGTTGCTGTCAATGTTTTACCTTCACCAGTTTTCATTTCAGGGATATTGCCATCGTGTAAAACAACCCCACCCATTAATTGGACATGATATGGGTATAGACCTAAGACACGTTTTGCTGCTTCACGAACCACTGCGAATGCTTCTGGCAGTAATTCATCTAGCGTTTCACCCGCTTGGTAACGCCCTCTAAATTCTTCGGTTTTACCGCGTAATTGTCCATCTGACAATTTTTCCATGTCGCCAGAAAATTCTTCGACCTTGTCAGCAATCACACTTAATCTTTTTAATTCTTTTTTATCATTCTCAATCATTCGTTTCAGAAAGTTTGCCATTCGTTTATCTTACTCCTTTATTTCTTTTCATTTTCTATTTTTCGATAGAAACCCGCTAGTATATTTTATCATTAGTCTTTGAGAAAAGAAACTTCTCATAGCGAATAAACCTCGACTTATATAAATGATTAATCTTTTTTAGTGATTTTCTTTAATAGCAAGGCTTACAAGGAGTGAATCTGCATAAAAAACAGGGTCTTATCCTAAAACTTTATTTTCAATCAAAATAAAAAACCTTCCAGCGAAACGCTGGAAGGCGATAAATTTCTGTTAATCTGTTTCGATTAATCCATATTTGCCGTCTTTACGACGATAAACGATACTTGTACCGTTTGTTTCAGCATCTTCAAAGATAAAGAAATTATGTCCAAGCATATTCATTTGTAAGACCGCTTCTTCGCTGCCCATTGGTTTCAATGATAAGCGTTTTGTACGAACGATTTCTAATTCAGATTCTTCTGAATCTTCTGCGTTCACTAACACTTCCACTTCACGTTCTGGTACACCCGTTTCACGAGCTTTACGATTAATTTTTGTTTTAAACTTGCGGATTTGACGTTCCAATTTATCCACAACCAAATCAATACTTGCATATAAATCTGGTGAAGTTTCTTCCGCCCGAAGAACCAAGTAAGGTAATGGGATCGTTACTTCAACTTTTGCCGTTTTTTCTGTGTAAACTTTCAAATTGACATAAGCAGTTGCGTCCGGAACATCAGTGAAGTAGCGTTCTAACTTTCCTACTTTCTTTTCAACGTAATTGCGGATAGCTTCTGTAACTTCGATGTTTTCCCCACGAACATTATATTTGAACATACGTATTGCCCCTTTCGTCTTGCCAACTGAAGATTAAGGAAGGACCACTCTTACCTCTTCTTCTTATCTCTATTATATCGAAATCTAATCCTTTTGCAAAGTAAATCGCTATCAAATTACAAAGCTAAAAGAATGCATTTTAGCGTGCAAAAGTCAAGCTTTTCACCGTTTCTGCGCCACTTTTATAAAGCAATTCTGCTCCATGAAACAGCGTACGACCTGTCGTATAAACATCGTCAACTAATAAAACTTTCTGATTTCTAATTTTTTCAATTGGTACATTTAGTTCGAAAGGCTGCTTCATTTGTAAGCGTTCTTCACGTGATTTTTCTGACTGCGGCGCTAATTCACTGCGCTTTAGCAAAAGGTCATAAGAACGTTTCGTCAAATCTAGACACCCTCGTACCTGATTGAACCCTCTTTGTTCAAAACGCTCTTTTGAAAGCGGCAATGGACAAATCAAATATTCTTGATATTTTTGTAAAGCTTCGGTTAATTCCAAGACAAAAGCCCCACGCGTTCGATAATCTCCCGTAAATTTGTAAGTCTCAATCCATTGTCGAAAGCCCTCGTTATAGCTAAACAAACTGAAGTTCCTCATCACAAAACCAAGCTCTTGCTGCCATAAACAACAATCATGACACAACTCTGTTGAATTTGGTCGACCACAACCTGGACAGACTTGTGATTGATCTATTTTTGAAAATAATTGTTCACAGTGATAGCATCGCTGACTGCTTGGAAAAAATAATTCCCGCAAGGTTAGATTATTAATTAATTCTTTTTGGCAACAACTACAGCGCATCAATTAATCCCTCCTGCAACGCCTGACGATTATTTTCTTCAATTTCTTTAATCGCTTTTTTTATCGAAATAGTTACTTCACTCGTGATAAAAATCACCTCAGCATGAGTATAACCACCCTTACGATCCGCTCTTCCTGCGATTTGAACCAGCGCTGATCTATTAAAAACACGATGTGAGGCCTGCAATACAACAACCGATACTTTTTCAAAGGTTATACCACGCTCAAGAATAGTCGTTGTTATAAGCAATTGGTATTTACCCGCTCGCATATTTTCGACTTTTATCAGCCGCTCTTGGTCCTGTGAAAAAACAGTTGTCAAACGTACTTCTGGAAATTTTTTTTCAATATAGCTGGCTATGTTTGCTAACAAAGAGATACTAGGACAGAAAAGCAAAACATTGTTTTGTTCTAATAACCTGCCGATTTTCATCAAAATATTTTCAGAGAGTTGTCCTTTGATTAAGTATTTTTCTAAATGCCAAGAAAATAGCAGTTGCGGAACGGGTAAACGACGACGATGATAACGTGCTGGTAAATAATAAAGTCGATCTACCTCCTTTTTTAAAAAATCATCGGGGGTTGCACTTAAATAAATGCGATTTCCATCTATTTTTTGAGCGTCATCTACTGCACGATGCAATAATGGATCGGCTGCATAAGGAAACGCATCTACTTCATCAACAATGATCAGATCAAAGTAGCTGTGATAACGTAAAAGCTGATGGACTGTACATACAACAAAAACATCTCCGGCATCTTTTCGCTCTTGTCCATGGAAGAGGCTGATTTCTTCTTGCGGAAAAGCGTTACGAAAACGCAAATAAAGCTCGTTACAAACATCAACCCGAGGCGACGTTACCGCAATCCTTTTCCCTCGCTCCAACGAAGCTTTTAATAAAGGAAATAGAATCTCTGTTTTTCCTGCCCCCGTCACGGCCCAAATCAAAAATGTTTTTGCTACAGCTTGATTCTCCAATAAATTCTCTGCAATTTTATTTTGTGCAGGTGAAAGTTTTCCCGACCAGACAAGATTAACCTGCCTCGTGCATAATTCTTCAGCTGGAAAATAATACAGAAAACTGCGACTATCTACACGTCCCAAAGTTAGACAGTCTGTGCAGTAAAAAAAGCCTGCCGGCAGTTTCTCTTGAGAAATCCCTCCACAGCGTTGGCACAACCAACCATCTTCGACCTCTACCATTGCAGAAATTTTTTCAGCATATGCTAAATCTATCTGCGGGTAAAAAACCTGCCATTCCTTCCATAATAATCGTTGACCAGTTATTTCCATCTGAGTCCTCCTCTTTTCAAGAAACATACGCAAATTGACTTATCAATCTTCACGTTCAGATGATTTGCTAGCTTGAAAGAAACAAAAAAAGAAGCACGACAATTAAATCGCACTTCCTTTTTAGTATAAGCTTAAATCAGCCAATTTGATTTTACCAATTTATTGAAAACTACATATTCTTTAGTGAGATTAACCTGGACTACTTCATAGTTGGCGTTCAACCAGCCATAAGCTCCCTTTTCTGGATGTCGATAATCATTCGCCCACCAATCTAGATCTTGACGCGCAGTTTGCGGCAGACCGCTGCGAGGAAATAACAGCTCATCGAACTGTGTAAAGGTCAGCGTTACCTGTGAGCCGTTATTACTTTTCAAATAATGAGTAATACCATCATATTTTTTTGCTCGTGTCATGCTCATCCCTCACCTTCAAACAAAATCATACTGATAAACAGCGTTTAGTTGAAACCTGCCCCGCTTTTCTCCTATACTGTAATAGAGAAAATTAAAGTGAGGCAAAATCATGCTGCAAAACTATCGAACTATTAAAGAAGACAATCAACACGAAATCGAGATCAAAAAATCTCGCTTCATTTGTTTTTTGAAACGTATCAAATCAGAAGATGAAGCAAAAAACTTCATTCAACAGATCAAAAAGGAACATTGGAAAGCAAACCATAATTGCAGTGCCTTTGTCTTAGGCGATCGCAATGAGATTCAGCGTTATTCAGATGATGGTGAACCTAGCGGAACCGCTGGCGTCCCAATGCTGGAAGTGCTGAAAAAAAATGATTTGATCAACGTTTGTGCGGTCGTAACCCGTTATTTCGGCGGAACCAAGCTCGGCGCAGGCGGCTTGATTCGTGCGTATTCAGGAGCTGTGGCCCAAGCGATAGCTGCCACGGGTATCGTAGAAGGTCGACTGCAGCAAGAGGTTCTTGTGCAGTTAGATTACCCCAATTGGGGGAAGATGGAGAATTTCATTGCTAATGAACATTTGGCAGTCAAAGATACCCAATTTACCGATCAAGTCGTTGTGACTTGTATGGTAGATGAAAATAAGACTGCTGATTTCGAAAATCAAGTGACCGATTTATTAAACGGTCAAGTCAACTTCAAATCTGGTGAAGTCATTTACCACGAACAAGTAATCCAAGAGGTGTAACCGCTTGGATTATTTTTCTAAGTAAAACTCAAAACGACTGCCGACATACTGTGTTCGCACATATTCAAATGGACGCCCATCCGCTAAATATGATACCTGCCGCAGACGTAAAATAGCATCTCCGCGTTTCACTGCTAAGTATTCAGCAATTTGTTCTGAAGCTAGAGTGGCGGATACTGTTTGATTGGCACGTCCGATTTCAAACCCTTTTTCTTGCAGGCTGTGATAAAAAGAATCGGTGATCTCTTCTTTACTAAAGCCTTCTATCAGCTTTGCCGGAATACTTGCGACTTCAAAACAAATCGGCACATCATCCGCATAACGAATTCGTTCCATACGCAGAACCTGTTCGCCTTTTTCTAAACCTAATTTTTCCGCTTCACTAGAGCTTGCTCGCGAATGAAAGAAAGAAATCGTTTTGCTAGCTGGTACTTTACCTAATGATTCCATAATATCAGTGAAACTCGTCGTTCCGCTCATTTTTTCTTGGACTTTCTTACTTGCTACATAGGTTCCTGAACCGATCTTTCGTTCTAAAATCCCCTCATCGGATAATGTTTGGATTGCTTGGCGGAGAGTCATTCGACTTACTCCAAATCTCAACGACAATTCGCGTTCAGAAGGCAGGCGCGCTCCAACCTTCCATACACCGTTTTCAATTTCATGCTTCAATTGATCATGTATTTGAATATAAACTGGCACTTGATTCGCCACGTTCCGTCACCCCGTTCAAAATTTTTACTACTCTTATTATAACTGGTATATACCTAATGTACAACAATAATCCTTTGCGATTCGTTTCACTCTTTTCTTTTTTATAATAAAAGAGCAGACCTGTTTTAATTGGTCTACTCTTTTAATCAATTTTTGACTTCTTCTTTTAACTGTTTATTGGCAGTTGCCATCATTAAGCGGATTCGGTTTAATTGGTTAACGATTGAAACACCTGGGTCATAATCAATCGCCGCAATGTTCGATTTCGGATATTGGTGACGCAGTTCTTTGATTACTCCTTTACCAACGACATGGTTTGGTAAGCAACCAAACGGCTGCATGCAGACGATATTGTTAACACCGGTTTTCAACAGATCAATCATTTCACCTGTTAGGAACCAGCCTTCACCAGTATGATTTCCGATTGAAAGAATCTTGCTGGCATCTTCAGCTAATTGATAAATTGAATGAATACCAGTGAAGCGCTCCGATGCACGTAAAGCTTTATCCATTGGTTTTTCCACGACTTCAATCAGTTTAATCGCCATTTCAGCAATATTTTTATTTTTCTTCGGCATTCCCATATTATCGTATTTCCAAATTTGGTTGTACAAGGAATAATTCATAAATCCGATCAAGTCTGGTACTACCGCCTCAGCACCTTCTTCTTCCAGCAAACGAACGATATCATTATTCGCTGTCGGAGAATATTTCACCAAGATTTCACCGACGACACCGACTTTCGGTTTGACTTCATTTGAAATCGGTACAGTATCAAAGTCTTTAATGATTTTTTTCATGTTGCGATTGAAGATTGTCAACGAACCATTTCGTACGTTGCTCTCAACTTTTTTCAACCATTCTGCATGTAAAGCATCGATTTGTCCTTTTTCCAACTCATACGGACGTGTCCGATAAACAACTCGCTCGAATAAATCACCGTAAAGAATCGCAACAACGATTCGTTTCAGCATCGGCAATGTGTACTTGAAGCCTGGATTGCTTTCCACGCCTTTGTTCCCAAGTGAAACTGAAACGACAGGAACCTGTGGGAACCCAGCATCATTTAACGCCTTACGCAATAAAGGAATGTAATTTGTTGCACGACAGCCGCCGCCAGTTTGACTCATCATCACGCTCGTATTGTTCAAATCATATTCGCCGCTTTGCAATGCTTCAACAAGTTGACCAATCGAAATGATCGCTGGGTAACATGAATCATTATTGACGAATTTTAACCCAACATTAACCGCTTCTCTGTCCATCGCTGGTAAACAAACGACATTATACCCCGAAGCTTCCAACGCAATATCAAATAATCCTGATTGATGGATTGGACTAAGCATCGGCAACAGCAAAGTATGCTTCTTGCGCATTTCTTTGGTGAAGACGATTTTTTCTGGTTCTTCGAAACGTTTGACTGGTTGGAAATTTGATTTATCTCGTTCGTTGACCGCAGCCTTTAATGAACGCAGACGAATTCTGATTGCGCCAAGATTTGATCCTTCATCAATTTTCAAGACAGTATAGATTTTTCCATATTGCTCCATGATCTCTTCTACTTGATCCGTTGTTACAGCATCTAAACCGCAGCCAAAGGAGTTCAATTGAACAAGCTCAAGATTTTTCGATTTTGCCACAACACGGGCCGCTGCATAAAGACGAGAATGATAAACCCATTGATTAACTACACGAAGATTACCGACATCACTTAAATGTGAGACACTGTCTTCTGTTAATACGTGAAATCCTTCTTGTGTAATAACCTCAGCGATCCCATGATTGATTTCAGGGTCTAAGTGATACGGACGACCAGAAAGAACGACACCCCGTTCACCTTTTTGATTAAGCATCAGCAAGGTCTCTTCACCTTTTTGACGAACATCTTCTTTGAAGGCCTCTAATTCTTCATAGGCATGATGCAATGCCTTATTGATTTCTTCTTGCGTAATACCTAGATCTTGGAAACAGCGCCCTAAAACAGCTGCTACAGAGGCTTCATTGGCTAAGTTCAAATAAGGATTGCGATAATCGACTTTGCCTTCACGAATATCATCTACGTTGTTACGAATGACGTCAGGATAACTTTGAACGATTGGACAGTTAAAATGATTATCCGCTTCTTTTGATTCCTGCCGTTCAAATACTACGCCTGGGTAAAAAATCATCGGAACGCCGCCATCGATCAATGCTTGGATATGTCCGTGAGCGATCTTCGCAGGATAACAGGCTGTATCACTAGGGATCGTCTCCATCCCTTGTTCATACAATTCTTTGTTTGAACGTGGTGATAATTTTACGCGGAAACCTAAATCGCTAAAGAAGGTATGCCATAATGGATAATTCTCATACATATTCAAGACACGAGGTATCCCGATTTCGCCGCGAACCGCTTCTTTCTTGCGTAATGGACGATACTTGAATAAACGGCGATATTTGTAATCCACCAAATTGACCTTTTTATCTTCTCGTTTAACTTTGATTCGTGCCCCGCGTTCACAACGATTTCCTGTAATGAACTGACGGCCGTCTGAGAACATTGTAACGGTCAACATACAATTATTTTCGCACAGACCGCAGTGCGTAAATTCTTTTTCAGCAGTAAAGCTATCGATCTCTGCTAAAGAAAGGGTTTCAGTTTTTTCACCGATCTCATAATTTTCTAGAGCAATCAAAGCTGCTCCGAATGCCCCCATCAATCCAGCGATTGAGGGACGAACAACTTCTCGTCCTGTAACCATTTCAAAAGCCCGTAAAACAGCTTCGTTATAAAAAGTGCCGCCTTGACAGACGATTTTTTCTCCCAGTTCTTCTGGCCGACGAATTTTGATTACTTTATAGATAGCATTCTTGATAACTGAATAAGACAGTCCTGCAGAGATATCGCCCACAGAGGCGCCTTCTTTTTGAACTTGTTTTACTTTGGAGTTCATAAAGACGGTACAGCGTGAACCTAAGTCAACCGGTGCTTTTGATTTTAAGGCCGCCTTCGCGAAGTCTTCTACATTGTAATTCAACGATTTTGCAAAGGTCTCAATAAACGAGCCGCAGCCTGAAGAGCATGCTTCATTCAATTGGATTGAAGACAAGGCGCCATCCTTGATGGTCATGGCCTTCATATCTTGACCGCCAATATCCAGAATAAAATCAACGCCCGGTTGGAAATGATTCGCGGCTTTGTAGTGGGCCATTGTTTCTACTTCACCGATATCGACCTTCAATGCATTTTGAATTAATTGCTCTCCGTATCCAGTCACCGCAGCTTTTCCGATAAAAATATTTTCCGGTAATTTTGTATAGAGATCTTTTAATACTGTCATAGTCGTTTCCAACGGTTGACCCTGGTTGTTGCCATAAAATGAATACATCAAATTACCGTTATCATCGATCAAAGCTACTTTTGTCGTCGTTGATCCAGCATCGATCCCTAAAAATGCCACACCTTCATGTTCAGTCAAACTTTTTTCTTTAGCCTGTGCCTGACCATGACGCATCCGAAAGTCAGCTAAATCTGCTTCGTCTTCAAATAATGGCTCTAAAGTATCTGAAGGGGATAAATATCCCTCTTCAGCAGTTGTTAAACGATGCAATAAACCTTCCAAAGAAGTAGCGTCTGCTTCTTCTGAATAGAACGCAGCCCCCATCGCAACAAAGAGTTGCGGATTTTCTGGAAAGATCACATTTTCTGGTGCGATATTCAACGTCTCAATAAATCGTTGACGCAACTCTGACATGAAATACAATGGACCGCCAAGAAACGCAATGTTTCCTTTAATTTTTCGACCGGCAGCTAAACCAGCAATCGTTTGATTCACAACTGCTTGAAAAATACTCGCAGCGATATCTTCTTTTGCTGCTCCTTCATTGATCAGTGGCTGTACATCTGTTTTCGCGAATACTCCACATCGTGAAGCGATCGGATAAATGGTTTTATAATTTTTGGCTAATTCATTCACGCCATTAGCATCTGTCTTCAATAGAACGGCCATCTGGTCGATAAAAGCTCCCGTACCGCCAGCACAGCTTCCGTTCATGCGTTGTTCCAATGCACCTTCAAAAAATGTGATTTTAGCATCTTCTCCGCCTAATTCAATGGCTACATCTGTTTCAGGAATAATTTCCTCAACTGTGCGTGTACACGCGATTACCTCTTGAACAAAAGGAATCTCTAAAACATCCGCTAAACCCATCCCGCCAGAGCCAGTAATGCTCATCGTCATTTCTTGATTGCCGATCACCGCTTCAGCTTCTCGCAACACACGTTCTGTGGCAGTTTTCACATCTGAAAAGTGACGTTCATACTTGGCAAATAAACTTTCGTTTTGTTCATTCAAAATGACCAACTTGACGGTTGTAGAGCCAACATCAATCCCCGCTCGTAATGTCATAATTATTCCTACCTTCCATTTTTAACAACACATGTTGATTAACTTACAAAGTGTTTGTTATACTACTCACGTATATTCTAAAAACATTTCGAACGTTATGCAATACTCAAAACCATTTCATTCGTGTGATAAGCAACAATCAAGCGTAATTTGTTGCAAAAGTGAAAGGATTTTACCATGCCAAAAAAAATTGACCTACGAGTTAAGCGTACCAACAAAATGATTATGGAAGCTTTTATCCATTTAGTAGAAGTAAAAGGGTACGACAATATCACTATCCAAGAGATCGCTGACGAAGCAATGATTAATCGGGCAACATTTTATGCTCATTACAAAGACAAACAGGATCTCTACGATCAAATTTTTAAACAAGCCATCGATGCCTTTGCAGCCGTCCTTGATCCTGATCAAATCGTCCAAGGCAACCGATTGAAAGTTCGTAAAATTGAAATGGTGCTGAAAAATATTTACGAACAAATTCAGGCGAATCGGAAATTCTTCTTAACCATCATGGATGCTTCAGGAAACGAAATTCTGCGAAAAAAAGTTGCGGAAATTTTAGATGAGAAATATTCCCATGTTTTTAACCGATTGAAAATTACTGAGAACGACATCGAAGTTCCTTTGGATTTTATCATTGAATACATGACTTCGATATTTGTCGGTACTTTGCACTGGTGGATTACTAGCGACACGACTATGAGTGCTGACAGTCTCTCTAAGCTTGTCATCAAATTAGTCGGCAACGGGCATTTGACCATTTTAGGCATTGAGATCGACCATTAAAAAAGCAGCGCCCAGATTTTTTTCTGAGCGCTGCTTTTGTGTTAATGGTTTTTTGCTTTCCATTTGATTGTGTGACGAGTTGGACGTACAGAACGGACTTGAGGTACTTTTCCTTTTTCTTTCGTAACTTCTAATGAGTTGTCTTTAATTGTGCTGTAAATTCTTGCCACTGTATCGGTTAACAGTTCTTTGACCTCCTCAACTTTATTCATAGCTATTCTCCCTTCAAAGTAAAAATGTAAATATCGAAACGGACTAAAAGCATCGCTGACTTTTGTTTTTGAAATCATTTTTTATTCCAATATAAATAATTTAAAACGTTATGACAGCTTCAATTTAGCCTGTTTTATTTCTTCCTCTTAAATGTAGCGTATATTTAAAAAGGCTTCAAGTGAGAAAGCTTTTCCTAATCAAAATTTTCAATAAAGCCTAATCTAGCAAGACTCTACGCAAAGTAGAATCGATTTTTCACTGGATTTCCTATCCATTTTGCTAATAATTCGCTATGCTTAACTTATCTCAATAAGAAAGAGGAAATCAAATGGAAAATTTTTTAGGGACGCAATTAAGAAATTATCGTCAGCGAAACGAACTTACACAAAAACAACTGGCTAATATTCTATATGTATCCGATCGAACAGTTTCTAAATGGGAGCGCGGGGCTGGGTACCCTGATATCGATACGTTGAAACACATTGCACAGTTGTTGGATATTTCATTGGATAACCTGCTGAATGAACGGGAGCCAGAATTGTATTTTGAATATCGCTCAAGCACACTTCTATTTAATCTGCCTTTGCTCCACATCATTATTCCCAATCTTTCGGAAATGCTATGGCACAATCGCAGGTTTGCCATCAGCTCGCTAAGACATAAACAGCAATTGATCCCAGCAGCACGTGGTATTTTTAGTATTGGGTTTTTCTCAACAGGATTTTTTTCATTAGGGATTTTTACGAAGGGCGTTTTCTCAATTGGTTTTTTATCTCTAGGAATAGTTTCAGGAGGCTTTTTAGCATTAGGACTTTTTACTGCGGGCAACCTAGCTTTGGGAGTAATTGCCTTTGGTAATCTGGGAATCGGTTTATTCGCTTTTGGCAATTTAGTCATTGGAGGACTCGGCTTAGGTAATTTTGCCTTTGGATATCTCGCTATCGGCAATAAGGTCTTTGGAGCGTATACCAGTATTCTGTCACAGCACAGTAATTTACCGGAAATATCGCACGCACTAACCAATTTGCAACAGGAAGTCCCACAACACATACGGAAAATAGTTATTGAGCCATTTTTATCAGTCACTAGAGCTCCGATATTTCCCTATGCAGTATTGTCGTTCATTCTTTTCATTGCCTTTTTATTGTGCGTTGTCTGTCTGTGGGGCGTCTTAAAAATACGACAGCGCGCTGTCACCCATTAACGATCAAAAATCCGCTGATTTTCTCAGCGGATTTTTTAATTTATTTGTTATATAAAAAAACAAAAAAAGTGAGCTGCTTTCTGCAACTCACTTAACAACTGGGGTAGCTGGATTCGAACCAACGCATGAGGGAGTCAAAGTCCCTTGCCTTACCGCTTGGCTATACCCCAATGGTGGAGGAGAGTGGATTCGAACCACTGAACCCTAAGGAACGGATTTACAGTCCGTCGCGTTTAGCCACTTCGCTACTCCTCCAATTAGGTTTTTTTATTATTTAAAAACCCGACTCAGTTATAATACCTAATCTTCAAAAAAAATGCAAGTACTTTTTCAAAAATTATTCATGTAAATTCCAGTTACGAATCAGCGCTTCAATTCCATCGTCTAAAGACTTGAAACTACCTAGTACATGGCCATCATTATAGGCTTGAAAATTTTTATTTTCGGGAATGATTTCGCCAATGATTTTTTTGCCGATCACTAATTGGGTAACTGTTTGCTTTTCCCCATTAATTTCGCGTTCTTCTTCTGTAACCTGAACTTGGATATCTTTGTTCTTTTTAGACATACATTTCCCTCCGTCCTGAACATTTTATCATACAACAAAAGAAAAGGACAACTGATCACTCAGTCATCCTTAGTCTTAAGGCTCTGTAATTGCTGCGCGTAAAACTTCGTAGCCGTTATCGGTCAACAATTGCTTGATTTCTTCAGTTTCCTTGCTGGCTAACTGAATCTCTACGATCGTCGCATTTGTTTGATGATCTACGATAACCGTTAAGATGCTAAAATCATGATCTGCTAAAATTTTGGCTACTCTAGCCAGCACCCCTTTTTTATCTTCTAAGATCTTCAATTGAACGCGCGTGCCGCCTTCATAATAGCCTGTCAGCTTTAAGAAGGCATCGAAAATATCATTATTAGTGATGATGCCTACTAATTTCTCTTCATCTAATACAGGTAGCACATTGATTTTGTTTTGCCGCATTAAATAAATGCCATCTTCCAATTCCTTATCAGGAGCAATCGTTTTAACATCCTTGATCATCACATCTGATACGACCGTCTTATTCAATAAATAGTTCACTTCATGAACACTCAAGCTGGTTGCTGTTGAAGGCAATGCTTCTTGGATCGTTCCTTCGGTAATCAATCCGACCAATTTTTCATTATCAATAACTGGCAAGCGATGGATATCATATTTTTTCATCAAATCAACGGCATCAAATATTTTGGTATTTGGTGCAACCGTCACTAAATTTTCTGTCATAAAATCTTTTACACTCATGTTTTACCCTCCTAGATAAGCTTTCTTCACTTCTTCACTCTCTAGCAATTCTTGACCAGTTCCTGACAAGACCACCTTACCGGTTTCCAACACGTAGCCGCGGTCAGCGATCGATAAAGCCATCTTCGCATTTTGTTCGATCAATAAAACGGTTGTTCCTTGTTTTTGAATCTCTTGAATGATGTTGAAAATTTCTTGAATGAAAATCGGTGCTAACCCCATTGATGGCTCATCTAACAGTAATAGACGCGGTTTAGACATTAATGCCCGCCCCATTGCCAACATCTGTTGCTCTCCACCGGATAATGTTGATGCGTCTTGATTCAAGCGTTCTTTCAAGATTGGGAATTTTTCATAAATATGCTCATAGTCCTCTTGTATATCACTATCTTTGCGTAAATAAGCACCCATCTCTAAGTTTTCCAAAACCGTTAGACCAGGAAAAACGTGCCGACCTTCAGGAACTTGAGAAATTCCTTGAGCCACAATTCTTCTCGGTGCTTTCTTTTGGATCGGCGAGCCTTCAAAAGTGATCGTCCCTTTAGACGGTTGATTTAACCCGGAAATCGTCCGGAGAATCGTCGTTTTTCCTGCGCCATTCGCCCCGATCAATGAAACGATCTCACCTTGATTTACTTCAAAGCTGACATCCCGCACGGCTTGGATCATGCCGTAATGAACCGAAAGATTTTCAATTTTCAGCATTATAGCTCACCTCCGAGATAGGCTTTGATAACTTCTGGATTATTCTTGATTTCTTCTGGAACACCTTCGGCTAAAATGCGGCCATACTCCAAAACATAGATTCGTTCACATACATCCATGACTAAACTCATATCGTGTTCAATCAACAGAATCGTGATTTGGAATTCTTCTTGAATTTTTCGAATCAACAACGTCAAAGCCGCCGTTTCCTGCGGATTCATTCCTGCAGCTGGTTCATCCAAGAAAAGAATCTTAGGCTTGGTTGCCAACGCTCGAACAATTTCTAACCGTCGTTGTTCGCCATATGGCAGGTTACGCGCTAGATTTTCTGCTTTATCCTGCAAATCAAAAATGGTTAATAATTTCAGTGCTTCTTCTTTTAATTTTTCTTCTTTATCGTAAAAGGCCGGTAAACGCAGTACACTTGAGAAAAAGCCTTCTTTATTTTTACTATTCATGGCAATCAGTACATTATCCAAAACAGTTAAATCTTTAAATAGACGAATATTTTGGAAGGTTCGACTCAAACCAAGGTCAGCGATGGCATATGGTTTTTGACCATTTAAACGATGCGTTTTACCATCTGCTTCCAGTAAAACATCACCCTCACTCGGTTCATAAACACCCGTAATCAGATTAAACAGAGTCGTTTTCCCTGCACCATTCGGTCCGATCAAACCAACTAATTGATTTTCTTCTAATGCGATGTTGACATTGGAGACCGCCGCCAAACCGCCAAAGTTTTTCGTTAAATCTTTAATTTCCAACAGAGGCATTTTGGTCATCTCCTTTTTTAAACTTGTCTAAAATTTTCTTCACCGACAATTCCTTCGTACCTAATAAGCCACCTGGCTTGAAGATCATCAAGATGATCAATGCCAATGCGTAAATGATCATTCGCAACGTTCCGAAGTCTTGCAAGTACATATTGATGATTCCTAAAAGAATCGCTGCAATAAATGTTCCCGTCACACTGCCGATACCGCCTAACACAACTAAGATCAGAATATCAACAGATTTCGTGAATGCAAAATCTTTCGGTGCAATCGACTGCAAATATCCTGCGTATAACGAACCAGCAATACTAGCTGTCATCGCACCAAATGTAAAGGCCATTACCTTGTATTTAGTGGTATTGACCCCCATGGCTTCAGCTGCGATCTCATCTTCGCGGATCGCCATCGTTGCACGTCCAGCACCTGAACGAATGTAGTTAACAATAAATAGCGTTGTGATCGCCATAAAACCATAAACCATTTGCCAGTCAACAAAAGGCTCAATTCCAAATAGACCGGAAGGGCCGTTTGTAATCTCTTTAAAATTGATCAGTAAGATACGGATAATTTCGGCTACACCTAGTGTTGCGATTGCCAGATAGTCCCCGCTTAAACGCAAAGTCGGAATTCCAACGGCTACAGCAACGATTCCGGCTAAAATAACGCCGACTGCCATACCTAAGAAAAATCCGCCAAAGGTTGGCATACTCATTGAGATCAACGCCGCTGCATAAGCTCCGATCGCCATGAAACCCGCGTGCCCCAAAGAAAACTGACCAGAAAAACCAATGATTAAGTTTAGCCCAACTGCTAAAATCACGTTAATACCGATTTGAACTAAAATATTATCTAAGAACAAGTTGACCATTCCAGCAGAGTAAGCTACGTATAAAACCACATAACCAATTACGATCAAAGCTAGCCAAATCAAATTGTATTTCAAATTCTTTTTCATTTGATCCACCTACACTTTCTCTTTTACATGCTTGCCAAGAATACCGGCCGGACGAATTAATAAAATCAAAATCAAGACAGCATATACTACAGCATCCTTAAAATCAGAAAAACCTAATGCCGTAGTCAATGTCTCAATCAAACCGATGACAAACCCGCCGATCGCAGCCCCGGGAATAATTCCGATTCCGCCCAATACCGCAGCAATGAACGATTTCAAACCAGGGATATACCCCATCATTGGATCAATCGAGTTATAATACAAACCGATCATCATTCCGCCGGCTGCAGCTAGTGCAGAACCTAACGCAAAAGTAAAAGAAATCGTACGATTTACATCGATCCCCATCAATTGAGCAGCATCCGTATCAACACTTACCGCACGCATCGCTTTTCCCATTTTGGTTTTTTGAACGATCAAATTTAGTGCGATCATCAAGAACAACGATAAGCCTAAAATCAGCAGCTGAATATTTGAAATACTTAAAAAGCCGATTTTGTAAACTTGCAGCTTAATCGCTTGTGGAAAAGGTCGTGTGGTCGAACTGAAAAAGTAGATCATTGTATTTTGTAAAAGGTATGAAACACCGATCGCCGTGATTAACGCCGCGATTCGAGTTGAGTTTCTTAGTGGTCGATAAGCTAAAAATTCGATCACAACACCTAAAATGGCACTGCCCGCCATCGACAAAACTAATGCCGGAAAGAAGCCCATATTAAACTGGTTGATCAAAAAATAGCCTATGAATGAACCAATCATATAAATTTCGCCGTGGGCAAAGTTAATCAATTTAATAATTCCATAAACCATGGTATAGCCCAACGCCATCAGCGCATAGACACTCCCAAGGAAAAGCCCATTGACGATTTGCTGAATAAATATTTCCATCTTTATCACATCACTTTTCAAAAAAATAGAGTAGTCGATTAATAACAACTTTGATTCTTAAAAGGGAGTGTACCAACGTTCATTGGCACACTCCCTTGCCTGCTTTTTCCGACTAACTACGGATTAACGGTTTCAGCAGAAGTTTCTTTCCCATCAGTTAGACCAAGAACAACCGCTGATTTTACAGGATTGTGTTCCTTGTCCATTGAAATCTTACCGGTAACACCTTCAAAGTCCTTCAAGTTCGCAAGACCTTTATCAATTGCTTCTGGTGTTGCTTTTCCTTCATCCTCGATTGCTTGTTTAATCATATAAACAGAATCGTAAGCTAACGCGTTGAATGAAGATGGTTGTTTGCTATATTTCTTCTCAAAAGCTTTTACAAAAGGTTCAACTTTATCTGTTGCTGGAGCTTTTGTTGAGAAGTGCCCTGTATAGTAAACATTTTTAACATTGCTTGCGCCTGCTGTTTCAACTAATTTTTCATCACCAAAGCCGTCAGCACCAATAATTGGCTGTTCAATACCCATTTCACGTGCTTGCTTGATAATCAAGCCAGCTTCTGTGTAGTACCCTGGAATATAGATGACATTGAAATCTTTGTCTTTGATTTTCGTTAACATCGCTTGGAAATCTTTGTCGCCTGCAGTAAAGTTTTCCTCTGCGACGATTTTTCCTTTGTACGTATCCTTAAATGCTTTCTTCAAACCGTTCGCGTAATCGCTTGAGTTATCGCCCAAAATGACTGCTTTATCAGCTTTTAAGTTATCATCCGCATATTTTGCTAGGACAATCCCTTGGAAGCTGTCTTGGAAACAAGAACGATAAATATAATCTTGAACTTTTCCTTTTTGAACAGTAATCGCATCATCAGTTCCTGATGGTGTTACTGCCGGAACCTTAGATTTAGATAGATTCGGTAACGTCGCCTTTGTCGCACCAGACGTAGCTGGTCCCACGATCGCAACAACTCCATCTTTTGTTGTTAAGTTTGCAGCCACAGATGCAGCTTCATTATTATCTGATTTGTTGTCTTTTGAAATGTACTCAATTTTCTTTCCGTCAATCCCGCCATCTTTATTGATTTCTTCAACAGCTAATTTGACACCTTCATTTTCTGCTTCACCGTATGCAGCTACTGCACCAGATAATTCAAAGTTTCCGCCGATTTTGATCGTCTTCGCATCTTCCCCGCCGCTGCTATCGTTAGCTTTAGGCGAACCGCATGCGCCAAATAAAAACAACCCTGCTGCTAGAGCAGCTACTGTTCTTTTCTTCATCCTGTTTCCCCCTAATAAAATAATGATAATTCGTTAAGATAATAAAGAATATATAGGAAAAAACTCTCACTGTCAATTAAATTTTCTGAATATTTTAATAATTCGGCAATACTCAAACAATTTATAGCGCTTACAATAGTTTCTAGCCCTTATCAAATAACGTAAAAAAATCTCTCTGACTGATAAAAAGTCAAAGAGATTTATAT
>NZ_NGLG01000001.1:34234-67599 GCF_002140655.1 Enterococcus sp. 3H8_DIV0648 | reverse complement strand
GTTCTTCTTTATCAATTACATTCTTCCGTAATGAAAATTCTATTGGTACATAATCTAAACCCGGTTTCGCAAATGGATGACAACGTAAAATCCGTGAGATCCCCATCAAAAATCCTTTGAAACCTCCATGAACCTGTACCGCCTTAATCATATAGCTTGAACACGAGGGATAATAACGACAAGAAGGCTGTGTTAACGGCGAAATAAATCGTTGATACCCTCGTACTAAAAAAATAATCCCTTTTCCAATGAAACTCAATTCTTTCACCTCGAACGTTTCTATGTAACACTATTTTTGAAACTATCTAAGTCTCCACCACAATTACAATTATACTAACCCTTTTAATTGATAGTTCTAATTTCTGTCATTTTAGACCTTTTTTAATGATCTGCAAAACAATCATTTCCACAATAAATACAGCTGCATTCACCACATCTAATATTTTAAGAAACTGCAAAAAAAGAGATTACACCAAAAATGGAGCAATCCCTTTATTAATAATCAACGCACTATTAATGAACAAAATCTAAAATGTGACGCCAAACATCTGGCAACAGCACTTTAAATGGATTTCCGCCACCCATTGCACCATAACCAATCATACTGCCGATGATGAATAATAAAACACCTGCAAGTAAAATCGCTACGATTCGAATCAAGCTGCGTAAGATATGTTCGCCTGAACTCATATATCCACTCCTTATGCCATAACAGTTGTTAGGTCATTTGCTTTGCTTTCATTATCTACACGTTCCACGTCTGCACCTAAGCGTTGCAATTTTGTATGGAATTGATAATAGCCGCGGTCTAAATATTTCAAATTACGCACACGTGTAATACCATTTGCCCGCAAGCCTGCTAAAACTAAAGCGGCAGCGGCACGCAAATCTGTGGCATAAACTTCTGCACCTTGTAAATCTGTCGCACCCTTAATTAATGCAACATTGTTGTCAATTTTGACTTGTGCATTCATTCTGCGCATTTCTTCTAAATGTTGGAAACGATTTTCAAAAACAGTTTCTGTTGTTGTACTGACACCATCCGCAACTAATTGAATCGCGGTCATTTGTGCCTGCATATCTGTTGGGAAGCCTGGATGCGGCATTGTTTTGATATCAGTCGCTTTCAACGTTTTAGGACCGATTACACGCAGGCCATCGTTTTCTTCACTAATCTTAACGCCCATTTCGATCAATTTAGAGATTAATGGACGATTATGTTCTGGAATCGCACCATCAATCAAAACATTTCCCTCTGTCATCGCAGCAGCAACCATAAATGTCCCAGCTTCGATACGGTCTTGAACGATTGGATGTGATACGGCATGAAGATGATCAACGCCTTCAATTCGCATTGTTTCTGTACCGGCACCATGAATGCTGGCACCCATTTTATTCAAGAAGTTTGCTAAATCAACGATCTCAGGTTCACGAGCAACGTTTTCGATTACCGTTGTTCCTTTGGCTTTCACAGCCGCCATCATGATATTTTGAGTCGCGCCAACACTTGGGAAGTCTAAATAAATAGTATCTCCGACTAATTCATCAGCAATTGCCTCGATATACCCATTTTTTTGGATAATCTTCGCACCTAATGCTTGGAATCCTTTTAAATGCAAGTCAATTGGGCGTTTGCCGATCGCACATCCTCCCGGCATCGCAACTTTGGCATGACCGTTACGAGCCAATAGAGGTCCCATTACAACAATAGATGCACGCATTTTACTTACATATTCATAAGGAGCTTCCACGAGTAACTGACGTGTAGCATCCACGGTAATTTCTTTCGTTTCTTCATTAAACTCAACGTCTGTATTCAAATAACGAATCACTTGATTCATGGTAAAGACATCAGATAAAATCGGAACATTACTTAAAGTTGATGTCCCTTCTTCCGCCAATAAAGTCGCAGCTAAAATTGGCAGCACAGCATTTTTGGCTCCTTCGATATGTACTGTTCCTCTTAATTGTTTACCACCACGAACGATGATCTCTTCCATTGTATTCCCTCCAAAAAAGCTATCGATTTCCGCATATATGTACCTTAGTTAAATGTCAAAAATATATTTTTACACAAAAGAATGATTTCCAAGAAGAATGTGCTGCAAGTAAAACCTAAAGCAATTGCTATCATCAAAATCACAAGTCTTACCTGTGTTTCCTTGAACGCCTTAAAAAAATTCTCTATGCGCAATGATCTTAAAGACCAAAAAGCTAAATAGATAAAGGAAAAATGCGAGACGATTCTAATGATTGCATCAATTCCATATACTTGCATAATTCGTATCCTTTCAAAAAAAATCAACAGTTGGATTATATCACAGTTTCAGATAAAGAAGAACACTTTGCACACTCAAAGGACTGTACAGAAACTTTTAAAAAACTTAAGATTTATTTTTTGTTTTTTAAACATCCAAAGTAATTTCTGTTATTCCGAAAAAGTCCTTTAAAAATTTTTGTTTGGATTCTTTTATCAATTTTTCGAGAAAATTTTAATTAATTTTGATAATGAAATTTTAAAGAAATAGGTTTCAGTTATTTAGCTCTTTAATCTAAAGATAGTTTTAAAAAATTGGTTTTTTACAAGAAAAAAGCCATGTCAAAAAATTGACACAGCCTTCTCAAAAAAATTAACGATGTTTTGATACTTTGATACGATTCATCGCACGGTGTAAAGCAACTTCGGCACGACTTAGTTGGTCGGTGTCTTGTTTTTCACGAGCTTCTTGAATTCGTGCTTCCGCACGTTGTTTTGCTCTTTCGGCACGAGAGACATCAATATCGCGTTCGCGTTCAGCAGTATCAGCGATGATCGTCAATACATTATCTCGAACTTCCATGATTCCACCGTTGACTGCAATCCAGTCAACGTGTGTATCAGAATCTGTTCGACGAACACGAACCTCATCGATTGCAAGGGGTGCAATGATCGGCGCATGATTGGGTAAAATCCCAATTTCACCAGCGACTGTTTTAGCAACAACGATGGTTGCACTATGATCATAGACGTTACCATCTGGAGTAACAACGTTCACTTGCAGAACTTTGTTTTTTTCTTGTTCCATCGGGCACCTCTTTCTAGTAGCCTAAAGTTTTCGCTTTTTCTACTACGTCTTCGATCGGACCTACGCTGCGGAAAGCATCTTCAGGAAGGTCATCGTATTTGCCTTCGAGGATTTCTTTAAAGCCTTCAACAGTTTTTTCAACTGGTACATATGAACCTGGTTGACCAGTAAATTGTTCCGCTACGTTAAAGTTTTGTGACAAGAAGAATTGAATACGACGTGCACGAGATACGATTACTTTTTCTTGGTCTGACAATTCGTCCATCCCAAGGATCGCGATAATATCTTGTAATTCGCGGTAACGTTGTAATACACGTTGTACTTCTGTAGCTACACGGTAATGTTCTTCCCCAACAATCTCAGGTGCCAAAGCACTTGAAGACGAAGCCAGTGGATCAACCGCAGGGTAGATACCTTGTTCGGTCAATTTACGTTCCAAGTTCGTTGTTGCATCTAAATGGGCAAAGGCTGTTGCTGGCGCTGGGTCAGTATAGTCATCGGCCGGTACATAGATAGCTTGGATTGAAGTAATTGAACCTTTTTTCGTTGAAGTGATCCGTTCTTGTAATTGTCCCATTTCAGTAGCCAAAGTTGGTTGGTAACCAACGGCTGATGGCATACGACCAAGTAAGGCTGATACTTCTGATCCGGCTTGTGTGAAACGGAAAATGTTGTCGATAAACAACAACACATCTTGGCCCTCTTCGTCACGGAAATATTCAGCTAACGTCAAGCCAGTCAAGGCAACACGCATACGTGCACCTGGTGGCTCATTCATTTGACCAAACACCATGGCAGTTTTTTCAATAACGCCAGAATCTTTCATTTCATAGTAAAGATCGTTACCTTCACGAGTACGTTCACCAACACCGGTAAATACTGAAATACCACCGTGTTCTTGTGCAATATTATGAATCAATTCTTGAATCAAGACGGTTTTACCAACACCGGCACCACCAAAAAGTCCGACTTTACCACCTTTTAAGTAAGGAGCTAATAAGTCGATAACCTTGATCCCTGTTTCTAAAATTTCGTTACTAGTGCTAAGTTCTTCAAAAGCTGGTGCTTTTTTATGAATGCCGCTCTTTTCTGCATCTTCAGGAAAAGGTGCCTCTTTGTCGATTGTTTCACCTAATACATTAAACACACGACCTAAAGTTTCTTTACCTACTGGAACAGAGATTGGTTTGCCTGTATCGACAACTTCCATTCCACGTTGCAAACCATCAGTTGATTCCATGGCGATCGTGCGGACAACACCATCTCCAAGTTCCAAAGCAGCTTCAAGAACAACTTTTGTTTTATCTTTTTTATAAACGATCAACGCATTGTTGATGTCTGGTAAGGATTGATCTAAAGAAAATTCCACGTCGACAACGGGACCAATAACTTGAACAATCTTGCCTGAACTCATGTTTTTTCCTCCAATCTCGAAATTATTCTAATGCGGAAGCCCCGCCGACAATTTCAGTAATCTCTTGGGTAATCGCAGCTTGACGAGCCCGGTTATATGAAATCGTTAAATCATCAATGATTGCGCCTGCGTTATCTGTCGCTGTCTTCATCGCAGTCATTCCGGCCGCGTGTTCTGCCGATTTAGCATCAACAATCGCACCATAGATCAAACTTTCAGCATATTGCGGAAGTAATTGATCTAAAATCGCTTCTTTTGAAGGTTCGAATAGATATTCTTCCCGATACGTTTGTGCCTCACTTGGATCCAAGTCAGAGATCGGCAACATTTTTTCTACCCGAAATTGGCTGGATAATGAATTAACATGATGGTTGTAACATACGTACAATTCATCGAAGACTTGATTTTCATACATACTGGTTGTCATCGAAACGATTTTTCGTACTTCATCAAAGCTTGGCTGATCCGATAAATTGCGTAATTCATAAGCTAATTTAACGCCGCGAGCTTTGAAAAAGTCCGCACCGGTTCCACCAATGGCTAACAAAACATATTCATCAGCAGAATCATGATCATCTTCAAGCATCGTCATGGTTTGTTTTAAAATCGAACTATTGTACCCGCCGACCAAACCGCCATCAGAAGTAATCACAATATAACCAGTTTTTTTGACTGGACGATTTAACAACATACTGTGATAATTAATGCCGCCTAATTCACGACCAGAATTAGCCAACTCAGTTAATTCGCTCGCTGTTAAGTGGGTCAATACTTCACGTACTTTTGAAGCATAAAGTTGAAATTTTGCTGAATAAGCTTCTGATTTCGTTAATTTAGATGCCGATACCATTTGCATAGCGTTGGTGATTTGACTGGTTTTCTTCGTCGATGCAATCCGTGTTTTGATTTCATTTAAGGATGCCATGATTTATTCTCACCTCGATTATGCTTTTTCTTGGTTAGCTGAAGAAGCGTCAAAAATATCTTTAAATTCTTGAATCGCTCCATCTAATTTATCTGTATCTGGCAAGTCTTTCGTATCGCGAATTGTCGCAAATAAGTCTGAATGATTCGTTTCCAAATACTCAAATAATTGTGCTTCAAAATCTAAAATACTATTGACTGGAATACTATCAAGTACACCATGAGTCAAGGCATAAAGGATCACAACTTGTTTTTCAACAGGAAGCGGATCATGTAATTTTTGCTTTAGCACTTCAACGGTTCGGCGTCCGCGATTCAATTTTGCTTGAGTAGCAGCATCTAAATCTGAACCGAATTGAGTGAAGGCCTCTAATTCACGATAGCTTGCCAGATCCAAACGAAGGGTCCCAGCAACTTTCTTCATTGCTTTGATTTGTGCTGACCCACCAACCCGAGATACTGATAAACCAGCATCAACAGCTGGACGAATCCCAGCATAGAACAAATCATTTTCCAAGAAAATTTGTCCATCAGTGATTGAAATTACATTAGTAGGAATATACGCAGAAATATCTCCCGCTTGTGTTTCAACGAATGGTAAAGCGGTCAACGAACCGCCTCCTAGTTCATCTGAAAGTTTTGCAGCACGTTCTAATAAACGTGAATGCAAGTAGAAGACATCCCCTGGATATGCTTCACGGCCTGGCGGACGACGCAATAGTAATGAAAGTTCACGATAAGCAACTGCTTGTTTTGACAAGTCATCGAAAACAACTAAAACGTGCTTACCGTTATACATGAATTCTTCCCCCATCGCTGTTCCAGCGTAAGGCGCGATAAATAAAAGCGGTGCAGGTTGAGAAGCACCAGCTGTTACGACGATCGTATAATCCATGGCACCAAACTTACGAAGTGTTTCCACCTGCGAGCGTACCGTAGATTCTTTTTGTCCGATAGCAACATAGATACAAATCATATCTTGACCTTTTTGATTAATGATTGTATCGATAGCGATCGAAGTTTTACCAGTTTTACGGTCACCGATAACTAATTCCCGTTGGCCTCGACCGATCGGAACAAGTGCATCAATGGCTTTTAAGCCCGTTTGCATTGGTTCTGAAACTGACTTACGCTGCATAACACCGGGAGCCATCGCTTCTACTGGACGCGTCTTGCTTGTTTCGATTGGTCCCATACCATCAATTGGTTGTCCTAATGGATTTACAACACGACCGATCATGTTATCGCCAACTGGCACTTCCATGATTTTACCGGTACGTTTTACTTTATCTCCTTCACGAATGGACTCAAATTCACCTAGAACGATGATACCGACATCATTGCTTTCTAAGTTTTGTGCCATTCCATAAGAGCCGTTAGAAAACTCTAAAAGTTCTCCACTCATTGCATTTTCTAAACCATGGGCACGGGCAATCCCGTCCCCAACGTAAGTGACTGTTCCGATTTCTTCAACAGACAGCTTATTATCATAATTTTGAATCTGTTCTTTGATTAAAGCACTGATTTCTTCTGCTTTGATGGCCATTCATTTCACCTCTTCTTCTCTACTTTTTACTAAGTGCTGCTCGTAGACCATTTAATTGGCTGGCGAGGCTTCCGTCGATCACTTGATGATCGGCTTCAACAATGACACCGCCGAGAATTGATTTATCAACTAACGGGGTTAGCGTGGCCTTCTGGTAGCCAAAAACATCAGCGACTTTTGCTTCAAGTTCATGTTTCTTTTCTTCAGAGAGCGGTACAGCCGTGGTGACTGTTCCGTGTGCGATTTTATTTAATTCATCATAACGACGTTCAAATTCCTCAATCATAAAAGGAAGATCATCGCTGCGATTGTATTCAAAAACAACTAATAGGAAGTTTTTGACGATACCGTCAAAGCCGCCAATAAAAGCATCCATGATGGCGTTCTTTTCAGCACTTGTTAAACGAACATCGGTCAAAATATTTCCTAAATCAGGAATTTCTTTACAGATTTCTCGAATTGTCAATAACTCTTGATAAACATCATCGGCAGCTTTATTTTCGATCGCCAATTCAAACAACGCTTTTCCATAACGTTTACCAACAGTATATTTATCAAGCTTCATGTTTTGTATTACCTAACTTATCCATATAGTCATTAATCAAATCTTGATGAGCATCTTGCGAAAGCTCTTTACTCAAGATCTTTTCTGCGATTTGTAGAGAAAGTGTAGCCACATCATCTTTAACAGAAGTCAACGCGTTTTCACGTTCATCTTTGATTTCCGCTTGTGCGCGATCTTTTAGACGAGTAACTTCTTCTTTTGTATCCTTGATGATGTTTTGACGGCTTAACTCGCCACTTTCTTTCGCATTTTTGATGATATCTGCCGCATCACTACGAGAACTTGCTAACTGAGTTTCACGTTCTTTTTCCAACTCAGCCGCTTTAATCCGAGATTGTTCGGCAGAATCTAGATCATTGGCGATCTTATCTTCACGTTTTTGCAGAATGTCTTGAACCGCACCCCACGCGAATTTTTTTAATAATGCCATCAGTATCACGAATGATAGCGTAACGACAATTAGATTACCGAGCGTTACATTAACAGCCTCAGCAATTACTAGATTCAGCATACTCGGTCTTCCTTTCTGTTCTTTCTCATTAAAAGAACCGTCAAACGGTCCTCCTTGCTCACCTATCAGTAAGTCTCAACAAAAAAGTATTAGTTTTTATTGGAAAACCATTAACATACCTAATACAACACCAAGAATTGGCACAGCTTCGATCAAACCAACACCGATAAACATTGTTGAACGAATTTGACCTGACATTTCTGGTTGACGTGCCATTGATTCAATTGCTTTTGAAATTACTTGTCCGTTACCATAACCAGCCCCAATTGCGGCTCCCATGATTGCGATTCCTGCACCGATAAAGTTCATAATAAATTTCCTCCTAAAAGTGTGTTAAATTTTTTATTCTACCTCGATTTTATGACTGATATAAACCATAGATAGAGTTGTGAAAACAAATGCTTGGATACTACCGATAAATAGTGAGAATGCGATCCAAATCATCTCAAGCGGTATCGCGAATGGCAAAGTCCACCATCCCGCGCTTGTGACCATGCTTGCGATAAGCGAAAGCAATACTTCACCAGCAAAAATGTTACCGTAAAGACGTAAGCCTAACGTAATAACATTTGTAAATTCTTCCATCAACTTAATAGGAAATAATCCTGCTGGTGTAAAGAAAGAATTTTTGATGTAACCGCCTAAGCCCAATTTCTCTGTGCCTAGATAATTGGCTAATACCAATACGAGTAAGGCCAATCCCATTGTTACAAAGGGGTTAGCAGTCGGACTTTTCCAATAAGTCACCTCATTACCTGTGACGATTTTTGTGACCAGCCCAATTTGGTTTGCTACAAAAATAAATAAGAACAACGTAAATGAGAACAAACTAAAATTTCTGACTTCTTTACGAGGCATGTTGTCGCCAACTATATTCGTAGTGAAATCAATGACCCACTCAATTGCGTTTTGCTTTCCTTTGGGCTTCAATGATAGGTTGCGTGTAAATGCAAAAACAAGGAAGAAGACAATCACACATGTCAAAATAATCATTGTCGTTACCGTACCATCAAACCATATGGGACCAATATGGAAAACCCAAGATTTTTCATCCAATTCAGTTCACCTCTCTTCCCAGCGACTCGCGTCAGCTCGTGCCTGCTTAGCGCTGCTCCTCAAAATACTACCGTATGTTACCACCAGAGAAAGAAAATTTCAAAGAATTTTCCTAAAAATTTTCGAATAACTCGGAGTTTTTTTCTCTAACGTTATTTTATCCCTGCCTATACGCCTTAATTAGCTGGTTTTGCCCGCAAAGCGGCTAGTATAGATTGTAACCAATCGTATCAAAAACCATTGTGAAGTAAAGAAATTATCCCCAAATATGCGAAAAAGAATATTTTGCTAACGAGAATAGTTTTTCAACGTCCGACTAATTTGTCGATCAACATCTTTACGCTTCAAACTTTCTCGCTTATCGTATTGATTTTTTCCCTTCGCAACACCGATCAACACCTTTGCGTACCCATCTTTCAAATATACTTTCAATGGTACTAGTGTTATCCCAGTATTTTTTAATTCACCAGCTAAACGCGCAATCTGTTTTTTGTGCATCAATAATTTACGTGTCCGAACAGGATCATGATTAAAGATATTTCCTTGTTCGTACGGACTAATGTGAACATTATATAAAAAAGCCTCGCCATTTCTAACACGAGCAAATCCGTCCTTCAAATTGATACGACTATTCCGAATAGATTTGATTTCAGTACCTTGCAAAACAATTCCAGCCTCGATCGTATCAATGATCGTATAATCGTGGCGTGCTTTTTTATTTTGTGCGACTAATTTACCTTCACCTTTTGGCATATTATCCCTTCTTTCTTCCGGACTTTTTCTTTTTAGCTACTGATTTGTAAAAAGGTTTTTTTCCTTTTTTCTTATCTTTTCCATTTTTAGGACGGTCGGAATTTTTTCCGTATGATCTATCGTTGTTGTTCTTTCGCCCGCCAGTTTTTTTACGCTTTTGATTCTGACGATTGTTTTTCGGTACTTCCAAAGAAGGAATTTCCTCTGCTTCTAGCAGTTCGAAATCAATTTCCCGAGTCTCAGGATCAGATTTAGTGACCTTTATTCGAACTTTCTGTCCAATCTTAAAAGTCTGACGTGTTCGTTCACCCACCAACGCCAATTGATTTTCAATAAAGTGGAAGTAGTCATGCTTCAACTCGTTTAGGTGGATCATTCCTTCAACCGTATTTGGTAATTCTATGAATATCCCAAACTTAGTAACAGAGCTAATAATACCGTCGAATTCTTCACCAATTTTGTCGGCCATATATTCGGCTTTTTTCATGCTATCGACTTCACGCTCAGCTTCTACAGATCGTCGCTCCATTTTTGAACTATAATCAGCGATTTCAGGCAATAATTCGGCCCATTTTTCTTTTGTTGCATCACCTTGATCTTGACTATAGGTCCGGATTAAGCGATGGACAATCAAATCCGGATAACGTCGAATTGGCGAAGTAAAGTGTGTGTAATATTCTGCTGCTAATCCATAATGTCCATAATTATCTTCCGAGTAGCGTGCTTGTTGCATACTGCGTAACAGCATTGTATTAATTACTGCCGCCTCTGGTTTATCTTCTACATCATGGATCACTTGCTGCAAATCTTTCGGGGTAATTGTATTCTTCGTACCTTTTACTAAGATACCCAACGCTGCTGCAAAATCGAAAAAGCGCTGCATCTTTTCTTCTTTCGGTTGCTCGTGGATTCGATAAATAAACGGCAGTTTCAGCCGATTGAAATGTTCAGCAACCGTTTCGTTTGCGGCCAACATAAAGGATTCAATCAACCGTTCACCAACGCCGCGTTCACGTAATTCAATCCCAGTTGGATGCCCCTCGGTATCTACGAGAATTTTTGCTTCACGATCTTCAAAATTGATGGCTCCACGACGATTGCGCCGTGCTTCAAGTATTTGGTGAAGCTCCTTCATTAAGCGAAACATCGGTGCCAAATCACGATATCGTTCAATCGTTTCTGGGTCATCTTCCTCCAAAATGTCATTTACGGCAGAATAGGTCATGCGCTCACTTGTTTGAATGACACTTTGAAAAATATCATGATGTAGCACCGTACCACTAGGATCAATCTCCATCTCACAACTCATCGTTAACCGCGGCACATGTGGATTCAAAGAACAAATGCCGTTAGATAGCCTTTGGGGAATCATTGGAATTACACGATCTGTTAAATAGACGCTCGTTCCGCGTTCAAAAGCTTCATTATCTAATACACTGTTCTCAGTTACATAGTAAGACACATCAGCGATATGTACTCCTAAGAAATAATTCCCATTTTCTAATTTACGCACGGTTACCGCATCATCCAAATCTTTAGCATCTGCACCGTCAATTGTAACGATTTGCTGATCGCGCAAATCGCGTCGGCCAAGCAAATCAGATTCCACGATTTTGTCAGGTACTTGTTCAGACGCTGTTTGAACCTCATCGGGAAATTGTGTTGGAATTCCTTGGGCAATCACGATTGATAAAATATCCATGCCAGGATCGTTCTTATGGCCGATTACTTTAGTAACCAAACCTTCTAAACTCGTAGTGTACCCTTTTTCTGGGTAATGAGTGATCTCGACGATAACAACACTGCCATCCACTGGTTGGATTCCTTCTGCCGCAATGAAAACTTTAAACTGCGCACTTTTTTTATCCTTCGGGGTAACATAACCAAATAAATCAGATTCTGCGATTTCATCTACATCAAAAGCAGTGAACTCGCCGACAAGTTGTTGAATCTTTCGTTCTTTAATAGAAACGACTCGCCCTTCTGCTCCTCGATCAGAAAAGAGGTCAGCCGTTTTTTGAATATCAATCATGACGACATCGCCGTCCATCGCAAAGTTTGTCGCTTCCTTTGGAATGAAAATATCTGGTTCTTCAGGATCAATCGTCACAAAACCAAATCCTCGTTCATTACGACGAAAGATTCCTTCCACTTCAATTGGTTGAAATGGTAATTTGATTCGACCTTTTTTGTTAAATTCTAAGGCTTTTTCTCGCTCCAACTGCGCAACAGTTTTAACTAATACTTTAAAATCCTCACTTTTACGCATATCTAAAATTTCTGCTAATTCTTCCATTGAAAGACTTTTTTTATTGGCTGCTTTCAACCCAGCCAGTATTTCTGTTTTAATTGTTTTTCTCTCCATAATCTTCTCTCCAGCCAAGACCAGCTAAAAAATCGGCCACGTCTTGTTCTAATTGTCTTCTTTCTGGTCCCACAGTAATCACATGACCACTTCTTGGGTACCATTTCAAGGTAAAGGTTGTCTGCTGCAAACGTTCTGCTGTTTTGAATACTCCTTTAGCATCGATCATTTCATCCTGCCCTGACTGAGCCATAAAGAAAGGACGATTAATTTTCGCTAAATCTTCATAAGCAATATGAGCCTGTTCCTCGATCGTTCCTAATTGCTGCTCTACTAACGGTCGGTAACTTTCAACTTTTTCTTTTGTTGTTTCTGCACCGTTTCGTTCAAGCACTTGTTGAGCATATAATAGGAAGTTTTCTGTTACATTCGTTTTTACCGGTGCGATGGGTGAACAGAAAAATCCGCCGCCCGTAAAACTGTCAGGCATTGTGCTTAACAAGCGGGTCGCATAGGTTCCTCCCATTGAAAGTCCCAAAACAGCAATATCTTGATATCCTTTTTCTTGTAAAAAAGCGACTGCTTTTTGACTATCTTGCCACCATTGCTCAGAAATCTCTTGTAAAATATCCAACGGATCTAATGTTCCATGTCCTGTGAAAAGCGGAGCATAAATTGTATAATCTAATTTTTCTAAAAAACGCGCCAGCATCCGCACATCATTGGGGCTGCCCGAATAAGCGTGTAAGAGTAAAACCGCTCGTTTTCCATGAGGTAAAAATAGCGACTCAGGTGCTTGATTCATTTTTCTTCACTCCTCGTATATCGTCCTACTGAACTCACTATGCATTAAAAACAGTGTAAAATCCTCTTTAAGGATTATAACTTTTTATTAACTCCAGGTGCATACAAATTTTTAACTAAGTAAAGTGAGATCAATAGAACTAACCTTCTTTGTTCTATCTTAAAGAGATGTGTATAAGAGACAGTTTCTTCACTCCTCGTATATCGTCCTACTGAACTCACTATGCATTAAAAACAGTGTAAAATCCTCTTTAAGGATTATAACTTTTTATTAACTCCAGGTGCATACAAATTTTTAACTAAGTAAAGTGAGATCAATAGAACTAACCTTCTTTGTTCTATCTTAAAGTGTACTTGATTTAGTACAAATACAAAATAAAAAAGACCTCTCAATTGAGAGGTCGGTTTTATTTGCTTGATAAAAACATTAATACGAAGAGCAAAATCATCCAGATCGCACCTAAAACGGCGGTTGATCGTTGCATTACAGCTTCAAAACCGCGTGCCTTTTGCTTTCCGAACAATTGATCTGCGCCGCCAGTAAAAGCACTTGCAGCACTATTTTGTTTGCTAGGTTGCATCATGATCGTGATAACAATGATCACTGACAAAACTAAGATAACGCCCAAAATAAAATTATACAAAAGATGATCCTCCTTATTTCCAAACTACCTCATTTTTACTTTAGCACAATTGAAGTCATTTGACTAGAGAAGTCCAAACTTATTTTCTTAAAACATCTGCATATTCTGATTTTTCTTCGAATTCTTTTTTCGCAAAAGGACATAAAGGAATGATCTTTTTGCCTTCATTTCGAGCTTTTTCTACACCGGCGGCAACTAATTTTTCTGCTAAACCTTGTCCGCGATAAGTTGGATCAACAAATGTGTGATCAATGATCATAATTTCTGAACCCGCGTTAGACCAAGTCATTTCACCCGCTTCTTCATTTGCATCGTTCAATAAAACAAAACGTTCCTTTTCTTCTTTTATTTCCATAATGATTCTCCTTAAATTAAAATATTTACTTTTGGATGACATATTTCAAGGCACCGCTTGGACAGGTATCCACAACATGACTTGCGTTTTCAACACTGCCGTTATCGGGAATTATCCATGGTCTGCGTCCCACCTCAAAAATTTCGGAATTTCCTCGTACACAGTTTCCAATATGTGCGCAAATATCTTTATTGTAATAAATATCAATGCCCTCACCATGATATTTGCGATAACCTTGGGCTAATAACTCAGCTTCATTTACTGGCTCTTGATCAAATTTACTTCCGTTCATTTTTTATCACTTCCTTTAAGTAAGATTATAATAGGAATTATAAATAAATTACACTAAAAAGGGTCTTAATAAGCTAAAAGTTCAATGAGAGCTTGCATCGCCTGATGGGCATCCGTTTGATCGGGAAAAGCCAACACAAATATTCGCCCACCAACAGTTTCGACTACCAATTCGAATACACCATCCTGTTGTCTAATTGAAAATGGCTTTAAGCAGTCCACAGTATAATAAACATTTCGTGGAGCCTTCGTTAATTCGTCTTCTTCTAATACATGTAGACCACGACTTGAAAATATCAAAATTTTCCCCATCTGCTCTTCATAGATAGCCAACTGATGTAATCCTTCGTCAGGAAACAACGCACGCAACTGAGCTTGCAACAATAAAAAGCTAGTCTCCTTCATGTGCGGTTCCCTCTGTTTGAATTCGTGGAAATTCTTTTTTTAAATAGTCTTGTCCCAATTCGTAGTAGTGCTCAGCATTTTCGCGGTTCTTTTTTATTTCCTCTAGTGTTAATTGACGGATCACTCGTGCTGGAGAACCGAAGGCTAATGAATTTCTTGGAATTACTGTTCCTTCTGTCACCAATGATCCCGCACCGATTAAACTATTTTCACCAATTTCGGCGTGATTTAAAACAGTAGCCCCCATTCCAATCAATGCACCAGAATGAATCGTACAGCCATGGATAATACAAGCATGTCCGATCGTCACATAATCCTCAACCACTGCCGGTGCATCGTGATCGACATGTACAATCGTTCCATCTTGTATATTGCTCATTTTACCAATGGATATCTTATTGCTGTCACCACGTAAAACACTTTGAAACCAAATTGTCGTACCTTCTCCTAATCTTACATCGCCATAAACATCCGCACTATTTGCAATAAAATTTGACATTTTCTTTCCTCCGACCAGCCGTATTTTTATTTTTTCTTCAACTTCTTTTCCAAATAAGTATAGCATTTATCGCCTGTTACTTCCTTAACGGATAATACAGTAATAATCCTTTTAAATTTAAAAAGGACAGCGCTGGCAAGCGCTGCCCATAAAAATCTATTCTGCTTCTTCCATAAATTGACTATTGTAAAGCTGTTCATAGAAACCGCCTTGCGCTAGCAACTCATTATGTGTACCATGTTCAATAATTTGTCCATCACGCATCACTAAGATATGATCTGCATCACGAATGGTCGATAGTCGATGGGCAATTACAAAGCTTGTCCGTCCTTCCATCACACGATCCATCGCTTTTTGAATCAATCCTTCTAAACGTGTATCCACGGAACTGGTCGCCTCATCCAAAATTAGGATTTTAGGGTCGGAGATGATCGCTCGCGCGATCGTCAGCAGTTGTTTCTGTCCGAGAGAAACATTATTTCCCTCAGAATTGATTTCCATCTCATAGCCGCCTGGCATCGTTCGAATGAAGTGATCGACATTCGCGGTCTTCGCTGCATCGACAACTTCATAATCAGTTGCTTCTAAACGACCGAAACGGATATTATCGCCGATCGTTCCCTCATACAACCATGCATCCTGTAAAACCATTCCAAATAATGAACGAACGTCAGAACGATTCATTTCTTGTGTATTCACACCATCAATTAAAATTTTCCCGCTATTAATGTCATAAAAACGCATTAACAAATTGATTAAGGTCGTCTTTCCGGCTCCAGTCGGCCCAACGATCGCGACCGTTTCGCCGGCTTTAACTTCAAAACTTAAATCTTCAATCAGCGGTTTCTTTGGATCATAACTGAATTTTACATGATCGAACACTACATTGCCTTGCACTGGCTCTGATAGCGACAAGTCCTGCTCATTTAGTTCTTCTTCTGGTTCATCCAGAATTTCAAAAACCCGTTTGGCTGAAGCTGAAGCACTTTGGATCATCGAAGACAGTTGTGTGATTTCGCCCATTGGTTGGCTGACTTGCCAAATATATTGGATGAAGGCTTGTAATTGTCCGACTAAGATCACACCATGAATTACGTTCCAGCTTCCTAGAATCGCCATTGCAATGTAGGTTGCATAAGCTGTCAATTGGACCAGCGGCTGCATCAAACTTGAAACAAATGCCGCTCGAAACCCAAAACGACGTAATTTATGATTAACCTCGCTGAAGCCGGCCAAAGTTTCTTGCTCGCGTCCATATAATTTTAAAACACTGAAGCCGGTCATGTTTTCTTGTACAAAACCGTTCAGCTCACCAAGTGAATTTTGCATTCCTTGGAAATCTTTTTGTGAGATCTGAACGATCTTTCTAGAGATGACAATCGACAATGGAATCATGATCATGGAAATGATCGCCATCATAGGATTGATGTAAAACATCATCGCAACCGCCAGTAAAATACCCAAAACAGCATTGATTGACTTAATAATCGCCTGCTGCATCGCATTACTAACTGCATCTACATCATTTGTTACGCGTGATAAAATATTTCCTTGTTGATTACGATCAAAATAAGAGACTGGCAAGCGATTGATTTTCGCTTCGATGTCTTCTCGCAGATCACGCATCGCTGATTGAACAACATTTGCCATCAGCCAGCCTGTTCCTAACTGTGTACCGCTATAAGCTATACCCACAATCACGATCACGACTAGCCACTTAAAGACATAATCAAAGTTAATTGAATCGCCTTGAGCAATATTTTTACTGACCTCTGTCGTAGGTAACCCTGTTAAGTAAGGCATCCATGTTCCTAAAACCAGTGTTCCGATGGCTAGGATTAAGACCAAAATAAAAGTTTTTTTATAAGGATTGATATAATGCATCAAACGTTTTAAAGAAGAAGTGTATTTTCTCATGCCAATTCCTCCTTCGATAACTGTGATGCGGCAATGTCATAGTAAATTGGACAGTTTTCCAGCAACTCGCGGTGTGTTCCGATGCCAACGACGTCTCCCTCATTTAGGACAACGATTTTATCCGCGTGCATAATTGTTCCAACACGTTGTGCCACAATTAAAACGGCGGATTCGGTCGTTTCCTTTTTCAGACGAGCACGCAGCTTGGCATCCGTCTGATAATCCAACGCGGAGAAGCTATCGTCAAAGATATAGATTTCTGGTCGACGGATCACCGCACGGGCAATCGCTAGTCGTTGTTTTTGTCCACCCGAAAAGTTACTGCCGCCTTCTGACAATTCTTCTTGATATCCATCTGGTTTTTGCGAAATAAATTCCGCAGCTTGAGCAATTTCTGCTGCCTGCTCCATCTCTTCTTGAGTCGCGTCTTTTTTCCCGTAACGCAGATTATCTTCAATTGTTCCGGTAAATAATTGCGCCTTTTGCGGAATATAGCCGATTTTTTCTCGCAGGTCTTTCAGACGATACTCGCGTACATCTCGCCCGTCAACTAAGACTTGTCCCTCTGTCACATCATAGAAACGCGGGATCAATTGAATCAAGGTTGATTTTCCAGAACCCGTGCTTCCGATAAAAGCGACTGTCTCACCGGGTTTGGCTGTAAAACTAACATTGCGAATTACAGGACTTTCCGAGTGTCCTGGATAAGCAAAGGTTACATCACGAAATTCTAGGGTACTTTTTTCAGTCAGTTCTATTACTTTTTCAGGATTGTCTTTAATGATCGGGTCCATATCAAAAACTTCTTGAATCCGTTGGGCCGAAACATTCGCTCGCGGATACATCATGAAGACCGTCGCAAAGAGCATGAACGAGAACAATGCATGGAAGATGTATTCAATGAAGGCAATCAATGTTCCCACTGCTAAAGAGCCATCACTAATCTGAACCGTTCCATTCCAAATAATTAGAACCATTACTATATTAAATAGGAAGAAAAATCCCGGCTGTGCCACTGCCATCAAATGAAATAAGCTTTTTGAGCTATTTGTATAGGCATCGTTAACTAGTCGGAAACGCATTTCTTCGAATTTTTCATTGACGAAGGCACGGATTACTCGCAGACCTGAAAGGTTTTCCCGTAAGATCCCGTTAATATTGTCCAAGTTTTTTTGCTGCTTGGTCGATAACGGTTCAGAATATTTCGCTATTAAGATAACTGCTAATAATAAAATCGGCAGTGATAACAGCACATAAATTCCTAAACCAGGACTCGTCCGCATGATCAAATACAAACTCATTCCAAACATCATTGGAGTCATAAACCCGGTAGTTAAAATATTTTGCATGAACAACATAATCTGATAGGCATCATTTGTCGCTCTAGTAATTAAAGATGGTACACCAATTTGCTCATACTCTGAATGGGAGAAGGTTTGAACTTTTTCAAAAAGATCATCACGAATAGCTGCAACCATTCTAGAGGTAATCTGAGAACTGAAGTATCGTAATGAAATGCTCATGACTATCCCAACGACCGTAATCGCAATCATTATGATACCCATCTTCTGTACATAATTAAAATCGTTATTCCCAATTCCCTTATCGATCATCATAGCCAAAATCGTCGGCAACCCCAACTCAATCAAGATAAATCCGAAAACACTGATGAAATCAAACAATAATAGCTTTTTGTAGCGCAAGGTATACCGCAACATCAACTTCATTTTTTCTCGCCTCTTTCTATACCGTAATGACTCCAATATAGCATAAATAAAAGACTTCTGTCTGCTCAGTAATTTGCTTTTTTATTTTTGTTTTTTGGACTTTCTGAAAATTTCTAAGTAATCCTCATTTCACTTCCTAGTTTCTATACTTCTTATTTATTCTGTGATAAACTACAAGTAATTGTTGTAAGAACAACCCAATGAACGGTGAAATTGTTTTTTCAAGCAAGAAGCAAAGACGAGGCTTCTTCTCAATGTTTTAGCAGGAGCTAAGATGTCGAGCATAAAAAAATAGGTGGCAATCGCCCCTCATTTTGTCGTGGAAAAAATTGCTATTAAGCAAATAAAGGAGATAGATTCATGATTTACAAAGTTTATTATCAAGAAACCAAAGACCGCAACCCAAAACGTGAGCAGACACAATCACTCTATTTGGAAGCAGAAAATGAAGAAGTAGTACACAATTTATTACGCGAGAACACCCCATATAACGTGGAATACATTCAACTTTTAGAAGGCAATCATTTAGAATACGAAAAAGAAAATGCCGACTTCAAGTTAACGGAGTTCTAGCATGAAACTTTCGCTAAAAAACAATGAGACTGGTGTCTTTGCCATTGGTGGATTGGGCGAAATCGGAAAAAATATGTATGGGGTTCAATTCCAAGATGAGATTATCATCATCGATGCTGGAATAAAGTTTCCGGAAGATGACCTATTAGGAATTGATTATGTCATTCCCGATTTTAGTTACGTAGTCCAAAATATTAATAAGGTAAAAGCACTCGTTATCACACATGGTCACGAGGACCATATCGGTGGTGTGCCTTATCTATTGAAGCAGGCTAATATTCCAATCTATGCGGGCGCATTAGCTTTGGCTTTGATCAAAAATAAATTAGATGAGCACGGATTATTACGTGACGCCGAATTACATGAAATCGAAGAAGATTCCGTGATTCGTTTCCGAAAAACGTCAGTCAGTTTTTTCCGTACCACTCACAGTATTCCCGATCCATTAGGTGTCGTAGTTAAAACGCCTTCTGGCAACATTGTGGAAACCGGCGACTTCAAATTTGACTTTACTCCGGTAGGTCAGCCGGCCAACCTGCATCGTATGGCTAAGCTTGGCGAAGAAGGCGTCTTGTGTCTGCTTTCTGATAGTACCAATGCAGAAGTCCCTACTTTCACTAAATCCGAACAGACAATTGGGCAATCGATCTTACGGATCATGGAAAAAATCGAAGGTCGGATCATCTTCGCTACCTTCGCTTCCAATATTTCACGTCTGCAACAAGCTGCTAATGCCGCTGTCGCAACTGGACGTAAAATAGCGGTCTTCGGACGTAGTATGGAAAATGCGATTGTTAATGGGCAAAAATTGGGTTATATTACCGTTCCCGATGGCACATTCGTTGATGCCCATGAAATCAATCATTTACCTGCCAATGAATTAATGATCCTATGTACGGGGTCTCAAGGTGAACCAATGGCGGCTCTTTCACGAATCGCTAATGGGACACACCGTCAGATACAAATTCAACCAGATGATACCGTGATTTTTTCAAGTTCACCAATCCCTGGCAATACGACGAGTGTCAATCATTTGATCAACTTGCTTTCCGAGGCGGGTGCTGAAGTCATTCATGGTAAAGTGAACAACATCCATACTTCCGGTCACGGCAGTCAGCAAGAACAAAAATTGATGTTGCGTTTAATGAAACCAAAGTACTTTGTTCCGATCCATGGTGAATTCCGCATGTTGAAAATCCATACGGGCTTAGCTCAGGACACTGGTGTTCCAGAAGAAAATTGCTTCATTATGGAAAACGGCGACATGCTAGCATTAACAGCAGACAGCGCTCGCCGCGCAGGTCACTTCAATGCTAGCGATGTGTACGTTGATGGCAGCGGAATCGGCGATATTGGTAATGTCGTATTACGTGATCGCCGAATTCTTTCTGAAGAAGGATTAGTTTTAGCGGTTGCTACCGTAGATATCGAAAAGAAAGAAATTCTGGCTGGTCCAGATATTTTATCTCGTGGATTTGTTTACATGAGAGAATCTGGTGAAATGATCAATGAAGGCCAACGAATTTTATTCCATGCATTACGCGAAGCTTTGAATGAAGCGGGATGTACCGAAACAAAACTAAAAAATGCAATGGTCGCAGCTTTGCAGCCATTCCTATTTGATCAAACAGAACGTCATCCGATGATCTTACCGATGATCATGACACCTGATAACTAACAAAAACATCTATCTGACAAATCAGATAGATGTTTTTTTATTTTATTATCAAAATGAACAACTACTTCTTCATTTCTTTAAACAGCCTTTTTTATGCAAAAAAGAATATTATTTTCATGAAAATACAACAAAATCAATTGACAAACAATTGGATTATTTGCACAATGAAAGTTAGCTAGAAAGAATAAATAACTAACGCTAGTTATTTTAAAGTTTCTTGAATTTAGAATAAAGGAAGATAAACTATGGTAAGAACACAACGCGTGCAACGGAGCCATATCATTGATGGCGCCTACCAATTAATCATCAATGAAGGGTTTAAAAAATTTCATGCTCGCAATATCGCAAAACATATTGCCTGCTCGACTCAACCGATCTATCGTGAATTTGCCAATTTAGCTGAGTTGAAATCGGTTTTAACCAATCGCATCATAGTTAAATACCAAGATTTCATAGAAGATCAAGAACCAAAATCATTGCAAGCCCTATCAACAGCTATCACAAATTACGCAACAGATTATCCAGATGAGTTTCACCGCTTTTTCTTACAGGATTCTGAAACGATTCAACTAGTCAAACAAGTAACAAGTGATGTTTTTAGTACAATTCAGCCTGAGAAGTGTAATCCCGTCTTTTTTGATTTTTTCTGGCAGTATTGTATTGGTAAGGCCGCATTGGCCATCAATGATGCCAATCATACTGATGATTTAGAAGAAGATCGGCTCTTTCAATTTTCTTTTGAAAGCTAAACTCTTTAGTGAATCAGAGTTGTAGGATTTCCATAAACCTTTTTTAGCAGAAAAAAAGCCTTAGAGAAATTTCTCTAAGGCTTTGTGGTTTTATTGCTTGTTAACGTTAGCTGCTTGAGGTCCGCGATCGCTTTCTTCAACATCGAAAGTTACTGCTTGTCCTTCTTCTAATGTTTTGAAGCCGTCGCCTTGGATAGCTGAGAAATGTACGAATACATCGCTGCCATCTTCACGAGTGATGAAGCCAAAACCTTTTTCTGCGTTAAACCATTTTACTGTTCCGTTTTCCATGAATAAAATCCTCCTCGTGCCTAAGCACTTATTGATTGTAACATTGCTGGCTTACGAAAAGGGAAACATATGTGTACCAACTCGCAACTCAAACAAAATTACAATAATAGTTTAACACTGGTTTTAGCCTAGGCGCAAGGGTTTTCAATCGCTACTTTAAGTAATTTTCTTCACGTAAACTGAAATATTTGGTTTCTCCGACAATAATGTGGTCTAATAGCTCGATTCCCATCATCGCTCCACACTCCTTGACTCGTTCCGTGAAATCCAAATCATTCTGCGAAGGGGTGGGATTTCCTGAAGGATGGTTATGCCCTAAAGCGACCCGTGCCGCACTGATTCGGACAGCTTCACGAAATATCTCTCTTGGGTGAGCAATGCTTTGATTGAGTGATCCGATGAAGATCGTCTTTTGTAAAATGATCTCATTTTTAGTATTTAAAAAGAAGGCCACCAAATGTTCCTGCTGACAGTCTTTCAACTCAGAGATCAAAAGCTGCCCTAATGAAAAGCTGGACTGAACCTTCCCCATCTTTGGCTGCAACGCTCGATTGATCCGATAACCGAATTCCATCATCGCCTTGAGCTCGATTGCCCGAGTCTCACCAATTCCTTTAAATTGTTGGAGTTCCTGCAGCGTGGCATGTTTCAAATCGTATAGCGCTGGATATTTTCGCAAAATGCTCCCCGCCAACTCCATGACATTTTGCTGACGCGAACCATTCCGCAAAATGATCGCCAATAATTCTTGATCCGATAAATGCTTTTCCCCTTCTCGCAGCAAACGTTCTCGCGGCCAAGAACTTTCTGGCAGCTCTTGTAATAATAAACTCTTCTCCATAAAAAACTCCTTTACCTACTTTCAATAAAGTACGCAAAGGAGTTTTGATTAATCTTCTAAAAATTCAATCACATCATGCAGCGATGTAAAAACTGCTTCTGTCTTTTCTCTTAGTTCAGCCGTCGGAGGTACAATATCCGGTACCATCACAACCGGAACACCCGCACCCTCTGCCGCTAAAATACCATTTTTTGAATCCTCCAGCACTAAGCAATCTGCGCCGCTCATGCCCAAGCGTTCGGCAGCGATCACAAAAATTTCTGGATCTGGTTTGGCAAATTTCACGTCTTCTGCAGAAATAATATCTGAAAATTTATCTCGGATGCCTGCATGCTCCAATAAGATTTCAATGACAGGTCGGACATTACTTGAAGCCAACACCCGCGGGATTTCTTTTTCTTCCAAATAAGCGAGCAGCTCATGAACACCGGGCTTCAAATCAACCTCACCTGTTTTGAATCGGTCATGTGCCATTCCCCAGCTTTCGTCGATAAATTTTTGCACGGTCTCTTCACCATGGTCCGCATACATTTTGTGCAATTCTGCCCATACTTCTTCATCCGAAATACCGATAAAACGAGCATAGGTTTCCTTCGTGAAAGGAATGTCGTATTTATCCGCCACGACTAAGTTCGCTTCACAATAAATCGACTCTGTATCAAACAACAGACCATCCATGTCGAAAATAATTCCCTTAACTTTTTTCATTCGTACCTCCTAAGGTTAATAATAATTGACGTACTTCAGAAACGAAGTACAGTGATCCTGTAATTAATAGTAAATCATCGTCCCCCATATCTTCCAACAACTCACCTAAGCCAAACTGCCACAGTGAAACAACTTCGAAGCGGCTGTCCAATTTATCAAATCGGCTAAGATTCAACGCTTTAGGATATTCAAACGTCGTTAAATAAATACGGGCGTTGGGAATCTCTAAAAGCAGCGTCAGCATTTGATCGATGTCTTTTGTTTCTAATGCTGAAAAAAGAATTTTGATATTGTAATCGCGAAATTCACGTTTTACATTCTCTACTAAACGTTTGATAGCATGACCATTGTGAGCCCCATCCATGACGATCAAGGGCTCTTCACTGATCTTTTCCATCCGTGCGGGCCATTGCGCCTTTGCCAAACCTTTTTGGATCGTCTTTTCCTCAAATGGCAGACCTTGCTGATCGCAATATAAATGAAAGAGCTCAATGGCAACTCCAGCGTTTTCGACTTGATGCCGTCCTAATAATGGAACTTTAAGAGAAGAAAGTTTCCCTGCGCGATCAGTAAAACTGAACAGTTCCCCCCATGCAGCATCTGGTCGTAAATAATCTACCTGATATTCTTCACCATAGCGATAGACCTTTGCCGTTTCAGTCACAGCTTTTTCAACGATCTCAATTAAGGGACCTGTCGTGATTTTTCCTGTGACTACTGGTGTATTTTTTTTGATGATCCCTGCTTTTTGCTGTGCGATCTCATTTAACGTGTCTCCTAAAACCTCCATATGATCATAACCAATCGTAGTGATCGCAGTCAAAATCGGTTCCACTACATTCGTTGAATCAAGCAATCCGCCTAACCCAACCTCGACGATGGCAACATCGATCTTTTCAGCGGCGAAATAATCCAGCATGATTGCGGTTAAAATTTCAAATTCCGTGATACCGTTGATCGCCGGATCTTGATCTAACTCAGCCACGATCGGTTGGTACTTCTCAACATATTGAATCAGTGCAGTGTCAGGGATTGGTTTCGCATCAATCGCGATCCGTTCATTGAACTCTTCAATATAAGGTGATGTGAAGCTGCCTACTGTTACTCCTGCTTCCATCAAAATGCTGCGTAAATAGGCAACTGTTGACCCTTTACCATTCGTACCGGCGATATGGATCACAGGTACTTTTTTTTCAGGATTTTCTACTTTATTCAATAAAGCTTGGATACGATCTAAACCTGGGCGCGACCCAAATTTTTTCCGACTATGAATCCAAGCAATCGCTTCTTCTATCGTCAAAATTATTCGCCTCATTTACATCAATTTTTGCATGCCTCTAGTATAGCAAAGATTATCAAAGAAAGATTGCGCTGCGCAGATGAATTCTTTTAAAAGAAGAGAAATTTTTAATAATTCATTCCATTTAACAAAAAAAATAGGTGCAGCCTTAACAAAGCTGCACCCATTTAATCAATTATTCTTTTTAAGAAATCGTCCGCAAGCTTTCAATACGTTCTTGAACAGCGGCTTGTTTTTCTAAATAATCTTTTTCTTTCTCACGTTCTTCAGCAACGACATTTTCCGGTGCATTTGCTACAAAGCGTTCGTTGGCTAATTTTCCTTGAACACGTTTCACTTCACCAGTCCATTTTGCTAATTCTTTTTCCAAACGTTTGATTTCTTCTTCGATGTTGATCAAGCCAGCTAATGGAAGATAAATTTCCGCACCAGTCAATACCGCAGACATCGCTAAATCAGGCGCCGTAATATCACTGGCAATCACTAATTCTTCTGGATTACAGAAGCGTTCGATGTAGCTGGTGTTTTCGATCAAGAATTCATCTACCTTTGGATCACTTGTTTTAATCAGCAAGGTGATTGGTTTTGACAGCGGCGTATTCACTTCAGCGCGAATATTCCGAACAGAACGAATCAGTTCCTTCAAAACTTCCATTCCTTTAGCCGCTGATTCATCGTTGTTTTCTGGATGAACGACTGGATAGTCAGCTACAACTAAGGATTCGCCGGTATGAGGAATCTTAGCCCAAATTTCTTCTGTTACAAACGGCATGATTGGGTGCAATAGACGTAATGTTTGGTCTAAGACATACACTAAAATACTCTTCGTCGTTTGCTTGGCTGCTTCATCTTCACCGTAAAGAATCTCTTTACTCATTTCAATGTACCAGTCACAGAAATCATCCCACATGAAATTGTATAATTGACGACCCGCTTCACCAAATTCAAATTGATCAAATAAATTCGTTACTTTTTCGATCGTTTCGTTCAAACGCGTTAAGATCCAACGATCTGCAACGGTTTTTTCTCCAGAAAAGTCAATATCTGCAACAGTAAATCCTTCAACATTCATGATTACAAAACGAGAGGCGTTCCAGATTTTATTAATGAAGTTCCAAGCTGCATCCATTTTCTCATAGCTGAAACGAACATCTTGACCCGGTGCGGAACCAGTTGATAAGAACCAGCGCAGTGCATCGGCACCATATTTTTCAATGACGTCCATTGGATCGATTCCGTTGCCTAGCGACTTGCTCATCTTACGTCCTTGCTCATCACGAATCAATCCATGGATTAGAACATTTTTAAATGGACGTTCATCAGTGAACTCTAAACTTTGGAAGATCATCCGGCTAACCCAGAAGAAAATGATATCGTAGCCGGTCACTAATGTGCTGGTTGGGAAGTAGCGTTTGTAGTCTTCGCTTTCCTCATCAGGCCAACCCATCGTAGAAAACGGCCATAATGCTGAACTGAACCAAGTATCCAATACGTCTGGATCTTGTTCCCAGTTTTCACTATCCGTCGGTGCTTCCATGCCAACATACATTTCTCCAGTTTCTTTGTGATACCAAGCCGGAATACGATGGCCCCACCATAATTGACGAGAGATTACCCAGTCATGAACATTTTCCATCCAGGTCATAAAGGTATTATTAAAACGAGGCGGGAAGAATTCTACTGCATTGTCGGTGCTTTGATTTTTCACTGCTTGATCTGCCAACGGTCCCATCTTAACAAACCATTGGGTAGATAACCGCGGCTCAACAACCACACCGGTTCTTTCAGAATGCCCCACACTGTGAACCATTTTTTCAACTTTAATTAAACGACCAATTTCTTTAAGATCAGCAACAATCGCTTTGCGAGCTTCGAAACGATCCATACCGGCATATTTACCAGCTAGGTCGTTCATGCTGCCGTCTGCATTCATTACATTAACCCGCGGCAAATCATGGCGGTTACCAACTTCAAAGTCATTAGGATCATGAGCAGGGGTAATCTTCACAGCCCCAGTTCCAAATTCACGTTCCACGTAACTATCTGCAATAATCGGAATTTCCTTATTAACTAATGGTAAAATGGCTTTCTTACCGATCAAGTCTTGATAGCGCTCATCATCAGGGTGAACCGCGATCGCCGTATCTCCCAACATTGTTTCAGGTCGCGTTGTCGCGATCTCCAATACACCGCTGCCGTCAGCAAGCGGATAAGATACATGATAGAAAGCACCCTCTAGATCCTTATGAATAACTTCAATATCAGATAAAGCCGTCTTAGCTTGCGGGTCCCAATTGATAATGTACTCGCCGCGGTAAATCAAATCCTTTTCGTATAAAGAAACAAAGACTTTACGAACTGCATCAGACAATCCGTCATCCAAGGTGAAACGTTCACGTCCATAATCAAGTGATAAGCCTAGTTTTGCCCATTGCTCCCGAATATGTCCGGCATATTCATCTTTCCATTCCCAAACTTGATCGACGAACTTTTCACGGCCAAGATCATAACGAGAAATCCCTTGTTCTCTTAATTTTTCTTCAACCTTTGCTTGAGTAGCGATCCCTGCATGGTCCATTCCCGGCAGCCATAACGTATCAAAACCCTGCATCCGTTTTTGACGAATGATCATGTCTTGTAAAGTCGTGTCCCAAGCGTGTCCTAAGTGCAGCTTTCCAGTTACGTTTGGCGGTGGGATTACGATTGAATAGGGTTTTGCTTGTTTATCTTCTGATGGTTTGAATAAATCCTGATCTAACCATTTTTGGTAGCGACCCGCCTCAACTTCTTGCGGATTGAATTTTGTTGGTAAATTTTCAGTCATATAAGTTCCTCCTAATGATTGTTTTGTGGGTGATTTATGTTTCCTAGTTCAGAAATTCTGAACGAATAAAAAAGTCCTAGAACACAAATGTGTTCTAGGACGTAAATTACGCGGTACCACCTAAATTGCAGAAAAGACTTCTGCCGCTCAAACATGCTCTAACGGTCATGTGCCGTGCGCTCTTACTTGCTTCAGATCGCAAACTCCCAAGCTACCTTCCATGAGCCAAAGTAAAGATGTCTCAGCCATGCATCTTCTCTCTTAAACTTCGCTTCTCACGTACTCCTCTTGTTCATCGTCTGAATCATTCTACAATGAAGTCAGAAACTTGTAAAGTCCTACTGACCATCAAAATAAATCAACGTCTGCAGCTCAGAGGTTAAATCAATATAGTGCACATGAACATTATCCGGTACTTTCAACGGATCTGGAGCAAAATTCAAGATCGCTGTGACCCCGTTAGCAACCACTTGATTGATCGCTCTTTGGGCATTTTGGCTGGGAACCGTTGAGATCGCAACGGTAATTTTTTCTTTTGCCAATACATCATCCATTTCATCAATTGAATGGATATAATAGCCGCAAATTTCTTTACCAACTTTTTCAGGATCATTATCAAATGCACAAACGATGTTTAAATTCTCATTGCGCCGAAAATTATTATTTAAAAGCGCTTGGCCTAGATTTCCACAGCCAATCAGTGCAATTCGCTTTTCTTCCTTGGTTTCCAGCATATCGCTGAAAACTTTGATCAAGTCGCTGACATCATAGCCATAACCGCTTCTGCCTAACTCGCCAAAATGAGAAAAGTCCCGACGAATCGTTGCAGATCCGACTTGAGTCATTTTACTCAGCTCAGAAGATTTAACGCGGGTAATACCATTTTTTTCCAAGCCTTTTAAGCAACGCAGGTACAAAGACAGCCTTTTGGTTGTCGCTTTTGATAGTTGTGGTTTTTGAATGATCCGCTCCATGGTCGTTCTCCTTGTTTATCTTAATGAATTATTTTTTTGCTTTTCATGTCATCTGCAAATCTACCGTTTAAGATAGAAATAAATTTGTTTGTTAAACACTTCACATAAATGATTTTAACATGTAAAAAAAGCAATAACAATCGTTTGCCAAAAAAAGAGCAAGAAAGTATCCTTTCTTGCTCAAAATAATTATAAGAACTCTGCAAACTCTTCGTTTTTTTCTGCCTGAGCAGGAGCGATTTCTTCAAACTTCAGTCCTGCTAAACAACGAGCCATCAACCCTTCAATATCGAAACGTTCTTCTAATTCTAGAACCTTGTCCAATTTTGGGCGCGTTTTTGGCTGTGGCGGTGCAAAAATCGTACAGCAGTCCTCAAACGGTTGGATCGCCAGTTCAAAGGTATCAATTTTTTCTGCCAGCTCGATAATCTCTGTTTTGTCCATCGTCACGACTGGACGAATAATCGGTGTAGTCGTAACTTCATTGATAGCTACCATGCTGTGTAACGTTTGTGAGGCAACCTGTCCCAAAGATTCCCCATTAATGATCACTAAGCCATGGCGCATTTCACGAATCGCATCAGTTAAACGCAGCATCATTCGTCTGGTTAATGTCATCCAATAGCCTTGCGGACTATGCTGCTTGATTTCTTCTTGAATCTCAGTGAAAGGCACTTCAATAAACTGAATATTGCCGACATACGGAGTTAATTTTTCCGTTAAGTCCTTCGCCTTTTGCAATGCTTGCTCACTCGTATACGGCGGACTTGCAAAATGAACTGCTTCGATCTCAACGCCGCGCTTCATTGCTAAGTAGCCGGCAACAGGCGAATCAATCCCACCAGACAACATCAACATACCGCGACCGCTAGTCCCCACTGGCAAGCCGCCAGCTCCTTTGATCGTTTCATATGAAAGATACGCGCCATCACGACGAATCTCCACCCGCAGATTGATATCCGGCCGCTTCATCTGCGCCTTAATATCCGGACAAACATCCATCACAGCATCTCCTAAAAACTGCTGCAGCTCTTGACTATCTAATTCAAATTGATGATCACTGCGTTTAGCTGTGATTTTAAAGGTTTCCCTTCCAGTGTAGACTTCTTTCATAATCTGTTGTGTCATTTGCTTTAATGCATCCAAACTTTTTTCAACGCGAATACTAGGGGAAAAATTTTGAATTCCAAAGACTTTTTCTAACTTAGGTAAAACGAGGCGGCTATCTTCCCCATTTAATAAAATATGCATCCGGTCACGATCTGCGTGAATCTTCAAATCAGGAAATTCAGCCAATGCTCCCCGTACATTTTGTGCTAGTCGCATGATGAAGCTTCGACGATTCTTTCCCTTGGTCGACAACTCGCCATAACGCACCATAATTTCAGTATATTGCACGATCATTCTCCTTATTTACTATTTAAATATTGCTTTTCATTTAATTGATCTTTGAAAATTTATCGTATAGATGGTTGAATACCACCATAAATTGTTCTGCCTCTGCCATCGTACTGGCCTCATCCAAACTAACACGTACGGCCGTTGTAGCAATATCATGGGGAACATTCATCGCATGGAGAGTTGAACTATCCACTTTTTTACGACTAGAGCAAGCACTCGTGGTCGAGACGAAAATTTGTTTTTCTTCTAAGGCATGAACTAAAACCTCACCACGAATTCCTTTAATTCCGAAGGTCAAAATGTGAGGAGCAAAGTTTTCATCCCCTGAAAAAATCCTTACTTTGTCATAGCTGGCTAGCGCCTCTTTCAAATACTGACGAATAACGGCCGTATGATTAGGGCGTTCGGCTCTTTTTTCAAGATGCATTCGCAACGCACGGCTCATAGCTACAATAGCTGGAAGATTTTCTGTCGTTGCCCTTTGTCCATTTTCCTGACCGCCACCATTAAGTAAAGGAGCTAACTTTTTCCCAGTTTTCCAATAAATAAAGCCGACTCCACGCGGTCCATGGAATTTGTGAGCAGAGAAAGTCGCAAAATCAACCCGCGGTGTTAGCCATTTAGCTTGATCAACTTTTCCGATAGCTTGTACGGCATCCACATGAAAATGGATCGTTGGATAATTTTCCAAAATATCACTGATAGCTTCAATTGGCTGGATCGCGCCCATCTCATTATTAACACCCATCACTGAAACCAAAATCGTTTCAGGCCGAATTAATTCTGCCAATTTTTCTACTTGAACAAAACCATTTTGATCAACAGGAGCGACACTCACATCATACCCAAGTTCTTTCAATTGTTCGGCAGTGCGGCCAACTGCCGGATGCTCTACGCTAGAAATAATAATGTGGTTTCCGTATCCTCGCTTAGCGATCGCAGTCCCCTTCAATACCCAGTTATCACCCTCAGTGCCTCCGCTAGTAAAAAATATTTCACCTGCTTGAACATCCAAAAGCTCCGCGATCTGCTTTCGCGCTTGTTGCAGCAAGCGATTCGCCTGTGTTCCTAAATCATGCAAGCTGGATGGATTTCCCATAATGCGTTGACTCGTTTTTACATATGTATCAAGTGCTAACGGATAAATTGCAGTCGTTGCACTACTATCAAAATAAATCATTCTCTGACCTTCCTTCAAAAATTCTTTCCTATTATAGCGAGAATGCCGCAAGTCTTCAAGTATTCCTTATAAATAAGAAGAGTTTCCTAAACTATCCTAACATAACTTTTGATACAACGAATTTATTTAAACGAACAAGAATTAATTTGCACAAAAAAAGCCGAGCATATCGCTCAGCTTATACTAAATCTCGGTTGTTAAAATAAAAGTCTTCAATTCGTTTGAATGCCCCTGGTTCAACCCGTTCAAGTGCTGTGCCGATTTCATCTAAGGCATCTTGATAACGGTATTCTTTGTTAAATAGTTCTAAACTATTTTCAATTGCACTTTTGATTTCAGGGTGCGTGTGACGATAACGATTTGCATATTGCATCATTTGTTCCGTCAATGCTGCGGCATCGACTAAGTCGTAAGTCTTTTGATCCAACATTTCCATGTCTTCATCGCAAAGACTGACTAATTTATTGATGTCTTGCATGTTGATCCGAATCTTGTTCAATGATTTGCTCAATTCTTCTACACGATCAGTTGCTACAAAGAAGAATTCTAAGTAATCACCTGGCAATCCAGGTAAACGCTGTTGTTCTACATAACGTTTCAAGTTGCGCAAGCGGAATTCATATTTCTCGATTTTAGCAGAAGCTTCCTTTTCACCTTTGCGTAAATCATGCAGATCGTCGTCGATCTCAACTTGTTTTGTTTCAATATCGTCTAAGACTTTAAAAGCATCTTTATAAAATACTTGGACTTCCGAATATGGCAGTTCATGCTTATCGATCTGCGGATCCATATTGCGATTGCGGCGTTCCAATTCTTCGATCTCTGTTTGGAATCCGCGGGCACGACCCAATTCATTATTATTCAAAGCATAGCTTTGAGAAGTATGATCTAATTCCACCATTAACTGATGATTATTGCGAGAAGCATGAGCGATATATTCACCGATCGTTTTGCGATTGGTCATAACATATTTTTTCGCTTCGAATTCTTTTTCCAATACATCGTAAAGCTCATCGATTAATTCTGCCGTCTCTTTATTAGCTGTTTCAACAGTGCTTAATTCGATTTTTTCTAAATCTTCTAATGAACGTTCTACGTGTTTCTTCACTTTTTCTAAACGAGCTTCGAAATCATCTTCTGGCAAGACAAAATTGTCTGCCATCATCTTCTTATATGTTTTTTCTAACTCATCAATTTGACTTGGGAATGTCTTTTCTAAATCTTCATAGATGGTTGGAACTTTTTGCATGGTTGCTTGAACTTCATAAGTGTGTTTTTCAGCATCATCTAAGACTTCCCGAGCTTCAATCGGATCGCCTGAAGTATTCAAGGTTACGAATTGGGTAAACTCGATCTCAACATTTTTCACTTGCTTTTGAATTTCCGGCAAAGCAGGACCAAAGCTGTCTTTCTTTTCTTTCAAATCCTTCTTCAATTCTTCAAAAACATCCAAGGCCTGTTGTACAGCCAAGGAGTTGCGCTCTTCAGTTTCTCTTAATTCTTTTAATCCTGTACGAATGCCTTCGACTTCTTCTTCCATCTCTGTCATTGTACGTTCTGCACTTTCAATCGCTGATTTGCCCTTCATGAAACGGAATGTTTCATTTTGACTCTCAACTTCAAAAATCTGACTTTCTAATTCAGCAAAAGATTTTGTCGAAACATCTGTCCATTTTTGATTCCACTCACGGAAAGTATTCTGACTTTGACCGACAAGGTGCATTTTTTTCACTTCATCGACCTCTTCTACGACAGGAAGATCGAATAACGCTTCTTTCCTTTTATCAAGTTCTTTCAAGCGATCTTGATTCTTTTTCTTCATCAGATAACCAATCAAGTATAAAGCGGCAGCCAAAATGACTAAGCCGATAACGATCCCTATGATTACATTACTTCCCATGTATGATTTTCCTTTCAACTAACAAGATTCAGTTTATTTAATGGTTCATATTTTTCTGTTTTTTGGCGAAAACATCTAACGTAGATTATAACACAAAAGACTTTTCTCTTCACTAGCTAGTTTAGAATTCGTTTTGAAATGTTTATCGCACAGTCACTCTTCATA
>NZ_NGLG01000001.1:24392-33947 GCF_002140655.1 Enterococcus sp. 3H8_DIV0648 | reverse complement strand
TTAAAATAAGAGGTGATTAAAGTGAAAGTGATCAAATTTGGCGGAAGCTCCGTAGCTTCAGCTGAACAACTAAAAAAAGTCTTAGCGATCGTTACAGACGAGCCTAGCCGTCGTTTCGTCGTGGTTTCTGCTCCAGGAAAGCGAACCAATAAAGACAAAAAAGTCACCGACTTATTGATTCAATTTTATAATGCTGTTGTATACAAACATGATACTGAAGAATTGATTCGTGAGATCGTCGCTCGCTATACAGAAATTGCTGCCGCGTTCCGCGTCGATGATGATATTGAAAAAAAATTTAGCGCTGAATTACGTCAACTTCAAGAGAATTATGACGAAACAAACGCTTATGCCCTAGACAGCTTTTTAGCTAGTGGGGAAAACTTAAATGCCCAGTTAGTTGCTGCCTGTTTCCAAAAGAACGGTGTCAACGCACGTTACATCAATCCAAAAGAGTTAGGAATCACGGTTTCTAACGAACCACAAAATGCCCGAATCTTAGATGAATCCTACGATAAAATTTATCAGTGGCGAGATTCAGAGGAAATATTGATTATCCCAGGATTCTTTGGTTACACCAAAGATGGACACCTCTGTACATTTTCGCGAGGTGGCTCCGACATCACTGGCTCCATCGTTGCAGCTGGTTTAAAAGTGGATATGTATGAGAATTTTACTGATGTAGATGGTATTTTTGCTGCCAGTCCAAAATACATCCATGATCCAGAGTTAATTGAATACGCAACTTATCGCGAAATTCGCGAATTGACTTATGCAGGCTTCACAGTCTTTCATGATGAAGCCTTGATGCCGGCCTTTAAAGCACAGATTCCCGTGGTGATTAAAAATACGAATAATCCGGATTGCCAAGGAACCTTGATCAAAAAGACCTTCGAAAATGAGAATCGCAATGAAGTCGTAGGTGTTGCCAGCGATGGCGGCTTCTGCGGAATCACGATCGGAAAATATTTGTTAAACCGAGAAGTCGGGATTGTACGAAGAGTTTTACAAATTTTAGAGGATTTAAACATCTGTTTTGAACATATGCCATCTGGAATTGATGATATTTCAATCATTTTACGCGAACGTCAATTAACTCGTGATATTGAAGCTGAACTAATGAAGCAGATTGAAGAAAAGATTCAGCCTGATCAATTATCAATCGAACATGGTCTTTCGGTTGTCGCACTTGTTGGCGAAGGGATGCGCGAACGGCCTGGCACTACCTCTGACAGCACTGCTGCATTGGCACGTAAAAATGTTAACCTGCGAATGATTTCTCAGGGAGCTGATGAACGCAGTATCATCTTCGCAATCCGCAGTGAACAAGAACGATTAGCTGTCCGATCGCTTTACTACACATTTTTTGATTAAGAACTTTATATGCTTAACAGCTAAAACACAAAAAAGGAAAAGCCTTTGTTATTCGGCTTTTCCTTTTTGTCTGTCCAGCTCTTTTTTGATCAACGGTTCTGGTGCATATTTTTCTTGCCAATCATCCGGCTTCATCACTTTATTTGTTACCGGATGATAGCGAGGTTTGCCATCAGGAAAAAGTTTCCCCATATTCGCACGATGAACGATTTCAAAAATCGGTTTTGGATCAACGCCAATCAAGGCAAACGAGCCATAAGTAAAGTAGAGCAAGTCCGTCAAAGCATCGACTTCCGCAATTAGCGGATCATCAACTGCTTCGGCTTTTGTCAAAACTTTTTCTTTGGCTTGATCGACACTTTCATGAAGCTCTTTAACTAATTCAGCAAATTCAGCTTCATCGCCTTCTGCTACGCCATATAAAAATTCAACGATTTCTTCAGCTTTAAACCCCGCACGAAAACTCCCTCGTTCTTTGGTGAAGGCTTTAGGTTTATTCGGTGGTGTCGGTGCGAAGGTCTCGTGAAACTCGCGCGCCATTTGATACGGTTCGTTCATTTATTGATACTCCCTGCTCTCAACTAAGTGTAGCGATTGTTATTATTAAGTGAATTTAGATACCTGATTTGCGTGCTAAGCTTAAATTACTATGACTATTAAATAACTTCAAAATGTTTTAGCGCCTGATAAATCCCATCTTTTTCATTCGTCGCAGTAACATAATCGGCTTGTTCTTTGACCTCAGACAACCCGTTTCCCATCGCCACACCGATACCAACTTTTTGGATCATTTCGATGTCATTATAGTGGTCGCCAAAAGCCATTACTTCTTCCAGCTCAATTCCTGCTGCTTTGGTAAATTCTAAAATTCCATGATACTTTGAGCCGTTCTTTGGAACGATATCCACCGAATAAGGATTTGAACGCTGGAAGGAACAATCCGGCAACAGCTCTTGCAAACGTTGTGCTTCCGTTTCTGCACTGAAGAGTACACATTGATAGATCGGCTCTTTTAAAATCGATAACTTTTTGTATCTGCCCTTTTCTCGATTCGGACTGAAAGACTGCAATAATCTTCGTGTCGATCTTACTGGAAACCACTTAGGCATCCAGCCCGCAATTTTTTTAAGCAGCGAGTTTTGCGACCACTTCATCAGATGACTGCCATCTAAACGATAACGTCCGCCGAAAATAATTTGACGATGCTCCGCATCCGCAAAATTCACGATCCGTTGTAATGTTTCAGCAGAAAATGGTCGCTGGTAAATATCTTTTTCTTTTGTATAAACCAACTGTCCATTGTACATCACATATACATCTAACGGCAGCTGTTCAATCCGATCCTCGATTTTTACTGGACCTCGACCAGTTGCGATTCCGCAAAAGATTCCCTGCTTTTGAGCTAACCTGATTGCCTCGCGGGTGCTGTCTAACACCTTTGAATCACTGGTAATCAAGGTTCCGTCAATATCAAAAAAAATGGCTTTTATCATGGCACTCCCTCGTTTAAAATAAATCGATTTGACTTGGATTCAATCCTTCATAATCCAATTGAAGAATTTTTTTCAGTTGCATAGCATTATCGGCAGCATCGCCGCCGGAATTATTATTAAAAATGACACCAACTTCAGCGGATTCTTCGGCCGCTTGCCGAACTTTATTTCCTAGCTCCTTCAGTTCAGTTTCATTGTAACGATACAACGTGCGCTTCTTGCGCCAATCACCAGTTCGATCATTCCAATAGGCCTGATTCCTGCCGTGAAAACGAAATAGGCTGAAATTTTTATTTGTTACCGTAGAATCTAATGGAACGGTATCTGGAAGTTGCGGTTCATCGACCACTACCAAACTAAAATCCAATGTTCTCATCAGCTGTCTGGTTTTTTCTACAAACTCTTTTGCGTACCAACTATAATCTCGCAGTTCTACCGCTACAGGGAGTTCAGGAAATAACCCTCGCAGTATTTCTAAGTAAGCAACGTTTTCTTTGGTACACTTAAATTGTGCCGGAAATTGCGCTAAAAAGCAAAATAACTTTCCGCTTTCGATCATCGGCTTCATGGTTTCTAGAAAATGCTCCTGCATTTCGGACATGGAAGAATAATTATCTTGCCACTTTGCCTGTCCCGTGAATCCTGCATATAGTTTGACTACAAAGCGGAAATCTTCCGGAACTTGCGTCAACCAATTCTCAACCGAACTTTTTTTGGTGATCCCGTAATAGTTCGTATCTAACTCTACTAATGGCAGGTAACCGGCATACTCATACAAAGAAGAGGTCTTCTTACCAGTCAAACTGCTGTGTTCATTAAAAGAAGTTAATCCAATTCGAATCATAGTATCCTAGCCTCCCTTTGTTTCATAGTATACAATAAACATAGCAAAAAATTAGCAACAATGCGCTAATAACGAATGGAGTAATGATGATGAAACGGATTTTAATTTTACATACAGGCGGAACGATCTCAATGAGTCAAGATGCCGATGGTGCTGTACGTCCAGATAAAAAAAATCCTTTACTAGCGGCTGGACAAGAATTACGCCTGCCGGCTGATATTGAATTGATCGTGGAAGATTTTTCTAACCTGCCTTCTCCCCACATCACTGTTGAAACAATGTTTGATTTAAAAGAAAGAATTAAAGCCGCAAAACAAGAAGGGCTCGACAGTGTCGTTATCACTCACGGGACTGATACTCTGGAGGAAACTGCTTATTTTCTAGAAATAACCATCGGGGATTTGATGCCGATTATTTTGACGGGTGCGATGCGTTCTATCAATGAATTAGGCAGTGATGGTCTTTATAATTTTGAATGTGCGATTCGCGTTGCTGCCTCTGACAATGCTGTCGGCAAAGGGGTGCTCGTTGTCATGAACGATGAAGTTCACAGCGCCCGTTATGTAACGAAAACACATACAACAAATGTGGCAACTTTTAGAACACCGACTTTAGGACCCATCGGCCTAGTTACTAAATCAAAAATTCTTTTTAAACAGGAATTACCTAAGACGACCCGCTATGATATCGACAGTTTCGATGCTATGATCCCGATCGTTAAAGTTTTTGCCGGGATGGAAGGAGACTTCTTTAAGATTTTGGATCAAGCAATTACAGTCGATGGTCTCGTAGTCGAAGCCTTAGGTGCTGGAAATTTACCGCCGCAAACTTTACCGCCTTTCTATCATTTATTAGAAAAAGGGCTGCCGATCGTTTTAGTTTCACGCTGCTTCAACGGAATTGCTGAACCCGTTTATGATTATCATGGCGGCGGTGTGGAATTAGCACAGCATGGTGTGATTTTCTGTAACGGTATCAACAGTCAAAAAGCTCGCTTGAAATTATTGATCGCGTTAAATGCTCATTTATCAAAAGAAGAATTAAAACAATTTATGGAAGAGTAAATCTAAAAAGCGACAAAAAAAGAAGTTAAATCGAGCAATTCGATTTAACTTCTTTTTTGCCATAATATATTTGCTTCACAAGCAAGCTGATCTCCAAGTCGAATCTCGTGACGAGTTTTCACTTCTTCAGCCTCAATAATTTCATAAAAACTCTCAATGTCATTGCCATATAAAACTTCTTTATCAAATTTAACATTCACATATGATGGCTCATGCTGTGTCATAAAGTCGTAACCCAACACATCGATTAACCAGTTAAAGTACATCGCATTATTTACATGATGATTACTATCAAGGTCGTAATAACGCACATGATACAACTGCTTTTGATCTCCTTCGACTTTTTCGATCTTGGGCCAGCGTCGAATCTTTTTGACTTGCGGCGATTCATATGGCGCCATAAGTTGTGCATCAACACTGCTCATCTTGCGATTTTCGATATCCATCAATACAAAGGACATATCGATTTTCAGCAGCTCGGTTCCATCCGCATCATAAACCCAGTAGCTTCGATAACAGAAATAGCGATTGAATTCTGTCGGCTCGGTCACGATCGTAATCTTTTCACCAACCTGCGGCAATCGTTTGATCGTTATTTCTGTTTGTGTGATTACCCAAGTAATCCCTAACGTATTAATATAATCCGTTCCCCGCTCCAGTTCATCACTTTGATCGGATGACGCCTTGATAGCGACACTCAATAAAGCAGGAAACGTCATATTTTGATTGATGTCGCACTCATAATAGGCGACTTCATGATTAATGGTGTATCTTTTTCCCAATTACTTTCCTCCTAAAGCTAAGACACGATCTACCGCATCGCCGTAAGTCTCCCCAAAAATATTCAGGTGAACGAGCAGATAATAGAATTGGTAGATTGCCAGTCGATCTTGCCAACCTTCTCGCATCGGCATATTTTCTTGGTAGCTGTCGATAAATTCTTGGCGAAAGCCGCCAAAAAGTTGTGACATTGCAAGATCCATTTCTCGATGTCCGTAAGAAACCGCCGGGTCCACAAAGACAGGTCGGCCCTGCATATCAAAAAAAGTATTGCCGCTCCAAAAATCACCGTGCAATAAAGTTGGTTCAAAAGACATTGTACCCCATTTTTGATAAACCCACTCTTTAAATAACTGATAATTTTTTTCTCGCCGTGCCGTCCAGTGATTTCGACCGTTTGCAATTTCGATTTGGATCTCTAAGCGATTGGTAAAGTAAAAATCCCACCAGTTATCTGAATGTGTGTTGATCTGAGGCAACAGCCCCATAAAATTATTTCTTTTATAGCCAAACTTGATTGCCTTGATTTCATGAAGCTTGCCAAGTTCGTGGGCCAAATCTTTTTGATCCCCTTCTCCAGGTTCGATCCACTCCATCAAAAGATATGCCGCATCCGTATAACTTCCATGTTGATAAACTTCAGGCACTCGCACTGCATTTCCTAATTCAGCTAATCCATCAACCTCCGCTTGAAAAAAATCCGCCGACATTTTGGGATGGTATTTCAAAAAATAATCTTTTTTTCCATCAGTAACCCGATAAGCCTGATTGATATCACCGCCGCTGATTGGTATTGCTTTTGTTTGCAGATTAAGATAATTCAGCAATTCATCCATTTCGCCAACTCCTTATAACAAATAGATTTTTTGCAGATCTTTGATTTCGTTGGTTGATATGCCAATCCCCTCATGAATAAACTGTTCTACTGTTCCATAATTCTCTTTGATTTGTTCATAGCTAGTTTGTAAATAGATTTCTTTTGCAGACATCATGTCTTCGATTCCATGCAATGCCTCTGCTGGTACACCCGCAAGTTCGGCCTTTTTATACATCTCTTGGACGACTTTTTTCAAATACCGGTTCGTAGCCATATAATCTTCCACGATTGTTTCACTGTCTACTCCTAAGCAATCTAATAACAGGATTGCTGCAAAGCCTGTCCGGTCCTTCCCAGCTGTACAATGAAATAGCAAGCTTTCGTCTGCTTCATGATTATCCAATACTAAATCAAAAAATTTCCGATATTGGCCGCGAACATGCTGATCGGTTACAAAGTGCTTATACACTTCAACCATTTGTTGCAGCGCATTTTCACCATCCTGCATTCGCTGCATCATTTTTTTAGGCGAAGCCGACGCAGTTTCGGTTTCTTTGAGTGGGAAAATCGGCAAAAAGATGTTCGCCGCTTCCGGAATCTCCTGATCAGGTTGGGCGGTCCGCTCCTCAAGTGAACGGAAATCGACAACTTTTTTTATACCGTAATCACTTAAGTATTGTTTATCTTTTGTATCTAAGTGATTGATGTTTGCAGAACGGATCAATTTGCGATGAGCTACTTTTCTTCCGTCCTTTGTTTCATAGCCACCCAATTCTCGTATATTTTCAGCATGTCGAACAGCTAAGTGTTTAGACATCCAACCAACCTCCTTTTTGCTAAAAGTATAGCACATTGCAAAAGAAAACGCTTTTCTTGATAGAAACAAACTTCTGTCAAAAAAGGCTTCCTCCGTAGCTTGCGAAATTTCCCAATAAAATATCTTCTCTTTTTATCACCAAAAAAAAAGACCTGAAACAAATAAATTTGCTTCAAGTCTTCACTAAATTAAGCTAATGCACCCATTGGGTCCCATGGTGCTAAAACGGTCGGTTCTGCTTCAAAAGCCGCTAACTGTTCTGGTGTCAAAAATTCTTTACGAACCACGATTTGGTACGTATATTCATCCATCCATTCGTCACTCATGACAAAGAAGCCTTTTTCACCGACTTTTTCGCCCCAGCTATTTTCAACTTTCCATTTTTTGGCTTGATTATCAATCAGGTCAACGCCTGTTAAAACCATAGCATGAGTCATCATGCTTTCACCGTAGTCTAAACGTTCTGCTTTAGTCATCGTCAAATCGACATCAAACAAGTCTTCTACATCATAAGCATCTAATGCCATAATACCGCTGTCGCGAGTAGAGGATTGCCCAACATCACAGCCAAACCACACAGATTCACCCTGCTCTAACTGCTTGATTGCTAGTGTTTTGAATTCAGCCATTTCGAGATTCAAATACTTCACTTGCTTGCCATCAACTACATTACCCAGCATATCAACAGTATATGACTTCATAAAAGGTTTATCATCAGTAGGAGCATTAATGATGCTGACATACTCATCTAGATCTACACCCACATATTTTTCATAGAAACTTTGCGGTGTTAAGCCTTGATCTAAATGATAGTTCTTTTCGTCGTCTCGATATTCAAAATCAAAAACATCTGGCGGTGTACCTAACGAAATCGCCAAAAGGTTATAGACCTCCTGCAGCATCGCCTCACGATTAGCTTGAATTTCTTCTGCAGTTGCATCCTCTGCCACCATTTGTCGTAATAATACTGCGTGTTTGCGTAATAGTTTGTTCAAATAATTATTTAAATCACGTGAATTTGAACTATTGCTGCTTTCTGGCATCACGCTTTTTGGTACAACACCATATTTTTGAAAAAGTGAGACGATCATATCCCATTGTCCGCCGTCTTGCTGTGGCGTTTGTAATAGAAAGGCTACTTCACGACTCGTCACGGACTGTTCTGCTGTATTTAAAATATTTTCATAGAAATAATTCGCTTTTTCATATTTATCCCAAAAGAAGGTATAGTTTTGTGAAAGTTCAAAATCCTTCAGCTGAAATGTCGTCAATAATCTATGACGGAAGGTGTTTAAGGCCGCGAACATCCAGCAGCGTCCAGATTGTTTTTGATTCGCAACTTTTCCTGTTGCAAGATCAATTGAAAAAACCGGCGTATTCTCAACGTGCGCCTGCATGTTTTCTGCTGAAGCTCGGATACCATTTTTCACTACGCCTCGTTGAAGTGCAACTTGTTTTGAATTTTTTGCAAAAGCTTCACGAAAAGCTTGGGTTCGTTCATTAGTAATTTTTGACATAAAAAAACGCCTCCTTGCCCCTCATTTTACGCTTAATGAGGCAAAGAGACAATTACTTTACAAGCTCGGCTGTAAAACTTGTTTCCCTTTTTCTATCCATTGACCAACTCGTTTACTGGATAAAGTGGCGGTCAACAGCATGCTGCCGATAAATAATAAGAACAACTCTAGTGAACTGATTTCAAAATCAAGCTCCAGCGCGCGCAGTCCTTTGACTAAAAAACCATGGAGCAAATAAACCGTTAATGTGTTTTTTCCCCAATTAGAGAAAAAATGACGTTCTTTTGGAACCAACAATAAAAAAGCGATGATCCCAACCAAGCCTGCCGCAAAGAATACTAAACGTTGCGGTCCGCCAAGCAGCGGTTGCGTCAAATAGTCCTCATAAGGTTTAGATCCAAAGACCCAATATTTATTAATCAAATCATTTCCCTGGATAAATAAAAACAAGCCGCTAAATAAAAGAAGCGCGATCCATTTCTTAGGATAAGTTTTCAGTTTTTCGACCCAGCTTTTCGGAATCACATATCCCACCATAAAATATGGGAAAAAGGTCAACGTCCGTTGAATAGCCAAATAACGGTCAAAAATCGGAAAATAACCGACTAACAGTGCCACGAGCACACTCGCGATCAACACTTGCTTCACAGTAAAGTATTTAGTTAAATGCAGCAAAACATTCCAACCGAATAAGCTCAATAAAAACCAAAGCGACCATTGAGGGATTCCCAGATTTAAACTAAAGGAGTCCTGCAAGCCAATCAGTGTGTAATAGCCTGAATAAAGGACTTGGAAAAAAATATAGGGTAAGACTAATTTTTTTATTAGACTCAGGATCGGCTTAGGGCC
>NZ_NGLG01000001.1:5419-23806 GCF_002140655.1 Enterococcus sp. 3H8_DIV0648 | reverse complement strand
GCAATCATAAATTTTCAAAAATATCATGACCGGCATGATCAATTTATTTTAAAACGAACTAGAGGAATTTTTATGCCAAGACGACTTCAACGGAAAAGAAAAAAACATAGATTAACAATCAGATTATCCCTTCTACTAATCATTATTCTAACGCTAAGCGGCCTTTATATTGAACATGCTCGCAGTCAACATATTGCAGCAGAAAAAGAAAAAATCGCGGAATCCAGTTTGCCAAAAACATCTGCTGATTCAACTACCTTACAAACAATAGAACCAAAAAACACTGTATCAGCCAGCATCGAACAGGCATTAGTAGCGAGAAATTTCAGCGGAACTGCCCTAGTCTTTCGACAGGGTCAAATAATTTTGAATAAAGCTTATGGGTGGAAGGATCAAGCAAAAAGAATCCATAATACAATTGATACACAATACTGTATCGGCTCTGTCCAAAAAGGACAAACGGCTTATCTGATCATGCAGGCAGTCAAATCAGGAAAATTATCCCTAGATCAAAAACTCAGCACCTTCTTTCCGCAAGTACCCAACAGTAAAAATATTTCTATTAAAGATATGTTGAATATGAGTTCGGGCTTGCGAATCGATGAAAAGAAGATCAGCGCCTTAAATACGACTGATTCAAATGAAATACTTGCTGAAACGCTTCGCCAAACCATCGCAGCACAAAATGCTGGATATTCTTACCAGCCGGTTAATTTTGTTCTATTGGCGGGCATTTTAGAAAAGCTTTACCAAACTGATTACAATTCTTTGTTTGATAAAGAATTGAAGGAACCGATGAAACTAAACGAAACCAGTTTTTATTCAGAAACAAATAAAGAACAGGCGCTCTCCTACTCTCAAGGCGCTGCTGGTCCAGAATACGCTCCAACAACTGCTTCTTCATATGCCGATGAACTAGGTACAGGAAATGTTTTTATGTCCGCAAGGGATTTATATACCTATTTCCAAGCGCTCTTTAATGAAGACTTTTTGACAAACCAAGAACGGACGGAACTCTGGCAATCTTATCCAGGCGAAAAATATGCCAGCGGAATCTATAATATGACGAATAGTTACCATACCCGTGGTGTAAAAGCCCGCTTTGAAAGTGTTGTTGATTTTTCTAAGGATGGACAAAGCGGTATCATCTTACTCTCAAATGTTTGGAATCAGCCAAAAGGTTACAACGACCTTGCTAGCCAACTATATAAGAAAGTCGCCGCTAAATCATAGCAGCGGCTTTCTTATAAATAAATATCTCAAGTCTTTTTCCATCAGAATTTTTCTATCCAAGCAGTTGACAAACAGCCTTTACTTCGCTATTCTATATCTTGTGTTAAATAACTATGCCGCCTTAGCTCAGCTGGTAGAGCACCACCATGGTAAGGTGGGGGTCGTCGGTTCAAATCCGACAGGTGGCTTCTTCTGAACGTTGATATATCAACGTTCTTTTTTTATCTCCAAGACTAATGTGCTGATTTAACCTCTTCGCAGTGACGAAACAGTGACGACTTTTCATAAATTAACTAGCATCAAAAAAATTAGAAAAACCTTCTGCCGAATCTTGATGTATTTAATGAATGATTTTTAGAACTACTCTTTCATATTAAAATGGACCCTAGATAATGGACACTGATAAAAAAACGTCAGTTGATCCTATTATCTAGGATCTTTTTGTCGTACAATCAAACAAATGAGGTGTGACTATGGGTGTCAATTACTTTACCAATGAACAAGTTGAAGAACTTCGGTGTAATCCTTATGTAGACAATGTTTCTGCTAAAGCTATTACTTATTCGGAAGAATTTAAACAACATTTTATCGAAGAAAATGCACAAGGGAAATTGCCCACCCAAATTTTTAGAGAAGCCGGATTCGATCCAAAGGTTCTTGGAAAAATGCGGATTGATAATTTTGTCAGACGGGCACGAAAAATGAATGATCGAGTCGAAGGATTCACTGATTTGCGCAGCCTTTCTTCCGGTCGTCCTCGAACCAAAGACCGGTCAACAGAAGAAGAAATCGCGTACCTTCGTCATCAAGTTGCGCTACAAAAGCAACAGATCGAAGCACTAAAAAAAACGAATTCTATCAATCGCAAGGCTGCCCAAGCTTCACGCAAGAAAAATTCCAACTCATCCAAACATTAACTACTCGAGACAACAATCTGTTAAACATCACGTGGCTATGCGAAATCTCCCAAGTATCGCGCTCTGGGTACTATTCATGGAAAAAGAATCAAGAACAACGCGATCAAAGAGACGTCAAAGACCAAGCAGATTTTGAATGGATTTTGAAGGCCTATCAAAAACGCAATAAAAACAAAGGCTCACGTGGAATCCACATGACCCTACTCCATATGGGGATTTTGATGAATCGAAAAAAGGTTCAACGTTTGATGCGAAAATTCAACTTATTCTGTCCAATTCGAAAGCCCAATCCTTATAAACGAATGGCAAGAGCCAAACAAGAAGCCGCAACGAAGCCCAACCTTTTAAAGCGTGACTTCAAAGCCAACGGTCCTCGAAGTTCTTTACTAACAGACATCACCTATCTCTTTTACGGAAGAGGGAAGAAGGCTTATTTATCCACAATTAAAGATTCTTTTACCAATCAAATCCTTTCTTATGTCCTCAGCGATTCGCTGGAGGTTGATTTTGTGCTGGAGACATTGAATCGATTGTTTGAAAATCATGAGATTCCTAAAAATAAGAAGACCTTGATCCATTCTGATCAGGGTCTTCACTATACAAGTATAAAATTTCAATCATTAGTCAGCGATTATGAACTTAGACAATCCATGTCTCGCCGCGGAAATTGTTGGGATAACGCGCCGCAGGAATCCTTTTTCGGCCATATGAAAGATGAATTACCCGATCTGCATCAGTTAAATTCCTTTCAACAGCTTCAAGAAGCCCTCGATGATTATATGGATTATTACAATAATGAGCGCTATCAATGGAATCTCGCAAAGCTTTCACCGAATCAGTATGATGAGTTCATCAAAACGGGAGAGTATCCGTTGAAAAATCTAGTGACCACATCTGAACTCCCAATGGTTCATCTGTCATAAAACACAGAAAAAACTAACGGTTCAGTACTTGAAAAGATCGTCCTATTCTTTCTGGATGACAAGAACCCGCACTCTATTTGAGTGCGGGGCTGTTCGTGCCGTCAGTCCTCCTATGAGCGAATCATAGATAGAAATCAACAGGATTTATACAGTTTTTTATTAACTGTCCTTGACATGGGGTCCGCTTTATATTTAGAGAGTAGTTTTTTTTTTCAAAGAGCGCAAGTGATTAACCTGCTTCGTATTATCGGTTATGAAATTCTATCAGTGTCAATATCTTTAATTTTCGTTATCCTAGTTAGGGGTAGCGTATCAGTTGCTGAGTGTTGCTCTTTATTCTGATATTTCGGATTCCTCAGTCTTCATAAATGGATTTAAACTCCATATGGTAATAGTTCAAATCCACTCTTTATCCATTGATCTCTTTCCATACGCGCTCAATCGCTTCATATGTTTTGTTGAACTCAGTAGAATGTTTTATCATCAATTGCCTTGTTAACTCTCCATTTCCGTCTCCCAATGATTCATACTCAGAGCTATTCAAATCATTTCTCTTCATTCGAATCATCCCAAAGTCCTCTTTATCCTTTACTCCTTTAAGTGCAGGATCACTCGTATTAACCGATACAAAAACTTTGTCTCCGTCAATACTGATCCAAAAAAGACCACATTTATAATTAGCCACCGAAATATTACCATTTGGTAAAAACATTGGATACTTGAGATCGTGAGCTTGGAAAGTGTAGCCGTTTTTTTCTAAATAGTTATTACTATCTGTATGTGTCCAATCTTTCAATTTTGCATTGCGGGGATAAACCATCGTAAACCAGTAAAGATTGTATACCAAGAATAATCCAAGCAAACAAGTACCAATGATCTTAAGTCCTTTATACCGCTTCAATTTTTTCCGTTCTGTAACGATTGTTTCCATAATTATAGGGTCCTCCTTCAGTAGCTGATCCAAAGAAAGCTCATAAAGTTCGCTAAGATAAATCAATTTCTCAATATCTGGAAACGTTCGGCCAGTTTCCCAGCTGGAAATTGTCCCACGAGAAACATGTAATTTTTCAGCCACCGCTTCTTGAGTCAGCTGATGTTGTATTCGATGCTTTTTTAATTTTGAACCGATGTCCATAATGTCCTCCTTTAATCTAAGCCTAATAAAAAAGGCGAAAAAAGCCTAGCTACATATTGTAGCATCCCGCCAAAACAACAAATTTACACACTTTTAGACCCTATAAAAATGCAGCATACATGGATTCTTGAAAGCAGGAAGTAAAAATAATCAGTTAAAATTTAGCTCTTTTCTCTCTAGTTTAACAATAAAGAAAATCGTATTGTAGTAAGTTCATCCTCTATTTCAACTTTCTCCAAGCCAGACTAAACCGTTTTTGTGTACATAAACTGTAGAATATCCTTAGCAAAAATATTGTCTCCTTGATATTTTCCCTAGCGATTCTTTAATTCTGAACTATTAGCGATAGAATCTATAGATCTATCATAATATACTTATCCCGTTTCTCTCCCAACATTTCTTGTTTTAGCTGAAAACTGCGTGGGGTCATCAGCTATTTCCCTTCACTAATATAGAAATTTCATATAATTAGCCAATCTCGAATCTACAGTCAACAATCAACTAAACGTTGGACGGTTGCAGCAGCGATCCCTTCAGCCCTTGCTTCTTTCATTGATAGATTGCCGTCTCTTTTTTCAAGCAGCTGAAATAGCTTGTCTTTTAGGATAATCCTCCCATTTTACAAATAAACTCTCTTAATTATACTATGAGTCTCGTTTTTAAGTTTCCTTCTCCATACCCAAAATCCGAATACTGATTTCTTCAGAGGTAACATCAAAGAAGGACCCGTTTAAATAATCAATCATCACTCGCATCTTCTTTCACACACAGTCGAAAATAGGTATCCAACTTTTCTTTTGCATTATTCGATTTGTAGCGGTATTCTTGCAAATCTATTGGTTCCAATCTCGCTTATATTTGAAATAGCAATTTTGGATTTTATGAAAAAATAGGAGGATAAATCGTTGGTATGAGCGAATTCTTAATTTTGTGTCCCTTCAAATTTATTTGTCGTTGCAATATAAAATGAAACGAACGATAACCCTAAAAGAATCCCGCCCAAAATATCCGTAATCCAGTGAACGCCTGATAAAATTCTGCCGACCACGATAATGCTCATTACGAGTAAGCAAAGAAAAGACATGATTTTTTTGATTCCCTTTTCTTTCTTAAATAGATAAAAGGCGGAAAGCAAAACGGCAACTGCAAGAAATGTATGACTCGAAGGATACGAAGCTTCTAAATGTCCCTCTACCAAAATCGGCCGATAATTGATGATCACTTTTTCAAAAAAGGCATAAACAATTGCTATCCCAAAATAAAGAAAACCCAGTTTGAGGATCTCTTTGTCCACCAGCGAAAGTTTCTTGCGAGCACATAGCTGATATAATCCGCGGACTGCAAAATACCCCATGATCAATAATGGAAAAACTCCTATGATCTCCGTTACTTGATACCAAAAATGACTGGTTCCGTTTTTATCAAAAAAATACTCATTGATTGTTGCATAGCCCACCTCAGAATGTTGCGATCCTACTTTTTGTACATCGATTACTTTCAAACTGATCGTATATAAAATAAAAAGTAAAAATAATCCCAACCCTGTTTTTAATTGCTTTTGTTTCGTATTCATAGACTTTTTCTCCTAATCTTTTTTATTTGGAAACTGCCCAAACAAAAAGTATCAAAATTGTCTATGTAAAAAAAGAATCGCACCGTCACAGACCTGTGACGATGCGTATCAATGCCTTTCCAATAGGAATAATCCTTTGATTGCCAGAATCATTAAGAGATAAGTCGAAGGATATGGATGTCCGGTCATAATGAAAAGCAGTATGCCCAACAATGTCAAAATCAGGGAAATCCTTATCATTGCTATCTGTTCTTTATGTGCAAAAATAATTTCAAAAACGCCATACAGCACAATTAAAATAACAAACACCAAGGAAACAGATTTCAAAGCAGCCGTTTCAGAAGACAGTTGCCACATCGAAACAAAGACAATATCCTTTCCTTGAGTTTGACCAAAAATAGGTAAAAAGAGTAATAAACCTGCCATACAATCCAAAATTCCTAACAGTAGATGTTGAAATTTTTGCTGCTGCTTTTTCTTATCGTTTTCCGCGATGGAGATCAGTTCGCTATTAGAAAGCAGCTCATCGATCGATACATCGAAAACTTGAGAAATGGCTTTTAAAGACTCGATGCTGGGAAAGCCCCTTCCTGATTCCCATTTGGAGATGGCGGTTCTTGAGATGAACAGCTTTTCAGCTAACTCTTCTTGGGTCCATTCTTTATTGTGACGCAATTGCTTCAGTTTTTCGTTAAAATCCACTTCCGTTCTCCCCATCTAATATTTTTTGCTTTATACAAATCATACCATATTAAAAAGCAGCTTTTATAAACAGAAAAAGCCCGAGAGAATTTCTCCCCGGCTCATTCAAAAGCATCAATTTCTTAATTTATTCATCTTCGTCATCATCACTATTGATTCGTTCGTTGACATGACAAATATTCGCTGCAGCAGATTCTACTAAATTCAGCTCAGTACCAATCAATTCGCTGTTGATGAAATCAATAACCATCGGCATATTCATCCCGGCATACAAATCAATAGACTGGCCTTCCAAAATCATTCGCGAAACAACATTGCATGGCGTTCCGCCCATTAAATCTGCTAGCACGACGAACTCATCCAACTCAGCAATCGCGGCTTCGAACTTTGCGCGAAAATCTTCTGCTGATTCTGATGGGAGTAGGCCGACTGTATGAATATTTTCCTGAGGTCCCATGATCATTTCCGTACTCTTTTTTAATTCTTCGCAAAAGAGTCCATGACTCACTAAAACTAAATGCTTGTTCATCTATTTTCTCCTTGTTTCTTTTGACGTGATAATTTTTAAACCATATATGATTTCTACAATACAAGGCAGAACCGATATATTATTTAGAGATCACACCTAATGCCGATAAAGCCACACAAACAACTAAGACAATAAAGATCGCTTTAGTAGATGTCATATTCTTTTTACCCAACATCCAGTAAACACCGCCGACGATACCGGCTGGTAATAGGCGCGGCAGGATCATATCTAAGTTGTTTTGCATATTAAGAGTCACGTCACCAATACTAGGAGCCCAAGAGAATTTTACATTGATCATGGTTGCGACTAGGGCACCTACCATGAATACCCCAAGTAAAGTTGCGGCATCAGTCAAGGCGGTCAAACGGTGCTGCATCGTTGTGACTAAAGAAATCCCTTCACGATAAGCAAACTCCAATTGTTTCCAGCGGAAAATCATGACTGCGATTTGGGCGATGATCCAGATAAAGATTCCGGTCGGATTTCCATTGATCGCCATGTTCGCAGCTAAGGCACCAAAGATCGTCGGAATCAGTGCTGCGAAAATCGAATCACCAATCGCCGCGAATGGTCCCATCAAACCGGCTTTCAACCCAGAGACTGTCTGTTTGCCGCCGATTCCTTCTTTTTCTTCGATCGCTAAGTCGATCCCGGTAATAATCGTGTTAAAGAAATTGGAAGTATTGAAGAATTGGGTATGAGTTTTCATGACTTCTTTTAATTCTGGTGTATCATCGCCGTAAATTTTACGTAATTGCGGCAAAATCGTATAAAGGTAGCCTGATCCTTGCATCCGTTCATAGTTCCACCCCAACTGGAAGGTGAACAAACTTCTGCGATTGATCTGCTTAAAATCTTCCTTTGTCAACTTGTAATTAGATTTCGTCATCTTCGATCTCTCCTTCATCTGAATCATTGGAAGCATCCTCTTTTTTCGGTGCAGGTGCATTTGGTATCATCTGACCATTCTTATAGCTGATCGCTGCCAAGGCAAAACCAACCAACGCGATTGCCAACATTGGCAGAGCATTGAAGACACCGTCAAAGTTTTTCACCACACCAGCTACACCGGTTCCCAAAACTTGCATATTCGTAAAGACGGTTCCCAATAAGGCAGTCAAGGTGAAGCCAAGAATCAAATAAGGAAAATGTTTTTTGACCGGCAAGTAACGTAATAGAATTGCAAAACCGACAGCTGGTAAAACCGCTCCGGCAACCGATAGGCCATCACCTAACCATTTCAGATCACCATTTAGGACAGCCACGACTTTTTCTACTAATCCGCCACCGAAAGCTAAGGCCAGAAAGACTGGAATCATTCGAGAGAGTGACCAAGGAAGTGCACCCATTAAGAAGTTTCGTTCGATCCCTTTATAATTCATTTCATCAACCAATTTGTCGATCCGATGTGCGAAGAACGTATTCGCAAAACGAGCCAAGATATCTAATTGAATCATCAAGCTGGCTACTGGTACCGCGATCGCAGCGATCGCTTGCTCGGGATTCATTCCTAATGCTACTGAGAAAGCGGTTGCTAAAATCGTTCCAGAATTGGCATCGATTTTTGAGGCCCCGCCAAATGTACCGACCCCTAGAACGGTCAATTGCATGCTGCCGCCAATAATAAGTCCGGCTTTCAAGTCTCCCATTACTAAACCGGCAAATAAACCGGCGAAAACAGGCGCACTTAATGAAGAATAAATCTGTAGTTCGTCTAAAATTTGATACCCTGCGTATAATGTTAATAATAAGATCTGCCACCATAAGATATCCATTCTTTTATTCCTCCTATTTCGCTAAAAGACTCATGAAGTCTTCTGCTTTGTCACTTGGGACCATTTGGGCAATCAAGCGAACACCTTTACTATTTAAATCCTTAAATACCTCTACATCTTGATCAACTACATTGATTGATTTCGTGATCGAGCGCGTTTCATTTGTTTGTGACATATTGCCGACGTTGATTTCTTCGATCGGTACACCTAATTCAACCAGCTTTAATAGGCGGTCTGGTTTGCGCACGACGATCAATAGCCGTTGGGAGTCATATTTTCCGGCCAAAATATTATGTGCTGCTTTTTCAATTGGCAAAACACTTAATCTAACACCAGCTGGAGTTGCTAACTTCAATCCGCTTTTTTCGATATCATTTTGAGCGACTTCATCGTCAATCACCATAATGCGTGAAATGTTCAATTTGGTCGTCCATAAATTTGCTACTTGTCCATGAATCAAACGTCCGTCAATCCTTACTCCGATAATACTCATGTTTATCCCTCTTTCATGTTTTTATATAGTGGTGCTTTAATTAACTGAATCGTTGGCTGATACATGCCTTCTGTTTCGAAGATAACGATTTCATTTATTCCTTCATTCAATAAACCTTTAGGAATATATAATGAAAGTGTTGGGCCCACTTGCCAAAAGCGTCCGATATTGGTTTGATTAACGAAAACAACACCTTTGCCAAACTGTGACAAATCAATAAAGCAATCTTCAATTTCAGTCAAAGGAACTTCATAGCGATAGAAGCTTGGTTGATTCGGCTGCCATTCTTTTGAATAATCAACGTTCTCACAAGAATCCAGCGGCAAGCAATACTGCCTCCAATTGGTAATAAAATGTAGATTCGCCATCACTCCAGTGCGTATGCCTTTTTTCTGGGTATCTGCAAATAATTTATGGCCATAATTGACTCTGCCCATATTTTCAATCAAAATATCGATTTGATTGTTTGCTTGGGACAGTTGAACATTAATATCTTCACCTATCTCAGTTTGATACTGTGTCGCCTGCAACTCATGATTTACAAAAAGCTGACTGCGGTCACGTCCATCAATCACCCTTAATCTTTCCTCTGCTGCATCTTTTTCAATCATCGTTCGATAAAGCAGGTAGCCCGTATTTTGTCCCAACTCCTCCATCGTTTGGGGATACTTCGACTGAGTCGGTTCACTTATGGTTTCTAACGTAGCAAAGAGACTCACTTTATCCGTTAGCGGAATATTTTTCTTTTCCAATGATTTCTTGACCAAAGGTTCCTTTTGTTGAAGCTCAGGATAATTTTCGCGAAGCATTTTCTGCAGTGCAAAATATTTCTCGGTCGGATTTCCCTGTTCGTCTAATGGTGCGCCATAATCATAAGAAGTGATTTGCGGCAAATCGATCACTCCGCGAGCAGAACAGCCATTCATAAACCCAAAGTTCGTTCCGCCATGGAACATATATAGATTGATGCTCCCTTGTGCCAGAACCTCTTTTACTGCCTCAGCCAATTCCTGCGGATCGCGTTGGATGATCGGTTCTTTCCAACGATTGAACCAGCCATCCCAAAATTCCATACACATCAGCGGCCATTTCTTGTCATATTCATCGAAGAAATGCTGCATCGAAGCAAAATTTTCTTTTGCCTTAGAACCAAAATTACCAGTCACTAAAATATCTTCGTCGATCATGCTGCCGGCTCTCAATGTCCCACGCCAAGGTCCATCCGATGTAAAGAATGGCACAGTTATCCCCCGCTCACTCAGCAAATCACGGACCGCACGTAAATACTCTTTCTCTTCTCCATAAGAGCCATATTCATTTTCAATTTGGATCATCAAGATATTGCCGCCATTAGAAAGCTGATGAGGTACGATTTTTTCCAGCAATACATCATAATAATCTGCCACATGCTTCAAATAGACAGCATCATTTGAACGAATACGAGCGGGTTCATTCAACAGCCAAGCTGGAAATCCGCCAAACTCCCACTCTGCACAAATATAAGGCGACGGTCGAACGATCGCATATAAGCCTAATTCCTGTGCAGTCGATAAAAAGCGTTCCAAATCTAAAATGCCGTCAAAATCAAACTGATTCTTTTTTGGTTCATGCAAATTCCATGGTACATAAGTCTCGACGGTATTAAAGCCTAGAGCTTTCAAATTATAAAGCGAATGGTACCAGTCTGAAGGATTCACTCGAAAATAATGAATCGCTCCTGATAAAATCTTAAACGGTTCGCCATTCAGAAGAAAATCTTCCTTAATTTCAAAAGTATTCACACACTTACTCCTTTTTTTGAAAGCGTTTTTAGTATATTAATATGCTAAATAAATCTAAATGAAAAGTCAACCGTTTCTATTTTCTCGCGTTGTGTTAAAATCAAGCCATAAAGGGAATTTGAAAATCTCTAATGAAATTTTTAGTCCCTATTCATTTTTTGGAGGAATCATATGGCAATCCCTAAATACCAACTTATAAAAGATGAGCTTAAACAGCAGATCATTTCCGGTAAATTTGAAAATGGTGATAAATTTTATACCGAGGCGGAACTTGCTGAAATGTTCAAGGTCAGCTCGATCACAGTCATTCGGGCGTTAAATGATTTAGTTAAGGACGGTTTTATCGTCCGCCATCAAGGCCGCGGCTCTTTTGTTTCGCGGGCACGTAAAGGAAAATTAGTTGAGTTTTCCGATATTGAATTATTCCCGATCAGTCATGATCAGGTACAGGTCTTATCGATCGAACGCGGCAATGATCCTAAATTTTTAAGCAAATTAGGATTGCCGGACACCGTTTTTTATTACTGCATCGAACGGCTGCGGACAACTAAAGGTATTCCCTACATTTATCAGCGAACGTATTTACCCGAGCAATATGTGAACTCAAATTATCCAGATTTGAGCTATTATAATTCGATTTATCAACGCTTCAAATTGGATTACAATATTCACATGAATGAAGAAGATTTCACGGAGACAAATGAGATCAAATTTCCTACGCCTGCTGAAAAGGCGGAAAAATTACGAATCCCTGTCGATGAACCCACCGTTTTACAAGTTCGTGTAACGAAACGAAAAGAAACACAACAAATATTGGAATATGTCGAAAGCTATAAAAAATGGAACTTTTACAAAATTGAGCTGGTCTCAAAAAATACGTAACCTTAAGATCGAGCTAGCGCTCGATCTTTTTTACTTCAATTTTGGCAAAATGCTGCTCGACATTGGTTGGATCGACGTGGCCTGTCCTTCTTTCTTGAGCATTGGCCATGCCAGTTGCCATACACATCTTTAGTAGTTCCTCAGGCGGCATTGCCTGTGACACCCCGTAAGCGAAGCCCGCGATGGTCGAATCACCAGAACCCACAGGATTTACGACTTTGATCGTGGGGATCGTTACTCGATAAAAATTCTCTTTATGTTTAGCGATTGCTCCAGCCTTACCTAAGGAAACAATAATCCATTCGATTCCTGCAAATAAGGGTTGGGTTAAGGCCGTTTGAATCTCTGCCAAATGATCAAGAGAAAATTTTTGCTCCAGCAAAGCTTCCAATTCTTCTAAATTCGGTTTAATTAAAAAGGGCTTTTGTCGGCCTGCCAAGACTTGTCTCAGACTTTCACCGGAAGTATCGACTAGTACCTTCACGTCTTTTTCATGCGCAGCTTGAACGAGCTTTTGATAAAAATCCTGCGGCAAACCTTTCGCTAAGCTGCCAGATATGGTGACGATCTCGGTTTGATCTAGCAGCTCTGCAAATTTTTCTAAAAAGGCGCTTTGCTCTTCTCCTGAAATCGTCGGTCCGGCTTCCAAAATCTCTGTCTGATTGCCTTCATGCAAAATAGCAATCGAATCCCGCGTTTCCTCTTTGATCGGTGTAAAGGCTTGTTTGATGCCAGCTTTTTTTAGTTCAGCGGCGATAAACGCACCATGAAAGCCGCCAAGTACACCAGCAGCAAGGACGTCGCCGCCTAGATCATGAATCACGCGAGTCACGTTAAGTCCTTTTCCGCCAGCCGTTTTAGTCACCAGACTAGTTCGATTCACCGTGTCGATGTTCAACCTTTCCAGCGGATAGGAAATATCGATCGAAGGATTCATCGTTACTGTTACTATCACGAGCTCGCCTCCTACTTTACGACAGCTTCTTCGGCCACCTGTACTTTGTCATACCAAGGGCTGGCAGTTTTTACCAAAACATTATTCAAGCTTTCGATATTCGCGCGGCCTTCCGTTTCAAGCCATTGGCGAGCGGCCGTTTCACCAGATTCGATGAAAGGCTTCACACCATTTTTCCAGGTTGCGCGGCCACATAAAACACCGTTGAAAGTCGAACCAGATTCCTTAGCGAAGACTAACGTTTGCTGGAACAATTCCGTTGAAACACCGGCGCTTAGGAAAATAAACGGCAGGTCCGTTGCTTGGCTTTGTTCTAAGAAGTAATTCGCGGCTTCCTCTTTCGTGTAGGCCGCTTCTTCAGTTGCGAAGCCTTCGACAAAATTCATATTGACGGGTACTTCAACCTTTAATACATCCACTTTATACTGTGGCTTCGAAAATTCCTTCATCATTTGATTGACTTTATGAGGCTTCACTTTGGCATATTCAAACGAAGCGGAATCTTCATTTTGAGCATCATAGGAAACTAATTCTAAATAGAAGGGTAAATCTTCCTCTGCACATTCGCTGCCTAATCGCTCGATGAATACATGCTTTTGCTGATTGATTTCTGGGTCTTCATCGACATCATAATAAAGCAGAAACTTAATCGCGTCTGCTCCTTGTTCCTTCAGGCGTAAAACAGACCAGTCAGCTAATAAATCCGGTAAACGTCCTGGTGTGGTCGCGTCATAGCCGGTTTTTTCATAAGCCAGCAATAAACCGGCTTCTTTATGGCGCGCTTTTGCAGCCGGCAAGCCGTATTCAGGGTCCAATAAAATTGATGAAGCATAAGGTGTTAATTCACTAGAAACCAATTCCTTAAAGTGTTCAATATGTTCATCCGTCGGCTCTGTATCCAACGCTTTGATCATCTTTTTCAGTGCTCCTCGTTGATCGATCGCCAAGGCGCTGATGATCCCGTCTTTTGTTGATAAGCGATCCATCGCCGCTTTTTTACCTGCTGTCAATATCCGCATGGCTCTTCCTCCCAGTTCGTTCTTACTTGTATTCATGAATCGTTACACCTTTTACCACACGGTTAACCGTTCCCGTTGGTGACGGCGTATCTGGTTTATTGGCAACTTTAATAGATGTCAGCAGCGCAACAGTTTGAGCAACCATGACATAGGCCAATGCTAGATAGCCATCCGGCAACGATTGTGCGTCAGCTGCGAATTCAAATTTATCGCCAGAAAAATTCCGGTCACCTAGTTGAGTGATGGCAAACACACCTGAAGCGATTTCATCTCCGCGAACCTCTTCTAAGACATCCAAGTCATAATCGCGGGTGTACGGATCATTATTGATAAAGCCGAACATGATCGTTTTTTCATTGATAAAGGATTTGGGTCCGTGACGGAAGCCCATCGATGAATCGAAGACTGTCGCGATCTTGCCTGCGGTCAGCTCCAGAATCTTCAATTGTGCTTCCCGAGTTAAGCCAGACAAGCTGCCTGAACCAACATAAACGATCCGTTCAAAATCAAGCTCTACGATTTTTTCGATCTCATTTTCACGAGCCAGAACTTCTTTTCCTAGACTGCTTAATGTCGCAACATACTTTTGTTTTTCCGCTAAAGCAGTTTGATCAAAAGTCAACAATGCGCCTAGTGTCATACATGAAAAGCTGCCGGTCATCGCGAAACCATCATCATTGGAACGAGCAGGCATCAGGAATAAGAAGCTGTTGGCATCACTTTTACTGATTTGAGCCAATTGTCCTTCTGCGGCACAAGTAATCGAGAGATGATGGATCGTGTCAACAACGCGATTTGCGATCTCAACTGCGGCTAAACTTTCAGGACTGTTTCCGCTTCTGGCAAAGGAAACGAGCAGAGTCGGTTCCTCTTTGATCAGATATTCCTGCGGTTCTGCCACGATGTCGGTCGTCCCGATACTTTCAAAGTTAAACTCTTGTATGTTTCCATGCTTGCGCAAATAGGGAACAACTGTGTCACCGACATATTGCGACGTTCCTGCACCGGTAAAGACCACGCGGGTCCGTCTGCCTTGCGCTTGTTTTCGAACTTCTGCTAAGAATTCTGCTAATTCTGTTTGTAGTGTTTGATACCCTTCAATGGTCTCTTCCCATAATTCAGGCTGTTGGCGAATCTCACGAGTCGTGATTTCAGCGCCCAGCTGTTCTAACTTTTCTCTTGCTACTGTAAACATGCTTCGACACTCCTAACTATTTCGAATATGGCGAATCTGATAATGAAATTGATCCGCACGAGCGACACTCAAAGTAAATTCAATCATTTCATTTTTCATATTATAGGTCTGACGAGCTAAATGAAGGACTGGTGCCCCTTCATGAATCATCAGCTGCTTCGCGTCATCCTTTGAAGCGATACTGGCATACAATTCCTCATCGGCTAAGCGAACGGTTTGATCGAAATCCTCTGAAAATAGATCATAAAGCGGTTTGCTCCGTAAAAGCTGATCGTCCAAGGACAAGAAAAACTTCACCGGCAAATAAGTATCTTCGATCATCAAGGGCTCGCGGTCAGCGATACGCAGCCGGCTTAGTTTGAAGACAGCCTCGCCTAGCGAAAGATTGAGATGCTGAGAAATAAATTTGTCTGCTTCGATTTTTTCAAAAGATAAGATCCTCGTCTCTGGATGGCGCCCGAGACTTTTCATCTGTTCCGTAAAACTATAGGCGCCCGCTAAGTCCGCCGCATCTTGCTTGATATCGGAGACAAAGGTACCTTTTCCGTGACGGCGATAAATATAACCGGTATTTTCCAATTCCTGCAGAGCTAAGCGAACCGTCGTCCGGCTAACTCCGTATTGTGCTGTCAATTCTCGTTCAGACGGCAGCTTATCATGAGGAATCATGCTTGTTTCCATCCGTTCCTTCAATAGATCGACAAGCTGATGATACAAAGCTTTGTTTTTAAAAGAATTTTCCATGGGATTCTCCTTCTTTATGACTGGTTATAACCACAAACCAATAGTAAGGTGGTTTTTAAAAGCTTGTCAATAAAAAATCTTGTAAAAAAGTTCATTATAGCTACAATCATTGAATTAACAACGTTTCCTCTGACTCATTCTTTTGCAATAAACACTTTAACTTCCTCACGTCGCTTCGATTTTCAAAAAAATCGAACAATAATCTAATACCAGTTAAGGAAATAGCCAGCCAATCCTCTGTTTTTAAGCATAAAAAAAGTGCCGACACGCTGGTCAGCACTTTTACTACGATTACATTATTTATTAAAAAACCAGAACCGGCGTTCCAACCTCAAGGATCGGATAGAGTTCATCCATTTTAGCCGGCGGGGTATTGATACAGCCATGCGAACCACGATACAGCCACAAATCGCCCCCATAGGCATATTGCCAATCAGAATCATGAATACCGACACCCGTCTTATCGATCGGCATCCAGTAACGGACCGGACTAGCATATTTAGAGCCGTCATCGTTCAAGCCTCGCAAAATTTGATCCGTTGATTTGCTCGTCACGTAATTCACTCCCGGCGGAGTCGGCGTCGACGGCTTTCCGCTGACGATATCTGTTTCAAATTGAAGTTTTCCTTCTTTGTAATACCACATATATTGGTTTTGCAGATCTACTTCCACATAAGTATTGCCGATACTTGTCTGAATATCTGGGACTTCACTTTCGACGACTGGTGTACGGTTGAAGTTCTTCCCTTTTAAAATCTGAGCACTTAAAGCCGTCACCTCTGAAGGAATATCGATCGTCCAGCTATAAATGCCGACTGGTACAGCAACTTCTCCACGTTTGGTACTGTTAAAAGGTGTGGGATTTTCCATAGTATTGTATTCAGCATTTAAGTTGGTGACAAAAGCCTTAACCTTCTCTTGATCAAGCTGCATATCCGCTTTTTCATCCGTTGTTAACCAACTTGCAAGTTCTTCAGCAGGAATGGTAATTTGCTTCCCGTTGATCGTATAGCCCGCCTCTATTTTAGCCAATTGGTTCATTTGGTCTTTTAATTTTTTTAACTGGCTATCCTCTTTAGTCAGAATCGGTTGTGCGTAATAATCCTCGACGTTGACTGTCTGCTTCCCATTTTCTAGATTTTTGATGAGAGCCTTTTGTGCAGCAGCGACATCGATCGTATCTCCCTGTTTTTCGGGAACGATCACAAAATCGCCTTCACGCCATTCGATCTTCGCATTGGTTGTCGGTGTACGCGTCACGTTCTTTTGCAGGATCTCGTTGCCTAAATTTTCGACCAATTGATCGACATGGGCTTGATCATAGCTGCTGGGAAGTTCGTGCCGGCTTCCTAATAAATTGGTTATTCCCCAAGCAAAGGGAGTCTGCTGCTGCTTAATCTTCATGAGTGCAGTCGAATGATCCTTCTGCCAGCCAAGCTCGCTCCGCTTAATTTTCTTCCATAATTTGTTATCAAGCGAAATCGCCACAGATGCTTCGGTTAATTCCGTATTGATTTTTTCGTTTGCCTGTTCAATGGTCAATCCACCCACATTAATATTATTGACCTTGGTCTTCGGCAACAAGCGTTCTGCGTAATGAACACTCTTATAAGAATAGAAACTAACAAACACAAGTAAAACTACCAAACAAATAATTATGATCCTTTTCGTTTTCTCCTGAAAAAAATCTTCCCCAAACCTTTTCAAAAAAATTTCCTCACTTTTCCTGATTGAAATTGTCCTATTCCAAAGCAGCTACCCCTGCTGCCTCAAAAAGGTTAAACCTTTTACTACCCTCATATTCTACCAAAAAAATAACGAGCTATGTCTAATAATTTGTGTTTTTTTTGTGAAATACTAGCAAATCCATCGAAAAAATATTTTTGCAGAGCATTTTCACCTATAATCACCGAAAAAATAGCTTTCAAATAATTGGATCTCCGAGAAAAGAAGTCGAATGTAATCCACGATTTTGTCTGATCGATTATTTTCATGTTTCAAAACTAACATGAAAAAGTCGATCATCTATCCGGCGATTGGGCTGCTCGATCGCCATCTGGATCTTTTCAGCATAAGCCTTACCTAACTCTCGGTAAGGCTGGCGGACGCTTTTGATCTGCGGGCGAACGAACTGAGTGACCTCGCCGCCATCAAATCCAACCACCGTGATTTCTTGATCCAAAATTTTCCCACTATCATAGACAGCCTGATAGCAGCCGATCGCCACCATATCATCACAACAAAAGATCGCACTTACCTCCGAGTGGCGCAATAATTCCGTTGCCCCTTGATAGCCGCCCGCTATAGTCAACGACCGCTTTTGAATGTACTTTTCTTCTATTAATAAACCATGATCGATCAAAGCCTGATGATAAGCCTCATAACGCTCCCCCAAATGATAGTGTTCGGAATTATCCATAATCAATCCAATATTCCGATGGCCCTTGCCGATCAGCCATTTGATTGCCTGATAAACACCAGTATATTCGTCGATCTTCACGGTCCCATAGTAGCCTTCGTTCAACCCGCGG
>NZ_NGLG01000001.1:0-5319 GCF_002140655.1 Enterococcus sp. 3H8_DIV0648 | reverse complement strand
AAATCCATCGAAAAAATATTTTTGCAGAGCATTTTCACCTATAATCACCGAAAAAATAGCTTTCAAATAATTGGATCTCCGAGAAAAGAAGTCGAATGTAATCCACGATTTTGTCTGATCGATTATTTTCATGTTTCAAAACTAACATGAAAAAGTCGATCATCTATCCGGCGATTGGGCTGCTCGATCGCCATCTGGATCTTTTCAGCATAAGCCTTACCTAACTCTCGGTAAGGCTGGCGGACGCTTTTGATCTGCGGGCGAACGAACTGAGTGACCTCGCCGCCATCAAATCCAACCACCGTGATTTCTTGATCCAAAATTTTCCCACTATCATAGACAGCCTGATAGCAGCCGATCGCCACCATATCATCACAACAAAAGATCGCACTTACCTCCGAGTGGCGCAATAATTCCGTTGCCCCTTGATAGCCGCCCGCTATAGTCAACGACCGCTTTTGAATGTACTTTTCTTCTATTAATAAACCATGATCGATCAAAGCCTGATGATAAGCCTCATAACGCTCCCCCAAATGATAGTGTTCGGAATTATCCATAATCAATCCAATATTCCGATGGCCCTTGCCGATCAGCCATTTGATTGCCTGATAAACACCAGTATATTCGTCGATCTTCACGGTCCCATAGTAGCCTTCGTTCAACCCGCGGTCAGCAAAGATTACCGGTATATCCTGAAAACGTCCTTTATGAATACTGTTTTCTTCACTATAGTCATGCGGGGTGAATAGGAAGATTCCCTCCACCGCGATCCTTGCCAATTGTTCTAACAATTCTCGTTCCTTGGAAAAATCGTAGTTTGATTCGCAAATGATCAAGTAATAGCCCTGCTGCTCTACTTGATATTTGATCTCGCGTACGATCGCCGATGCGAATTGTTCTGAGAAATCCGGAACGATGACCCCGATCGTCTTTGACTTTTTGGCAATAATATTAGAAGCAAAATAATTTGGTGAATATTGCTGCTCCTCAATCACCCTTAATACTCGCTGCTTTGTTGCCTCACTAAAACGCCCACCCTTTTGATTAAGAATCTGGGAGACCGTTGTGACTGATACTCCCGCTAATTGGGCGATTTCTTTGATTGTGACCTTCATTTTTCACCTCGTTCAGCCTCTTTTTGTTTACCTTTTCTTAAGAAATATTCCGCTGATTTCGCGGATTTTTCCTGACATAATTTTCTGATTCTTTACAGCGAAGTTTCAACATTGCAAGTTTCATCAGCGCTTTCAAAATTGACCGATCTAAAATAAGGCGTCATTTCCTTATCAGAAAGCTCTTTTCAATCATTCTTAAAAGAGATTAAGTATTTCAAAAGCTCGGTTTTGAGCGCTGTTTGTTACATTTCTACATTGCTTTGTAACGTCTTGTCACTGGTTTATAACCCACGTCATGAAGATGGATGGTAAAGTATGTCTCGTAGTCGAAATGACTGATTTAAATTAAAAACTTTTTTGGAGGAATTTACATAATGAAATTTGGAAAAACTCTTGTACTTACGACTTTACTGACAGCCGGTGCGGTATTTGCACTAGGAACGAACGAAGCACACGCTGCTGAAAACTACACGGTTCAATCGGGCGACACTTTATCAAAAATCTCAATCAAATTTGCTGGCGACAACAGCTTAGTTGATTCAATCGCTGCTGAAAACAAAATTTCTAACGTAGACATGATTTTTGAAGGTCAAAACTTAACGATCGATACAGACGCTAAAGGCAATACAACAGTAGCCCCTGCTCAAGAACAAGCAGCACCCGTTCAAGCAGAACAACCAACTCAAGCGGCTGCTCCTGTTCAAGAAGCAACTCAACAAGCCGCTGCACCTGCTGCTGAAGCAACACCAGCAAGCACGAACTCAGCTAAAGAATGGATCGCACAACGCGAATCTAGCGGTTCTTACACAGCAACAAACGGTCAATACATCGGACGTTACCAACTATCTGCTTCATACTTAAACGGTGACTACTCTGCCGCTAACCAAGAACGCGTAGCTGACCAATATGTAACTTCTCGTTATGGTTCATGGGAAGGCGCTCAAGCATTCTGGCAAGCAAACGGCTGGTACTAAGTCGAAAAAGAGCTTTAAAAATCCCTCGTCTGAGGGATTTTTTTTATGCCTCTCTACAATAACTCTTTAATCACTGCAGGAAGTTCTGCAACCTTCTCCACGATTTTATCTGCCCCGGCTTCAGCCAACTCTTGGCGATCGCCAAATCCATACAAAACTCCGATACTCTGCAAATGGTTCGCTTTGGCACCTATGATATCAAACTTGCGGTCACCGATCATTACTGCAGGAGCCTTATCCAGTTGATTCAACGCATGAGCGATCACGTCTGCTTTCTTTGAGCGTTCTCCAGCTAAATCCGCTCCAAATATTCCAGTAAAATATTTTGCAAGACCAGTATTTTCTATCACCTGCTCTGCAAAAATTTCTGGCTTCGAGGTTGCGACTGCTAAACAGTAGACTGTCGATAATTCTGCCAATAACTCCTCAATCCCTGAATACACCGATAACTGTTTGATGCCTTCTTCCCCATAATACTCGCGATAGATCTCAACTGCAGCCTGAGCTTCACTTTCAGATACACCGTAAAGCTGCATCAGCGTATCGGTCAACGGCGGCCCAATAAAACTATGCAATGTCGCCTCGTCGGGAATCTCCAGACCCTTTTTTTCCAGCATATAACGAACACTATTCAAGATTCCTTCACTAGAATCGGTCAATGTTCCATCTAAATCAAACAAAACAATATTTTTCATCGTCTACCTCCTGCCTCCATCCTACTGATTCCATCAGAAAATATCAACCTAAGGCAATATTCTTGCTTAAAAAAGTTATTGCACATATACTTACTTTTAGTAAGATTTTAGGAGGAATTTATTATGGACACACAAATTCGCGGATTACATCACGTAACAGCTATGACTTCTAGTGCCGAAAAAAATTATCGCTTCTTTACCGATATTTTAGGCTTGCGAATGATCAAAAAAACCGTCAATCAAGACGATATCGAAACCTATCATTTATATTTTACCGACGACACCGGCGCTCCTGGAACAGACATGACCTTCTTCGATTTCCCGCAAATTCCCAAGGGAACAAAAGGAACGAACAGTATTTCACGGACTGGTTTTCGGGTTCCCAGCGATGCTTCATTAGACTATTGGGCACAGCGCTTTACAAATTCAGCTGTCGCTCATGGTGAAATCAAAGAACGCTTCGGGAAAAAATATCTCGAGTTTCATGATTACGATGACCAACTGTTCCAATTAGTATCAGATGAAAAAAATCAAGGTGTTGCGGCCGGTACACCATGGAAGAATTCAAACGTGCCCGCCGAACATGCAATCATCGGCTTAGGACCAACGATTGTCACAGTAGCAAAATTTGAACACTTAAAACTCGTTTTAGAAAACCTGCTGGGCTTTAAAGAAACTGCTACAGAAGGTAGTTTACATCAATTTGAGGTGGGTGAAGGCGGCAATGGTGCTACCATCCTTGTCGATGATCAGCCAGACATGCTTCCCGCGCAAGAAGGCTATGGTAATGTTCACCATTTAGCACTGCGAGTTGCAGATGATGAAGCACTGCGGGATTGGATCGAAAAAATCAATGCACTGGAATTTCCCAACTCCGGATTTGTCGATCGATTCTATTTCCAATCAGAATATTTCTTAGCCGCACCAAACGTTTTATTTGAATTAGCAACAGATGGTCCCGGCTTCTTGCAAGATGAGACTTATGACCACGCAGGAGAAATTCTTTCCTTGCCGCCTCATCTACAATCAAAACGCCAAGAAATCGAAGAATACGTTCGCCCATTCGACACCTCTGACGCCAATAAAAAACGTCAATAAGGAGAGAGCCATGCTTTTCTATTCAGCCAAAGAACTGACTACGAAGCAAAATTATAAATTTCTGACCGGCAGTATCATCCCGCGTCCAATCGCTTGGATCACCACGATCAATCAAGAAACGAACGTGGTAAATGCCGCACCTTTCAGTTATTTTAATGTCGTTGCCAAAGAATTACCCTTAGTCAGTCTTTCAATCAATCGAAACGAACAGCAAATGAAGGACACAGCTCATAATTTACTGCAGCAAAAAGAGGGCGTGATTCATCTTGTTAATGACAGCATATTAACTGAAATGAATCAGTCCTCTGCTTCTCTTCCGCCCGAGGACAGTGAATTAGCTCATAGTAACCTAACACTGATAAATAGCCAAGAAGTCGCTGTACCTGCTATTCAGGAAGCACCGATCCGCTTTGAAGTTCGACTGCATCAATATATACCGGTTAAGGACAATGCTGAGAATATCATCAGCGACTTGTTCATTTTAGAAGTTCTGAATTACTATTTTAAAGAAGAGATTTTCGATCAAGCACAAGAATACATTGATCCCATAAAATTTGATCCATTAGCGCGCTTAGCTGGCAACACATATAGCCATATCGCAAGAACACTAGATAAAAAAAGACCAAAATAAATAAGGAGCGGGCTCAACGAGCTCACTCCTTATTTTCACGTAAATCAATAATTTGTACATTTCCATCAATCATACCGCTAGGACCCTTCAGTTTGATCAACGACATGCGCGGTTCAAAAATCAAAGACATCTCATCTTCCAAATACAACTTAGAGTGTTCTTTAATAGGAATGTTGCCGATAGTACTATCAACATCTAAAGTATAATCAGAATGATCCTGTTCCTCATCTAAAACAAGCAGACGAAAACTAATATTTAATGCACAGCTGCCAGCTTTAGAATAACGCCCCACACCATCATCCAAATCTAATACAATTCGGCTACCCTGATACTTTTCAAGTCGTTTTACCAACTCATCAGATATATTTATATACATAATTCTCATCACCTCATGTAAAGCATAGCACGATTCTATTAATCAGCTAAATAGTTTGCTCACAATAAAAAAAGACAATCCATAATGAATTGTCTTTCGAACTCCGGCAGTAGGACTCGAACCTACGACATCATGATTAACAGTCATGCGCTACTACCAACTGAGCTATGCCGGAATAATTACGGCGTGGCGACGTCCTAATCTCACAAGGGACAACCCCTCACTACAATCGGCGCTAAGAAGCTTAACTTCTGTGTTCGACATGGGAACAGGTGTATCCTTCTCGCTATCGCCACCACACTACGTATTTAATTGAGTAAACTTCGTTCACTCAAAACTGGATCAGAAACAGTCAAACAACCGTGAATTCATTTTATTTTGGTTAAGTCCTCGATCGATTAGTATCAGTCCGCTCCGTACATCACTGCAC